>CAVOUZ010000001.1:0-173213 GCA_963699735.1 uncultured Gammaproteobacteria bacterium
CGGTGCCGCGGCACTCGCGCCCACCGCCTCGGTCCTGGCTCGCGGCGAGGGGCTTACCGCCCACGCGCGATCGGCGGAGTACCGGGGGAAGTCGTCCTAGGCGGAACGGCAATCGGAGGCGGCCTGGTCAATCGACGCCCGACACCCGAATTCCTGCCCATGACAAACCCTATCGCTCATCGCTCCGCTTCCAACCAGTTCTTCGGGCTCGTTGGCTGGTTGCTGCTGACCTCTGCGGCAGCGGCGGCCGGGGCCGTCGCGTCCGCGGGGGCCGCGACCTTCTATGGGCAGCTCGAGCGCCCGGTCTGGGCCCCACCGGGTTGGCTCTTCGGTCCGGTCTGGAGTGTCCTGTATCTCCTGATGGCCGTCGCAGCCTGGCTCGTGTGGCGACGCGGGGCGCTCCGGGACACGGTGCTGGCGTTGGGGCTCTTCGTCGTCCAGCTTGCGGCGAACGCGCTCTGGACCTGGCTCTTCTTTGCCTGGCACCAGGGGGCCTGGGCCTTCATCGAGATCCTGGTGCTCTGGGTGCTGATCGCGGCGACCGTCGCCGCCTTCTGGCGCCACCAGGCCGTTGCGGCCATGCTGCTCCTGCCCTACCTTGCCTGGGTGACCTTCGCTGGCGCACTGACCTGGTCGATCTGGCGGATGAATCCGGCGGCCCTTGGCTAGCCCCGCTCGTCCTCCTGTTCCCGGCTCCGACGAAGCGCGGACTCCCCCGGTCGGGTTGAGGGCGATGTCCCTGAACCCCGCGCTGGTGAGCCCCGCGCCTGAATTGACCCAAAGGCCTTGCGATGTCTGATCGCCTCGATCCCGCCGCCGACCTGGTGCGCCCCGAGATCCGGGCCCTGAGCGCCTACCATGTGCCCGACGCGGCAGGGCTCATCAAGCTCGATGCCATGGAGAATCCCTATCCGTGGCCGGACGCGCTCAAGACCGAGTGGCTGGAGGCGCTGCGTTGCGTGGAGCTCAACCGCTATCCCGATCCTGGTGGACGCGCGGTGCAGCAGGCCTTGCGTGACGCCATGGGGATCCCGGACGCCATGGGTCTCCTCCTCGGCAACGGCTCCGACGAGCTCATCCAGATGCTGGCGCTGACCCTCGCCCGGCCGGGGCGCAAGGTGCTGTCCCTGGACCCCGGCTTCGTCATGTATCGGATGATCGCCCTGTTCGCGGGCATGGACTACCTGGGCGTCCCGCTGGGGGCAGCGGATTTCTCGCTCGATCTGCCAGCGGTGCTCCAGGCCATGGAGCGCGAGCGCCCGGTCCTCACCTTCATCGCCTATCCCAACAACCCGACGGGCAACCTGTTCGACCCGCAGGCCATCGCCGCCGTCATCGCCGCCGCCCCCGGGCTGGTCATCGTCGATGAGGCCTACGCGCCCTTCACGGAGGCGAGCTTCCTGTCCCGCCTGGGTGAGTGGCCCAACCTGCTGGTGATGCGCACGGTCTCGAAGATGGGGCTGGCGGGGCTGCGCCTGGGTTATCTGGCCGGGCCCCGGGACTGGCTCGACGAGATCGACAAGACCCGGCTGCCCTACAACATCAATGTGCTCACCCAGGCCTCAGCGGCCTTCGCGCTGCGCCACAAGGCGGTGCTGGACGGGCAGACCGCGGCCATCCGCGCCGAGCGCTCCCGGCTCTTCGCGGCCCTGGGCGCCATGCCGGGTCTCTACCCCTATCCGAGCGAGGCCAATTTCATCCTGGTGCGGATGCCCGGGGGGCGCGCGGATTCCATCTTCGAGGGCCTCAAGCGCCGCGGGGTCCTGGTCAAGAACCTCAACCGGGCCCACCCCCTGCTCGCCGACTGCCTGCGGGTCACGGTGGGGACACCCGAGGAAAACGGCATCTTCCTCTCGACGCTCGCTGCGGTGCTGCAAGGGGCGGCGCCTTCTTGACGCTGTGGTCAGGGCGCCGCGGGCTGCGGTGCCCGTGTCGCTGACCTTTGCCGGCGCCGCGGCGTCCGATCGATCCCCAAGGGCGTCGTCCGTCCCTCAGATACGCCGCACCGGCCCTGGCTCGATCTCCGGTCCACCCATTCGGTCGAAGTCCTCCGGCACCGCGATCTGACCGACCAGGAATCCAAGCCGGCGCGCCTGACCGCCTTCGGGCGCCCCCAGGGGCACCACCTTCACCAGGGACTTGCCCGCCTTGGCGATGAAAAAGGCTCACCCCCGGCGGCCTGCTCGACCAGTCGCGGCAGATCGGCCTTGGCCTCATGAATGTTGAAGGTGTGCGTGACGCGCTCCAGAAGACCAAGTCCAGTTGGTCTCGTCTCGTCGCGCTGCGCGGCTCAGGGCCTGCTGCCGCTGTCCCATAGGACCGCCAGATCGATCGTAACCGCATCGAACGGTGGGATGCCGACCACGGTGTCTCCGGTAAAGCGCCCGATGGCCTGCCATTCACCCTGTTCAAGGGCGTAGGCCTCGATGGTCCGGGTTCGGGGATCGAGGAGCCAGGCGTACGCCACGACGTACTTCGCATAGATCGGCATCTTGATCTCGCGGTCCTTGCTCTCGGTGGAGCTCGACAGGAGCTCGCAGACCCAATCCGGAACCACCTCGAATCGGTGCCCGGGGGGGATGCGCGGCATGCGCCCCCGGCGCCAGCCGTCGAGATCGGGGACATCCACTTCTATATCCCGAAGGAGATGCAGCTCCGGCTCCGGCAGCATCCACCATCCGCCGGGGCCGCCCCGGTCGCGGTGAAAGCGACCGAACAGCTCGGCGCCAGACCCGCCGCTGCCAATGCATGGGGTCCGGAACGCCGGGGCTGGGTGTGGAGCTGGCCGTCGAGGATCTCACCGGTCAACCCCTCGGGCAGCGCTTCCGGCTGTTCGTAAAGCGTCGGGTAGACCTTCGAATTGGCGGACCTCGCAAACCAGTACGGGCGACGTCAACGGGGCTCCGGGAGCCGCCGCGTGCGCTAAACCGGTAGCCTCATGACAACTCGCACCGGGTTGCCCGCATCGAAAGCGGCCCGGTTCAGGCGTTGAACGCCTCCAGTCCGGAGAGATGCATCCGGTGGTCATTGGCCTTCGGATGGCGCGGCATCTTGCCCGCCACGGCGTCGGCGATGGCTCGGATGTGCTCGGGGGTGCTGCCGCAGCAGCCGCCGACGATATTGACGAAGCCGGAGTCGGCCCATTCCGAGATGTGGGCGGCCATCTGGTCCGGGGTCATGTCGTACTCGCCCATCTCGTTGGGCAGTCCGGCATTGGGGTGGAAGGAGGTGTAGAACTCCGCGACCCGCGCCATGTCTTCCACATGGGGCCTCAGGGCGTCCGGCCCCAGGGCGCAGTTGAGTCCGATGGAGAGTGGGCGCACGTGACGCAGGCTGTTGTAGAAGGCCTCGACGGTCTGGCCCGAGAGGGTGCGGCCCGAGGCGTCGGTGATGGTGCCGGAGATCATCACCGGCAGGCGCACCCCGTCCTCCTCGAATACCTGATCCACGGCGAAGGCCGCGGCCTTGGCGTTGAGGGTGTCGAAGATGGTCTCGATCAGGATGGCGTCCACCCCCCCGGCGACCAGTGCCCGGGTGGCCTCCATATAGACCTCCACCAGCTCGTCGAAGTGGGTGTTGCGCGCCCCCGGGTCATTGACGTCCGGTGAGATGCTGGCGGTCTTGCTGGTGGGGCCGAGCACGCCGGCGACGAAGCGGGGCTTGTCCGGATTCAGCGACGTGTAACGATCGGCGCACTCCCGCGCCAGACGGGCGGCGGCGGTGACGATCTCCGCCGCATAGTCCTGCAGGCCATAGTCCGCCTGGGAGAGGCGGTTGCCATTGAAGGTGTTGGTCTCCAGTATGTCGGCCCCGGCCTCCAGATACTGCTCGTGGATGGCACGGATGACGTCGGGCCTGGTCAGCACCAGGAGGTCGTTGTTGCCCTTGAGGTCGCTCGGCCAGTCCTTGAACCGCTCACCCCGGTAGTCCGCCTCCGAGAGCCTGTGGCGCTGGATCATGGTGCCCATGGCGCCGTCGAGGATCAGGATGCGCTCGGCGAGCAGGTCGGCGAGGGCGCGGGAGACGGTGTCGGGCTGGGTCGGCATGGCAGCTGGGTTCGGCTCTCGGTGTTGGCCGGGCAGTATAGCCTGCCCGATTGGCTGCGGCCGGAATGGCGGGGCCGGAATGGCGGGGTTGGCCCCGGGGCGGCTATCATCGGCGGCCCGCGTGCCGGCGGGACGCACCAGGATTCATGCGCATCTATCTGATCAGCGTCGGACGGCGGATGCCGGACTGGGTGGAGTCGGGCTACCGCGAGTATGCCAAGCGACTGCCGCCCGAGTGCGCGCTGCATCTGGTCGAGGTGGATGCCATGCGTCGGGGGAAGAGCGCCGGTCCGGAGCAGGCCCGCGCCGACGAGGCCGAGCGTCTGTTGAAGGCCATTCCCAAGGGCGCCGGTGTGACCGCCGTGGACGGGCGCGGGGAACCGTGGAGCACCGAGGACTTGGCGCGGCGCATCGGTATCTGGCTCTCCGAGGGTCGCGACCGGGCCCTGCTGGTGGGCGGACCGGATGGTCTGGCTGGAGAGTGCCTGGCACGGGCCGACCAGCGTTGGTCGCTTTCCAACCTCACCTTCCCTCACCCCCTGGTGCGGGTGATCCTGGCGGAGCAGATCTATCGGGCCTGGAGCCTCCGTCAGGGGCATCCCTACCACCGTGCCTGACGGATCTGGCGTTCCTGAGCAAGAAAACGAAGCTGGACATGAACGACGCGGACCACCAGATCTATCTCGCCTCGCGCTCGCCGCGCCGGCGCGAGCTGTTGCGCCAGATCGGCGTTCGCTTCCTGGTGGTCGAGGCCGATACCGACGAGACCCGCCTCCCCGGGGAGCACCCGGAGGACTATGTGCTGAGGCTTGCCCTCGCCAAGGCGCGGGCGGCGCGCGAGCTGATCCCCCGCCAGGACCCCCGACCCGTGCTGGGGGCGGATACGGCGGTGGTGGTCGGCGAGCAGGTGCTGGGCAAGCCCGGGAGCCGGGAGGAGTGTCTGGCGATGATGCAGCTCCTGTCCGGGCGCTGGCATCGGGTCCTGACCGCGGTGGCCCTGATCGCCGCGGACGGGGAGCGCACCGACCTGAGCGAGAGCCGGGTGACCTTTCGCACCCTGGACGAGTCGGAGGCCCTGGGCTACTGGCATACCGGCGAGCCGCGCGACAAGGCCGGCGGCTATGCCATCCAGGGCTACGGGGCCCTGTTCGTCTCCGGATTGAACGGCAGCTACTCCGGGGTCATGGGGCTGCCCCTGTTCGAGACCGGCCGTCTGCTCGCCCAGGTGGGCATCGAGGTGATCCGGTGAGCGAGGAGATCCTGATCAATGTGACCCCGCCGGAGACCCGGGTGGCCGTGGTGGAGAACGGCGTGGTCCAGGAGATCATCATCGAGCGCGCCGAGCGTTGCGGCCTGGTGGGCAGCGTCTACAAGGGACGCGTGTGCCGGGTGCTGCCCGGGATGCAGGCCGCCTTCGTGGACATCGGGCTGGAGCGGGCCGCCTTCCTGCACGCCTCCGACATCGTCGGCGCCGAGGGTGAATCCAGGGGCGAGCATATCCACGAGCTGGTGCGTGAGGGCGACGAGCTGGTGGTGCAGGTGGTCAAGGATCCGCTGGGCACCAAGGGTGCGCGGCTCACCACCAACATCTCCGTGGCCTCGCGCTATCTGGTCTGCATGCCGGCCCTGGGCACCACCGGCGTGTCCCAGAAGATCGAGGACGAGGACGAGCGGCGGCGGTTGCGCGACATCCTCGGCCGATACGTCGAGTCCCACCAGGGGCAGGGCGGATTCATCGCCCGCACCGCCGCAGAGGGGGTGAGCGAGGACGCCCTGGTCAAGGACATGGACTTCCTCATCAAGCTGTGGCTTGGTGTCAGGGAGCGCTGCGTCCAGGCCACCGAGATCGGGCTCGTCCACGACGACCTGCCGCTCGCCCTGCGGGCCCTGCGCGACCTGGTCACCCCCGAGGTGGAGCGGGTGCGGATCGATTCCCGCGCCATGGTCGATAAGGCCCTTCCCTTCGCCGCCAAGTACATCCCCGAGATCCAGGAGCGCATCGAGTACTACCAGGGGGAGCGGCCGCTGTTCGACCTCTACGGGGTCGAGGACGAGATCAGGAAGGCCTTGCAGCGCAAGGTGCAGCTCAAGTCCGGCGGCCATCTGGTGATCGATCAGACCGAGGCCATGACCACCATCGATGTGAATACCGGCGCCTTCGTCGGCCACCGCAATCTGGAAGAGACCATCTTCAAGACCAACCTGGAGGCCGCCCAGGCGATCTGCCGCCAGCTGCGCCTGCGCAACCTGGGCGGCATCATCATCATCGATTTCATCGACATGACGGAGGACGAGCACAAGCGCCAGGTGCTGCGCGCGCTGGAAAAATGTCTGGCCCGGGACCACGCCAAGACCCACATCACAGAGGTGTCCTCCCTGGGCCTGGTCGAGATGACCCGCAAGCGCACCCGCGAGTCGCTGGAGCACGTGCTCTGCGAGCCCTGCCCCTGCTGCGGCGGGCGCGGCTCCATGAAGACCGCCGAGACTACCTGCTACGAGATCTTCCGTGAGATCCTGCGCGAATCCCGCCAGTTTGACGTCGAGACCCTGCTGGTGCTGGCCTCCCAGGAGGTCGTGGATCGCCTGCTCGACGAGGAGTCCGCCCATCTGGCGGAGCTGGAGGAGTTCATCGGTCGGCCGATCCGTCTGCAGGCCGAGTCGCTCTATACCCAGGAACAGTACGACGTGGTCCTGATCTGACCCGGCCTTATCCAACCCGAACAGTCCGAAGCCTGCCGTTTTCGATCGCCATGCCGCGACATCTTCCCGCCCTTCCGGCGACGATGGGCCTGGCACTCCCGTCCAGTGGCCGTGGCCGACCTCGGCCCTTCCTCCAATGATCCACCTGCTCCGCGGCGCCCTGGGCCGCCTCGTCTACGGCGGCATGGTCGCGCTGGTCCTGGTGGCGATCCTGATCAGCGTGCTGCGGCTTTCGTTGCCCCTGACCGACGGCCTTCGGGAGCCGATCGCCGCGGCACTCTCCAAGCGCCTGGGGCATCCGGTGCAGGTGGGGGACCTGTCTCTGCGGCTCGCCGGCTGGTCGCCCCGCCTGCGGCTGGATGACGCGGTCATCGGGGACTCGGGCGGGGGAGAGGACGTGCTCCGGCTCCAGGCCCTCGAGGTGGATGTCGATCTGGTCCGGTCTCTGCGCGAGGGCGAGCTGGAGGTGCGCGCCCTGACCCTGGTGGGTGCGCGGCTGACGGCACGGCTGCGCGCGAATGGACGCATCCGCATCGAGGGCCTGGCGGCGCTCGAGACCGCCGACCCCAAGTTCCTGAGACGATTCCTGCGCCGTGGACGGCTGAGCCTGGAGGATAGCGAGGTCCAGTTGGTCATCGATCGCCTCCCCCATGAGCTGCCCCGACTGACGGACGTTCGCCTGCGCCTGGACAACGTGGCGGGGCGTCATCGCCTCGAGCTGTCGGCGCATCCCGCGACCCTCGCCCACGCCAGCCCCGGCAGCGATTCTGCCGATGCCAGCCTGCGGTTGTCGGCGGATCTGGAAGGCGAGGCGCTGGATCCCTCCGGCTGGGAGGGCAGCCTCTATCTCAACCTGAGCGCCGCAGACTTGAGCGGGCTGCTGCCCCCGCCGCTGCTCGAGGGACATGAGGCCGCCACGGAGAGCCTGGTTATAGAGAGCTGGCTCCGCCTGAGGGCGGGGGCGCTTGCGGAGTCCCTGGTCCGCTTCGCCGCGCGCGGCGTGCGGCTGCCAATCCCGGCGCCCCTGGAGACGGCGTCCCCAGAGTCGGAGTCGCCAGAGTCAGCGCCTGGCGCCGAGGCGCTCGCTGGCGGCGGACAGCATCACGGGATGATGATCGATCGCCTCGGCGGTCTGCTGCGCCTCTCCCAGGGCGACCCCGTCCCGGCCGAGGACACCCACTCCGCCGGCGGCTGGAGGATCGGGCTGCGCGACCTGGCCTTGTCGATCGGCCGGAAAGACCTGCCCGATCTCGATCTTGATCTGCGCCTGGGCGAGGGGGGGCGACCCGAGTGGGTGACCCTCGCCACCGGACGCTTCGATCTTGAGCTGCTCCAGCGCGTCACCGAGCTCTACCCTAAGGCGCTGCCGCCGACCCTGATCAAGGCCCTGGCTCGGCACCCGCGCGGGCACGTGGAGCGGCTGGCCCTGAATCTGGCGTATGCCCAGGGTGCGGCCGCCCGGTGGCGGATCGCGGCAGCGGGCGAGGGGCTCGGCATCGATCAGGCGGAAAGCCTCCCGGGGATCGAGGGCCTGAGCGCCCAACTGCGCGCGGACCAGGATGGCGGAACCCTGCGACTGGGTTCCGAGACCCTGCGCCTCGATCTCGCGCCCGCCTTCGATCGGATCCTCACCTTCGACCAGTTCAGCGCCGTTCTGGGCTGGACGCGGGTCCCTGACGGCGGACTGCGCCTGAACGGCCGCAGCCTGCACGTGGAGAACGGGGACCTGTCGGCCCGCGCGCGCTTCAGCCTGGATCTGCCGGCCGCGGGCGATGCCGCCGCGGGTCCTTTCCTTGACCTGCGCGCGCGTCTGCGCGACGGCAACGGCGGCAACATCAGGCCCTATCTGCCCGTCGGCATCCTGCACCCGGACCTGACCCGGTGGCTCAGCCGTGCGGTCGTGGACGGCGACATCCCCCAGGCGGATCTGATTCTGCGCGGGCCCCTGAAGGACTATCCCTTTCGCGAGCATCAGGGCCGTTTCGAGCTGCTCCTCGAGCTGGAGGGGGGCGTCCTCGATTACCTGGAGGGCTGGCCGCGAATCGAGGCGATCTCCGGGCGTCTGCATTTTCTCGATCAGGGCCTGGATATCCAGGTGAGCTCCGGGCGCATCCTGAACAGCGCGCTCGAGGCCGCACAGGCGGAGATCCCCGATCTCTGGGACCCACCCCGCATCCGTATCCAGGGTGAGACCGAGGGACCGCTGGCCGACGGGCTGCGGATCCTGGGAGAGACCCCGCTCGCCGCGCAGCTCGGCCCGCTCGCCCGTTCCCTGGAGGCCGATGGCGGCTCGCACCTGGTCCTGGATCTCGATGTCCCCCTGGCTCGTGGCGAGCCGCTGCGGGCCGACGGGCGCATCACCTGGCCCGGTCCCGCCGAGATTGGGCTCAAGGGGACCCCGTTGCGTCTGACCGATCTGGATGGGGCGCTCGATTTCACGGTCGATTCCCTGAGCGCCGAGGCCATCTCGGCGCAACTCTGGGGGCGGCCCGTCACCCTGACCATCGCCACCGGCAACGCGGGAGACCCGGACGCGGCCGTCACCCGGATCGGGTCCCGGGGCCGGAGTCCGGTGACCGAGCTTGCCGCCCGTCTGCCGTCCCCCGCCTGGGTCCTGGTGGGCGGCGATCTCGACTGGACCCTCGGGGTTGACCTGCGGTTGGCCGATCTCAGACGAGCCAAGCCGACGCTCGATCTACAGCTCGACTCCAGGCTGAGCGGCCTGACCCTGGACCTGCCCGCGCCCTTGGGCAAGACGGCGGCCGAGACGCGGCCACTGGCCCTGAGCGGCTCGCTGGTGCCGGGGGAGTCGCTGGCCCTGCAGGGGACCGTCGGGGACCTGGGTCTCGATCTGGACCTGAGCCTGGCGCAGGGCCCCCGCCTGAAGCGTGGCCGCGTCCGCCTGGGCTCGGCCGCGCCCCCGGCCGAGGCCCCGGGTCTGGTGGTCGACGGCGCCCTGGACCGACTCGACCTCGAGGTCTGGACGGATTGGTGGAAGGTCGTGCGCCCGCGGCTCCTGCCGGGCACGAGCGACGCGACACCGGGGGCCGAGCCGTTCGCCCTGACCTACGCCGACCTGCGGGTCGCCGAGCTGCGGCTGGGGGAGGGTCGGCTCACTGACGCCCAGGTGCGGGCGGTCCCCCAGGACGACGGCTGGGACCTGCGGCTGGAGTCCAAGGAGCTTTCCGGGCGCCTCAACGTCCCGCCCAGGGGGAGCGGTGCCCCGCTCGACATCGGGCTGGAGCGACTGGATCTGCGGGCCCTGGTCGGATCTGAGGATTCCGCCGAGCCCGGGGCGCCGGGCGCGAGCGGGCGCCACCGTGAGCCCCTGCCCGCGCTCGACCTGCGCGTGGCGGATCTGCGCTGGGGAGACGCCGGCCTGGGACGGCTGAGCTTGACCCTGCGTCCAGAGCTATCCGGTCTGCGCCTTCCCCATCTGGAGCTTCGCGGGCCGGGCGATACCCGCCTGACCGGGGATGCCACCTGGACGGATGGGGAGGGGGGAGGGCGCTCGCGTGCCACCGTCGAGCTCGAGTCGGCGGACACGGGCCTTCTTTTGCGCGCACTCGACTATGCGCCCGTCCTGAGCGCGGCGCCGCTCACGGCCAAGGCGCAGCTCAATTGGCCGGGGGGGCTGACGGACTTCGCCCCGGTGACCTCGGATGGCCGGATCGAGGCCCAGGTGGGCGCCGGGCGGATTCTCGCCCTGGAGCCCGGGGTCGGCCGGGTGCTCGGGTTCTTCAACCTCGGGGCGCTCAGCCGGCGACTGACGCTCGACTTCACGGACATCTATGAGCGGGGATTCTCCTTCGAGCGCATGGACGCCGATATCCGCGTGGGCGACGGCCAGGCGGAGCTGCGCCGCTTCGACATCGAGGGGCCCGCCAGCACCATCCACGCGAACGGTTTCACGGACCTGCGCGCCCGCACCTTCAATCAGACGGTGACGGTGGAGCCGAGGATCGGGTCCAGCGTCGCCCTGGCGACCGCTGTGGCGGGCGGCCCGGTGGCGGGGGCCGCCGTCTATCTGGTCGACAAGGTGATCGGCGGGGCCATCGACAAGCTTGGCAGCTACCAGTATCAGGTCACCGGTCCCTGGTCCGATCCGGAGCTCAAGCGCCTCGGCTGGGAGCCCTTTGCGAACCAGGCGCCGACGGGGCCCCCCGCTTCCGACTCGCCGGGCACCGGGGCGCAAGGGGTGGAGGAGCCCGGGCTCGCCCGCCCGCGCGCGCCGGACCCGACCCTGACCCCCGAGCCGCGGGAACAGAACCTGTTTCTTGATTGAGCCCGCCCCGCGCGGGCGGCTTCGAGCCTGGGCATGTCAGCGGGTGGTGACTTTCGTTCGGGCCCCGCGTGGTGCTACCGTGGGGCAACGCATCGATGTCGGGAGGGGCCGGCGCGGGCGGCGACGGTGAAGCAATGAAGAATCGACAGAAGGTGGGCACGGTCCAGTTGGCGACCGGCCCCAATGTGAATGCCAACCTCTTCGAGGCGGAGCGGCTCATCCGTGAGGCGGCCGAGGGCGGGGCGGGACTGGTGGTGCTGCCGGAGAACTTCGCCTTCATGGGCAAACGGGGGGAGGACGCGCTGCCTCTGCGCGAAGAGGCCGGCAGCGGCCCCTTGCAATCCTTCCTCGCCCGCGTGGCGGAGCAGAACGGCGTCTGGCTGGTGGGCGGGACCATCCCCATGGCGGCGCGGGATCGCAGCCGGGTGCGGGCCGCCTGCCTGGTATTTGACGACCACGGCCAACAGGTCGCGCGCTACGACAAGATCCATCTGTTTGACGTGAGCCTCCCGGGGGCTGACGAGCGCTACAACGAGTCCGCGACCATCGAGCCCGGCGACGCCGGGGTCGTGCTCGACAGCCCCTTCGGGCGGCTCGGCGTGGCGGTGTGCTACGACCTGCGCTTCCCGGAGTTGTTCCGCCAGATGCTCGATGAAGGGATGGAGCTGCTGGCCGTCCCAGCGGCCTTCACCGCCATCACCGGCAAGGCCCACTGGGAGACCCTGGTGCGCTCGCGCGCCATCGAGAATCTGGCCTATGTGGCGGCGGCGGCCCAGGGAGGCTTCCACCTCAACGGCCGCGAGACCCACGGCCATAGCATGGTGGTGGACCCCTGGGGGACGGTGCTGGCACAGGTACCCCGCGGGCCCGGCTTCATCTGCTGCCCGATCGATCGCGATTTCCAGGCGACGGTTCGGCGCACCTTCCCGACCATCGAGCACCGCCGTTTGAAATGTGGCATCTGAGCCTGCATCCTTAATGACCCACTCCGGTTCACGCGTCGCCCCCGGGCTGACAGCCGACCCGGCCCCAAGCATCCTGCCGGTTGCCCCGGTCCCCCAAGCCCCATGAACGATTCACTTGCCATCGCGCGCAACAGCATCCTGACCCCGGCCGGACTGGCCGAGAGCGATCTGGAACGGCTACTGGGTCTGCTTGCGAGCAGCTCGCTGGACGCCGCCGACATCTATTTCCAGTCGAGCCGCCTACAGTCCTGGGTCCTGGAGGACGGCATCATCAAGGACGGGAGCTTCAGCATCGAGCAGGGCGCGGGTCTGCGCGCGGTGAGCGGCGAAAAGACCGGCTTTGCCTATTCCGACGAGCTCCAGTTTCCGGCGCTGGCTCAGGCCGCGGAGGCGGCGCGGGCGATCGCGCGGAGTGGTCAGAGCAACCTGGTTCGGGTCGGTGGTCTGCCCGCCCCCCGCCGTCTCTACGAGCCCCTGGACCCCCTGGAGAGCCTGCCGGACCAGGACAAGGTGGAGCTGCTGAGAAGGGTCGACGCCGAGGCCAGGCGCCAGGACCCGCGGGTGAAGGAGGTGATCGCCAGCGTGGTGGCGGTTCAGGACACGGTGCTGGTGATCGCCAACGACGGCACCCTGGCCGCTGACGTGCGTCCGCTGGTGCGGCTCAATGTGAGCGTCATCGCCGAAGAGGACGGCCGCCGCGAGCAGGGGGGCAGCGGCGGGGGTGCGCGCGCCGGTTTGGGCTGGTTCCTCGTCGAGGACCGCGCCCTGGGCTTCGCCCGGGAGGCGGTGCGCCTCGCCCTCACCAATCTCGACGCACGGCCCGCCCCCGCCGGCAGCATGACCGTGGTCCTGGGCCCTGGTTGGCCCGGGGTGCTGCTCCACGAGGCCATCGGTCACGGTCTGGAGGGGGATTTCAACCGCAAGGGTACATCTGCCTTCGCGGGGCGTCTGGGCGAGCGGGTGGCCGCCCCCGGCGTCACCGTGGTGGACGATGGCACCCTGCCGGGTCGGCGCGGGTCGCTGAACATGGACGATGAGGGGACCCCGACCCAGAGCACGGTGCTGATCGAGGACGGAATCCTCGTCGGCTACATGCAGGACAAGCTCAACGCCCGCCTCATGGGGGTCAAGCCCACCGGCAACGGTCGGCGCGAGTCGTACGCCCACCTGCCGATGCCGCGCATGACCAATACCTATATGTTGGCGGGTACCCGCGACCCCGGGGAAATCATCGCCTCGGTGGACAAGGGTCTCTACGCGGTGAACTTCGGCGGCGGCCAGGTGGACATCACCTCCGGGAAGTTCGTGTTCTCCGCGAGCGAGGCCTATCTGATCGAGGGCGGGCGCATCGGGGCGCCCGTCAAGGGGGCCAGCCTGATCGGCAACGGACCCGATGTGCTGACGCGGGTGAGCATGATCGGCGATGACCTGGAGCTGGACCAGGGTGTGGGCACCTGCGGCAAGGAGGGCCAGAGCGTCCCGGTGGGCGTGGGCCAGCCAACCCTGAGGGTGGACGGCCTCACCGTCGGCGGCACCAGCGCCTGAGGCCAGCCGCGGCTGAGCCGGCATCGCCCGGGGGCGCGGCCGGCGGGCGCACGATCCATCTCGCGGACGGCCCCACTGAACCACATCCGTTACCAATCACCAGAGTTTCAGGACAGCATCCATGTCCATCATGGCGAGTGAGGACACCGCAGAGCGGCTGGCGCGGCTGCAACAGAACATCCACGACCTGCTCGCGGAGGCCAAGCGCTGCGGGGCGAGCGCGGCCGAGGCCTCGGTGGGGGCCAGCGCCGGGCTGGAGGTCGCGGTGCGGCTGGGCGAGGTCGAGACGGTGGAGCATACCCGCGACAACGGTCTCGGCATCACCGTCTATTTCGGCAACCGTAAGGGCTCGGCCAGCACCACGGACCTCAGTCCCGCCTCCCTGCGCGATTCGGTGAAGGCGGCCTGCACCATCGCCCGGTATACCCAGGACGACCCCTGCGCCCACCTGGCCGAGGCGCGGCTGATGGTCACCGAGGTGCCCGATCTGGACCTCTTTCACCCCTGGCCCATCGGGGTCGATGAGGCGATCGAGCTGGCCGCCGCCTGCGAGGACGCCGCCCGCGCCTTCGACCCACGCATCGTCAACTCCGAGGGGGCCTCACTGACCACCCACACGGGGCTTCACGTCTATGGCAACAGCCACGGGTTCATCGGCGGCTATCCCAGCACCCGCCACGGCCTGAGCTGCGCCGTGGTGGGACAGCATGGGGACACCATGCAGCGCGACTACTGGTGGACCAGTGCCCGCGCATCGGCGGATCTGGACCCGGCCCGGGCGGTCGGCGAGCGGGCCGCGGAGCGCACCGTCGCCCGCCTGGACGCCCGACGGCTCGGGACTTGCCAGGCGCCGGTACTCTTTCGGGCCGAGGTTGCCACCGGACTCCTGCGCAGCCTGGTGTCGGCCATCCAGGGCAGCAGCATCTACCGGCGGGCGAGCTTTCTGATCGACCACCTGGGGGAGGCGATCTTCCCCCCCTTCGTGCGCATCTACGAGGACCCGCGCCAGCCGCGGGGCCTGGCCAGCGCGCCCTTCGACGGAGACGGCGTGGCCACGGCCGCGAAGGACCTGGTGAGCGAGGGAATACTGCGCACCTATGTGCTGGATTCCTATTCGGGCTGCCGCCTGGGCATGCCCACCACCGGCAACGCCGGGGGGGTGCGCAACCTGAAGATCGCGCTCGGCGACCGGGACAGGGCGGGGATGCTCGCGGCCATGGGTCGTGGTCTGCTGGTGACCGAGCTTATGGGCCACGGAGTCAACCCGGTTACGGGCGACTACTCCCGCGGCGCCTCCGGCTTCTGGGTGGAGAACGGCGAGATCCAGTACCCGGTGGAGGAGATCACCATCGCGGGCAATCTCAAGCAGATGTTTTCCGGCCTGGTTGCCGTGGGCAACGACTGCGACTACCCCGGCAGCGTGCGCACCGGCTCACTGCTGATCGACGAGATGACCATCGCGGGGCAGTAACCAGCCAGCGAGCGGGGCTGGCACCGGCCCCCGGGCTCAGTCGCGGTCCAGGCTCAGATAGTCCCAGAACTTGCGCGCCAGGCTGACCTCGGCGGGCGGGGTCTCGTCGGAGATGAAGCGCCCCGCCTTGCGGTTCACATCCAGAACCCGCTGCGTATCGGCGGCCAGCTTCTCCTCCCCCAGGGCGCGATAGGCGTCCACCAGCACCTCCAGGGCGTCCTGAACGGCGGGGGTGCGCTGGAAGCGCTCGATCACGTAGTTGGCCCGATTGGCCGCCGCCATATAGGCGCCGCGCTTCATGTAGTAGCGCGCCACGTTGACGTCGTGGCGGGCGAGGTTGTTGCGCAGATACACCATGCGCTGGCGGGCGTCGGCGGCATACTTGCTGTCGGGGAAGAGCCTGACCAGCTCGGAGAAGTCCGCGAAGGCATCGAGCGCCGCACCAGGGTCACGCTGCGACGGGTCCGTCGGGATGTATTTGTCGAGAAAGCCGACGCTGCGGTTGTAGTTGACGATACCCTTGAGATAGTAGGCATAGTCCACGTAGGGGTTCTGTGGGTAGAGCTTGATGAAGCGGTCTGCCGCGGCAATCGCCGCCTCGGGCTCGTCCGCCCTGTAGTTGGCGTAGGCGGCATCGAGCTGGGCCTGCATCGCGTAGCGGCCGAAGGGATAGCGCGCCTCCAGCTTCTCATAGAGCTCGACGGCGCGGGTGTAAGACCCGGAGTCCATTTCAGATGCGGCCTCCGCATAAAGCTTGGCCGCACTCCAGCCCTCGGTCTCGTCAATTTCCTTGCCGAAGATCCCGCAGCCGCCCAGGGCGGCGGTGAGCAGGAGCACGGCCAGTCGTGATAAGGTTCGGCGCATGTGGACGTTTTACGGGGTCTCAAACCGCGAAAGTATACCCGATGAGGCCGCGGTGAAGCGGTTGGGGGTCGGGCCTTGAGCCTCGATGGGGGCGAGCGTATCACCCGTGTCCTGCGGGTGGGTCCGGATCAGGCCGGTCTGCGCCTCGACCAGGCGCTCGCCCAGCAATGGCCCGAGCTCTCCCGCAGCCGGCTCCAACAATGGATCGAGGGCGGCCGGGTGCAGGTGGACGGGGCCCTGCGACGCTGCCGCGACAAGGTCTGGGGCGGGGAGGAGGTCCGGATCGAGGCCGTTCTCGCGGCCATTGGCCCCGATCGACCCGAGGCCATCCCGCTGCGTCTGGTCCACGAGGACGCCCAGATCCTGGTGATCGACAAGCCGGCCGGCCTGGTGGTTCACCCGGCCGCGGGCAACCCGGGCGGCACCCTGCTCAACGCCCTGCTGCATCACGCACCCACTCTGGCCGCCCTGCCGCGGGCCGGTATCGTGCATCGGCTGGACAAGGACACCAGCGGACTGCTGGTGGTGGCCAAGACGCTCGAGGCCCATCGCTCCCTGGTGGAGCAGCTCGGCAGCCGCAACGTCCACCGGGAGTATCGGGCCCTGGTGGTGGGGGAGCTGGTCGCGGGCGGGCGGGTCGAGGCCCCGATCGGGCGTCACCCCAGGAACCGTACCCAGATGGCCGTCGTCGCCGGCGGGCGCCCGGCCGCCACCCGTTACCGGGTGCTGGAGCGCTACCCGGGCCACAGCCTGCTCGCCGTGGAGCTCGAAACGGGTCGCACCCATCAGATTCGGGTCCACCTGGCCCACCAGCGTCACCCCTTGGTTGGCGACCGGACCTACGGGGTGCGCCCCCGGCCGCCAAAGGGCTGCGCCCCGGCCCTCACCGAGGCCCTTCAGGGGTTTCCCCGGCAGGCGCTCCACGCGATTCGCCTGGGGCTGGACCATCCGAAGAGCGGTGAGCACCTGGAGTGGGAGCTGCCCATGGCCGCGGACCTCGAGGCCCTGCTCGACCTGTTTCGCCGCGAGAAGGCCGCCCCCCATGGAACTGATCCGGCCTGATTGGCCGGTCCCGCCCTGGGTGCGCGCCGTCTGCACCACCCGCGATGGCGGTGTCAGCCGGGGCCCCTACGCGAGCCTCAACCTGGGTGACCACGTGGGTGACGACCCGGAGCGGGTCACCCGCAACCGGGCCATGCTCGCCGGGCATCTCGCCCTGCCCGCCGAGCCCCTGTGGCTGCACCAGGTCCACGGCTGTGACCTGGCGGAGGTCGGATCGGCCCCATCCGGTTGTGTCGCGGACGCCGCCGTCGCGCGGGCCCCCGGAGAGGTCTGTGCGGTGATGACGGCCGACTGCCTGCCGCTGATCCTCTGCGATGAGCGCGGACGCGTGGCGGCGGCGGTCCACGGGGGCTGGCGCGGCTTGGCGGCCGGCGTCATCGAGCGGGCCCTGATGGGTCTGGGCGTGGAGCCCGGCCGCATCCTGGCGTGGCTCGGGCCGGCCATCGGCCCGGACGTCTTCGAGGTCGGGTCTGAGGTGCGGGAGATCTTCGTCGCCGCCGACCCGGGGGCCGCGGCCGCCTTCAGCCCCCGCGGGGATGGGAAATGGCTGGCCGATCTGTTCCTGCTGGCGCGCCGGCGTCTGGCAAGCCTTGGTGTGACCAGGGTCCATGGCGGCGGGCTGTGCACCTTTTCAGACCCGCGGCGTTTCTTCTCCTTCCGCCGCGACGGGGTCACGGGCAGAATGGCCACCCTGATCTGGCTCGAGCCATCCGGCCACTATCGTTCGGGAGCACTGTGAATGTCCGACTGGAACATGCTGACGCTGGTGGGCGCCGACCGCCCGGGGATCGTGGCCCGGGTGACCAGGGCCCTCTACGAGGCGGGCTCCAATCTGGGTGAGGCCTCCATGATCCGCCTCGGCGGCAACTTCACCATCATGCTGATGGTCGGGGGGCAGAGGCCCGGCGGCGAGCTGGAGGCCGCCCTGAGGCCCCTGGCCGAGCAGCTGGGGCTGCGCCTGCACGTGGACCCGGTGCGCGGCGGCCTGCACCAGCATCTGGTGCCAAACATCCAGGTGCGGGTGGCCGGGGCGGACCGTGCCGGCATCGTCGCGGACGTGACCGAGCGTCTTGCCGACCAGGGATTCAACATCCTCGAGCTGGAATCCGACGTGGCGGGCGACCCGGAACGCCCCGTCTACATCATGAACATCCAGGGCTACTGCGACCACACCCTCGAGTCCCTGGAACAGGCCCTGTCCGGCCTCGCCGCCCAGGGGATCTCGGTGGACGTGGCCCCCATCGACGTTCTGATCGGCTGAGCCATGGCGGTTCTCGAAATCCTCAAGCTGCCGGACGAGCGCCTCAAGCTGATGTCCGAGCCGGTCCAGGTCTTCGACCAGGGGCTTCGCGACTTCATCGCCGACCTCGAGGAGACCCGCCGCGCCGGCCCGGCGGCGGTGGGCATCGCCGCGCCCCAGGTCGATCGCCGCCAGCGCATCCTGATCGTCGACGTGTCCGGGCGCCCGAAGGTCAGGAGCCACGGTCATCTGGTCCTGATCAATCCGGAGATCGTCCACTGGGAGGGTTACGAGATCGGCCGCGAGGGCTGCCTGTCGGTGCCCGACTACACGGGCAACGTGATCCGCGCCACCCGCCTCAAGCTGAAGGCCCAGGACCCCGACGGTGTGGCCCACGAGTACGAGATGGAGGGGTTCGAGGCGCGCGCCGTTCAGCATGAGATCGACCACCTCGACGGACTGCTGTTCGTCGACCGGGTGGTCAGCCGTCGCACCGACCTCTATCGTCGAAAGGTCTATCAGAAGGTCGATTCCGCCTCGGGTTGAGTCGCTCCGCTCCCCACTTTTCGCCGGTCCTGCCCAATCTCTGTTGCCGCGGCGTCTGAGCGATCCTGACGCCGAGCCGGTGCGCCGCGAGGGGCGCCCGAAGCGGGCGCTGGCGTGCGGCAGGGCCGACGGAGCGGGTGGGTGGTCGCGTTGAGCGGTGCCCGCCCGCGCCCCACGAGATCGAGCACCGAGGGTCCGATCTCTGGTAGGCTTCTGATCCCGAAAGGCCAACCAAAAAAATGAGCGCCTTTGCGACCGGGAGCGGCAGCCTGCCGGTACAGGGTCAGGCACAAGAACGCCGGCGGAGCATCCGCCTTGTTATCACCTTACGCAGAAAGAGGAACTCTTCACCATGGCACATATCGTGGTTCTCGGTGCCGGCACGGGCGGCATGCCCGCGGCCTACGAATTGCGCGCAGAGCTGGGCAAGGAGCACCAGATCACCGTCGTCAACGAGCGCGACTACTTCCAGTTCGTGCCCTCGAACCCCTGGCTCGCCGTCGGGTGGCGCGATCGCGCCAGCATTACCTTCGACATCCGCCCCCATCTGGAGCGCAAGGGCATCGGCTTCATCGCCAAGCGCTGCGAAACGATCGACGCCGCCAATAACAAGCTGGTGCTGGCCGATGGGGAGGAGGTCAACTACGACTACCTGGTCATCGCCACTGGCCCCAAGCTGTCCTTCGAAGAGGTGGAGGGCGCAGGCCCGAACGGGGGATATACGCACTCGGTTTGCACCGTCGATCATGCGGAGCGGGCCTACAAGGACTATCTCGAGCTCCTGGAGAACCCGGGCCATGTGATCGTGGGCGCCATGCCCTTCGCGAGCTGCTTCGGTCCCGCCTACGAATACGCCTTCATCCTCGATGCGGATCTGCGCAAGCGCAAGCTGCGCGACAGGGTGCCCATGACCTACGTGAGCTCCGAGCCCTACATCGGACATCTGGGTCTGGGTGGGGTTGGCGATTCGCGAGGCTTTCTCGAGAGCGACTTACGCGCCCATCACATCAAATGGATCACCAACGCCAAGGTGATCAAGGTGGAGCCTGGGAAGATGCACCTCGAGCAGTACGACGACAACGGTCACAAGCTCAAGGACCAGGTGCTGGATTTCAAATACGCGATGATGCTTCCGGCCTTCCGGGGCGTCGACTGCGTGGCCAACGTGGAGGGGCTCTGTAACCCGCGCGGTTTCGTGTTCGTCGATGATCATCAGCGCAACCCGACCTACAAGAACATCTATTCGGCGGGCGTCTGCATCGCCATCCCACCGGTGGAGACCACGGCGGTTCCCACCGGTGCCCCAAAGACCGGCTACATGATCGAGTCCATGGTGACGGCCATCGTGCACAACATCGCCGACGAGCTGAAGGGCAAGGAGGGCTCGACGCTGGCCACCTGGAATGCCATCTGTCTCGCGGACATGGGCGACACGGGGGCGGCCTTCGTCGCGCTGCCGCAGATACCGCCGCGCAACGTCGCCTGGTTTAAGAAGGGCAAGTGGGTTCATATGGCCAAGATCGCCTTCGAGAAATATTTCATCCGCAAGATGAAGAAGGGCACCTCGGAGCCGATCTACGAGAAGTACATCCTGAAGATGCTGGGAATCGGCAAGCTGAAGTGATGCCCGCCGTGCCGGGTCGTCGGCCCCGAGGCCGGCCACCGGGCACGGGCCTCGTCAGGGCGTCCCGGAAGCGGGTCGCAAGCTGACCTCTAAGTCATTGAAAACCTCCTTCTGAGTATCTACCTTCCAGATTCGGAGCGGCACCTCTGTCAGATGGGCACCGCCCGCAGTTGTCTCCATCGGACCCTCAAGCGATCGACGAGCATGCAGCCATGACCCCGCGCCTTCGCCTCCTCTTCACCGCCATCCTGGTGTTGGCCGCGTCCCTGGCGAGCGCCTCACCGCGTCCGGTTCCGCTGTCGGATCTGTTTCCCACCCAGGGCCAGGCCAAGACGGCGATCGTGATCAACAAGGTTCTGGAGCGCTACCACTACCGCAAGATCTCCCTGGACGACGCCTTTGCCCGCCAGGTGCTCGACAGCTATCTGGAGGCCCTGGACCCCAACCGGACCTTCTTCCTGGCCCGTGACGTCGAGCGCTTCCAGAACGGGGCGCGCCGCCTGGACGACAACCTGCGCCGCGGCGAGCTCGATGTCGCCTTCGATGTCTTCCGCGTCTACCGCATGCGCGTCGATGAGCGGGTCGCCTATGCGCTGCAGCTGCTGGACCAGGAGTTCGACTTCAACCGCGCCGAGAGCTACGAGTTCAACCGCTCCAAGTCCCCCTGGGCCAAGGACGAGGCCGAGATGAACGAGATCTGGCGCCAGCGGGTGAAGAACGACTTCCTCAGCCTGCGCATCGCCGGCAAGAGCGACGCCGAAGTGCGTGAGCGTCTGCGCCAGCGTTACGACGGTCTGGCCCGACGCATCCAGCAGTTTACCGGTGACGATGTCTTCCAGGCCTTCATGAACGCCTTCACGGAGTCACTGGAGCCCCACACCAGCTACATGTCGCCGAGCACCTCGGAGAACTTCGACATCAGCATGAAGCTGTCCCTGGAGGGGATCGGGGCCGTGCTGCGCTCGGACAATGAATACACCGTCATCCAGCGGACCATCCCGGGCGGCCCCGCCCGTGAGTCCGGCCAGGTCTATTCCGGCGATCGAATCCTCGGGGTCGCCCAGGGACTCGACGGCGGCATCGAGGACGTCGTCGGCTGGCGCCTGCAGGACGTGGTGGACAAGATTCGCGGCCCCAAGGGCTCGGTGGTGCGGCTGCAGCTCCTTCCCAAGTCCGCCGGGTCCAACGGCCGGCCACGGGAGGTCGCGCTGGTGCGCAATGAGATCAAGCTCGAGGACCAGGCCGCCAAGTCCTTCGTCATCGATGCGATGCCCAACGCGCCCGGCCTCAAGGTGGGGGTGATCGAGCTGCCCGCCTTCTACCGCGACTTCGAGGCCGAGAGCCAGGGGAATAAGGATTTTCGCAGCACCACCCGCGACGTGCGCCGTCTGGTCAAGGAGCTGGTCGGCAAGGGCGTGGACGGTATCGTCATCGATCTGCGCGGCAATGGCGGCGGGTCCCTGGCGGAGGCCACCTCGCTCACCGGACTCTTCATCGACACCGGACCCGTGGTCCAGGTCAAGGATGCCTTTGGCAAGGTCGAGGTGGAGCGCGACCCGGAGCCCGGCATCGCCTACAGCGGCCCGCTTGCCGTGCTCGTGGATCGCGACAGCGCCTCGGCCTCGGAGATTTTCGCCGGCGCCATCCAGGATTATGGCCGCGGCCTGGTGATCGGAGAGCCGACCTTCGGCAAGGGCACGGTCCAGACCCTGGTGGACCTCAACCGCTATGTGCCGGGTGATGCGAACGACCTGGGGCGGCTGCGGCTCACCATGGCGGAGTTCTTCCGCATCAGCGGCGGCAGCACCCAGCTCAAGGGCGTGGAGCCGGATGTGCATTTTCCGAGCGGCGACGACAGCGGTGAGCATGGCGAGCGGTCGCTCAAGAACCCCCTGCCTTGGGCGCGCATCGATGCGGCCGAATACCGGCGGGCGGGTACGCTCAATGCGGCCGCCCTGACCCGCCAGTCGTCCGCCCGCGTTGCGCAGGACACGGGGTTCCAGATGCTCGAGAAGCGCAATCAGGTGATGCGGGAGGTCGAGGCCCAGACCCAGGTATCGCTGCGCGAGTCCGATCGTCGGGCCGAGGACAAGCTGCGCGAACAGGCGTTCAAGGATGAGCAGGGCCGGTTCCTGCGCTCCAAGGGCATTACGCCGGTCGATGAGGAATCGGATCAGATCGACGAGGATGCCCTCGACGCCCAGCGCGATGCGATTGCCCGTATCCAAGTCGAAGAGGCGGCGCGGGTACTCGCCGACAGCATCCTCATGGAGAGTGCCGAGCGCCCGCGGGCGGCGATGCGCGACTGATTTCCAGCATACACCGGCCCTCGCCCGCCTCCGCCAGGTAACCGGTCGGTCGGGATTCGGCCCCGACGACTGGCCTCAGGGGCGGTCCGAGAGGCCGCGTCGGGACTGACACCGGACCTGCCGCCCAGCACGGCGCCCGCGGCCCGAGTCAGGGCCCCGATCGCGATCCCATCCAAACCGGTGTGAAGCAAGATCCTTGACCCAAGATCCCGACATCCTCGAGCGGCGCCTGGGCGCGCTGCGCAACAGCGCGGCCGCAGGGATCTTCACCGGAAACCGCATCGGCATCGAGAAGGAGGCGCTGCGGGTCGCGCCGGGCGGGCGCATCGCCGCGACGCCTCACCCGGCGGGCCTGGGCTCGGCCCTCACCCATCCGCATATCACCACGGATTTCTCCGAGGCTCTGATCGAGCTGGTGACTCCGGCGTTGCAGGACCCCCTGGAGCTGCTGGACTTCCTCGGAGACCTCCACCGCGAGGTCTATCGCCATCTCGGGGATGAGCTGCTGTGGGCCACGAGCATGCCCTGTGTGCTGGAGGGGGCACGGGGCATCCCCCTGGCGACTTACGGGCGCTCCAATGCCGGCACCATGAAGACGGTGTACCGGCGCGGGCTCGGCAATCGATACGGCCGCACCATGCAGGTGATTGCCGGGGTGCACTTCAATTTCTCCTTCGCCGACCCCTTCTGGCCCCTCTATCAGGCGCTGGAGTCGGACGCTACCGATCCGGTGCAGTTTCGCTCCGAATCCTACATGGCCATGATCCGCAATCTGCAGCGGGTCGGCTGGCTGGTGCCCTACCTGTTCGGGGCCTCGCCCGCTGTGTGCGAGAGCTTCGTGCTGGGGCGCGAGACCGATCTCGACTCCTTCGACGACCGTACCCTCTATCACCCCTACGCGACCTCCCTGCGCATGGGTGACATCGGCTACCAGAATCAGCAGGAGCAAGGCATCGGCATGAAGGCCAACTACGACAGCCTCGACGCCTATGTCCGCAGCCTGACCTGGGCCATCGAGACGCCATGCCCGCAATACGAGGAGATCGGGGTCAAGGTCGGGGACCGCTACGAGCAGCTGAACGCCAATGTGCTGCAGATCGAGAACGAGTATTACAGCACCGTGCGTCCCAAGCAGATTCCCGACTGGATGGAGAAGCCGACCTTGGCCCTGCGCCGGCGAGGGGTGCGCTACGTGGAGCTGCGCTCCCTCGACGTGAACGTCTTCGAGCCGGTGGGCGTGGGGGTGGGGCAACTGCGCGTCCTGGAGGTGCTGATGCTCTATTGTCTGCTCGCCGACAGCCCGAGGATCGGCGCCGGGGAGCGCCGCGCCATCGACCAGAACCAGGTGCTGGCCGCCCATCGGGGGCGCGAGCCCGGCCTGCGCCTGATCCGGGACGGGGAGCCGGTCACCCTGGTGCAGTGGGCGGACGAGATTCTCGATGCCATGGAGCCCGTCGCCGAGCTGCTGGACGGAGGGTCGCGGGGTCCCCGAGCCGCCGGCCTCGCCCTCGAGCGCGCCAAGGTCAGGGAGCCGGAGCTCACGCCCTCGGCACTCATCCTGGCGGAGATGCGCGAGCGTGGAGAGGGCTTTTTCGACCATGCCTACCGGGTCTCCTCCGCCCATCGCGCCACCCTGCAGGAGCGGGCGCTGAGCCCGGAGCGGGCCGGCCTCTTTGCCCGTCTGGCCGCGGAGTCGGTGCGCCATCAGGCGGAGATCGAGGCGGCGGACGACGTGGATTTCGGCACCTTTCTCACTCGCTATTTCGACCAGGGTCGCGCCGCCGGCCAGTCCGGCGATTCCGGTCAACCCAGGAGTTGAGCATGCCCAGCGCCCCCAGCAAGTCACTCGAGACCTTCCCGAACCCGGCGCCTGAGCGGGACTACCGGATCCAGGTCCGGGTCCCGGAGTTCACCTGCCTGTGTCCCAAGACCGGCCAGCCCGATTTTGCCGAGCTCACCCTGGACTACGTGCCGGAGCGATTGTGCGTGGAGCTCAAGTCGCTGAAGCTCTATGTCTGGTCTTTTCGCGACGAGGGCGCCTTTCACGAGGCCGTCACCAACCGCATCCTCGCCGACCTGGTGGAGGCCATCGAGCCCCGCTTCATGCGTCTGAGCGCCGACTTCAATGTGCGTGGCGGAATCTATACCCGGGTGGTCGCCGAGCACCGCTCCCCGGGTTGGGAGCCGCCCCCGCGGGTGGACCTCCCCTGATCCCCCTTTGACGCCTATGGACGAGCCGGGCGGTGGCGCCATTGGGGTCGATGTGGGCACGTCGGGCTGCCGGGCGGTGGCGGTGGATCGGGACGGCCGACCGCTGGTCTGGGCCCGGGCGGCCCTGCCCCCGCCCCTGACGCCGGCGGACGGCCAGGTGGAGCAGGACCCCGGGCTCTGGTGGGATGCCGTCGTGCGGGTGCTGAGGCGGATCGGCGTTGAGCTTGCGGAAAGACGGCAGGGCGTCTCTGCCATCGCCGTCGACGGGACCTCCTCGACCCTGCTGTTGGCCGACCCGGACGGAACCCCCAGGGGTCCGGCCCTGATGTACAACGACCGTCGGGCCCGGGAGTCGGCCTTGCGGGTGGACTCAGCGGCGCCCCCCGAGTCAGCGGCCCGTGGTGCCGGCTCGAGCCTTTCGAAGCTGCTCCATCTGGCGGCGGGGCAGGGCTGCCCCGCGGGGACCCTGGCACTGCATCAGGCGGACTGGATCGGCGGGCGCCTTGCCGGGGGCCCTGGCTGGAGTGACTGGAACAATGCGCTCAAGCTGGGCTTTGACGCGGAGCGCCTGGTCTGGCCGGACTGGGTCCAGGGTCTGATTCCGCCCGAGATCCGGCTTCCCCGCGTGCTGGCGCCCGGGACCACGGTGGCCGCCCTGGGCCCGGCGATTGCCCAACGGCTAGGTCTGAGCCCGGGCGTCCGGGTGGTTGCGGGCACCACCGACAGCACCGCGGCCGTCATCGCGGCGGGGGCCTGCCGGCCGGGGGATGCGGTCACCTGTCTGGGCACGACCCTGGTGCTCAAGATCGTCTCGCCGCGACCCCTGACCTCCAGCCGTCACGGCGTCTACAGTCAGCGCCTCGGGGACCAGTGGCTGGTGGGGGGCGCGTCCAACAGCGGGGGTTCCGTGCTCCGCCAGTTTTTCAGCGAGGCGGAAATCGTCGAGCTTTCCCAGGCGATCGACCCGGATCGGCTCAGCGGGCTCGATTATTACCCGCTGCCGAGGCCCGGCGAGCGGTTCCCCCGTGACGACCCCGGGCTCGCCCCGCGCATCGCGCCCGCACCTCCCGATCGGCGGCAGTTCCTGCACGGGCTCCTGGAGGGCATGGCGCGCATCGAGGCCGAGGGTTACGCGCTCCTCAGCCGCCTCGGGGCGCCCCGTCCCACGCGGGTCCTGACCACGGGCGGCGGGGCGCTCAACAAGACCTGGGAGTCGATCCGCCGGCACACCCTGGGTCTGCCGGTCCTGGCCGCCGAGCACCAGGAGGCCGCCCTGGGGACGGCACTGCTGGCGCTCGGCAAGCTCTCACCCGACTAGCCCGCGGCCGTCGCGGAGTTTGAACCTCAATCAGCCCCAAGCTTCTTGAGCAGCGCCGCCACGTCGCCGGCCTGATCGGAGTTGGGGCTTTCGCGCAGTATCCTGCGCAGGACCTGCACCGACTCGTCGGTGCGCCCCAGCCCCTCCAGGGCGACCGCCACGTGATAGCCGATCTCCGTCTGGTTGGGGACCGCGAGATAGGCCTGCTGCAATATCCGCAGACCCTCCTCCATCTGACCCGCCTGGTAGAGGATCCAGCCGTAGGTGTCGGCGATCTCGGGGCGGTTCGGCGCCAGCTCATAGGCCTCCTTGGCGATGGTCTGGGCACGGGGGTCCCCTTCCTCACGGTAGAGCCAGGCCAGGTTGTTGAGCAGCAGCGGATTCCTCTTCTCCGACATGGAGGCCGCCTGCTCATAGCGTGCTATGGCATCTGTGGGTCGTCCCGCCTGCTGAAGCAGCAGTCCCAGCTGCCCCTGTGCATCGGCGTCATTGGGATTCTCGGCGACCCAGGCATCGAGCACCGCCACCGCCTCGGTGAGCTGACCGGACTGGCGCAGGGCATTCGCGAGCTGACCGGCCAGAGCGCCCGATTTCTCAAGCTGATAGGCCTCCCTCAAGGCGTCCGCGGCCTTTGCGGGCTCACGCCTGGCGCTCTGGATGCTGGCCTCGAGCCGGTAGCCGACCGCGGCATCCGGGTAATCCTTCTGCAGCGCCTTGGCAGCCTGCAGGGCGGCGTCGGTGTCACCCCCATCGAGCGAGACGGACGCCAGGGCAATTCGAGCCTCCCGGAAATCCGGCTTCAGCTCCAGGGCCTCGCGGAACGACAACTGGGCACCGGCGAAATCCTTGTTCTTCCAGCGTGCCCCGCCGGCGAGGTAGTGGAGCTGCGCATCCTGGGGATGCTTCGCGAGCAGTTGATCGAAGGTGCGCCCCGCCCCGGATGCATCACCGGCCAGGGTCTGGGCACGGCCAAGCATCTGCAGCACCGAATCGTCGTTGGGAAAGGCGCGCGCCAGCTCCTCGGCGACCCCCAGGGCCTTGGGATAGTCACCGCGGGTGAGATAGAAGCTGGCGAGCAGCAGTCCCGGCTGGGGCGCCGCCGTGTTGGCGTTGCGTGCGCGCTCCAGGGCCGCCTCCAGCGCCTTGTCGTCCCCACGCTGCTCGGCGAGGGCGGCGAGGCCCAGCAGCGCGCCCAGATGCCTGGGGTTCGAGGTGAGGACACGATCATAGCGGCGTTGGGCACCGTCCAGGTCCTTGGCCGCGGTGTCGATGCGCGCCAGGTTGATCTGGGCGGTGGTGAACTGTGGATCGACGCTCAGTGCCTTCTCGAAGTGCTCCCTGGCCGCCGGCAGGTCTCCCTTGGCCATCAGGGCCAGGCCGGTCAGGTTGTAGGGGATGGGTGAGCCGGGGCGACGCTCCTCGAGGCGCTTGCCCGCCTCCACCGCCTGGTCGAGCTCCTTGTTCTTGATGTGGGCGAGCACCAGCAGCACGTCGGCTTGTAGAATGTCCTGGCCCAGGTCGACCGCGGTCTGAAGCTCATCGATCGCCTTCCCGGTCTGGCCCCCTGCGAGCAGGGTCAGGCCGAGCTGGGTGCGCAGTGAGGCCAGATTCGGCGCCTCCTGTACCGCCCGGTTGAGCCACTCCTGGCCGCCCTCCAGATCCCCCGCGAGCATGTGGGCGCTCCCCAGCAGGGCCAGCGTCTGCGGGTCACCGCCTTGCGCAACGGGTTGCAAGACCTCGATGGCCCCTTGGGGGTCATGCAGCTTGATGCGGGTCGCGGCCAGCGCCTTGCGTGCCTGGACGTTCTTGGGGTCCGCCTGGATGACGTTGTCGAGGAGCCGCTGCGCCGTCTCGAGCTCATCCTGGGAGTAACGAATGATCCCGAGCAGGAGCTGGCTCTGCCGATGATTGGGCACCGCCGCAAGGACCCTAACCAGCAGTTCGGCGGCCTGGCGCCAGTCCTTGTCCTGGAAGGCGACGACCGCGCGCAGGTAGTTGGTCATGGGGACGTTGGACTGGAGGGCGTCCACCTGATCCAGGGCCTCGCGGGCCCCGTCCAGGTCCCCGAGTCCGATCAGGGCCGTGGCGCGCCCCAGTCGCGTCATCAGGTTGTTGGGGTCGATCTCAAGCGCGCGATCGAACAGGGCCAGGGCCTCCTTGTTTTCGCCCGCGGTGCGATGGAGCTCGGCGCGAATCAGGAGGGCGTCCTTGTTCGTCGGGAAGCGGGCGAGAAAGGCGTCCGCCGACTTGGCGGCCGCCTCCCTGTCCTTCTGCATCAGGGCCAGGCGCAGCCGGCCCACGCCGGCGGACTGGTCGTCGGGGTCGAGGGCCAGGGCCTGCTGATACTGGTCACGGGCCTCGTCCAGCTGTCCCCGACCGAGCGCCGAATCACCGCGCAGGACCAGGGCACGGATGCGGTCGGCGCCGCTGAGACTGCCCGCCTCATCCAGTTGCTGCATCGCCTCGTCGAAGCGGCCCTGGAGGATCAGTGACTGGACCAGATCGATCCGCCACTGCGCGGGGTCGGCCCCCAGATCACGCGCCGTGAGGATCTCCTTCTCCGCCCCGGCGCCATTGCCGGAGGCCAGATACAGCCTGGCCAGGAGGAGTCGGGCGTCGGCGTCGTTCGGATCCTGCTGCAGGGCGTTCTTGAGCTCGATGGTGGCGGTCCGGGAGTCGCCGCCATCGAGGGCGGCCCGCGCCTTGTCGCTGGATGGCGACGCCCAGACGGGCGCGCCTGCGAGGCCGATCGCCAAGGCGAGGGCCGAGCCGAGGGTGCGGCGGGTCCATGGGATGGTCATGTGTCGTAGGCCTCGCGTCCGTAAGCCAGATTGTGCTTTTTAATCAGGTTGTAGAGAGTCGGTCGCGTAATGCCCAGCAGATCGGCGGTGCGCGACACATTGTTCTCGGTAAAGCTCATGGCCCTTTGAATGGCCTGCCTTTCCGCCAGCTCACGGACCTCGCGCAGGTTGAAGGGCTCCTGCGGGGCCTCGGTATCGTCGAGGTCGAGGTCCTCGGGCGTCAGCTCGGTGCCGTCGGCCATGATCACGGCGCGCTTGATGCGATTCTCCAGCTCACGGACGTTGCCCGGCCAGGGGTACTGCTCGATCAGGCGCAGTGAGCTGGCGGTGAAGTCCTTGATGGGGCGCTTGTGCTGTTCGGCGAAGCGGCGCAGGAAGGCCCTTGCGAGGACCACCGTATCGCCGCCGCGTTCGCGTAGGGGCGGGACCAGGACCGAGGTCTCGTTGATGCGGTAGTAGAGGTCCTCACGGAACCTGCCTGCCTTGATCAGGGCCTCGAGATCCTGGTGGGTGGCGCACACCACCCGCACGTCCACGGGGATCTCGCTGCGCCCGCCCACCCGCTCGATCACCCGCTCCTGCAGGAAGCGCAGCAGCTTGGATTGCAGCGACAGCGGCAGATCACCGATCTCATCGAGGAAGAGCAGGCCCCCGTCCGCCAGCTCGATCTTGCCCGGGGTGCTCTTGACGGCGCCCGTGAAGGCGCCCTTCTCATACCCGAACAGCTCACTCTCCAGCAGGTTTTCCGGGATGGCCGCGCAGTTGATGGCCACCAGCCGCTTGTTGGCGCGCCCACTCAGTGAGTGCAGCACCCGCACCAGCACCTCCTTGCCGGTGCCGCTCTCCCCCAGGATCAGCGTCGAGACATCGGTGGGCGCCAGCTTCTCGATGGTCCGGCAGACCTTGAGCATGTCCGGGCTGGCGGCGATCAGCTCGCTGAAGGGCGAGGTCGAGCGGGCCGAGGAGAGCTTGCGGTTCTCGTTCTCCAGCCAGTTTAGCCGCCCGGCGCGCTCGACCACCAGCGCCAGGATGTCCGGGTCGATGGGCTTTTCGTAGAAGTCGTAGGCCCCCATGCCGATGGCGCGCACGGCGTTGCCCCGATCGTCATGGCCGGTGACCACGATCACCTTGACGGTCGGCGCTATGGCGAGGATCTCCTGGAGGGTCCTGAACCCCTCGCTGGTGCCGCCCGGGTCTGGAGGAAGCCCGAGGTCCAGGGTGACGACCCCCGGCTCGAAGCGCCGGACCTCCGCGAGCGCGCCCTGGCGCTCGCTCGCCAAGGCGATCTCGAAGCCGTCGAAGCTCCAGCGCAGCTGGCGCTGGAGTCCGGGATCGTCTTCGACGATCAATAAGCGATTGTTTTTGTCATCCATTCTGTCAACCAGCGGCTGCCGCAAGGTTTGCCACCGGCTCGGTGGCGTCGATCGGGATCAACAGGCGGAACTGGGTGCCACGGCCCGGCTCGCTGTCGACGATGACGCGCCCGCCCAGCGCGCTCACCAACTCGCGCGCCTCGTAGGCGCCCACCCCCATGCCCGTGAGCCCCTTGGTGGAGTCGAAGGGCTTGAAGAGCCGTTCGCGCACGAACTCCGCGTCCATCCCGCTGCCAGTATCCTCGATGTCGACCGCGGCGTGATCGCCGACCCGACCGACCCGCACCGTCACCCGACCGTCCCGCGGTGTCGCCTCCTGGGCATTCTGGATCAGGTGCGCGACGATGGCCCCCAAGCGGTCGGCGTCCGCGCGCACCCACAGGTGCTCCTCGGTCAGGAGCTCAAGCCGGGGTGCCGGCTGCTGCACGCAACGCTGATGCACCGCCTCGCGCACCGAGGCGATCAGATCGACCCTGGCGCTGACGGCCCGGTGGTCGGCGCTACGCAGCTGGGCGAGCAGCCGGTTCATCTTCTCCACCGAGCTCTTGATGGTGTTCATGGCGTCGTCGACGAAGTCCGGGTTGTGACGGTGCCGCTCCGCGTTCTTCGCCACCAGTGAGAGCTGGGCGATCAGGTTCTTGAGGTCGTGGACCACGAAGGCCGAGAGCCGGTTGAAGCCTTCGAACTGCCGGGCATCGGCCAGGGCGCGGGCGGCCCGATCCAGGGCCAGGTAGCTCGCGGCCTGGCGCGACGCGGTCTTGAGCACGTCCATGACCTCCCAGTTCACCGCCTGGGGGGAGCGCGGACGGCTCAGGATCACCAGCCCGAGCAGGTCGTCGTCATGGTGGAGCGGGACGATAAGCCACAGACGCTCGTCGGCGAGGATGGCGTCCGGCAGATCCAGTCCGTCATAGAGATCGGGGTCCAGACGCAGCTCGGCAAGGTCGATGACCCACTGGCGCTGCTTGAGGAACTCCGTGAGGGTGGCGACATCGGTCCCCTTGTCGAGGGCGTCCTCGGGCAGATTCCAGGCGCGGGCGTGCTCCAGACGTCCGGACTCGCTTTTCAGCCAGATGACCCCGCCGGGACTGTCCACCAGCTCGGCCAGGGCATAGATCACCCGCTCCGGCAGAGAGGCCTCCAGCGCCTTGCCGGACAGCACCTCGATCAGGTGCAGCCACTCCTCCCGGTAGTCGTAGCGATAGTTGAAGAAGTGCTTGTTGACCAGGACCTTGAGACGCGAGCGCAGCTGTCCGGAGAAGAGCAGGACCACGAGCACCAGGCCGGCTCCGAAGAAGAACACCGTCTGGATGATGGAGCTCCACTCGCCCCCGTAGAAGCGGATGTAGTACCCGGCGAGGGACATGACGAAGAGATAGATGCCGGCGGCAAAGAGGGCGGTCGAATGGAAGACGACCTTGCGCGAGACGAAGAGGTCGAATGACCACTGGGGATTTCGGGCGGCCGAGAGCCCGATCAAGGGGGCCGCCAGTGCGCTTGCCGCCCCGCGGGCGATCCAGATGTTCAGGTCCAGACGCTGGAACAGGAGCGCGTCGGCGAAGAAGAAGAAGTCGAAGGCGAAGAGGCCGCCCACGCCCAGGCACAGGAACTTGATCCCCCAGCGCTGCTGCCAGGGGGTGTTGCGAAAGACCTGCTCCACCAGCACCAGCCCACCGACCGCGACCAGCAGATCGAGGATCAGGCGCGCTGAATTGAGCCCGTAGGTGCCGACCAGCCCGCTCTGGGTCAACAGGGACTCCAGGGGGGACATCAGCAGGAGCGCGAACACGACGGCGGCCAGGCGGGCCCACCAGAGCACCCGGCCGCGCGCCGCACCGATCCCGGCCTGGATCTGCAGCAGCCGGATCAGAAAGAGGATCCAGGCGAGGTCACGCAGGGACTCCACGACCCAGATCCACTCGACGGGGATGGCGTGCCAGCGCGCTTCGGTGGCCAACACCGCGGCCCACAGGGCGGTGGCCAGGGTGGCCGCCACCAGCAGCCCGCCCTGCATGCGGCCCCTCCATCCGGTGAGCAGCACCAGTGACAGGAATAGGAACAGGACGCTCGATACCCCGTAACCGAGCAGGCCGAAGCTATCCAGTGCGGGGGTGCCCTCCGCCATGGATCCTCAGTGGGCGCCCTTGCCGAAAACGACCACCTCGACGGTCTGCAGCAGGATCACCAGGTCGAGCATCAGCCCGGCGTGCTTCACGTAGTAGAGGTCGTACTCCAGCTTGCGGCGCGCATCCTCCTCGTCCGAGCCGTAGGAGAACAGGAGCTGGGCCCAGCCCGTGAGGCCGGGCTTGATCCGGTGGCGCTCACCGTAATAGGGGATGATGGCGCTGAGCTGGTGGACGAACTCGGGCCGCTCCGGGCGCGGGCCCACCAGGCTCATCTGGCCCTTGAGCACGTTGAACAGCTGCGGCAGCTCGTCGATGCGGGTCTTGCGCATGAAGGTCCCGAGGGGGGTGATGCGCGAATCGTTCTTGGTGGCCCAGCGGGCCACCCCGTCGGCCTCGGCGTCGACCCGCATGCTGCGGAACTTGTGCACGTGGAACAGGTTTCCGTGCTGCCCCACCCGGACCTGGTGAAACAGGACCGGGTCGCGGAACCGCGATTCGATCAGGCTGGCGATGGTGACCGCCAGCATGACCGGCGAGGCGAAGGTCAACATGACCAGGGCGGTGCCGATGTCAAACAGCCGCTTGGTGATGGAGGCCGGCTGGCTCATGCGAAAGCCCTTGGGGGAGAAAAAGATCCAGCTCGGATGGAGCAGATCGATCTTCACCACCTGGAGCTCCTTCTCAAAGAAGGACAGCAGATCGAGCACCTCGAAGCCGCTCATCCTGCAATCCACCAGCTCTTCCACCGGCAGCTTGCCGCGACGGTCGTCGGCGGCCACCACCAGCTCGTCCACCGAATGTTCGATCGCGAGCTCCGTCAGGTGACGGCTCGCGTCCAGGGCGAGGCTCGAATCGACCTGCACCTCACTCTCGGGCAGCGGCACATAACCCACGACCGTGAAGCTCACGTTGGGATCATGCCGCGCCAGGTCCACGATCGTTCGGGCGCTGGCACCGGCGCCCAACACCAGGACCCGGCGCTTGCGCGACTCGTCGGTGACCAGGAGGACGAAGAGCTCGCGCACCACGCTGATGCCGATGAAGGAGAAGATCAGGCTGAGCCCAAGGACACCGCGCCCCATGAACAGTGCGGGAATCAGATAGAAGAAGGCCGCCAGCAGGGCCGTGCCCAGCACGAAGCCGAGCGCCACCCGCACCACGAAGGCTGCCTCCTGCCCCTGGGATCCCCGTTGATAGAGGCCCATGGAGATCAGGGACAGGCTCATCCCGATGGCGAACACCACACCGGTCGCGATGCACGAGACGGCGGAGATGTCTTCCGGCAGCGTCCAGCCAAAACGGGCGTAGGCCCCGAGCTGGGACGCGACGAAAAAGACGATGAGCTCGATGATTCCGAGATAGACGTAGGTTCTCGACAACTTGCTTCCAGAGTGCTTTGCGCGGGCGGCGCGCCCGCTGGGTGTTCGCGGTGACGCCGCGGCGCGCCGATATCGACGTGCCCCTCTGGGCACGGCACAGAGCCCCCGCGCTCGGTGGGTCTGCCAGGTTGGGGCTCACCGCCGTGCCTCGGCAGTGGTACCGAGCTGAGACCGCCGATCGATCCTCGGCTTGCGCCAGAAGCCTTTCGGCGCGGGACGACCGAAGTGCGGTCGCTAGCGTTCGCCCGATCGGCCGTCGAGCGGACCGAATGCTAGCACAGCTGCAAAAGCGCCCGGGAGAAGGCGGTCTCCTATTACGTCCGAGGCCTGCCGACAGCAACTTTGGGTCGGGCAGAGATTCGGGATCATCCCTGAGCGAAGGCGGTCTCCCGACGGCGTCCGGTCGCGCGTGCAAGGCGGCACTGTTACCATTCGCGCCTCCTTATACTGGCCGCAGGGTGCGGCCGGGCTTAGCCGCACCGCGGGCGCCAGCCCCAAGGCGCGCGGCCTGAAGGCCGCGGTAGCGCAGGCCGCAAACGGCAACCTTTGCTCATTCTCATCCAGCAGGATCATCGTCATGGCACTGACAACGGACCTCAATAACGTGCGCATCGGAATCGTCGGCCTCGGCTATGTGGGTCTCCCGCTTGCCGTCGAGCTCGGCAAGCGCTACCCGACGGTCGGTTTCGACATCAACCGGGCGCGTATCGCGGAGCTGCGCGAGGGGCGGGACAGCTCACTGGAGGTGGAGCCAGAGGAGCTCGAGGGCGTGACGCGGCTGAGCTACACCGACCAGGCGGCCGACCTTGCCCAGTGCAACGTCTTCATCGTCACGGTCCCCACCCCCATCAACGCCCACAAGGAGCCTGACCTGAGGCCACTGGAATCGGCGAGCCGCACCCTGGGCGAGGTCATCAAGCCGGGCGCCGTGGTCATCTACGAGTCCACCGTCTATCCGGGTGCCACCGAAGAGGTCTGCATCCCCATCATCGAGCAGGTCTCCGGGCTCAGGTACAACCAGGACTTCTACGCCGGCTACAGCCCCGAGCGCATCAACCCGGGTGACAAGGAGCATCGCCTGCCGACCATCAAGAAGGTCACCTCGGGATCCACCCCGGAGGTGGCCGCCTTCGTCGATGCGCTCTACCGCTCCATCATCACCGCCGGCACCCATCTGGCGAGCAGCATCCGGGTGGCGGAGGCGGCGAAGGTGATCGAGAACACCCAGCGCGACGTCAACATCGCCCTGATCAACGAACTGGCGCTGATCTTCAACCGCCTCGGGCTCGATACCGAGGAGGTCCTGCAGGCGGCCGGCAGCAAGTGGAATTTCCTGCCCTTCCGCCCCGGCCTGGTGGGCGGGCACTGCATCGGTGTGGATCCCTATTACCTCACCCATAAGGCCCAGGCGATCGGCTATCACCCGGAGATCATCCTGGCGGGGCGGCGTCTGAACGACAGCATGGGCTCCTACGTGGTCAGCCAGGTGATCAAGCTCATGACCCACCGCCACTGCCTGTCGCAGGACTCGCGGGTGCTGGTGCTCGGGCTCACCTTCAAGGAGAACTGTCCGGACCTGCGCAACACCCGGGTGGTGGACATCGTGGGCGAGCTCAAGGACTACGGGATCCCCTGCGACGTCCACGACCCCTGGGTCAACCCGGCGGAGGCCCAGCACGAGTACGGGATCGAGGTCATCGCCGAGCCACCGTCCGGGGTCTACGACGCCGTCATCCTGGCCGTGGCCCATCGTCAGTTCCAGGACATGGGGGTGGAGCGCATTCGCGCCTTCGGCAAGCCCAACGCCGTGCTCTACGACGTCAAACAGATGCTGCCCAAGGGGCAGGTCGACGGTCGGCTCTGAGCCGGCATCGGTGAAAGTTCTGGTCACCGGCGCCGCCGGCTTCATCGGGTCGAGCCTTTCCCTGCGTCTGCTCGAGCGCGGCGATCAGGTCATCGGTGTCGACAACCTGAACCACTACTACGACGTCGCGCTCAAGGAGGCGCGCCTGGCACGCGCCCTCTCCTTTGCGGGCTTCACCGATGTGCGCGTCGATATCGAGGACGGCAAGCGTCTGGGAGAGGTGTTCGCGACCCACAGGCCGGACCGGGTGGTGAACCTGGCCGCCCAGGCCGGGGTGCGCTACTCCATCGAGAACCCCATGGCCTACGTCGGGACCAACCTGGTGGGCTTCGCCAACATCCTCGAGGGCTGCCGCCATCATGGCGTCGAGCACCTGGTCTACGCGTCCAGCAGCTCGGTGTACGGGCTCAACACCCGGATGCCCTTCTCGGTCCACGACAACGTGGATCACCCGGTGAGCCTCTATGCCGCGAGCAAGAAGGCCAACGAGCTGATGGCCCACACCTACAGCCATCTCTACGGCATCCCCACCACGGGCCTGCGCTTCTTCACCGTCTACGGTCCCTGGGGCCGGCCCGACATGGCGCTCTTCAAGTTCACCCGGGCGATCCTGGCGGGCGAGCCCATCGACGTCTTCAACCACGGCCGGCACCGCCGCGACTTCACCTACATCGACGACATCGTCGAGGGCGTGATCCGGGTGCTGGACCGCATCCCGGCGGGCAACCCCGACTGGTCCGGTGCGAACCCGGATCCCGCCACGGGCCGCGCCCCCTACCGGATCTACAACATCGGCAACAACCAGCCGGTCGAGCTGATGGACTACATCGCGGTGCTCGAGGACTGCCTGGGAAAGAAGGCGCAGATGAATCTGCTGCCCCTTCAGCCTGGCGACGTGCCCGACACCTACGCGGACGTGACCGATCTGGTCGCGGACACGGGCTACCACCCCAACACCTCGGTGCCCGAGGGGGTGGCCCGATTCGTCTCCTGGTATCGGGATTTCTATCGGGTCTGAGGGGGCGCCGGGCCCGCCTGCCCGGATCAGATCCAGTCGAGCAGCTCGTCTCCGACCGAGGGTCGGCGAACCGGGCCCTCGAGAAAGCTGCGATACCAGGCCGCGTCGCAGCAACCCCGTTACGGCGGCGACGGCACCCGGTTTCAGCCAGGCCCGCAGCATGGGATTGATCTGCAGCGCCCGCTCGATCTCGCTCAGGAGCGCGCCCTGAAACAGGCCGCCCAAGGGGACGCCGAACCCCCGTTTCCTGCCCTCGGTATGCCCCGGCGGCAACCGCTCGCGCCCCCGGACCTTGATCCGCCCCGGCAGGGCAAGGCATCGCGATCCTCTTGTTCCTCATCGCGCTAGCCGTCCTCGCCTGGCCCCAGCGGGCCGCGCAACGAGCCCACTAAACCCAGTGGCCCCCGAGACGCGCTGGATCAATCCCAATCTCGGCCGGTCGACGTAGCTCCCGGTGATCCGGGCCGGCTGGACCTGCGCAGCTTTCCAAACGGCAAGGTTCGGGAAAGCCGTCGAGTAGGTCGCCGGGACTAATGTCGCTCCCGTGCCGTGTCGTGGGGACACGCCAGCGTTGAACAATCAAGCGACGAGGAATCGATCTTGAGCACCATCACAGACACCGACCGGACCGACCTCCTGATCAAGGTCCCGGTCGTCATCACCATCTACTTCTGGATCATCAAGATCCTGGCCACCACCGTGGGGGAGACCGCTGCCGATTTTCTGATTTTCGACCTGCACTTCGGTCTCAGCGTCACCTCGGTGATCATGGGCGCGCTGTTGGCGGCCACCCTGGTCGCCCAGGTGAGGACCAGGTCCTATGTTCCCTGGCTCTACTGGGTCACCGTCGTCATGATCAGCATCGTCGGCACACTGATCACCGACAACCTCACCGACAACCTCGGGGTGCCGCTCGAGACCACCACGATCGCGTTCAGCATCGCGCTGCTGGTGACCTTCGCACTCTGGTATTGGAGCGAACGCTCGCTCTCCATCCACAGCATCTACACCACCAGGCGAGAGCTCTTCTACTGGCTGGCGATCCTCTTTACCTTTGCGCTGGGCACCGCGGCCGGCGACCTGGCGGCGGAGTCGCTCGCGATCGGCTACGGCTGGTCCGCTATCGGATTCGGGGCGGCCATCGCTGCCGTCACCGTTGCCTATTTCGTCCTGAAGATAGACGCCGTGGTCGCCTTCTGGCTCGCCTACATCCTTACCCGTCCCCTGGGCGCGTCCTTCGGGGACCTCCTGTCCCAGCCGGTCGGTGACGGCGGACTCGGGTTCGGCACCCTGGGGACCAGCGCGCTGTTCCTCTCCGCGATCTTCGTCCTGGTGCTCTACCTGAGCTTCAGTCGCATCGATGCGCCACGGCCGAAGGGGCAAGCGATGGTGCAGGAGCCGCTGGGACTGGACGGGCTGGAACTGGACGAGGCGGGCTGAGCGTGACGCGACGACCTCAATCCGGCCACGGAGACCACAATGCCGATCCTCGCCCATCGACTCAGCGCATCACTACCAGGGCCGGATCCCCCGGAGACACCAGCGGACCCGCTTGCGAGCCTGCAATGTTTCGGAATGACCGCGGCCAAGCGTCCCACCTTAGCCTGGTTTCAGCGTCAAGAACGGCGCCCAACCAAGTCTTGATTCACCGGAGAGATGATGAACACCCTATCCAAGACCCTCCTGCTCGTTTCCGCCACCTATCTGCTGAGCGGCGCGTCGCTGACGCTTGCCGAGACTCAGGGGGCAGAAAACGCCGGCCAAGCCACGACGAGGGTCGTCATGGAGAACGGGGGTGGCGGCGGTCGCTCGGAAGGCCAGGCCCCGGCCGAAACAAGGCGCGGATCGATCAGGCTGACCGGCGACGATGAGGCCACCCTTGCCGCCGCGGCCAAGATCGGGTCGATCGAGGCCGCGACCATTGCCGAGCAGGCGCATCCCGGTACCGTCGTCGAGACCAAATTGGATACACGCGACGGCTATCTGGTCTGGAAAGTGGAGCTGGTCGCCGCCGACAAAACGGAGGTCAAGCTCTTGATCGACGCCGGCGACGGACAGGTGCTCGCCACGAGGACGGGACATGAGGATGACGATCAGGATGACATCCAAGACGAGCGAAGGGGCGGTGGCGAGGGTAAAGAACACAGCAAATGGAAGTTCTGGGAGGACTCTGACAGGGACGATGGCAACGGCCACGAGGACTGAGCCCCACCGGCCGGCAGCCGCCGTGCGGCGCCGGCCAGACCATTGATGAGCGAGACCCGTCATGTCCATCGACGCGAATCACCTCCAGCTGAGCCTCTCCGGCCGCCCCATACTGCACGACGTCAGCCTGCACCTGGAGCCGGGTCAGATCTACGGTCTACTGGGTCCGAACGGCGCGGGAAAGAGCTCCACCATTGCCGTGCTGCTCGGCCTGTATCGGGCCGACGCGGGCAATCTGAGGCTGTTCGGCGAGGCCGCCCACGATGGCCCTGCCTCGATGCGGCGACGCATCGGGGTGCTGCCCGAGCAGGCCGGGTTCTACGACTGGATGAGTGCGCCCGCCTACCTCGATTGGTACGCCGGGCTGTTCGGCGAGGCAGGGGGGCCGGTTGGTGACCTGCTGCAGCAGGTCGGTCTGGGCGAGGCGATGCAAATCCCGATCGGGCAATTCTCCCGCGGCATGCGCCAACGCCTGGCCCTGGCCCGCGCGCTGGTCCAGGCCCCGGAGCTGCTGATCCTGGACGAGCCCACCAACGGCCTGGACCCGCGCGGCCGGCGGGAGATCCACGACCTGCTGCTCGGGCTCGCGCGCGGCCAGGGGACCGCCGTCCTGCTCTGCACCCATCTGCTCGACGACGTGGACCGGCTGTGCGAGCGCATCGGCATACTCCACCAGGGGTACAGCGTGCTCGAGGGTAAGCTCAGCGACCTGGTGGCAGCCGAGGGGGTTGGGCAAGGCTTCCGGCTGCGCTTGAGCTCCGTGCCCGAGAGCGGGACCCTCCCGGAGGGCATCATCCTCGGCCCTCGCGAGGGGGACTGGTGGCATTTGACGATCAGCGCGGGCTGCCGGACACCGCTGCCCGACCTGTGGGAGGCCCTGCTCGCCGGCGGGTGGCGGTTCACCGAGATACAGGCCCTTGTTGGCGGATTGGAGGCACTCTATCTGCGTATGACCCGGGAGACGGACGCGCTCTGTCAGGCGGACGCGGCATGAGCGCCACCTCCCTGATCGCGTGGAAGGAGCGCGCCTCCCTGCTGCAGAACCAGCGAGGGCTCGCCTGGCTGCTCGCCTATGCGGCCGTACTGTCCGCCTTCGCCCTCCTGCTTGTCAGCAACACCGAGCTGAGCCTGCTCGACAACGCCCAGGTGGTCACCATGATGGCGGGTACTGTGACGGCGGCAGGTGCCGTGCTCGCCGTCATCCTCGGGGCCGACGCCTTCGCCGGGGAGCGTGAGCGCGGCACCCTGGTCCCCATGCTCGTGGCCCCCGTAACACCCGACGAGTTGCTCATGGGAAAGGCCCTCGGCCTCGCCAGCGCTTGGGGGGTGATGTATCTGCTGGCCCTGCCCTATCTCTGGGCGGTGGGTGCCGGCGGGCAGAACCTGGTCCAGTCCATGGTCTATCTGGCCCTGTTCGGGACGCCGCTGGTGCTGGGTTTTGGCTATCTGGCCATGGCCCTGTCGGCGCGCACCGGCAGCGTGCTCAGCGCCTTGCTCAGCGGCCTCATCGTGCTGCTGTTCTGCGCCAGCCCCCTGCTGATCGGGCCCGGCCTGCGCAACAGCGTGATCGGCCGTGCGCTGGACGCCGTCAACCCCTTCGCGGGCGCGCTCAACACCTACGATGCCGTGATCGTCGACAGCGATCCCTTCGGCGCCCAGTTGCCGCGACTGGTGCTGGTGGTGCTGTGGCTGGTCCTGACCTTCCTCGCCGCCCGCGCCGCGGCCCGCCATCCCGCCTTTCGTTAGGTCCTGGAGCTGTGCATGAACCCGATCCGCACCCGTATCGCCGCGGCCCTGCTGGGGCTGGCGGGCATCGCCGGCGCTTGCGCCTCGCCCCTGGTGATCACATTGGCCGCGGATCAGGCCAACCCGGGGGATCCCACTATGGGTGACCGGTTGCGCTTCCACAGCGTGATCGCCAATGGCGGCGAGAGCCCGCTGGAGGGTCTGGTCGCCTGGATCAGCCTCGTCGAGGTGGACCTTGGCCGCGAGCAGCCGGTGGACCTCGAGGACTGGAGCGCCCACAAGGCGGTCACCGGCGCGCGGCTTGCCCCCGGCGCACGGCTCGAGACCGAGTGGCCCATGCGGCTGATCCAGGACGGGGACTACCGGGTGGTGATCAGCGCCACCGACCGGGGCGGTCAGGAGGTCTACACGAGTCCGGTGGTGCAGTTCCATGTGACGCGCAAGCCGGTGGTCGAGTCCGCGCGTATCCTGCCGGTCGCCATTGGGATCCCGCTGCTCATCGCCGGCGTCATCGGGTGGCGCCGCTGGAGGCCTTCGGGATCACGCCGGTCGTTCGGATGAGCTCGATCGCTGCGCGCCAGATGCCAGTTTCCGCACGTATCTCCTTCGCGAGCAGCAGCGCTTCCCCGGCGAGGAACTGCCTGCGGCCGGTGCCGCCGTTTCGGTATCGTATGATGACGCTATGCGCATTCTGTTGATCGAGGACGACCGCGAGGCCGCCGCCTACCTGGTGAAGGGGCTCGGCGAGAGCGGCCATGTGGTGGACCATGCGGCCGACGGTGAGGACGGGCTGCACCTGGCACTGACCGGCGATTACGATGTGCTGGTCCTGGATCGCATGTTGCCGGGCCGCGACGGGCTGGCGGTTGTACGCATGCTGCGCGCGGACGGGCGCGACACGCCGGTGCTGGTGTTGAGCGCGCTGGGCGAGGTGGACGACCGGGTGCAGGGGCTGCAATCCGGGGGGGATGACTACCTGGTCAAGCCCTATGCCTTCACCGAGCTGCTGGCCCGCTTGGACGCGCTCGGGCGGCGGCTGCGCCCCAGTGCCGAGCCGACGACCCGGTTACGGGTCGCGGACCTGGAGATGGACCTCATCTCCCGTCGGGTGACCCGCGCCGGGCGGCTCATCCGGCTTCAGCCCCGGGAGATGCGGATGCTCGAGTTCCTGATGCGCCACCCCGGCCAGGTGATTACCCGGACCATGTTCCTGGAGCAGGTCTGGGACTTCCACTTCGATCCCCAGACCAACGTCATCGACACCCAGATCAGCCGCTTGCGCGCCAAGATCGACCGCGGGTTCGACACCCCGCTGCTGCACACCGTTCGAGGGGCCGGCTACAAGCTCGACGACCACCCTTAAGCGATGCTGGTCACCCCTGCCAGAGACTCACCCTGCCCGCGCCCCAAGGGCCGGGATGTTCCATGCGTCCGGCCTTAGGGCGCTCCGATGCCTGAAGCAGGAAGGGCAGTCATGGGTCGCACGAAAGACAGGCGCGATCAGAGCTTCCCGCGACTGCTGCGCACCAGCGCCGTGCGCCTCGCATTGGGCTACGCCCTGATCTATGCGGTGCTGATCGCCCTCGGGCTGGGGGTGCTCTATTGGAGCACGGGCCGGTTCGTGGATGCTCAGGTGCGCGCGGGTCTGGAGCGGCAGATGCAGGACCTGGTCCGAACAGACAGCGCCCAGGGGCGGTCGCAGCTGCGCTCCCGTATCGAGGCCGAGCTTGGCCACGGCGGCAGGGACCGGCTGCACATCCTACTCACCGACTCGGATGGCACGCCCCTCGCCGGTGACGTCAATGCCTGGCCCGCCGACCTGCCGGCCGACGACCGGGTGCGTAACGTCTCGGTGGAGGATGCGCTTGTGGCGGGGCGGGGTGAAGACCAGGATGCCTACTGGCCGGCGCTGGCCACACGATTGCCGGACGGCGCCCGGCTGCTGATCGCGCACGGCGTCCACCAGGCCGATGCCCTGATCGACTTCACCCAGGAGGCCATGGCCGCGATCCTGGCGGTATCGGTTGCCCTGGCGCTCGCCCTGGGCCTGCTCCAGGGGCGCAATCTGCTGCGTCGCATCGATACCCTCAGCGCCGCCGCCCGCGCGGTCGGTGCCGGGCGCCTGTCCCGTCGCATCCCCTTGAGTGGGCGCGACGACGAGCTCGACCAACTGGCCGGCCACCTCAACGCCATGCTGGAGCGCATCGAGCAACTCCTGACCGGTCTGCGCCAGGTCACCGATAATGTCGCCCACGACCTGCGCGGTCCCCTGTCGCGGTTGCGCAACCGCATGGACGTGACCCTGCTGGAGGCGCGCACCGCCGATGAATACCGGGAGGCGATCGAGCGCGCCAGCGACGACCTGCAAGGCATCATCCGGACCTTCAACAGCCTGCTCCAGATCGCCCAGGCCGAGGCCGGGAGCCTGCGCGGTGACTGGGGCCGGGTCGATCTTTCAGACCTCGCGGCCGAGCTGGGGGAGCTGTACCAGGACATCGCCGAGGAGCAGGGCAAGGGCCTGATCCTCGATCTGGAGCCCGGGCTTGAGGTCACGGGCAACCGCGGCCTGTTGGCCCAGGCGCTGAGCAACCTGCTCGATAACGCCGTCAAGTTTGCCCCGGTGGGGAGCGACGTGCGCCTGCAGGTCCGCCGAGCCCCCGGGAGGGTGCGCCTGAGGGTGATCGATCAAGGTCCTGGCATCCCAGTCGATCAGCGCGAGCGGGTGCTGGAGCGCTTCGTGCGGCTGGATGCCGCGCGCAGCACCGAGGGCAGCGGTCTCGGTCTCAGTCTGGTGGCCGCCGCGGCGCGCCTGCACCGGGCGAGCCTGACCCTGGATGACGCGCGACCGGGCCTCTGCGTCACGCTGGAGCTCCCGCACACAGACCCTCTGCCCGATCAAAGGCGAGCTGCGGCTATCATTAAGCCGCGCGCCGGGAGCCAATGAAGGATCTCGGGCGCCCGCCATCTGCGACGATGCGGCCCCACCAACCTTGAAGGAGATGAGCATGTCCGCCACGAGAGAATCCACCCTTGCGACCCTGCAGGAAGCCGCCTTCGGCGAGGTGAAGAAGTACTGGGGCTGGCTGCTGGCCCTGGGCATCGCCTCCATCCTGCTCGGCCTGCTGGGGCTCTACATGACCTTCGCGCTGACCCTGGCGAGCGTCCTCTTCTTCGGCGTGCTGATCCTGGTGCTGGGGGTCTTTCAGCTCGTCCAGTCATTCGCCGCCAGGGGCTGGAAGTCGGTGCTCTGGCACGTGCTGATCGGCCTGCTCTATGTGGTCGCCGGCATCGACATCATCGCCGACCCGGTGCGCGCCTCCAAGGTGCTGACCCTGGTGCTGGCCGCCATCCTGATCGCGGTCGGCCTGATCCGGATCATCATGGCCTTTCAGCTCAAGGACGCGGTGGACGGCTGGTACTGGGGACTCTTCTCGGGTGCCGTCTCCATCCTGCTGGGCGGCATGATCCTCGCCCAGTGGCCCTCGTCCGGACTCTGGGTCATCGGCCTCTTCGTCGCCATCGAGCTGCTGGTCAACGGCTGGACCTACCTCTTCATCGCCCTGGCCGCTCGGAAGGCCGCCCGCTCAGGGATCGCGGCCTCATAACCGGTTCGCCGCGGGCGCCCTGGCATCCGCGTTGTCCGGGCGCGCTCGCCGTCGCGCGTCACGGACCCGGAGCCCTCGCAGGACCTTGTAGCCGGCTCGAACGGGCTGTAGCGGCCGTCGCTCCTGGCCGGATGTCGCACAATGACAAGCGGGCGAGCGGACGGATCCCAATACTCGCGGACCGGGAGTACCGACGCCAGCAAAGCGACACCAGTGGCCATGCGGTCGAAAGATCGCTGGACGCCCTGCCAGCGGCGGCTCAAGGTGCCGCCCACCTGTCATTGGCGGACCGTTGCCCGCTTCACGGCAAAACGGTTCCTTGGCCCATCGTGCAGATACCTGAAGGAGACCACGAATGACGACTCATCATCCGACCGGAGGCAGCGTGCCATTCTGGCTTGGCGCGCTCCTGGCACTGAGCGCCGCTTCCCCATCGGCCGACGAGGCGCGGGTCGTACTCTACGAGTGCAACAAAAACGGGGTCGTGACCTTTTCCGATCAGCCCTGCGGCACGCGCGAAGAGCGGGTGGAGGTGGAGTACGATCGCACGGATTCGGCCCGCGAGGGAGCCGCTGCTCGAAACGAGGAGGCTCAGGTTGATCGGGTTGCTGAGGCCGAGTTGTTGAATACCGAGATCCTCAACGCGCAACGGCAGCTCAGTGACCTGGAAAACGAACGGGACATGCGCATCGCGGAGCTGGATCAGCAGGACTTCGCGGGTTCCGAGGGTCTCGATCAAAACGCGTGGCAGAACAGCATGGACGAGAAGATCCGCGAGGTGGCCACGCGGTACCAGAACCGCATCGATGTGGCGCGGGCGCGCCTGGCGGAGCTCGAGGGCAGGCGCGCGGCGCTGCCGCCCTCGCAGCCTTAGCCATGCGGGCAGTTCAATCAGGGGTACATGCGCAAGTAGCGCGCGGGTTCCGCGCCGAGAAACGCGACCGCCGGCCGGTGTCGCGTTTGGCAGGAAAGGCGTTATCAACCATACAATCGACCGGCCAGTCGGGCTCCCGAATCGGTTCCGGCTGTCATCAGCAATGCACAAGATGCGACTCAAAGTGGGGTGATCCATGAGCGAGACACCAATCACAGGCGGGGCTCTCGGGGTCCCAGGCGGCGACCGGGCCGGCAAGCGCCTCGACTTCTGGCTCTTCGTTGGGATGTTGGCTTTGGCCATCGGCGGCGTGGGCGTCACCGAGATCAAGCAGACCGGCGGCTGGCGTTACTGGATCTTTCTGGTCGTCGTCTATGCCGTCATCAGCGTGCTCCGCGCATGGCTGCGGGCCAAGCGTTCCGGGGGACCGGTGTGGCCCATGATCCGGGCCCAGGTCCTCCACTGGCTGGGTACCCTGGTGGCGATCAATATCGTGTTGATGTTCGAGGCCTCCGACATCACCGATCGCGGACCCGCCTCGGATTTCTCACTCCTGTTGCTCGCCTTGTCGTGCTTTCTGGGCGGCGTCCATTTCGACTGGACATTCATGCTCCTGGGTCTGGTACTGGCGGTGATCGCCGTGGCCCTGGGCTATCTGGACCAGCTCTCGGTCTTCATGCTGGTCATCCCGATCGCGGCCGTCGCCGTCTGGATCGTCTTCAAGCGAAAGCTCGGTTCCGTCGCCTAGCGTCTGCGCCCGGGCGGCCGGCGTTGCGATGCGGCTCGGTCGGCGGGCTCTGGGCATCTGGCCCGCGACCGACGCGGCGGGCGATGCGCGTGGCGGCCGTGCTTTGTCACTCAACCGGAGCCTGACACCTTGTCGCAACCAGTCGAGCGCAGCACCCGCCCGCTGGCGTGGGACAGCCTGGCCATCTGGACGCTCCTGCTGCTGGTGATCTATGGTCTGCGCGATGTCTTCGTCATCGCCTTCCTGACCTTACATCCTGTCCTATCTGATCCGATCCATCGTGGTCTTCCTGGCCCGGCGCCTGCGCCCGAGCGGGGACCGGGCCGGTCTGGAGCGCTGGCTCACCCTGGGCGCCTTCTTCGCCATCGCCGCCATCCTGTGGGCGATCGTCTATGTCATCGGGCCCCAATTCGTCCTCCAGGGCCGGGTGCTCATGGCCGCCGCCTCTATGCGGTGCTCGGCATCGGCGCCATCCACGCCATCGAGTCCATGGTGCTTTCGCCCCGGATCGTCGGTCACATCCTGCATCTACACCCGGTCCTGGTCATGGCGGTGCTGATCGTCGGCGAGCACCTGTTCGGGGTCTGGGGCCTCCTCCTCGGCGTCCCGATCAGCGTCTACATCATCCACGTGGCGGTGCTGGCGGACGGTATCCCCGGCGTCTACCAGCCGACCGGCCCGGATCAGGCGTCCGGCTGATGGTCCGGTTCCCGCCATCCGGATCGACACCCAGGCGGTCGGATCGGGATCGGCCCTAGAGGGCTGGGGTTGAGCGAGGGGGGCGTTCCGATCAAGGCCAGCTGGCGCTCCTTCCTGTCCGCCGCCCTGGTCGGCATCCTCGCGGGGCTGGTCGGGGCCGGCTTCCACGCTCTGCTCGACAGCGCGCCTCGGGGGCGCGCCCTGCTGATCGAGGCCCTGGGTCCGCGCCGGTGCCGGGCTGGCTGGTCCTGATGGGCCTGGGGGCACTGATGCTGGTCGCGGCCCTGTGGCTGGTGCGCCGCTTTCCACCCGAGACGGCTGGCAGCGGCATTCAGGAGGTCGAGGCCATCCCCGCCGGTGCGCGGACCCTGCGCTGGTGGCGGGCGGCCGCACGCGACCGGCTACCCGAGCGACTGAGGCGGCTCAAGCCGAGGGTGCGCGCCATCGAGGTGGAGGAGCGACTAGCCCCGGGAGCTTAGGCCCGGGCGCGGCTTTGGGAGAGCATCCGGGCGTCTGCATCCAGACCTTCTAGATGCGGATGGCCGGGAGGCGCTGCTTGAGGTCGACGGGTCCTTCATCGCCGGCCGCCGAAGCGTCCGCCGAACCCGCCGCCGAAGCCTCCACCGAAACCCCCACCTCCGCCGAAGCGGTCGCCAAAGCCTCCGCCCAAGCCGCCTCCGCCGAAGCGGTCGCCGAGGCCCCCGCCGCCGAAGAAGCCGCCGCTCAACCGGTCGTCCCCCAGGCCGCGCGCCTGCTGCTCCCGATCGGCCCAGCCGCGGTCTCCGCCGAAGTCCTGCCAGCCGCCGGCGTCGTGCCGCTGCCAGCCGTCGCCGGTATTGCGGTAGACGTTTCCGTCCGCACCGGCGAACAGATTGTTACCGACCCGCGCCGTATCCAGGGTATGGCTCTCGCCGGTGCGGGGGTTGTCGACGGTCGTCTGATGTGCCGCGGCCGAGCCGCCCCAGGGTCCCTGTGCCCTGGCGCTCTCCCGGGAGACGGAGCCCCCGGCGGGTCCGCTGGCGCTCATCAGCGAGCCATAGGACCGGACCCCGGTTGCGGGGTTGTAGCGCTCCCCGCGCTCCACGCCCCCATCGACGCCTCGGGCGGTGTTGAAGGTGCGCCCATAGCCGCGCTGTGCCACCCCGGTGTAGGGGTTATAACTGCGGCCAGCGGCATAGCGGCCGGTGGTCCCGGTGCCCAGGTTGTCATAGTCGCCGCGGGCCGCGGTGCCCAGGGTGCCGTCGGCCCTGTCGTACCAGGCTCGGGTGCCTGCGGCAACGGTGTCGCCCCAGTGGCGGTAGACATTGGCGCCGGTCGCGGCGCAGCAGCCGTAGCCGGCATAGTAGGGTCGGTAATAGGCGCCGCCCCAGTACGAATCCGCGACCGCCGCGGTGGCGAGCCCGAGTCCGAAGCCATAGGCATAGCCCAGGGCGGGGTTGTAGACCGGCTGGGCGGCGAGCCCGAAGGTCTCGGGGGCCGCATACCAGGCGTCGCCGATCCATGGCTGGTAGTCATAGCCGGTACCATAGACCACGACTCCATCGGTGGCGGTCACGGTGCCCAGATACCCCGGCGTATAGCCCTCGTAGACCACCTCCGGGGTGCTGCCGTAGACCTTCACATAGGTCACGTAATGCAGCGGTGAGCTCGGGGGGACGGCGTAGATGGCGTCGGGCACCGAGGTCGCGACCACCCAGGGCCCGTCCAGCGAGGGCGACTGGAACCAGACGCCGGCCTCCAGCGCATAGAAGGTCTTCCCGTCGACCCGGATGATGGGCGTCTCCGAATTGACCACGTATTCGAGCTGGGTGTCCTTGAGCAGACCCACCGTGGCTGGTCCGTCGAACACGGGCTTGAAGGTCGGGCCTCCGTGGAGCGCCACGGTCGCGGTCTGGGGGATCTGGTTGGCGATCACCGCCTCGCGCGCCTGGGGCGTCCCCGCCACCGCCGCCAGTACCACACCCGCCGGCGAGTCCGGCGGTATTCGCTTGAAGCTCGCCGGGAGGTCATTGCTCGCCACAAAGGCCCAGGGGCCCTGCAGGCTCGGGGCGCGATACCAGCGTCCGGCCATCAGAACGTAGAAGTTGTTGTCACCGGTGTCCACGATCACGTCGGCGCTGGTGTTTCTCGCCCACAAGAGCCCGGTGTCGCCGATGGGCACCAGATCGGGCTGGCCGCGGAAGACGATCAGCTCGCTCGGTTTCTCAGTCACGTAGACGATCGGTACGCCGGCGGCGAGCAGGTCCAGGGTCGGGGTGCTGGGGTTGCCGTTGAGCAGGCTCGCGGTACCCTGGGCGGCCAGCTCGCTGGCCAGGTCATCCATCCCGGCAGGTGTGTCGTCGGCGCGGACCCAGGGGCCGGCCAGGGTCGGCGCCGTCACCCAGCCATCCAGCAGATGCAGGTAATAGGGCTGGCCCGCCCCGCTGGTCAGGATCACGGCACGGGTGTTGATGACCCGCTCCAGGGCGGTATTCGGAACCGGCTTGAGGACCGGATTCCCCTGGATCGGCACCAGGATCGCCGGCTGCTCGCTCACGATCACCTGGGGGACCGGGTTCTGCACCGCCAGGGTCCCTCCCGGGTCCTTCTGGACGGCCCCGAGGGCGGCCTCGAGCCGGTCCAGCGGGATGATCCGGACCTGGCTCGCAAGCGCTGCATCCACACCGCTGGCCAGTGCGCTGGCGAGCTTGGGCAGGGTCGGGAAATCGGCCTTGGTGATCTTGAGCGCGTCGAGCACCACCATCCGCTGGACCCGATCCACCTGGGTGAGCGCCTGGGCCTCGACCACTCCGAAGGACTCCTCGCCCTTCGCCTTGGGCTCAACAGCCACGGCCATGCGCATCGCCAGTCGATTGTCGGTCCAGCTCTCGATCTGGGGCTGATAGACCAGGAGTGAATGACCTGCGACCTGGACCCGGCGCGGCCAGGGATCGGGCGGCAGCTCGGGCGCGGGGGCCGCGGCCGGCTGGGCGGAGTCGCTCGGCGGGGCGACCACCAGGGTCTGGCCCACTTGGATCTGGTCGGATGACAGGGCGTTTTGCTGCTCGATCTGCTCCAGGGTCAGTCCGAAGCGGGCGGCGATGGGGCCCAGGTCGTCTCCGGCGACCACCGAATAGACACCTGTGGCCGCATCGAACTGGCCCTCGGCGTGTGGTCCAGCGCCGTTGTCGGCCGCCCAGGCGCCGCCCAGGCAGAGGGCCGTTGCCGAGAACAGGGCACAGAGGGGGGTCTTCATGTCGTGTGGCTCCGCTGGGATGCCCATGGGTCGCGGGTCTTGCCCACCCCAGGACGCGTCGTGGGGCGGGCCTCTGGGATTTAGCAGCCGTCCAGACCCATGTCCAGGCCTCCCATCCGGGCATTCGGGAAGGGCCGGGGTCGCAAATCGGGCGGCCCCTTATCGCTCGCCGGGTGGGGACTCAGGGAATGTACCCGGGGGCGTTGGGCCCGAGATTTTTCTCGTCCGTTATGGCGGCCTCATAGAGGTCGGCCTCCATGTCCGGAGCGCCTCCCTCATTGCTGGTTCCGTCGCCCAGGTCCTGCACCTCGGCGACATCGCCGCTGACCGGTTTGTCGGTCTGCAGATCGATCCCCTCGACGACCACCTGGTCTCCGCAGGCGGCCAGCCCGAGGGTCAACAGGAGCGCCGCCAAGGAGCGGGATTTCGAGCCTCTGGGAATCAATTCTCACCTCTTAATGGATTGAATGGGGCGTCAGGACAAGGCCGGTGAGAGGCGGCGCGACCGCAGTTCGGCTGTCCCTCTATGGGGCGTCCGCCGCGTCCGCTCAGCCAGTTTTCTCGGGCAGCAGCCCGAAGATACAGGTCAGCGCCGGCTGATTGGTTCCGGTTGGATAGAAGGCATTGATGGCGTCGCTGTACTGCGCCCGGGTGAAGGTCCCGAAGTAGAGCTTCGTGGTCGTATCCACAAAGGTGGTGTCGTCGTTGTCGCCGCTGAGCATCCAGTTCAGTCGTTGATTGCCCACCGTCTCTTTCCCGCAGACCTGGCCGATGCGGGTCAGGAACGCATCCGCCCCCGGGTTCTCGATCAGCGCGTCCCGAGCGAACCCGTCGGGGGTCCCGCAGCCGCTCAAGGCCAGCAGGGAGGCCAACAACAGGGGTCCGGACGCCTGGCGGAGACGCCGGGTGGTCATTGTTTCAAGCATGGTTGTACTCAGGGTGATGGACGTCATGGCCCAAGGGGCGGTCCAGCCGGTTTGCCGCCTTGTGTGTCAGCAGTCCTCGTTGCAGAGCGTCAGCTCGGCGTTGCAGTTGTCGAGACACTCGGCCGTCGGCAGGTCCGGCCCCTCGTCGTGCGGTTCATGCGCGCGGGCACGGCTGTTCTCGCACTCCGTCCTGCAGTCGTTGTAAACGCCCTCGCATCCGGCGAGGCAGGCGCTCTTTGAGCCCAGGTACGCCGGGTTGTCCATCTCCATGGGCGGCATGGTGTCTTGGGCGATGACCAGCGGTGCCCCGAGGAGCAGAAAGAGACAGTAGATGGCTTTCATAAATGAGCTGATTGCCCTGACTGGCGGGAGTACCGATTTTGCTCTGGCTGCGAAGTGTAGCACCACGGCTGCCCCGCGATTTCTCGAGGTTCTGTGGTCTTGCCGATCGTCGGACCCCGGGGCTGTACCAGCCGGAGCCACCGCGGCCCGTCGGGGACCGTGCCCTCACGCCTCGCCGCGCATCACCTGCCTGACCAAGGGGATGGTGGGGTGGCGCTGCGCGCGCAGGCTGGCCGTATCCACCCGCGCCACGAGGTCCAGCAGGGAGGCGGGGTCTCGGGCGTGGTAGGTCATGATGTAGCGCACCACCTCGGGGCCGAGCGAGAGGCCCCGGCGACGTGCCGTGTCGAGCACCAGGGTCTCGCATTCCCGCTCGCTCAGGGGCAGCAGCCGGTAGCGGGGGCCCCAGTGCAGTCGGGAGCGCAGGTCGGGAAGCCCCAGGGCCAGGGTGTCGGGGGCGCCAGCGGCGGCGGTCACCAGGCAACGGCCCTGCTCGCGCAGCCGATTGAACAGGTCGAAGAGCGCCCGCTCCCAGTGCGCCTCGCCGGCGATCCGGTCCAGGTCATCGACCGCGACCAGGTCCAGCCGCTCCAGGTCATCGAGCAGGGCCGGCGTCACACCGGTGTCGCCGAGCGGGACATAGAGGGCGCGCCGGCCGGCCGCGCGAGCGGCGAGACAGGCGCCCTGGAGCAGGTGGGTCTTGCCGGTGCCCGGCAGCCCCCACAGAAACAGGAAAGACTCCCCGCGGCCGGCGGCGGTGGCCGCCAGTGCCGCCACCGTCTCCTCATTGGGGCCCGGTAGAAACTCCGCAAGCGTCTGCTCGCGGGTCAGCTCCACGGGCAGGTGCAGTTGCCGCGGGGGGATGGGCACGGGCTGGGCCGGGCGCCGCGGCGCTCAGCTGCGGTGCCGGGCCAGGGCGGCGGCGGTCTGGGCGAGGCGCCGTCCCAGGGCCTGGCACAGTCGTCGCTCCTCCTCGCTCAGGGGCAGGTCGCTGTTCGTGCCGGCCAGATGGGAGGGGCCATAGGGCGTGCCGCCGCTGCGGGTTTGCAGCAGGTCCGGCTCGCTGTAGGGGAGTCCCAGCACCAGCATGCCGTGGTGCAGCAGGGGGATCATCATGCTGAGCAGGGTCGTCTCCTGACCGCCGTGCAGGCTGGAGGTGGAGGTGAAGACGCCGGCGGGCTTGCCCGCGAGGGTGCCCGCCAGCCACAGGGCGCTGGTGCCGTCGAGGAAATACTTGAGCGGCGCCGCCATGTTGCCGAACCGGGTGGGGCTGCCGAGCGCCAGGCCGGCGCAGTCGCGCAGATCATCCAGCGTCGCATAGGGGGCGCCGCTCGGCGGTATGCTGTCCTCGACCGCCTCGCAGAGGGTGGAGACCGGGGGTACGGTGCGCAGCCGCGCCTGGATTCTCGCAACGGATTCGACGCCGCGCGCGACCTGTCGCGCCATCTCAGCGGTCGCCCCGTAGCGGCTGTAATAGAGGACCAGGATGTCGCTCATCACCGGTGCGCCCTTGTCGTCCTTCTCGTCATCACAGGATCTCCAGGATGCGCTCGGGCGGGCGCCCCAACACCGCCTTGCCGTCCTTGATGACGATGGGCCGCTCGATGAGGCGCGGGTGCGCGACCATGGCGGCGATCAGCGCATCCCGGGAGAGGCCCGGGTCGGCCAGTCCCAGGTCCGCGTATTCGGGCTCTTTCCTGCGCATCAGATCGCGGGGCTCGAGTCCCAGCAGGCGCAGCAGCCCATCCAGGGTCGCCGCGTCCGGTGGCTCGTCCAGGTAGCGCACGATCTCCGGGGTGAGCCCCCGCTCCTCGATCAGCCGAAGTGCCTCCCGCGACTTGCTGCACCGCGGGTTGTGAAAGATGGTCAGGCTCAAGGGGGTCTCCTCATGAGGGGCCACGATGGGGGCCGTAGTCTACCAGCCCGGCCGCCTCGCGCAGCGCCTCGGCCTAAGGGTGCGATCGAGACTCCCGCGTTGAAACCTGAGGTCGATGCACCGAGAATCCGCAATCTGGCCGGCCCGCTGCCGACTCACCACCGGAGGTTCCCATGACCAGCGCCTTCCTCCCCGGCGCCCGCCCGCTGCGCGTGTCGCTCCTGGCGGGTCTGCTCTGCTACGTCGCGTCCTTGCTCGCCGAGCCCCGCGACCCGGGCCAGTACTTCTTCGATCAGACCTTCGGCGACTTCTCGGAGGAGCTGGCAAAGGCCAGGGAAGAGGGCAAGAAGGGGGTGCTGCTGATGTTCGAGATGGACGAGTGCCCCTTCTGCCACCGCATGAAGACCACGGTGCTCAATCAGCCCGAGGTCCAGGACTACTACGACAAGAACTTCCTGGTCTTCCCGGTCGACATCGAGGGCGACGTGGAGGTCACGGACTTTGCGGGCAATCCGATGCCGCAGAAGGATTTCGCGCTCAAGGAGTACCGGGTCCGTGCCACCCCGGTGTTCGCCTTCTTCGACCTCGACGGCCAGCTGGTGGCCCGCTACACGGGCGCCACCCGCGACGCGCAGGAGTTCATGTGGCTGGGCGAATACGTGGTGGACGAGCGCTACAAGGACCTGCCGTTTCCCAAATACAAGCGCGAGCGCCAGGACACGTCCGGCACGAAATGAGCGGCTACACCGGGTCGCGGACGCACCGCGGGGGGAGTTGACGGATGGATGAGCAAGCGATCGATCACCGTGTCTGCTTCCGCTGTCTGGTGGGAGGACGGGTCCAGGGGGTCTTCTTCCGTGCCTCGGCCCGCGAGCAGGCGGTTAGGCTCGGCCTGACCGGCTTCGCCCGGAACCTCCCGGACGGGCGGGTTGAGGTGATGGCCTGCGGCGAGCCCGCCGCTGTGGATCGGCTGCGTGAGTGGCTGCGCACCGGCCCGCCCCACGCCGATGTCACCGGGGTCGCCTGCGAGCCCCAGGAGTACCGGCCCTTTCCCGGCTTCGTGGTCGACTGAAGGCACGGGTCCTGCAGCTCCCGCCGCTCACCGAGGGGCGCATCCTGCGCCGCTACAAGCGCTTCCTCGCCGACATCGAGCTGGCCGACGGGCGCCTCGTCACCGCCCATTGTCCCAACACCGGAACCATGGCGACCTGCTGGTCGGTGGGTGCGCCGGTGCAGTTGAGCCACAGCGCGAGCCCCAGCCGCAAGCTCCCCTGGACCCTGGAGCGGGTGGACATGGGCAGCGGCTGGGTCGGCGTCAACACGGCCCGTCCCAATCAGGTGCTGGCGGAGGCAATTGCCGCCGGACGCGTGTCCCCGCTGGCGGGTTATGGCGGCCTGCGCCGTGAGCTCCCTTTCGCCCCCGACGGCCTGCCGCCGGGTCGCCTCGACATCGCCCTGACCGACGGGGCCCGTCCCGATGCCCTGGTCGAGGTGAAGAACGTGACCCTGCTGGATGGGAGCTGCCTGCGCTTTCCCGATGCGGTGAGCGAGCGCGCCCGCAAGCATCTGGACCTGTTGGTCGCCGCGGTGAGCTCGGGTCTGCGCGGGGTCATCCTGTTCGCGGCCAACCGCCCCGAGGCGGATCGGGTGGGACCCGCCTGGTCGGTGGACCCCGCCTATGGGCACCGGCTCCTGGAGGCGGTGGAGGCCGGGGTGGAGGCACTGGCGGTACGCCTGATCCATGGGATCAACGGGATCGATGTCGGCGACGAGGTGCCGGTGGACCTCACGCCGTCGCGTTGAGCCGCCTGAGAGGTCCCACCCCCAATCTCTCGGGCGAGGAGCCAGGACGGCAAGTCCGGCTCCGCCCTCTGCCGGGGATGCGGTCGAATGCCACTACCGGCGATCCCTCGGCTTGGAAGCCGCTCAATAACCGAGGGAGCCGACACTCAAGGGTTCCGGATAGTCCGGCAGCCGGACCACCCAGGTCTCGAGGCCTCCGTCGGGATGGAGCAGCAGCTCGCGAAAGCCAGGGGTGCGGGTATCGAGGGCGAACGCGTCGCTGCCGGGAAGGAACTGGACGCAGGTGGAGGGTGTGCCGAGCAGCAGGCAGCCGCCCCGGTCCATCCGGAACTCCTGATGGACGTGCCCGAAGACGATCGCCTTCAGGTTCGGGCGCCGGTCGCAGAGGGCGAGCAGCGCCTCGCCGTTATCGACGCCCATGGAGTCGATCCACTGACTGCGCATCGCAACCGGATGCTGATGCAGGAAGACCAGGGCCGGCGCCGCGTCTTCGGCCAGCCAGGCGTCCAGCTTATCCAGTTGCCCTGGGTCCAGGTGACCGCCCTCCTGCCCCGGGCGGGTGGAGTCGATCAGGAACAGGTTCCAGCCGCCCAGGCGGCGTCGCGCCGTGTAGCCGACCGCGGCGTCGCCAAGCAGCCGCTCCAGGAGCTTGCGGCTGTCGTGGTTGCCGGGCAGGCAATAGCTGGGCGCCGCGATGGTGCTCAGCTTGGCACTCAGGTAGGCGTAACCGTCGGCGCTCTCGTCGTGCACCAGATCGCCGGTGAAGACCAGGGCGTCGGCGGCCGGCACGGCGGAGACCATCTGGCGCAGGACCGCCTCGAAACTGTCCCGGGTGGTGAGTCCGAGCAGCCTGCCGGCCGGGTCGGCGAACAGATGGGAATCCGTCAGTTGCACCAGGCGCAGGGTCCCCCCGTCCTGGCCCCCTGGCCGCCCGGACCATGCCCCTTCGACGCCGGGAGAGACCCCCTTGTATTCGCTGGATGGGTGCGCCACGTCTGCAAAGGACCTCTGCGACCGCTGTTCGAGCGCCCGTTTTCACGGACGACGGATTGGGTGAGCGTTCTATCAGTTCCACATGAAGGCTGTTACGCACTGATTCACAGCTCGGATGGGGCCTCCCGGCGGTAGAGCGGGTCCGCCCCTGGCGAGCTTGCCCGGGCTCGCCGATCATCCCGAGCCCGGGTGGATTTCCATGTGACCAGGCCGGAGCTGATAAAATCCGGCTATCGGCGCCATTGGAACAAACAATTTCGTGTTGGGCGCCGGGGTCCCTATCTTGTTCAGCGCTGGTTCAGCAACCCATCCAACCGAGAGGAGATCGCAATGGAGCTCAAGGGCAGCAAGACCGAAACGAGCCTGAAGGAAGCCTTCGCCGGCGAGTCGCAGGCCAACCGCCGTTACCTGTACTTCGCCTCCAAGGCCGACGTCGAGGGCTACAACGATGTAGCGGCCGTGTTCCGCTCCACCGCCGAGGGCGAGACCGGTCATGCCCACGGCCATCTGGAGTACCTGGAGGCCGTCGGCGATCCCGCCACCGGCCTGCCGATCGGCGCCACCGGTGACAACCTGAAGGCGTCCATCGCCGGCGAGACCCACGAGTACACCGACATGTACCCGGGTATGGCGAAGACCGCCCGCGACGAGGGCTTCGACGAGATCGCGGACTGGTTCGAGACGCTGGCCAAGGCCGAGCGCTCCCATGCCAACCGCTTCCAGAAGGCCCTGGACAACCTCGAGGGCTGATCTGCGGGTCGCCGGGTCCCATCCCGGCGCAACGGCAAGGGGCGCCTCGGCGCCCCTTTTTTTCGCCCCGACGTCCTGTCGAGCGCCTTGATCAGCGGGCGGGCTGGCCCCCGCGAGAGACGACCGGCAGGGTCGCCAGATTCACGGTGCCGTGCTGGCTGGTGAAGGTGATGGACGAGCCGCCGCCCTGCTGCTGGGAGAAGCCGCCGATCTGATGATCCTGGGTGTCGTAGACCCAGACCTCGCCACCCGCGTCCACGGCGAGGCGGTGCGCGGCGGCGAAATAGGCGTACCTCATGGCGTTCTGGGCCCCGCTCGCGCTGGGTGTCCCCAGCTCCGCGGGCCACCAGTTGGCCGCCGGGTCCGGCACGAAGAGGCTCGACTGACCCATGGGGGTGCCCGCCGTCTGGGTCTGGGCAGTGCCGCCCCCCTGGGTCTGGGACTGAAAGCTCCCGCCCCGCAGCAAGCCGGGCTCGCGCGCCAGGGCCATGCTGATGTCGTTGCAGAGCGCATCCACCCGGCCCTTGAGCGCGTTGTCGAACATGTTGCCGAGCATGATCATGCCGCCCCGCATCCATTGGCCGGAGCCGCCGAATTCCGGGTGGCTGAACTGGGCCATGGTTCCGTTGCCGTGGCGCACGGCGATCAGCATCTGCGTCACGGCGTCCGCACTGAAACCGTGGCGCTGGGCGAGGTCGGAGACGAGCTCTTGTCCTTCGGTCGTAAGCTGCTGCATGGGCTGACCCTTGAGGTAGGCGAGGTGGGGTGGATAGTAAAGGGCGCCGAAGCGACCAGGGCTGATCCGGCGGTGCCGCCGGGGCGGATACGCTCCGCGTTGTCGCAAGGGTAGGGCCGCTTCGCTCAACTGCAATCCGTTTTTTCCTTTCCTCCATGCTGGCAGGGTGGCGGCTGGGAGAGTGTCGAGCCTCGCCGCCGTCGCGGCGCTCGACCGGGCCGCTCACTCCCATCCCGGCCTTCCCCCTGAGAGAAGGGCTGGACTTCCCTCCGGCTCGTTGCGGCGGGCAAACATCAGATGATCAGCAGATCCTCGGTCTCGTCCGGGTCCAGGGCATCGCGGTACTGCTGCACCAGGGCGGCGGCCGCCTCCGGCTCGCCGAAGCAGGCGATGTGGTAGAGGGCCTCCCCCTCGGTGACCAGCGGCAGGTTGGTGCGCCCGATCACCACCCCGTCCACCGGTGCGATCACCGGCTCGTCCGCCGGCCTGAAGGGGTCCGTGATCACGCCCAGGCTGTCGCCCTTGATCACGTGGGCCCCGAGCGGGGTGGACGACAGGAGCACGCCGCTCTGCTGGGAGCGCACCCAGAGTGTGGATCGCGCCACCACCGGGCTGCGGCTCACGGGCCGCGCACCGGCGTGACCGCGGATCATCCCCAGGTGACGCATCACCCCGAGGATGCCGCGCAGGCCGGCCCGCACCGCGAACTCATCGAAGCGCAAGGCCTCGCCGGCCTCGAACACCAGCACCGGGATACCGCGGTCCGCCGCCGCCGCGCGCAGTGACCCCGGGCGCAGCGGCGCGTCCAGGATCACCGGGGTGCCGAAGGCGCGGGCCAGGTCCGGCATGGCGTCGCAGGCGTCCAACGTGGCCCGGACCTGGGGCAGGTTCTCCCGGTGCAGGGCCCCGGTGTGCAGGTCGATCCCGTGGGTGGACCCGCTCACCACCTCCGAGAGCAGGGTGGCGGCGAGTCGGGCGGCGAGCGAGCCGCTGTCGGAGCCGGGGAAGCTGCGGTTGAGGTCGCGCCGGTCGGGCAGATAGCGCGACTGGCGGATATAGCCGTAGACGTTGACCACCGGCACCGCCAGCAGGGTGCCGTGCAGTCCGCGCAGGGCGGTGTGGCGCAGCAGGCGGCGGATCACCTCCACGCCGTTGATCTCGTCGCCGTGCAGGGCGGCGGTGATGAAGATCCGCGGCCCCGGCTTGCGCCCCTGAACCACGTGGACCGGCATGGACACCGGCGTCTGGGTGTAGAGGTTGGGCAGGGCGACGTCGATGCGGGCGTGCTCGCCCGGCCCTATGGGGCGGCCGGCGATGATGGCGGGGGCCGGGGTCATGGGTGCTGGGGCGAAGGTCCTGGGGCTGGATTCCCCGGAGATGTTGTCACGAATGGGTCATGGGCCGCCACCCGGCGGCCGAGGACAACGGATGCCGCGTGACCGGCCGTCGGAGACCGCAGTATGCTCAGCGCCCCAGGATCTCAGCACAGGTGACACCTTGGACGACAACCGGAGACACAACGGGATCATCGGTGGCTGGATCTCCCGCACGCCGATCGGCGCCTTCGTCGTCGTGGCGGCGACCCTGCTGGTTGCGGAGTCGCTGAGTGCCTGGCGGCTGATCGAGCGGTTCCCCGCGCTCCAGCCGGTCGAGCCCCTGGTCGAGTCGGCGCTCAACCTCGGCATCGTGCTGCCCGTCCTGGTGTTCCTGTTCGTGCTCCCGAGCGCCCGCAACCTGCGCCGGCGCGAGGCATCCGAGGCGGCGCTGCAGGCCGCCCGCGACCAGATGGAGGCGCGCGTCCACGAGCGCACGGCCGAGCTGGAAGAGTTCAACCGTCGTCTGCTCCGGGAGTCGGAGGACCGGCTGGGGGCGGAGCGGGCCGCGGCGTTCAGGGCGAGCCTGCTCGATGCGGTGCAGCAGGCGGTGGTGGCGACCGACGGCGGCGGGCGCGTCCTCTACTGGAACCGCTTCGCGGAGGGTCTTTACGGCAGCAAGGCGTCGGAGGCCACCGGACGCGGCCTTCGGGAGCTGGTCTCCTTCACCCAGGAGGACGGACAGCGGCTCGGCCTCTGCGACAAAGCCGGCCTGGGTGACGGATGGTCCGGCGAGGTCTACGCGGCCAAGCGCGACGGCACCCGCTTTCCAGTCCACGTGTCCTGCTCGCCCCTCACCGGCGACAACCAGGGTTACCTGTTCCTCTCGTTCGACATCAGCGAGCGCAAGCAGACCGAGGAGGCCCTGCGCGACTCGGAGGCGAAGTACAGCAACCTGGTGGAGAACTCGCCCACCGGGGTCTTCATCTTCCAGCACGGCCGCCTGGTCTTCGTCAACCCCCGGTTCGAGGAGCTGCTGGAGGCCAGTGAAAAGGAGCTGTTGCAGGGCGACGTCTGGTCACTGGTGCACGAGGAGGACCGTGAGCGGGTCGAGGAGATTGCGCTGCGGCGTGTCGCGGGCGCAAAGCTGGCGGATGAGTACGAGTGCCGGCTGGTCACCCGCCGGGGCAAGGTGCGCTGGGTGTCGATGCGCAACGCGCTCATCCGCTACCGCGGACACTCCGCCATCCTCGGCAATGTTCAGGACCTCGACGAGCGCAAGCGCATGGAGGCGCAGCTCCACCAGCTCTCGGCGCGCCTGCTGACGATCCAGGAGGAGGAGCGGCGCCGCGTCGCGCGCGACCTGCACGACAGCCTGGGTCAGAAGCTCACCGGCATCAAGTTCCTGGTGGAGGCGGCGCTCGGCAAGCCCTGGCCGGAGGAGCGCCGCTGGGCCATCCTGCAGCTGCGCAGCCTGATCCCCACCATCCAGGACCTGGTCGAGGAGTTGCGCCGCATCTCCTCGGAGCTTCGCCCCTCCATCCTCGACGACCTGGGTCTGCTGCCGACCATGGCCTGGCACCTGCGGGAGTTCGCCAAGGCGCACCCGGACCTGGAGGTGGAGCAGCGCTTCACGGCGGAGGAGGCCGAGGTGCCCGACTCCCTGCGAACGCCGATCTTCCGCATCCTTCAGGAGGCCACCAACAATGTGGCCAAGCACAGCGGCGCCTCCCGTCTGACGGTGGACCTGGAGGCGGCTGAAGGCGCGCTGACGCTGTGGGTGCGGGACGACGGCGCCGGCTTCGATCCGGCAGCCCCGCGCGGCGATCCGGGTAACGGTGGCTTCGGGATGAGCTCCATGCGCGAGCGCACCGAGCTCTCGGGGGGGGCCTTCTCGGTCGTGTCGGGGCCCGGCAAGGGCACCACCGTCAGGGCTGAATGGCCGCTGCCCCCGGCCCCGCCCCTCAGCGGGTGACCAGCCCGTTCTCGATCGCGAACGCCGTCAGGGCGGTCGCGTTGTTGATGCCGAGCTTGCGCATCAGGTTGGCCCTGTGCTTCTCCACCGTCTTCTCGCTGATGCACAGGAACTCACCGATCTCTCGGCTGCGATAGCCCTCGGCGACCAGCTTCAACACCTCCCGCTCGCGGGTCGACAGCGTCTCCAGGACCGAGCGCGGCTTGTCCTCCGCCTGACGGATCCCCTTCTTGCTGAGGAAGGCGCTGACCACCTGGGTCGCCACCGCCGCACACAGGTACCGCTCACCGGCCAGCACGCTGCGCACGGCGAGCAACAGCTCCGAGGCGCTCGAGTCCTTGAGCAGATAGCCGTCGGCGCCGCTCTCGATCGCCCGGAACACGTATTCCTCGGTCCGGTGCACGGTCATGATCAGCACCCGCGTCTCGGGTGACACCCGCTTGACCTCCACCAGGGCCGAGAGCCCGTCCATCCGCGGCATCGAGAGGTCGAGGATCAGCAGGTGGGGCTGCAGCGCCCTGACCTGATTGATCGCCTCCCGCCCGTCCGCGGCCTCCCCCACCAGCTCCAGATCGGTCTCCTCCCGGAGGATCGCCCGCAGGCCTTCGCGCAGGATCCGGTGATCCTCGGCGAGGACGATGCGCATCGGCTTTTCCAAGATCTTGAGCCTCCGGATGGTGTTGGACGCTGGCGCGGGCCCCGGCGCTCGTGCCTGCCGGGCGCTCCGCGGGCCGGTCCCTCGCAGGAAAGCTCCCTCTTCGGTCCACGTGCCGTCCATGGTTTCGGCACTTGGGGCCCCGCCCGCGGAATACCAAGACCCTACCTGAACGGTCGAAAAATACTGTGCGCGAGGGGCCAATTGGGGGGGAAGGCCCCATGGGTCATTTCCCACAGTCCGATAGGCTGTATGCCTGGGACCAGTCCGATGCCCGCCGCAGTGACGCGGTGCCGGACGTCCCGTTTTCCCGGAGTAGCGGTGAGCGATGCCCGAGCAAGCGTGCCAGCGGATGCTGATCGTCGACGACGCCACCCTGCTGCGGGGTCTCATCGCGGAAGGGCTGCGCGAGCGGTATCCGCAGATCGAGGTCATCGAGGCGCAGAACGTCGCGGAAGGATACCAGCGTGCCCGGCAATGCCGACCCCGGCTCGCGATCCTAGACGTCAGCATGCCGGACGGCAACGGCTTCGAGCTGTCCAGGCGCATCTGCAGGGAGCTGCCGGAAACCGTGGTGTGCATCTGCACGCTGCACGACGAACCGGAGTTCCGGCAGGCCGCCGCCGACAGCGGGGCGGCCTGGTTCATCGCCAAGCAGGGCGACTTCTGGGACGACGCCGGGCGCGTGGTCAGGTCGGTGTTCGGCGGTGGGGGCGGCGGCCTTGGCGAACAGGTCCACGACTGCCCGGCGTGTCGCAGCACTGAGCTCGGTCCAGGGTTCGCCCCGGCCGAGACGATTTAGGCCCGCCCTGCGCAGACGCGGGACGGGCCGCACGGCGATAACAAGGCGTTGTGCGTGGTTGGCTAGCCGACCCGCACCCGAGCGCAGAGCGAAGGGGGAGGGCAGACAAGGTGGACGGCGGTGCGGGCAATCGGAGGGCCCGGCGGATGGTCAGGTGGTTGGCAGAGCACGAAGTCAGTGAATCGGCGTTTTGATCAATGAAAACTGGGCGCAACAGGAGCGGAGGTTCCACGTGAAGACGACGAAATCAGTGCCTCACACGGTGAGGCGAAGGTACCCGCGATGGGTCAATTTCCTGCTGGCGACAACCCTTGGGGTTGGCGTCGGCATCGGCCAGGGCATAGCGGCGACGGGCGGTGTCCCGGGCAAGCCCTTTAAGACGAAGGCCGGCGCCCAGCTCGCACTCGGAGAGGCGACCGCCAGGCTGCTGGCGGCCGGGGTGAGTCCCGTTCCGAACTACTTCGGGCCCTGGCCCAACTGGGCGAACAGCCCCTTCTCGCTCCCCGATGCGATCGTGCACGATCGGCCGCCGCCCCGAACGTGATCTGCGCGGACATCCCGACCCCGGGGGGCGCGACGGCGACGGCCACCGTCGGGGCCCAGGGCGCCGTGACCGGCATACACCATCGACAACCCGGGCAGCGGCTACGACGATAACCGCACCGCCGACGGTCACCATCGGCGGCGCCGGCACCGGCGCCACGGCAACCGCCAACGTCACCCTGACGCCCGCGGTCGTCGCCATTGACGTCACCAGCGGCGGTTCCGGCTACACGGCCCCGCAGGTCGTCATCACCGACACCACCGGCACCGGCGCCACGGCGACCGCCTACGGCGGCGTCGAAACGGTCACTTTGGTGAGCGCGGGAACCGGCTACACCAACCCGCAGGTGGAGTTCAGCCTGCCCCAGTGGGCAGACGGCGTGGCGGCCACCGGGGCATATCCTCTGCAATACCGATCCCTGCGCGCTCGGCTCGGACATCATCGGCATCGAACTCGTCGACCCCGGCTCGGGCTATACGTCCCCGCCCGTGATCACCATCCGTGACGGCACCACCGCCGACCCGATCCTCAACCCAGGCACCGGCGCCGAGGCGACGGCCGACTCGCTGGTCATCCAGAACGTCGTGATGGACTCCTTCGGGAGCAACTACACCGCCCCGACGGTCGACATCACCGACCCCAACCCGACCGTAGCCGCTGCGGTCGCTTCCGCCACCGTGAGCGACGCCGGCATCGTCGGCAGCATCGACGTTTTGACACAGGGTGCCGGCTACGTCACCCCCGGCATGAAGAAGTTCGTCGACACCCTGCCGGGTCTGTGCGACCCGCCGGGTTACGGCTCCAGCTGCACCGCCGCGGCGAACAACCTCGGCCAGTACCTCCCGATCGCCGTGCCGGACACCACCACCTTCCCGCGGCGCGGACTACTACGTCATCGGCCTGGTCCAGCAGCGCGAGCGGATGAGCTCTTCGCTCCCGGCGCGCGGAACCCTGCATCGCAAGTACGTGCAGCTCATGACGGATGCGCTTAGCGGCGATCGTCACGCCCACCGCCGCAACGCTTTACAACGAGGCGCTCGACGGCAACACCAGTACAAACATCACCACGCTGCCCGACGGGCGTCAGCCGGCGCGGTGACCGACCCGCGCTTCCTCGGCCCGGTGATCCTGGCGAAGAAGGACAGGCCGGTACGCGTGACCTTCTACAACCTGCTGCCCACCGGCAGCGGCGGCGACATGCCGCTTCCCACGGACTCCACCCTCATGGGCGCGGGTTTCGTACCTGAAGCCTGGCGCGACCTGACCGATACGGCATCCGTCGATGACGAGGTGCGCAATCCCCCCTGCACCCTGGCAACCAAGGGTACAGATCCCAACTGCTTCAAGGACAACCGGGCCACCCTGCACCTGCACGGCGGCACCAGCCCCTGGATCAGCGACGGCACGCCGCACCAGTGGATCACCCCGGCCAACGAAGCCACCGCTTACACCCGTGGTGACAGCGTCGGCGACGTCCCGGACATGATCGGCGACGCCGCCGTCGCAGCCGGCGTGCCCGACTGCTCGGTGGCCAACTCCGGCTGCCAGACCTTCTACTGGACCAACCAGCAGTCCGCGCGGCTGATGTTCTATCACGACCATGCCTTCGGCACGACGCGCCTGAACGTCTACCTGGGCGAGGCCGCCGGCTACCTGATCGGCGACCCGACCGAGGAGACGCTCATCATCCAGCCGGGACCATCCCGGCCGACCAGATCCCGCTGATCATCCAGGAGCGGACCTTCGTGCCCGACGCGAACCAGCTCGCCCTGGCAGACCCCACCTGGGACTACGACCGTTGGGGCGGCTACGGCGACTTCTGGTATCACCACGTCTACATGCCGGCCCAGAACCCGGGCGACCCCACGGGCATGAGCGCCTACGGCCGCTGGATGTACGGTCCCTGGTTCTGGCCGCCGGCCACGCCGCCGTTCGGGCCCATCGCCAACCCCTACTATGACCCGAGCTGCAACCTGAACGACCCGGCGACCTGGCAGTACCAGACCGATCCGTTCTGCGAGCCGAGCCTGATCCCGGGCACGCCCAACATCTCGGCCGGCATGGAGCAGTTCAACGACACGCCGATCGTCAACGGCACCGCCTATCCGACCCTGGAGGTGGACCCGAAGGCGTATCGTTTCCGGATCCTGAACGCGGCCAACGACCGCTTCTTCAACCTGTCGCTGTACGAGGCGGATCCCAACACGGCCAGCGCGGACCTTAATCGGCGTGGGCGCAGCCATCGGCGGTACCGAGGTGGCGTTCAACCAGGCGGAGCTGGCCGCGGCCCAGCTCGACCCGAACGTCTTCCCGACGCCGGACACGGCCGTCAGCCCGCCGGGCCCGGACTGGATCGTCATCGCCAACGAGGGCGGCTTCCTGCCCGCGCCCGTGGTGGTGCCGCCCCAGCCGACCACCTGGATCATTGACCCGACCGTCTTCAACGTGGGCAACGTCGACAAGCACTCGCTGCTGGTGGCCCCGGCCGAGCGCGCCGACGTGGTCGTCGACTTCTCGCAGTACGCGGGCAAGACGCTGATCCTCTACAACGACGCGCCTGCCGCCTTCCCGGCCCGGGTCTCCACCTACGACTACTACACGGGTGCCCCCGACCTGAGCCCGAACGGCGCGCCGACCATCCTGGCCGGCTATGGGCCCAATACCCGGACCGTCATGCAGATCAAGGTCAAGGCCGCGCACCGGCGGATCCCTTCGACCTGCCGAAGCTGCAGCAGGCGTTCGCGCACCAGTTCGATCGGCGACCGGCAAGCCCGCTGGCGTGTTCGAGAGCGGCCAGCACCCGATCATCGTCGGGCAGGGCGCGAAATATGAGCTCAGCCCCGGCGTCCTCACTGCGCCCTACAACACGGCGTACGGCAAGAACTTCGTTGCCGCCAGCAACTGCAACGATCCGCCAAGCGATCCCCTGAACCCGGCCGATCTGGGCAACACCACGACCACCGCGTGCGACGGCATGGCCCGGATCAACGATCAGGGCGGGACCTGGTTCGGGTTCAATACGCTCCTCACGGGCACCACGAGCAAGCTCAAGGTCCGTGTCGAGCCCAAGGGCATCCACGACGAGATGAACTCGGCGTCCTTCGACGAGTTTGGCCGGATGACGGCGAACATGGGTCTGGAGGCGATCCCGGCGACCCCGGGGCTGCAGAACATCACCCTGTATCCGTACGCGAATCCGCCCACCGAGCTGATCGACGGCACCAAGCTGCCGAAAAACCAGATTGGCGTCGACATGCAGCCGATCGCCACCGGGGACGACGGGACCCAGATCTGGAAGATCACCCACAACGGCGTGGACACCCATCCGCTGCACTTCCATCTGTACGACGTGCAGCTGCTGAACCGCGTGACCTGGGACAACATCGTCGCTCCGCCCGATCCGACTGAGCTCGGCTGGAAGGACACGGTGCGGGTCAGCCCGCTGGAGGACACCATCGTGGCCCTGCGTCCGCTGGTGCCGCAGCTGCCCTTCGAGCTGCCCAACAGCGTCCGGCCGCTGAACCCGGCGCTGCCAATCGGCGCGACCCTGGGCTTCAACAGCATGGACCCCCAGGGCATCCCGACCAACCCGGTCGTCAACCAGCTCGTGAACTTCGGCTGGGAGTACGTCTGGCACTGCCACATCCTGAGCCATGAGGAGATGGACATGATGCGGCCGCAGGTGCTGGCGCTGCCGCCGGTGGCAGCCGAGCCAAGCCTTCGCGTTGCCAGGAGCGGCAACGGATGGGGGGTGACCTTCAATGACAACTCCATCACGGAGACGTCGTTCCAGCTGCAGCGGACCGACGACGGCGCGACCTGGAACACCGTCGCCACGCTGGACTCGCCGCTCGATCTGCCGAACACGACGCAGACCGGCCTCGGTGTCCGACCAACGGCGGCGCAACAGCTCGGGGTCTACAGCTACCGCGTCGCAGCCGTGAACACGGTGGGCTACGGGGCGGAGTTCCCGAGCATGAGCGTCCAGTCGGTGTCAACACCCTGACCACCGTCGCCAACCCGACCGCACCGGCGGCGCCCACGAACCTGGTCGCCACCCTTGCGACGACGCAGATCAACCTGACCTGGAGGGACAACGCCACCAACGAGAACGGGTTCTACATCCTGCGCTCGACCAATGGCGGGGCCTTCACGCAGGTCGGGACGGCGCCGCGGAGGAACAACACCGGCAATGTGAGCTGTGACCGACGCCACGGTGACCCCTGGTAACGCGTACGCTACCAGGTCGTCGCCTTCAACGGGGCCGGCAGCTCGACGGCGGGTCCGACGGCTCCGCTGACAGTTGCGGCGCTGCCGGCGATTCCGACCGGCGTGACGGCGGCCAACGGCACGGCGGGTGGAAAGGTGACGGCGGGTCTGAACTGGACCAACGTGACGGGAGCGACCAGCTACAGCATCCAATGGTCGACCTCCCCCACGATGGCCCCGGTAACCCTGGTGAACGGCGTGACATCTGGTCAGCAGATCAACATGCCGAAAGCCGTCAATGCCGGTACCAAGGTGTACATGCAGGTCCGGGCCAACAATGCGGTCGGCTCCAGTGCGTGGGCCCCGACCATTGCACCGGTACAGGTGATCGCGCGGTAACCTGACTGCAACTGGTTGAACGGGGAAGGGAGCAATCCCTTCCCCGTTTTTTTTCTGGGGTGTCCGGTATTCCGCCGTGCGTGCGGCCGAATACCAGACAGTCACAGCAACAGAGTCTCCTTGGGACGAGGGCAACAGGCGCGAGGCTGAGTCGCGGATACTGGCGCCAAACAGACCGGGGCCGGGCGGGCCGCCGGCCTCGCCCCGGCAGTCGGCGGCGGGCGTGGGGTAAGCGGGGACTGGCGGGCGGCACTTAAGCGGGCCTCAGTGGCTGAGCGGAGGTTCGACCCCCACCCCGGCCCTCCCCCTGCCCGGGGGAGGGAGAAATCGGGGTCCCTCCTGCTGCCATTCTCCGGTCCCTTCCCCCTGGCAGGGGGAAGGTTAGGATGGGGGTTGAACAGTGGACCCACCGGTAGTCTTGAGGATCACCTCCATGACCCCTTCTGGATTCTCGAGCACCTCCGTGTTCCAGAAGCGCAGCACGCGGTAACCTCGCGCCTCCAGCCAGGCGGTGCGCTCCTGGTCCGCGCCGTGACGGTCGGCGTGCTGTCCGCCGTCGAGCTCGATGACCACCCGTGCCTCGAGGCAGACGAAATCCAGGATGTAGCGGCCGATCGGGTGTTGGCGGCGGAACTTCAGCCCCGCGACCTGGCGTTGGCGTAGATGCCGCCAGAGGGCGCGCTCCGCGTCCGTGAGGTTGCGGCGCAGGTTGCGGGCGTTGCGGTTGGTGGACGGCCGGATGCGGGTGGATGGGTTCATGGTTTCAGTTTGAATTTCGACCCCCACCCCGGCCCTCCCCCTGCCCTGGGGAGGGAGAGGAGGGGATGGCCAGGATGGGGGTTGAACGGCGGGCGCGGAGGATGAGGGTCGTCGCGGCGGGACCTCAGTCGCCGTAATGGGTTCGCGCGCGCACGACGATGACGACGAGCTCGTGTTCGTGGATGCTGTAGACGATGCGGTCCTGGTAGCTCAGGCGCATCGACCAGTAGCCTTTGAGGGGTCCGGTCAGTGGCTTGCCGGAGTGGGGATCAACCGCCAGGCGGTTGCGGACGATGTCCTTTAGCTTGGCGCGGAGCTTTTCGGTGGGCTTCGCGATGTCCTTTTCGGCCTGCCGGGTGAAGCGCACCCGGTAGCGTGCCGGCTCCTTTGGCGGGTCGCTCACTGGGGCTCGCCGAAGACCTCGTCGAACGACCTGATCTCGCCGGTGTCCGCCTCGGCGCGCGCCTGGTCGAAGGCGTCCCTGAAGCCCGGTGCGGACAACAGCGCCAAGGTCTCCATGAGGCTCTCGTATTCCGCCTCCGACATCAGCACGGCGTCGCCCTGACGATAGCGGATGTGGTAGATCTCATGGCGCTCGTTGGCTCCACGAAGGAGGTCGAACAGGCTTGCGCGGGCATCGGTTGCGGTGAGGTTTGTCATGGCGCGAGAAAGCTGTACAAGTTTCGGTACTGCTCAGGCTAGATTCGACCGATGGCCCTGTCAACGGTGCGATCAGAAGGGACCGGAACACCGGCATGATCCCAGGAACCTGTACCATAGTCGTCCTTCCCCAGGGGGCCGGCCGGACCCTGTAGAGCCCTTACGCCATTCGGATAGCGCGCTGACTGGACCGCATCCGTTTTTCTTGCCGAGGAGTCGTTCTCCGTACCATGAGCTTTCTAATCCAATTACTGACCCAGCACCGCTTTCTGATCGTCGCGCTCACTCTTGTTGTGGGATCGATCGCCCTCGCCGGGTGCGGAAGGGACGCCCCGAAGGCGCAGGCGGAGACGGCGCCCGAGACGGCGCTGGAGCACGCCAGGAAGCACCTGGACCCGACCTACGTGTGTCCGATGCACCCGCAGGTGGTGAGCGCTGAGCCGGGCGAGTGTCCCATCTGCGGCATGGACCTGGTCCTCAAGAAGGTCGCCGCTGCCGCTGTCGACCCGAAGGACGAGACGGCAATGGAGCACGCCAGGAAGCACCTGGACCCGACCTACGTGTGTCCGATGCACCCGCAGGTGGTGAGCGCTGAGCCGGGCGAGTGCCCGATCTGCGGCATGGACTTGGTCCTCAAGAAGGTGGCAGCCGCCGACCGGGCCGCGGACACGGCGGCCGCGGGGCCCGTCACGGTGACGGTCTCCGATGCCGTGGTGAATCAGCTCGGGGTGCGGACCGCGGCGGTGCGCCGGGGCACCCTCACGCCGCACGTCGAGGGCTTTGGCACCTTCCTCGGCAGCCTCGCGCGGACCTTTAGGCCCGCCAACAGGCCATCGGACCCCACCCTGAGCGACGGAGGTGCCTCCACCTCGTTCGTGATCGCGCAGGTCTTCGAGCGCGAGGCGTCCCAGTTGCGGCAGGGGCAGACCGCCCGCGTGCGCTTCCCGACCCTGGGCGCGAGGGAGTGGACGGGGACTGTGAGCAGTCTCGAGGGCCAGATCAACCCGCTGACCCGGTCTCTCCAATTCCGTGTCGCCATCGACCTGGAGGGCGCCTCAGTCCCCGGCGGGATGTCGGCCCTGGTGGTGGTGGAGGCGGAGCCCCTGGCCGGCGTGCTCCTGGTCCCCCGCGAGGCGGTGATCCTGACCGGAAAGGGGGCGCGCGTGGTCGTCGCGCAGGACGGGGGCCGCTTCCAGCAGCGGCAGGTGCAGGCCGAGGACCTGGGCGAGGACGAGATCCTGATCCATTCCGGCCTCGAAGAGGGTGAGCGGGTGGTGGTGTCCGCCCAGTTCCTGCTGGACTCCGAGGCCAATCTTCAGGCCGGGCTCAATCGCCTGAGCGGCGGCGAGCCCGCCGCGGTAGAACCGCCTGCGGCGACGATGCAGGAGGAGGCCGACCACGATGCGGCCATGCACGAAGGGGCGGTGCATCAGGGACCAATGACCCAGGGTGCCATGCACGAAGAAGCGATGCCCGCGGGGGCCATGGAGGAAGGGGCGACCCACGAAGGAACCATGCACGAAACGGGCGCTCCGGAAGGGGCCATGCCGGTAGGGACGATGCACGAAGCATCCGTGCCCCAAGGCTCCACGCAGGAAGGAGCCACGGGTGAGGCGGGCGTCCCGGAAGCGACCATGCCGGAAGGGACCATGCCGGAAGGGACCATGCCGGCGGCGCATCCGCAGGAACCGGCCGCGCCCCAGGGCGCCAGCCGCGAGGGGACGGCTCAGTGATCGCGCAGATCATCCGCTGGTCGGTCCACAACCGTTTCCTGGTCCTGGTCGCCACGGCGCTGATCGTGGCCTGGGGCCTCTATGCCCTGCGCCACATCCCGCTGGACGCCATCCCGGACCTCTCCGACGTCCAGGTCATCGTCAAGACCACCTATCCCGGCCAGGCGCCTCAGGTGGTGGAGGACCAGGTGACCTACCCCATCACCACCGCGCTGCGTGCCGTCACGGGCGCGGTCGCCGTGCGCGGCTACTCCATGTACGGGGACTCCTACGTTTACGTGGTCTTCAAGGACGGAACCGACCCCTACTGGGCGCGCTCGCGGGTGCTGGAGCTCCTCAGTCAGGTCACTTCCCGCCTGCCGGCGGCCGCCCGCCCCGAGCTGGGCCCCGACGCCACGGCGGTGGGCTGGGTCTACCAGTACGCGCTGGTGGACCGTACGGGGACCCACGATCTGGCCCAGCTCAGGAGCCTCCAGGACTGGTTCCTGAAGTACGAGCTGCAGTCGGTGCCGGGTGTGTCGGAGGTCGCCACCGTCGGCGGCATGGTCAAGCAGTACCAGGTGTCGATCGACCCCGAAGTGCTGCGCGCCTACGACCTCCCGCTCATGACCCTGATGCAGGCCATCAAGCGGTCGAACGGCGAGGCGGGTGCCGGGGCGTTGGAGCAGGCGGAGGCGCGCTACATGATCCGTGTCGCCGGCTACCTGGGGGGCATCGAGGACCTGCGCAACCTGCCCCTGTCCCGCGAGGAGGGGATTCCAGTTGGGATGGACATGGGGACGCGCCGTGCGAGCGCGCCGGAGACCGTCCGCTCAGTCTATCGTCTGAGGGACATCGCCGAGGTGCGACTCGGCCCCGCGATGCGCGAGGGCATCGCGGAGCTCGACGGCGAGGGCGAGGTGGTTGGCGGCATCGTCCTGATGCGACCCGGCGGAAACGCCCTGGAGACCATCGCCGCGGTCAAGGAGCGGCTGGCCGACCTCCAGAAGGGGCTGCCGGAAGGGGTGGAGGTGGTCCCCGTTTACGACCGCTCCGGGCTCATCCACCGGGCCATCGACACCCTGAACAGCCGGCTGGTCGAGGCCTTCCTGATCGTCGCCCTGGTCTGCGCGCTCTTCCTGTGGCACATCCGCTCGTCCCTGGTGGTGGTCCTGAGCCTGCCGGTGGCCATCCTGGCCGCCTTCGGCGATCATGCAGTGGCAGGGCATCAGCGCCAACATCATGTCGCTCGGGGGCATCGCCATCGCCATCGGCGCCATGGTGGACGCCGCCATCGTCATGATCGAGAACCTGCACAAGCACATCGAGCGCGAGCCGCTCACCAGCGCCAACCGCTGGGCGGTGGTGCAGCGTGCGGCCATCGAGGTGGGGCCGGCGCTCTTCCTGTCGCTCCTCATCGTCACCCTGAGCTTCCTGCCGGTGCTGGCCCTGCAGGGGGAGGAGGGCCGGCTCTTCTCGCCGCTTGCCTACACCAAGACCTACGCCATGGCGGCCGCGGCGCTGCTCTCGATCACCCTGGTGCCGGTGCTGCTGGGGCTCCTGGTGCGGGGGCATATCCGCAGGGAGCAGGAGAACCCCATCAACCGGGGCCTGGCCAACGCCTACCGGCCACTGCTCGACTGGGTGCTGCGCAAGCCGCGGCTGGTGCTGGTGTCGGCGCTCGTTCTGACCCTGGTCTCGGTGTGGCCGGCCCTGCGGCTGGGATCGGAGTTCATGCCGGACCTGGACGAGGGCGACCTGCTCTACATGCCGACCACCTTCCCCGGCATAGCCCCCGACAAGGCGCGCCAGATACTCCAGCAGACCGACCGCCTGATCCTCACGGTGCCCGAGGTGGCGCGGGTCTTCGGCAAGGTGGGGCGGGCGGAGACCGCGACCGACCCGGCCCCGATGGAGATGATCGAGACCACCATCCAGCTCAAGCCCCGGGACCAGTGGCGCCCGGGAATGACCATCGACGGCATCAAGGCGGAGCTGGAGCGCACCGTGAAGTTTCCGGGCCTGACCAACTCCTGGCTCATGCCGATCAACGCCCGCCTGCAGATGCTCTCCACCGGCATCAAGACCCCGGTCGGGGCCAAGATCGCGGGGCCGGACCTGGAGGTCATCCAGCAGATCGGGCAGCAGGTGGAGCAGGCGCTCGGCGGGCTGCCCGCGACCAAGTCGGTCTTTGCCGAGCGGGTCTCGGCCGGGCGCTACATCAAGATCACCCCCGACCGCACGGCCATGGCGACGGTCGGCCTGACGGTGGCCGATACCCAGGAGATCGTCGCCAGCGCCGTGGGCGGCATGAGCCTGACCGAGGTGGTGGAGGGCCGGGAGCGTTATCCGGTGAGCCTGCGCTATACGCCCGACGCCCGGGACTCGGTCGAGAAGCTGAAGGGCCTGCCCATCGTCGTCGATAGCCGGGGTACCCAGGTCCCGCTGGAGTCGGTGGCCAGTGTCGAGGTGGTGGACGGGCCGGACATGATCCGCACCGAGAACGCGCGGCTCACCGGCTGGGTCTATGTGGACGTGGAGGGCCAGGACCTGGGCTCCTACGTCGCCCAGGCCAGGCAGGCGGTGACGGACCAGGTGAAGCTGCCGCCGGGCTACTCCATCACCTGGTCTGGCGCCTACGAGCACTGGGAGCGGGCCAAGGCGCGGCTGTGGCTGGTGGTGCCGCTGACACTCGCGGTCATCCTGGCGCTGCTCTTTCTCTACTTCCGCAGCGCGGGCGCCACGATCATCATCCTCGTGACCCTGCCGCTCGGCCTGGTCGGCGGCTTCTGGCTGATGTACCTGCTCGGCTACCACCTCTCGGTGGCCGCGGCGATCGGATTCATCGCCCTGGGCGGGGTGGCGGTGGAGATCGGGGTGGTGATGATGCTCTACCTGGACCGGGCCCTGGAGCGCCGGCGCACCTCGCGCGGGGCGTCGGGCCTGACGCGGGGGGATGTCAGGGAGGCGGTGGTCGAGGGGGCGCTGCTGCGGCTGCGCCCGGTCACCATGACCAAGGTGGCGATCATCGCGGCCCTGCTGCCGATCATGGTGGGCAGCGGCGCCGGCTCCGAGGCGATGCAGCGCATCGCCGCCCCCATGGTCGGCGGCATGCTGAGCGTCGCCATCCTCACCCTGGCCGTGATCCCGGCCGCCTACCTGCTGTGGAGGTCCAGCGGCCTGCGGGATTGAGGTCGGGGTCATCTCCGAGGGCTGCGCCCGGCCTTCAACCCCCGTCCTAACCTTGCCTCTGCCAGGAGGAAGGGCCGGGAGACCGTCGCCGGCCAGGCCGAGGTCCGCGCTCTTCCTCCCTCCCCCGGGCAGGGGCGGGCCGGGGTTGGGGGTCGAACGCCCGGACGCCTCGCGGTTTCCGGCGTCCAGGCGAGCTCGCGGCTCCTCACACCTCGGGCATCTCGTCCCCGGGGATCGGACCCACCCGCGCACCGCCGGCGATGTAGTGGATGACCTTCGGCGGCGCGTCTCCCGAGTGAAGGGCGCGGATGCGGGTCTCGATGTCGCGGTCGGCCTTGGTGACGCGCGCGTGCTGGCGCAGGTGCTCCGCCCAGGATTCGGTGACGAAGTGCTCGACGAAGCGCTCGGGGTCGCCGGTATCGCGGAAGATCTGCCAGTAGCTGGCGCCGTCGCGCAGACGCATGCGCCGCACCGTGCGCATGGCCTTGATGAAGCGGGCCACCTGCTCGTCGCGGATCCGGTATTCCACCGTCACCAGGACGGGACCGGCGTCGAGCTCCGGCCGGGCGGCGGGCAGGGGCGCCGGCCAGTGCATGGAGGGGGTCAGGTCCAGGTCCTCGTGCCCGCCGATGCGCAGCCTCAAGGTCGCGAGGGCGATGATGGCGCCGGCCGCCCCGGACGCCGCCAGGGCCTCACGGATCCCAATCCATTCGGCCAGGTGTCCCCAGCCCACCGATCCCGCCGCCATGGAGCCCATGAGCACCACCCAGTAGAGTGCGAGCCCGCGGCCCCGCACCCAGGGTGGCAGGGCCGTCTGCACGGCGACCTGCATGGAGGAGAGCACCGCCATCCAGCAGGCGCCGATCGCCAGCATGGCGAGCGCAGCGCCCCAGGCGCTGGTGGAGATGCCCACGCCGCCCACCGCGCCCATGTAGAGCAGGGTGGCGACGGCGATCAGACGGTCGCGGGAGAGACGTCCGGTGACCCGGGGCAGGAGCAGAGCGGCGACGACGGCACCGGCGCCGATACAGCCGAGCAGGACGCCGTAGAGTCGTGCGTCGCCCCCGAGCTCGCGGCTCGCGATCAGGGGGAGCAGGGCCCACACCGCGCTGGCGAAGGGAAAGAAGGCAAGCGCCCGCAGCAGCACCCGCTGCAGCTGGGGGGCATGCCGGGCGTAGCGGTAACCGGTGCGCAGGGCCCCGAGCAGACGCTCCGCCGGCATGTCGCCGGGGGTCGGCAGGCGCTTCCAGGCGCGCAGGGCGAGGATCACGGCAAAAAACGACAGGGTATTGAGCAGGAAGACGGCCGCCGTGCCTGACCATACGACGATCAGTCCGGCGAGCGCCGGCCCGACCGCCCGCGAGACGTTGATCGACATGCCGTTCAGCGCCACCGCGGCCTGCAGCTCGGCTCGCGGCACCAGCTCCTGGATCGAGGCCGACCAGGCCGGCACCATGGCCGCCGCCCCGCAGCCGATCAGGAAGGTGGAGAGCAACAGCCATCCTGGGGTGGTGAGCCCGGCATAGGTGGTGGCGGTCAGCAGGGCGGCGAACACCAGCATCCACACCTGGGCGAAGATGAGCTGGCGGCGCCGGTCGATGATGTCGGCCAGGGCCCCGGCGGGGATCGCGAGCAGGAACATGGGGAGCGACTGGGCGGTCTGCACCAGGGCCACCTGGGAGGCGGAATGGGTGAGCTCCGTCATCAGCCAGCCGGCTCCCATGCTCTGCATCCAGGTGCCGATGCTCGACACCAGGGTGGCGATCCAGAGGCTGCGGAACACCGGCCGGCGCAGCGGCGCCCAGGCGTCGGCGGCCCCGTGGGCGGGCGCGGGATCGGCGCTCCGGCGGCTCACCGCAGCACGCTCAACCCTGACCGCGCGTCCGGGTCTTGCCCAGGGCCGCGTTCTTCACCACGAAGTCGATGATCTGATCGGCGATGTCCTTGCCGGTGGCCCTTTCGATGCCCTCCAGGCCCGGCGTGGAGTTGACCTCCATCACCACCGGGCCGTGATTGGAGCGCAGTATGTCCACGCCCGCCACGTTGAGTCCGATGATCTTGGCGGCCCGGACCGCGGTGGAACGCTCCTCGGGGGTGATGCGGATCAGGCTGGCGGTGCCGCCCCGGTGCAGGTTGGAGCGGAACTCGCCGGGCTTGGCCTGGCGCTTCATGGTCGCCACCACCTTGTCGCCGATCACCAAGCAGCGGATGTCCGCCCCCTGGGCCTCGCGGATGTATTCCTGCACCAGGATATTGACCTTGAGCCCGAGGAAGGCCTCGATCACGCTCTTGGCCGCATTCTCGTTTTCCGCCAGCACCACGCCGATCCCCTGGGTGCCCTCCAGCAGCTTGATCACCAGTGGGGCACCGCCCACCATCTTGATCAGATCCTCCAGGTCGTCCGGTGCGTGGGCGAATCCGGTGATGGGCAGGCCGATGCCCTTGCGCGACAGCAGCTGCAGGGAGCGCAGCTTGTCGCGGGCGCGCGCGATCGCCACCGATTCGTTGAGCGGGTAGACCCCCATCATCTCGAACTGGCGCAGCACCGCGGTGCCGTAGAAGGTCACGGAGGCGCCGATGCGCGGGACCACCGCGTCGAAGTCCCGCAGATCCTCCCCCTTGTAGTGGATCGAGGGCGCATGGGAGGTGATGTTCATGTAGCAGCGCAGCACGTCGATCACCCGGGCCTCATGACCGCGGGCACGTGCCGCCTGCACCAGGCGGCGGGTGGAATAGAGGCCGGGATCGCGCGACAGAACGGCGATCTTCAGGGGCCTTTCACCCCGCACCCTGGGGGCGCTGGCCGCGGCCTCGTTTGCCGCCGGTGCATCGCGATCAGGCATTGACATACCGCTCCACCTCTGCCATCCGCTCCGAATCAGGGACCAGCCCGGCGCGCACGGGTTGCGCGGCTTGTTCCCAACGATGGCTCATGATTACTCGTTTGCGTGCGGGCACCGGGGTCGGGCCCTGAGGAGACCGCGCCCGCCGGTGAGGGCGGTGCTGACGGCCATGATAGTCAATCCGGGCCCCGTCAATGGGGCGGCGGGATGACAGGGCGCGCTCCGGGAGACGTTTCCTAAGGCGCCGAAGGCGCGCGCCGCTCCCCCTCGACCAGGCTGCCGATGAGCAGCAGGACCACACCGACGCTGATGGCGCTGTCGGCGATGTTGAAGGCCGGCCAGGGGTTGAACAGCGCCAACGGGATGAACGGAAGATAGACCTGGATGAAGTCGATCACATGCCCGAGGAGGACGCGGTCGATCAGATTTCCAATGGCGCCGCCGATGATGAGTGCCAGGGCGGCGGCCAGCATCCGCTCCCGGGCCTCGAGTCGCAGCAGCCAGACCACGAGCGCCGCGCTGATCCCCAGGGCGAAGACCGCGAACACCCAGCGCTGCCAGCCCCCCGCATCGGCCAGGAAGCTGAATGCGGCGCCCGGGTTGAACATCAGGGTCAGATTCAGGTTGGGGATCAGCTCGATCGTCTCAAAGGGCTCGAGCCCCGACATCACCAGCCACTTGGTCGCCTGGTCCAGCAGGACCACGATCAGGGAGAGCCAGAGCCAGTGTTTCATCAGGCGAAGCGCCGGGTCTCGCCCGCGCCGGCGACGTTCTCGACGCAGCGGCCGCACAGTTCCGGGTGCTCCGGGTTGGCCCCCACCTCGGGCCTGTGGTGCCAGCAGCGCGTGCACTTGGGGTGCGTCGAGGCGGTTACCTGGACGGCCAGCCCCGGCAGATCGGTCGGTGCCGCCTCGTCCGGTCGCTCGGCGAGCGGGTGCAGCCGGGCCTCGGAGGTGATGGTGACGAAGCGCAGCTCCTCGCCCAGGCGGGTCAGGGTCTCGAGCAGGGCCTCATCGCAATAGAGGTCGAGCTCCGCGTCCAGGCCCGAGCCGATGGCGCCGCCCTTGCGCGCCGCCTCCAGGGCCGGACCCAGGGCCACCCGCGCCGCCAGCACCCGGTCCCAAAAGGCGCGATCCAAGGGGTCGTCGGCGTCCAGGGCGGCGAGTCCCTGGTACCAGGTCTCGGTGAAGATGGTCTGGCCCCTCTGGCCCGGCATGAAGCCCCAGATCTCGTCGGCCGTGAAGGACAGGATCGGCGCGAGCCAGCGCACCATGGCCTCGGCCACCCGGTGCAGGGCGGTCTGGCAGGAGCGGCGCGGCAGTCCGTCCGCTTGCGTCGTGTACTGGCGGTCCTTGATCACGTCGAGGTAGAAGCCGCCCAGGTCGACCACGCAGAAGTTGTGGACCTTCTGATAGATCAGGTGAAACTGGTAGTCCCGGTAGGCCTCGACAATCTCCCCCTGCAGGCGCAGGGCCCGGTCGACCACCCAGCGGTCCAGCGCGATCATGGCCTCCGGGGCCACCGCGTTCTCAGCGGGGTCGAAGCCGTTCAGATTGGCGAGCAGGAAGCGGGCGGTGTTGCGGATGCGCCGGTAGGCGTCGGCGGTGCGCTTGAGGATCTCCTCCGAGACGCTCATCTCGCCGCGGTAATCGGTGGCCGCCACCCAGAGGCGGATGATGTCGGCCCCCAGGGTCTTCATCACGTCCTGGGGGCGCACCACGTTGCCCTTGGACTTGGACATCTTCTCGCCCTTCGCGTCCACGGTGAAGCCGTGGGTGAGGACGGCCCTGTAGGGTGTCCGCCCGTTCATGGCGACGCCGGTCAGCAGTGACGACTGGAACCAGCCCCGATGCTGGTCCGATCCCTCCAGATAGAGATCCGCCGGTGAGCGCAGCCCCGGGCGGCGCTCCAGCACGCAGGCGTGGGTGACCCCGGAGTCGAACCAGACGTCCAGGGTGTCGTGCACCTTCTCGTACTCCGATCCCTCGGCCTCCCCGAGCAGATCGGCGGGCTCGAGCTCGAACCAGGCCTCGACGCCCTTGTCCTGCACCCGCCGTGCGACCTCCTCGATCAGCTCCGCGGTGCGGGGATGCAGGGCACCGCTAACCTTGTGGATCAGGAAGGGGATGGGCACCCCCCAGGTGCGTTGGCGCGAGATGCACCAGTCCGGGCGGCCGCGGACCATGCCCTCGATGCGGCTCTGACCCCAGTCGGGCATCCAGGTCACATGGGCGATCTCGGCCAGGGCCGCGGCGCGCAGCCCGTGCCGCTCCATGCTCACGAACCACTGGGGGGTGGCCCGGAAGATGATGGGCGTCTTGTGGCGCCAGCAGTGGGGATAGCTGTGGGTGAAGCGCTGCTCGAGCAGCAGGGCGCCGCGGGCCTTGAGCACCTCCACCACGTGCTCGTTGGCCTTGAAGACGTTTTCGCCCGCGAACAGCGGGGTGCCGGGCAGGAAGCGCCCGTCGCCCCCCACCGGATTGTCCACCGGCAGGTGATAGCGGCTGCCGACGATGTAGTCCTCCAGGCCGTGACCGGGGGCCGTATGGACGGCACCGGTGCCGGCCTCCAGGGTGACGTGCTCGCCGACGATGACTGGGACCTCGCGATCGTAGAAGGGGTGGCGCAGCTTGAGGCCCTCGAAGTCGATCCCGCGCCCGTAGCCCATGACTCGGTGGTGCTCGTAGCCCCAGCGGTCCATGGTGTCGCGCAGCAGGCCCTCGGCCACGATCAGGCGCTCCCGATGGGCGCCGGACTCCACCTGAACGATGACGTACTCGAGCTCCGGGTTGAGGGCCACCGCCTGGTTGGCCGGCAGGGTCCAGGGGGTGGTGGTCCAGATCACCACATGGGCGGGACCCTCGCCGCAGCCGTTGGGGGAGGCGTGGCAGCGCGCCTCCAGGGCCTCCGGGTCCAGCACCTCGAAACGCACATCGATGGCGATGGACTGCTTGTCCGCGTACTCCACCTCCGCCTCGGCCAGGGCCGAGCCGCAGTCGATGCACCAGTGGACCGGCTTCTCGCCCTTGATCACGTGGCCCCTGGCGGCGATGCGCCCCAGTGAGCGGATGATCTCCGCCTCGAAGCCGAAGTCCATGGTGAGATAGGGCCGCTCCCAGTCCCCGAGCACGCCCAGGCGCTTGAAGTCGGCGCGCTGGCCGTCCACCTGGCGGGCGGCATAGTCCCGACAGGCGAGCCGGAACTGGGCGGCGCTGATCTTGTGCCCGGGCTTGCCCTTCTTCTTCTCCACCTGCAGCTCGATGGGCAGGCCATGGCAGTCCCAGCCGGGCACATAGGGGGCATCCAGACCGTCCAGGGTGCGGGCCTTGACGATGATGTCCTTGAGCACCTTGTTGACCGCGTGGCCGATGTGGATCTCGCCGTTCGCGTAGGGGGGGCCGTCGTGCAGGATGAACGGCTCGGCACCGGCCCGCGACTGGCGGATCAGGCCGTAGAGGTCCAGCGTCTCCCAGTGCTCGAGCATCTGCGGCTCCCGCTGGGCCAGGTTGGCCTTCATGGGGAAACCGGTGCTCGGCAGGTTGAGGGTGTCTTTATAGTCAGCCACGGCAATTGATCCTGATCGATGGGTGCGGTGTGCGGGCGGATGCCACGAGAATGGGCTCAGGGGCGGAGCGGGCTGGCGCCGTCGCTCCCGAAGCCCCCAGCCACGCTGACGATCCGCCGGGAATCGGTCATGGCTGGGGCGACGAGTATCCGATCAAAGGGGTCGCTCCGAGAAATTCCCGCGCCACCGCCGCGTCCAGGGCGATCTGACGGCGCAGCTCGTCGAAGGAGTCGAAGCGCTTCTCGTCGCGCAGCTTGAGCCTGAACTCCACCTCGAGGTGACTGCCGTAGATCTGCTGATCGAAGTCGAACAGGTGCACCTCGAGCCGGTAACCCTGGCCGTCGACCGTCGGGCGGGTGCCGATGTTGGCGACCCCTGGACGCGGCTCCGGGCCCAGTCCCAGGACCTGGACGGCATAGACGCCGCGCAACGGGCTCACCCGGCGGTGCAGATCGATGTTGGCGGTGGGAAAGCCGATGGTGCGCCCGCGCTTGGCGCCGTGTCCAACCCGGCCCTGCATGCGGTAGGGACGACCCAGGAGGTGACGCGCAAATTCCAGGTCCCCGCGGGCCAGCGCCTCACGCACCCGGGTGCTGCTGACGCGCTCCTCCCCATGGGTGATGGTGTGCAGGTCCTCCACCTCGAAGCCCGGGGCCCCGTCGGCGGCCTGCGCCCCCATGGAGCGCAGGAGTGCATAGTCTCCAGCGCGGCCATGACCGAAGCGGAAATCGTCCCCGACCAGCAGGAAGCGCACGGCGAGCCCCTCGAGCAGCAGTCGCCGCGCGAAGTCACCGGCCTCCATGGCCGCGAGCCGGGGACCGAACTCGAGCAGCATGACGCGCTCGATCCCGCATTCGCACAGGGCCTTGAGCTTTTCGCGCAGCCGGGTGAGCCGTGCCGGTGCCGCCTCGGGGGCGAAATACTCCATGGGCTGGGGCTCGAAGATGATCACCGTCGCCGGCAGACCCAGGGCCCGGCCGCGCGCGAGCAGGCGCTGGAAGACGGCGCGATGCCCGAGGTGCACCCCGTCGAAGTTGCCGATGGTGGCGACGCAGCCCCGGTCTTCGGGGCGCAGATTGTGCAGACCTCGGATCAGCCTCATGGGGATGTCGGGTGGACGATTGACCTCAACATGGGTCTTCGTGGCGCGAATCGACGCAAGGTAACGCAAAATGGCGTGGGGCCGAGCGCCCGTCGCCTTCCGGTGAGGCTCAGCCGCTGGATCCAGGGTGAGCGGCGGAGTATACGCATCCGGCGCCCCGGTTCCGAGCGGGGCGCTCGTCACCGGCGCCACCAATCCGGCCGTACCGGCAGCCGCCGGGTCGTCGTTGGCGGGCGTCTAGCGGTGCTCCAGGAAGTCCCGCGGGCGCACCCCCGTCAGCAGCAGAGCGGCCGCGTAGACGGCGCCCCCGATCGACACCCAGGTGAGGAGCCGCGCGGCGCGCGCCCCGTCGTCCAGGGCGAGCCAGGTCGCGAGCCCGCCCCCCGCCCAATCGCTCCCCCACAGGAGGGCCGTACCCATGGCGAGGCTGGCGGCGAGTCCTCGCCAGGCGAGGGCGACCCAACCCGGGGCCGGGCGGTAGACCCTCGTCGCCAGCAGCCCACGCAGCAGCAGAGCCGCATTGACGAAGGCGGAGATGGTGGTTGCCAGCGCCAGACCGGTGTGGCCGAGCGGCGCCATCAGGGCCAGACTCAGGATCGCATTGACCGCCACCGCGATCACGGCGATGCGCACCGGCACCCGCATCTCCTGGCGGGCATAGAAGCCGGGGGCCAGCACCCGCACCCCCATGAATCCAACGAGTCCAACCGCGTAGGCCATGAGGCTCAGGCTGGTCATGTGGACGTCGTCGGCGGTGAAGGCGCCGCCCGTCCCGTCCTGGGGGTGCGTGGAATAGAAGAGGGTGGCGATCAGGGGACCGGCGAGCACGGCCAGCCCAACGGCGGCGGGTACGCCGATCAGCAGAACCCAGCGCAGGGCCCAGTCGAGGGTGTGGGAGAAGGCGTCCGGGTCCTCGGCGGCGTGGCGCCGGGAGAGCCGCGGCAGGATCACGGTTCCGAGCGCCGCCCCCAGGATGCCCAGCGGGAACTCCATGAGCCGGTCCGAGTAGTAGAGCCAGGAGATGCTGCCGCTCGCCAGCAGGGAGGCGAGCAGGGTGCCGAGCAGCAGGTTGAGCTGCGCCACCGACGAGCCGAACAGGGCGGGTCCCATGAGCCGGATCGTGCGCCGCACGCCGGGAGCGCCGGGATTGAGCCGGGGTCGCGGCAAGAGCCCCAGCCGGGCGAGAAAGGGGATCTGAAAGGCGAGCTGGGCGACCCCGGCGATGAGCACGCCCCAGGCCAGCGCGATGATGGGCCGGTCCAGCAGCGGGGCCAGGAAGAGGGCGCAGCCGATCAGGGACAGATTGAGCAGCACCGGGGTGAAGGCGGGCACGCCGAAGCGCTCATAGGTATTGAGGATGCCGCCGGCGAAGGCGGTCAGCGAGATGAAGAGCACATAGGGGAAGGTCAGGCGCAGCATGGCGGCCGCCAGCTCCCGTTGCCCCGGTTCCTCGGCAAAGCCCGGCGCGAACGCCAGCACCAGCAGGGGGGCCGCCAGCACCCCGACGGCCGTGACCAGCAGCAGCACCGCCGCCAGCGTACCCGCCATGTCGTCGACGTAGTCCTTGAGGGCCGCGCGGCCGCGGCGCTCCCGATACTCGTTCAGCACCGGAACGAAGGCCATGGAGAAGGCCCCCTCGGCGAACAGCCGGCGCAGCATGTTGGGAATGCGGAACGCGACGAAGAAGGCGTCGGTCTCTGCATCGGCGCCAAAGATGCGCGCCACGACTAGATCCCGGACGAAGCCAAGGATGCGCGAGACCAGGGTGTTGCCGCCGACCTTCGCAATGGAGGCGCCGAGTGAGGCCAAGATCGGGCTCCGGAAAAGGGGGGGAGTATAGCGGCAGTTTCGAGCGCCGAGGGGCGAGGGCCAAAGGGCGAGTGGCAAGCGGCAAGTGGCGAGTGGTGAGTGGCGAGTGGTGAGTGGTGAGTGGTGAGTGGTGAGTGGTGAGTGGTGAGTGGTGAGGGCAGGGGTGGGGGGCGAGGGCGGTCCTCCGGCCCGCGGCGGTTGACAGTGGCCTTGGGAATGTGAAGAATGCGCGGTCTTTATCCGAGCCCGGCAGCCACGCCGCGCCCGCGCCGGCAGACAGCCCTATTCAGGATTCCAGGAGACCCCCTTGGCCAACTCAGCACAAGCCCGCAAGCGCGCCCGACAGGCCGAGAAACGGCGTCAGCAGAACACCTCCCAGCGCAGCGCCATGCGCACCTTCGTCAAGAAGGTCGTCAAGGCGATCGAGTCTGGCGATAAGGAGGCGGCGGCGCAGGCTTACAAGGAGGCGGTGCCGCGCATCGACAGCGCGACCGGCAAGGGGCTGATCCACGCCAACAAGGCCGCCCGCCACAAGAGCCGTCTGAACGCGCACATCAAGGCGATGGCCTGAGCAATCCCGCCAGCCGCGCGAATCGGCTGGCGCGAATCGAGACGAAACCGGCCCTTGGCCGGTTTTTTGTTGGCCGGCAATCGAGCGCGCCGATCCAGGCGCTCATCGGCCGGGCTGTTCTCCCCGCACCCCTGCCCCCGCAGCGAGGTGGCGATCTGACTCGCCCATTCGGGTTAACCTGGTGCAACAACGCCTCGAGGGTCCAATCAATGACAGAAGAGACGCAAGCGCCACGCGCCGGACGGACCCAGCTCGGGGTCCGCAATGCCCGGGTGAAGGATATTTCCGCGATCCGCGATCTGGTCACCCGGGTCTACGCGCCCCATGGCATGGGCACCTACACCGCCAGCATGCTGCGGGGTCAGATCCACAACTTTCCCGAGGGCCAGTTCGTCGCCGAATACGACGGAAAGATCGTTGGCTACTGCGCCACCTTCCAGACCACCCCGGAGCACGCCCTCAAGCCGCACACCTGGCGCGAGATCACCGGGGGCGGCTATGCCTCGAGGCACGACCCCGAGGGCGACTATCTCTACGGCATGGAGGTCTGCGTCGATCCCGATTACCGGGGTCTGCGCATCGGCCAGCGGCTCTACGACGAGCGCAAGAAGCTGGCCCAGTCGTGGCGGCTCAAGGGGATCGTCTTCGGCGGGCGTCTGCCCACCCTGGCCCGCCGGCTGCGCCGCTTTGGCTCGCCGCAGGACTATCTGGACGCCGTGCGCGAATCGCGGCAGCGCGACCCCGTGCTCACCTTCCAGATGCGCAACGGCTTCGAGGTGCTGGGGCTGCTTGCCGACTATCTGCCGGAGGACAAGGAGTCACTGAGCTACGGGGTCCATCTGTTGTGGCGCAACCCCAATGCCCCCGATGAGGCCGAGGAGAAGCGGGCCAAGACCTATGGGGCGCGTCTGCCAGACACGGTTCGGGTCGCGACCGTCCAGTACATGCAGCGTCGCGTCACCTCCTTCGATCAGTTCCTGGACATGGTGCGCTACTTCGTGGACGTGGCCGCCGATTACCGGGCCGATTTCGTGACCCTGCCCGAGCTCTTTTCGCTCCAGCTCCTCTCGATGGAGGACCAGGAGCTCTCGCCGGCCGAGGCCATCGCGGCGCTCACCCGCTACCGCGACCCCCTGCGGGACGCCTTGAGCGACATGGCCATCCGTTACAACATCAACATCATCGGGGGTTCCCACCCGACCAAGATGCCCAACGGGCGGGTGGAGAACATCTGCTACGTGTGCCTGCGTGACGGCGAGGTCCATGAGCAGCCCAAGATCCACCCGACCCCCAACGAGGTCTACTGGTGGAACATCGAGGGCGGCAACACCCTCAACGCCATCGAGACGGACTGCGGCCCCATCGGTGTGCTGATCTGTTACGACGCCGAATTCCCGGAGCTCGGCCGGCACCTGGCCGACCAGGGGGCCAACATCGTCTTCGTCCCCTTCTGCACCGACGAGCGTCAGTCGTATCTGCGGGTGCGCTACTGTGCCCAGGCCCGGGCCATCGAGAACCAGTGCTACATGGTCCTGTCCGGCAACGTGGGCAACCTTCCCAACGTCCACAACATGGACATCCAGTACGCCCAGAGCTGCATCCTGACCCCCTGCGACTTTCCGTTCGCGCGCGACGGCGTCGCGGCCGATACCACGCCCAACGTCGAGACGGTCGCCTTCGCGGACCTGCGCCTCGAATCCCTGCGCCTGGCCCGCAGCTCGGGGACCGTCCAGAACCTGAAGGGCCGCCGGCACGACCTCTACACCACCATCTGGCGCGAGAAGTGAAGCGCGCGGGGCGGCCTCAGTGGCCGTGCTGCCGCAGCCACTGCTCCAGCATGACCAGCACCCAGAGCATGACCCCGTAGTAGCCGGCGTGCTGGCCGGCATGCTGGGCGCGTATCCAGTCGATGTAGGCGGGGTTGAGGATGTGCCGCTCGCGCAGGGCGGCGATGCTCTCGTCGGTGAGGGCGCGCAGGGGGGCGAACTCGGCCATCCACAGTCCCACGGGCAACCCGAATCCGTGCTTTTTCTTGGCGATGATCTCGCGGGGCAGGAAGTCGGCCAGCGCCTGTTTGAAGAACCAGCGCAGACGGTTGCCCCTGAGCTGCATCCCGGGCGGGACACCGGCCGCGAACGCCATCAGGCGCTCGTCGAGCAGGGGATAACGCACATCCACCCCGGCCAGCCCGCACGCCTGGTTGACCTTGCGCAGGTCGTTGTCCGCCAGGGTGATCTTGAGGTCGAGATGCATCATGCGGTTGACGATGGCCGCGGAGCGGGCGCGGCCGTAGCACTCGCGCAGGGTGACCAGCGGGGCGTCCACGTCGACCCGGGCGAGGAAGCCGGGGTCGAAGATCTCCGGCAGCGGGGTGCGGTGGAGGAAGTTGTAGCTCTCCAGCCGGTCCGGCAGGGGAACCCGGGCCTGCTCGACATAGCTCCTGACCTTCTTCAGACCCGGAACTGACCCGAGCCCCGGGAGAGCGGCGAACGGATCGATGAGGCCCCGGCGCAGCAGGGCGGGCAGGCCACGGTAGATCTCGAAGACCTGCTGGTTGGCGTAGCGCGAGTTGCCGCCGAAGATCTCGTCGCCGCCGTCGCCGGCCAGGAGCCGCGTCGTCCCGTCGTCGCGTGCAAAGCGGGCGCACAGGTAGGCCGGGACGATGGAGGCGTTCGCGAACGGCTCGTCGCAGTAAGCCGCGACGGCGGGGATGGCGTCGAGCACATCCTGCGGCTGCACATAGTATTCCCGCGCGTCGGTGTGGAAGTGCCGAGCGGCGATGCGCGCGAACTCGATCTCGTCGTAACCCTCCGCCTGGAAGCCCATGGAGTAGGTCCGCACCGGGTCCGGTTTGAGGCCCTGGAGGGTGCCGGCGACGCTGGAGCTGTCGGTGCCGCCGCTCAGGAAGCAGCCCACGGAGCCCGAGCCCTCCCCTGGGGCCGAGGCCGCGTCGCCCACCACCTCCGGGAGCAGGGCGCGGAACCGGGCCTTGAGGGTCTCGAATCCCTGAGGGCCGTCGTCCTGATAGGGCATCTCCCAATAGAACATGGCCTGCCGACCCGCTTCGGTCAGCGTCAGGGCCTGGGCCGGCAGGAGCTTCTCCACCCCCTGATAGATGGTCCCGGGGCTCGGGATCATGTGGGAGTAGAGATAATCGAAGAGGGCCTGATCCGAGAGCCGAGCCACGAAGCCCGGGATGGCGCCGATCGCCGCGAGTCGGCTCGCGAAGACGACGCCCTCGCCAACGCGGGCGACGTAGAGGGGCCGGATTCCGGCGCGATCCACCGCCAGCAGCAGGCTGTGGCGGGCGAGATCGATCACCGCCAGGGCGAAGCTGCCGTGGATGGACTGGAGCAGGTGGTCCCCCTGCTCGCGGTAGAGCCGCGCCAGGGACCGGGCATCGAGGGTGGCGCCGTCGGGCGCGGTCACCGGCTCAGTCAGGGCGACGAGCACCGACTCGTCGGCGAAGACCAGGTCGTCCGCCGCGGCCGAGCCGGCCTGGGCGTCGGCTGCGCGGATGCGCCCGCTGCCGGTTGCCGGGGCGCCACAGCGAGCCAACATGGCCTCGAGGACCGGAGCCGAGGCCTGGATGTCCGCAACCCTGCCCATCCAACCGCAAATGGCGTGCATCGGACCTCCTGTTCGCCCTGGTGTAGGATCCGCCGGGATTATAGCGACTCGGGGCTGGGCGCCGGCGCCGGGACCGGCGCTGGTCAGCCGTGGGCTGACAGGCGCGCTGGCTTGGTGGCCAGCGATACCTGCGCCTATCGGAACAGACGCGCATCGTGTCGCTGTGCTCGGCCACTGACCGACGTTATCGGCTGTGCGCGGCCGTTCGGTCCTCCGTACGGCGAAAACGTCGCTTGCGGCCCTGTCCGCGACCCGGCTTTGTCATACCATTGGGTGGTCGCGAACCGACCGGTGTAAGAGGGCGAGCCATGGCCGACGACGAACGCTTCGATCTGAGCTACCGGGGACTGATCGCCCCGGGTGCGGATCCCGAGGATACGCGGCGGCGACTCGCCGCCATCTTCAAGCTCACTGAGCAGGGGCTGGAGCGCCTCTTCACCGGCAAGCCGGTGATCGTCAAGCGTGACGTCGATGACGCCACCGCGGCCCAGTTCGAGAAGATCTTCTCCAATGCCGGTGCGGTTCTCACGGTCACCCCGGTCGAGCGCTTCGGTCCCGGCGGAGAGGCGCAGCCACCGGGGACTGTCCGCGCCGCGTCCCAGGCCCCGGGGGCCCAGTCATCCGAGCTGGCCCTGGCCCCGGACGGCGGCGACCTGGAGGAGCCCCCTCCGTCGGTCTCCATCGAGCTCGACATCAGCTATCTCAGTCTCGTGCCCGGCTACGACTGGACGCTGGAGGACTGCCAGCCGCTGCCCACCCCGATTCCACTGCCGGACCTGAGCTATCTCAGCCTGGTGCCGCTCGAGACCGAGGAGGCCCCCAAGGGCTGGACCGAATCCTGGCGCGCCGAATGATGACGACCCCGAGGTCCGAATTCGACCATATCGTCATCGGTGGCGGGATCAGCGGTCTGGGCGCGGCCCATTTCTCAGCCAACCGCGGACGGGACAGCCTGGTCCTGGAGGCGTCGGACCGCGTGGGCGGCTGCATCAACAGCCACGGCTTCGATGAGCTGGGGGGCTACTGGACCGAGGCGGGCAGCCACACCTGCTTCAACAGCTACGGCAACCTGCTCGCGATCATGGATGACCTGGGTCTGACCGCCCAGGTCCAGGCCAAGGCCAAGGTCAGCTACCGGCTATGGCGCAACGGCGAGCGCCGCTCCATCGGCTCCGCGCTGCACCCGCTGGAGGCGGCGCTGTCCATTCCCCGCCTCTTCACCCTCTCCAAGACGGGGCGGAGCGTCTCGGACTATTACGGCCGGGTGCTCGGACGGCGTAACTACCAGGACCTGTTGCGCCACGCCTTCCAGGCGGTGATCTGCCAGCCGGCGGACGACTATCCGGCCGAGGCCCTGTTCCGGCGCAAGCCCCGCCGCAAGGACGTGATCAAGGCCTTCAGCTTCATCCAGGGCCTGTCCACCATCCCCGCCGCCATCGCCGCAGATGAGCGCATCGAGGTCCGCACCGGCCAGGCGATCGAGCGCGTCGAGCGTAAGGGTGAGGGGTTCCGTGTCCACCTCGAGGGTGCCGGGTCCCTGGGCTGCGGTCACCTGACCCTGGCAGTGCCGCCCGATCAGGCAGCCGCCCTGATCCCGGACGGATTCGACGGCGCGAGGGCTGCCGCGGCGTCCATCCCCATGGCCGAGATCGAGACCCTGGTCCTGGCCTTTCGCGGCCGGGATCTGGACCTGCCGCCCCTGGCCGGTCTGATCGCGGTGGACGACGCCTTCTACTCGGCCGTCTCCCGGGACTTCTTGCCCGACCTCGAGTACCGCGGATTCGCCTTCCACTTCCGCCCCGGGGTCCTGGATCCCGGGGCCCAGGTCGAGCGCGCCTGCGCCGCCCTGGGCGTCGCGCCCGAGCACATCGCGGGCCGCGCCCGGGCCGCCGCCCGCCTGCCCGCGCTGCGCACCGGTCATTCCGCCCTCGTCGAGCGGCTCGACGCCGCCATCGCCGGCAGCCGGCTCGCGATCACCGGCAACTGGTTCCTCGGCGTCTCGATCGAGGATGCAGTCACCCGCAGCCGTGCCGAGTGTGAGCGCCTGTTCGGGGCCTGATCCCCGCCGCTCGCGGCCGACATGAGCGGGCGCACGGATCTCAACCTGGCGGGCGTTCGAGCGATACTCCCGGTTCAGGCGGCCTCACTCGAGCCGTCCGTCGTGGATCGAGCAGACCCATCTCACGGGAGCACCCCATGCGCAGAATCAACAGCGTCGCGGTCACCGCAATCGCCCTGTCGGTCCTGACCCAGGCCGCCTGGGGGGACATCATCGGGAGCGTCTCGACCCGGTTCAAATGGGTGGGACCCAATGACAAGATCGTCCTGGAGGTCTTCCAGGACGAGGAGATCCCCGGAGTCGCCTGCTATCTCAGCCGGGCCAAGACCGGCGGCGTCTCGGGTGCGGTCGGGGTGGCGGAGGACGCCTCGGACGCGTCCATCGAGTGCGCCCAGATCGGCCCGGTCGATCTGCCGGACGCGGTACGTGCGGGCAAGCGCGACGGTGAGGAGGTGTTCAAGAAGCGCACCTCCCTCCTGTTCAAGACGCTGCAGGTGGTGCGCTTCTACGACGCGCCGCGCAATGCACTCGTCTACCTGACCTACAGCGACCGGATCATCGAGGGATCACCCAAGAACAGCATCACGGTGGTCGCGATCCAACCCTGGGTGACCAGGGCCGCGCCCTCGGATCAGACCGCGACACCGCCGGCCCCGGCTCAAGACGCGGCGCCCGGTGGCGCCCGATGAGCCGCGGAGCCGCGGGTGGCGAGGCGCCCGATCTGTGGGAGAGCGCGCGGGTGCGCCGCTGCATCGTCACCGACGCGGAGCGGGTGAACGCCGCCATCCTGGCAGCCTACCGGGCCCTCGGCTCCGACTCCTTCGACCGCCGCAGCCACCTCATCGGCGGGCGCTACGAGAACCTCTATCTCGACCGCTCCCGGATGCCGGCGCTGGAGCCCATGCTGGGTCAGGCGCTGGCATGCGCCGCGCGGATCCTGAAACGACCCGCCGAGGGGCTGAGGTGCGGCTTCTGGTTCAACGCCATGGAACCGGGGCAGTCCACCAGCGAGCATACCCACGAGGAGAATGACGAGCTGCTCTCCGCCGTCTATTACGTGGAGGCCCCGGAGGATTCGGGCGATCTGGTGCTCTTTGATGGGCCGCTTCAGATTCGCATCGCCCCCGAGGCGGGCGTCCTGCTGTTCTTTCCCCCGGATCTGCCCCACGCGGTGCAAATCAACCGCAGCGGCCGGTCCAGGCTCTCCATCGGGATCAACTTCGGCCCAATGTCCGCGAGCTGAGCGGCCCTCAGGTCTCCGGCCGGGATCCGTTGGCCCCGGACCTCCGGTAGATCCGCCGCTCGGTGGCCACCGCGTCCAGCGGGATGTCCCAGGGCCGCGGGTCGATGCGTGCCAGGCGCTGACACTCGTGGGCGACGCCGATCAGGCGCGGGCGCCGCCAGTGCTGGCGGTGGCGCAGGTGGGCGAGGGTGCGGTCATAGAAACCTCCACCCATGCCGATGCGATTGCAGCGGCTGTCGAAACCCACCAGCGGGACCAGGACCAGGTCCAGCGTCAGGGGGGCGGCGATGCGTCCCTGGCGCCCGCGGGGCTCGGGGATCTGGAAGCGATTGGGCCTCAGGGGCTCACCCGGACGGTAACGGACGAACCAGAGCCGACTGGGCGCGCGCGGCCGCAGGACCGGAAGATAGGTGTGGCGATCGCGGCGTGCGACCAGGGCGAGCAGGGGCAGGGGATCAAGCTCGCCGTCTGCCGGCCAGTAGGCCGCGAGCCGCCGGGCCCTCAGAAAGCCCAGGTCGCGCCCCAGGATCCGGGAGAGTGCGGCGCTGTGGCGGCGCTGCTCGAGCGGGGACAGGTCCCGGCGGGCCTGGCGCAGGGCACGACGCAGGTCCGGCGTGACCGGGCCTGAGGACGGAGCTGGGTGTGAGTCTGCCAACTGGAGGGTGGGGAGTGACACCCCCCGACAGTGCCGTCGCTACCTTCGTTCTTGAACCAAGAGGTTCAAGTGGGGACATTCGATTCGGCTTCAGGCGTTCCGCTCGGGGGCGGACTTGCTCAACGGCCTCTTGCTCCTGTCCCCGGGGTACGAATTAGGCTCAAGAAAATACCCAGGCCGCGTTCGAACACTACAGGGGGTGTCTGGGAATGAGGCTATACCCTTTCGGCCGGGGCGTCCAGGGTCTGCTGGGCAGAAAGTGCACCGGCAATCCGCTGCTGGATACCGGCGAGTCGTTGCGCCGTCTCGGTGCCTGCGCCGATGGATGTTCGCTGTAGCTGCACCAGCTCGTGGGCGATATTGAGCGCCGCCAGCACCGCGATGCGGTCCGTTCCGATCACCCGACCGGTCTGCCGGACCTCGCGCATCCGCGCATCCACGAGCCTGGCGGAGGACATGAGTCCGTCCTGCTCCTCGGGCTGGCAGGCGATCCGGTAGTCCTTGTCCAGGATCTTGATGGTGACGCCAAGGGGTTCTTCGGTCACAGGCTTTCCTCCATCGCCCGCAGGCGCGACAACATGGCCTCGACCCGGCTTCGGGCCTGCTCGTTCTTTTCGATCAGGTCACTGCGCTCGCCCATCAGGGCCTCCTGGCGGACGCGCAGCGAGTGGTTCTCCTCGCGCAGCCGCTGGCACAGATGAATGAGCTGCTCTGCCTGCCGCTCCAGCTCGTCAATGTCGAAGTTGGCCAAATTCGCGGCTCCGTTGCATCGCGCCCTCACGAGTAGACGCGGACTATAGAAGGGGCCCTTGGCAGGGTCAATCGGCCGGGGGCACATGCTATGATCCGGGCCCAATTACGGGCGGTTCCTGGCCGCGCGCGTTCCGATGGAGGCCGCTACGGACATCGACTACGAACGGCTCGGGCGCCTGCTCGAGTCGAGCGCCCTGTCACCGACCCCGGGGGAGGCCCACGGCCTCCTCTGCGGTCTGATCTGCGGTGGCGATCCGGACCCGCGCCGCACCTGGCTCGAGCAGTTGCTGCCCGCTACCTCGCCGGGAGCCTCCGGCGCCGATTGCCTGGGCGAGGAGGCGCGCGCCGAGCTGCTCGCACTGGCCGACCATACCTGGGACGAGATCCACTCCCCCGGACTGGGCTTCACCCTGCTGCTCCCGGAGGATTCCCGGCCGCTGGCGGAGCGCGCCACCGCCGTCTACGACTGGGTGCGCGGCTTCCTCTACGCCCTCGGGCTGCTCGGCGTCTCCGAGCGGGACCTCTCGGAGCAGACCCGGGAGATCTTCCGCGATTTCACCGACCTCACCCGCATGGATCTGGAGTCCCTGGAGGAGGGCGAGGAAAACGAGGACGCGCTGAGCGAGATCATCGAGTTCGTCTGGGTCGCCGCCATGCTGGTCTACGAGGAGCGGGTCGCCGCCCTCCAGGAGGCCCAGAACCGGCCGCAGCAGGCCAGGCCCCAGTGAAGGCCGCCGAGTACGCGCGCCGCCGCCGCGCCCTGGCCAAGGCGATAGGCCCGGAGGGGCTGCTCATCCTGCCCGCGGCGCGCGAGACCATCCGCAACCGGGACGTCCATTACCCCTTCCGCCAATCGAGCGACTTCACCTATCTCACCGGCTTTCCGGAGCCCGATGCCCTGGCGGTGATCGCACCGGGCCGCAAGGACGGCGACTATGTGCTGTTCTGCCGCCCCAGGGATCCGGAGCGCGAGCAGTGGGACGGACCCCGGGCCGGCACCGAGACCGCCGTCACTGTCTACAAGGCCGATCAGGCCTTTCCACTGGGCGATCTCGACGCCCAGATGCCCGGCCTGATCGAGGGCCGCACCAGACTCTGCTATCCGATCGGAGCCGACTCCACCTTCGATGCCCAGGTGATGGGCTGGGTGAACCGGGTGCGCTCGAAGGCCCGGGGGGGGGCGGCCGCGCCGGATACCTTCGTCACCCTGGAGCCCCTGCTGCACGAGCAGCGGCTGCGCAAGAGCCCGGCCGAGATTAACGTCATGCGCCGCGCCGCACGCATCTCGGCCGCTGGGCATCGGCAACTGATGCGCCTGTGTCGGCCCGGCCGGCGGGAGTCCGACCTCGAGTCCGAGTTCGTGCACCACTGCTCGACCCACGGCGCCCGCTATCAGGCCTACACACCCATCGTCGGCGGTGGGGCCAACGCCTGCATCCTTCACTATGTGGACAACGGCGCGACCCTACACGACGGCGATCTGGTGCTCGTCGACGCCGGCTGTGAGCTCGACGGTTATGCATCGGACATCACCCGGACCTTCCCGGTGAGCGGCCGGTTCAGCCCGCCCCAGCGGGAGCTCTACGAGCTGGTGCTCGAGGCACAGCGGGCGGCCATCGCCAGGGCGGTGCCCGGGAGCCGCTGGAACGAGCCCCACGAGGCGGCACTGCACGTCCTGACCAAGGGCCTGAAGGGGCTGGGGATCCTGTCGGGCAAGCTGTCCAAGCTGATCAAGGAGGCGGCGTACAAGCCCTACTACATGCACCGCACCGGCCACTGGCTGGGCATGGACGTGCACGACGTGGGGCGCTACAAGGAGGGCGGAGAGTGGCGCACCCTGGAGCCGGGGATGGTGCTGACGGTCGAGCCCGGACTCTACATGCCCGCGAGCGAGCCGGTGCCCGCGCCCTATCGCCAGATCGGCATCCGCATCGAGGACGACGTGCTGATCACCGAGGACGGCAACGAGGTCCTGTCCGCCGCGGCGCCCAAGGAACCGGACGCGATCGAGGCATTGATGGGCTCTTAGGGCCAAGGGAAGGGCCGAGCGGCGAGGGCGGCCGAGGGCCAAGGGTCGAGTGAGCGAATCGCGCGACGTTCCTTACCGTAGCGAGACGAGGAGTTGAGTAGATGGACAACAAGGAAGAGCGGGTACCTCGGCCCTCGGCCCTCGGCCCTCGGCCCAGCGACTACGACCTGATCATCGTCGGTGGCGGACTGATCGGCGGCAGCCTCGCCTGCGCGTTGGCGGGGAGCGGGCTCAAGATCGCCGTCATCGAGGCGGCGGCGCCCGATGCGCCGATGCAGCCCAGCTACGACGAGCGGGTCATAGCGCTCTCCTGGGGTAGTCGGCTGATCCTCGAGGCCATCGGTCTGTGGGGCGAGATCGCGCCCGAGGCGGCGCCCATCGAGCGAGTCCACATCTCCGACCGGGGCCATTTTGGCTTCTCCCATCTCGACCGTTCGGAGCTGGGGGTGGAGGCCCTGGGCTACGTGGTCCCGGCGCGGGCGCTGGGCGTGGGGATCCGCGCCGCCATCGGGCGGGCCCCGAATCTCGACCTGCTGTGTCCGGCGCGGCTCATCGGCCAGGATGTGCAGGCCGAGCGGGTCGAGGCCCAGGTGTCGATGCAGAACCAGGAACGGCGACTGAGCACCCGTCTGCTGGTGGCCGCCGACGGCGGCGACTCCGCCATCCGCAAGGGGCTCGGAATCGCCACCGAGGAGCGCCGTTATGGCCACGACGCCATCATCACCACGATCATCGCCGATCGCCCCCGCCCCGGCGTCGCCTTCGAGCGCTTCACCGAGACCGGGCCGCTGGCCCTGCTGCCCATGACCGGAGGGCGCTACGCGGTGGTCTGGACCTGTCGCGAGACCGAGACGGCCGAGATCCTGGGTCTGTCCGACGCGGCCTTCATCGAGCGCCTGCAGGCACGCTTCGGCTTCCGGCTGGGGCGTCTCGGCAAGCCGGCGCCGCGGCGCGCCTATCCACTCAAGCTGGCCCTCACCCGCGAGGCGATACAGCCCCGGCTGGTGTTGATCGGCAACGCCGCCCACACCCTGCATCCGGTCGCGGGTCAGGGCTTCAACCTGGGCCTGCGCGACGTGGCGGCCCTGGCGGAGGTGATCGATGAGGGCCTGGGCGACGGTCGTGATCCGGGGGCCCCGGAGGTGCTCGCCGCCTACGGGCGCTGGCGGGCCGCCGATCAGCAGCGGGTCGCGAACCTCACCGATGCCCTGGCACGGCTCTTTGTCAATCCCTGGCTGCCCCTGCGCCTGGCGCGCAATGCCGGTTTGATCGGGCTCGATCTCCTGCCGCCGGCGCGCCGCCTGGTGGCCAGGCGCTTCATGGGGACCGGCGGCCGGCTGCCCCGCCTCGCCCGCGGCCTGCCGCTCGGCGCCCCCCGGTCGGGGGCCGACGCCGGCGACAGCGCCCGCTCATCCGGAGACGCGGCATGAAAAAAGAGCCGTCGGTACGGGAGCCGGAGACGTCTACCCCGGCGGAGGGACAGGATCCGTCTGCCGCAAGCTACGACCTGGTGGTGGTCGGTGGTGGCATGGTGGGCGCGGCCTTCGCCCTCGCCTGCTCCGGCAAGGGTCTAACCGTCGCCGTGGTCGAATCGCGGGCGCCGCGTCGCGACTGGCCGAGCGGCGAGGTGGATCTGCGGGTCTCCGCCCTGTCCCGGGCCAGTCAACGCATGCTCACCCGGCTCGGCGCCTGGGCGCGCATTGCCGAGCTGGGGGCCAGCCCCTACCGGCGTATGCGCGTCTGGGACGCGGTCGGGGGTGGCTCCATCGGCTTCGATGCCGCCGACCTGGGCGAGCCCGATCTCGGTCACATCGTGGAGAACCGGGTCGTCCAGCTCGCCCTGTGGGAGCGCCTGGAGCAGGCGCCGGACGTCACCCTGCTCTGCCCCGCCTCCATCGCGGACCTCGAGCGCGGGACCGGCCGGACCCGTCTGGTGCTGACTGACGGGCGGATCCTGGAGTGCGGGCTGTTGGTGGGGGCCGACGGCCGCGACTCGCTGATCCGCGAGCTGGCGGCGATCCCGACCAGCGGCTGGGACTACGGCCAGAGCGCCATCGTGGCCAACGTGGCGCCCGAGCGTTGGCATGAGGAGACCGCCTGGCAACGCTTCCTCCCCACCGGCCCCCTGGCCCTGCTTCCGCTCGTCGACGGGCGCTGTTCCATCGTCTGGTCGGCCAGCGACGCGCGGGCCGAGGAGCTCCTGGCCCTGGACGACGAGGCCTTCTCCGGGGCCCTGACCGACGCCAGCGAAGGCCGCCTCGGCCGGCTCCGGTTGACCGGGCCTCGCGCCTCGGTGTCGCTGCGCCTGCAGCACGCCGCGCGTTACGTCGAGCCAGGTCTGGCCCTGATCGGAGACGCCGCTCACGCCATCCATCCGCTCGCGGGTCAGGGGGTCAACCTGGGCTTTCTCGATGCCGCCGAGCTCAGCTCCGTCCTGGCGGCCGCCCTGGAGCGGCGGCGCGACATCGGCTCGCTCTGGACCCTGCGCCGCTACGAGCGCGCCCGCCGTGGCGACAATCTCGCCATGCTGGCCGCCATGGATGGCTTCAAGCGGCTGTTCGGAAACCGCTTTCCGCCGCTTGCCGCCGCGCGTAGCCTGGGGCTCGCACTGGCGGATCGGGTCTCTCCCGTGAAGCGGCTCTTCATGGAGCGCGCCCTGGGGCTCAGCCCCGGCCTACCGCCCCTGGCGCGGCCCTGATCGGCATCTCGGATCCGGTGGCGGGGCAACTTCAGCATTTACTAAATTAATTCAATGCATCCGTGCATCCAATTTTTTCGATTTGGATGTCACGGTCATTTTCGGTAGCCTTGCGGCGGTTTTGCCGACCTCGTCGGCCTCCCGAGGCGGGATCGGCCGTCTGAGGTCGGAGAGGATGCGGGTCGCCGCAGATTGAGACTCGCCCGCCTGTGCCCGTGCCACGTTGAGTCTCCTTCCGGGCTTTCCACCCAACCGGCAGCTCGCCCCATGGCCAGGGTCCCAGATATCACTGAAATGGAAAAGCGGGTCATGAGCACGACCCTGCGCGGGCGCTACGGCCGCGACATCGGGCTCCAGCTGGCCGATGCCGACGTCCGAGTCCAGGCGGGCGATCGCGAGCTGACCAGTTGCCCGGTGATCCTGTGGCAGTCGGGCGACGGCTGTCGCTTCGTCGTCTTCAAGACCGGCGAGCGCAAGTACCGCTGCCAGTTCTTCTACAAGCCCTACAAGCAGATGGGCACGGGCATCGAGGAGTGTGACGAGCTGGCCGAATGCGCCGTCGCCCTGCTCCAGGCCCAGGCGGATGATGTGGCCGAGCAGCGCGGCGACCTGCCCGGGCGCGACGGCTCATACGGCCGCGCCTGAACGGACCGAACATCTGTAGGGTGGATGAGGCGCGCGGCACTGCGCCGGGGGCTTGCTGAGCGCTCAAGCCGCGCCGCATCCATCGGGGTGGATTGGGTGGATGCGCTTCGCTTGTCCACCCTGCCGTTGTCGGGAGGACTTGCGTGCGACGGTACTGGCCGCCACGCGGCGGCCGCAACGAAACCATGCCGCCCGCCGCGCCCGAGCGCGGGGGCTGAGACCGAAGAGACCAACCTGACCCAGGTAAGTACGAGGGGAGAGAACCATGACCGCTAAGAATGTCTTTTATGCACAGTCCGGCGGCGTCACCGCCGTGATCAATGCCTCCGCCTGCGGCGTCATCGAGACCGCCCGTCAGCACCCGGACAAGATCGCGAACGTCTACGCGGGCCGCAACGGCATCATCGGCGCCCTGACCGAGGACCTGATCGATACCAGCAAGGAGTCCGCCGAGAACATCGCGGCCCTGCGTTACACCCCCTCCGGCGCCTTCGGCTCCTGCCGCTACAAGTTGAAGAGCCTGGAGGCCAACAAGCGCGAGTACGAGCGCCTGATCGAGGTCTTCAAGGCCCACGACATCGGCTACTTCTTCTACAACGGCGGCGGCGACTCCGCCGATACCTGCTACAAGGTCTCCCAGCTCTCGGATGCCCTTGGCTACCCGGTTCAGGCCGTCCATGTGCCCAAGACGGTCGACAACGACCTGCCCATCACCGACAACTGCCCGGGCTTCGGCTCGGTGGCCAAGTACATCGCCACCTCCACCCTCGAGGCCAGCTTCGACGTACGCTCCATGTGCGCCACCTCCACCAAGATCTTCGTGATCGAGGTGATGGGCCGTCATGCGGGCTGGATCGCCGCCGCCGGCGCACTGGTCGCCGATCAGGGAATCCCGGTGCTCACCCTGTTCCCCGAGGTGGAGTTCAACCAGGAGCGCTTCCTGGCGGCGGTCAAGGCCAAGGTCGATCAGTTCGGCTACTGCACCATCTGCGTCTCCGAGGGCTGCCACTACCCGGACGGGCGCTTCCTCGCCGAGCAGGGTACCCGCGACGCATTCGGTCATGCCCAGTTAGGCGGCGCCGCCCCGGTGGTGGCGAACATGATCAAAGACGCCCTGGGCTACAAGTTCCATTGGGCAGTGGCGGATTATCTGCAGCGCGCGGCCCGTCACCTGGCCTCCAAGTCCGACGTCGAGCAGGCCTATGCCCTGGGCAAGGCCGGTGTGGAGCTCGCCATCGCCGGGCACAACTCCATCATGCCGACGGTCGTGCGCAAGTCCTCCGATCCTTACGTCTGGGAGATCGGCCACGCGCCCCTGTCCGAGGTGGCGAATGTGGAGAAGTTCATGCCCAAGGACTTCATCTCGCAGGATGGTTACGGCATCACCGACAAGTGCCGCGACTACCTCTACCCGCTGATCCAGGGCGAGGACTATCCGCCCTACGAGCGCGGCATGCCCAAGTACGTCACCCTGAAGAACGTCGGGGTGGAGAAGAAGCTTCCGGCCTTTGAGGTCTGAGGAATCCGCTGGGGGCTTCGGCCCCCTTTTTCGTCCGTCCATTCCCGGTGGCCGATCCGGGGAGGCCCCAAATGACACCGGATCCTGTCCGCGACCTGATCTCGACCCAGCAGCTCGGCGGCGGCTATAACCGCAACGCCGCGCGGCTTATCCTGGGTCAGCCTGGCCGCGAGGACGCTCAGGGCGCGGTGGACGCCCTGACCCGGGAACTGGGGCTGGAGGCCCCGTTCGGGCTCACGCCCGGCACGGGATTCGGCGCCGTCGGTCGAGCCGCGGCCAAGCAAGAAAAACCCACCATTCCATAACGATCAGGAGTCAGATTCCATGTCGTCCATGTCGCTCGGTTTAATCTTTGCCCTCGTTTGCGCCCTCGTGGCGATCGGGTACGGGGTGCTCTCTGTTAAATGGATACTCGCCCAGCCCGAGGGTAACGACCGCATGAAAGAGATCGCGGGGGCTATCCAGGAGGGCGCCTCGGCCTACCTCAACCGGCAGTACACCACCATTGCGATCGTCGGTGTGGTCTTGATGGTGATCCTGTGGATCGCCCTGGGGGCGCCCACGGCCATCGGCTTCTTCATCGGCGCCGTGCTCTCGGGTGCGACCGGATTCATCGGCATGAACATCTCGGTGCGCTCCAACCTGCGTACCGCTGAGGCAGCCAATCGTGGGATGGACGCCGCCCTGCAGGTCGCCTTCCGCGGCGGTGCCATCACCGGCATGCTGGTGGTGGGCCTGGCCCTGCTGGGGGTGGCCGGCTATTACGGGGTCCTGGCCTTGATCGGCGTCGAGCAGACCGCGGCCCTGCATGCCCTGGTCGGTCTTGCGTTCGGCGGCTCCCTGATCTCGATCTTCGCCCGACTGGGCGGCGGCATCTTCACCAAGGGCGCGGACGTGGGGGCCGACATCGTCGGTAAGGTCGAGGCCGGCATCCCCGAGGACGACCCGCGCAATCCTGCCGTCATCGCCGACAACGTCGGTGACAACGTGGGCGACTGCGCCGGTATGGCGGCCGACCTGTTCGAGACCTATGCGGTGACGGTGGTCGCCACCATGCTGCTGGGCGGCCTGCTGTTCGCCGGCAACTCCGCGACCGCGATCGTCTATCCGCTGGTGCTGGGGGGGGTTTCCATCATCGCCTCCGTGATCGGGACCTACTTCGTGAAGTACACCGAAGGGACCAAGATCATGAACGCCCTCTATCGGGGCCTGATCGTCGCGGGCGTCCTCTCGGCCGTGGCCTTCTTTGTCGTGACCTGGCTGATGATGGGCGGGGTGACCCTGGCCAACGGGCAGAATGCGCTCTGGCCCCTGTTTTTCTCGTCGCTCATCGGTCTTGCCCTGACCGCGGCCATGGTGGTCATCACCGAGTATTACACCGCCACTGAATTCTCCCCGGTGCGCTCCATCGCCAAGGCGTCGACCACCGGCGACGGGACCAATGTCATCGCCGGTCTGGGTGTCTCCATGAAGGCGACCGCCGCCCCCGTGCTCGCCATCTGCGCCGCCATCTGGGGCGCCCATGAGCTCGCCGGCCTCTATGGGATTGCCATCGCCGCCACCGCCATGCTCTCCATGACCGGCATCATCGTCGCCCTGGACGCCTACGGACCCATCACCGACAACGCCGGCGGAATCGCCGAGATGGCCGAGCTGGACGAGAAGATCCGCAACATCACTGATCCGCTGGACGCCGTCGGCAACACCACCAAGGCCGTCACCAAAGGGTATGCCATCGGCTCCGCCGGTCTGGCCGCCCTGGTCCTGTTCGCCGACTTCACCAACACCCTGCACCACGCGGGCACGCAGCTGGTGTTTCAGCTCGATGACCCGGCGGTGCTGATCGGACTCTTCATCGGCGGCATGGTCCCCTATCTCTTCGGTGCCATGGCCATGGAGGCGGTGGGACGGGCCGCCGGCGGCATCGTCGAGGAGGTGCGTCGCCAGTTCCGCGAGATGCCGGGCATCATGACCCATACCCAGAAGCCGGATTACTCCAAGGCCGTGGACATGCTCACCAAGGCGGCCATCCGGGAGATGATCGTCCCCTCACTGCTGCCGGTCCTGCTGCCGATCGTGGTGGCCTTCGGCATGCAGTGGCTGATGGGCGGCAATGCCGGCGCCCTGGCCCTGGGCGGCATGCTGATCGGAACCATCGTCACCGGACTCTTCGTCGCCATCTCCATGACGGTGGGCGGCGGTGCCTGGGACAACGCGAAGAAGTACATCGAGGACGGCCACTACGGCGGCAAGGGCTCTGACGCCCACAAGGCGGCGGTGACCGGAGACACCGTCGGCGACCCCTACAAGGACACCGCGGGTCCGGCCGTCAATCCGCTGATCAAGATCATCAACATCGTCGCCCTGTTGATCGTCCCCTTGGTCGTGGCCATGTGAGCCGGCGGGCGGGGAACGACCCCTGAGCATTGGGATTTTCGTTCCTCGCTTCGACTACAATCGGCGCACCGAGCGCCGCGGAAAGGGCCCCCAGGGGCCCTTTTCATTGTCGCGCGTCCACAATCCAATGACACGCCATACGAGGTCTGGTCCATGGATCTGAGCAAAGTCTCCCGCGGCGCGAATGTGCCGAACGAGATCAACGTCATCATCGAGATCCCGTCCCACGCGGAGCCGGTGAAATACGAGATGGACAAGGACACCGGCGCCATGTTCGTCGACCGCTTCATGTCCACGGCCATGCATTACCCCTGCAACTACGGCTACGTCCCCCACACCCTGTCCGCGGACGGCGATCCGGTCGATGTGCTGGTGGTTACGCCTTATCCCCTGATCCCCGGCTCGGTCATCAAGTGCCGGCCCATCGGGGTCCTGACCATGACCGACGAGTCGGGTGACGACGCCAAGGTACTGGCGCTGCCGATCGACAAGCTGTTCAAGGGCTACCGTGACATCGAGAGCTTCCGGGACATGCCTGCCCATCTGCTCGACCAGATCGCCCATTTCTTCGAGCACTACAAGGATCTCGACGAGGGCAAGTGGGTCCGCGTCGGCGGCTGGGGCGGGCGCGACGAGGCCCGGGACGAGATCATGGCCAGCGTGCGCATGTTCGACGAGGCCCCGGAAAAACCCGCGTTCTGATTAGCCGCGAGCAGCAAGCAGGAGCCATCCCGATCCGTATCCCCGGCCCTCGGCCCTCGGCCCTCGCAATTCAATCAATGACCAATTTCACCCACTTCAACGAGGCCGGCGAGGCCCACATGGTCGATGTGGGCGCCAAGGCGACGACGCATCGTGTGGCGGTTGCGGAGGGTCGGATCCGCATGCTGCCGAAGACCCTGGCGCTGATCCAGACGGGCGGACACAAAAAGGGCGACGTGCTTGGGGTCGCGCGGATCGCGGGCATCATGGGGGCCAAGCGCACCGCCGATCTGGTGCCTCTTTGTCATCCTTTGGCTCTTACGCGAGTTGAGATCTCGCTCACCGCCAGTGCCGAGGACTCGACCATATACTCGCGGGCGACAGTCGAGACCCATGGCCCGACGGGCGTCGAGATGGAGGCGCTGTGCGCCGTGCAGGTCAGTCTTCTCACCGTGTATGACATGTGCAAGGCGGTCGATCGAGGGATGACGATCGAGTCCGTTCGCTTGCTGGAGAAGGCCGGCGGCAAGTCGGGCCGCTGGACGCGCTCAGCCGAGCCGCGCTGACCGGTCTTCGGACGGCTCGCGCCCGATGTGGGCGATGCGCAGCCTTTGGCCGGATTCTCCAAGAGGTGATAATGGGTAAGTTCATCGAGTGGTCAGACGTCTTGAGCGTCGGGATCGACGAGATCGACAGCCAGCACAAGGTATTGGTCGACCTCGTCAACGAAATGCACGAGGCGATCCACCAACGTCGCGGCAGCGACGTGGTGCGCGACGTCCTCACCAAGCTCGCCGAATACACCAAGATCCATTTCGCCGTGGAAGAGAGCCTGATGCGGATCCTTGGCTACCAGGGATACGAGGAGCACAAGGACCAGCACGAGGAGTTGATCCACAACATGATGGACCTTCAGCAGAAGGTCGACTCGGGAAGGACCGCCATCGGCTTCGAGCTGATGCACTTCCTCAAGATCTGGCTGACCAAGCACATCATGGAGAGCGACCAGCAGTACAGCCAGCACTTCGTGGATGCCGGGGTCAAGGCAAGATTCAAGAAGAAGACCTGGGCCGGACGCCTGTGGGATCACCTGCACGTCTGATCCGGCGCCGGCCTGACCGGCGGCGCCATCGAGTCTCCGACGGATGAACCCCTTCTACCAGGGGGCGCGCTTCCTGACCGCGGCCACGCGCATCGAGCAGGCACCCGAGGACCAGGGTCGCGAGGTGGTCTTTGCGGGACGCTCCAATGCGGGGAAGTCGAGCGCCATCAACGCCCTGTGCCACCAGAAGGCGCTCGCGCGGACCAGCAAGACCCCGGGGCGCACCCAGCAGCTGATCTTCTTCGCCCTGGACGACGAGCGGCGCCTGGTGGATCTGCCGGGCTATGGCTATGCCCGGGTCTCCGAGGCCGTCAAGCTCCAGTGGCAGGCCCACATGGCGGAGTTTCTCGAGCGTCGCCAGGCGCTCTGCGGCCTGGTGATCGTGATGGATATCCGCCATCCGCTGGCCGAGTACGACCGCCGCATGCTGGCCTGGGGCGAGCGGGCGGGACTCCCGGTGCTCCTGCTGCTGACCAAGGCCGACAAGCTCAAGCGCGGGGCGGCACGCTCCGCCCTGCTCGGGGTGGAACGGGAGGTCATGGATTCGTCAGGACCCCAGGGGCGGGTCCAGGTGGAGACCTTTTCGGCCCAAGATCTTACCGGCGTGGAGGCCGTGCAGGCCCTGCTCGATCTTTGGCTCGAGGTCCCCTTGCGGGCCGGAACGGACACGGTGCCCGCGAGCTGATCGAGCGGGGGCGCCACCCGAATCAGCCGCTTCCCTGGGCTGCGAGCCCCGGGACCCGGGGCTCGCTTCCGTCATCTCCCGATCAATAGGGAACGCCTCCCTGGGGCGGGGGCGGGCCCTGCTCCATGCCACCGTTGTAGTAGGGCATGGACGGCTGGCCCATGGGCGCCGCGTCGCCCTGGTAGGCGCCGTAGCCCGGATAGCCACCCTGGTTGCCGTAACCCGGATAGCCGCCCTGGGGACCATAGCCATATCCATAAGGCATCTGGCGGCGCATCGGGGGCATCCAGTGCGTCGGTGGTGACTGCTCGGCGCCCCGGTCGCCGCCGAAGATGGCCCGCGCGGCCTCCAGCTGCTCGGCGCTCATCTCGTCGACCGTCTTACGGTATTGCTCGAACCGCTCCTGGGCCTCCTTGAAGCGCTTTTCGGCCTCCTCCCAGGGCGGCGTCTCGGGCGTCTCCATGCCCCGCTCGGCGGCGCGCTCGCGCATCTCCTTCCAGTGGGCCTCGCGCATGGCCTTGCGCTCTTCGGGACTCATGTTCTGCATCTTCTCGCGCATGGCCTGGTAACGCTGACGCAGGGTGTCGCGCTCCTGGGCGGACGGACCGCCATAGGACGGGGGCATCTCCGGCATCTCGGGCATGGCGGCCCGGGCCGACTCCCAGGGCGGCGTCTCGGGCAGCTCCAGACCCACCGCCGCGGCCCGCTGGCGCAGGTCCTGATATTGCCTGTTGCGCTCGACGTCCCTCTCCGCACGGCGGGCCTCGGACCGGGACTGGGCGCTATCGGCGGGACCCACCGAGGTCCCGGTGTCCGGCGTCTGCATCGTGCCCTCTGCGGATGCTTCAGGCGCCGGCGGGGCGGCCGTCTCTTCAGCGGGCGCGGACGCAGGTGCGGGACCTGGGGCGACCACGGAGTCCGGGGTCGTCACCGGAGGGGCGTTCGGGGCGTCGGCAGGCCCCTCTGCCGCAAGTCCCGGCTGGGCGAGGCCAAGGGCGAGGGCGGCGGCCGAGGACAACAAGAGCACTCGCGGGCTATGGGTCATACTCAACTCCTGAAGTGACGGTGTCATTTGTTTCATGCTTGGGATATTCAAAACGCCAGCAGGCCTCGACATCGGCCGGGCGCGCACGGAGCTTAACCCATCTCGGCCGACCTTGGGCAACCCCCGGGGCAGGCGGAGGCCAGGTACCGGTTACACGGCGTTAATATAGGGTGCTTGACGGCGATGGACGGGGGTGGGGCCTCCGTCTTGGTCCAGCCAAACCCGAGGTGAGCATGCGTATCGGCGAGCTGATGATCGAGAGCGGGGTGAAGTTCGGCACCAGCGGTGCCCGTGGCCTGGCCGCCGACATGACCGATAGGGTCTGCTACGCGTATACGGCTGGCTTTCTCCAGTACCTGCTGGGCACCGGCCTGGCGCCCGCGGGTGTCGAGGTCGCCTTGGCCGGGGACCTGCGACCCAGCTCCGGGCGTATCCTCGCCGCCTGCGCCCGGGCCGCGGCCGACCTGGGGTTTCGTCCGCGCAACTTCGGGGCCATCCCGAGCCCGGCCGTCGCCGCCTACGGCATCGCCCATGGGATCCCCTCCCTGATGATCACCGGCAGCCATATCCCGGACGATCGCAACGGCATCAAGTTCAACCTCCGCACCGGCGAGATCCTGAAGGCAGACGAGGAGGGCATCCGCGCCCAGGACGTCACCCTGCCGTCCGGGTCCTTCGATGGTGCCGGGGCCCTGGTCGCTCGGGGAGAGCGAGCCCGAGCTCCCGCCGTTGAGGATGATGCCTATCGCGCCTATGTGGCCCGTTACCTGGAGTTCTTTCCACCCGGCTGCCTCGACGGGCAGCGGGTCGGCGTCTATGAACATTCCAGCGTGGCCCGGGAGGCCCTGGTCGAGGTGCTGGGGGGGCTCGGCGCCCGGATCACCCGGCTCGGTCCTTCCGAACGCTTCATCCCCGTCGACACGGAGGCCATCCGCGCCGAGGACGTCGAGCTCGCCCGACGCTGGGCCGCCGACGGGGCCTTCGACGCCCTGGTCTCGGCCGACGGCGACGGTGACCGGCCCCTGGTGGCCGACGAGCGCGGTGACTGGCTGCGCGGGGACGTCGCCGGCATCCTGTGTGCCCGCGAGCTCGGGGTCCGGGGGGTCGTGACCCCGGTCAGCAGCAACACGGCCGTGGAGCGCTGCGGCGTATTCGATCGGGTGCTGCGCACCCGTATCGGCTCCCCCTTCGTCATCGAGGGAATGCAGCGCCTGAGCGCCGAGGGCCTGAGGCCGGTGGCCGGCTACGAGGCCAACGGGGGCTTCCTGCTCGCCACCGAAATCCGGCGCGACGGCCGCGTCCTGCCCGCGCTCCCCACCCGCGATGCGGTGGTGGTGGCGGTGTGCGTCCTGGTCGCCGCCCGCGCCCGGGGGAGGCCCGTATCCTCCCTCGCGGGCGACCTGCCGCGCCGCTATACCCACAGTGACCGCATCAAGGACTTCCCCACCGAGATCAGCCTGGCGCGACTCGCCGCGTTCGCGAGCGGCGATCCGGCCGCCGACCGGGCGGCAGCGGAGCTGGCGTTTGCCGATCGCTTCGGGCCGGTGGCGGGCATCGATGTCACCGATGGGGTGCGGATCACCTTCGCCAGCGGCGAGATCGCCCATCTGCGCCCCTCCGGCAATGCCCCGGAGCTGCGGGCCTATACCGAGGCCGACAGCCCCGAGCGGGCGGCCGCCATGAATGCGATCTGCATGGAGCTGCTCGCCTCCTGGCGGGGCTGATCGGTACCGCGACGCCGATCGATCCGTTGCGCGGGCCTCGAGCGGCGGTGAGGGTATTTCGCGGCTGAAGCCGCTCCTACAGGAGGTTATTGGGGCGCGGGAGGGGTGCCGGCGCCTCTTGTGCCCTAGATCTGGCCGATGAGCTGGCGCAGGCGCCGGATCAGGTCGGCGCGCCCGCGCGCGGCGAAGGGCGTGACCAGCTCCGCGACGGGGCGAAGCTGGCGGGTGGCGGCCACCACCAGGGCGGCGTCCGGCAGAGCGATGGTGCCGGCGCGCAGGGCGGGACCGAGGCGGCGGCGGGTCAGGTCGGCGAGGGCGGGCAGCGCGGCCTCGAGGGTGCGGTGGCCTTGGATGAAGGCGTCGACGTCTGGGTCCGGGGACTCGAGTCCGACACCGGACGCGGGAGTCGGCGGCGACGCGTGCAGGGCGCAGGCCAGTGCCGCCGCGGTCCCGGGGTCCCAGCGGCGCAGCGGTCCAGGCAGGAGCACCGGCAGACGTTGTTCCAGGCGCCGTTCCGCCCCGGCGGCGAGCCGGATGCCGGCGCCGTTCAGGGGTCGCAGCATCACCAGCGCGTGCTCGCCGCTGGCGGTATTGCGGCTGGTCCCGACCTGGGCGGGGCGATAGCCGCAGCCGGCCCAGAAGCCGATGAGGTCGGGGGTCGCGCCGAAGCTGGCGCCGACCAGGTCGAACCCGTCGCGGCGCGCCTCATGCTGCAGACCGCGGAGCAGCCGCCGGCCGAGTCCCCGCCGGGCGAGAGCGGGGTGTACGGCGATTCGGATCACCCGCAGGTAACGCAGGGCGGGGGCGTGGGCGAGACCGGCGTGGGCGCTGAGCGTCTGGGGCAGCAGGTGCCCGCGCGGCCGCCGGCGGCCCTCGAAGATGGCGCGGCGCAGATCCGGGTCGTCCATTCCACCTTCCTCGGCAGCCAGCAGGGTGGCGACGACGCGGCCGCGCTGTTCGCCAATCTCGCGCAGGCAATAGACGCGCACGTTGGGCCCGTCGAGCAGCATGCGCAGATCCAGCGGCCGGGTCTGGTAGTGGGCCAGTACCAGGAGCCCGAAGACTTGGGCGAGGCCGGTTTCGTCTGTCGACAGGGTGTCGCGGTCCAGCCGCGTGAAACCGGCCTCTTGATATCGGATGCCGGTCGGTTCCGCCGCGCTGGCGTCGAGCAAAAGGGCGCGAAAGACCAGGGACTCGAGGGGGTCGTGCGCGGACCAGCGGATGGGCTGCCCCAGGGTCAGCGCCCGCCAGCCCGGGGCTCGCCGGTCCAGGGTGTGGCGAAAACGGACCTCGAATCCCCTCCCGGTGCCCTCGTAGCCGTGGACCGTGGTCGCGAAGGCGACACGCGGGTAGCGATCGAGCAGGGTCTCGAGCAATGGGGCCGGAATCCCCGCCGCCTCGTCCACCAGCAGCAGGTCGGCCTCTGGTGAAGAAGAATCGCAGGACGCGACGTCATTCCGCTCCCTCCCCCGGGCAGGGGGAGGGCCGGGAAGGGGGTCGAGCATCGCCCGTCCACGAACCCCAACCTTCGCCGCCCCCCCCTCGCACAACCCATCGGGTGCCCGAAACTCGATGGAGGACCCAGCCGCACCGAGCCCGCCCTCGCGTTGCACCGCTCCCGGCCAGGCCAGCGCCGCGTGCCTGAACAGGGCCTCGCAGGCGGCGCGTCGCGGTGCGGTGACCAGGATGCGCCGGGCTCCCGCCTGGGCCAGCCGAGCGGCGGCGATCCCGAGCGCCGCGCTCTTGCCCCGGCCGCGATGGGCGGTGAGCACCAGGGGCCGACGGGCGCGCCCGCGGGCCAGTTGCAGCAGGGCCTCGACGGCCAGCGCCTGATCGACGGTGGCCGGCTCGGCCGGGTTTGGTGCCAGGACACCGGGCCAGCTGGCCGCCGGGGTGGACGCAATCGGGGGTGCATCTGGCAGGGGCCGCCCCTGCGTGACGACCAGTGCCGCTGGATGGCTCGCCAGGATGCGGGAGAGCCGGCGCAGGAAACGCCCCGATACAGTCGCGGCATCATGGGGCCAGACCGCAATCCGCTCGGCCTGTGGATCGAGCGTCGTCGCCCAATCGGCGAGCGGGGGCGTCAGGAGCACCAGAAGTCCGCCCCCGCGCAGGGTGCCGGTGGCGGCGCCGAAACCGTCGGGGTCAAAGCCGGACCAGGCATCGTAGACCAGGAGCCCGCTCTCACCGCCGACCAGTCGGGTGCCCGAGGCGATCGGCGCGGTGGTGATGCCGGACGGCGGATCCACCAGGACCCGGTCGGTGAGCCAGAGAGCAGTTGAGTCGTCGCCGAGGGCCAGCGCCGAGACCGCGCCCCGGGCCGCGGCGAGGGTCCAGTCGGGGCCACCGCTCAGTACCAGGGCCAGACGGTGACCCTTTGAGCGCGCTCGTGCGCGCAGCCCGAGGGCGATGTCCTGGAGCTGGGTCTGCACTTGGGGGTGGGATCGGTTTCGGCTGTGGGTCGGGCTTTGGCCCGGCTGATACGCTGGGCTCGCTAGTGGACTGAAGTCTGATCTACAGGATTGCTGGCGATCAGAACTGGATCGTGAACCGGGCGCCGATCAGGAAGGCGTTGTCGATGTCGTTGGTCCCGGCGGGGTTGATGATGTATTGCAGGTCCGGCTGCAGGGCCATGCCGCGCCCGAGCTCGAAGCGGTGGTTGAGCTCGATCACCGCCTCGTCGTGCATGATCGCCAGCCCCTCGGAGCGGCGTGCCGGCTTCAGGGCATCGCTGAACCAGCCCTTGCTCAGGGCCAGGCCTGAGGTGTCGCGCGGGCGACCCGCGAAGAGTCCCTGGTAGACCAGGCCGAGCGAGAAATAGTTGTCCAGCAGGTTCACGTCATCGCGCAGGCTGTAGACCCAGCTGCCGAAGCCCCAGAGTCCGCGGTCGTCGCCAGCGTGCTCGCGGTAGAGCATCTGATCCGCCAGCACCCAGAGCATGGCGTTGCCCTCGACGGTGGCATTGTCCGTCTCGCTGATGTCCTGGAAGTCGCCGCTCATCCAGTAGCCGCCGAGCTTGTAGGTACCCGGCAGACCGGTGTCCGAATCCCGGGAGCGGTGGTATTGGATCTCGCCGGCGAGCACAACCCCGTTGTCGCCGAAGCCCCAGCTGTTACCGTGCACGTTGTGGTTCTTGGTACCCGGATCGCCGCGCTTGAGCTCGGGGTCGCCATCGTAGACCGCGGCCTGCAAGGTCCATCGCCGGTCGATCGAGTCAGTCGTCCGCGCAGGCCCCATTGGACGGTCGGATAGGCGCTGAAGGTGAATGGATTCTGCAGGACGACCGCTTTCGGGCTGCCACGGAAGGAGTTGTTCACGAACTGGCAATAGAGCGGCGAGCGCAGGAAGTCGTCGTTGGCGACCAGGCGCCCGACGGCGATATCGAGGCGGTCGTCGAGGAGCAGGCTGTTGAGCTGCACGTTCACGACCTTGAAGGTCTGGCCGCCGTAGATCTCCTGGACGGTAAACGGATTTCCGTTCTCCGACGGGGCGACGAAATCGCTGGAGACGCTGTTGCCGTCGCGTTGGGACAGCTTGACCAGAAAGGTGGCGCCGTCGAGACCGGCGAGCCGCTTGAGGTCGAACAGGAAGTCGAGACCGATGTTGTCGACATAGGTGCCGCCCAAGATCTCGCCGCCGGATACGTTCGCCATCGGCTCGGTGGTGTAATTGAACCCGATGTCGAGTCCGCGCTCGCTCAATGTGTCGCGCACCCCGCCCCAGCTTCCGAACAGATAGTCGCTGGGCGAATACTCGCCCGCCGCTGCGCCCGAGAGTACAAGGCGCAATGGGGCCAGGCCCAAAGCACGACGCAGTCGTCTCTCGCTGTCGAATCGCATGTCCGGGTCCCTTCTGGGGCGGGCTGGATGGGGTCGGCCGGTCGCGACCGGTGGCGGTCACTCGGGGACAGGTCGATTCTGGCGGCATCTACCGGGACTGCGCAGTCTAGGTGAAGCGGGATCCGGTGCCAATGACCCGGGTCCCCGGGTCCGATTCTCCGGGTCCGACCGGGGTCACCGACGGCGCCGACTGTTGGTAGACTTGGGTGCCTCGTCGAGGAGCCCTCGTCGTTCACAGCGCCGGAGCCCGCCATGCACCGCACCAGCGGCGTCTTGCTGCATCCCACCTCTCTGCCCGGTCCCTTCGGCATCGGCGACCTGGGCCCCGCGGCCCACGGGTTCGTCGATTTCCTCGCCCAGGCGGGGCAGGGCCTGTGGCAGATGCTGCCCCTGGGTCCCACGGGCTTCGCCGATTCACCCTATCAGTGCACCTCGGCCTTCGCCGGCAACCCGTTGCTGATCAGCCCCGAGCGGCTGTTCGAGTCGGGCTGGATCGATGAATCGGATCTGCAGCACCCGGCGTTCCCCGATGGCCAGGTCGACTTCGGCGCCGTCAAGGCGTGGAAGCGCAGGCTGCTGGAGCGGGCCCATCATGGCTTCCTGGCGGGTGCCGGGTCATCGGCGCGCGATGACTTCGAGGCATTTCAGGATGGGCAGCGCTCCTGGCTCGATGACTACGCGCTCTACACCGCGATCAAGTCCGAGCACGCCCACCGCGCCTGGACCGAATGGCCGGAGCCCCTGGCCCTGCGCGACCCTCAGGCCCTGGAAGTCTGGGCCGACGACAACCGCGCGCTGATCGAGCGGCACCGGTTCATCCAGTTCCTGTTCTTCCAGCAGTTTCGGGAGCTGCGCCTTTATGCCCATGAGCGCGGCGTCCATCTGGTGGGGGACATTCCGATCTTCGTCGCCCACGACTCCAGCGAGGTGTGGACCCACCGCGACTGGTTTCAGCTCGACGCGCACGGCCGCCCCACCGTGATTGCCGGGGTCCCGCCGGACTATTTCAGCGCCACCGGTCAGCGCTGGGGTAATCCGCTCTACCGCTGGTCGGCCCTGGCCGCCGAGGGCTACGGCTTCTGGGTCAACCGGTTGCGTCATGTCCTGGAGCTGGTGGATCTGGTGCGCGTGGATCATTTCCGCGGCTTCGCGGGCTACTGGGAGATCCCCGCGGACGAGCCCACGGCGGTCAAGGGACGCTGGGTGCCCGGGCCCGGCATGGACCTGTTCCGGGCGCTGAGGGCGGCGCTCGGGGAGGAGCTGCCCCTGATCGCGGAAGACCTGGGGGTGATCACCGACGACGTGGTGGTCCTGCGCGACGGGCTCGACCTGCCGGGGATGGCGATACTGCAGTTCGCCTTCGAGGACACGGAGGGCGGCTTCGGTCAGTCCAATTTCCTGCCCCACAACCACCACCGCCGGCTCGCCGTCTACACCGGCACCCACGACAACAACACCCTGCTGGGCTGGTGGGGCGGCCTCGCCCCCGGCCTTCGGGATCATGCGTGTCGCTATCTCGACAGCGACGCCAGTCAGATCCAGTGGGACTTCATCCGCGCCGCACTCGCCTCGGTGGCGGAACTGGCGGTGTTTCCATTGCAGGACGTCTTGGGGCTGGGCCCGGAGGGCTGCATGAACCGTCCGGGCACCGCCCAGGGCAACTGGATGTGGCGTTTCACCGAGGGCCAGATCAAGCCGGGTGCGGCCGAGCGGCTGCTGGAGCTCGCCCAGCTCTACGGACGCCTGCCCCATCCGGCCTAGCCGGCCGCAGCGGCGTGACCCTCAACCCAGGAGCTTGGCCAGCGACACCAGGCCGAGGATCAGGGTCAGAATCCCCACCGCCGCGCGGATGCCGCTCTCGGGCAGGCGGCGCACCGTCACCGTCGCCCAGGGGACCGAGAGCAGTGCGCCCGCGCTCAGCGGCAGTGCGAGCCCCATGTCCGGCACGCCCTTGAGGACCAGGTAGCCCCCCAGCCCCACCAGGCAGGTCAGCGCCTCGGCCAGCGAGGTGATGGCAATGGCCTGGCGCGCCGGTACCCCAGAGACCACCTGACCCGATGTCACCAGCGGACCATAGCCCCCGCCGCTCAGCCCCTTGTTGAAGGCCGCGATGAGTCCGATGGCGAGGATGCCGGCGGGGCGGTAGCGGATGGGGCGTCTGGCGCTGATCAGGGTGACCACGCCCATGGTAAGCACGATGGCGACGATCAGGTAGCCGAACCAGGCGCCGGAGAGCCGGACCGCGAGTAGCACCGCGGCCAGGGCGCCGATGCCGCTCAGGGCCGCCAGCAGTCCCAGGGTGCGGCGGGCGCGGGCATCGTTGGGCAGGTCGATGTTGCCGTCGCGCTGGTGGAAGAGACCGGCCGCCAGTCCCGTCAACAGCTCCGACAGCAGGACCGCCGGGACTATGGTGAGGGGCGCGAACCCGGCGATCAGCAGCAGGGGGGTGAGGGTGGTTCCGTAACCCATGCCAAGACTCGAATCCATGTATTCGCACAGCATGGCGGCGACGAACACCGCGACGACCGTCAGCGGCGCGAGGGCGCTGGGACTGGACGCACCCGGCCAGGCGGGCAGCCAGTGCCCGGCGGCGAGGATCAGGGTCAGGCTGCAGGCCGTGAGCGCCAGCCACAGGTGTAGACGACGCCGATGCCAGGAATAGAAGCTGCCGGCGGCCAGTGCGACGGTGCGGACCATTTTGGGCTCCAGATCAGGTGAACGAATGCTTCGGGTAAGCGCCCCGCGCGGCGAGCCGGGCGGCACCGGTCAGAGCGCAACAGCCGTGCCAGCGGCTACCCGCGTCGGGCTGGCACCCAGCCGCGACCATCCGGTGCCGGGGACTGGCGGCTCGAAAGAAGCGTCACGCCTGGACGTTTCGCCGCCCGCCCGCTCTGGACCCGCGGGGGTCCTGGTAAATCCGTCAGATGATCAGGCGGACCCGTGATATTCCACGGAAATCCCGTATCATCGGTGCCCATGGACCTGTTCCTGCCATTCCTGCTGGACGTCTGGCGCCAGGCGTGCCGGGAGCCGCGCATCGATCGCTCCGCCCAGGCCATTGCCCGGGTGGTGGCGCGGCGCATGCCCTGCGAGCGTCTGCTGATCCGCGGCCTGGACGTGGAGCGGGGGCGCCTCGAGACCCTGGCATCGGTGACCGAGCAGCCGCCCCGCAGCTCCGGGCGTGCCGCCGCGACGCTCGCCGAAGGCGCGCCGCCGGATTTCCGGGCGCTCGCCCGCTGGTGCCTCTCCGGCGAGGTGCTGCGCCTCGCGGCCGAGGGGCTACGTCGGCGTCTGCCGGGGGTGATCCCGGATGACTGGAGCGGATCTGTGCTTGCGGGTGGCCTGGCCCTGGACGGTCGGGCGCTGGGCGTCCTGGTGCTGGGCTGCGGCGACGGTGACTGCTACGGCGCCGAGCACGAGCCGATGCTCGCGGCCCTGTGCGAGCCGATTGTCGTCGCCCTGCGCAACGACCAGCAGCTACGCGAGCTCAACTCCCTGCGCGAGGCGGCCGAGGCCGATCGTCGCTCCCTGCTGACCCGTCTGGGTCGTCAGGACATCGCCGACACCATCGTTGGCGAGCGCTCCGGGCTTGAGGGCGTCATGCGCGGGGTGGACCTGGTAGCCAGGTCCGAGGCCCCGGTGCTGATCCTGGGGGAGACCGGCACCGGCAAGGAGGTGGTCGCCCGGGCCATCCACAGGCGCTCGACGCGCTCCGCCGGGCCCTTCCTGCGCGTCAACTGCGGCGCCATCCCCCCGGAGCTGGCGGACTCGGAGCTGTTCGGCCATGAGCGCGGCAGCTTCACCGGTGCCACTGCCCGCCGCCAGGGCTGGTTCGAGCGCGCGGACGGGGGCACCCTCTTTCTCGACGAGATCGGTGAGCTGACCCCGGCGGTGCAGGTGCGGCTGCTGCGCATCCTCCAGGACGGCAGCTTCGAGCGGGTGGGCGGGCAGCAAACCCTGCACGCGGACGTGCGCCTGATCGCCGCCACCCACCAGGACCTGGAGGCCATGGTGGCGACCGGCCGCTTCCGGGCCGACCTCTGGTATCGCATCCACGTCTTTCCCATCCGGCTGCCGCCGCTGCGCGAGCGCGTCGACGACATCCCCGACCTGGCGGCCCATTTCGCGCGTCGCGCCGCCGAGCGGCTGGGGTTGAGGGCTCAGGTGCCGGATGCGGCCGCCGTGGGGCGGCTTCAGGTCTATTCCTGGCCGGGCAACGTGCGCGAGCTGGCGGCGGTGATGGAGCGCGCCGCGATCCTGGGGGAGGGTCGGCGCCTCGCGGTGGCCGAGGCACTGGGGGACGGCGCGGCCCGGGGACCTGTCGCCGGGCAGGTCGGCACGGTCGCCGCCGAGCCGGCAGGGCTGACCCTGGACGAGGCCATGCGCTCCCGCATCGAGACCGTTCTGGAGCGCTGCCTGGGACGCATCGAAGGGCCCTTTGGCGCCGCCCAGGTCCTGGGTGTGAATCCGCACACCCTGAGGGCGCGCATGCGCAGGCTCGGTATCGACTGGTCCCGCTACCGCCGGGGCCGGGGCTGATGGCGATGCTCCCCGTTGGTCGCGCTTTCGCCTGACGGCGACGGTGCGGGTCTCCGCGGGCGCCGGGTCGGGCTGAAGCCCGACCTAGGCCGAACGCCGCTGCCGCCTCGACTGGATGGACTGGAAGACGCTGAATCCGATGGCGATCAGGGTCAGCGGGATCACGAATGCGATCATCGCGAGCTCGAAGCTGCGGGTATAGGCCGCGTCGGTCGCGCCCATCACCACATAGGCCGTGTAGGCGATGAAATAGGCGAGGAAGAGACCGCCTTCCAGCCGGCTGATGCGCCGGCCGGTAAAGAAGATCGGCAGACAGGCCAGCGCCGTGGCGATCATGATGGGGAGATCGAGCCGCACCACCTGCTCGGCGACCGGGATCCCGCCGGGGGCTACCAGGGCACCGAGGCCCAGGACCCCCAGGATGTTGAACAGGTTGCTGCCCACCACGTTACCCACGGCGATGTCGCGCTGACCGCGCAGGCTCGCCACCACCGAGGCAACCAGCTCGGGGAGCGAGGTGCCGACGGCCACGACGGTGAGCCCGATCACCAGCTCGCTCACGCCCAGCTGGCGGGCGATGTCCGAGGCGCCGGACACCAGGAGCCGCGCCGCCACCACCAGCACGATCAGCCCTGCGGCCACCAGTGCCGCCTGCTTGCCCAGCTGCTTGAGGGCGGATCCGTTCTTCGGGTTCAAGGCCGCGGCGTATTCCTCCTGAACCTCGGCCCCCTCCGACCTGCCCTCGATCACGGACCAGACGATGTAGCCGATCAGCACGGCGAACAGCAAACCGCCCTCCACCGGGCTCACCGAGCCGTCCAGTGCCAGGAGCCACAGGCCCACCGAGACCGCAACCATCAGGGGCACGTCGATGCGCACGATGCGGCTTTGCACCAGCAGGGGCGCGATCAGCGCGGAGACCCCCAGGATCAGGAGCACGTTGGCGATGTTGCTGCCCACCACGTTGCCCACCGCGAGCTGGGGCGATCCCGACCAGGACGCCTGGATGGTGACCGCGAGCTCGGGGGCGCTGGTGCCGAACGCGACCACAGTGAGCCCAATGACGAGCGGGCTGATGCGTGCCGCGGCGGCGAGGTTGGAGGCCCCGCGCACCAGGATCTCACCGCCGGCGACCAGACCCGCCAGACCCGTCGCGATCAGGACGGCATTAAAGAGGGTGGCTGACATGGGGCATTTTCCTGAATCGGGATGCCCGTTGCTGCTCCGCGGCGTTCACTGCAGGGGCACGAAGGTGATCACTGGATTGTCCGGTGTCGCCAGGGTCTCGCCGCGGACACCGGGGAGCTCGTAACGCACATGGACCCGGGCCAGTACCGGGAAGCCCATGAAGATCCCGAGCGCGGCGGACGCGAGCGACTGGGGCCGGTCGCAATGGAACCGGTAGCTGGCCCCCAGGTCTGCCGCCTCCTTGCCCTGGGGAACCGGGTCGGCGTCGAGGGTCGCCTGCTCCAGCAGGCAGCCCGCCTGGGTGTTGAAGCGCACCAGGGCGTCGCCGGTCTTCAGATTCTCGGCCGCCAGGGCCAGGGTCTCGCGCTCCTCATCGGTGCGCGGGGCGTGCTCGAAGCCGACCAGGCTCGCCGCCGGTCCGCTCAGCCCCACCTGGACCTCAGGACCTGTCCCCTTGATGGAAAGCGTGGCGGTGCCAGCATCGGCGGCCGGGGCGGGACCCCAGGGTCCAACGGCCAGGGGGACGATCAGGGCGGACAGCAGCGAGACGGCTCGGGATCTGGACATCTTCCTTCCTGGTGGGGATGGGGCAGGGACCGAACCTGTTGCAGCTTGGAACGGCCGGCACAGGATACCGGATCTGCGCTCGCGCGGCCGGGATGGGCCCGACGATCAGGGGGCTCACTTCTGGCCGATCTCACCAGCGAGTCGTGTGCGCCACTGTACCAACGCCGGCTTGGGCGCATGCTTGACCGCCAGTTTCCACCAGAACCCGGCCAGGCTGTCGCCGAAGGAGATGGCCTTGCGGGGCAGGGCGAGCGGGTGGTCCCGCGGGGTCGCGGCGCCGCGCAGGCAGGTGGTGGCGCTGACGTAGCCGGCCTCGGCGGCGGCGCGGATCGCGGCGCGGTCGAAGCTGCCGAAGGGGTAGCAGAGGTGGCGAACCTCGGCCCCCAGCAGGTCCTCCAGCGCCGACCGGCTGTCCCTGAGCTCCCGGGCCTGGATCACGGGGTCTGACTCGCCGAGCTTGAGGTGACTGACGCTGTGGGAGCCGATGGTGATGCCCGCCCCATGGACCTCGCGCAGGCGCTCGGCGCTCATCAGGCGGGGGAGCTCCCGGCCGGCGTCCTTGGCGAACCACTCGGCGCGCCGGCCGAGCCAGCCGCTGATGGCGTAAACGGTGGCGGCAAACCCGTGGCGCCGCAGCACCGGGAGGGCAAAGTCCGCGAAGTTGTCGTAGGCGTCGTCGAAGGTCAGGACCAGGGCCCGTGGGGGCGTCGGGCGCTCGCCGGCGAGACAGGCGAGCGCCGAGTCCAGGTCGAGCACCGAATAGCCAAGCCCGGCGATGAGCCCCATCTGGCGGGCGAATCGGCCCGAGTCACAGTAATTCGCCCGGTGGCTGCGCATGGGCGTGAACCTGCCCACCTGGTGGTACATCAGGATGGAGATCCGGCTGGCGTGGGTCATGGGGTATGACTCGCTTGATGACTCCGGGCAACTGGAAGACCGATCGCGGACATTGAAGCGCGGCATCAAGGCAATCGCCAAGTTTTTTCGGGCCGTCGGACGGTCGCGGCGCCGCGCCGCGACAGCACCGCACTCAGCCTGCCAGGTGCCGATAGAGCTCGAGATATTGGCACATGATCGCGTCGCGGCCGAACTCCCGCTCCACCCGCTCGCTGCCGCGCGCGCTCAGGGCCGCCATCAGGCCCGGGTCCGCGACCACAGCGGCTATTCCGTCTGCCAGGGCCTTGGCGTCCTCGCAGGCCACGCACCAGGCGTCCTCGCCGTGACGGGTCAGCTCGCGCGCGCCGCGAAAGCTGGTCGTGATCAGCGGGCGGCCCCAGGCCCAGGCCTCCAGGATCACGTTGCCGAGCGTCTCCGCGTCGAGAGAGGGGAAGACCACCAGGTCCGCCATCTGGAGAAAGGGCCTAGGATCCTCCTGCCAACCCGCCCAGACGATGCGGTCGGACTGGCCGAGCTGCTCGGCCTGGCGTCGCAGTGACCCGGCGAGTGGCCCGTCGCCCACCAGCACCAGCCGCAGGGGCCGATCGGCGATGGTTCCGGGGAGCCGCGCCAGGGCTTCGATCAGGTGGGCATGGCCCTTCACCGGCACCAGCCGACCCAGGGTCACCAGCACCCACGCATCGGCTGGTATGCCGAGCGTGGCGCGGCGCTCCGCCACCAGGTCCGCCGCCACCGGATGGGCGGGGTCGGCGAAATTGTAGATATGGTGGACCCGATCCGCCGGCAGACCCTGCTGGATCATCCAGTCGCACAGTCCCCGGGTGTTGCCGATCCAGCCATGGGCATGTCGATAGGGGGCAAGATCGTAGTAGCCGCCCAGGCGGGCCAGGTGGATAGGTCCGTCCGGTGGCCGCTCCCGCAGATGGCTCAGGCGGGTGGCCCGGCCCATGTAGGTCTGGACGACCTGAGGACGAAGGCGGCGGATCAAGGCGCTCACGGCGCCGCGGGAGACCGGATCCCAAACCGTGAGATAGGGCAGGCGGTGGACCGGCAGCCGCGCGAAGTCGTGACCATCGAGCGCCGAGCCCCGCCGGATCGCCACCTCGGCCGGTACCCCGAGCCGCGAGAGCGCGGCGGTGAAGCGCATAAACCAGCGCTCAGCGCCGCCAAGCTGCTTGCTCGCAACCATCTGCAGGCTCAGTGGCTCAGACATTCGCTTCAAGGGTCAAGGTAATGAGGGTGCGCGTCTGAAGCCCCTGCCATTGGGCATTGGCCTGGGCAGTGGATTCTCACTGTCGTCCGGCCAGAGACGCATGGACCGTTGCTAAGCATGGATAATTCGAAACTTTTCACCGGCCGCGGAGACGTTTGTCTCGATCATTCCTCCCGACTGTGAATCCAATCGAGAGAAGGCGGCGTCGCCGCAACGCTCAGGCACCGGGCGAGACGAAGCGAGAAATCCGCCGCAAAAACAGGGCGTCCGAGGCCTAGAGTCGAGACCTCAAATCTGGATTGAACGAGAGGAACGACGATGAAAGCATTCTCTATTGCCATCCTGGTGACGCTCCTTCCCTGTGCCGCCATCGCGACAGCCTCAGGTGCGGGAACCTATCACAGCAGCGACGACGGCCTTCTCGGGGGTTCGACCATCGCACGGTGCCAGGGTAAGAAGTGCGCTGGTCCCGGCGACGTCATCCGAATGGTGCCGGGAATTCGGCTGGACCCCCGGTTGTCGGACAATCGTGGTGGGCGGGCCACCGCCGGAAGTAAGAAAGGGAGCAGGAAGAACGTCGAGACCATGGACAGGGCCGGCGTCTGACGAATCGACCTGCAGCGGTCCTCACCTGAGGCACCGATGCAGCACGTATCGACCGGCGTTGACACTACCCGCCGGTTGAATCTCCCAATCTTGGATCGGCCCTGACCCCGTCGAGCGAATCCAGCGCGACCACCAAAGGGTGGCCCCGCGTTCGTGCTCAGACCGCAAGGAGCCCTTTGACCTCGTCGAGGAAGTCCTGCTCGTTGGCGCTGACGCGCTCGCCTCCGAACCCGAGGAAGCCGCCCTCCTTCGCCGCATTGGCGGCGGTGCTCGCGACGTTCATCAACATGGACTTGTAGGCGCCCGCCTCCTGCGGTGACGCCTTGGCCGCGACCAGGTCCATCGCCTGTCGCACCTGGTTCAATGATGCCTGCTTGAAGCTCGCCATCCTCTCCTCGCGGCTGCCTTCGCCGAGCATTCCCTTCACGTCGGGCATGGAGGGCATGCGCTTGTCGGCGAGCATCTCCTGGGCGAGCTCCACATTTGCTGCCGCCTTGAGCCCCTCGATCATGCCCTTCACTCCGCCCGCCGCCTCCTTGATGGAGCCAATGATGCCACTGGGGTCTGAGGCGCTGACACCGGCGGCGAGGATCGCCGGGGCGGATCTCAACAGGTTCCACTCGTCGGTGGAAAAGTCGGCCTTGGTCGTCATTGCGAGTCTCTCCGGTCCTTTTGGTGTGATTTTCTATCCCGGGCTGCTCCCTGTCGCGGGGGCTGCTCCCGAGCCCTGGGCGCGAAACCGGCCGACGGGATTTCGGACGAGCCGCGCCGCCACGAGGATAAACCTGGTGCTTGGCCAAGCCAATGAGCGGCCTGTCGCTTCTCAGCGTACAAGCCCGTCGACGGGCTTGAGCAGACCCCGGTAGACGTCGAGGTTGCCTTCCACCATGGCGTCGATCGAGAACTCCCGTGCCATCAGGGTCTGACCGGCCGCGCCGAGTGCGCGACGGCGCCCGGGTTCTCTGAGCAGCGCCGCGACGGCCGCGGCGAGGGCCTGAGCATCCCCGGGCGGGACCAGGACGCCGTTCTCCCCGTCGCGCACCGCCTCGGGGATGCCGCCGGCGCGGCTGGCGACGACGGGCACGCCTGCACTGGCGGCCTGGAGCAGCGAGACCCCAAGGCCCTCCATGGTGGCCGGGTGTGCCAGCAGATCAAGGCAGGGCAGAATCTCGTGCAGGTCGTCGCGAAAGCCCGCCAGCTTGACCACGGCGTCGAGACCGGCGGCGGTGATGGATCGACGCAGCTCGGGCTCCATGGGCCCCTGCCCGAAAAAGACCACCCGCAGATCGGGGTGCGCCGCGGCCAGGGGCGGCAGGATGTCGATCAGCAGGCGGTGCCCCTTGCGCGGGATCAATTGGGCGACGACGCCGATCAGCAGGGCGCTCTCGGGGATTCCCAGGCGGGCGGCGACCTCGCGCCTTGCGCAGGGCCTGGCATAGCGCTCCCAGTCCACGGCACTGCGCACCACCCGCAGCTTCTCCGTCGGCAGACCCTCGGCGATCAGGACGCGGCCGATCCCCTCGGAGATGGCGATAACACGGTCGTGGAGCCGGTACTTGACGGCCACCAGCCAGCGGGGCTCGGGATTGTCCACGCGGCGGGTGTGGACCACCGGTATCCCGGCGAGACGAGCGGCGACGCCGCCCCAGGTGTCGGCCCCGATGCGACTGTGCAGGTGCACCAGATCCGGGCGGGTCTCACGCATCAGGCGCAGCAGTCGCGGCACCATCATCAGGTCCGCATCCCCGCGCATCACCAGGCCGTGCACGTCCGCGTGGGATGCCGCCGCCCGCGCCAGATCGCACCCGCGCGGGCAGGCCAGCAGGTTGTGATGGCCGCGGGCGGCGAGGCCCCGGATCAGGTGCAGCACCTGAAAGGCCCCCCCGTAGAGATGGCGGCCTCCCTCCACATGCAGCACCCGAATGGGCTCTGGGTTGTCGGCGCCCTGGACGCTTCCCGTCACGGCGCCTGTCCGATCACGTCACGGGCCGCGGCCAGCACCTCGCCCACCTGGATCTCCCGCATGCAGGTGAAGGCCCCGCCGCAGGTGGGTCGGCGCTTGCACGGTGAGCAGTCGAGCCGGTGGTAGAGCACCCGGGCGTTGGCGCGGGTGGTCTCGAGATAGGGGCAGGTGGAGCCGAACAGCAGCAGGGAGGGGGTGCCGAGGGCTATGCCCATGTGGCCCAGGCCGGTGTCCACCCCCACCAGCAGGTCAGCCCGGTCGATGAGGGCGGCGGCCTCGGTGAGACTGGTGCGGCCGGCGAGATTGACCGCCACGCCATCGGCGGCATCGACCATGCGCTCGGCCGCCTCACGGTCGCGGGGCCCGCCGAGGAGCACCGGCGTCACCCCCAGATCGACGCGCAGGCGCGTCGCGAGCTTGGGCCAGCGGTCCTCGAGCCAGTGCTTCTGAGGCCTGGTGGTGAAGGGACAGAGGGCCGCATAGCCGCTGGCGAGGCGCTCCCGGCTGAGGACCTCCTGGGCGAGCTCGGCATCGGCCGCGCCATAGTGCACCGCCATCTCGAAGCGGTCGGTCGGCAATCCCAGGGTCTCGGCCAGGAAGAGATATTCGGAGCCGATGCGCCTCGAGTCCCCGCCACGCGGGACGGTGCGGGTCATGAGCCCCTGGCTGCCCTCGCGGGACCCCAGGCCGATGCGCTCCGGCGCACCCGAGAGCCGGGCGAGCAGCCCGCTCTTCAGCAGCCCCTGAAGATCCAGCGCCAGGTCGAAGCGGCCCTGGCGCAGGGTGTCGCGCAGGGCGCGCACGCCGCGGCCCAGCTCCCGGTAGCGCCGCTCATGCCAGAGCCGCCGCCAGTGCCCCAGGGGGCAGACGATGGTCTCATCCAGGTCCGGGTGATGGTCCAGCAGGGCCCTGCACTCGGGCTGCACCAGCCAGGCGATATAGCCATCCGGGCAGGCCCGCCGCAGGGCCGAGATGAGGGGCGAGGCGAACACGATGTCGCCGATGGCCGAGAGGCGCACCACCAGGATGCGCGCATCCGGTGGGATGGCTGTGGAGACCGGCATGATGGATCGGGGCAAGGCGGCGAGCGTGAATCGGGAGGCCTGGTCACCGGCTCGGCTAGGTCATCGGATGCACCCCAAGCCGAGCGGCTTTCAAGACCGCGCGGGCAGTCGAGGCGCTCGCCAAACACAGCATCTTACCCTACTGCCGCCCTCCTTGACGGCCCTGTCTCCGGGATCTGCGCGACGCCCGGATTCGGCCGCGGCCGCCGCCTCTCACGGGACTGCGGGAAGCCCAGGCCCGAACTCCTGCGTCAATCATCTTAATCGCGGTAGCGCCGTTTTTTCTTCCATTTTTCGGGCAGCTCCGGTGGTGATTCGATAGGGGTGCTCCTATCCGGGGTCGTCAATCGCGATTGCGTCCTGGCGGTCGCAGGTTTCGATGAAGGCGTCGTCCAGCTTCGGCTCTTCAACAAAAAGCCCCGCGTCAGCGGGGCTCGAGGAATGCGAGCCCATCCTTGGGCTCCAGCGGCGTCTCCGATCAGTGGCTGGACGCGACCCCGGCCCCCTTGGGCACGCGGATGTCCTCCACCAGGTGCTGGATGTGCTCCGGCGGGGCCTTGGTGGCACGCGACACCACATAGGCGACCACGAAGTTGATCAGCGCGCCGACCGCACCAATTGCCTCCGGGGAGATGCCCAGGAACCAGTTCGCCGGGGTGTTGGCGGCCATCTCGGTCCCGGGGATGAAGAACCAGCCCTTGAACCAGAAGATGTAGACCAGGGTGAAGGTCAGACCCGCCAGCATGCCGAAGATGGCCCCGGCGCTGTTGGCGCGTTTGTCGAAGATGCCCATCATCAGCGCCGGGAAGATGGACGAGGCCGCCAGACCGAAGGCCAGGGCCACCACCTGGGCGGCGAATCCCGGTGGGTGGATGCCGAGATAACCGGCGACGATGATGGCGCCCGCCATGGCGATACGCCCGGCCATCAGCTCACCCTTCTCCGAGATGCCCGGTGTCAGCATGCCCTTCATCAGGTCATGGGAGATGGCCGACGAGATGGCCAGCAACAGGCCAGCGGCGGTGGACAGGGCGGCGGCCAGTCCACCGGCCGCGACCAGGGCGATAACCCAGTTGGGCAGCTTGGCGATCTCGGGGTTGGCGAGGACCATGATGTCGTTGTCGATGGTGGTCATCTCGTTGCCCTTCCAGCCGAAGCCCTCGGCCTTGGCGGCGAATTCCGCGTTCTTGTCGTTGTAATACTGGATGCGGCCGTCGCCGTTCTTGTCCTCCCAGGCGAGCAACCCCGTGGTGGCCCAGCGGTTCATCCAATCGGGGACCTTGGCGATCTCGACGTTGGCCGTCTCCGTGCCCACCGGGCCGGTCTGGATGGTGTTGGTCAGGTTGAGCCGCGCCATGGCCCCGACCGCCGGTGCCGTGGTGTAGAGGATGGCGATGAAGACCAGGGCCCAGCCGGCGGAGAAGCGCGCGCCCGCTACGGTGGGAACGGTGAAGAAGCGGATGATGACGTGGGGGAGCCCCGCGGTGCCGATCATCAGCGACAGGGTCAGCAGGAACATGTTGAGGGTGCTGTCCTTCTGGGCCGTGTAGGCACCGAAGCCCAGATCCGTCACCACCTGATTGAGCCGCTCGAGCATGAAGGTGCCGCTGCCGTCCGACATGGTGCTGCCGAGGCCGATCTGGGGGACCGGGTTGCCGGTGAGGCTGAGCGAGATAAAGATTGCCGGGATGGTGTAGGCGAAGATCAGGACCACGTATTGGGCGATCTGGGTGTAGGTGATGCCCTTCATGCCGCCGAGCACGGCGTAGAAGAAGACGATGACCATGCCCGCGATGACGCCGGTGGTGAAGTCCACCTCCAGGAAGCGTGAGAAGGCCACGCCGACGCCCTTCATCTGGCCGATGACGTAGGTGATGGAGGCGACGATGAGCGCGATCACCGCCACCAGGCGCGCGAACTTGGAATAGTAGCGGTCGCCGATGAACTCCGGCACCGTGAACTTTCCGAACTTACGCAGATAGGGCGCCAGCAGCAGGGCGAGCAGCACATAGCCGCCGGTCCAGCCCATCAGGTACACGGATGCGTCATAGCCCTTGAAGGCGAGCAGGCCCGCCATGGAGATGAAGGAGGCGGCCGACATCCAGTCCGCGGCCGTGGCCATGCCATTGGCGATGGGGTGGACGCCGCCGCCGGCCACGTAGAACTCACTGGTGGAGCCGGCACGGGCCCAGAAGGCGATACCGATATAGAGGGCGAAGGTCGCCCCGACGACGAGATAGGTCCAGAGCTGAAGATTTGACATGAAGGGCTCCTGTTAGTCTTCGTGCACGTCGAATTTTCTGTCGAGCTGATTCATCGAGAAGGCATACACGAAGATCAGAACCAGGAACACATAGATCGACCCCTGCTGTGCGAACCAGAATCCGAGCGGGTAGCCGCCGATCTTGAAGGCGTTGAGCGGCTCGACCAACAGGATGCCGAAGCCGTAGGAGACCACGAACCAGATGATCAGCAGGATCGTGAGAAGGCGTAGGTTTGCCTTCCAGTAGGCGGAACGGTTCTCGGGTGTCATTAGGATTTGCTCCCTAAGGTGACGTTGCACGGATAGCGAGGGGGTGACGGGGGGTGACGCGCGCCGGTCCTGGAGCCGGTCGGGCGGCACGAAGACGACAGAAGCCCCCTCGTGGTTTGTTATGTCTACCGATCCGCCGTTCTGCCGGGTCCGACGGCCACGGCATTGTCTGGTTGGCCGCTCGGCAATGTCAACGCTTGTAAACCAATGCATCTCATTAGGTTGGGTGGACCGCCCTTTGTCGATCCGGGCGCGGTCGGGTTCAGGCGTACGCCGGACTTTGCCAAGCCCCCGGTCGCTCTCTTACTATGGCCGGTCTGCCAGTTCGGTCCTGACGGCGTTTGCATCCATGAACTATGTGAGTACCCGCGGCGGCATCGACCCAGTCGGCTTCGCGGAGGCGGTGATGATGGGGCTCGCCACCGATGGCGGCCTGCTGGTGCCGGCCGAGATTCCGCGGGTGGACGGCGGGACCCTGCGCCGCTGGTCGGGGCTGAGCTTCCAGGACCTGGCCCTGGAGGTGATCGCGCCCTATGTCGGCGACGAGATCCCGCGGGACGACCTGCGCCGCCTGATCGAGCGCTCCTATGTAGGCTTCAGCCACCCCGAGGTGACGCCCGTGGTGGAGGTGGGCGGGACCCGGATCCTGGAGCTCTTCCACGGCCCCACCGCGGCCTTCAAGGACGTTGCCCTGCAGCTGCTCGGCAACCTCTTCGAGTACGTGCTCCAGCGCGACGGTGGCCGGCTCAACATCGTCGGTGCCACCTCCGGCGACACCGGCTCCGCGGCCATCTATGGGGTGCGCGGAAAGTCACGCATCCAGATCTTCATCCTGCACCCCAAGGGGCGGGTCTCGCCCATCCAGGAGCGGCAAATGACGACGGTGCTGGACCCCAATGTCCACAACATCGCCATCCGCGGCACCTTCGACGACGGCCAGCGCATCGTCAAGGCGCTCTTCAACGACCTGGCCTTCAAGTCCGAGTACAGCTTGGGGGCGGTGAACTCCATCAACTGGGCCCGCATCCTGGCCCAGACCGTCTATTACGTCTATGCCTGGGGCCGGGTGAGCGGCGGCGATCCCGACCGGCAAGTCGATTTCGCGGTGCCCACCGGAAACTTTGGCGACGTGTTCGCCGGCTATCTGGCCCGGCGCATGGGTCTGCCGGTGGGACGCCTGCTGATCGCCACCAACCGGAACGACATCATCAGCCGCTTCGTGCACACCGGGGTCTACGCGGCCGGCGAGGTCTACCACACCCTGAGCCCGGCCATGGACATCCAGATCGCGTCGAACTTCGAGCGCTATCTTTACTTCCTGCTCGATCAGGACCCCGCCGCCGTGCGCGCCCTGCTCGAGGACATGACCCGCACGGGTCGCCTCAGCGTCACCGGCGAGCGGCTCGCCCAGGTGCGGGCGGACTTCGATGCCCAGGCCGTCAGCGACCCCGAGACGCTGGATCAGATCCGCGAGACCTTCGAGCGCAGCGGCTACATCCTCTGCCCGCACACGGCCGTGGGCGTGCGCGCCGCCCGGGGCAGGCCCAATATGGTGTGTCTTGCGACCGCCCACCCGGCGAAGTTCGTCGAGGCGGTGCAGGAGGCGATCGGTGAAGAGGCACCGCCACCCCCGTCGCTGCAGGGGCTCACGGGGAAGGAGGCCCGGTGCGCCGAGCTCGATGCCACCACCGAGGCGGTGCAGCGCCACATCCGCGACACCCTGGCCGCCATCGGCTAGGGCCGAGCTTCAATCGGCGGGCCGCCGCTGCCCGCGCGCCGTGCCCGACCCCGATTTCACCCTGATCTGTTTCCCTGACCCCATGAACGAGACCCCTCGCACCGTCCTGATCCTGGACACGACGCTCCGCGACGGCGAGCAGACCCAGGGCGTCTCCTTCTCTTCGGACGAGAAGGTCAACATCGCCAAGGCACTGCTGGAGCAGGTGCGGGTGGATCGTATCGAGGTGGCCTCAGCCCGGGTCTCGGCCGGCGAGCTGGACGCGGTGGCCCACATCGTCGACTGGGCGGCGGCGCGCGGGCTCGCCGAGCGGGTGGAGGTGCTGGGGTTCGTGGACGGTGGTCGCAGCATCGAATGGATCGAGCGCGCCGGGGGCCGGGTGCTCAACCTGCTCGCCAAGGGCAGCGAGAAGCACTGCCGGGGTCAGCTCGGAAAGACCCTGGAGCAGCACGGCGCCGATGTGCGCGCGACCGTCGAGCAGGCGCGCGCCCGGGGACTCGCCGTCAACCTCTATCTGGAGGACTGGTCCAACGGCTACCGCGACGCACCCGAGTACGTCTACGGCCTGGTTGAGCGCCTGGCGGACAGCGGCATCGGCCATTTCATGCTGCCGGACACTCTGGGGGTCATGACGCCGCAGCGGGTCTCGGAGGCGCTCGGCGACATGATCCGGCGCTTCCCGGGGCTGCGCTTCGACTTCCATCCCCACAACGACTACGGGCTGGCGACCGCCAACGTGCTGGCCGCCGCCCAGGCGGGCGCCGCCGCCGTGCACTGCACCGTCAATTGCCTGGGGGAGCGGGCCGGCAACGCCTCCCTGGCCGAGGTGGCGGTCAATCTGCGCGACCAGCTCGGGCTGCGGATCGGCATCGACGAGACCCACCTGGCCCGGGTCAGCGAACTGGTGGAGTACTTCTCGGGCAAGCGTATCGCCGACAACGCCCCCATCGTGGGCGCCGACGTCTTCACCCAGACCGCCGGCATCCACGCCGACGGCGACAAGAAGGGCAGTCTCTACCACACCCGGCTCTCGCCCGAGCGCTTCGCCCGGAGGCGCAAATACGCCCTGGGCAAGCTCGCCGGCAAGGCGTCGCTCGCCAAGAACCTGGAGCGCCTGGACATCAGCCTGTCGGAGGACAACCAGCGCCGGGTGCTGGCCCGAATCGTCGAGCTGGGCGACTCCAAGAAGACCATCACCGCCGAGGACCTGCCTTTCATCATCGCCGAGGTGCTGGAGAGCCGGGACTACGACCATGCGGAGCTCCTGGCCTGCACCGTCTCATCCAGCCTGGATCTGGAGTCCACCGCGAGCATCAAGATCCGCCTGCGCGAGGAGACCCACACCGCGGCCGGCAGCGGCAACGGTGGCTTCGATGCCTTCAACCACGCCCTGGCCAAGGTGGTGAAGAAACAGGGGCTGAACCTGCCCGAGCTACTGGACTACGAGGTCCGCATCCCCAAGGGCGGGCGCACCGACGCGCTGACCGAATGCACCATCACCTGGGCCACCGATCAGGGCGAGCTCAAGACCCGCGGGGTGCACGCCAACCAGGTCTTCGCCGCCATCGGCGCGACGCTTCGCATGCTCAACATCCTGATCCATCGACAGGTAGCGGAGCCGGCCGATCTGAGCACCGGCACCGCCGCCTGATATCCGGAAGTGGACCCGTTGCCGCATCCTGCGCGGCGGCCTCCGTCATGGGGGCCGCGCCCTGCTGCGACGGGTCCCGATCAGACTCCGACCTGGCTCGCGGGAACAGGCGCAACGGGCTCCGCCTCCTGCGGGCTCAGCACCCGGTCCAGCTCCGCATAGGTCTTGCCCAGCCAGATCTTCACCCGCTGGCGCTCGAGCAGGCCCAATGACGGCCCCAGGACCGGATTCCTGTTGTTGGCTGCGGCCCAGAGGCTGGCCCCGACCCGATCGATCTTGCGCATGGTCGGCGCGTGCAACCCCGGCAGATCCATGACCAGGGCGCCCGCGGCGAGCGCCCTGGTCTTCTCCTGGGAACCGTCGAACAGCGAAAAGTCGCCGCCGCGACCGTGGTTGCGCACAACCACATAGCTCGGCCCCTCGCCATGGGTGCCCAGCATCTCGCCCAGCAGACGCACCGAGTCGGTGCCGTCGTCCATCACATGCCACAAGGTGATGCCGATCCCGAGCTCGGCGCCGAGCCCCACCAGCCCCGTCTCGTCCATCCAGCGGTCCAGAGGGCGCGACGCCTGGGCGGCCAAGTCCACGATCACGTCGTTGCCCGATTCGGCCGCCGCCTCGGCGATCTGGTCGGCGCTCTCGAACCGTGAGATATCCACTGGCCGCGAGAAGTCGCCGTAATGGCGCCCCAGCGCACCATGGGACAGATCGCCGTCGAAGGCGCTGAAGGGCCTCTGGCGGTCGATGTAGTACTGGGCCAGGACCCGGGCCAGCACGGACTTGCCGACGCCGCCCTTCTCTCCGCCAACGAAATGGATACGACTCATGTGTGCGATGCCCGATGGGATTGAGGCTGTGGGTGGCGGAGCCCGCACGCAATTCCCAGGCCAGCGCCCCCCCACGGCGGTGCCGGGGGGCGCCAGTCTATCGTTTCGGGAAGGTCCCGCGGGCCTGCGCGTCCGGGGGCTGCATTGCGGCGCCCCGGTGATCAGGCCGCGCGGCCGATCTCGGTCGCCTCGGGAACCTCCACCAGCTCCCCCGTCTTCACGTCGTAGATGTAGCCGTAGATGGGGATGTCCTTCGGCACCAGCGGGTGGCGGCGGATGCGGGTCACGTCCTCCACCACGCTGCGGTCCTTGTCCGCGATGGTCAGCCAGTCGATGTAGTGACCCTCGGTCGAACCCGGTCCGTCGCCCGAATCATGCCAGCCCGAGGCGTCGACCGAGGCCGTCTTGAGGCTGCTCGCCAGGAGCCCCCGCATCACCTCGTCGGTGAAGGTCTCCATGCCGCAGTCCGTGTGGTGGATGACGAACCACTCGCGGGTGCCAAGCAGCTTGTAGGAGATCACCAGCGAGCGGATCGCGTCATCGCTGGCCCGGCCCCCGGCATTGCGGATCACGTGGGCATCCCCCTCGGACAAGCCCGCGTACTTGGCCGGGTCCAGCCGCGCGTCCATGCAGGTCAGGATAGCGAAGTGCCGCCCGGGCGGCATCGGCAGATCGCCTTTGTCGAAAGACTGCGCATAGGCGCCATTCGCCGCCAAAACCTCTTCGAGAATGTTGCTCATGATGGTCCTCTCCTGATGGTGGTTGCCAGCTCGTCGACTTGATCTGTCCGAGCCACACGGCATCGCGCGGCTCCGCACCTGAGAGTGGGGCCCGAGCTGGGCGAAGGAAGGGCAGGGCCGAGCTCCTCCCTGTCGCTGTGGGAGGCCCCTGCCACGATTCCCATTCGCGGCAACCGAGAGGGCTCATAGCGCCGAAAGACGGGCGTTACCTTGCGTTTCGCCGCAATCGGGGCGCCTCAGGCGTAGTCCAGCTCGTTGTCGGCGATCTCGCGAACCGCCTCGAGCAGCCGATCCACCTCAGGCGGGGTGTTGTAGAAGTGGGTGGAGACGCGCACGGCGTCCAGACCGCCGGCGGGCATGGGCAGACAGTAGATGCCGGCGAGGGAGCGAATGGCCTGGGCGAGCCTGGTGTTGGCGATGGACCCCAACGAGAAGCTGGTGAGTCCGGCGCAGAGGCTCGACTCGGTGGGGGTCCAGAGCCGGACCCCGGGAATCTCCGCGAGCCCGGTCCGTAGTCGGTCGCCAAGGGCGCGGACACGCTGCTCGATGGGCCCCGGCCCGATGCGCCCCTGGAGCGCGACCGCGGCACCCAGACCGGCGACGGCGGGGACGTTGTGCTGACCGCTCAGCTCGTATTTGCGGGCACCCCGGGTTTCGGCGGTCTCCTGGGCGGCATCCGCGTGGCCCATTAGGGGCCAGACCCGGGGCTGGAGCTCAGGGTGGATGTAGCAGAGGCCGGTCCCGGTGCCGCCGAGCAGCCATTTCTGGCCCGAGGCCGCGTAGTGGTCGCAGCCCAGGGCGGGGAGATCGAGCTGGAGCATCCCGAGCGGGTGGGCCCCGTCCACCGAGATCAGCAGGCCCCGGCCGTGGGCGAGATCCGCGAGTGCACGCACCGGCATCACCAACCCGGTGACGAAGCTGATATGACTCACCACCAGCAGGCGGGTCCGTTCGGTCAGTGCGGCCTCGTAGGCGGCGACGATGGAAGCGGCGTCCGGGGCTGGGGTGGGGATCGTCACCCAGCGCAGCCGCACGCCGCGCCGCGCCTCCAGGCTCCGGTAGGCGCCGGTGCCGCCCGGGTGCTCGTGGGTGCAGAGGACCACCTCGTCGCCGGCTCGCCAATCGAGCCCCTGGGCCAGGATGTTCATGCCCTCGGTAGTGCTGCGGGCGAGTGCGATGGTGTCCGGCTCCACGCCAACGAAGGCGGCGAGGCCGCGCCGGGTCGCCTCGCGATCATCGTTTCTGTGGTAGTCGATGGGGTCGCCGGCCAGCGAGCTCGCCATGCGTGCGCTGGCCTCGAGCACGGGCCGCGGCATTGGACCCAGTGACCCGTTGTTCATGTAAGTGAGACCGGGCTCAAGCAGGAGCTGGCCACGGACCTGTTCCCAATACGCCTCGTCGGGGCTGCCGTCCGGGGGCAGCGGGAGGTCGAGGGGCGCCAGGTCCGCAGCGGGTTGCGGCTGGCCCTCAGCTCCCAGGGCAGGTGCGGCCAAGGCGGCGAGGGCGGCCATCTTCAGAAAGCCACGACGGGACTGGCGCGGTGGCCGGGGGTTGCGGCGGCGGGCGCCCATGGGACCTCCGGTTGCTGTGGTGGGCTCTCGGCGCAGCATAGTCCAGGGGTACGCGGTCAGTCGTCCGATGCAACCGCGCAGCGCTCGCCGGTGCCGACCCAGAATCCAGGCTTCGTCGTAGTCGCGGCACCTCGCGCAGGCCCCCTTTATTGCCGCAGTCTTGGAGTTCAGCGCGATCTCCGCCCGCCACGGTTATTGACAGCCATACGAGATCTATTTCCGCCTTTGAGCTTAAGACCCAAGTACGGCGGTGAACATCGCGATGGCAATCAGGGCGTTACTGACCATGTGGGCGAGGATTGCGTCGCCCACCCGGCCGCGGCGATAGAGGGCCAGGGCGAAAGCAGCCCCCGCGAGCGTCCCGGCCAGCAGGTGTTGATGGAGGAGACCGAAGAGCAGCGAGGACACAATGAGGGATAGCCAGGTGAAATGCCCCGGGCGTACCTGCTCGAAGTCCTTCGCGACGAGCTTGCGAATCAGATAGCCCCGGAACGCGAGCTCTTCGGCGAAGGGGACGGTAACGACAGAGCCGAGTACCCGGAACAAGAGCCAGGTCGCCGCCAGCCAGGCGGGCCATTGCGACACGCGATCGACCATGGGCTGGGCATCAAGGCTGAACCCGGGAACGAGAAGGATCCACATTACGAACACCAAGGCACCGAGTGCAACAGGCTCCCAGGTCAAAGGTCCGAACAAGTGGCGGTAGGCCGCACGGTAGCGCCAGAGGATTGCGCCGGTGACGACCACACCCAACGGGTACAAGGCATCGAATCCGTCTGACGCGGCTGCGGTAACCATGGTCGTCGCCATGAGCCCCATCAGCGGCACGAGCAGCGGTAGCTCGGGCCGGATCGTGGGTCGCCCAACGAGAGACTGGTGTGTCTCGGCGGACGACAACCAGCGGTGCGAGATTGTGATCAGCCCGAGGGTGACCAGGGTGAACGCGATCCATCCCGCCTGGGAGTGAAAGCCCTTCTGTGCGATCTCCGCTGATACGGAAGTGCCGACAACGATCAACGCCGTGACACGTAGGACGTTGGTCAGCCAGATGCTGACGATTCCGATCGGGAAGAGGACGAAGGCCTGGGGGAAGGAGAGTTGCTTGCGGAAGATCCACAGGTAGATCGAGAGAAAGACGGTCACCAGGGCGATCCCCTCGTAACCCGAGCATACGGGGTAGATCTCCACCATGAAGGCGTCGGATCCGACCACACCCTGAACTGGGTCATAGGTCGTCCCCGAATAGACGAGCGAGAGGAGCAGGGCACTCAGCCGCAGTGTGCCCGCGGCCAGCGGTCTCCAAAGGTTTTGAATAGCCAGGCCGGCGACCCAGACCGCAGTGCCCGCGGCCAGGGCCAAGACGATGTTGGTCCACTGCTGCCGCAGCACACGCAGCCAAGCTCCGGCCGGAGCCATGACCAGGAGGGCGGAAAGGAAGGTCGAGGCTCCGGATGCAGTCCAGGCGACCAGCCAGGCCGGAGACAGCGCGGGGGCATCGGTCTCGCCCCCGAAACCCAGTGTCGTGAGGCGGGCGAAAATGACGAGTGCCAAACCGTTCAACGCGGCCCAAGGCCACCAGACGTAACCAGCCTGTCTACCCAGGGTGGCGGCTGTGGCGCTCATGCTGGCGCTGGTAGTAAGCAGGAGGGCGGCGCCGAAGATGATAGCGGCCGTGTGGTGATAGCCCTCGTTGAAGACCGCCAGAAGGGGCTCCCACCGCGGGGCGACGGACACCTGCGGCGCTTGGTGGGTCGAGGTCAGCCACAACACTTCCGCCACTAAGACCACGAGGACCGCAACCCACCGTAGGTGGATCGCCGACGCGGTTGTTGAGATTGCGCCGTCCTGCACAGGCTTTGGGTAACAGTTGCGGCGGCCGTTCGGCCGCCGCAACGAGCAGATACGCCGGTATTAGCTGCTGCGGCGCCTGGCCCTTTCCCCCATGAGTAACATGATGCCGCTGAGCAGCGCTACGGCCTGCACACCAGCCGCTGCATCGATCTCCGGGGCCTTCACAAATTTGCCGCAATTGTCTTTCGCCGCCTGGCCCGGCGGGCATGTGTTATTGCCTTTACCCGCCGACACCGCGCCCGCCGAGCAGAGCGCGATCGCTGCGGCCGCACCCACCAGAACATTTCTAATTTTCATGTTCCTTACACTCGAATTGACGAACCGACGTTGAGGGCGATTTGTGATCACGGTCACAGTATAGACGCTGAACCGTTCATCTGTTCAACGACTATCGTAATCGTTCGTCGGTTGGACACTTTGTAGCGAACGGGAGCCATTCCTGCGTCGGCGAGAGTCGAGCCGTCTACACGATCGGCGCAACGGCAAGCCCGCAGCAAGGGGTGTGGGCTCGTTGTGCTTCTTTCGGGTGGCGAGCTATCCGATCAAATTATGCTCAGTCGGTGGAGCCGGGGACGCTGGCACATTGACCCCGCAAGGTGTGCTGCTGGCTGCTCGAGGCGGTTCGCCAGGTCGCCGAGAACGAGCTGGACGCACCGCATGGTGGCCCAATGCGCCGTTGTTCATGCAAGTGCGGCCGGGCGCCTCCCGAACTGGGCGCGAACTCCCCCAATAGTCCCATCTGGGTCGCCCTCGGGCGGGTCCGGGAGTTCGGCGGCACCAGGGACTCCGCGACCGACCGCGGCTGGCCCTCCCCGCCGATAGGGGGAGTGGTCAGCGCGGTCGGGGCTGCAGTTCTGAGGAAGGCGCGGCGGGAAGGGTGCCGCGCCGATGCTCCGCTGGTCCACTTGGTCATTGCACGTCCGATCGCGACCGGTGAGAGTGGATTCGGGTCCCGATTCAACTGGTGGCACAGCTCTCACCCGAGCCGATCCAGAACTCCAGGCTCTTGGCCAGGAATTCGTGCCAAGGCATGTAGTGGGACCCGTCGCAGGAGAAGTTGAGCCCGACGATGCCATTGAAGATGTTCAGGGCCCCGGAACGCAGATAGATGGTCTCGTCCATGAAGCGCAACTGCCGGAAGGTCTTGAATACCTCGCCGACCCGATCCAACGGGATGGCGGCGTCGCCGGGGTAGGGGCGGCTGGGGTAGGCGAGACAGATGGCGGGATCGGTGAGATCCTCGATGTCCAGGATCCGAAACCGATAAGGGTCGTCGATCAGCCACAGGGTGGCCCGCGAGCTGGAGAAGTGGAGCTTGCCGTGGAAGACCCCGTGCACCGCGACGAGCTCGGTCACCAGGTCCAGGACCTCGTCGATGCGGCTGTCCATCAGGCTCTCGACCCGCTGTTGCGCAAAGAGCCCGCCGCGAATCGCCGGGTCCCCCCTGAGCTGGACCCATTGATCAGGCTGCTGGTAGAGCTCGCGGGTGAGCGGCAGCTCGCGCAGATCGAAGTCCGCCCCCAGGTACCCCAGCAGCTCGCCACCGGGCGCCGCGATCCGTTGCACGGCGGTGAGCGACGGGCGTCTGGCGTTGCGGCTGATATAGGCCTGGGACAGGGTGAAGCACTGGCCGGCCAGGGCCTCGACCATGTAGGGGCGTTGGCTGCGATCCCTGCCCAGATGCTCCGGCAAGCAGCCCTTGGGCGTGCAGTTGGGCGTGATCTGGCGGCACTCGGCGTCGAGCACGTACAGATACTTGCAGGAGGCGAGTCGGGGCAGCGCCTCCATCAGGAGTCGCTCCAGGGCCTCGCGGTCCGGCCACACCTCGGCGCAGCGGCGGGCCAGCCGCTCGAGGGGGACAGAGAGTCTGCCCTGGAGCAGCATCCGTTGACGGGCGACCGACGCCCTCAGTGCCTGGCTCATGATGTACCCTGTGAATCGCGGCTGGTGCGGCTACGGGGCCGCCTGGCGAAGGTCGGGATCAGAACGAAAATCTAAAGGCTCGAAGGCTCCGCCTGTCGGCCGCCAGGGGCGCAACCCGCAGATGGCATGCGCCGCTTGGCCCGCCACCACACGTGGGATATGCTCCGGCCCCATGCCTCAACACGGCCCCAATCCGACTCTGCTGCGCGCCGTCGGGCGTCTGCTCTCCCTCATGGAGATGCTCGGCCTGATGGTGATCGTCCTGGCCACCCTGGTTGCCGGGATCGAAGAGGTGGCCAAGATGATCTCGGTGGGCAAGGTCACCCTCGCGGACCTGCTGCTCCTCTTCATTTATCTCGAGGTACTCACCATGGTGGCGGTCTATCTGGAGTCTGGCGCCCTGCCAATCCGGATGCCGCTCTACATCGCGATGGTGGCCCTGGCGCGACACCTGATCCTGGATATGAAGGAGATCACGGGGTGGGAGATTATCGCCACCTCGGCCGCGGTGCTGGTGCTGGCCGTGGCGGTGCTGATCATCCGTTTCGGTCACATCCGCTTTCCCTACGATGCGGCTCATTCCGATGGCGGGAGGACCTCGCGCGGCAATTGAGCCCGCGCCGTCCTCGAGCTCACTCGGTGCCCGTCAACCCCCGCAGGATGCGCCGCGGCAGTCCCGGCCCCCCGTAGATCAGCCCGCTGTAGATCTGGATCAGGTCGGCGCCGGCCTCGAGCTTGGTGCGCGCCCCTTCCGGGTCCATGATGCCTCCGACCCCGATGATGACCGGGTCCTCGCCGAGCGCCTCCCGCACCCGCCGCAACAGCCGGGTGCTGCGCTCGAACAGGGGCCGGCCGGATAGCCCGCCGCTTAGGCCCCCGGTCGGGCTGGCGAGTCCCTGAAAACGGATCGTCGTATTGGTGAGCACCAATCCCGCGCAACCGGATTCCAGGGCCGCCCGGGCGCACTCGATGGCGTCCGTGTCGGTGAGGTCCGGCGCCAGCTTGACCAGCAGCGGTCGCGGGTGTCCGAGGCGCTGGTTTGGCCCCTGGATGACGTCGACGATGCGCCGCACCTCGTCCACCCTCTGCAGGTCGCGCAGGCCCGGGGTATTCGGGCTGGAGATGTTGACCACCACATAGTCGGCGAGGGCGCCGAGGCGCTCGAAGCTCGCGCGGTAGTCCTCCGCCGCCTGCTCTGCCGGCGTCACCCTGGATTTGCCCAGGTTCACGCCCAGCGGCACCTCCAGGATCGAACGCGCGCGCAGCCGCTCCAGCCGCTCGCCCATGGCCTGCGCGCCCTGGTTGTTGAATCCCATGCGGTTGACGATCGCCTGGTCCGCGGGCAGGCGAAACAGCCGGGGCCGTGGGTTACCCGGCTGGGCCAGGGCGGTGACGGTGCCGACCTCGATGAAGCCGAGGCCCAGGGCCTGCCAAGCGGGGATCGCCACCCCCTCCTTGTCCAGGCCGGCCGCCAGCCCGAGTGGATTGGGAAAATCCAGACCCATGAGTCGGCGCCGCAGCGCCGGTGCCCGGGCCGGGTCCCGCGCCGAAAGGCGCCCGTTGAAGAGGCCGGACCAGCGCGCCATCGATCCGAGGGTCAGCTCGTGGGCCCGCTCCGGGTCGAGTCGAAAGACCAGGGGTCGGATCAGGCCCCACCAGCCGAGGGCATTCTTCGCGCTGGATGATGGGTCGGCCATGGATGGCTCCGATTGATGATGGAGTCAGCGGTGTTGCCCGAGCGGCGGCTGAGGGGCCAGTCGTGGCCTGTAGCGGAGACCAATCCGCTCCCGAGGCGTCAGGATTCGACCATCTGCTCCAGGCCATGCCCCGGCCGCACCATGGGAAGCACGTTCTCGGCCTTGTCCACCCAGCAGTCGACCACCACCGGATGGTCGTCCGCCAGGGCGGCGGCGACACCGGCCTCCAGCTCCGCCGGTGACTTGATGCGCAGCGTGCGCAGGCGTGGGTAGACGTACTTGAGTCCGGTGAGGTTGGGGATCTGGCGCCGGCAGTCCTCGTCGATGTTGGTGCAGTCCGGCTCGCACTCGGCGGTGCGGGCGAGGCAGGTCTCGTAGTGATGGCCGCCGTCCATCATGTCCTCCCACTGGCGCACCATCCCCAGATAGCTGTTGTTCAGCACGAAGATCTTCACCGGGATGCGATGGGCGACCAGGGTGCCGAGCTCCTGGATGTTCATCTGGAAGCTGCCGTCCCCGTCGATCAGCACCACGGGCCGCGTCGGGTCGGCGAACCAGGCGCCGATGGCCGCCGGCAGCCCGAACCCCATGGTCCCCAGCCCGCCCGAGCTGACCCACTGGCGGGGCCGCTGGAAACGGTAGTACTGGGCCGCCCACATCTGGTGCTGTCCGACCCCGGTGACCAGGGTCGCGTCCCCCCCGGTCTGATCGGAGATCGACTCGATGACCGCCTGGGGCTTCAGGTGGTCCGGGGTGGTCAGGTAGGGCTTGGGCATCTGGCGGCGCCACCCCGCGATCTGCGCCATCCAGTCCGGATGGGAGGCATCGCGGCCGCTCCCCAGCGCGTAGCTCAGAAAGGCATCCAGGCCGGCGACCAGATGCAGGTCGGTGGTCACCGTCTTGTCGATCTCCGAGGGGTCTATGTCCACATGGGCGATGCGCTTGCCCGCGGCGAAGCCGCGCACCGCCACCCGGTCATCGAAGCGCCCGCCCAGGGTCAGGATCAGATCCGCATCCCGCAGTGCATAGTTGGCCGGGATGCTGCCGTGCATGCCGGGCATGCCGAGGAAACGGGGTGACTCGAAGGGCACGGCCCCCAGGGCATTGAAGGTGGTGGTCACCGGGGCGTCGAACACCTGCACGAAGCGGCGCAGGTCCTCGGATGCCCCGGCGTGGATGACGCCCCCGCCGGCCTTCACCACCGGGCGCTGGGCACGCTCCAGGGCAGCGAGGATGGCGTCTGCTCGGTCGGGATCGAAGCCCAGGGGCTCGCGGTGCCGGCGCCGTGGGGGATTGGGCATCGTGCAGTTGGTGAGCTGCACGTCCTTGCAGATGTCCACCACCACCGGGCCCGGGCGCCCGCCGATGGCCAGTGCATGGGCCTCGCGCAGCACCCACTCCAGATCGGCCACCTCCTTCACGAGATAGTTGTGCTTGGAGATGGGCCGGGTCACACCCACCGTGTCGACCTCCTGGAAGGCGTCGGAGCCGATGGCCGGGCTCGGCACCTGGCCGGTGATGAACAGCGTCGGGATCGAGTCCTTGTAGGCGTCGGCGATGGGGGTGGTGAGGTTGGTGGCGCCCGGTCCAGAGGTGGCGAGGGCCACCCCGACCCGGCCGCTGACCCGCGAATAGCCCTCGGCCGCGTGTCCGGCGCCGCCCTCCTGCCTGCACAGGATAAAGCGCGGGCAGGGATCGCCGCGGCGCATGCGCTTGTTGAGCTCCACGTGCAGCGGGATCACGGCACCGCCGGTGTGGCCGAAGATGATCTCCACCCCCAGATCCTGGAGGACGTCGAAGAAGATGGCCGCGCCGCTCCGGCTGGGGGACGCGAGGGGGTCGAGGGTGGTCATCAGGGCTGGCGCGGCAGGGTCGTCTTGGAAAGGGGCATCATAGCCGCCCCACGGGCCAGCGGCTTTGCTCAAGCGCAATGGCGCGCGCTCCCCATCGGGCGCGCCGGCGCCGGCGCTCAGAACAGGGCGGAGAACGAGACGATCAGCCGGTAGTCCTCCGTGCCCTCGCCCCCCTGCTGCGCGTCCTGCTCGTTGAGATCCTTCCACACCGGGACCTTGTAACCCAGTCCCAGGCTCACGGAGCGCCAGTAGATCCGCACCCCGGGCAGGGCATAGATCATGTCCCCGCCGGTGGCGGCCTCCGCGACCCCGTTGGTCTCGTCCCGGCCCAGATGGAGGTAGTGACCCTCCAGGGCCAGGTCGATCCGGAGCTTGCGCTCCATGTTCGTCAGGGTGCGGTAGACCAGCGCCGTGTTGGCGCGCAGCTCCTGACCGAAGCGCACCCGGTCGCCGTCGTCGTACCTGTTTTCGGTGAAGCCGATGTAGGAGAGCTCCTGGTTGAAGGTAAATCGGGAGGTGAGCTGGCGGGTGGCCGTCAGTCCAACGGAGTAGGAGGGGCTGCCGAAGCCGGTGGACTTGCCGGGGTCGATCTCGCCATTGGCGTCGCGCACGTTGGGATTGCCGGTGGGCAGGGTGAAGCCGCCGAAGACGGTGAAGTGCCAGTCCTCCATCTCGTCCAGGCTCTCGTTGTCCGGGATGAGCTTGAAACCCTGGTCGTACTTGAACCCGAGCTGTCCGAACAGGCTCATGTCGGCGAACCCGTGGGTGTTGAAGCCGCCTGGCTCGTCCACCTTGCTGTTGTAGGGCAGGAAGACATAGGCCGAGAGCCAGGGCTTGAAGCCATAGCCGAGGCCGGCGATCCAGTAGCTGGCGTAGTCGCTCTCGGGGTTTGCCGGATCGGGGTCGAAGGTCTTGTAGCGCGCGTGATCGAGCTTGACGTAGGCCAGTGCCTTGCCCGCCGGCAGCGTGGCGGAGGTGGCGGCCTCGATGGGGGCGCCTGGACCCTGAAGTCCGGCGGCACCCAGGCCAGCGACCCCATGGTGGGCCAGGGCCGGCGTGGCGGCGCCCATGGCGAAGGCGGCGAGCAGGTGCTGGGACGGGTGCCTCAAGGTCCGACCCTCAGCGTAGATCGAACATCAGGACGGTGGAGCGGAGCAGGGCCTCCGCACCGGACGAAGACGGCTCCTCGAGGCTGGCGCTGATGAACTGGGGTCCGCCGTGGCGCACCTTGAGATTGATGAGCCCATTGGGACCGGTCACGCCGCGGGTATCCCCGTCATAGGCGACCGAGACGCCGCCGCGAGGGCGGCCGTTCTCGGTGACCAGCAGGCGCAGCTTGTCGCCGGGCTTGAGGACGGTGGGGTCCTTCGGGCTCAGGATCTCTAGGCCCTGGGCGAGGGGACGCGCCAGTGCCGGCTTCCAGTCGTCGATCCGCTTGACGACCTCCAGGGCCCGCCAGGTGACCCTGCGCTCGCCCTGGCTCGTGGTGTGGCTGTGGGACCAGAGTCCCGAATCGGCCTCCACCAGCACGGCCGCGCAGGGTCCGGGGAGGCGCGCCGGATACTCCTTCGAGGCGTCAATCTCGCGGGAGGTGCCGGCGGCGTCGATACAGAGCGCACGGGTGACGATTGCCGGATCGTAGGGCTCCGTTTCGCCGCCCTGATGGTCGGAGTGGCGGTGTCCGCGGTAGAGCAGATAGTCATCCCCGTGGGGCTCGAGCCAGTAATCGTGCGCGATGGCGTTGGCCCCTGCGAACAATAGGGCGATCGGCAGGGCGAGCGGCAGGGCGGCGCGTCTCGGCATGGGCGGGTCCGGGTTGAGCGATCGGGGTCGCGAGTATCACACGAATGAAATCTGCGTAATACCTGCCGCTTCGCGGCATGTGCCCTTTTTTTGACTGGGATCAGTCGGGGTTTCGCCCTGGAGATCGGTCGGGCGGATCCCCGGGGATCCAGTTTCACCAGCGGCGCGGGTGATCTTCCGGGCTGGCGGCCGATGCCCGGCATGAGGCAGGATGTCGGCGCCGATCTGTCGGTAGCGTGTCGAGTCCCGATCCTCGAGGTCACTGCCGCCGGTCTCAGCGGGCCCAAGGGTGCGGACCTTGAAGAAGCCCCATCGAGGCCCTGATGGGGCGGTCGTCCCTGACCCCACCCATCGCTTTGCGGAATGCCATGATCCCAGACACGACGCTGGACCTGACGCCCGTCTGGCTGACCCTCAAGCTGGCCACATGGACCACCGGGGTCCTGCTGCTGGCCGGCACGCCGCTGGCCTGGTGGCTGGCGCGGACCCGCTCGCGCCTGAAGCCGGTGGTTTCGGCCCTGGTGGCGCTCCCTTTGGTGCTCCCTCCCACGGTGCTCGGGTTCTATCTCCTGCTGCTCCTGGGGCCGGCGGGTCCGGTGGGACGGCTCACCGACTCCCTCGGGCTCGGAACCCTGCCCTTCACCTTTCCCGGACTGGTGGTCGGGTCGGTGATCTACTCGCTCCCCTTTCTGGTGCAGCCGGTGCATAACGCCTTCGAGGCCATCGGGCGGAGGCCCCTGGAGGCGGCGGCGACCCTGCGCGCCTCGCCCATCGGGTGTTTCTTCACCGTCGCGCTTCCACTCGCCCTGCCTGGGCTCCTGTCGGGTGCCATCCTGGCCTTCGCCCATACGGTGGGTGAGTTCGGGGTCATCCTGATGATCGGCGGCAACATCCCGGGCGAGACCAAGGTGCTGTCAGTGGCCATCTACGATCACGTGGAGTCGCTGGAATGGACCCAGGCGCACTGGCTCTCGGGTGGCATGGTGCTGTTCGCCTTCCTGGTGGTGCTGGCGATGAACCTGCTGGGGGCGCGCATGGGGCGTCTCGGGCAGGAGCGATGAGTGGTCTGGAGCTCGACCTGGTCCTGGACCGGGGCGGATTTCGCCTGGAGGTGGCCTTGCAGGCGCCCCCGACCGGTGTGACGGCCCTGTTCGGACCCTCCGGCTGCGGCAAGACGACGGTTCTGCGCTGTGTCGCCGGACTGGAGCAGGCGGCCGGCCGGTGCCGGTTCAACGGCGAAACCTGGCAGGATGACGCGAACAGACGCTTTCTGCCGGTCCATCGCCGCCCCATCGGCTACGTCTTCCAGGAGGCGACCCTCTTCACCCACCTCTCGGTACGGCGCAACCTGGAGTACGGACTGCGGCGGGTCCCGCGGGCACAGCGCCGGGTCGGGCTCGACGAGGTGACGAGCCTGCTGGCAATGCGCCACCTCCTGGATCGGGACCCGTCGGGACTCTCCGGCGGCGAGCGCCAGCGTGTCTCCATGGCCCGGGCCCTGCTCACCAGCCCGCGGCTGCTGCTGATGGACGAGCCCCTCTCTGCCCTGGACCACCAGAGCAAGCAGGACATCCTGCCCTATCTGGAGCGCCTCCATGAGCAGCTCTCCATCCCGGTCCTCTATGTCAGTCACTCGCCGGACGAGGTGGCCCGGCTGGCGGACCGACTGGTGCTCCTGGAGGCGGGTCGGGTCCGTGCCCAGGGGCCGGCGGGCGAGCTCTTCACGCGGCTCGATCTGCCCCTGGCCCGCGACGAGGGCGCGGCCGCGCTCATCGACGGCGTGGTGTTGAGCCACGACCCCGACTATCACCTCAACCGGCTCGAGATCCCGGGCGGCCAGCTCTACGTGGGTGGACCCCAACGTACCCGCGGCGCCCGGGTGCGGGTGCGTATCCAGGCCAGGGACGTGAGTATCGCGCTGGACGAGCCCGGCACCTCCAGCATCCTCAACATCCTGCCCGCGCGCATCCAGGAGATCGAGCCCCTCGACCCGGCCCGGGTTCTGGTGAAGCTCTGCACCGGTCGCGGTGGCGAGACTCCGTTGCTCGCGCGCATCACCCGCCGCTCCTGCGATCTGCTGCGCCTGCGTCCGGGACAGGAGGTCTATGCCCAGGTCAAGGCGGTGGCTCTGATGGACTGAGCGGGTCCGCCATCACCATCCGGAATGGACAGAATCAAAAAATGTCGCTGTACCGCACTCGGGATTGACCCCAGATTCGGCGCCGCGGAATGACCCGCGTGGAATCTTCAGGCGTCCATCGATGAACAAGCTTGCACCAATCCTGCTCGGCGCGGTGATCGCGGCGCCGCTGGTCTCTGCCGCTGACGCTCCCCAATGGCCGAGCGGCGTGAGCAAGAAGGACGATCCCCAGCTGCTCGCCTTTTACAAGGCCCAATGCGCGCAGTACGCGGACCAAAACGGCTTCTCGGGGGAGAAGCGTGACGCCTATCTGGCCAAGTGCCAGGAGGACATGCCGGCCATCTTCCCCGTCGGATACGCATCCGGCGGTGGCGGCGGGGGCGAGTAGCGGCCGTCCCGCGGACCCGACGGGCCGCTCAGCCGCCCCCTGACCCGCGGGCGTGGCGGGCGCGGCGCACCGCCTCGGCGATCTCCCGTGCGGCGGTCTCCGGGTCGGGCGCGCTGCAGATCGCCGAGACGACGGCGATGCCCTGGGCCCCGGCGGCCAGTACCGCCTCCACATGGGCGGCCCCGAGTCCGCCGATGGCCACCGACGGGACCGGCGCGGCGGCGCACACCCGGGCCAGTCCCTCGAAACCCATCGGCTGGGCGTGGTCGGGCTTGGTCGCGGTAGAGAAGACGGGTCCGACGCCGACATAATCGACCTGGGCGGGGTCGATGAGGGACGCGTGCCCGAGGGTCTGGATCGACAGCCCCACCACCGCGTCGGGGCCCAATAGCGCCCGTGCCGCCGCGGCTGCCGTATCGTCCTGCCCGACGTGAACACCATCGGCGCCGACGGCCGCGGCGACCTCGACGCGGTCGTTGATGATCAGCAGGGCGGCGGAGCCGCCGAGCGCCCGCTTCAGGGCCAGTCCCTGCTCGATCAGCGCCGCATCGGGGGCCGTCTTGTCCCGAAGCTGGACGACGGTTGCGCCCCCGCGCACCGCGGCCAGCGCCGTCTCCACCAGGGCACCGCTCGGGCAGAGCTGCGGATCGGTCACGAAATAACAGGAGAGATCGAGCCTGGGCCTCATCCTCGGCAGCTCCCCAGCTCGATGCGCGCCCCGCGGTCGAGCGCCTCGGCATCGATCGCCGCCAGGGCATCGAGGAACCGGACGGCGAAGGAGCCGGGGCCCGCCGCCTCGGCCGCCGCCATCTCACCCGCCAGGCCATAGTAGGCGAGCGCCGCGACCGTTCCCTCGAAGGGCTCGCATCCGGCGCCCAGGAAGGCGGCCGCCACACCCGTCAGGGCACAGCCCAGCGCCGTGACCCTGGGCATCAGCGCATCGCCGTTCGCGACCCGCGCGAGCCGCTCGCCGTCGGTGACGAAGTCGACCGGGCCGGTCACGGCGACCACCTTGGCCGCCGAGCGGGCGAGCTCGATCGCGGCACCCTCGGCGAGCGCGACGGCATCGGACGCATCCACGCCCTTGCCGCTGTCCACCCGGTGGGCGAGGGCGATGATCTCCGAGGCGTTGCCGCGGATCAGCGTCGGCCCCAGGGCGAGGAGCCGCTCACCGGCGGCGCGGCGAAAGGCCGTCGCACCGACGGCGACCGGGTCCAGCACCCAGGGCCGGCCCGCGGCATTGGCCGCCTCCGCGGCCTCGAGCATGGACTCCAGCCAGTCGGCGGATAGGGTGCCGATGTTGATGGTGAGTGCCTGGGCGATGGCGGCGAAGTCTGCCGCCTCCTCGCGCGCATGGACCATGGCGGGCGAGGCGCCGATGGCGAGCAGGACGTTCGCCATCGGGTTCATCGCAACGAAATTGGTGATGTTCTGGATCAGCGGTGCGGCGGCACGTAGGCGCTCGAGTGCGCGGCCGGGTGGATTCATCTTGATACTCCGTGAATGGAGGGGCATGTGGGCCCAGAGGCATGGTCTGCGTGGGCCATCGGCCTCCTTGAGCGGTGGCAGACAAGGGCGATTGCGCGTGGCTCAGGTGTCGCCCATCGCCGCGCGCACGCAGCGCAGCAGGCCGTACCCGTAGCGGCCCTCGAAGGCCTCGTAGACGGGCTTGAGCGCGCCGGGGGCCTCGCCGGACAGTTGGTCGAAGGCGTACTCGATGGTCCGGATCTCGTCCTCGGGGAGCGGGACGACCTCGCGCAGCGCGAGCTCCCCCTCGTCGATACAGCGGGCGAGATGGGAGTAGACCGTGGTGTCCCGCAGGCCGCGCCGCTCGGCGATCTGGTCCACCGTCATGCCGGCCCGGAGCAGCTCCAGGGTCTCCCGAGACGTGCCGCTGAGGCCGGCGTTCCGGGCCTGCCTGCGGGAGACCGGCGCGGCCCGCACCGGCGACTCGGGCAGCTCGGGGACCCCCGCCGGGCGGCCGTGCGCGGCCTCATGCTCGGCCAGCACCCGCAGGAACCCGGTGCCATAGCGCTCCAGCTTGATCAGCCCGACCCCGTTGATGCGCCCGAGCTCGTCGGCGTCCCGGGGCCTGTAGCTGACCATCTCCCGCAGGGTCGCATCGCCGAAGATCACATAGGGTGGCACCCCCTGCTGCTGGGCCAGCTCCCGGCGATGGGTGCGCAGGCGCTCCCACAGCGACTTCGACTCGGCGTCCATCGCGGCCTCGATGGGGACGCCGCGCTCGCGGGCGCTGCCCCGCCGGCCTTCCGGGTCGCGGCGCAGGCGCAGGGGCCGCTCGCCGCGCAGCACCGGGCGGCTCTGCTCGGTGAGCTTGAGCGAGCCGTGGCCCTCCATGTCCACCGCCGCCAGGCCCGCCGCCACCAGCTGCCGGTAGACGGACTTCCACTGGTCGGCGCTGAGGTCCTTGCCGATCCCGAAGGTGCTCGCGCGGTCGTGGCCGAAGCGGCGGATGCGCTCCTGGTCGGTCCCGCGCAGCACGTCGACCAGATAGTTAACGCCGAATCGCTGGTCGGTGCGATAGATGCAGGACAGTGCCTTCTGGGCAGCCAGGGTCCCGTCCCAGGTCTCCACCGGGTTCAGACAGGTGTCGCAGTTTCCGCAGGGGCCGGCGGGCTGCTCGCCGAAGTACCGGAGCATCACCAGGCGGCGGCACTCGGTGGTCTCGCAATAGCCGAGCAGCGCGTTGAGCTTTTGCAGCTCCACCCGCTTGAACCGCTCCTCGGCCTCGGAGCCCTCGATGATGCGGCGCATCATCACCACGTCGCCGAGCCCGTAGGTCATCCAGGCATCGGCGGGCAGCCCATCGCGGCCGGCGCGGCCCGTCTCCTGGTAGTAGGACTCCAGGGACTTGGGCAGGTCCAGATGGGCGACGAAGCGCACGTCCGGCTTGTCGATGCCCATGCCGAAGGCGATGGTGGCGACCACGATCACCCCCTCGCCACGCAGGAACTCGCCTTGGTTGGCGCGGCGCTGCTCGGCGGTCATGCCGGCGTGATAGGGCAGGGCGTTGAACCCCTGGCCGCGCAGAAATTCGGCCGTCTCGTCCACCTTGCGGCGGGACAGGCAATAGACGATGCCGGAATCCCCGGCGTGCTCGTCGCGCAGCAAGCCGATCAGCTGGCGGCGCGGCTGGTCCTTCTCCACGATCCGGTAGCGGATGTTCGGCCGGTCGAAGCTGGAGACGAACCGCGCCGCCTGCCCCAGGCCCAGGCGGGTGACGATCTCGTTGCGGGTGGGCTCATCCGCCGTGGCGGTCAGGGCGATGCGCGGCACCGCTGGCCAGCGCTCGTGCAGCAGATTGAGCTGGATGTACTCGGGGCGGAAGTCGTGGCCCCATTGGGAGACGCAGTGGGCCTCGTCGATGGCAAAGAGTGCGATCGGCACCCGATCCAGAAGAGTCAGGAAGCGCTCGGTGAGCAGGCGCTCGGGTGCGACATAGAGGAGGTCCAGACCCCCTTCCAGCAGGGCCAGCTCCACCCCTCGCTGCTCGTGCGGCGGCAGGGACGAGTTCAGGAAGGCCGCCCGCACGCCGAGCTGGCGCAGGGCGTCGACCTGGTCCTGCATCAGGGCGATCAGGGGTGAAACCACGACCGCGGTGCCGGGCCGCAGCAGCGCCGGTATCTGGTAACACAGGGACTTGCCGCCCCCGGTCGGCATCAGCACCAGGGCATCGCCGCCGCCGATCAACTGCTCGATGACCTGCTGCTGGGCACCGCGGAAGCCCGAATAGCCGAAGACCCGGCTCAGGATCTCCAATGGGGTCTGGCTCATCTGTCGACGGGGGTGATGGAGGCCAGCGCCGTGGCGGTATCGATGGTGACCGAGAGCTCGCCATAGGCCGGCTCGGGCTCCGACTCGTGTCCGCAGCTGCAGCCGGGGACGATTTCCTCGAAGAAGACCCCGAGAGTGACCCGGATGTGCCCGCCAGCCTCCTGGACCTTCATCAGGGTCACCGAATGGCCGGTGTCGAGTGGATGGCCGGTGCTCGAGAGCGCCTGCAGACAGAGCGCGGCCGGGCCGAGCGACTGGATCTCCTCTTGGAGGGTCGCCGCAAAACGTCCGCTCCCCCAGGAGGCCACGGACTTGGGCAGGAGATAGCTCAAGTCGCGTCCCCCAGCAGGGCGCGCACCGGGGCGAAGCTCCGGCGGTGCTCCGGACAGGGTCCGAGTCGCTCCAGGGCCGCCCGATGGCCGGGGGTGGCATAGCCCTTGTGGGCGTCGAACCCGTAGCCCGGATACTCCTGATCCAGCCGGGCCATCAGCCGATCCCGTGCCACCTTGGCAAGGATCGAGGCGGCGCCAATGGCCGGGATCAGCCCGTCGCCGCCCACCACCGCCTGCGCGGGGAACCCGAAGTGCGTCACCCGGTCCCCATCGACCAGCACCCGGGCGGGTCTTGGATCGAGGGCGGCGACCGCGCGGCGCATGGCGAGCAGGCTCGCCTGGAGGATGTTGAGTTGGTCGATCTCCTCCCTGCTCGCCCAGGCAACGGACCAGGCCAGGGCCCCGCACTGGATCTCCACCTCCAGGGCCTCCCGGCGGGCAGGGCTGAGCCGCTTGGAGTCGTCGATGCCGAGGATGAGCCGACGCGGGTCCAGGATCACCGCCGCCGCGCACACCGGCCCCGCCAGCGGGCCGCGCCCGGCCTCGTCCACGCCGGCGAGCAGCAGGCTTGGCGCTCGCGCGGCGCTGCAGTCCCACCAAAAATGAGTCACGTCTCCCTTCTTCCCCGTCAGTCGTGTTGGATCGGCCGTGCCGCGGCGGCGTCACTCGCTGCCGATTTCCCCGAGCAGCTCGCTCAAGGCCCGTGCCTGGTTGTGCAGAGGGTCGCGGGCCGAATAGAGGAGGGTCAGGCGCCCCCGCTCGCGTGCCAGGTTCGAAAGCCGGCTCAGGGCATCCGAGCCCGCGAGCTCCGCACGGTAGCGGCGCCGGAACTCGTCCCAGCGCTCCGGCCTGTGCCCGAACCACTGCCGCAGGGCGGTGCTCGGGGCGGCTTCCTTGAGCCACAGGTCCCAGGTCGCGTCCGCCTTGCGAACACCCCTGGGCCAGAGCCGATCGACCAGCACCCGGGGTCCGTCATCCGGGTCTTTCGGCTCGCGGATGCGCTTGATGCGAATGTCCATGGTCCTTCACCCAGGCGTCGTGACGTCTCTCAGGTCAAGATCCCGGGACCCCCTGGGCGCCTCGAGGCGCCGTTGCCGACGCCCTTCGAGGCCCAGCCCGGGACGGCGGCCAGGGCATCGTAATCGAGCTCGAAGCCGGCCGCTAGCAGGGGCTCACGCACGGGCGACTGCAGGGCGGGGCGGCCGTCGATCTGGCGGATCAGCAGGCGCCTACGTCCGCGGCCCGAGAGTCGGTGCAGCACGCCCAGCGCCAGTGGAAGCTCGCCGCCCTCCGTCGTGATGGACTCCGGGAAGCTCACCAGTGACCGGCCCCCGGCCGCCAGATAGAGCACGGGCCGGCCCGCCACCAGGATGACCGAGGCGCCGGCGCTGCGCCGGGGGGTCATGCCGGCTCGCGCCTCCACGGCCGGCCAGGGCAGCAGGGCGCCATAGGGATTGGCGGGGTCCAGGGCCGAAAGCACCCGCACGGCATCGGGGCCGAAGCCATCGATGGGCGCCTCGTCCTCGCGCGCCGCGCGCAGCCGGTCCAGCGCCCCCGGATGGGCGAATTGGGCCCCCGAGAGCCCCTCCACGAAGTAGCCCCGGCGCACCCGGCCGGTCTCCTCCATCTGCCTCAACACCCGGTAGAGGGGTCCGAACCCACCCGGCAGCGACTCGGACTGGACCGCCTCGCGGCTCACCACCCCGTAGCGGTCCAGCAGCATCCGGGCGCGGGCCAGGGCGCGTGCCGTGTCCGCCGGCCCGGTGTCTGAGCCGGCCGGCGCACGCGGTGCCAGGTCCGCGACCAGGGACCAGCGCCCGCCGGCCAGGGCGGGCTCGCGGCCCCGGCGCCGGGTGCCGGAGCCCCCGCCGCTTGTCAGTCCGCGCAGGGGCGCGAAGGTGTCGTTGGTGACGAGCCCGGCCCACACCAGGTCCCACAGCGCGGTCTCGAGACCCCCGCCCCGCGGGTCGAGGCCCGCCCGCTCCACCCTCTGCATCAGGTCCATGAGAAAGCAGGCGCCCTGAGCGAGGCGCTCGAGCAGTGTCTGGTGCAGTGGACCGGCGACGGCTCCGTCCCCGCGGGGCTCGGCCCCCGGGCCATCGGTCTTGCCGGGCTCCAGCCCATCCAGGGCGCCGCGAAGATAGAGGACGACCCGACCGTCCCTGGGGCCGATGGCGCCCCGTCCCACCCAGACAACCTGTCCGGTCGCGGCGAGCATGTCCAGGTCCTGGGGGCGGTAGCCTGGAACCCGGGCGGGCAGCAGCACGCGGTCGAGCTCGGACCAGGGCAGCGTCAGCCCGGCGAGCTGGCGGACCGCCTCGAGCAGCCGGTCCGTCCCGCCCGCCGGCTCATCGATGCCATGCCAGGCGGGAAGAAAGCGGCCCAGTGTGGCCCCATCGACCGGTGCCACCACGTCCCGGGCCCTGGCCAGGGAGCGCCGGCGCAGTCGCCTCAGGACCTCCGCATCGCACCATTCGGGCTGGCTGCCGGCGGGTCGGATCTCCCCCAGCACCAGGTCCCCCCGGGTCTCCAGGAGGCGCAGCACCGGCTCCACCTGGGCGGGCCGCAGCCCCAGGCGCGCGGCCGGCTCGGTGGTGAGAAAGGGACCGTGCGTCCGTGCATAGCGGCGCAGGAGCTGCTCCAGCGGGGTCTGGGTCGGGGCGGTGAAGCCGTCCGGCAGGCCCGGGGGCGGCACCACGCCCAAGGCGTCCCGATACAGGCCCGCATCCTCGGCCGCGATCCAGCGAGGCTCTCCGGCCATGCGGATGCGGGCCGCCCGACGCTGGCGCTCCAGGTCGGCCAGCCAGGACTCGGATCGCCCCGCGCACGACCCCGGCACCGCCGCCTCCCCGGCGCCGGGCCCAGCATCGAGCCCGGCATTGAGCCGGCCGCCATCCCCGGTCTCGCACCGCTGTACGATCTCGGTCGCGCTCAGATCTCCCAGGCGCCGCAGCAGGTCATGCAGCCCATCGGCGTCGCGCGCGCGCCGCCCCTCGGCCCGGTGCTGGAGCTCGGACTCCAGGTCCTCGAGCACCCGGGGGTCGATCAGCTCGCGCAGCTCCGCCTGGCCCAGCAGCTCGGCGAGCAGGCCGCGATCCAGGGTCAGGGCCTGGGCGCGGCGCTCGGCGAGAGGGGCGTCCTGCTCGTAGAGATAGGCCGCCACATAGGCGAAGACCAGCGAGCGGGCGAAGGGGGAGGCGCTGCGCGTCTCCACCTCGTGCACGCGGATGGCGCGGGAGCGGATCGCAGCCAGGATCTCCTTCAGCCCCGGCAGGTCGAAGCAATCGCCCAGCGCCTGCCGATAGGTCTCGATCACCATCGGAAAAGCCGGATAGCGGCGCACCGTTGCGAGTAGCGTCTGGGCGCGCAGCCGCTGGGCCCACAGGGGTTGGCGGCCCTTCGGGCTCTGGCGGGGCAGGAGGAGCGCGCGGGCCGCGTTCTCCCGGAACAGGGCGGCGAAGAGTGCGGTGTCCGCGAGCTGCTCGGTGACCCGGTCCTCCACCTCGTCGGGATCGGGCAAGAGGTCGCCGAGCCCCGGCAGGTCCCCGCCATCCGCCAGGCGCAGCACGATGCCGTCATCGGTGTACATGACCTGGATCTCGAAGCCCTCGCGTCGCCCCAGGTGCCACTGCAGGGCCATGGCCCAGGGTGCGTGGATGCGCGCGCCGAAGGGGCTGAGGATGCAGATGCGCCAGTCGCCCAGGTCGTCGCGGAAGCGCTCCACGACGATGGCGCGGTCGCTCGGCACCACGCCGGTGGCCGCTCGCTGGTCGCGGACGTAGGCGATCAGATTGATCGCGGCCAGGTCGTCCAGCGGCGTCCGACCCTGGACCCAGGACTGCGCCCGCGCTTCGTCGACAGAGGCCAGCTCCCGGCAGAAGGCCCCGAGGGCGCGCCCCAGCTCCACCGGGCGCCCGGGGCCGTCGCCGCGCCAGAAGGGCAGTCGCCCCGGCTCGCCGGGAGCGGGCGAGACGATCACCCGGTCGCGGGTGATCTGCTCCACCCGCCAGGTGGAGGCGCCGAGCAGGATACAGTCGCCCGCCTTGGTCTCGAACACCATCTCCTCGTCGAGCTCACCCACCCGCGGGCCATCGGCACCCAGGTGCACCCCATAGCTGCCGCGGTCTGGGATGGTGCCGGCATTGAGCCGGGTGACCAGGGCCGTCCCCTTGCGGGCGCTCAGGGTGTCGCTCGAGCGGTCCCAAGCCAGCAGGGGGCGCAGCTCGGCGAAGTCGCTCGAGGGGTAGCGGCCGGAGAGCATGTCCAGCACGGACTCCAGGGCGCCGCGGGAGAGCCCCCGGTAAGGACCGGCCCGGGTCACCAGGGCGTGCAGCTCGTCAACGGTGCGATCGGCCGCGATGCAGTGGGCCGCGACCTGCTGGGCCAGCACGTCCAGGGCGTTGCGGGGGCAGCGGAAGGACTCGAGCTCGCCCTTCTGCATGCGCTCGGCGATGACCGCGCACTCCAGCAGGTCGGCGCGGAACTTGGGATAGATGCGCCCGCGGCTCACCTCCCCCACGCCGTGACCGGCGCGTCCCACCCGCTGGAGCCCACGCGCCACCGAGCCCGGCGATTCCACCAGCAGCACCTGGTCCACGGCGCCCATGTCCACGCCGAGCTCGAGTGAGCTGGTGGCGACGATGGCCTTGAGGCTGCCGCGCTTCAGGGCCTCCTCGATCCCGACGCGCTGCTCGTGGCTGACGCTGCCGTGGTGGGCGCGCACCAGCGGCGGATCCGGCGCCCGCTCTTGTTGGGCCCCCGGCCCTGGGCCTTCGGCCCTCGCTGCGGCCAGGTCGTTCAACCGCTGACAGAGCCGCTCGCAAAGGCCCCGACTGTTGACGAAGCAGATGGTGGACCTGTGGCCGCGGATGGCGTCCAGAAGGGCCGGATACAAAGCCGACCACATCCCCTTTTCCGCCGGCGGACGGGCCACCTCGCGTGAATACAGCGCCGCGAGGATGGGACCGCCCTCGGGCTCGAGCGCGCGCAGGTCCCTGTGCGGCTCCGGTGGGTGCTCCATATCCGGCACCGGCACCGAGACCTGGATCCGCAGGCGTGGCGGCGCGGCCGCGTCCACGATCTCCAGGGTCCGGTCGCCGCCGAGATAGAGCGCCGCCTCCGCCAGGGGCCGCACCGTGGCCGAGAGCCCGATCCGCTGGGGGTCCCTGTCGCACAGGGCGGCGAGGCGCTCCAGGGACAGGGCCAGATGGGCGCCACGCTTGGTCGGTGCCAGGGCGTGGACTTCGTCGACGATGACCGTATGCACCCCTTTGAAGTGCCCCGCGAAGCGCGAGCCGAGCAGCAGATACAGCGACTCCGGGGTGGTCACCAGGATCTCTGCCGGCTCCTTGATCTGCCGCTGGCGCTCCAACTGGGGCGTGTCGCCGGTGCGCATCGCCACCCGCGGCACCACGACCCCCTCGCCCAGCGACTCGGCCGCCCGGGCCACCCCGGCCAGGGGTGCGCGCAGGTTCCGCTCGATGTCGTAGACCAATGCCTTGAGCGGCGAGACATAGAGGACGCGAGGGCCGGAGGCCGGGGGCCCTGGGTGAGCCGTGACCGCAGGCCCATCGCATCGCATGAGCCGGTCGATGGCCCACAGAAAGGCCGCCAGGGTCTTGCCGCTGCCGGTGGGGGCGGTGATCAGGCAATGGTGTCCGGCGGCGATTACCGGCCAGCCCCGGGACTGGGGCTCGGTGGGGGCCGGGAAGTTCTGCTCGAACCAGCGGCGGGTGGCGGGGCTGAAGCGATCCATCGGCGCAACATAGGGCCGCTGCCCTCTCCTCACCATCCGTTCCCTCGGGTCCGCGCCGTGAGGGTGTTGTCGCCAACACTCATTCGTCGCGAGCCCTCACGGCCCGGTCTCAAGGGCACTAGCGACTCCAGACGTGCTGCGCGGCGCCTACGAGTACCTGATCGGCAAGTTCGCCGACGTCACCCGCCGCAACGAGGCGGGTGAGATCCCTGGGGCAGGGCCAGGTACGGCCTCCCCCCCGAGGGCTGCGGTGACTACGCCTTCGTGCAGCACATGGTCGCATCGATGGCCGAGACCGGAGACAGCCGCATGGTCGTCGTGCTTCCTCAGGGTGCGCTGTTCCGCAAGGCCGCGGAGGGCACGATCCGCACGGTATTGCTCAATGAGGATCCCAACGAGGCGGTCATCGGCCTGGCACCGAACCTGTTCAATGGTACCCAGCTCGCCGGCTGCGTCGTGATCCTGCGCCGGCGGAAGCCCGCTGAACTCAGGAAGAAGGTGCTCATCGTCGACGCGTCGAGCCTGTTCCGAAAGGGCCGCGCCCAGAACTTTCTGGACCCTGAGCACGCCGAGCAGATCGTTTCCTGGTGTCGCGTCTTCGAGGACGTCGAGGACCGGGCCAAGGTCGTTTCGCTCGAAGGGGTCAAGAAGGAAGGCGGGACGCTTAACATTTCACGCTACGTTCTGCCGCCGATTGGCGAAGACATCCCGCCGCTGCCCGAGGCGGTCGAGCCGTTCAAGGCGGCGCTCGCCGAGGCCCGAGCGGCCGAGGATCGCCTGCGCACCGTGCTGAACGAAGGTGGCTGGCTGAACTGATGCCCGGTGAACTCCCGCCGTGGGTGGCCCCGCGCCATTACCCGACAAGCAACGGCGTCGAGCCCGCTCCACCTGCGGCGGCACTTTCAAACGGCCGACGGCGAACCTTTCAAGTGGCCGCCACAATTTCTTTACAATTGGCCGAATCACAACTTTACAATCGGCCGATGCCGAACACAGACCTCTATCCTCGCCAGGCCTCGCCTCTGTTGACCGAGGCGCTGACTGACTCGCCCGCGGTACTGATCCACGGGCCGCGCCAGTGCGGCAAGACCACCCTGGCGCGCATGGTCGCGGAGCCGCTGGGCTACCAATACTTCACGTTCGACGACGCCGTCGCGCGGCGGGCGGCGGAGCTCGACCCGGCGGGATTCGTCGCCGACATTTCGGGGTCCGCGATCCTTGATGAGGTTCAGCACGTTCCGGCGCTGTTCGCCGCGCTGTGAACAAGCTGGGCCGCGAGATGATCGATCAGCTCCAGCGGCGTCCTTCTGGGGGCATGGGTTGGGCAGCACAATGCTCTTGTGGGGGAGAGCGTGTTGTCGGCCGGCGGTCGCTGGACGCGCCGGGGCGGTGGGCTCCCCGGGCGAGCGGGTGGCAAACCGTTAGCCGAAGCGCCTCACGGCAGCGTCCACCAGACAGCGGAAAGACCGACGACCCCGGCGCCGAGCAGGGGAAGGCCGACGCGAAGCCCCAGGGCCCAGCCGCCGACCGCCGTCGCGATGATCCCCTTGACCAGGCTGTTGACGGCGGCGGCGATCACGATGCTCGTCGCGGCGAGGCCGAGGGCGAGGTCGTCCTGGGCCATGCGAGCGAGCGCGAGGGTGATCGCGTCGACGTCGGCGATGCCGGACGCGGTGGCCAAGAGCATGACCCCCCGGTCCCCGAGCCAGCTCTTCAGCGCGCGCGCGAACAGCATCACCAGTGCCAAAAGCGCGCCGAAGCTCATCGCGGATTTAAGCTCCAGCGGACTCTCGAGCTGTGCCGCGGCCTTGCCGCCGCCCGCTGCGGGGGAACGCCAGTACAGGGCGGCGAATCCGTAGGCGATCAGGGCCATCACCGCAGAGGGCCACAGCAGCGGTCGCAACAGCGCCGGGTTGATCAGAGTCGATACCAGCAGCATGCGGGGAAACATGGTGCCGCAGGCGACCAGGATGCCCGTGGCCAGCATCGGCGTAATCGCCGGCTGGCGGCGCGCCAGGCGGGAGAAGTGCAGGGTCAGCGCGGTCGAGGACGCCAGGCCGCCGAAGAGTCCGGTGAAGAGGGTCCCGCGCTGGGCGCCGGTGATCTGGATCGCGTAGTAGCCCACGAATGAGATGGCGGCAATCAGTACCACCATCCACCAGATCTCGTAAGGATTGAGCGCGCCCCAGGGGCCGAAGCCCTGGTTCGGGAGCACCGGGAGCAGCACCACCGAGATCAGGAGCAGGGTCAGCCCGGCCTTGAGGTCCTTGCGATCGAGGGCGCCGATCCAGCGGTGGATCTGCGGCTTGTACCCCAAGAGCAGGGTCGTGATCACGGCCGCCGCGGCGCTGGCCGCCAGCTCGCCGAGGGCGGCGAGCGCGCCGAGCACGAAGGTCAGCAGGCCCGCGACCAGGCTGGTGATGCCGACGTCATGCTCGCGGTTCTGGCCGAGGACGTACGCGACGGTCAGCGCGACCGCCACACCGACGAACACCAGCCCCAGAATCAGCGCGCTGGTCAGCCCGGCGACCAGGCCCGAGGCCCCCCCGAGGAGTCCGATCAGCGCGAAGGTGCGCACCCCCGCGACGCGGCTGCCCTCGGCGGCGTCACGCTCGTGCCAGCCGCGCTCCACTCCGATCAGCAGTCCGATCGCGAGGGCGACAGCGAGTCGCAGGAAGATCTGGTGCTCCTCGGGCATGTCGAGGCGGGTGCCCTGGCTTGATGGCCGCGCGGGCCCCGATGTCGGGGCCTCAGGCGCGGTGCTAGAGCCGCTCGGGCAGGTGGCCCCGGATCGCCTCGGGGGCCAGCTGCACCAAGTGCTTGTCGAGCTCGGCGCTGATCAGGGCCGAAACCGAATCGCTGAGCGCCCCGCGCAGTTGGCCGAGAAAGGCCGGGGGTGCAACCAGGACGAGCCGGGTGTACGTACCCCGCTGCCGCTCGGACTCCAACAGGGCGGCGATCTCGGCGGCGAAGCGCCCGCTCGCGATGTCCTTCGCCGCGGTGGGCGGCTCCATCGCGTGGCGACCCTCGCCGAAGCTGTCGAACGTCCGGCCCGGGCGGTCGCTCACCAGCTCCTGCTCCTGCAGGCGAGCGCTCGGCATCACCAGATCGGTGCGTTCCTCAAGTGCGGCCATGGCCCCCGCCGCCTCAAACAGGCGCGCCCGGCTACTGTCGGCCACCAACACCCAGATCCTATCCATCGTAGTCCTCCCGTCGTCGTCGATCGTGAAACGCGGGCGCCGTGGTCGGCGCCGCGCGAGGGATACCGCTCCTTCCCCCTGCCCATCGCACCAGCGCCAGTCCTTACGATGAATGGCGCTGCTCGCGATGGCCGTTTCTTTCACCCTGGCCCTATCCACGACGGCGAGGGGGAGGCGGAGCGCGCCGCGCGCGACTTTCACAGTAAGCTCATCCTACCCCCATTGGCGGCTGGGCACGTAGGCCGGTGACCGGAAAGCATCTCAGGCTGGCCGGCATACCGAATCGCGCGCCCGCTGACGCGTCAGGCGTACCTTGCGATCATCACGAATTGGCTTAAGGCCAGGGGAAGTTGCCGAGGAAGGCGTCGCCGCCGGGGTCGATCTCCTCGGAGAGGAGCCCATGGGGGTTGGCCCGCGCGCGGAGCGACCGTTAGACGTCCATGGCCGCGTCGAGCCGGCCCTGCAGTGCGAGACTGTCGACCAGCCGAGAAGCTGCAGAGCAGGAAAGCCCCTCGTGGCCGGCGATTCCGTCCGGAGAGGCCTCGGGAGGTAGAGGGAGAGCAGTCCCCAGCCGGCGTTCAGGCGCCGGCGCACCGCTCGGCAGCGTCGACCCTGCAGGGCGATCAGCGGGGATCACGCGCCGCAGGGGGAGTGTGGGCACGCTCCTAACTCCCAGGTGGTGTCCAGGGCGTCGAGCGGCAGGCTCCGGAGAGGTGTAGCTGGAGCTCCGGGCGCCGGGCAGGAAGATGCTCAGCCCGCCCCCCAGCACGTTGGCGTCGGCGCCGCTGCCGGGTTCCAGATAGACCTGCGGCTGCGCCCGACCCTCCGGCACCTCGATTCGGCGCAGCAGCGCACGGCACCCGGACGCGGCGTCCTCCGCGATCGATAGACAACCGTGGACCGTTCGAAGGGGTACGAGCTTGCCGCGCATCCGGGCTGTCCCGGAGATCTTGCCCGCCGGCCCCGAGGCCGGGCTCGGTTGTCGCCGGCGGCCCGGCGCTCACTTCTCCCGCCAGATGGTGGTGTAGAGGTCGTGCCGGCGGTCCTTCAAGTTCTGCACCGTCCCCGAGCCGCGCGCCATGCGGAGGGACTCCAGGCGCAGGTCGGCGAAGATGACCGTCTCCACGTTGGGGGTGGTGTCGGCGGCGACGCCGTCCCACGCGGCGGGCTGGACATCGGCGAGCGTCCGGCCTGGATCGATGAGATGGCCTGAATCGGCGTTATCGCGAATCGGAAGCTCCGGCCGCCCGGGCAGCACCCGCGCGTCGATCCTCGATCTGCACCCGCAGGGGTGCGCTGGTGTCCAGGTGCACGTCCCGCTGGGGAAAGGCGATGGCGATGCCGGCGGCGGCGAGCTCGCGATTGATGGCCCGGTTGAGCGCGGTGACGGTGGACAGGCGCACGTCGATGGAGTCGACATAGGCGCGCAGGGTGAAGACGAGCGCGTTGTCGCCAAAGGTGTCGAAGGTTACGAACGGCGGCGGTTCGTCGACCACGTGCTCGTGAGCCATGGCGACGTTCTTCATGATCGAGAGGGCCTTGTCCACGTCGCTCCCGTAGGCCACCCCGACGACGACCACCACGCGCGTGATCGGGTCCGACAGGGACCAGTTCAGCAGGCGGCCGGTGATGAACTCCTTGTTCGGCACCAGCAGCTCCTTGCGGTCGAAGTTGCGGATGGTGGTCGCGCGGATGCGGATCTTGGTGACGACCCCGTCCGTGTCCCCCACCGTGACCGTGTCGCCGACCCGGATGGGCCGCTCGAACAGGATGATCAGCCCGCTGATGAAGTTGGCGACGATCTCCTGGAGGCCGAAGCCGATGCCGACGCTGAGCGCCGCGGCCATCCATTGGAGCTGGGACCAGCTCGCCCCCAGGGTGCCGAGAACCAGCAGGATGCCCACGGCGGCGACGAAATAGGTGGTCAGGGTCGTCGCCGCATAGCGGTCCGCGGCCGTCATGTCGAAGCGCCGCAGCAGGACGATCTCCAGCAGCGCCGGCAGCCGTCGCAGCAGCACCCAGGTGCCCGCCGCGAAGAGAACCGCGAGGCCCAGGTCCACGATGGTGATCGGCTGGCGCTGCTCCTCGCCGTCTACCAGCGCGGTCGTGTGCCACAGCACCTGGTTGTCGAGCACGCGCAGGGCCGGCAGCGCGTCGGAATAGATCAATAGCAGCCCGACGAAGGCGGCGAGGCCGACGCTGAAGCGGATCAGCCCGCTGGTGTCGTCGCTCAACGCCGAGAGATCCGCCTCCGGCTCGTCGAACTGCAGCTCCGCCGCCTCGGCACCGGACTCCGGCAGCAGGTCCGCTTTTGCGGCCTCGCGGGCGGCCTCGCGCCGCTCCAGCGCGGCCTCGTAGGCGAGCCGCCGCCGCACCACTCGCAGCCAGCGCAGCGCAAGCGCGTTGACCAACACCAGGGCCAGTAGCAGCCGCAGCGACGCGGTTAGGTTGTAGGACTCTATCCTCACCGTGTACAGGTAGCCGGAAAGCGCCAGCACGGCCAGAATGATGGGGTAGAGCACAAGCAGCGGATACCAGATCCAGTAGCCGCGCATGATCAGTGGGTACTCCCCGGTATGACGCAGCGCGGCCAGCACGCCGCGGCGCGGATGGAACACCCGGTACAGGAACCACGCGATGGCGCCGTACGCGATGGGGGAGGTGAGTCGCGCCGTCGCGCCCCCGCTGTGCGCGGGATATAGGTCGATCGCCACGTGCACGAGCAGCGCGGCCGGCACGGCGATCCACAGGAGCCGCCGGCTCTCCGCCCTCAGCAGCGCCAGATTCTGCTCGGGCCAACGGAAGTGCGCCGCCGCCAGCCCCCTGGGCACGCAGATCGCGATCAGAAGTGTCACCATCAACGTCATCCCTGCGACCCGCTCCATGGTTTGCCCCAGGGCCCGCGTCATCTCCGTGCCGAGTGGGTCGAGCGACAGCGCCCAATCCATGGCGGCCAGCAGCAGCGGCAGAGGCAGCGCCAATAGGGGGGTGAGCGCGAGCACCCGCACCGTGTGGCCGAAGCTGTCCGTGGTGGGCTTGCCCAAGCGCCCGGCGATGCGCCCGATGGCGGCGGTGATCCATCGCCGGCCCCACAACAGCGCGGCGGCGGCGAGCACCCCCGTCCACAGCACCGGGCTCACCATCAGCCGGTCCAGCAGTGCGCCGTCCACGCCGCCGCCACGGGCCACCGCCGGAGCCCCGGCAAGCTGCGCCGGCAGCTCTAGCAGATGCCGCACGGCGATGGGCGACTCGGTGCGCAGCCAGGCCAGATGCTCCAGCAGCAGCTGCTCGTAATCGCCGGCGACGTTGAGCAGGGTCTCCTCCGCGGCGTCGAGCTCGCCCAGGCTGGTGCGATACAGCGCCTCGGTCTCGAGCACGCGGTTTAGCAGATCCACACGGCCGGTGACCAGCTCCCGCAGCTGGTCCATCAGTGCCGGCGTCGTCGCTGTCTTCAGCTCCGCCTGATAAGCCGCGACCGCGGCCTCCATATCGCTGAGCCGCCGCGCCTCGGCCCGATGGCGCAGCCGCCGGGTATTGCTCCGGCCGAGGTGCTCTTGCCGCTCCTGACGGAGCTGGCGGATTCCCTGGAGGTCGGGCAGCGCGTCGCGGTGCTCGAGCAGCACCGCGCCAAGTTCACCGCCGAGCTGTCCAGAGTCCAGGGTGTCGCGGGTGTCGCGGTAGTCGGCAGCGATGCGCTGCGCGAGCTGCTCGGCTTCCGCACGCTGCCGGTCCAGGGTTCGGAGCTCCGCGGTGAGATCGTTCAATGCCTGCGTCAGCTCAGCGTTGCCCTTGGACAGCTGCTGGAGCATCGGGTCGTTGCCCTCCGTCTCGCGCTGCACACGCTCCGCCTCGTCCTTGGCCCGTTCCGCGTCCCGAAGGCGATTGGCGATGATGCGCTCATTGAGCGCCTCGACCCGCGCCCGAATCCAAGGGATGCTGGCCGCCTCCTTTTCGAGCTTGGCCTGCAACAGCCCGAGGCGCGCGTCGCGGCTCAGCAGCTCTTGGTCCAGCATCGTGATCTCGGTGCTCAGGGACCGGTAGCGCGTTTCGAGCTCCCAGCGCCTGGCCTCGGCCAGGGCCGTGCCGGGTGCCGCGTCGGTCTTGTCGGTCTCGGCGGCCTTGTAGGCCGCGGCCGCGACCGCGCGCTCCTCATCGGCCTCGGCCAGACGCTGGCGGACCGCGGCGGGCCGGCCCTCTTGGAAGGCGAGGCGCTCCTGCAGGTCGTCGTGGCGCGCCTGGACGGCGGCCAGGTCTGCGCGCTCCTCCTGCAGGCGGCGCTCGAGCTCCGCCAGCGGCGTCTCCGCGTCGACACCCAGGCCCTCAAGCGGTGGCTCGGTCAGGGCCCGCTCGCGGTCGGCCCGCAGTGGCTCGATCTCCAATGGCGCGCGCTTGGCCGCATCCCGATAGGTGGCCCCTGCCTCCTGGTTGGCCCGAGTCGCCTCCAGGTTGCTCAGGGATCTGCGGTATAAGGCCATGAGCCGCTCGCGGGCCTCATCGGTCAGGTCCTTGGCGTCCTGGACCTCGGCGATCTTGGCTTCCAGAACGGCCGAGGTGACCAGGGGCGAGGGTAGGGCGCCGTCGCTGTCCTGGGCCGCTGCCACGAGCGCAAAGGCGGCCAGCAAAAAGAGGGCGACGGTCGCCGCGGTGATCTGACGCCGTCGGTTCATGGGTCGGACAAGCGGTCTGTGATCACGGGATCAGGCGGCTCGACAAGCGGCGGTCACTGCGCCACCCGCCAGGTCCCGTCTTCCTGTCTGCAGAAGGTGAAACGGCTGGTGCCGCTGGCATCGCCCGCGCTGTTGGAGATGACCGTCAGGCGACAGGTCGTTCCCTCCCTGTCCGTCGTGTCGAGGGGCTGAATCGAGCCGGAGGCACCGGTCGCGGGATTGCGCCAACGCTCGATCTCACCGTCCGCCCCGCGCTCCAGTGCCTTTTCCCCGGCTTGCCGCAGCAGATCCCAGTCCTGATCGGTGAACCGGGTGACGGGCGAATATTGAAGAAAAGACCAGTTGAGCGCCGAAACGGGCAGCCCGAGGCCGAGGAGAAGGCCGGCTACAAGGATTCTTGGGACCATTGGTATCACTCCAACTCTGCGATCGTCTCGGTGACGCCAGTCAGGCGTAGCGCGCTGACTCAGTTGGCCGCGCGACAGACTTGCCTGGCCACTGGATCCCGGCGATTCCTCCCCGGAACACGCCGGCGTAGGCGTCGAGGCCACGGATAGGAAATTCAAGCCGCCCTGCGGGCCCAGGGAGGTCCTTGTGTGTACGTTATTCAGGGCCGGAGGGCGAGTCAAGGCACAAGCGAGAGGCTCGCGGACATCTCGAGAGGCGCGAGAGCGAGCTCAGAGACGAGATTGCGAGGTCCAGCGGTCAGGCAGCAAGGGCGCGACGTCCATGCCGGCGCCGAGGGAGAAACACTCACCGCTGATCCTGCCGTACCCCGAGGCATCGCCAAAATCCGTCTCTTGACGAACGACTGCCCCCGGGGCGTCGAAGGTCTGCAAACCCGCGGCCTGGGCCTGGGTCAGGGGGCCGCTCAGGACGAGGGCGAGCGGAAGGAGCAGGGTGGGCGTGAACGCTGGGCGGAAGCGCGGGCTTTCCATCGGTGTGTTTCCTGTGTGGTTCCCTGGGCGGGGGTCCGCGACAGTGGGAGGTACAGGCGTCGCGCCCGCCCGATCAGCCGTTAGCCGGAGGCTAGGCCGTCGGCGGGGAGGCGGATGTCCGCGCAAGAACCGACGGCCCTGTCGGTGAAAACACGGACAGGCCGCGCCGCAGCGCGCCGATGCCGCGGGTGCAACTGAGGATGTACCCGCCACAAACGAGAAAAGGCGACCCGCAAGGGCCGCCCTCTCACCAGAGGCCGGGCGAGGCGCCGGGAATGCCGGCGATCGGCCGGCCGCTAGAAGCCGACCATCTGCGCATGCAGCCCATGACCGCGGAACGACCGGACGATCCCGCTCGGGCGCACCTGCGCAGGGTCGAAGTCCACCACCATCAGGTGGCGGGTCCGCTCGTGCATGCACGCACTGAAGATCCCGTGCTCGTTGCCGATGCGTTGCTCCAGGTCGTGGACGCGGTCGTCATCCAGCGCCTCTTTGATGTGAATCACGACGTCGCCTGTGTACATGTCCTGCTCCTCGTTACGTCTCGGGTTTCTCGGTGCCGGGCCTCATGGGAAGTGCCAGTGGAGGCGTCGATGCAAGGTTACGCAATCGATTGGGGTCCGGCTGTCCGCCTATGAGCGGACAAGCCTGTCGGTGAAATCACGGACAGGGAGCCTCTGGGAGGTCTTTTGGGCTGGGGGGCTTGGAACCCAAACAGCAACGCCGGGGGATGCCAGGCGTTGCGATGACGGACACGAGCCGCGCTCACCCCACCATCCCGGCCTGCACCGCATAGCGCACCAGGTCGGCCAGGGAATGCAGCCCAAGCTTGTCCATCGAGCGGCTGCGGTAGGTATCCACGGTGCGCGGGCTGACGTCCAGTAGCCTTGCGATCTCCTTGCTGCTGTTGCCGAGTGCGATCAGCCGGATGACCTCGCGCTCGCGCGGCGACAGGGGCACCGTCCGGCGGCCGTTGCGTTGCAGGGCGTGCAGCTTGACGCGGATGGAAGGGGTCATGAAGGTGCCGCCGGCGGCGACGGTATGCACGGCCTGCACCAGCTCCTCGAAGGAGTTGTCCTTCAGGACATAGCCGGCGGCACCCGCCTCCTGGGCCTGGAGGATGGCGGAGGGGTCGTCGTGCATGGTGAGCAGCACGACTTGGGTGTCGAGTCCGGCGGCCTCGACGCGGCGGGCGACCTCGATGCCGGTGGGCTCCGGCATGCTGAGGTCGAGGATGGCCACATTGGGCCGCAGCGTCTCGATCAGTCGCCAGGCGTCGGCGCCGTTGGCGGCCTGGGCGAGGAGCGCGATGTCCGCCTCCGCCTGGAGCAGAGACGCCAGCCCCTGGCGGAAGATGGCGTGGTCGTCGGCGACGATGACGCTGATGGTCATGGGGCAGCCGACCTGGCGAGCGGGACGCTGATCCGCACCTGGGTCCCCTTGCCGGGTGCGCTGCGGATGCGGGTATGGCCAAGGACGCTCTCGGCGCGCTCGCGGATCATGCACAGGCCCAGCCCGGCGGGCCGCTCAAAGGCGGCGTGGGTATCGAAACCGACCCCGTCGTCGATGATCGCGAGGCACAGCCGTCCCGGCGATCGAAGCTTCAGGCTGACGTCGATGCGGCCTGCCTGGGCATGCCGGATGGCGTTGCTCAAGGCCTCGCGAAAGGCCAGGAAACACTGCTCCTTGACCCGTTCCTCCAGGTCGAAAGGGGCGTCATCCGCGAGCACGCGGATCGCGAGACCGGTACGTGCGCCGGTCTCGCTGCAATGGAAGCGCAGCGCGTCGAGGAGCGGCAGGCGTTCGAGAAAGAGCGGTCGCAGCTCCTGGCTGATCGCGCGCAGCTCGCCAATGGCGCTGCCGGCCTCGGCGATCAGCGAGTCGAGCAGCTCCGGGGGGACTTGCGCACCCTGCAGCACCATCCCTTGGACCCGCTTCAGACCCAGGTTGACGGCCTGCATGGACTGGCCGACCACGTCGTGCAGGGTCGCCGCGATGCGTTTGCGCGCGTCCGTTTCGATCTCGTCCCTGAGCTGGCGTACCTGCTGCGCCTGGAGCGTACGGGCGCGTGCGGTCTGGATGCCGAAGGCCAGGTCCTGGGCGAGCTCGGTGAGCAGGGCCACCTCCGGTGCGTTGAAGGCGTCGACCTCGGCGGAGAAGATGCTGAAGTTCCCAAAGGTGATTCCGTCCGCCCTGAGCGGCAGGGCGATCATGGAGCGATAGCCGCAGCGCAGTGCCCTGTCCGCCCAGGGCGCGAGGTCGGGCTCGTTGGCGATGTCGCGCAGGACCACAGGCCGGCCGCTCTCGATAGCGACGCGGCAGGCGCTGGGTCGGTCGCCGGTGTTGGCCCAGGCCAGCGCCTCCGCCGTGAAATCCGCGTGCTCCTGGCCCGCATGGGCGACCATACGCACCCGGGTCTCGGGTGCTTCCTGCCCACGTAGCCCACCCACGCGAAGCAGCACCCGCCCACGTCCACCAGGTTGGTGCAGAAGGCCTCAGAAGGCCTTGAGCAGCTCCCGCTCCTCGATGGCGCGGGCCAGGCTGTGGTTGCAGCGGGACAGCACCGCGTGGGCGCGGTTCAGACGCCGCAGCTCGGCTGCGGCCTCCGGATGCACCGAGGTGTCCGCGGAGATGCCGATGAGCCGCTCGATGTGGCCATGCGCATCCGGACTGGGGATGAGGCAGGAGGTGAAATGGCGCGGGTGGTCGGTTGCTGGCTCGCCGGCGGCGCAGAACTCGAGGGCGCGGGCCTGCCCAGCGAAGGCGTCGGCCATGAGGCGCCGGACCCTGTCCCTATCGGAGCGGCTCACCAAGGTCAGATAGTCGCGTCCCCGGATCGCGTCTTCGTTGGCGACGCCCATCATGGCGAGGCCCGCAGGGTTCATCGCGATCAGGCGCCCCTCGGTGTCGATCTCATGCACGCACAGGGGCGCAAGGTCGAACAGAATCCTGTAGCGGTCGAGTCCCATCGACGATCCACCTCCAAATTGGCCTTCTCTGCGGGAGCGGTGCCACAGGCGACGCTCTCTGTCAGGCTCATCCTACCCCGCTTCGACCCTGCGAGATCACCGCGCCGGAGGGCTTCGGACCAGACCCGAGTCGATCAGGGGCTAGGGTGATCCTTGCATCCGGACGGGGTAGCAGACAGCTCCGTTCCGTCCCGGGCTGCCCGTTCCATCGACCGGCTGGAGGGTAATGACGTCCGTGACATGCGTATCTGGGAGCGTAGCGGTGTATCGATCGATGCCGCAGTGCGCAATGCCGATCAAGACCGCGCCGGTCTGTAACGGTTGCCGCGATCGTTGTGCGTTCAATCCAGGGCCCGTCCCTCGCCGGCCTCCTCGTGGGTGCGGCCGTCGCGGATGTGGTAAATGCGCCGAAAGGTGGGGATGATCTTCTCGTCGTGGGTGGCCACGATGACGGCGGTCTGGTACTGGCGGCCATGCGGTTCAGGATCCCCCGTTGCGGCTCAGCCACCGATGGACTCTGCCGGGCCGACCCGCAGCGCCGCCCGGATGGCGATCAGGCTCGCCAGCACGCAGATGACAATGACCTTCAGGAACCCCCGCGCCGCGTCGCCGGGCACGAGTAGCACATATTTGGGGAAGATCGGCGCCCACAGGTGGCGGCGATCTCGCCCACCACGAATCCGATCACCCCAAGCCCCACCGACTGTTGCAGGATCATGGCAGCGATGGTGCGGTTGCGGGTGCCGATGAGCTTCAGGACCGCGATCTCCCGGATCTTGCCCAGGGTGAGCGTATAGACGATGACGGCCATGGACAGGGTGACCCCGATCAGGAGCCCCAGGCCCACACCGGCGAGGACGAATTTCCCCCAGGCATGGAGGATATCGCGCCCGGCGCGGCGGATCACCGGCGACACGGATAGGAAATTCAAGCCGCCCTGCGGGTCCAGGGAGGTCCTTGTGTGTACGTGTTCAGGGCCGGAGGGCGAGTCAAGGCACAAGCAAGAGGCTCGCGGACATCGCGAGAGGAGCGAGAGCGAGCTCAGAGACGAGAGTGCGAGGTCCAGCGGTCAGGGCAGCGAGATGGGGGCCGGCGCCGTCCATGACAGGCGGCGGCGGTTACCCGGAGAGCCGTTGGTCAACTTCCAAACCGGGGTCTGGTTGGGCGAGGAGGTCCCAGTCCGGGGTCGGCTCGGCCGTCTGCTCCCAGTCGGGCGGTCCACGGGCAGGGGCGATGGGGGGCGGGCGTGGCGGCTCGCCGCTGTCGGTGAGAATCCGCTCGACGGGAGCGGCACCGGTGACGAAGGCGATGATGCGCCTGTCGGCGCCGCAGTTCGGGCAGGTGAGCGGGAGGGACGCTCGAGCGCGAACGGCGGGCGGGCACAGTAGCGCAGTAGGCGCTCCAGCCCTGCGCGATCTTGCGCGGCGACGCGCACCGAGGCATCCAGGGAGAATCCACTGTTCTCCCAGGTGAGCATCGCGCGGACGTCATCAGGGTCGACGAGCGCACGGCGGGCGAACCACCGCAGCACCCCGAGGCGTACCTGCTCGGCGATGGCGGCGATGGCCTTCGGCGTCAGTGCCGTCGCGGGCCGAAAGCGCACGGCTTCAGAGATCCCGGAGGTATCGGCGACAGGCTCGAACACGCCGTCGATGACGCAACAGTGGAAATGGACATGGCGGTTGAGAGAGGCGCCGAAGCGGTGGATGAAGCTCACCGCCCCAAGGCGCGCGTGCGCCGAGTCGCTAGTCTGGCGCAGAGCAGCGAGTGGGCGGTTGCACCCCCAAAGTGAGCACCCACGCGCCGCCCAGCGCCCTGAGATCATTAGCTCGGGCGCGCGTGAGGCGATAGCCTCCTGCCAGGGGTTGCTCTCACTATCTGGAGGAACAATCCCTGTTCCCCCCCGGCTAGCGGTCACTGGTGGCCAGCGAGCGGAAGGTCTCCATCCACGCCGAAGGCGCTGATCTGGATATTACCCCCGTCCGGTCCGTCCGGCGCGCCATTGCCGTTGGTGTCCAGCGGGACGCGCTGGGTGCGCGGGGGCGACATCCGCAGTGGGCCAATGAGGGTCCACTCAAGGCAGGTCAGCAGACACATCGTCAGCGCTGACCCCCGCCGTCAACTGACGCCCCCAGACTGTCTAACGGCATGCTGTCGAATACGTTGGCGGACCATCTTTTCGCATCGCAGAGGGGCTCGTTGGAGCCTCGCGATTTCTGGAACGGCGACTGGCGACGCTTCGGCGCGGCAGGTAAGATCCCCGCGCAGGCCGGGGGCCATTGCCCCCGGACCGCATACTCGAAGGGACTGGTGTTCTCAATCTGCTGGGCGTGAAAACGCGATATACCGATCCCGCTTAGTCTTCGAGCTGCAACAAAATCAAGCGAGAGGAGGAGTGTCAATGAAACGCAGAAGGTTAATAACGGCGGGGCTTTCCGCCCGCCTGGGAGCGATAGCGCTCGCTTTGGGGTTGGCGACGCTTGGGCTCGTTGGCCCGGTCGCGGCCGCCGACAAGCCCAACATCCTGGTGATCTGGGGTGATGACATCGGCGGTTTCAACATCAGCGCCTACAACATGGGCATGATGGGCTACAAGACGCCCAACATCGACAGCATTGCGAAGGAGGGGGCCTTATTCACCGACTGGTACGGCCAGCAAAGCTGCACGGCCGGGCGCGCCGCCTTCATCACTGGCCAGTCGCCGATTCGCACCGGTCTTACTAAGGTGGGCCTACCCGGCGCGCCTGAGGGCATGACCAAGGAAGACCCGACCATCGCCACTTTGCTCAAGGCGCAGGGCTACGTGACGGGTCAGTTCGGCAAGAATCATCTCGGCGACCGCGACGAGATGCTGCCGACGGCCCACGGCTTCGACGAATTCTTCGGCAACCTCTACCACCTGAATGCCGAGGAGGAGCCAGAGAACGTCGACTACCCAAAGGATCCGGGGTTCAAGCAGAAGTTCGGCCCACGCGGGGTGATCCACTCGTTCGCCAATGCGGACGGCACCCAGAAGATCGAAGATACCGGCCCGCTGACCAAGAAGCGCATGGAGACGGTGGACGAGGAGGTTACGAAGGCGGCGCTCGGCTTCATGGAGCAGGCCCACAACGACGGCAAGCCGTTCTTCGTGTGGTGGAACTCGACGCGCATGCACATCTTCACGCACCTCAAGCCCGAGTCGCAGGGCAAGACCGGGCTCGGCATCTATGCGGACGGCATGGTTGAGCATGATGGGATGGTCGGCCAGCTCCTGGCCAAGCTGAAGGAGCTCGGCATCGAGGACAACACCATCGTCATGTACTCCACCGACAACGGCGCCGAGACCTTTACCTGGCCGGACGGCGGGACGACCGTATTTCGCGGCGAGAAGAACACCCAGTGGGAGGGCGGCTACCGCGTGCCGACCATGATCAAGTGGCCCGGGGTCATCAAGCCCGGCACCGTCGTCAACGACATCGGCACACACGAGGATATGCTGCCCACGCTGGTGGCCGCGGCCGGAGACAGCACCGCCACGGCGGATCTACTGAAGGGCCGAACCATCGGCGGCACGAACTACAAGGTCCACATCGACGGCTACGACCTCGGTCCGGCCCTGAAGGGCGAGGCAGTCTGGCCGCGCAAGGAGTTCATCTACTGGACCGACGACGGCAACGTCGCTGCGCTGCGCTACGACAATTGGAAGCTCACCTTCCTCGAGCAGAAGGCAGAGGGGCTCGAGGTGTGGCAGCAGCCATTCACAGCGCTGCGCGCCCCGCTGCTCGTCAATTTGCGCATGGATCCCTTCGAGCGCGCCCGAGAGGAGCACGCGATGGGTTACGTACGCTGGTATATGGAGCACATGTACGCCATCGCACCAGCTGGCGCCTACGTGGGCAATTGGCTGCAGAGCTTCAGGGAATTCCCGCCGCGCCAGAAGCCAGGCAGCTTCAGCCTTGACCGGGTGATGGACGCGGTGACCGCCGGTTCAAAGAATCAGTGACGCCGAGCTAGCCGAGAGACCGAGTCGGAAACACGGGGCCGCATCTCAGGTAGTGGATGCGGCCCCTTTTTCGTGCTGAGGCTGGTGGCGCTCGCCATACCAAGGCCCTGCAGTTCACGTAACCACTGCGAGGAATGACGGATAGGAAATTCAAGCCGGCGCCCTGCGGGTCCAGGGAGGTCCTTGTGTGTACGTGTTCAGGGCCGGAGGGCCAGTCAAGGCACAAGCGAGAGGCTCGCGGACCTCTCGAGAGGAGCGAGAGCGAGCTCAGAGACGAGAGTGCGAGGTCCCGCGGTCAGGCAGCGAGATGGGGCCGGCGCCGCCCATGACAGGCGGCGGCGGTTACCCGAAGAGCCGTTGGTCAACCTCCAAACCGGGGTCTGGTTGGGCGAGGAGGTCCCAGTCCGGGGTCGGCTCGGACGTCTGCTCCCAGTCGGGCGGTCCACGGGCAGGGGCGATCGGGGGCGGGCGTGGCGGCTCGCCGCTGTCGGTGAGAATCCGCTCGACGGGAGCGGCATCGGTGACGAAGGCGATGATGCGCCTGTCGGCGCCGCAGTTCGGGCAGGTGAGCGGTAGAGCCCGAGCCCGACTTCGAGTTTGATCAGCGGGTCTCCTGGTAGCCGCCGTCTCTCTCCCGCGGGAAACGGTGCAGCCCCTCTCGTCTCCCGGTGCCACGCTGCGCCGCAGATGCGAGCCCCGCACCCCGGAACGCCCGCGCGTGCACCGCCCCCGACGCCCGTCAGCCCCGCTGTGCGGCGTTGACCACCCATCCCGCCCCCGCTATTGTCCCCTCCCGAGCCAACCTGAACGCTTAGGGTGGCTTGGATTTCCTCTCCGTCTCGATTGTCGATGTGATCGCGAAACGCTCTGAATCGGCGTTTCCCCTAAGACGCCTGTCATATCTGATCTCGTTCTGGAGTCACACATGTCCTCTCAAGAGTGGCACTACCCGTTCCCGCCCCCCCCCGACAATCTAGTCCAACACGTGGGTGGAGGCGATTACCTCGATGTCGGGCGAAGCCTGGCAAATCAAATCATAGAAGCTGGCTTGGCAACCGACCAAAGGATACTGGATGTCGGCTGCGGCGCTGGTCGCCTCGCTACGCCCCTCACCGACTTCCTCAGCCCCCGCGGTAGCTTCGTCGGATTCGACGTGCACGAACCATCAATACGTTGGAGCACTGAAAACATTTCGAAGCATTTCCCGAATTTCCAATTCACGGCTCATGACATCCGCCACCCCCACTACAATCCCGCGGGTGCCATATCACCCACCGAATTCCGCTTCCCCTATGATGACGCGAGCATCGACTTCGTCAGCCTGTGGAGCGTATTTACCCACCTGCAAATCCCAGAGATACGTCACTACGGCACCGAGATACATCGCGTTCTGCGGCCGGGCGGGAAGGTGCTGGTAACCGGGTTCTTGCTCACTCCCGAGCGAGAGGAGAGCAAGGATAAGAGCGATTTCTATCAAACCATGGCGCCGGTACGCCCCGGGACCAAAGCCCTCGATCCGCAAGTGCCAGAGAAGGCGATCGCGTTCGAGAAGGACTTGTTCATCAGCGAGGTGCAGCAGCAAGGCTTTGAGCTGCGGGAGTTAGAGCTCGGCATCTGGTGTGGAACGCCCGCCAGTACCTTTCGCGGCTATCAGGACAGGCTCATCCTCGATCGCGTCTGAGCCGCCTGACAGGATCGCTGCCCCCACGCCGGGGCAGTGACGATTGTGCCGATCCGTCACTGCGGCCTAATGCCATCTCTGTGGATCGGCAAGCGCGGAATCAACGACGATCCGCCAGAAGGTCTCGCAGGCGCCGCATTGGGTAGAGCAGCGCCGCACCGAGACGAAAGCTGTACGACGCCCGGAATCTGGAAAAGTCCGCTCGTACCCGGTCCCCTTCGGCGCGCAGCCGAGCAACTTCGTTCTGCAGACGTGCCGCCTCGGTCTCCAGCCGTAACACTTGTATTGACTGTGTGCTGGGACAAATCAATGCCAACCCGGCGAGGTGGCGAAGAGCGATTTCGACGCTCTGTCGCGCGTCCTCAGGAACGAGGAGCGGTAGGTATTCGCATATTGCGTCGAACTCCTCCCGTCCGGCGTTGCAAGCGTTCTCCAATATCGTGTTTCCACCATGCCACCGATAGTAAAGCAGCGGCTCGTCGGTGAGGAATGCCAGAGAGACATTCGATCTCGTCAATGCCGAGAGAAGGAACGCATAATCGTGTGCATACCGGTGATCGCCGAACCCGCCGACGCTGTCGAATAACGTGCGCCGAAAAACGAAGTTGGAGCTCGTAACAAACAAGTTGCCGCCCCAAAGGGCTCGACCCGCATCGTCATATTGGCGCAGCATACTCAACCGCCCCTGGTACCACTTGATCCATTCGTGGGATTGATCATCGATGAGGGCCCCTGTCGCATCGATGAGCCGAATTGCGGACCCGAGGAGATCGAGGTCGTTGACGGATAGGAAATTCAAGCCGCCCTGCGGGCCCAGGGAGGTCCTTGTGTGTACGTTATTCAGGGCCGGAGGGCGAGTCAAGGCACAAGCGAGAGGCTCGCGGACATCGCGAGAGGAGCGAGGGCGAGCTCAGAGACGAGATTGCGAGGTCCAGCGGTCAGGGCAGCGAGATGGGGGCGGGGCGGGCGTGGCGGCTCGCCGCTGTGGGTGAGAATCCGCTCGACGGGAGCGACACCGGTGACGAAGGCGATGATGCGCCTGTCGGCGCCGCAGTTCGGGCAGGTGAGCGGGAGGGACGCTCGAGCGCGAACGGCGGGCGGGCACAGGAGCGCAGTAGGCGCTCCAGCCCTGCGCGATCTTGCGCGGCGACGCGCACCGAGGCATCCAGGGAGAATCCACTGTTCTCCCAGGTGAGCATCGCGCGGACGTCATCAGGGTCGATGAGCACAGGGCGGGCGAACCACCGCAGCACCCCGAGGCGTACCTGCTCGGCGATGGCGGCGATGGCCTTCGGCGTCAGTGCCGTCGCGGGCCGAAAGCGCACGGCTTCAGAGATCCCGGAGGTATCGGCGACAGGCTCGAACACGCCGTCGATGACGCAACAGTGGAAATGGACATGGCGGTTGAGAGAGGCGCCGAAGCGGTGGATGAAGCTCACCGCCCCAAGGCGCGCGTGCGCCGAGTCGCTAGTCTGGCGCAGCGCAGCGAGTGGGCGGTTGCACCCCCAAAGTGAGCACCCACGCGCCGCCCAGCGCCCTGAGATCATTAGCTCGGGCGCGCGTGAGGCGATAGCCTCCTGCCAGGGGTTGCTCTCACTATCTGGAGGAACAATCCCTGTTCCCCCCGGCTAGCGGTCACTGGTGGCCAGCGAGCGGAAGGTCTCCATCCACGCCGAAGGCGCTGATCTGGATATTACCCCCGTCCGGTCCGTCCGGCGCGCCATTGCCGTTGGTGTCCAGCGGGACGCGCTGGGTGCGCGGGGGCGACACCCCAATCTCATCCTAGCCATCCCCGTTCCAATTCCCCGCCACCGGGAGGTTGCCAGGGTTGGCTGATGATCGCTGTTGACGCCATGCTCCCGGTCACTCGACCTTGGTGACGGGGGGCAGCTTGTAGGTCCCATCCACTGCCTCCTGCTTTGGCTGATAGACGCGGACGGTCAAGTTGAACATCCCGCTGGGGGGCGTCGGCAGCCAGTTCGACTCCTTGTCTGACCCCGGCGACTTCGCCTGTATGTAGATATCCAGCGAGCCATCCGCGTTGTACTTGAGCGGCATCGAGGACAGGATGCCGTATCGGTTGAGCGCATTGCGGACGTAGAAGTTCTCGCGATAGGGCGAAATGGACCAGACCCCGCTGGCCGAGGGGGGCAGACCATCTTTCGGGAAATGCATCACGTAGTTGTACGCGGCATCGAGGGCATGGCCGTCGCCGTCCACGAACGCGGTCGGATAGATACAGTCAGCCGAGGTAAGGGCGCCGAGCCCCGCGTAGGCGATGAAGGCCCGGGTGTTGTAGTCGGTCCCGTACCGCCCGAGGTTCGGAAAGTTGAACCAGCCGTTGGTCGCGGACATGGTGTACGGGCCCTCGGCGAGCTCTTTCCACACGTTCCATGGCGCCTCGTTGATCCCCTTGCGCACCTGTTGGTCGATCTTGTCCGGGTCGAATTCCCTACCAGCCTCGACGCCCATCAGCTCGAGCCGCCTCACCTGCCGCGAGTCGGCGGCATAAGGCGGGTTGTCTTTCAGCACCTTCGCCAGGCGCTTGAAGAACCGCTCCCCGGTCATGAGCCGGACCTGGTCGAAAGGCGTCGCGGTGAGATCGACGTTGGGATCGACGGGGACCGCCTCTGGTGGGGTATAGGGCTTGCCCCAGGCGCTGAGCGGCGTGACCTTGAGCTTGTCCTGAAGGGCATTGATGGCCGGGAAGTCTTTGGGGCTCTCGGCCGAGATCTGCACCAGGATCATGGCGTATCGTGTCGAAGAGCGGAAGGTTTCCTTGATCCCCTCGGGTGCGGTACCGCTCCACTTGGGACCCGCGATCAGGAAGTCCCCCGACTTCGTCGCCGGCGTGCGCGTGCCGACGGATGCGAAGTCGTCGGTCCACATGTTCATCGCCTGTGCCACCAGGTAGCGGTCCCCGGCGTCGGGAACGCTGACGATCATCGGCTCCTGGTCGAGATCGAGGAAGGCGAACGACCAGAGCGAGTTGACGCTGATTCGCACGACGTTGTCGTAA
>CAVOUZ010000002.1:0-109483 GCA_963699735.1 uncultured Gammaproteobacteria bacterium
GGCACCATCCTCACCAGCCCCGACGGGGTGAGCTGGACCCTGCGCAACGCCGGCACGACCCGTTGGCTCCATGACGTCACCTGGGGCGGGAGCCAGTTCGTCGCCTCCTCTTTGGATTGGAGCGGGATCATCCTCACCAGCCCCGACGGGGTGACTTGGACTGAGCGTCACTCGGGCACGGCGAGCTCCCTCTCCGGCCTCACCTGGGGTGGCACCGAGTTCGTGGCCGTCGGGAGCGACGGAACCATCCTCACCAGCCCCGACGGGGTGACCTGGACGGCGCGCAACTCGGGCACGACCGGTTGACTCAACGATGTCACCTGGGGCGGGGACCAGCTCGTGGCCGTGGGACATGGCGGCACCATTCTGCGGAGCCCCTGTCCCGGAGGTCGCGGCTGTTCCATCCGGCCCCGACCTGGTCTATACCATCGCCCCCTGCCGGATCCTCGACACCCGCATCGCCAGCGAGGCCTTTGCCGGCAAGCTCGAACCCAACGAGTCGATCGACATCGCGGTCTCCGGACACGAGCGCCTCCTTGCCCAGGGCGGCTCGCCGACGGGGTGCCCCGATGTGCCTCAAGACGCCTCCGGCGTCACCATCAACGTCATGGCGGCCCAGGCGGACGGGGCGGCCGTCAATTGGATCGGCATCAAGCCCTATGGAACCCAGGCGGCCGCGACGGCGCTCAACTACCGCCCCGGCGCGGGTGCCATCGGCAATTCGCAGTTGATCGGCACCTGCTACGGGCAGTGGATCAGCGGGGCCTTCCCCGAGCCCACCCCGCCAATCGACCTGGCCTGCCCTTTCGACCTCAGGTTCACCAACGGCCCCAACGCCTCCACCCACCTGGTGATCGATATCACCGCGTTCACGCGCGAGGACTAGCAGGGGTTCCAGGTCGCGGTCGACGGGCGATGAGTCCCTGGCGCGCGGCTGCCGGTCGCGGCGCCGCCTGTTACCATTCCCCGTCACGTCCCGCACCGGACCTCCCGCCAGCCCTCCATCGGGGTCGGGGCGCGGTCCATTCAGCTCACAGGAACGGAAATCATGCGCAAGCTACTCGGCGCACTCGCGCTGCTCGCCGCCGCCTCTCACGCGCAGGCCGCCATCCCCGCCACGCCGGTGATGACGGTCTACCAGTTCAACGGCCCCCTCACCATCCCCTACTATCGGGCCGATGGCTTCACCGGGGGCGGATCCCCTGCCGGGTCCCTGACCCAGGGCACCTCGGTGATCCCCTGCCTGGTGATCGAGAATGGCGAGCCGCTGACCGATTCCAAGGGCACCCCCTTCGTGGGCTTCGAGGTGGTGGTGGACCCGCGCAAGGCCGATGACTCCTCGACCGCCCGCTTCAAGCGCGCCGTGGCGGAGCGCAAGCGGCTTCAGGTGCAGAACCACCACTGCGACCCCGGCAACCGATACGTGGTCGACGTGCGCAAGCTCTATGCCCTGGAGAAGGCGCCCTTCTTCGACCCGCCATCGGGTCGGGGCGGCAGTCCCGGCGGCGCGACCGAGCTCGATCGTCTCGTGCGCGCCTTCCACGCGTCGCCCCAGTGCGCTCGGGTCAACCGCGCGCTGACCGGTCGCCGTGCCGCCCTGGAGGAGGCCTGGGATGACTTCATCCGCTCCAACGGCCGGCTGGCCGACAAGACCGCCCTGACCCGGGCCAAGCACCTCGACTATGTCATGCGCACCGCACTCTACGAGGGCCACATCGGGCGCGGATGCAGCGCCTATGGCGGATGCGAGCGCAATATCATCGCCCTGTCGATTCGCAATCGCGCCGTCGGCCAGTGCCTGAGCCGCCAGGGCTGCCGCTTCCCCGGCGACTTCCAGGGCGCCGCCTCCTCGGTCTCCCAATACAACATCTGGGACGAGTATCTGACCCAGATCTCGGGCCTCACCTCCTGCTTCCTGCGACCCGACCTGGAGGACTCGGACTACTACGGCAAGATGCAGGCCATGTACAAACAGAACGTGGGCGACGTGGAGCGCATCCTCTACGGCAGCGACGCCGACCTGCGCGACATCTTCCCCGGCAGCTCGCCCGCCAGCCTCAGTGAGATGCGCCACTACTACCACGCGCCGGCCATGGGCAAGTGTTTTCCCAACCACGCCCGGGTCGAATATATGTCCGGGGCCGTGGCCGAGCGCGGCCGCGACTTCGCCCTGATCGCCAACACCCGCATCCAGGTGGGCTCCGCGAGCGGCAGCGGCTACACCTTCAAGGAGTTCCTGTTCGACGAGAACGACAGCGGCGACTCCATCCGCATCCTCGACAACTACCCGGGCTTCGTGGTGGACGGGCGCAAGGTCTCACTGCGCGAGGCCTCCGACTGCCCGGCCTACGGGGTGCCCGGCGGCTGCCGATTCAAGTCCATCGGGCGCTACCGCAAGACCCCGAGCTGGCTCAACGCCGGCAGGCCCGTGGAGATCCAGTGCCGGATCAAGGACAAAGGCGAATCCTGCCGCGGCGGAGGCTCCATGCAGACGGCCCGGGTGGGCGGCACCTGCGACGTGGAGATGCGCCCGGTCTCCGGGGTGCATTGATCGAGCTCGGCCCGGGCGCCCCACCCGCCCATGAGCGAGCATCCGACCCCCTACGGCGGGGCCGAGCCCAAGGAGCACCTCTCGGGCTCCATCGAGCGGGTCACCTTCCACAGTGAGCAGAGCGGGTTCTGCGTGCTGCGGGTCAAGGTCAAGGGCCAGCGGGATCTGGTGACGGTGATCGGCTCCGCCGCCAGCGTGACCCCGGGTGAATTCATCGAGTGCCAGGGCCAGTGGGTCAACGACCGTCAGCACGGGCTCCAGTTCAAGGCCGCGGCCCTGAGGTCGATCCCGCCCTCCACCCTTGAGGGCATCGAGCGCTATCTGGGCTCGGGCATGGTCAGGGGGATCGGGCCCCACTTCGCGCGCACCCTCGTCCGGGCCTTCGGGGAGCGGGTCTTCGACGTCATCGAGGACAACCCGGATCAGCTCCGCAGCCTCCCCGGCATCGGGCCCAAGCGCCAGCAGAGGGTCACCGCCGCCTGGGCCGAGCAGAAGGTGATCCGCGAGATCATGGTCTTCCTCCAGTCCCACGGGGTGGGCACCGCCCGGGCGGTGCGCATCTACAAGACCTATGGGGACGAGGCCATCGCCCGGGTCAGCGAGAACCCCTATCGCCTCGCCCTGGACATCCACGGCATCGGCTTCAAGACCGCGGACGCCATCGCCCAACGGCTCGGCATCGCCCCGGACTCACTGATCCGCGCCCAGGCCGGCGTGCGCCACGTGCTCCAGGAGATCGCGGGCCAGGGGCACTGCGCGGCCTATCGGGAGGCGCTGGCCGAGAAGGCTACGGCCCTGCTGGAGATCCCGCCGCCCATCATCGAGGAGGCCATCGCCGCCGAGCTGGCCGAGGAGAACCTGGTGGAGGAGCCGATCGATGGGCGTCCTGCACTCTTTCTGACCCCTTTGCAGCGCGCCGAGCTCGGCATCGCCGCCAGCCTGCGGCGTCTGCTGGGCCAGCCGGTCCCCTGGGGGACGGTCGACGCCGGGCGTGCCCTGCCCTGGGTGGAGTCGGAGACCGGCATCAGGCTCTCGGAGTCCCAGCGCGCGGCGGTGGCGAGCGCGGTCAACGGCAAGGTCACGATCATCACCGGCGGTCCGGGGGTGGGCAAGACCACGGTGGTGCGCAGCATCCTCGGCATCCTCGCGGCCAAGGGCGCCACCATCGAGCTGACTGCACCCACGGGCCGAGCGGCCAAGCGGCTCGCCGAGTCCACGGGGCGGGAGGCCCGTACCATCCACCGGCTGCTGGAATTCGACCCCAAGACCCTGGGCTTCAAAAGGGATCAGTATTCCCCGCTGGACGCCCACCTGGTGGTGGTGGACGAGTGCTCCATGGTGGACGTCGCCCTCATGAACCAGCTCCTGCGGGCGGTGCCGAACCGGGCCGCGCTGCTCTTGGTGGGCGACGTGGACCAGCTCCCGTCGGTGGGGCCCGGGGCCGTGCTCGCCGACCTCATCGCCTCCAGAGCCGTGCCGACGGTGCGGCTCACCGAAGTGTTCCGCCAGGCGGCGGCCTCGCGGATCATCGTCAATGCCCACCGGATCAATGGGGGGCGGATGCCCGAGGCGCCGGAGGCCGCGGGCGCCGAGAGCGACTTCTACCTGATCCCCTGCGACGGCCCGGAGCAGGTCCAGGAGCGCCTGATGCGGGTGGTCACCGAGCGCATCCCCGACCGCTTCGGGCTCGACCCGGTGAGTCAGGTCCAGGTGCTGACACCCATGAACCGCGGGGGCCTGGGTGCACGCTCCTTGAACGTCGCGCTCCAGGAGAGGCTCAATCCTAGCGCCGAGCCGCGTATCACCCGCTTCGGCTGGACCTACGCCCCCGGCGACAAGGTGATCCAGCTGATCAACGACTACGACAAGGAGGTCTTCAACGGGGATATTGGACGCATCGCCACCGTGGACCCCGAGGAGGGCCTGGTCCACATCGACTTCGAGGGCCGTCGGGTGGAATACGAGCTGGGGGAGCTCGACGCCCTGTCGCTCGCCTACGCCACCACGGTCCACAAGGCCCAGGGGTCCGAGTACCCGGCGGTGGTCATCCCGCTCGCCACCCAGCACTACACCCTGCTGGAGCGCAACCTCCTCTATACCGCCGTCACCCGCGGCCGCCGGTTGGTGGTGCTGATCGCCGAGCCCAAGGCGCTCGCCATGGCAGTGAAGCGCGTGGGCTCCAACAAGCGCCTGACCAAGCTCCGGGAGCGGCTGGCGGACAAAATGGCGTAACCTAAGGTCAACGCGCAGATCGGCCAGGCACCGCGCCGTGTTGTCCGGCGGTCGGTGGGCTCTTGAGGCTTAGCGCGTCAGGCAGATCCACGTCGCATAGGCGTTAGTTTGGACGCCCGACTCCCGGCGAGATGCCCACAATCGAGTGCTCAACTTCCCGGTCCATAGCCGTCGCGCCGCGGGAGCGAAACTCGCCCCGATAAGATGGGATAGCCGGGTAGTTACATACACGGCGGAAACGACTATGACACCACACCCGACCCTCCCACAAAGCAGCGGCAACGTTCTCCGGGCCCGAAGGGCGGATCTCGCGCTTCTCGCCATTGTCTGGTGCTTGTCTTCGCTCTTGATAATCAGTGGCTCCCGTTTCATTCCTTACGACAGCATCGACGCATTCTTTCCCCAGGTTCGCTTCGTCGTATCCTCGGTACTCAGAGGTGAGCCGCCTTGGTGGAATCCCTATCAGTACGCGGGCATCCCGGTGCTCGCCGACCCCCAGAATATGGTCTTCACGTTACACACGCTTGTTGGCCTTCTTCTTGGGGAACACTTTAATCTTTTGGCGTTCGACGTCGCCACCCTTACATACCAACTCATCGGCGGATTTGCTCTCTATTTCTACGCGAGAGCCACTGATGCCCGAAGATACAACGCTGTGCTAGGGACCATCGTCTTCTTTCTCGGCGGGGTTGCCGCGAGCAGATTGCAACACGTCCCTCAGATCGTGTCTTACTCGATGCTGCCAATGCTGCTTCTTGGGGTCCTCCACTTGTCACGGGCGCCGAGTTACCGGAGGGCCCTCGCACTCGGGCTTCTGGTCGGCCTCTTCTTACTTAACCCCAATCAGCTTACATTCATAGGCGGCCTGCTGCTCCTACCTTTCGCCCTTCTGCATTGCTGGCAAAATCCAACTCGAGTGCGGTGTCTAGCCATGGCGGCCTTCGCAGCCGCAATCGCGCTTGTCATCGCGCTGCCCATGATCGCGGCTGTGCTTGAATTTGTCGGCGATTCCAATCGTGCCTCGCTTGGCTTGGAAGCTTCCACCGCCGCATCACTTCCAGCCTATGCGCTCACGAGTCTTCTTCTTCCCGGTCTCTTCGGTGTCGCGTCGGGCCAGCAGTGGGTCGGCTCGGAATTCACCCAAAGTTACCTTTACATCGGCGCAATACCCGCCCTGCTCATCTTGACAACGCTTGTCAGCGCACCCCTTTCCCAGAACAGAATCGCTAACCTGGCGCTCATATCGGGTTTAGCCGCGGGGGTTTATTTGCTTGGAACACGCACCCCACTCTACCCCTGGTTATTCACTCATGTACCAGGCTTCAGCCTGTTCAGACGCCCGGCCGATGGTGCGTATCTGATAAATCTTTTCCTCGCCCTGTTTCTCGCCTCCGCTCGCATCGACAAAACTGAATCCCTGTTCGCCGGCCGGTGGCGGAACGTCGCTGCTTTATCGCTGATAGGGATTTTTATTGTACTCGCTTTTCCACAATTAAAGAGTGTAGCGACCAAGTCCGATGCGATAGCGGATCTACAACGAGTTTTAATGATGGGTCTTTTTAGGTACGGTGTCGCTTCATTTGTCCTCTGGGGGGCGTGGCGCTGGACCCAATCAGGACGCGACACTCGCTTTATTCTCCCCCTCATTGCCGGGCTGGTCATGGTCGACCTTGTCGTTCCAGGCAAGACCAGTGAGCTCCTTAGCCTACGCTACGCTGAGCGACCCATCGCACGATTCTACGCCGGGAGAAAGGAGCCTTCGGACACCAAGGTCGCTGAATATCACCAGCTCGTCGAGTTTCTCAAGGATGGAGTCTTTGAAAGCGGGATTCCGCAATTCCGTGTAGAAATCATCGGAGACGAGCTCGCTTACGGGTTCCCTAGTGCGGTGTCGCTTGCGAGCACACAGGGCGCCAATCCGCTTCTCATAAGCCCCTACAGCCGTCTCTTTCCCTCGACATATGATGCACGCCCAAAGACATTTTCTGTCGATGCTGATACCTATCTGCATAGGTGGTATCGCAGGATAGGGTTGCGATACGTGGTATTGCCACATTACGTTACTGACCTGAATGACGAACAGTTTGGGGAGGCGGGAACGACCATTACAGCAACCCGACGCTCTCTTCAGTCCGGAGGTGCGCGCATGGTCAAGGCGGGATATGTTTATGAGGTTTGGGAGCTCCCAGCTCCAAACGCCAAAGTTGTCGTGTATGCCGCCGCGACTGCACCCGCAAGCCCCTTTGACGCCAAAAATCTCGAGCAGTCCGCCAACCTGTTACATCACCAAATACCGGAACACCGAAATCGAGATCGAGTGTGACTTGCCCACGGCGTCGTTGATCATCCTTAGTGAGGTGGCGGCGCCAGGATGGACGGCGTGCGTTAACGGGCAGCGATCTTCAATGTCAGTTTCCGGAGGTCTGCTGCGGTCGTTGCCTGTTCCTAGCGGCCGCAGTCATGTCGCCCTGCGGTATTTTCCCGTCCCGTTCCTGCGTTGGGGCCGGTGTTCACAAGAATGACCTCAACAACCGGTATAGCGATGGAACAGGCGACGAGGTCACGCACGCACAGCGGGCAGTTCGTCCACTACAGCGCTGGACGGCATATCGAGCACACCGGACAGACCCCCTGCATGGACCCATTGGTTGGGCCACACCTCCCATCTGGCAGTAGTCGGACGAGCCAAAGAGGTTCCTCGGCATCCGGACACGGAACTTTTCGACGCCATCAACCTACCGAGGCTGGGGGGCACCATCACCCAGTTTTACGATAATGATTCTCTCGTGAATCACCACCGAGCCCGGGCGCGGCCATTGAGCCATCTCTCGCGCATGGGTCTCCGCCAGCATTCTCTGTCCCTGGTCTGGAGTTACAAAATAGAAGAATGGGTGGAATATTCTTTCTTTTGCCCAGTCATTGGTCAGGATCTCGGTCGGTCGCAAACCTATATCCGACCGACCTTCGCGGTCGTCGTGCACCCTGAACGCCTGGGTGAAGTACGTGCCTTGGGTTCCGATGATCGCAAGTGGCAGATTTTGACGAAATCCAGGTAGCGATTCAATCTGTTTTGAGATCGCGAACCCGACTGACCATTCATATCGGTTCTTCATCACCATACGCATGTGCGCGATATTCGTCTGATACACGAATATCACCGAAACCGCGAGTCCAGTTGCAATCATCACGTAACTGGCATAACGGAACTGATGCAGACGCGAATAGAATACGGCGAACGCAAGCGCGTTGAACATGCCGAAACCGTAGAACAATCGATAGCTTGGCTCGTGGAGCTGTAGGGGCAGCATCACACCCACAGCAGACAAGAACGCCAGCACTACGAGGAGAACCGCCAGCAGTGGCTGGATCACATAATGACCACGACGCCACAGCCATGTCCCCGCCGCCAGCAGCAACACAAGCAGGCTCATAAGCAAAAGCAGCTTCGCCACGAGCGGAAAATAATCCTGCGGATAAAATAGGTAATCCCGCATCACAACCGCGAGTTGTCCGACCTTCTGCTTTATCTGCGCCCATGATTCCAGGAAGCGCCCCTGCTGCGCCATCCTAGCGGGGTTGATTAGTCCCATTCGGATGTGGATCGCGGTACCAATTGAATAGACTGCATAGGCCAGGACGTGAGCTGCAGAGAAGACCGCCCCATAATAGGCGGTGCTACGAAGGGACAGGCCCGGCTCGCTCAGTATCGAGTAGATGAGAAAGAACAGGAACAGGGTCGCTCCGTAGTTTAAGCCCATTTGCCAGGATGCCAGCGCTCCGGCGATTGAGAGTACGGAGACTGCGAAGGCCGTCGGCGACCGGTGCTTTAGAATGACGTAGACGCCGAGCACCGACAGGAGATTTCCCAGGGCATAGAGAGGCAACGTGTTATTGAACGAGTGCAGGGACAGCAGATAGGGATGAATCGCGAGGATGGTGAAGACGACTGTGCGCTGCACAGTCTTGGCGACACCGAAAAGGTCGGATATCAACACAACGATCAGGAACTGAGAGGCGAAAAACAGCAGTTTGAATAGAAAGGGATTAGACTTGCCACCGAGAACACCGTAATAAATGAAGGCTCCCAACCAACGGCCGTCGTTGCCGAAGGCCCCAGGATATTGGAGCAATTCGGAAAAATAGTAGTCCGTGGCGAATGTGAAATCGAAAAGTTCCGGTCCGTATGAGAGCAAAACGACCAGGGCGCAATAAAAGAATGTCCGCTGGTATCTTTGCCAGCAAAGCGAGAGGTCTAAAGTTGTCATGGCGGTACTCCTCGGTGTCGAGCCTACACAGTCAAGAATCTTTGCTGCAAACCTCGAAGGCGTCAGGGACACTCGCCCTTTTTTGAGAAACTTGGAAGACATCGCGGGCTCTCCTGTTCCCGCCCATTTTTGGCTCGGACGCCGCCAACCTGGGCTAATCAGGAGCACTCTGTGTCTTACGGATGCTATGATCCGACCCCATCAGCTCGCCAGGACGGTCCCGTAATCGTGATATTCCGGATCGAGGCAACTTTCCATCGGCTTATAGCCTTTGGACTCGTCGGAATCATCGGCACCGGCGCGCATTACCTGACCCTGCTCGGGCTGGTTGAGGGCGCCGCGCTCGAGCCGGTGATCGCGACCACCGTCGGATTCATCGTCGGCGCCCTGGTCAACTATCTCCTCAATCATCGCTTCACATTCAGGAGCAGCAAAGCCCACCTGGACGCCGGACCCAAGTTTTTCCTCATCGCGGTTGCGACGGGAATGATCAACGCACTCCTCGTCTACGGAGGCGTTAACTTATTATCCGTTAATTATTTGCTCGTCCAGATTGGAGCGACCGTGGTGGTCTTTCTGGTGAACTTCGTCCTCAACAGCCTTTGGACTTTCCGGGAGACCCACGGCACATGAATCCACAGGTTCCACACCCTTTCGAGACCGAAGGGCGCCGGCCCCTTCTCTCCATTGTCGCGCCCGTGTACAACGAAGAATCGGTTCTACCCGAGTTCCACCGTCGCCTGTCGAGCGTGCTGGGCGGCATCGACGGACTTTGCGAGATTGTGTACATCAACGACGGCAGCCGAGATGGCACACTGGCCCTCCTCGGTAAGCTGCACCGGGACGACCCGCGGGTGGCGGTGTTGAACCTCAGTCGCAACTTCGGCAAGGAGATTGCCCTAACAGCGGGGCTCGACCATGCGCGGGGCGAGGCCATCGTCGTGATCGACAGCGACCTCCAAGACCCGCCGGAGCTGATCCCAGATCTGATGGCCCGCTGGCGCGAGGGTTTCGACGTGATCTACGCCACCCGCATCGCCAGGGGCGGTGAGACCTTCCTCAAAAAGTACACCGCGAAGCAATTCTACCGGGTGATGAAGTTCATGAGCCGGGTCGAGATCCCTGCGGATACCGGCGACTTCCGTCTGCTGAGCCGCCGGGCGGCTGACGCACTGTGTCAGCTGCGCGAGCAGCATCGGTTCATGAAGGGGCTGTTCGCCTGGATCGGCTATCCTCAGACCTCGGTGCTCTACCAGCGGGATCCCCGCTTTGCCGGCGAGACCAAGTTCAACTACTGGAAACTGTGGAACTTCGCCATCGAGGGCATCACATCATTCACCACCGCACCGCTCAAGGTGGCCAGCTATTTGGGCATGGTCACGGCCGCGGTCTCATTCCTCTACGCCATTTGGATCGTTTACAAGACGCTGCGCTTCGGCGATCCAGTCGCCGGCTATCCGTCCATGATGGCCATTGTCCTGTTCCTGGGCGGCGTCCAGCTCACCACATTGGGGATCATCGGCGAGTATCTTGGCCGGATGTTCAACGAGAGCAAGCAACGCCCACTGTACCTGATCGAGTCGTACCGCGAGCCACGGCAGACATGAGGTAGCAGCAAGCACATCGGGTCTTCGTTCGGTGCCGTATGGCAACCGCCGGATCACCCGAGTCCTTTCGACTCAAGGAGTACCGCTGCTACGGGCAATACGATCCCACAATGCGTTATTGCCAGTCGCAATCAGTCCAAGAGGCGGCCTGTCGACTCGGGGAACAGCACAAGAATCCCCTCCGTGAACCCTAGACCTCGGTGCCCGCTCGACCGGCCGGGAAAAGCGAACTTGCCCCAGAGCCGAATCCGGGCGAAGTGTCAAGGCGCCTCCGCGGTCGATGCGGTCGATCCGGCCTCGGACACTGAGATCAAGGCAGTTCTGACGGGAACGCTCAGCCTCCAGTCGAATTATCCACGGGCGGCTGAGTTGATCCTTCCGGCGTGGACCCTTCCGGTGTGGACCCGTCTGGCGTCGGAGCTTCCTGAGTCGACCCTTCCGGCGTCGGCTCGCTCTGGGTCCCGGCCTTGCGCAGCCGCTTTTCCTCCTTCTTCTGCTTCTTGGCGAGATCTCTCTGACGCTTCTCGAAGGCGTAGTTGGGTTTGGCCATTTGCTCTCCCATTCGCGTGGAACCAAAAACTAGGCAGATTGAAGAACAAGCCCCAACGGTAAGAGGCTGTTCTTGTTCACGATCCTGACTATACATGGAGGGTTGTTGCCATCCGTGGTCGAACAGATCCACCAGAGAGTCCCCATGCAGGTGTCACGATCTTACACCGATGCTGGGGCCCATTGCTGCCGCACCTGGGGCCGGCACCGGGCGACGCAAGGCTCCGAACCTAGATTCCGGGGGCCCGCGCTGAGCCATACTTGCCAATGGAGGCGCAATCCCGGCGGGGGCAGAACCCACACCAGAAAGGACCCGAGTGACCCAGCCTGCCCCTCCCGGCCCGGCAAACGGGGAGGAAAACCGTGTGCTTCAACACATCATCGAGCTTCGCCGACGCATCGGTCCTGATCCCGATCGGCGTCTCCACACTCCACGCGGCCTGGCAAGGAGACAGGCGTTACCTGATATTGGCCGCCTTTCCGCTGTTGTTTGGAGTCCAACAGGTCGCCGAAGGCCTGCTCTGGATGGATCTGACGGCTGGGACCGTCGGCAGGGGGGCCGCCCTCGGGTTCCTGTTCTTCGCCTACCTGCTGTGGCCAGGACTGGTGCCGCTCGCCGCCTGGCGGATCGAGGACAGGCCGCTGCGCCGTCGGCTGTTCGCCGTCGCGGCGGTCCTGGGCGGACTCCTCGGGGCCTCACTCTTCGTCCCCTTGGTGCTCCGGCCCGATTGGCTTCAGGTCACGGTGGTCAAGGGCTCGATCCTGTACAACCCGCGGCTGATCTACGAGCCCTATATCAGTCGCGAGGCCATACGGGGCATCTATGCCGTGATCGTCGCCCTCCCGCTTCTCGGTTCCTCAAACGCCGGGGTGCGCCGGTTCGGGGGGCTCATCCTCGCCTCGGTCGTCGTGAGCGCGCTGGTCTTCGGCTACGCCTTCGTTTCCATCTGGTGTTTCTTCGCCGCGCTGCTCTCCGCCTACCTCGCCGTGCGGCTGCCGGCGCAGATTTCCACGGATGCGACTCCCCTGTACGGCACGGGCCACTGGGGGGCTCAAGGTCACCGAGGGGCCTGACAGGATCCTGGGCGACGCCATCGCCGGATGCACCGGGCAGGAATGGGCTTGCTCGCGTAAAATGACGTCCGCCAGGCCGCGCCGTCCCGGGAACTTTGGGGGTCTTCCAGCCATCCCTCGTCCTGTTGCTCTGGCGCCGGGCAAGGCATTCACCCATCAGATTCGGTAAATCAACCACGCGAGACGACTGACATGAAAGGAATGGACAAGAAGAAGGAGAACAAGAAGAAGCCGGCAAAGACGATGAAGGAGAAGCGTGCCAGCAAGGCCGCGAAGAAGGGCTGAGGCCAGCTCCGGATCGGAGGCGTCGGGCTGAAGCCCGACCTGCCTTTCGAGCGACCCGGGCGTCGGAGTCGGGCTGAAGCCCGACCTACCGGACATCGCAATCGGGCGCGGACGCAACACACGGAGCTCAGAACCCATGGAGACCTTCCACGGAACCACCATCCTGTCGGTGCGCCGCTCCGGCCGGGTCGTGATCGGGGGCGACGGCCAGGTGTCATTGGGCCAGACGGTGATGAAGGGCAATGCCCGCAAGGTCCGGCGGCTCTACAAGGAGCGGGTGCTGGCGGGCTTCGCCGGCGCCACGGCGGACGCCTTCACCCTGTTCGAGCGCTTCGAGGCCAAGCTCGAGAAACACCAGGGCCATCTCACCCGCTCGGCGGTGGAGCTGGCCAAGGACTGGCGCACCGACCGCATGCTGCGCCGTCTCGAGGCCCTGCTGTGCATCGCGGACGCCACCACCTCGCTGATCATCTCCGGCACCGGGGACGTGGTGGAGCCCGAACAGGACCTGATGGCCATCGGCTCGGGCGGGTCCTTCGCCCAGGCGGCCGCCCGGGCCCTGCTGGAGAACACGGAGCTCTCGGCCCGGGAGATCGTCGAGCGGGGCCTGCACATTGCCGCCGACATCTGCGTCTACACCAACCACAACCTGGTGATCGAGGAGTTGGACAGCGCCTGAGGGCTCGTGCCACTTGCGGAACCAGGCGCCGGACCGCACCTTCCGGTGGCCAATTCCAGTCGCCGCCGGCCCGGCGGCCCATCGACGGATCCAAGATCGCCCCATGTCCCGCAAGTCGGAATTCACCCCTCAAGAGATCGTCGCCGAGCTCGACAAGCACATCGTCGGGCAGGACGAGGCCAAGCGCGCGGTCGCCATCGCGCTGCGCAACCGCTGGCGGCGCATGCAGATCGACGAGCCCCTGCGCTCCGAGATCACGCCCAAGAACATCCTGATGATCGGTCCGACGGGCGTGGGCAAAACCGAGATCGCCCGCCGTCTCGCGCGCCTGGCCAATGCCCCCTTCCTCAAGGTGGAGGCGACCAAGTTCACCGAGGTGGGCTATGTGGGCCGCGACGTGGAGTCCATCATCCGCGACCTGGCGGACATCGCGGTGAAGATGTCCCGCGAGCAGGAGATGGGCCGGCTGGGCGACCAGGCGGAGGCGGCCGCCGAGGAGCGCATCCTCGATGCCCTGCTGCCCCCGCCCTCGGGCTTCGAGGAGGAGAGTCGCTCGACCACGGGCAGCGGCACCCGCGAGAAGTTTCGCAGCAAGCTGCGCGCCGGCGAGCTCGACGATCGGGAGATCGAGATCCAGGTCGCCGTCTCCCCCCTGGGGGTGGAGATCATGGCCCCGCCCGGAATGGAGGAGATGACGAGCCAGCTCCAGGGGCTGTTCCAGAACCTGGGTCAGGGCCGCACCAAGCGCCGGAAGCTGCGCATCCGCGACGCCAAAAAGCTGCTGCGCGACGAGGAGGCCGCCAAGCGGGTCAACGAGGAGGACCTGAAGCTGCGCGCCATCGAGAACGTGGAGCAGAACGGCATCGTCTTCCTCGACGAGATCGACAAGGTCACCCGCCGCGGCGGCGAGGGCGTGGGCGGCGCCGACGTCTCGCGCGAGGGGGTCCAGCGCGACCTCCTGCCCCTGGTGGAGGGCAGCACCGTCTCCACCAAGCACGGCACGGTGCGCACCGACCATATCCTGTTCATCGCCTCGGGGGCCTTTCACCTGGCGCGGCCCTCGGACCTGATTCCCGAGCTGCAGGGGCGCCTGCCCATCCGGGTAGAGCTCAAGGCGCTCACCAGCGAGGACTTCGTGCGCATCCTCACCGAGCCCGACGCCTCGCTCACGGATCAGTACAAGGCACTGCTCGACACCGAAGGGGTCAGGCTCGAATTCACCGAGGATGGCATCCGGCGCCTGGCGGAGATCGCCTGGCAGGTCAACGAGCGGACTGAGAACATCGGCGCCCGACGCCTGCACACGGTGCTCGAGCGGCTGCTGGAGGATGTGTCCTACAACGCCACCGACCTCGACCGCGTGACCGTGACGGTCAACGCCGCCTACGTGGATCAGAACCTCTCAGAGCTTGCCGCCGACGAGGACCTGTCTCGCTACATCCTCTAGCGCCAGACCCGATCTGCAATTCGTGCGGTGGATAAGCGCACAGCGCATCCACCAATCCCCTAATCCAAAAAAGCCGGCAATCCCCGGCCCAGGAGCCAACCATGCCCACACCCACCGAGCTCAACCTGCACCAGCAATCACGGGTGCTCGAGATCAGCTATGACGACGGCAGTCACTTCACCCTGCCCTGCGAATTCCTCAGGGTCTATTCGCCCTCAGCCGAGGTGCGGGGCCACGGGCCCGGCCAGGGGGTGCTGCAGCTCGACAAGGAGGACGTGGCGATCGACAAGATCGATCCGGTGGGCAACTACGCCATCTGCCTGCACTTCGACGACGGGCACAACACCGGCATCTACTCCTGGGAGTACCTCTACAACCTGGGACTCAACCAGGACCGGCTCTGGCAGGACTATTTGGACGAGCTGGAAAAGGCGGGCCACCAGCGCCGCAAGCCTTCTTGAGATGGCTGCGGCCGCGGCCACAGGTCGGGCTTCATCTCGACAGCGACGCTCGGGGCCGTCAGAGGGGGCTGCGTCGGACTGAAGTCCGATCTACAGGGTCGATCGATGGGAGGGCGTCGGGGGAGCCGCCATCATACCGCCGCCTCGTTCTCCTCGCCGGTGCGGATGCGCACCACCCGGGTCACCTCAGAGACGAAGATCTTGCCGTCGCCGATCTTTCCGGTGCGGGCGGCGGAGGTGATGGCGCTGATGCAGGCGTCCAGATTCTCGTCCGCCAAGACCAGCTCGATCTTCACCTTGGGCAGGAAATCCACCACGTACTCGGCCCCACGGTAGAGCTCGGTGTGGCCCTTTTGGCGGCCGAAGCCCTTGACCTCAGTCGCGGTCATGCCGGTGATCCCTGCCGCGGACAGGGCCTCCCGGACGTCGTCGAGCTTGAAGGGCTTGATGATGGCTTCGACCTTTTTCATGCGTCTCTCCGGTTACGAGTCAGGGCAGTGCAGGGTTTCGAGTATATGTGCGGCTCCGCGAGATGAACAGGCACGGCCCCAAACCACAGGGTCTCGGCTTCCCACTCCCTCACCGACGCAGCGCCGCGTAGACCGTCCGTCCGTTGAGCGGCTGCACGGGTCGGGCATTGGCGCCGGTCGCCCGGGCGATACCGCGGATCTGCTCGGCATCGATCTGCAGCGGGTTCGCCAGGACGAACCAGAGCACGGGCTCGCTGCATGGGGGCGAGGCCATGGAGCCGGTGTAGCTGTAGTAGTCCCGCTCGCTCGGCAGCAGAAACACCGGGTTGATGCCCAGGTGCCGGTAGAGCGCCCGTTCGCCGGGCATCGACGGAAGGCGCTCGACGATCCGCTTCAGGGTGCTGTTGACCCGGGGTCCAGCATTGACCGGAACGGCGACGATCGCCTGTCGACCCCGGGCATCGCGATGGATGAGATGGAGCTCGGCGGCGGCCGCCCGGCCATTGACCCGGTGCTCCCCGGGGACGTGGAAGTGCACCTCGGTGAGCGCATAGGCGTCGGCGTCCACGTGAAGCTCGCTCCCCGGCGGGACCAGGAGATGGACCCCATACCCATCGTTGACCAGCTCCAGCGACTGGGAGCGGTACTGGAACATGAGCGGCGTATAGGCGATGCGCTGGACGCTGCGAATGTCGATGGGTGACTGGAGCTGACCGGTGGCGCAGCGCTCATACCGGGGCGAGAGCTCCGCCCAATGCTCGGGGCCGCGCTCGCCCGCATAGGCCCAGGGCACCTGGACCTCGGCCCCCGGTTGGGCCCGCGCCCAGGGCATCGTGCCCGCGGCCAAGGACAGCAAGGCAAGACCCAGCGAGGCTCGACGGACGGCGCTCCTGCATGCGGGCATGGCCTCAGCCCTTCTTGTGGCTGAGCCCGGCGACGGGCACCACCTGCGCCCGCTGGGGCTCGTCGGCGTAGTAAGGACGCTCACCGCCCCGCCCCTGGGCGTCCGCCAGGTCCTTCTCGCGGGCGGCGATCAGGCTCAGGCACTGGCGCACGTCCTCGATGGTCCCGTCCGAAAGCGGGTGACGCATGCCCGGGGGCGGGGTCACGTCCTTGATGATCGCCGCGAGGGTCCTGCGCATGGCAATCAAAATCTGCTGTTCTTGGGTCAGGTCGTTCATTGGCGTTCCGAATTGGTGGGCGGCGGCGCTCGGGCCGCCTGAACCGGTGAAATAGAGTCCGGTGGCAACTTAATCCAGGGCGGCCCCCGGGTTTTCCGCAACCAGGTCCTCGAGCGCCGACTCGCCGATGATGCGCACCCCCAGGGCCCGGGCCTTCTCCAGCTTGGAGCCGGCCTCCTTCCCCGCGAGCAGCAGGTCGGTGCTCCTCGACACGCTGCCCGTGACCCTGGCCCCCAGGGACTCGAGCTCGGCCTTGATGGAGTCCCGTGGCCGGCTCAGGGTGCCGGTGATGACGACCGTCTTGCCGGCGAGCGGCTGCGCCCTTGGGGCCCGAACCTCGGGGGGTCCCCAGTGTACACCGGCGGCGACGAGCCGCTCGATCGCCTCCCGATTGTGCGCCTGGGCAAAGAAGCCGACGATGTGGGCGGCGACTATCGGTCCGACCCCTTCGACACGGCTGGCGGTGTTGGCAAAGAGGTCCTCGGGTTCGGCCGCCCGCAGGGCCTCCACACCCGGGAAGGCGCGCGCGATGGCGGCGGCCGCCGCCCGGCCCAGGCCGGGGATCTTGAGAGCGGCGAGCCAGTCCCCCAGCGCCGGCTGCTCGGCACCCGGACGGGCGTGCGGATTTCGCCGCAACCAATCCACCAGGGCCGCGGCGGCCTTGGGTCCCACCCCCTTCACGCCGCGGGAGCGGAGGAAATCCTCGGGCCTCGCGGCCATGAGGTCCTCGATGCGGCGGAAGCGCCCGGCCAGGGCCGCCGCCGTGGCCTCACCCACCTCGCGAATCCCCAGGGCGTAGATGAAGCGGGCGAGGGTCGTCTCCTTGCTGCGCTCCAGGGCCGCGATGAGGTTGGCCGCGGACTTCTCACCCATGCGCTCCAACCCCGCCAGCCGATCGGCGGTCAGCCGGTAGAGATCGGCGGGCTCGCGTACCGGGTCCTGCTCCAGCTCCACGAGCTGGTCGATCAGCTTCTCGCCCAGCCCCTCGATGTCCATGGCCTTGCGAGAGGCAAAGTGTCGGATCGCCTCCTTGCGCTGGGCCGGGCAGTAGAGTCCGCCGGTGCAGCGGGCCACGGCCTCCCCCTCGGGGCGGATCACGTCGGAGCCGCACACTGGGCAGCGATCCGGCAGCAGCACCCGGCGGGCCCATTCCGGCCGCCGCTCCGGCAGCACCCGAACGATCTCCGGGATCACGTCCCCGGCGCGCCGCACATAGACCGTATCGCCGATACGCAGGTCCTTACGCTCCACCTCGTCCATGTTGTGCAGGGTGGCGTTGGAGACGGTCACCCCGCCCACCAGCACGGGCTCGAGCCGCGCCACCGGCGTGACGGCGCCGGTGCGCCCCACCTGGAACTCCACCGCCTCCACCAGCGTCAACGCCTCCTGCGGCGGAAACTTGCGGGCGATGGCCCAACGGGGGTGATGGGCCGTGAACCCAAGGGTCGCCTGATCGGCGAGCCGGTCCAGCTTGAACACGACCCCATCGATCTCGTAGTCGAGGTCGGCGCGCCGCGGGCCCAGCGCCTCGAAATAGTCGCGGCAGCCGGTAAGACCCGACACGCGGCGGAGCTCGCGCGAGATCGGCACTCCCCAGGCCGCGATGCGCTGGAGCATGGCGAGCTGACTGTCTCCGGTCTCCGCGCTCACCTCCCCCCAGCCGTAACAGCAGAAGCTCAGGGGCCGGCCGGCGGTGATGCGGGGATCGAGCTGGCGGAGGCTTCCCGCGGCCGCGTTCCTGGGGTTGGCGAAGGTCTTGTCGCCGCTCTGGCGGGCCCGCGCATTCAGCCGCTCGAAGCCAGCGATGGTCATATAGACCTCGCCCCGCACCTCCAGCACCTCCGGGCGGTCGCGGCCGATCAGGCTCAGTGGGACGCTCGGGATGGTGCGCACATTCAGCGTGATGTCCTCGCCGGTGGTGCCGTCGCCCCGGGTGGCGGCCTGGACCAGGACGCCGTGCTCGTAGCGGATGCTGACCGCGAGCCCATCGAGCTTGGGCTCCGCCGTGTAGACGATCGCGTCGCCACCCCCCTCGCCGCGGGCGAGTGCGGCGCTGACCCGGCGATGAAAGTCGCCCAGATCGGCGTCGCTCATGGCGTTGTCGAGCGACATCATGGGCAGGCGGTGGCGCACCGCGCCGAACTCCGGCCGCGGCGCCGCGCCGACCCGCTGGGTGGGCGAGTCGGGGCTGATCAGGATCGGATGCTCGGCCTCCAGGGCCTTGAGCTCCGCGAGCAGGGCGTCGTAGTCGGCGTCCGGGATCTGCGGATCGTCGAGGACGTAGTAGCGGTGGTTGTGGTAGCGGATGGCCGAGCGCAGCAGCTCGGCGCGGTCTCTGACCGGGGCCGGGACCGAATCGGCCCCGCTCACCGCCGCTGCGCCCTCTCGCGGCGCGCCTCCTGGGCGAGCACGGCGTTGCGCAGCTCCTCCTCCTTGCGCACCGTGAGCGGGCGGCGCGTCTCGTCGAGCACGTCACCGCCCAGGGTGTTGGCGATCTTGCGCCCGGTGGCGATCATCTCCTCCAGCACCGTCAGGTCCTCCGGGTAGCCGTCGAGCTGGGCAAAGAGCATCACGCCCGGGGTGCTGAAGCCCTCCATGTCGTCGAACGGGAAGGTCCCGGGCTTCACCATGTTGGCCATGCTGAAGTAGATTCGGGTGCCGTCGTCGAATTCGTCCAGGCAGTGAAAGATGTCCATGTCGCCGGGACGCAGCCCGCAGGACCCGGCCACCTCGAGCAGGTCCTCCCCATCGAAGTCACCCTGGCGCTTGGCCACGCTGAGCTGGATGAGGAGCGGGGCGTCGTGGGCGGGCCCGGCGAGCGCCGCCTCGTCCCCCTCCAGGTCGAGCTGTGCGCCAGGGCGTCCATCCAGATCCGCCTCATCGACCCGGCCCAGGTTGGGCTCGTGCTTCCCGCGGGTCTTGCCGTAGGCGTCGTCGCTGTCGTCGTCCTCGTCCTGCCGCCCCGGGTCGCGGCTGCGCTCCCACAGATAGAGGCCCAGGATCAGGATGGCCCCAACGACGATCAGGATCAGGCGTATGGTATCGGCGTCCATTCGTGAGGTTTCGCGCTTTGGCAGGCTACAGGAGGCCGGCGGAGTATAACGCGTGAGGCCGCGGTGGTGGATCAGGCCGGCCGGCGGGCCACTCTGGGCAATCGGGGCAGAACGCCGGCGCGGGGCTCAGGAGACGGCAGCGAGACGCACGGCCTCCTCGACGTCCACCGACACCAGACGCGACACCCCCGGCTCGTGCATGGTGACGCCCACCAGGTGGTTGGCGATCTCCATGGTGACCTTGTTGTGGCTGATGAAGATGAACTGGATCTTGTCCGACATGGAGCGGACCAGCTCGCAGAAGCGCCCCACGTTGGCATCATCCAGCGGCGCGTCCACCTCGTCGAGCATGCAGAAGGGCGCGGGGTTCAACTGGAAGATGGCGAACACCAGCGCGACCGCCGTGAGCGCCTTCTCGCCCCCTGAGAGCAGGTGGATGCTCGAGTTGCGCTTGCCGGGCGGGCGCGCCATGACGGTGACGCCGGTCTCCAGCAGATCCTCTCCGGTGAGCTCCAGATAGGCGTGGCCGCCGCCGAAAAGCCGCGGGAAGAGCTGCTGGAAGCCGTGGTTGACCTGATCGTAGGTGTCCTTGAAGCGTCCGCGGGTCTCGCGGTCGATCTTGCGGATGGCCTGCTCCAGGGTCTCGAGGGCGCGGGAGATGTCGGCGTGCTGGTCGTCGAGATAGGCCTTGCGCTTGGACTGCTCCTCGAACTCGCTGATCGCGGCCAGGTTAATTGCCCCCAGGCGCTGGATGCGCGCCTCGATCCGGGTCAGGCGCTCCTGCCAGACCCCCTCGTCGGCCGCCGGGTCCAGGGATTCGAGGACCTGAGCGGGTGAGGTCCCCGCCTCGGCGAGCTGCTCCTCCAGGGTGCGACGGCGCACCAGCCGCTCCTGGCGGGCGAGGCGCAGGGCGGCAAGCTCGCCCTGGCGCGACTGACCCTCCTGCTCCACGCGCAGGCGCTCCTGCTCCAGCCCGCGAACCTCCGCGTCCAGGGCCTCCAGACGCGCGCGGGCCTCGCCCAGCGCGTCCTCCACCTCCACCCGCAGGGCCAACTGCTCGTCGAGCCGGGCGCGCTGCTCGGCCAGCGGCTCGGCCGCCTCCGCCAGGGCCTCCACCAGGGCGCCGCGCCGCTCCTTGAGCTGAACCTGCTGGTCCTGGGCACGCGAGAGGCTGCGCTGGGTGGCATCCCGGGCGGCACGGTTGGACTCCACCGCCACCCTCAGATCCTGAGTGGCCTCGCGGGCCAGGCGCTCGGCGTCGCGCCCCCGCGCCACGGCGTCGCGAAGCCGCTCGCGCTCCGCCGCCAGGGACTCGCGCCGCTCGGCCAGACGGTCGACCTCGTCGAGCAGCTCGTGCAGGCGCTCGCGGGCCTCCTCCATCTCCACCAGCGCCTCCTCCCCCTGGGCCGCGAGCTCGGCGCGCTCGCCCTCCAGGGCCTGGCGACGCTCCAGCAGGTGATCGCGTCGGGCCCGCAGACCCGTGAGGTCGGCGCGCACCCCCGCCAGCTCCCGGTTGAGCCCGGCCAGGGCCTGCTCGGCGGCATCGCGGCGGCGCGCCGCCTCGGCCCGGGCATCGGCCAGGGCCTCGCCCTCGGTGCCGAGCCCCTGCTCGCGCTCCGTGAGCTCCAGGATCCCGGCCTCCAGGGCCTTGAGGGACTCGGCACGCTCCAGCACCCCGCCCCCGGCGTCCGGGGCCGGGGTGCTCAGCCAGTTGGACCCCACCTGGGTGCCCTCTCGGGTGACCAGGCGCTCGCCCGCCGCCAGACCAGCGCGGGAGGCCATGGCTTCGGCGGTGTCGGCCGCGACACGGACCGCCCCGAGCAGCGGCCCCAGCGGCCAGGGGGCGCTCACCCGGGCGGCCAGTCCGTCGTGCGGGGCGGCGGCGCCGGGCCCGTCCGCCCCGCTCGCCTGCGCATCGATCAGGATCAGACCAGGCGGGAGCCCCTGGAGGGCCAGGTCGCTCAGTCCGGTCACCGGGACCGCCTTCAGGGCATCGCCCAGGACCCGCTCCACCGCGGTCTCCCAACCGGGCTCGACCCGCAGCCCGTCCACCAGGCGGGGGGTCGCAGCGAGCCCGTGGCGCTCCAGCCAGCGGCGGCGGTCACTGTCCTGATCGGCGAGTGCGGCCTCCTGCAGGGCCCGCAGTGAGGCGCGACGGCCCTTCGCCTGCTGCAGCTCGGTGCGCACCTGATCCAGGGCGGCGCCCAGCTCCCGCGCCGCCGTCTCACCCGCAGCCGCGGACCCGGCGATCGATTCGCGCTCCGCCTGGGCACGCTCGATGCGCGCCTCGAGCCCCGCCTCCTGTCCCTCGAGCGCCTCGATGCGCTCGTCCGTGCCGACGCTGTCCAGGCGCTGCAGCTCGTCATCGATGCGGCGCTGCCGGTCGCGATCCCTGGCCAGCCGCTGCTCCAGATGATTGATGCGGGCGCGCTCGAGCTGGGCCTGCTCGGACGGCCGCGAGGCCTCCAGATTGAAGCGGTCCCACTCGGCCTCCCAGGCCTTGCGCTGATCCTCCGCCGTGCTCACCACGGCGATGGCCTCGCGCAGCTCCGCCTCGGCTCGTGCGAGCCGGGGCTCGTCGCGACCGAGAGCCTGGGCGGTCTCCTTGAGCTGGACCCGGTCGCGCTCCAGGTGATGCCCGGACTCGGCGAGCTCCTGGCCCAGCCGCACCAGCTCCGCCTCGCGGCGGCCGCGATTCTCGTTGGCGAACTGGATGGCCTGCTCGGCCCGTGCGATCTCCGAGCCCACCGCGTAGAAGCGGCCCTGAACCTGGTTGAAGTGCTCAGAGGCCGCGGCGTAGGCGCCACGGCGCTGCTCGATGTCGGCCTCGATGCGGCGCTGGCGGGCGACGCCCGCCTCATGCTCGGTCTCCTGGGCGGCGATGGAGGCGTCCTGCCCCTGGATCTCCCCGTCGAGGGCGCCCCAGCGCAGGGCCTTGAGGCCCAGCTCCAGCTCGCGCTCCTCGGCCTTGAGCTCGGTGTAACGCGCCGCGGTGTCCGCCTGGCGCTCCAGTCGCAGGATCTGCTTGCCCACCTCCTCGCGCAGATCGTCCAGGCGATCCAGGTTCTCCCGGGTGCTGCGCATGCGTCCCTCAGTCTCCTTGCGCCGCTCCTTGTACTTGGAGATGCCGGCGGCCTCCTCGAGGAAGAGCCGCAGATCCTCGGGCCGCGCCTCGATGATGCGCGAGATCATGCCCTGCTCGATGATGGCATAGGAGCGGGGGCCGAGCCCGGTGCCCAGGAACAGGTCCTGGATGTCGCGGCGCCGGCAGCGGCTGCCGTTGAGGAAATAGCTGGACTGGCCGTCGCGCGAGACCTGGCGCTTTACCGAGATCTGATTGAAGCCCGCATATTCGCCCCCGGCGCTGCCGTCGGTGTTGTCGAAAACCATCTCGATGCTGGCCGTGCCGACGGGCTTGCGGCCGGTGCTGCCGTTGAAGATGACATCGGCCATGGACTCGCCGCGCAGCATCTTGGCCGAGCTCTCGCCCATCACCCAGCGCACCGCGTCGATGACGTTGGACTTGCCGCAGCCGTTGGGCCCGACCACCCCGACCAGATTGGACGGAAACTGGACCGTCGTGGGATCGACGAACGACTTGAAGCCGGCGAGCTTGATCTTTTCCAGATGCATCGCGGGAGGTTACCGGAAGCGGTCCATGGGGCCAAGGGTCGGGCCAGGCGGCTCGCGGGTCGGGCAGACGCGACCCTTTCTGGCCCAGGTCGAGGACCGCGAGCGGGGGCCGTTGGAGGGAACAGGAAGTGGGAGCTTGGAATCGGCCAGGCTAGCCGGGGCAGCGCGTGGCTCCGCGGCGGGCCCCTACCTCGTCTCAGGCGGGAGCCAGTGGGGAGAATGTCGGCTACCCTGGTGGCGAGCCCACCGCTCCGGTTGATCCGATCACCCCTGGTCTCCGGGGCATGCGGCCCGCCCGCTGAGATGGCGGGCCCTTGGCCCGCGGTGGGAGGGTTAGGGCCGTGCGTCCTCTAGCGTCGGGCGCCGGCGGTGCGGACGGGCGGCATCGCCTCTTCTTCCTGGGCGGCCTGGTAGGCGCGGTCGACCCGGTCCCTGAGCTCCTTGCCGGGCTTGAAATGGGGGACATGCTTGCCGGCGAGTGCGACGGCATCGCCGGTCTTGGGGTTGCGGCCGATGCGCGGCGGCCGGAAGTGCAGTGAGAAGCTCCCGAATCCGCGGATCTCGATACGCTCGCCCGAGGCCAGGGCCGTGCTCATGCGATCAATGATCTTTCGCACCGCCTCTTCCACATCCTTGTAGGCGAGATGATCCTGCTCCGCGGACAGAACGTCGATCAGCTCTGATTTCGTCATGGTTGCGGTTCCTTAACGATGGAGACTCGGGGGCCCCAAGGTGCCCCCCGAAAAAAGGTCACAACGTATCCGACGGGATCAATCCCGCTGGGCCTCTTCCATCTGCTCGCGCAGCAGGTCGCCGAGGGTGGCCGCACCGGCGGCGCCGTCGCGGTAGCCCTTCATGGCCGTCTGCTCCTCGTCCTGGTCCTTGGCCTTGATGGAGAGCGAGATGGTGCGGTTCTTGCGGTCCACGCCGACGAACTTGGCCTCGACCTCCTCGCCCACCTTGAGCACCGCGCGGGCGTCCTCCACCCGGTCGCGGGAGATCTCGGAGGCGCGCAGATAACCCTCCACCCCGTCGCCCAGGGCGATGGTGGCGCCCTTGGCATCGACCTCGGTCACCTGACCGGTGACGAAGCTGCCCTTCTCATGGATGGCGACGAAGCTGGAGAAGGGATCACGATCCAGCTGCTTGACCCCGAGCGAGATGCGCTCACGCTCCGGATCGACCGAGAGGACCACCGTCTCGAGGTCGTCACCCTTCTTGTAGCGGCGCAGGGCCTGCTCGCCGGGCTCGTCCCAGGAGATATCGGACAGGTGGACCAGGCCGTCGATGCCCCCATCCAGACCGATGAAGATGCCGAAGTCGGTAATGGACTTGATCTTGCCGCTGACGTGGTCGCCCTTCTTGTGGGTGGTGCCGAACTCGTCCCAGGGGTTCATCGCGCACTGCTTGATGCCGAGGGAGATGCGGCGGCGCTCCTCGTCGATGTCCAGCACCATCACCTCCACCTCGTCGCCCAGATTGACGACCTTGCTCGGGTGGATGTTCTTGTTGGTCCAGTCCATCTCGGAGACGTGGACCAGGCCCTCGACCCCCTCCTCGATCTCCACGAAGCAGCCGTAGTCGGCGATGTTGGTGACCTTGCCGAAGACCCGGGTGCTCTCCGGATAGCGGCGCGAGATGTTGACCCAGGGGTCCTCGCCCATCTGCTTGAGCCCCAGGGAGACGCGCTGGCGCTCGCGGTCGAACTTGAGCACCTTGACCATGACCTCGTCACCGATCTCCACCACCTCGGAGGGGTGCTTGACCCGGCGCCACGCCATGTCGGTGATGTGCAGCAGGCCGTCGATGCCGCCGAGGTCCAGGAAGGCGCCGTAGTCGGTCAGGTTCTTGACCACGCCCTTGACCTCCATACCCTCCTCGAGACTCTTGAGCAGGGCGTCGCGTTCGGCGCTGTACTCTTCCTCTACGACCGCGCGGCGGGAGACCACCACGTTGTTGCGCTTGCGGTCGAGCTTGATGACCTTGAACTCCTGCTCCTTGCCTTCCAGGTATGCGGTGTCGCGCACCGGACGCACGTCCACCAGGGAGCCCGGCAGAAAGGCCCGCACGGTTCCGAGCTCGACCGTGAACCCACCCTTGACCTTGCCGTTGATCAGACCCTTGACCGTGTCACCGGCCTCGAAGGCCTTCTCCAGATAATCCCAGGCCGCGAAGCGCTTGGCCTTCTCGCGCGACAACCGGGTGACGCCGAAGCCGTCCTCGACGGCATCGAGCGCGACCGCCACCTCGTCACCGACGGCCACCTCCAGCTCGCCCTCCGGGCTGATGAACTGGATCTTGGGGATGACGCCTTCCGACTTGAGCCCGGCGTTGACGATCACGCTGTCGTTGGTGATCTCGACCACGGTGCCGGTCACGATGGCTCCGGTCTGGAGCTGGGTCGTGTTCAGACTCTGTTCAAAAAGTTCAGCAAAGCTTTCGGTCATGGGAACCTGTTTAACCTGGATCGGGCACGCTCTCGCACCTTCCGGGGCGAGCGGTTGTTGAATGAAACACAAGGCCGGCGCATCGGCGCCGGCCCATCCGGGCGCAAGGCCGGTCAGGTCGCTTGACCCGAGCCGGGGTCCTCGGCCCCTTTCACCGCCAGGTCCGGGAAGACGCGCCTCACCTCTTCCAGGACCCGGTCCAGCACTTCATCGATGGACATCCGGGTGGAATCCACGACCACCGCATCGTCCGCCGCGCGAAGCGGCGCCACGGACCGATGGCGATCTCGGGAGTCCCGTTCACGGATGTCCGATTCGAGGGCGGGGAGACTAACATCCAACCCCTTTCCTTTCAACTGTTTATATCGACGCGCCGCACGCTCTTCAGCGCTGGCGTCGAGAAAGACCTTGAGCGGGGCCTGGGGAAACACCACGGTGCCCATGTCGCGCCCGTCCGCCACCAGCCCCTGGGGCCGCGCCTGGCGGTGCTGCCAGCGGAGCAGCGCCGCACGCACCGCCGGTTGGGCCGCCACCCGCGAGGCGGCCATGCCGGCGGACTCGCTGCGAATGGCCTCGCTGACGTCCTCGCCCTCGAGCAGCACGCGGCCCTCGTCGAAGCCGAGCGGCAGCCCGGTCGCCAGGGCGGCGAGGGCCTCGCCGTCATCCAGGTCCAGACCCTGGCGAACGGCGGCGAGACCCAGCGCCCGGTAGAGGGCGCCGCTGTCCAGGCAGTCCCAACCGAGGCGCCGGGCGAGGAGGGCCGCGATGGTCCCCTTGCCGGTGCCAGAGGGACCGTCGATGGTGATCAGCCGCGGTAGCGGGTCCGTCACCCCCAAAGCTCCTCGATCGGCAGCCCGACGCCGGCGGCCTGGGTCGCGAAGCCCGGGAAGGAGGTCTCGACGTTGGCGCAGTCGCAGACCTCGACGGGACCGGCCGCGCGCAGCCCCGCCATCGCAAAGGCCATGGCGATTCGGTGATCCCCGTGGGCCTGAACGGTGCCGGGACCCAGGGGTCCGCCGCGGATCCGGATGCCATCGGAAAGGGGCTCCGCCTCCACCCCGAGCGCGCTCAGACCGTCCGCCATTACCTGGATGCGATCACTCTCCTTCACCCGCAACTCCTCGGCCCCGGTGAGGATGGTCTCGCCCTGGGCACAGGCGGCGGCAATGAAGATGGCCGGAAACTCGTCGATCGCCAGGGGCACCTGGTCCACCGGGATACGGATGCCCGTGAGCGGGGCCGAGCGCACCCGGATGTCCGCCACCGGCTCGCCGCCGGCGCTGCGCCGATCCAGGAGCTCGATATCGGCCCCCATGGCGCGCAGGATGTTGATCACGCCGACCCGGGTCGGGTTGATGCCGACCCCCTCCAGGGTCAGATCTGACCCGGGTGCGATGCTGGCCCCCACCAGGAAGAAGGCCCCGGAGGAGATATCCGCGGGGACCTGAAGCCGACACGGCGTGAGACGCCCGCCGCCGGTGAGACAGACCCGATTGGCCTTGCGCCGCACCGGATAGCCGAACGCCGTCAGCATCCGCTCGGTGTGATCGCGGGTGGGGGCCGGCTCGGTGACACAGGTCTCGCCCTCGGCATAGAGCCCCGCCAGCAGCAGGGACGACTTGACCTGGGCGCTGGCGACCGGCATGACATAGTCGATCCCGCCCAGGCTCGGCACCGGCTCGATGGTGAGCGGGGCCGTGCCCTCCCCGGCGGTGTGGATGCACGCACCCATGAGCGCGAGCGGGTCGGTGACCCGACGCATCGGGCGGCGGCTCAGCGAGGCGTCTCCGATCAGGGTACTGGTGAAGGACTGGCCGGCGAGGAGCCCGGCGAGGAGCCGCATGGAGGTACCCGAATTTCCCATGTCCAGCGGACCCTCTGGGGCCCTGAGGCCGCGCATCCCCACGCCGTGCACACGCACCTCCCCCCCGTCCGGGCCCTCGATGTCCACCCCCAGACGTCGGAAACAGGCCAGGGTGGCCAGGGCGTCCGCGCCCTCGAGGAACCCCGAGATCCGGGTCTCTCCCTCGGCGAGGGCACCCAACATGATGGAGCGATGGGAGATCGACTTGTCCCCGGGGACCCGCAGGCGGCCGCGCAGACCCTCCCCCTCGGCCGCGGTGGAAACTCCGGGGGAAACCAGAAATCGGCGGTCGGCGGCAGGGGTCGGGTGCATTCTGAGACCGCTCGCAAGGGCTGGGGAAAACCGCGGAATTCTATCCCCCCGCCTGGTGCGGGTAAACCGCCGCGGCGGCAGCACGACAAGGAACGGTGTCGGCGAGAATGCCCCTCGGCGTCAGGATCCCCGCGGCCCGGCGGCCAAGGCGGCCTCGAAACCTGCCTGCCACCGATCCGGGATAGAATGCGGGCCTTCCGCCGCGTGCGTCGGCACCAGAGTCAAGCGAGGAGTCCGCCGTGGAAGAACGTAATGTCGATGTCGCCATCATCGGATCCGGCACCGCCGGCCTCAACGCCATGGGGCAGGTACGGCGCGCCAGTAAGACCTTCGTGCTCATCAACGGCGGCGAGCCGGGCACCACCTGCGCCCGGGTCGGCTGTATGCCGTCCAAGGCCATGATCCAGGTGGCGGAGGACTATCATCGCCGCACCCACCTGGGCCGATTCGGCGTCGACGGACACGAGGCCCTGACCCTGGACGTGCCCGAGGCCCTGGAGCACGTCCAGGATCTGCGCGACACCTTTGTCGACCGGGTGCTCGGCAACAGCACCGACGACATGCCGCCGGACCTCTTCGTCCAGGACTATGCCCGCCTCATCGAGCCCAACCTGATCGAGGTCGCGGGTCAGCGCATTCGCGCGGGCGCCATCGTCATCGCCACCGGCTCCAAGCCCCTGGTGCCCGAGGCCTGGCGCCGCTTCGCTGAGCGCGTGCTCACCACCGATGAGCTCTTCGAGCTCGAGGACCTGCCCGCCAGCATGGCGGTGATCGGGCTCGGCACCATCGGGCTCGAGCTGGGCCAGAGCCTCTCGCGGCTGGGCGTGGCGGTCACCGGCTTCGACCAGCTGACGACCATCGCTGGCACCCAGGACCCGGAGGTCGCCCAGTGCGCCATCGAGATCATGGGCAACGAGTTTCCCATCCACCTGGGCCAGGCGGCGGAGATCGGCGAGGAACCGGACGGGCGACTGCGGGTGACGGCCGGCGAGCACAGCGTGGTGGTCGACAAGGTGCTGTGCAGCATCGGGCGAGTGCCCATGGTCGCCGGGCTGGGTCTGGAGAAGCTGGGGGTACCGCTGGATGCCCGCGGCCTTCCCGAGGTCGACCCAAACAGCCTCCAGGTGGGGGACCTGCCGGTCTTCATGGCCGGCGACGTGACCGGCTACCGCCCGATCCTCCACGAGGCCGGGGACGAGGGCAAGATCGCCGGCTACAACGCCGCCCACGGCGAGCGCGCCCGCTTTCGGCGCAAGACCCCGCTCTTCATCAACTTCTGCGACCCCAACATCTGCGCCGTGGGCGAGCGCTGGAACGACCTCGATCAGGAGACCACGGCGGTCGGCCAGATCAAGTTCGCGCCGGTCGGACGCGCCCTGATCATGGGCAAGAACAAGGGCGTGCTGCGCGTCTACGGTGACCAGACGAGCGGCCGGATATTGGGCGCCGAGATGATCGGCCCCAAGGGCGAGAACCTGGCCCATCTCCTGTGCTGGTGCATCCAGCAGGGCCTCACCGTCGGCGACCTGCTGCGCATGCCCTTCTATCACCCGGTGATCGAGGAGGCGTTGCAGGCGGCCCTCTACGACCTCTACTCGAAGGTGGATGCGAAAAACCCCGGGGGCCTCACCGAGCTCGAGCGGCTGCCCGAGTGAGCGCGCCCCCTATTGCGCCGATCACCGACCGGCAGCGGCGTTGGCTCAAGGGCGAGTCCCATCACCGCAAGGTGGTCGTGACCATCGGCCAGGCCGGCATCACCGAGCGGGTCCTGGCGGAGGTCGAGGGGGCGCTGGCCCACCACGAGCTGCTCAAGGTGAAGGTCGCCGCCGGGGAGCGCGAGCTGCGCGACGCCATGATCGCCGAGATGGTCAAGGCGACCAGCGCCCAGCTCATCAACCGCATCGGCAACGTGGCGGTGCTCTACCGGGCAAATCCCAAGAAGCGCGAGCCGATGGCGCTGCCGCCAGACTGAGCGTCGGGCACGCGGTCTCGTCGATCGAGACCGCGCCCCAGCTCGAAAAGTCGCCGGGCGATCAGGCTAGCCCCACTTCTACGCCAGGTCGTAGCGATCGAGGTTCATCACCTTGTTCCAGGCGGCGACAAAGTCGTCGACGAACTTCTCCTTCGCATCGTCGCAGGCATAGACTTCCGCGATCGCCCGCAGCTCGGAGTTGGACCCGAAGACGAGATCGACCCGAGTGCCGGTCCATTTGACGTCGCCCGACGCGCGATCATGCCCCTCGAACACACCTTCGGTTGAAGAAGGCCGCCACGCGGTCTTCATGTCGAGCAGGTTGACGAAGAAATCGTTCGTCAGGGTCTCAGGCGTCGAGGTCAGCACCCCATGGCTGGACTGCTCGAAATTCGCGTTAAGGACACGCATGCCGCCAATGAGGACCGTCATCTCGGGGGCGGTGAGCCGCATCAGCTGGGCCCGGTCCACCAATAGCTCCTCCGCAGGTGTCTTGACCCCCGTCCGGATGTAATTGCGGAAACCGTCCGCGATGGGCTCCAGGACGCCGAGGCCCTCCACATCGGTCTGTTCGGCCGAGGCGTCCGTGCGCCCGGGTGAGAACGGCACCTTCACCGCATGACCAGCCTTCCTTGCAGCCTCCTCGACGGCAGCACAACCGCCCAGCACGATCAGGTCGGCGAGCGAGACCTTCTTCTTACCGCCCGACTGCCCGGAATTGAATACCTCGCGGATGCCTTCCAACCCCCGCAGCACTTTGGCTAGCTCGGCGGGCTGGTTTGCCTCCCAATCCTTCTGGGGTGCAAGTCGGATGCGCGCGCCGTTGGCGCCACCGCGCATGTCCGAGCCGCGGAAGGTGGCGGCCGAGGCCCAGGCGGTCCTGACCAGTTGAGAGATGGACAGGCCCGAGGCGAGGATCTGGGCCTTCAGGGCCGCGATGTCCTCCTCGCCGATCAACTCGTGATCCACCGCCGGCACGGGATCCTGCCAGATCAGCTCCTCGGCCGGGACCTCGGGACCGAGATAGCGCGAGCGCGGGCCCAGGTCGCGATGTGTCAGCTTGAACCAGGCCCGGGCGAAGGCGTCGGCGAAGGCCTCGGGGTCCTTGTGGAAACGGCGCGAGATCGGTCCGTAGATCGGGTCGAAACGCAGCGACAGGTCGGCCGTACTCATCATCGGCCGATGCCTCTTCGACGGGTCGTGGGCATCGGGGATCATGTCCTCCTCGCGCACGTCCTTGGCCCGCCATTGCCATGCACCCGCGGGACTTTTCTCGAGCTCCCACTCGTAGCCGAAGAGCATCTCGAAATAACCCATGTCCCAGGTGGTCGGGTTCGGTTTCCAGGCCCCTTCGAGGCCGCTGGTCGTGGTGTCCGCGCCCCGGCCCGACCCGAAGCCGTTGTTCCACCCGAGGCCCATCTCCTCGATGGGTGCGGCCTCCGGCGCCGGGCCCATCAGCGCCGGATCCCCCGCACCATGACACTTGCCGAAGGTGTGGCCGCCGGCCACCAGGGCGACGGTCTCCTCGTCATTCATGGCCATGCGCGCGAAGGTCTCGCGAACATCGCGGCCCGAGGCGACGGGATCCGGATTGCCGTCCGGCCCTTCCGGGTTGACGTAGATCAGCCCCATCTGCACGGCGGCGAGGGGGTTCTCCAGTTGCCGATCGCCGGTGTAACGGCTGTTGGGCTTGTCACTGGTGGCCAGCCACTCGGCCTCGGCGCCCCAGTAGACATCCTCCTCCGGCTCCCAGATGTCCTCGCGTCCGCCGCCAAACCCGAAGGTCTTGAAGCCCATGGATTCGAGTGCGCAGTTACCGGCGAGGATCATCAGGTCAGCCCAGGAGATCTGCTTGCCGTATTTCTGCTTGATCGGCCACAGCAGCCGACGCGCCTTGTCCAGGTTGCCGTTGTCCGGCCAGCTGTTGATGGGTGCGAAACGCTGATTGCCGGTGTTGGCGCCGCCGCGCCCGTCGGCGATGCGGTAGGTGCCCGCGCTGTGCCAGGCCATGCGGATGAACAACCCACCGTAGTGTCCCCAATCGGCCGGCCACCAATCCTGGGAATCCGTCATCAGCGCATAGAGGTCTTTCTTGACCGCGGTCAGGTCGAGCTTTTTGAATTCCTCCGCATAGTCGAACTGCGCGTCCATCGGGTTGGACTTCGAGGAGTGCAGGTGCAGGATCTTGAGGTTGAGCTTGTTGGGCCACCAGTCCTGATTCGACTGGGCGCCAACCGCCGTGCGGCCGCCGTGAAACGGGCACTTGGATTCGTTCGACATGACTTTCTCCTCGGAGACGAATAGGCGAGATCCGGCCAGTTGTTCGCGCCCGGGCCGCTCTTAGTCGGTGAGCGCGCGGAACAGGACGGGGCTTGACCGTGAGACTAGTCCTGACGGCGTGAAAGGGACAATGGATTGTTCCGTTCGTCGGTATCGCTCATTCCGATCTTCGCACCCACGCCGTCGCGCCCTTGGATGTAGGAGAGACGTTCGCGCCAACCGAGACTCCGAGCTTCTGAGTGGCCCGCGGGAAGCTCTAGACGGGCCAAGAAAAAGGGCGCCGCAGGCGCCCTTGTTTCCAATGTCCCGGCAAAGGGATCAGTTGACCTTGGGGTCGAGCTCTCCCTTGGCGTAGCGGGCGGTCATGGCCTCCAGGGACAGGGGCTTCATCTTGCTCGCGTTGCCGGCGGTGCCGAAGGCCTCATAGCGGTCCTTGCAGATCTGCTTCATGGCCTTGGTGGCGGCGATGAAGTACTTGCGGGGGTCGAACTCCTTGGGGTTGTCGGCGAGGAACTTGCGGATGGCACCGGTGGAGGACATGCGCAGGTCGGTGTCGATGTTGACCTTGCGAACGCCGTGCTTGATGCCCTCGACGATCTCCTCGACCGGCACGCCGTAGGTCTCGCCCATGGCGCCGCCGTACTGGTTGATGATGGCCAACCAGTCCTGGGGGACCGAGGAGGAGCCGTGCATCACCAGATGGGTGTTGGGGATGCGGGCGTTGATCTCCTTGATGCGCTCGATGGCGAGGATGTCACCGGTGGGCGGGCGGGTGAACTTGTAGGCCCCGTGGGAGGTGCCGATGGCGATGGCCAGCGCATCCACACCGGTCTTGCGCACGAAGTCGGCGGCCTCCTCGGGGTCGGTCAGCAACTGGCTGTGGTCGAGCTGACCCTCGGCGCCGATGCCGTCCTCTTCGCCGGCCATGCCGGTCTCAAGCGAGCCCAGGCAGCCCAGCTCGCCCTCCACCGAGACACCGCAGGCGTGTGACATCTCGACCACACGACGGGTGACGTCGACGTTGTACTCGTACGAGGTCGGGGTCTTGCCGTCCTCGCCCAGGGATCCGTCCATCATGACGGAGCTGAAGCCGAGTTGGATCGAACGCTGGCAGACGGCTGCGGAGGTGCCATGGTCCTGGTGCATGCACACCGGGATGTGCGGCCACTCCTCGATGGCGGCCAGGATCAGGTGGCGCAGGAAGGGGGCGCCGGCATACTTGCGCGCACCCGCGGAGGCCTGGACGATGACCGGGGAATCGGTCTCGTCGGCGGCCTCCATGATGGCGCGCATCTGCTCCAGGTTGTTCACGTTGAAGGCGGGGACGCCGTAACCGTGCTCGGCGGCGTGATCCAGCATCTGTCGCAATGAAATCAGGGCCATGTGGGTTCTCCTCGTATGTGCTTCGAGCTAAAGGACGGGGTTGGTTGCCTCGGATCGGACGCGGCGGGCCCGGTCGGGACAGGTTCGGAAACGGGCCGGGCCGAGCTCGGCATCAGTCGTCGCTGCGGACCCGATGCTCCCCGGCCCGCATGATCTTCAGAATATTGGTCTGACCCTCGACCCCGGAGCGATCGCCCTTGGTGATGATCACCAGGTCGCCTTCGCGCACCGTGCCGCGGCGCATCAACTCCTCGATCACCTCCTGGTTGATCTCGTGGATGTCGGTGCTCGCCACGTCGAATGCTACCGGATAGACGCCGCGGAATAGACGCACCTTTCGGCGGGTCTCCGCGATGCGGGTCATGGCGTAGATGGGAATTCCCGAGCTGATGCGCGACATCCATTTGACGGTCGAGCCAGTCTCGGTCAGCGCCGCGATGGCCTTGACCCCCAGATGGTTCGCCGTGTACATCGCAGCCATCGCGATGCCCTCGTCCACGCGTCCGAACACGGTGTTGAGCCGATGGCCGGAACGGGTGACGTGCTTCTCCGCCTCGACGCAGATGCGATCGAGCGCCTCCACCACCTTGGCGGGGAACTTGCCCACCGAGCTCTCCGCCGAGAGCATCACGGCGTCGGTGCCGTCGAGAACCGCGTTGGCCACGTCGAAGACCTCGGCCCGGGTCGGGATGGGGTTCTCGATCATGGACTGCATCATCTGGGTGGCGGTGATGACCACCGCGTTGAGCTCCCGCGCTCGGTGGATGAGGCGCTTCTGAACGGCAGGCAACTCGGCGTCACCGATCTCCACCCCCAGATCGCCGCGGGCCACCATGATGACGTCCGAGGACTCGATGATGTCGTCGATCGCCAGCAGGGCCTCGGCGCGCTCGATCTTCGCCACGATGCCGCCCTTGCCGCCGGCCTCCTGGAACAGCTCCCGTGCGAGCCGGATGTCGTCGCCGTTGCGCACGAAGGAGACAGCCAGATAGTCCGCCTCGATCTCGGCGGCGAAGCGGATGTCCTCCTTGTCCTTTTCGGTCAGGGCGGGGGCCGAGAGACCGCCGCCCTTCTTGTTGATGCCCTTGTTGTTCGAGAGCCTGCCCCCGACGACGACCCGGCAGCCGACGCGGACACCATCCACCCATTCGACGGCCAGCTCGATGGCCCCGTCGTCAAGCAACAGGGTATCGCCGGCGGCCACATCCACCGCCAGTTGGGGATAGGTGGTGCCGACCTGGGTCTCATCGCCTCCGTCGGCGGGGCAGGAGGCATCAATGGCGAAGGCGGCGCCGGGCGAAAGCTCGATGGACCCCGCGGTGAAGCGCCCGATGCGGACCTTGGGACCCTGAAGGTCCAGCAGGACCGCCACCTGACGATGACTGCCGGCCAGGGACGCACGCTCGCGGATCCGCTCGACGCGCTCGCGATGCCGCTCATGACTGTCGTGGGAGAGGTTCAGACGAACCACGTCGACGCCGGCGCTCACCATGTCGTCCATGACCTGGAGGTCGTCCGTGGCCGGACCCAGGGTCGCTACGATCTTGGTACGTCTAGGCATGGGGTCCTACAGGGCTCGGGACTCTCGCTCGACCCGGGCTCAGTCCTTCGCCCGCGCCTCAAGCATGGCAACTGCCGGCAGGGTCTTGCCCTCCAGATACTCCAGGAAGGCCCCACCCGCGGTGGAGATGTAGGAGACCTGGTCGTAGATGTCGTACTTCTGGATGGCGGCGATGGTGTCGCCGCCGCCGGCCAGGCTGAAGCCCGGAGCCTTGGCGATGGCCATGGAGACGGTCTTGGTGCCCTCGCCGAACTGATCGAACTCGAAGACGCCGACCGGACCGTTCCAGACGATGGTGCCGGCCTTGCTGATGATGTCGGCGAGCTGCTGGGCAGACTTGGGTCCGATGTCGAAGATCATGTCGTCATCGGCCACTTGATCGGCGTCCTTGAGGACCGCGGGCTCGTTCTCCGCGAAGTTCTTGCCGCACACCACGTCCACCGCGATCGGGATGGTGGCGCCGCGCGCCGTCATCTTCTCCATCAGGGACTTGGCGGTGGGAATCAGGTCGTGCTCGCAGAGCGACTTGCCCACATTGTGACCCGACGCGGCCAGGAAGGTGTTGGCGATACCGCCGCCGACCACGAGCTGGTCGACCTTCTCCGAGAGGGCCTCGAGCACCGTGAGCTTGGTGGACACCTTGGAGCCGCCGACGATGGCCACCATGGGCCGGGCCGGCTTGGCCAGCGCCTTCTGCAGGGCGTCGAGCTCCTCGGCCAGCAGCAGACCGGCACAGGCGGTGGGCGCGAATTTGCCGACACCGTGGGTCGATGCCTGGGCGCGGTGGGCCGTGCCGAAGGCGTCCATGACAAAGACGTCGCACAGGGCGGCGTATTGCCGGGCGAGGGCCTCGTTGTCCTTCTTCTCCCCCTTGTTGAAGCGCACGTTCTCCAGCAACACCAGCTCGCCGTCGGCCAGCTCCGGGGAGGCCTCAAGATAGTCCTTCACCAGGCGCACCGGCTTGCCCATCTTTGCGCCCAGGTTCGCGGCCACCGGGGCCAGCGAGTTCTCCTCCGAGTAGACGCCCTCCTCCGGGCGGCCCAGATGAGACATGACCATCACCTTGGCGCCTGCCTTGACGCAGTGCTCGAAGGTGGGCATGGACGCGGTGATTCGGGCATCGGAGGTGACCTTGCCGTCCTTGACCGGGACGTTGAGGTCGGAGCGGATCAGCACGCGCTTGCCGGCAAGATCGAGATCGGTGAGCTTGATGAAGGACATGGAAGAGGACCCTCTGTCGTTCGTGTGAAGATAAAGCGATCTGGAAAGCCTCGGACGAACCCTGGGGCTTTCCGCATCGGTTTCCGAAGAAGGGCCGGGTGCCGAGGGCCCAGGGCCGAGGAAGATCCCCGTACCCGGCCCTTGGCCCTTGGCCCTTACTTGGCCACGTACTCCACCATGCGCAGCATGTTGCAGGTGTAGCCATACTCGTTGTCGTACCAGGCCACGACCTTGACGAACGTCGGATCCAGGGCGATACCGGCCTCGGCGTCAAAGATGGAGGGAGTGCCGCGGCCGCGGAAGTCGGTGGAGACCACCTTCTCGTCGGTGTAGGCGAGGACGCCCTTCAGGTCCCCGGACTCGGAGGCGGCCTTCATGGTGGCACAGATCTCCTTATAGTCCGCGCCTTTGTTGAGCTCCACGGTCAGGTCCACGACGGAGACGTCGGAGGTGGGCACGCGGAAGGCCATGCCGGTCAGCTTGCCGTTGAGCTCGGGCAGCACCACGCCGACGGCCTTGGCCGCACCGGTGGAGGACGGGATGATGTTCTCCAGGATACCGCGCCCACCGCGCCAGTCCTTCATGGAGGGACCGTCGACGGTCTTCTGGGTGGCGGTGGCGGCATGCACGGTGGTCATGAGACCGCGCTTGATGCCCCAGTTGTCGTGAAGGACCTTGGCCACCGGGGCCAGGCAGTTGGTGGTGCAGGAGGCCGCGGAGACGATGGCCTGACCGTTGTACGTCTTGTGGTTGACGCCATAGACGAACATCGGGGTCTTGTCCTTGGACGGGGCGGACTGCACCACCTTCTTGGCGCCGGCGTCGATGTGCTTCTGGCAGGTCTCCTCGGTGAGGAAGAATCCGGTGCACTCGATGACCAGATCGGCGCCGATGTCGTCCCACTTCAGGTTGGCCGGATCGCGCTCGGCGGTCAAACGGATGTTCTTACCGTTGACGATCATGGTGTTGCCGTCCACCGCGATGTCGCCCGGGAAGTTGCCGTGGACCGAGTCGTACTTGAGCATGTAGGCCAGGTAGTCGGGGTCCAGAAGATCGTTGATGCCGACGACCTCGATGTTGGGGAAGTCCTTGGCGATGGCGCGGAAGGCCATGCGACCGATACGACCGAACCCGTTGATACCTACTTTGATCGTCATTCGTGATGCTCCTGTCAGAGGGATAAAGAAATTTTTGGGACCTGGGAAGGAAACGGTGCCGCGCGGCTCGGCGCGAGACACCCTTCATTCGACACGACAGGTCCTCCGATCGGCGTTAGAGGACGCCTCGAACGGCGGCGGCGACATTGTCGACGGTGAAGCCGAACTCCTTGAAGAGCGCGCCGGCCGGTGCGGACTCGCCAAAGCGGTCGATGCCGACGACGGCGCCATTGCTGCCGACATACTTCCACCAGCCGTCGGTGACGGCGGCCTCCACGGCGACGCGGGCGCTGACCGCCTTGGGAAGCACGGACTCCTTGTAGGCCGCATCCTGGGCATCGAAGCAATCGGTGGAGGGCATGGAGACCACGCGCACGGCCTTGTCGGAGAGCGCCTCGGCGGCCTTCACCGCCAGCTCCACCTCGGAGCCGGTGGCGATCAGGATGGCGTCGGGGGTACCGGCGCAGTCCTTCAGCACATAACCGCCACGGGCGATATCGGCGATCTGGGCGTCGGTGCGCTCCATATGGGCCAGGTTCTGGCGCGAGAAGATCAGGCAGGAAGGCCCGCCCTTACGCTCGACCGCGAGCTTCCAGGCCACCGCGGATTCCACCGCGTCGCAGGGCCGCCAGACACTCATGTTGGGGATCATGCGCAGGGTCGGGATCTGCTCCACCGGCTGATGGGTGGGGCCGTCCTCGCCGAGACCGATGGAGTCGTGGGTGTAGACGAAGATCGACGGGATCTTCATCAGCGCCGCCATGCGCAGGGCGTTGCGGGCGTATTCCGAGAACATCAGGAAGGTCGCGCCATAAGGGACGAAGCCGCCGTGCAGCGCGATGCCGTTCATGATCGCGGACATGCCAAACTCGCGCACGCCGTAGTAGATGTAGTTGCCGGAAGCATCGTCCTTGCCGACCCCCTTGCAGCCCTTCCAGATGGTCAGGTTGGACCCGGCCAGGTCGGCCGAGCCGCCGAGGAATTCGGGAAGCAGGGGACCGAAACCGTTGAGCGCATTCTGCGATGCCTTGCGCGAGGCGATGGTCTCGCCCTTTTCCACCACGGCGGCGACGAAGGCATCGGCCTGGGCCGACCAGTTGGCGGGAAGGTCGCCGGCCATCCGACGCTTGAGCTCGGCGGCCTCGGCCGGATAGGCGGCGGCGTAGGCATCGAAGCGGGCGTTCCACTCCGACTCGGCCTTGGCACCGCTCTCCTTGGCGGACCAGCCCACGTAGATGTCGGCGGGGATCTCGAAGGGGGCATGGGTCCAGCCGAGTGCCTCGCGGGTCAGGGCGACCTCGTCGTTGCCCAGGGCGGCGCCGTGGCACTCCTCCTTACCCTGCTTGTTCGGCGAGCCAAAGCCGATGATGGTCTGACAGCAGATCAGCGAAGGCCGATCGGTGACCGCGCGGGCCTCCTCGATGGCGGCCTTGACGGCCTCCGAGTCGTGGCCGTCGACCTTGGGGATGACATGCCAGCCATAGGCCTCGAAGCGCTTCGGGGTGTCGTCCAGGAACCAGGCCGGGGTATCGCCGTGACCGCGCACCTCACCGTCGATGGAGATGTTGTTGTCGTCGTAGACGGCGATCAGCTTGCCCAGGCCCAACGCACCGGCGAGCGAGCAGGCCTCGTGGGAGATGCCTTCCATCAGGCAGCCGTCACCCAGGAAGACGTAGGTGTTGTGGTCCACGATCTCGTGGCCGGGCCGGTTGAACTGGCCGGCGAGCACCTTCTCCGCGATCGCCATGCCAACCGCATTGGTGATGCCCTGGCCCAGGGGACCCGTGGTGGTCTCCACGCCGGGGGCGTAGCCGTATTCCGGGTGCCCCGGGGTCTTGGAGTGGAGCTGACGGAACTGCATCAGGTCCTCGATGCCGAGCCCGTATCCGGTCAGGTGCAGCAGGGAGTAGAGCAGCATTGAGCCATGGCCGTTCGACAGGACGAAGCGATCCCGATCCGCCCACTTCGGGTTGGCCGGGTTGTGCTTCATGAAGTCGTTCCACAGGACCTCGGCGATATCCGCCATGCCCATGGGCGCGCCGGGGTGGCCAGAGTTGGCCTTCTGGACCGCATCCATACTCAAGGCGCGGATGGCGTTGGCGAGCTCTCTACGTGAGGACATGGCCCCTCCTGAAGTTCTGTGATGACCCGAGTGAGACGTTTCGCCGTCCGCCGGGCGAAGATCAAGCCGGCGTGACGCGAGGGAACCGTGAGCGGCACGGTATCTGAAAGTGGCAGCGGAGTGGCGCCCGCGCCGCACCAGGACCGGACGGCCCCAGCGACGGTCCGTTGGCCGACCAAGAAGCGACGCCCCCAAGCGCCCCCGGCCCAGAAGCCGCCCGCAAAGGGCCGCTATTGTGGCCGAAAGGGGTGGGCCCGGGAATCAAAACAAACTTATGCCCGCAAAAATCATTTTATAAGATGCGAATATTCAAAATTGGCGGCATCGTTGGGCGGCCCTTGTCCAGGCGAGGTGGAGCGGCTCGGCCTTCAAACTCCGGGCTGCTCGTGCAGTGCCGCAGGCACCGCACCTCCCATCTGGCCCGGGTCAGGCCCTCCACTTGATGGAGCAACCCATGCTCGGGATCTGCTCGCGCGGCCCCTCACCGGTCTCAGCAACCTGACGCATGGCCTCGTACAGGTCCCGCCGCGCGCCCGCGGGTGCGGTCTCCTTGCGGCTCTCGTCCAGGCGGCCCCGGTACTGCAACCCAATGTCGGCGTTGTAGCCGAAGAAATCCGGGGTGCACACGGCGCCATAGGCGCGGGCGACCTCCTGGGTCTCGTCGAGCAGGTAGGGAAAGGGGTAGTCGTACTCGGCCGCGATCCGCTTCATGTTCTCGAAGGAATCGTCCGGATACTCATGGGTGTCGTTGGACATGATGGCCACGCAGCCGATCCCCAGGGCGGTCAGATCCCGGACGTCACGCAGGATGCGCTCGCGCACCGCCTTCACATAGGGGCAGTGGTTGCAGATGAACATGACCAGGAGACCGCGATCGCCCCTGCAGTCGTCGCGCGTCCAGACCCTGCCGTCCACGCCGGGGAGGGCGAAATCGGGGGCAGGCAGGCCGAAATCACACACCGGGGTAGTTAGAGAGACCATCGCGACCTCCGAGACAGTCGATCAAACGTTGCAACAAGCCGACCATGGTACCCAAAGCGGGGATGAAACCAAAACCCGAAGGCTAGGATTTCTCCTGACCCGTCCCTACAATACCGATCCTCTGCGTCGATCCGACGGCTCTCACGCGTCCTAGAAGCAACACCTGACAAGACGGATCTGCTAGCACCATGGCAAGAGACTATGTTTTCACGTCGGAGTCGGTCTCCGAGGGTCATCCGGACAAGGTCGCGGATCAGATCTCCGACGCGGTGCTCGACGCGATCCTGACCCTGGATCCGAACCCGGAGCACGCCCGTGTCGCGTGCGAGACCATGATCAAGACCGGGGCGGTAATCGTCGGCGGTGAGATCACCACCGCCGCCTGGATCGACCTCGAAGAGGTGGTGCGCGGCGTCGTCTGCGACATCGGATATACCAGCTCCGGCGTCGGGTTCGACGGGTCCACCTGCGCGGTGATGTCCCTCATCGGCAAGCAATCCAGCGACATCGCACAGGGTGTGGACCGCTCTAACCCGGAGGAACAGGGGGCCGGCGATCAGGGGCTGATGTTCGGCTATGCCACCAATGAGACGGACGTGCTCATGCCGGCCGCCATCACCTATGCCCATCGCCTGGTGCAGCGGCAGTCGGAGATGCGCAAGACCCACGTCCTGCCCTGGCTGCGGCCGGACGCCAAGAGCCAGGTCTCACTGCGCTATTCGGAAGGTCGGGTGGTCGCGGTCGACGCGGTGGTCCTCTCCACCCAGCACGACCCGGACATCGACTATGGCCACCTGTGCGACGCGGTGATGGAGAACATCGTGACGCCGGTGATCCCGGAGGAATGGATCCACAAGGGCACAAGGTTCCACATCAACCCGACCGGCAGCTTCGTCATCGGCGGCCCGGTGGGGGATTGCGGCCTCACCGGGCGCAAGATCATCGTCGATACCTACGGCGGCGCCGCCCGTCACGGCGGAGGCGCATTTTCCGGCAAAGATCCCTCCAAGGTGGACCGCTCGGCGGCCTATGCCGGGCGCTATGTGGCCAAGAACATCGTCGCCGCCGGGCTCGCCGATCGCTGCGAGATCCAGGTCTCCTATGCCATCGGCGTGGCCGAGCCGACATCCATCAGCATCGACACCTTCGGCACCGCCCGCATCGACGAGGAGCGCATCGCCCAGCTGGTGCGCGAGCATTTCGATCTGCGCCCCTATGGCATCGTCAAGATGCTCGACCTGGTCCGGCCCATCTACCGCAAGACCGCGGCCTACGGTCATTTCGGCCGCGAGGAGCCCGAATTCACCTGGGAGCGCACCGACCGCGCGGCCGCCCTGCGCGACGCGGCCGGACTTTAAGCAATACGGAGGGTCCGCAAATGAACGCAAATGAATTTGAACGGGGGACCCTGGCGTCCTTCGGGCCTGTTCACACGGCGATCATTTCGGTTCACTGCGTTCAAGGCGCTTTCGACTAAATCCTTTTTTGCGTTCATTCGCGTTCATTTGCGGACGAATCTTCTTCCCCAAATCCCCCCGAGGAGCGTTGCAACCCCGCATGGGGCCAGGCTCGGGGCGGTGCAGCTTCCAACGGCGCTCACTCTGATAATCACTGGAGTTGACTACCATGAGTGAGTTCACCGATTACAAGGTTGCCGACCTGTCTCTGGCCGATTGGGGCCGCAAGGAGATCCGCATCGCCGAGACCGAGATGCCGGGCCTGATGGCCCTGCGCGCCAAGTATGGCGACTCCAAGCCCCTGACCGGTGCGCGCGTCACCGGCAGCCTGCACATGACCATCCAGACGGCGGTGCTGATCGAGACGCTGGTGGAGCTCGGGGCCCAGGTCCGCTGGTGCTCGTGCAACATCTTCTCCACCCAGGACCACGCCGCCGCCGCCATCGCCACCAGGGGCATCCCCGTTTACGCCTGGAAGGGCGAGACCCTGGAGGACTACTGGTGGTGCACCGAGCAGGTGCTCAACTGGCCCGACGGTGGCGGACCCAACATGATCCTCGACGACGGCGGCGACGCCACCCTGCTGGTGCACAAGGGGGTGGAGTACGAGAAGGCCGGCGCCGTGCCGACCCCCACCGCCGATGACAATGAGGAATGGAAGGCCATCCTCGGGGTGCTGGCCCGCACCTTCGAGCGGGATCCTCACCACTGGCACAACCTGGCCGAGGCCATCAAGGGGGTGACCGAGGAGACCACCACCGGAGTGCATCGCCTCTATGAGATGGCCAAGGCGGGGACCCTGCTCTTTCCCGCCATGAACGTCAACGACTCCGTCACCAAGTCGAAGTTCGACAACCTCTACGGCTGCCGCGAGTCCCTGGTCGACGGGATCAAGCGCGCCACCGATGTGATGATTGCCGGCAAGATCGCGATGGTGTGCGGCTACGGCGACGTGGGCAAGGGTTGCGCCCAATCGCTGCGGGGCCTCGGGGCCACCGTCTGGATCTCGGAGATCGACCCGATCTGCGCCCTGCAGGCGGCGATGGAGGGTTTTCGTGTCGTGACCATGGAGGATGCCGCGCCCATCGCGGACATCTTCGTCACCGCCACCGGCAACCTGGGCATCATCACTCACGACCACATGGCGGCGATGAAGGACCAGGCCATCGTGTGCAATATCGGCCACTTCGACAACGAGATCGACGTCGCCGGTATCGCCAAATACGAGTGGGAGGAGATCAAGCCCCAGGTCGATCACGTGATCTTCCCCCCGATGGACGGGAGGCCGGCCAAACGGATCATCCTGCTCGCCCAGGGGCGGCTGGTGAACCTGGGCTGCGCCACCGGGCATCCCAGCTTCGTGATGTCCAACAGCTTTACCAACCAGGTGCTGGCCCAGATCGAGATCTTCGCCCATACGGAGAAGTATCCGATCGGGGTCTATGTGCTGCCGAAGAAGCTCGACGAGGAGGTGGCGCGGCTGCATCTCGCCAAGATCGGCGCCCGGCTCACCACCCTCTCCGAATCTCAGGCGGACTATATTGGCGTCGCCGTCGAGGGACCCTACAAGCCCGAGCATTATCGGTATTGACGGGGGCCGGAGCCGGGGCCGGGGGTCGAGAAAGAGTTTGGTTACCTTGCGTTCATTCGCCAACGCGTATCCTTAGCCATCATTGGGAGTCGGGATGAGTGCTACAGACGCCAAGCACAAAGCCTTCAGCCTCGAGCTCTTCCCACCCAAGACGCCCGAAGGGATGGAGAAGCTCAAGGCCACGGTCACGACCCTCAATCGGCTCGGACCCGATTATTTCTCGGTCACCTACGGGGCCGGCGGCTCCACTCGCGAGCGCACCTTCGAGACCGTCACCTGGTTGCGCGCCCAGGGCATCGATACCGCCCCCCATCTGGCGTGCGTGGGCTCCAAACAAGACGAGATCGCGGAGATACTGCGCCACTATCGCGAGCAGACCATCGGCCGGATCGTGGCCCTGCGTGGCGACCTACCCTCCGGCATGGGGGCGGGGGCGGCGGGGGCGTTCCGCTATGCCAACGAGCTGGTGGCGTTCATCCGCGCCGAGCACGGGGATCAGTTCCGCATCGAGGTGGCCGCCTACCCGGAGTGCCACCCCCAAGCGGCCAACTCGGCCAAAGATCTGGAGAACTTCCGTCGCAAGGTGGAGGCGGGGGCCGACGCGGCCATCACCCAGTACTTCTACAATGCTGACGCCTATTTCGGCTTCGTGGACCAGTGCCGGGCCTGCGGGATCGAGATCCCGATCGTCCCCGGCATCATGCCGATCACCAACTACACCCAGCTCGCCCGCTTCTCCGACGCCTGCGGGGCCGAGATCCCGCGCTGGGTGCGGCGCCGCCTGGAAGGCTATGGGGACGACATCGCGTCCATTCGAGCCTTCGGCCACGAGGTGGTGCTGCGCCTGTGCCGGCACTTGTTGGAGGGCGGCGTGCCCGGGCTGCATTTCTACACCATGAATCAGGCGGTGCCGACCATGGGACTCTGGCAGGATCTGGGCCTGTCCGAGGGAAAAGCAGCCTGAGGAACGGCTCAGAAACAACGGCGTCACCCTTGAGATGGGCGCTCGTTCCTGAGCGGTGTCGACGGCATTGCCCGTCAGGCTTGCGCTGACGATCGCCATGGCGTCCGGGGGCGGTTGAGAATTCGCAAGTACAGGCCGCCGAACGGCTGATAGCCTTCTTCCCCGGAACCATCCACTCCTCCTTCGACGGGCCGCTCCCACTTCTTTTTGGGGCGGCCTTTTGTTTTGCGCGGGCCGCGCCGACCCTCTGCCGAGGCGATCAGGCGAGCGACTCCTGTGACGGGCCTCTCGCCTGCTCTTGCGGGGCGGCCCCGTGCCGGCGACTTTCGCGCTTGCAGGCTGCATACTCAAAATCACTCAAGCAGCCGACCCGCCGAGCCCTCATGCCCGCGAATGGAGCCATCCGACGTTACGCGGCCTATTTCCACGGTTGGGCCCAGGCATTCGGGGAGCATCAGCGCGTCGAGGACCCGGTCAACGCGCTGCGCTGGCTGCTCGGGGAGCAGCAGATCGGCATCATCCTGGAGCCGGGCGTGCGCCGGCGTCTCTTCGCGGAGGTCCTGGCCCGGCACGGACAGGAGCCGCCGCCGGTGACCCTGGACGAGGCCGCGATCGCCGTGGGCGGTATCCGTATCGACTTCTCCGAGCGGTCCGTGGAGCTGCCAAGGTCGCGGCTCCTGCAGTTGCTGACCGGGACGGGCCCCTTGCATCTGTTCCAGACCTACCACCTGATCTACCCGTCCGGCACCCGTATCCTGACCCTGAGCGAGCGCCCGCCGCTGTCGATCCTCTACCGCGAGATGCCGCCCCTGGCCCTGCACATCACCGGCAGGGCCCAAGAGCAGATGCTGTCTTCGACCGAAACAGTCGCGGTGCCGGGGTTCTGAATCCCGGGGGCCGACTGGGTCACCGCGGTGAGCCATGCTACCGTTGGGCCCAAATTCCCTAGAGACGGCCCATGGCAGACAAGTACCCACTGATCCTGGTCGACGCTTCCGGCTACCTGTTCCGCGCCTACCACGCGCTCCCCAAGCTCACCAATTCCCGGGGAGAGGCCACCGGTGCCCTGGTGGGAGTGCTCGCCATGCTGCGCAAGCTCATCGAGACCCATCGCCCCACCTACATCGGCGTGGTCTTCGACGCCCCGGGCAAGACCTTCCGCGACGCCATCTATCCCGCCTACAAAGCCAATCGCCCGGCGATGCCTGAGGATCTGCGCGAGCAGATGGCGCCCCTGCAGGAGATCGTCCGCGCCATGGGGCTGCCCCTGCTGGCCGTTCCGGACGTGGAGGCCGACGACGTGATCGGCACCCTGGCCACGCGGGCGGCGGCCGAGGGCCTCAACACCCTGGTCTCCACCGGAGACAAGGACATGGCCCAACTGGTCGGCGACCACGTGACCCTGGTCAACACCATGACCGACAAGGTGCTCGATCGCGAGGGCGTCATTGCCAAATTCGGGGTGCCCCCGGAGCGCATCGTCGACTACCTGAGCCTGATGGGCGACTCGGTGGACAATGTCCCGGGGGTGGCGAAGTGCGGCCCCAAGACCGCCGCCAAGTGGATCACCGAATACGGGGATCTGGACGGGGTCATCGCCAATGCGGACCGCATCCCGGGCAAGGTGGGCGAGAACCTGAGGGACGTCCTGGGTCAGCTCCCCCTGTCGCGCGAGCTGACCACCATCCGTCGCGATCTGGAGCTGGAATTCGGCCCCACCGATCTCGGGCCCCAGGCTCCCGACATCGAGACCCTCCACGGCTGGTATCAGCGTATCGAGTCCAGAAGGCTGTTGGCGACCCTGGACGAGGCCGCGAACGACGGCGCGGAGCCGGTGAGTCAGCCCACACCGGTCGAGAACCCGGCGCGATACGATCTGATCCTCACGCAGAGCGATCTACTCGACTGGGTCCGCCGCCTCGAGACCGCCGATCTGTTTGCCTTCGACACCGAGACCACGAGCCTCGACTACATGAGCGCCGAGTTGGTGGGCCTTTCCTTCGCCGTCGAGCCCGGACACGCCGCCTATGTGCCGGTGGCGCACCGCTATCCCGGCGCACCCGAGCAGCTCAGCCGGGAACTGGTGCTGGAGCGGTTGCGCCCACTGCTCGAGGACCCGGATCGGCCCAAGGTCGGACAGAACCTCAAGTACGACATGAGCGTGCTCGCCCGTCATGGGCTCAGCCTGCGTGGTATCGCCCACGACACCATGCTCGAGAGCTATGTGCTCGAGAGCACCGCCACCCGCCACGACATGGACGCCCTGGCCAAGAAGTACCTGGGCTACAACACCGTCCATTTCGAGGACATCGCGGGCAAGGGCGCGAAGCAGCTGACCTTCGATCAGATCGATCTGGAGCCGGCGGCCCATTACGCCGCCGAGGATGCCGACGTGACCCTGCGCCTGCACGGTACCCTGTGGCCCCGGCTGGAGGGCACCGGCGATCTCGCCCGCCTCTACCGCGAGATCGAGGTCCCGCTGGTGCCGGTCCTCTCGCGCATGGAGCGCACCGGGGTGCTCATCGACCCCGGTCTACTCGGCGAGCAGAGCCGGGAGCTGGCCCAGCGCATTCACGAGCTCGAGCAGCAGGCCTGCGAGAGCGCGGGCCGGCGCTTCAACCTGGGCTCGCCCAAACAGATCTGCGAGATCCTCTTCACCGAGCTCGGGCTGCCGGTCACCACCAAGACACCCACCGGCGTGCCCTCGACCTCGGAGTCGGTGCTGGAACGTCTCGCGGAGGACGGGCATGCCCTGCCGCGCCTGCTCCTCGAGCACCGCGCGCTCGCCAAGCTGCGCTCCACCTATACCGAGAAGCTGCCACGGATGATCAATCCGGTTACCGGCCGGGTCCACACCTGCTATCAGCAGGCGGTCGCCGCCACCGGCCGCCTCTCCTCCTCCGACCCCAACCTACAGAACATCCCGGTGCGCACCGAAGAGGGCCGGCGCATCCGCCGCGCCTTCGTCGCCGGGCCGGGGCACCGCATCCTGGCCGCGGACTACTCCCAGATCGAGCTGCGGATCATGGCGCACCTGTCGGGCGACGAGCGCCTCCTTGCCGCATTCGCCAACGGGCAGGACATTCACCGGACCACCGCCGCCGAGATCCTGGGCCTGCCGCCCAAGGAGGTCACCGCCGAGCAGCGCCGCTCCGCCAAGGCGATCAATTTCGGGCTCATCTACGGCATGTCGGCCTTCGGCCTGGCGCGCCAGCTCGGCGTCGAGCGCCGCGTCGCGCAGGACTACGTGGACCTCTACTTCGAGCGTTACCCGGGGGTGCGCGCCTTCATGGACCGAATCCGCCTCCAGGCCCGTCAGGACAAATACGTGGAGACCCTGTTCGGGCGCCGGCTCTATCTCACCGACATCGACCACAGCAACCGAGGCCGGCGCGCCGGGGCGGAGCGCACGGCCATCAATGCCCCCATGCAGGGCAGCGCCGCCGACATCATCAAGCGCGCCATGATCACGGTCGACCGCTGGATCGAGGAGGAGCAGCCGCCGGTGCGCATGATCATGCAGGTCCACGACGAGCTGGTGTTCGAGGTGGCGGAGCACGCGCTTGAGTCGGCCGCCGGTGAGATTCGCGCCCGCATGGAAGGCGCCGCGGCACTCGCCGTGCCGCTGGAGGTGGACATCGGCGTCGGGGAGAACTGGGATCAGGCCCACTGACCGGCGGACCCACCGAAACGGTAGGAACTTTTTTTCCGCCCGGGACTCATAACTCGCGAGCATCACACTGCTCGGAGCCGCGAACCCCCCCACTGCGGCTCCATCTCCGGCAGCCCCAAGCCGGGGAAGCGATTACCCCGAAGTCCGTCCCCCCGGACTTCGGGGTTTCTTTATCCGCCGCAAAACCTCCAGCGCCTCATGCCGGCCTTCTGCCGCCAGATGCTCCGCGGCGGTGAGCCTTCAGAGCCGCCAAAGCGGCTGGACCTGCCCCACCGCGGCGCGCTAGTCTCTGCCCCAGTGCGCCGGCCTTGCCCGGTGCCTGTTGCGCACCCCGATGATGCATCGACGCCTCGCCTCCCGGAGGGGACATGACCTTGCAGCAATCCCGGCCCGCCCTGCCGAGCGATGACAAGCGCTGGAAGCTGGTCAACGCCACCATGCGCCGCAACGGCTATGCCGGTCACGCGCTGATCGAGACCCTGCACAGCGTCCAGGACTCCTTCGGATTTCTGGACGAGCCCTCGATGCGCTTCGTCGCCGCATCACTGGACCTGCCCCTGTCCAAGGTCTTCGGGGTCGCGACCTTCTACCACCTGTTCATGCTCAAGCCGAAGGGTCGCCACGCCTGCGTGGTGTGCACCGGCACGGCCTGCTACATCAAAGGGGCTGGAGCCCTGGTGGAAGGGATCGAGCAACGCTTCGGCGTCATCCCCGGCGAGACCACGGAGGACGACAACCTGTCCGTGCTCAGCGCCCGCTGCGTGGGCGCCTGCGGCCTGGCCCCGGCGGTGGTAGTGGACGGGGATGTGCTCGGCAAGCAGACCGCCGACAACCTGATCGCCAAGCTCGAGGAGCTGTCATGAACCTGGACGACCTGGACGACCTCGCGGAGCAATACCGTGCCGAGGAGGCGGCAATCGAGCGCGAGGTGCGGGTCTGCATGGCCGCCAGTTGTCAGTCCTCCGGGGCGGCCCCGGTCTTCGATGCCCTGACCCAGGCCTGCGGGGATGGCGACGGCACCTGCAGGGTCAAAGGGGTCGGTTGCATGGGCCTGTGCTCTGCCGGGCCACTGGTCGCGGTCGCGGATAAGGACTGCAAGCTGGCGGAGTCGACGCTCTATCGCGACGTCAAGCCCGAGGACGCCGCCGACATCATGGGGAGCGTCTGCGGGGCCCCGGTGGAACGACTGCGTTGCCCCACGGACCAGCCCTTCTTCGCCCGCCAGCAGCGTATCGTGCTGGAGAACTCCGGCATCATCGACCCGGACAGCTTCAAGGGCTATGTCGCCGCTGGCGGCTACTCGGCCCTGGTGCGGGCACTCAGCGAGATGACGCCCGCGGACGTGCTGCGCGAGGTCACGGCGAGCGGTCTGCGCGGCAGGGGCGGCGGCGGCTATCCGACGGGCCTCAAGTGGTCGACGGTCGCCAAGATGCCGGCGGATCAGAAATATGTCATCTGCAACGCGGACGAGGGCGACCCCGGCGCCTTCATGGATCGGGCCATCCTGGAGTCTGACCCCCATCGGGTGCTGGAGGGCATGGCCATTGCCGCCTACGCCATCGGCGCCACCAAGGGTTATGTCTATGTCCGCGCCGAGTACCCGCTGGCGGTGGAGCGGCTCACCACCGCCATCCGCAAGGCCAGGCGCTCGGGCTTCCTGGGCAACAAGATCGCCGAGACCCAGTTCAGCTTCGAGCTGGAAATCCGCCTTGGGGCCGGGGCCTTCGTGTGCGGCGAGGAGACCGCCCTCATGGCCTCGATCGAGGGCCTGCGCGGCCAGCCGCGGCCGCGGCCGCCCTACCCCGCCGAGGCCGGACTCTGGGGCTACCCCACCCTCATCAACAACGTTGAGACCTTCGCCAACATTGCCCCCATCGTTCGCGAGGGGGGCGACTGGTTTGCCTCCATCGGCACCGAAAGATCCAAAGGCACCAAGGTGTTTGCCCTGGCTGGGACCATCCAGAATACGGGGCTGATCGAGGTCCCCATGGGCACCAGCCTGCGGGATATCATCGAGGTCATCGGCGGCGGCATCCCCGGTGGCAAGGCGTTCAAGGCGGTCCAGACCGGCGGACCTTCGGGGGGTTGCATCCCCGAGCAGCACCTCGACATCCCGGTGGACTACGACAGCCTCAAGACATTGGGCACCATGATGGGCTCGGGCGGCATGATCGTCATGGATGAGAGCTCCGACATGGTCGATGTCGCCCGCTATTTCATGGAGTTCTGCATGACCGAGTCCTGCGGCAAGTGCATCCCCTGCCGGGCCGGAACCCAGCAGATGCACGGGCTCCTGGACAAGATCGCCAAGGGCCAGGGCAGCCACCGCGAGCTGGCCCTGCTGGAAGGGCTGTGCGAGGTGGTCCAGGCCACCAGCCTGTGCGGGCTCGGGCAGACGGCGCCCAATCCGGTGCTCTCGACCCTGCGCTACTTCCGCGACGAGTATCAGGGGAAGCTGGGCGTCAAGTAGGGCCCGCTCCGACACCCGCGATCCCAACAGACATGCCCACGGTACTTCGCAGCGGACCCTACAGGTTCTTTTTCTATGCTGCGGACGAGGACGAGCCGGTGCATGTTCATGTAGAGCGCGACGAGAGTGTCGCCAAGTTCTGGATTAGCCCAGTGCGCCTGCAGTTGAGTGAAGGTTTTCGTCGTCACGACTTTCAAAGATCGAACAACTGGTCAAGGCGAACCAACAAGAACTGATCGAGGCATGGAATGAGTACTTCCGCGATTGAGCTGCGGGCACCATTAGCCGAGTCCGTCAGCGCCGATGCCATCTCCCTGACGGTAGAGCTCAGTGACGGCCGCACCATTTCGGTGCCGACATCCTCGTTTCCTCGGCTGTTGGATGCGCGCCAAGCCGAACGGGACGACTGGCAACTGGTGGGAAGAGGCCAGGGAATCCATTGGCCCCAGTTGGACGAGGACGTCAGTGTCGAGGGCTTACTCGCCGGCCGGGCGTCCCGGGAAAGCGCGAGCTCGCTGAAACGCTGGTTGAGCGCGCGCCGCCGGGACGATCAGGAAGCCGGACACTCTGGTTGAGATTGACCTCACACGCATCACTGGTCTCTACCATCGCCTTGAGAGCACCTCATGCCTCTACCCGCCCCCCAGCCGAATGTCCGCGTCGTCACCCTCAGGATCGACGGTCAGGATCTCTCCGCCCGTGAGGACGAAACCCTCATCGAGGTGTGCCGGGAGAACCAGATTCCCATCCCGAGCCTCTGCTATCTGGACGGTCTCAGTGTCTGGGGCGCCTGCCGGCTGTGCGTGGTGGAGGTCGCCGGCCAGGGCCGGCTGGTCGCCGCCTGCTCCACCCGGGTGGCGGAGGGCATGGATGTGCAGACCAACACCGAGCGGCTGCAGCGCTACCGGCGCACCATCGTGGAGTTGCTGTTCGCCGAGCGCAACCACATCTGCTCGGTCTGTGTCTCCAATGGACACTGTGAGCTCCAGACCCTGGCCCAGCGCTGCGGCGTGGACCACGTGCGGGTGCCTTACCGTCAGGCGCGCTACGACGTGGACAGCTCCCATGAGATGTTCCGTCTGGACCACAACCGCTGCGTGCTCTGCACCCGCTGCGTGCGCGTCTGCGACGAGATTGAGGGTGCCCATACCTGGGACGTCATGGGCCGCGGCAGTGATTGCCTGGTGATCACCGATCTGGCCCGCCCCTGGGGGGAGAGCGAGACCTGTACCAGTTGCGGCAAGTGCGTCCAGGTCTGCCCCACCGGCGCCCTGGTGCGCCAGGGCACTTCGGTGGGCGAGATGGTCAAAGATCAACACTTCCTGCCCATTCTGGCCCGACGGAGGCACGCCCAATGACCACAGCCGCCCCAGGCCCAGCGCGCATCACCGTCGCCACCGGCTGGCTGGACGGCTGCTCCGGCTGTCACATGTCATTCCTCGACATGGATGAACGCCTGGTCGAGCTGGTCCAGAAGGTGGACATCGTCTACAGCCCCCTGGTGGACGCCAAGTCACTACCCGACCGGGTGGACGTGGGCATCCTCGAGGGATCGGTCGGATCGGAGGAGGACCTGCACAAGGCCACCGAGTTTCGCAAGCACTGCACGCTGCTGATCAGCCTCGGAGATTGCGCGGTCAACGGGAACGTCCCGGCCATGCGCAACCAGTTCAAGCTGAGCGCCGTCATGGACCGCTCCTATCGCGACAACGTCACCGAGCACCCGGTGATCCCGACCATCGGGGTGCCGGCCCTGCTGCCCAAGGTCCGACCCGTCCACGGCTGCGTGGAGGTCGACGTCTTCGTTCCCGGCTGCCCCCCGAGCGCTGACGCCATCTGGTACGTCCTGAACGAGCTGATCGAGGGCCGCACCCCAGACCCGAGCGAGGTGACCCGCTTTGGCGCCTAGGTCGATCGTCGCGTTCGCCGCAGGCTGTCTGGCCCTGACGGCGGGGGCCGCGCAGGGTGACGAAGGCATCGATGCGGCCACCCGGCTCGAGGGGCTCGAGGTCCGCCTGGAGGCGCTGACGCGGCGGGTGCAGGCACTGGAGACGGTGCTCAAGGAGATGGGCCCGGGGAGCGGCGGCGCGGCCACCCGGGAGGGTGAGGCCGTCTGGGAATTCGACGCCTATATCGAGGAGACACCTTTCAACGTCCTGCAGCGCAGCTTCGACCGCAAGACAGGCCGGGTGGACCTGCTGCTGGACGTGGTCGCCCCGGTACCCGACGCGGACCACTGGGCGTCCAAGGCCCGGGGCGCACCCGTCCCTGTGACCCTGACGGCCGATCGTGGCGACGGGGACACGGGGCAAACCCAGCCACTGCGGCTGGAACGGGCGAGCCAGATCGTGCCTGGCGCCCGGCTCCATGTGAGTGCCGCACTCGATCCGGCCGATGCGAAGCTGGTACGAAGACTGCGGATCGTCCATGCATCCCAGGGGCTCGCCGCCGAGGTGGACGCCCAATGAGCCGCACCGCCCTGGGGGCCAGCCTCCTCCTGCCCCTGCTGGCACAGCCGGCGGCGGCCGCGAGCCTGCACGCCATCCACGGCTGCGTGCTGGAGACCTGGGAGCCGGTCAAGGACAAGGTGGTCCGCATCACCTACCTGGACCTGGGCAAGGTCCAGGATATCCACGTGCTGGGGGCGGCGGGCAAGGTGCAGGACAGCGCACCCCTGCAGATCCTCGGCACCGGCGCCCAGCTCAGCCCCTACCGGGTGGAGCCCGGTGGCTTCAGGACGCCCGAGATCATCCAGACCTTCATTCACTGCAATAACCGTGGCACCAGCCAAGAACCCACGCCATGACCCCGGACCACACCGATGATGCACTGATCGTCGCGCTGCTCGAGCGCATGCGCACCCAGCGCCTGCCTCGCGCCCTGGATATAAAGGCGAAGGTCGATGCGGGCGGCACCCTGGATGAGTTCGATCTTGCCTTTCTGGAGCAGGTCTTTGCCGATGCCGAGTACGTCAAGCCCCTCTATGACCGCCACCCCGAGCTCCAGTCCATTGGTGCCAGGATGACCCACCTCTACCACGAGATCACCGCCAGGGCGCTGGCCAACGAGCAGGCAGCCGATTCCCGCCCGAATGCCACCTAGCGAGGGCACTGCCCCGGCCGCCTTCAGCCCAAACCCAGTGTTTCAAAGGGTACCGACACCATGAGCCGCACCATCAGTATCGATCCGGTCACCCGCATCGAGGGCCACGCTCGCATCACCATCCAGCTCGGCGATGCCGGCGAGGTGCAGGACGCCAAGTTCCACCTCACCCAGTTCCGTGGCTTCGAGAAGTTCTGCGAGGGCCGGCCCTACCGCGAGATGCCGGCGCTGACCGCCCGCACCTGCGGCATCTGCCCGGTGAGCCACATCCTGGCCTCCAACAAGGCCTGCGACCACCTGCTCTCGGTGAGCATCCCGCCGACCGCGGAGAAGCTGCGCCGGGTCATGAACCTGGCCCAGCTCACCCAGTCCCACGCCCTATCCTTCTTCCATCTGTCCTCGCCCGATCTGCTGCTCGGCTGGGACTCCGACCCCGCAACGCGCAACATCTTCGGGGTCATGCGCCAGGACCCGGCGCTGGCCAGGGACGGGATCCGCCTGCGCCAGATCGGCCAGACGATCATCGAGACCCTGGGGGGCAAGAAGATCCACCCCACCTGGGTGGTGCCGGGCGGCGTCAACGAGCCCCTGACTCCGGAGAAGCGGGAGCTCATGCTCAAGCTCCTGCCCGAGGGGCTGGAGATCGCCAAGCGCACCTATGCCTTCTTCAAGACCCTGGTCCCCAGGTTCAAGGACGAGGCCGCCAACTTCGGCACCCAGCCGACCCTGTTCCTCAGTCTGGTGACGCCCAAGGGCAACCTGGAGCACTACGACGGCTTCCTGCGCATCAAGGACGCCCAGGGCCGCATCGTCGAGGACATGGTGCCCGCGGTCGAGTACGAGCGCCTGGTGGGCGAGGCCGCCGAGGACTTCAGCTACATGAAGTTCCCCTATTACAAGCCCATGGGCTACCCGAAGGGGATCTATCGGGTCGGACCCCTGGCGAGGCTCAATAATGCCGAGGCCTGCGGGACGCCCTTCGCCGACGTGGCGCTGGCCGAGTTCCGCATGCTGCAGGAATCTGGCCCCATCGCCAGCAGCTTCCACTATCACTATGCCCGGCTGGTGGAGATCATCTACGCGCTCGAGCAGATGGAACGGCTCCTCAAGGACCCGACCATCCTGGATGCCCGGGTGCGCGCCCGGGCGCGCAGCAACCGTTACGAGGGCATCGGCATCGCCGAGGCACCGCGCGGCACCCTGATGCACCACTACCGCATCGACGACGACGGGCTCATCACCTGGGTCAACCTGATCATCGCCACCGGCCACAACAACCTGGCCATGAACCAGTCCATCCGCCAGGTGGCGGATGCCTACGTGGACGGTAACAAGCTCCAGGAGGGCATGCTCAATCGGGTGGAGGCGGTGATCCGCTGCTACGACCCCTGTCTCTCCTGCGCCTCTCACGCCTTCGGTCAGATGCCGATGATGATCGAGCTCGAGGACGCCTCCGGCCAGACCCTGGACCGCCTAACCCGTGACTGAGACGACAAGCTCCTGTCAGTCGGGCTTCAGCCCGACGGCGAAGCCTGCAGACGCCCGCGAGCCCCCGGTCGGACTGAAGTCCGACCTACAGGGCACCAGCACCCTGATCATCGGCTACGGCAGCCCCATCCGGGGCGACGACGCCATCGGGCCCCTGGCGGCGGATGCCCTCCAGGCCCAGGAGCTGCCGCAGGGTGTGCGGGTGATCTCACGCCACGTGCTGACCGCCGAGCTGGTGGAGGACATCGCCGCCGCGGACCGCGTGATCTTTCTCGACGCCGCGGCAGACGGGCCACCGGGAGAGGTGCGGGTGCGGGAGCTCCGACCCGATCCCGGCGCGGTCTCCACCATGGCCCATTTCCTCGACCCGCGCGAGCTGCTCGCCTGGTGCCAGACGCTCTACCTCTGGGAGCCCAGGGCCTGGCTGATCACCGCAGCCGGCGCCTCCTTCGACTATGCCAGCTATAGCCTCAGCCCCGCCGCCGCGGCGGCACTGGGCCCCATGCTTGAGCAGGTGAAGATCCTGCTCGATCGCGCGGGCACAGCAGAAAGCGGCTGATGCGGGCGCACGATTGGCCCTTCCGGGCCCCCGATTGCCCGCCCGCTTTCAGAGCTCAGAACCGTGCGCCCAGCCCGATCAACCCGATGAGGATGAGGTAGAGGGCGACGATGATGTTGAGCAGGCGCGGCCAGATCAGGATGGCGACGCCCGCGACCAGGGCAATGATCGGCGAGACGAGAAGGGTATCGATCTGCATCAGGTTTCTCCGGCAGGATTAAGGGCCGCGGCGGGCCCGGATCAGCGGCGGCGCCGCCCGCCGCGCCAGTAGAGGAGCAGCAGCCATCCGGTCAGCATGCCGCCGAGATGGGCAAAGTGCGCGACCCCTTCCACGGTCCCCGTGACACCAGCGAAGAGCTCGATGGCCCCGTAGCCGATGACGAACCACTTGGCCTTGATGGGAATGGGGGGGAATAGCAGCATCAGCTGCGTATTCGGAAACAGCACCCCGAATGCCAGCAGCAGGCCGAAGACTCCGCCCGAGGCGCCGAGCACCGGGTAGGCCGGGGCGCCCTGGGCGATGGCGATCGCCGAGACGACCAGTTGGACCAGGGCCGCGCCGATGACGCAGCTGAAGTAATAAACCGCAAAACGGCTCGCGCCCCACAACGCCTCCAGCCGGCTGCCGAACAGCCAGAGGGCGTACATATTGAGAAAGAGGTGCAGGAAGCTGCCATGCAGGAATGCATAGCTGATGATCTGCCAGAACCAGAAGGGATAGGTTCCGCCCTGGGCATCCGCTGGGGCGATCAGGCCATAGGGCCAGAGGGCGAGCCACTGGACCAGCGGTGCGGCATTCGCCGCCTCCGCGAGGAAAAACAGAACGTTGGTGACCAGCAGCAGGTTGACGACAGATCGTTCCATCAGGGCTCCTTATGGGTCGCCATCCCGACGTCAGCCCGCTTCTAGGGCCGCCTGACCGGCCGCGGTGAGGCGCAGTGACCGCCTGAGCGCGGGCAGCATGACGTCGACCTGGATGGTCTCCTCGACCAGACCCGAGGCCAGCAGCCGCCGGATGACCGCATCCTCGCCGGTCCAGGGCCGCTCACCGTATACCCCCGCGATCCAGGCCAGGCACTCAAGCTCGAGCGGCTCCAGCGACATCACGTGGCCAGATTCCTGGGGTCCGAAATGGGGATTTCGGGACCTGATCCATCCGGTAGCAGCTATTGTCGCTTCGGCGGACCAGGTCGGCGCCGCGGTCACGCCGGCGTGGCGCTCCCACGCGCTTGATCCCGTCAGGGCTTGATGTAGGTGTAGCCCATCTGCTGGAGGCGCGAGATCTCGGCGACGCCGCTCGGGACTATGTCCGCCTCCTCGACGTCGAACAGCGCATCGGAGGCAACGTTTCTGCCCTTCAGGGTATTGGCGCAGACCTCGAACTCCACGCCCTGGTCTTTCAGGCCCGAGATCTTGGCCTCCATCTCGGGCGTCGCATTGGCCGCCTTCATCTTGGTCCCCTGCAGCGCATCGGGCTCCAGGAGCAGGGAGATCCCATCGCCGTGCATCACCACCTTGACCTCGATGTTGTCCTTGCCCACCGCATTGATGTGATTCTGGATGTTCGCGAGCGCGGCGCCCTGGGTTTTGGCGTCATCCATGTTCAGGTGATAGACGACCTTCTGCTTCCCATAGCGGTCGTCCGACTGGGCGGCACCGACGGCGAGGGCCAGCAGCGTGAGCAGTATGAGCTTGTTCATTTTGGGTATCTCCAGGTGGTGGTTTGGTGTTTTGCCCCAGCGAGGCCGCCATTGCCAGGCGCGTTTGCGACCAGACAATGGAGGTCTGAGACTCGCCCCTCGCGAGATCGCGAGCCGATAAGATGCCCAGACGGCATCTGATCGGCATCTATCTAGATCCGCAGCAGCAGCCGGGCCGGATCCTCCAGGGTCTCCTTGATGGTCACCAGGAACTGGACCGCCTCGCGACCGTCGATGATGCGGTGGTCGTAGGTCAGCGCCAGATACATCATGGGGGCGATGATGATCTGACCCTTGTCCGCCACCGGGCGCTCCTGCGTCTTGTGCATTCCGAGGATGGCACTCTGGGGCGGGTTGAGAATGGGGGTGGAGAGGAGTGATCCAAAGACGCCGCCGTTGGTGATCGAGAAGGTCCCCCCGGTCAGCTCCTCGAAGCTCAGGGTCCCGTCCTTGGACTTGCGGCCGAAGTCCACGATGCCCTGCTCGACGTCCGCCATGCTGAGCTGGTCGCAGTTGCGCAGTATGGGCACCACCAGCCCGCGCGGTGAGCTCACCGCGATGCCGATGTCGTAGTAGCCGTGGTAGATGATGTCGTTGCCGTCGACCGAGGCGTTGATGACCGGGAAGCGCTGCAGGGCCTCGACGGCCGCCTTGACGAAGAAGGACATGAAGCCGAGGCGCACTCCGTGGGTCTTCTCGAACTGGTCCTTGTAGCGGGCGCGCAGCTCCATCACCGCCTTCAGGTTCACCTCGTTGAAGGTGGTCAGCATGGCGGCGTTCTGCTGGGCCTGCACCAGGCGCTCCGCCACCCGCGCCCGCAATCGCGTCATGGGCACCCGCTGCTCCGGACGACCGGCCTCGCCGCTCAGGCTGGGGGCGGGCGTCTCGAGTGTGGGCTCGGGCGCCGCCGCCGCCCTGGCCGCCTCCGGGTCCAGCTCCGGTGCGGAGCGCTCGCGCTCGTCCAGGTAGGCGACGACATCCGCCTTCTGCACCCGGCCGTCCTTGCCGGTCCCCGGGATCTGGGCCGGATCCAGTCTCATCTCCTTGACCAGCCGGCGCGCGGCCGGGGCCACCAAGGGTTCCCCGGTGCCGGAGGGGCTGCCGCCCGCGGGAGCGCCGCCCCCGGGGCGATCACCCGCCCCGGCGGCCTCGGAGCCGGCCCCCGGCTTCGATGCGGCTGACGCCGGCTCGATCCGTGCCAACACACTGGCCGAGGTCACGACGGTGCCTACCGGTGCATCGATGGCGCCGAGCACGCCGTCGGCGGTTGCCGGCACCTCCAGCACCACCTTGTCCGTCTCCAGGTCCACCAGGTTCTCGTCTTTCTTCACCGTCTCGCCCGGTTGCTTGTGCCACGCCAGCACGGTGGCGTCGGCGACGGATTCGGGAAGCGGGGGAACGCGGACTTCGCTGCTCATTGTTGAGGAATCCTTTTATTCATGCTCGGATTGAAGCGGCCAGAAAGCGCCTCGTCGATCAGCCGCTCGTGCTGCTCAAGGTGGATTGCGCGATGCCCCACGGCCGGGGCCGCGGAGGATGGGCGGCCCACGTAGTAGGGTCGCCGGCCCTCCTGGATGAGATTGTGGAAACGGTGCTTGATCTGGTCCCAGGCGCCCTGGTTCTGGGCCTCCTCCTGGCACCAGATGACCTCCTCGGTGTCCGGATACTGGGCAAGCACGGCCGTGAACTCGTCCTTGGGGAAGGGGTAGAGCTGCTCGATGCGGATGATGGCCGCGTTGGTCAGGTTGCGTGCGCGCCGCGCCTCCAGCAGGTCGAAATAGACCTTGCCGCTGCAGAAGATGACTCGCTCGACCACGGCCGGATCGACGGGGTCGATCTCGGGGATCACGTTCTGGAACTGGCCCGCCAACAGCTCGTCGAGGGACGACACCGCCAGGCGGTGCCGCAGCAGGCTCTTCGGGGTCATCACCACCAGGGGCTTGCGGTAATCGCGGACCATCTGGCGGCGGATCAGGTGGAACATCTGCGCGGGGGTGGTGGGCACACAGACCTGGATGTTGTGCTCGGAACAGAGCTGCAGGTAGCGCTCCAGCCGCGCCGAGGAATGCTCGGCACCCTGACCCTCCAACCCGTGGGGCAACAGCATCACCAGCCCGCAGCAGAGCCCCCACTTGGTGCCGCCGGAGGTGATGAACTGGTCGATCACCACCTGGGCCCCATTGGCAAAGTCCCCGAACTGGGCCTCCCACAGGGTGAGGGCGTTGGGCTCCGCGGTGGAGAAGCCGTACTCGTATCCGAGCACCGCCTCCTCCGAGAGGATCGAGTCGATGGCGATGAAGGCCCCCTGGTGCTCCCCGATGTGCTGCAGCGGGGTATAGGCCTCTCCGGTGGCCTGATCGTGGATCTTGGCGTGGCGGTGGACGAAGGTGCCGCGCCCGACGTCCTGGCCGGACAGACGCACCGGGATTCCGGCGTCCACCAGGGTGGCGTAGGCGAGGTTTTCGGCGAAGCCCCAATTGACGAGTTGGCCCCCCTGGGCCATCTTGCGCCGCTCCTCCCACACCTTCTCTACCCGCGGGTGCATCTCGAAGCCCTCGGGCAGCCTCAGCATGGCCTCCGCCAGGGACTTGAGCCGCTCCATCGGCACCCCGGTATCCACGTCCTGATCCCATTCGGTGTTCCGGCACTTGGTCCAGTCCGCTCGGTAGGCGCTATCCAGGCCGCAAAGCACCGGACGCGCCACCACGATCCCGTGCTCGATCGAGCGGCGATAGTCCTCCACCATGGCGTCGGCCTCCTCCTTGCCGAGCACGCCCGCGGCCTGGAGGCGCTCCGCGTAGACCGCCCTGGAGGTGGGTCGGTTGGATATCTTCTTGTACATCATCGGCTGGGTGACCGAGGGCTCGTCGGCCTCGTTGTGCCCCAGGCGCCGATAACACATCAAGTCGATGATCACGTCCTTGTGGAACTGGTTGCGGAAGTCCAGCGCCATGCGGGTGACGAAGACCACCGCCTCCGGGTCGTCTCCGTTCACATGGAACGCCGGCGCCTGCACCATCTTGGAGACGTCGGTGCAATACAGGGTCGAGCGGGCGTCCAGCGGATGACTGGTGGTGAAGCCGATCTGGTTGTTGATGACGATGTGGACGGTGCCGCCGGTGGAGTAGCTGCGCGTCTGGGAGAGCTGCAGGGTCTCCATCACGACGCCCTGGCCGGCGAAGGCGGCGTCGCCGTGGATGAGCACCGGCAGCACCAGGTCGCCGGTGTGGTCGCGGCGGCGGCGCTGGCGGGCGCGTACCGAGCCTTCGACGACTGGGTTGATGATCTCGAGATGGGAGGGGTTGAATCCCAGCACCAGGTGGACGATCCCCCCGGGGGTGTCCACGTCGGTGGAGAAGCCCATGTGGTACTTCACGTCGCCGGCCTGTTTGCGCCACTCCTGGTGCACCCGGCCCTCGAACTCGTCGAACATCTCCTGGGGGGGCTTGCCGAAGATATTGGTCAGCACATTGAGGCGTCCGCGATGGGCCATGCCAATGACCGCCTCCTTCTGACCCTTGCGGCCGGCCCGCTGGATCAGCTCGTCGAGCAGGGGGATCACGGCCTCGGCGCCTTCGAGCGAGAACCGCTTCTGACCCACGTAGCGTTGGTGCAGGTACTTCTCGATCCCCTCGGCGGCCGTCAGCAGTGACAGCAGCCAGCGGCGGTCCGCGGTCTCCAGTTCGGGGGTGACCCGGTAGCCTTCCAGACGCTTCTGGATCCAGCGCTTCTCCTGGGTGTTGGTGATGTGCATGTACTCCGAGCCCACGGGCCCGCAATACACCTGCTCCACCATCGCGATGATCTCTCGCAACGGCATCCGATCCGGGGCATAAAGGGAGCCGGTATGGAACACCAGGTCCATGTCGTCCGGCCCGAGATTGTGGTAGGCGGGATCCAGATCCGGGATCTTCGGCTTCTCACGGAGCCTGATCGGATCGGTGTCGGCGACCTGATGCCCCCGGTAGCGATAGGCGTTGATCAGGCGCAGCACCGCCGCCTGCCGCTCCGCGGCCGCGGGCTCCAGGCGCTCCGTGGCCTTGGCGCGGGCCCTCGAGCGGCTCTCCTGGGCCAGGCGCAGGAAGTTCTCGCGCACCGGACCATGGGCGATCTCAGTGGGGGCGGCCTCGTTGGCCGGCGGCTGGCGCATGGCGTCGAAGCGCTCACGCCAGGCCAGGTCCACGCTCTCCGGGTCCTTCAGATAGCGCTCATACAGATCTTCGATAAAGGCGGCGTTACCGCCGTAGAGGGCACCGGAGCTGCGGAAGAGTTCGAGGATTGCGCTCATACTCAGTATTGAATTGCCTCGCTAATATTTATAAGCGAATAACGCGAGTTTATAGCACAGTGAATTTGAGTTGGCTCTGTTGTTTCGGGCAAGTAGAAACCGGACAATCGGGGTCGTGCGGAAAACAATGACCAATCCCCTCCGGGACTGACGGATGCACAACCCACAGCTCGGGCCGGATTCGACGGAGCGTGCGCAGCGCCGCGTGCGTCTCGCGAGGCTGGAGGCGGACCTGGCCTACTTCCTCGCGCGACTTGAGATCATCGGCGATCCCGAGAGCGCTAACCAGATGGCACAACGTAAGGTATTCAAGCTGCTGCACCAGACCGTCGCCGGCCGTATCCTGACCGCCAAGCGCCAATATTCGGAGTCGCTCTGAGCCTTCCGGCCCGGCCCGCGACCCGAGCATCATGTGCACCCTGGTTACCCTGCTTCGCCCCGGACACCCCTGGCCCGTCCTCGTCGGCGCCAACCGCGACGAGATGGCAGCTCGGCCCGCGCGCCCGCCGGCACGCCACTGGGCGGACCGGCCCGAGGTCACCGCCGGACTCGACCTGGGGGCGCAAGGGAGCTGGCTTGGCGTCAATGACCACGGCGTGATCGCCGCGATGATGAATCGGGCGGGCACCCTGGGCCCCCAGGCCGGCAAACGCAGCCGCGGTGAGCTGGTGCTGGAGGCACTGGATCACGGCGAGGCGGACGGCGCCGCCGGTGCCCTGGCCGACATCGACCCCGCGGCCTACCGCCCGTTCAACCTGCTGATCGCCGACCCGCTCCGGGCCTATTGGCTGAGGCTGGATGGCGAGGGGCCCGTCGCGGTCTACCCCATCGCCCCCGGCCTGCACCTGATCGCCGCCGGGGAGATGGACGATACCGCGGATCCGCGGATTGCCGCCAACCAGCCAAGATTCGCCGCCGCGGCGGCACCCGATCCCGGGTCGGGGGACTGGGCCTCCTGGCGCTCCCTGCTCGCGGACCCCGGTTATCCGGAGGCCCTGGGTCCGGAGTCCGCGATGGTCCAGGACAGGGAGGACGGGTTTGGGACTCGCTCCAGCGCCCTGATCGCCCTGCCCGCCTACCCGGGCTTCGGCGCGCGGCCCTTGTGGCTGCACGCCGAGGGCCGGCCGGATCAAGCCGATTACACCCCCGTTGACCTGTAATCGGCGCCGGCAAGAAAGGGCGCCGATTCAGTGCAACGCCTTGGGCTGCCCGTTAGCATAGGCATCGACGCGCATCGCCTATCCCGCCACCGGAACCCTCGCCATGCCTGAGACCCTGCGTATCGCCACCCGAAAGTCCCCCCTCGCCCTGTGGCAGGCGGAGCACACGGCCGCGGCCCTGACAGCCGCCCATCCCGGCCTCCTCATCGAGATCATCGGCATGACCACCAAGGGCGACCGCATCCTCGATGCGCCACTGGCCAAGGTGGGCGGCAAGGGGCTCTTCGTCAAGGAGCTGGAGCAGGGCATGCTGGCCGGTGAGGCGGACATCGCGGTGCACTCCATGAAAGACGTGCCGGCGGACTTCCCCGAAGGCCTGCACCTGGCGGTGATCCTGGAGCGCGAGGACCCGCTGGACGCCCTGGTTTCGAGCCGCTTCTCGAGCCTCGAGGAGCTACCGGCGGGGTCCCGCGTGGGGACCTCGAGCCTGCGCCGCCAGTGCCAGCTTGCGGCGCGCCGGCCGGACCTGCGCATCGAGCCCCTGCGCGGCAACGTCAACACCCGGCTGGCCAAGCTCGACGGGGGCGACTATGACGCCGTCATCCTGGCGGCGGCGGGGCTGATCCGGCTTGGCTTCGAGTCGCGCATCCGCGCCCGCATCAGCCCCGAGCACAGCCTGCCCGCCATCGGCCAGGGGGCCATCGGCATTGAGTGCCGTGCCGACGACCCCCGGGTGAATGCCCTGATCGCGCCCCTTCACCATCGGGGGACCGCCCTGCGGGTGCGCGCCGAGCGCGCCATGAATGCCCGCCTGCACGGCGGCTGCCAGGTCCCCATCGCCGGTCATGCGACCGTCGACGACGATACCCTGCACCTGCGCGGTCTGGTCGGGACCCCGGACGGGACCCGGGTGCTGCGCGCGCAGGCCCAGGGCCCCGCGAGCGATCCCGAGGCCGTGGGCTGCGCGGTCGCCGCGGACCTGCTCGCCCAGGGCGCCGAGGAGATACTCGCCGCATTGGGGAGCGAAGAAACCGCACTGGGCGGCGAAGCCGTCGGGCCATGACCGCGACCGGAAGGCTGGCGGGACTCGGCATCCTGGTGACACGCCCCGCGGCTCAGGCCCGGGCCCTGTGCGACCTGATCGAGCGCGCCGGCGGGCGGGCGATCCCCTTCCCGGTCATGGAGATCGAGCCGGTCGCCGATCCCGGCCCGGCCCGCGCATTGCTCGCAGAGACCTGGGACCTGATGGTCTTCGTCAGCCGCAATGCGGTGGAGCAGGCCCTGAGCCTGGACGCCGGCGCCCTGGCGCGGGCGTCGATGGTCGCCGCTGTGGGCCGCGCCACCGCCTCCGCCCTCGCTCATTCCGGGCGCCCACCCGACCTGGTGCCCCGGGAGCGCTTCGACAGCGAAGGACTCCTCGCCCTTCCCGCCCTCGCCGAGCTGAGCGGGCGACGGGTGCTGATCCTTCGCGGCGAAGGCGGACGCGCCCTGCTGGGCGAGACCCTGGCCGAGCGCGGCGCCGAGGTCCGCTACGCCGAGGTCTACCGGCGGGTGCGCCCGGACCTGGACCCCGCCAGCCTGTTGCGCCGCTGGCCCGACGAGGTGGACCTGATTACCGCCACCAGCGATGAGGTGCTTCTGAACCTCCAGTCCATCCTCGGGGACTCGGGCCGGGCGCTACTGCACCGCACCCCGCTGGTGGTGATCAGCGAGCGTGGGGCCGAGACCGCGCGCGGTCTCGGCTTCCAGCGGGTGCGGGTGGCGGGGCGTGCGGCGGACGAGGCGATCCTGGAGGCCCTAGGCTCCATGGTCCCGGAGACACGGTGAGCAAGGCCCGGCCGAGCCCGGCAATCGAGCGCGCCCGGGCACTGGCCGCACTGGCCGAGCGCCCGTCCAGGGGCCGTGGTCTCTGGCTCCCCGCACTGCTTTCGTCCCTGGCCCTGCTCATCGTGATCGGCGGCATCGCCCTGGGCCAGTTCTATTGGCGCGACCTGAGGTCCAGCATGTCGCGGATGGACCAGACCCTCGCGCACGCCCGGGCGCGCCAGCAGCAGATGGTGGAGCACTTTGCCCAGGCCCAGGGCCTCCTGCTCGCACAGCAGCGCCGCCTCCAGGAGCAGGAAGAGGCCCTGCGCGCGCGGGCCCTCGCCCTGGCGGCCGAGCGCACGGCCCTGGAAGAGGCGCGGTCGCACCTCGCCCTCGTGGCCGATGCCTCCGGCGAGTCCGTCGAGGAGCAGACGCAGGCCCGGGAGCTCGCCCGCCGTCTGGACCTCAGCCTGGCGGGGCTCGCCGACCCGGGCGGTCTGGAATCGGCGGCACAGACCCTGGATGCGGTGGCGCAATGGGCCGCCGCCTCCCCCCTGGTCACCGGCTCGCCCCTGCGCCCGGCCATGGAATCGGCGCTGACGGCGGCACGCGACGCACTCGCTGCCGCCCGCGCCGACGCCCCCATCCGGCTGGCGGACCGACTGCAGCGACTGGGAATGGAGGCGACACGGCTCGCGCCGGGCAGGGCGGGAATCGGTCCCGGTGCGCCCGCCTCAGAGCTCGCCGGTGGCGCCGGTCCCGGACACCTTGGCGAGCAGCTCCAGACCGCCCTTTTCGCCCTGCGCCGGGGCGACGAGCCGCTGTTCCGGCTCGCTCTGGACACGGCAGAGGCCTGGCTCGATGCCTTTTATGACCCCAAGGTCCGCGAGGTCGCCGCCGTACAGGAGGAGATCACCGCCATGCGGCTCCTGCCGATCCGCCAGGACCTCAGCGGCCCCAGGGTGGCGATCGCCCGGCTGCGCGCGGTGCTCGGTGAGCTGATCCAGCGGGCGAAGACGTCACCGCAGCCGGATCCGCAGGCCGGCGCCGCGCTCATCGATGAAGTTGAATAGGATGACCGGCAGGCCGGGTCCCCAACCCAAGGCCAGATCTCCATTCCGCTTCGAGCTGCGGCGCGGACCGGAGCCGCGGCCGCCATGCTGCCTGGACCGGCGATGTACACGGCTGCAAGTCACCCCAGCGCACCTCGAGACGCTCTAAAATGCGGGGCCATCCATGCCCCGAACGGGAAACGCCACAAGCGGCGTCTCGCTGCTAGCCCCGCGCCTTCTCAAGCGTCTGCCGCGCCCTGTCTTCGTCGCTGAACGCGATCGACGCGGACTGGCACATTCGATAGTCGGAGATGTTTCGGGAGGAAGAGGCCCAGGCTTCACGCACGCCCTCGGCGTTCTTGTCGAAGGCCAGCACGCGGGATTCGCAGACACCGCGATCCAGGGCCTCCTGGATGGCACCGAGATCCGCGCTGAGGAACAGGATCTGCCAGCCCGAGTGCTCCTGCTTGTGGTTGATCATCTGTTGGATCTGCGCTCGGCTGAACTCCCGGCTGGCGTTCTCCTCACCGTCGGTGATCACCACCAGGACGACCCGCGCCGGCTTGGCGTCTTCGCACAACTGGCCCAGGCGCTGATCCAGGTCGTTTATGCCGCGTCCCAGGGCATCGAGCAACGGCGTGGCGGCCCGGGGAACGAAGGTCGAGCGCCTCAATGCCGGAACCTCCCACAAGGGCCTGAAGTCGTGGATCACCTCATAGGGGTCCTGGGAGTCGAACTGCACCAGGGTCAGAGTCGCCGTGCCGGGCAGGGCCTTTTGTGCCTCGAGGAAGGCGTTGAAGCCCCCAATGGTGTCGTCGCGGATGGAATCCATGGAACCGGTGCGATCGAGGATGACCGAGAGGTGCGTATAGTCGCTCTTCATGTTGCTCGCCTGACTGCATAAGGTCGGAGGAAACGCAATGGTCTTGTGCCGGCGGCCTCATCGGTCATCCGTCCGCTCCCAGGCTCCTCAGGCTCCATCGAGAAAACCGCGCCCGAAGTCCCAAGGGCTGTCCCTGGGGCGGATCGACAACAGCGAAACACCCCTGGGCGGCCGCCCCGTTGGCCTCAAACCGTCGCGACCCATCTCCCATCAACGCCTGCCATCGAAAGCCTTTTCTAACCGTCGATCGCTCGCTCATCGTTCTGCTCCCCTTGCTCGACGCGCCGACTGCCGGCACCTCGGGACTGACGTCCCTTCGGGACACGCGTGTCGCGCGCGAGGAGAGGCGCAGACTGTACCCGCGGTCCTTGCCCCCCAACTGTGACGGGCCCGGCACCGCCGCCAGCCGGGCTCACTCAAGATGGAGTGGGCGCCGCGCTGGTTGTATTTGGGTGAACCAAGAGCCGATGAGGAAACGGACCCATGCCCCGAAGTGGTGAGGAATCGACCCGCCTGGCCTCCAGCGACCTTCGCATCGAAGGCCGACTGGTGCTGCGCGCCTACCGCGACGCCACGACGGGGAATCCGCCGGGCATCGCGCCACGCTGGTATTCGGTCGAGATCGACGCGTCAGGAGAGCACTGGGAGACTGTGCAGTATCACCAGTGTGTCCAGGAGGGCCTCACGCGTCTTGAACGCGCCAAGCCCAGTTGAAGCTGGCTCCAGGGCCGCCTGTGGAAGCAAACGCGGAAAGCGAATCGAAAGCGCTCGACCAGCCCGACTAGGTCATCGCGCCGTGGACCGCTCATCACGCCGCCGCTGGCTGGCGACGCGCACTCCCACGCACAGCCCCGACACGCGGGACGAGCAACCGGACGGATGGTTTTGATTGGTGCCCTCGGCGGGATTTGAACCCACGACCTATCGCTTAGGAGGCGATTGCTCTATCCAGCTGAGCTACGAGGGCCTGAGCGTGGGACGCTGGGGTTGTGCTCCAGGGCATACGGCACCATTGAAAAGACCAAATCGAGCCACGGAACCCGTGGCGTGCCGCACCGCTGGACCGCCAGTGCTGGGGCGTCAGTGTAACCCAGAGCCCGCCGGCCGGACCATGCGGCGTTTCACTCGCGCGGTCAGCCACCGCCAACCGGACTTCACCCATGACACCAGCAATCCTGATCAAGCTCTACCTCCTGACCGTGCCGGTGTTTTTTGCTATCGACCTCCTGTGGCTCGGGGTCGTTGCCCGCGGCTTCTATCGGGACAACCTCGGGCACCTGTTGAGCCCCGGGGTCAACTGGGCCGCCGCCGTCGTCTTCTATCTGATCTTCATCGGCGGCATCCTGTACTTCGCCGTCGTGCCGGCGCTGGCCGAGGGCTCGCCCTGGCGTGCGCTGATCAATGGGGCCCTCTTTGGCTTCTTCACCTACATGACCTACGAGCTGACCAACATGGCGACCCTGCCGGATTGGCCGCTGAAGGTGGTGCTGGTGGACACGGCCTGGGGCGTCACCCTCTGCGCCAGCGTCGCCATTGCGAGCTATCGGATCGGGCGCTGGCTGGTGAGCTGACTCAGTCGCCGAACAGGGTGACCCGGTAGCGGCCCATCTCCGCCCCGTCCCGCACTATGTCACCCAGGCGCAGGCCTTCGCGCCGGGCGGCACGATCCTGGAAATAGAGCCTCAGGGTCTCCTTCACCACCGGGAAGGCGAGGCTGTCCCAGGGCACCTCGGCCTCCCCGAAGAGCGCAACCTCCAGGCTCTCCTCACCGGGGTGGAAGTCGAGGTCCAGGAGACTGCCGCGGAACAGCATGTAGACCTGGTCGACGTGTGGAAGGTTGAAGAGGCTGTAGAGGGGCCCGACCGCCACCCGGGCGTTCGCCTCCTCGAGGGTCTCGCGGGCGGCCCCGGCCAACGTCGTCTCGCCCTGCTCCATGAAGCCGGCCGGCAGGGTCCAGAGGCCATAGCGGGGCTGGATGGCGCGCCGGCACAGCAGGACCTTGTCCTCCCATTCCGGGATGCAACCCACCACGATCTTGGGATTCTGATAGTGCACGGCGCCGCAGCGCGCGCAGCAATGGCGGGGACGGTTGTCGCCCTGCGGGATCAAAAGGCTCAACTGAGCCCCACAGTGGCTGCAATAGTTCATCGATGCACGCTGCACGTTGTTGGTGGGCCGATCGCCGCTGTGCCGCGCCTCGCCGGCAGATGACCCTCAACATCTGGTTGAAGCGCACCGGTGTCAACGGGCCGGCGCGGGCAACCCCGAGACGCCGGATGACGCGGTGCGGATTCCAGATGCCGGCTGACACTGATTTGCCACCCCGCGGTGATTGCTGGATCATGGATAGTCTCTCGCAGCAAGCGGCGGAACGCGCTCATGACACCCGACGGACCCGATAGCAAGGCCGGCGATCCCTTCGCCCCCGATCTGTTACCCGATCAGTCCCTCGAGGGGCGACTGCGCGCGCTGGGACTCGGCGATCGGGAATCCGATACGGGCGCCACGGCTGCCCCCGGCGCGGCGTCCGGCCACGGGCCGGATCAGGAGGTTGCCCCGGATCCCCGCCTGGCCGCCATCGGCGCCCAGCTCAAGACGCTCTCCTCGGGGCTGGCCGCCCATCGGGTCCAACTGCGCGACGCCGAGCGCTCGCTGGTGGACCGCATCGCCGATGTGGACGACGACCGCCGCCGCGCCCAGAGTCAGGCCCAGCGTGCCCTTCAGACCCACCGCGACGAGCTGGAGGCGCGGCTGCACCGCCACGGCTGGCTCACCGCCCTTGCGCTGCTCCTGATCGGCGGGCTCGCCGGCGCCGGCCTTTCTCTGATCGATCACCGACTGACCGCGGCCCAGGCCCCATTGGCCACCCAGATCGCGAACCTGCACGACGAGGTGGCCCAGCTCGCGGGGGTGGAATCCCAGGGGAGGCTGGTCCAGCACAAGATTGACTCCCTGTCCGCGGCGGTGGCGGCCCTTTCGAGCGCACTGCGTGAGGTCGCCGACCAGCGCGAGCAGGCGAGCACGGCCGCCCCCGTGGCGGCCGCGGGGGCACCGGCCCTGCTGGAACAAATCGGGCGCCTCGGGGCCGAGGAGCAGCGGCTGCACGCCGAGCTCGAGGCCCTGCGGGGAACCGACGCCGCAGCGGCTGGTCCGAGTGAGACCGCACCGGGCGCGAGCCCCGAGCCCGCTGAGGCAGAGACGGCGCCGGGCGCCACTCAGGAGACAGCGCCCGAGGCGCCCCAGGAGGTCCCGGACCAGGCACCCGAGGCCGCTGACGAGCCCGCCGCGACTGGCGCCGAGGCCGCTACGGCGGTCGCCCCCCCACCTGACACCCCGGCCGATACCCCGGCAGAGACCCCAACCACCGCGCCGGCGCAGAGCACGGCCGGCCCCGCCGCGGACGCCGACACCGAGGTGACCGCCGACCGGCCCTTCGCCCTTCAGCTCATCGGCTTCTACAGCTACGACAAGCTCCGCGAGTTCGCCATGCACCCTGGCCTGCCACCCAAGGTCTATCTGCGCCGCGAGACCCTGCGCGGCCGGCCCTGGTTCGTGCTGATCCACAGCCTGCACGCGAGCGAGGCGGATGCCCAAGCGGCGCTCGCGCAACTGCCGACTGATCTCGTCGACATGGAGCCGTGGATCCGCAAGCTGCCCACGGGGGCTGGCCTCATGCCCATCCCCACCGGACCGACCCCCTGAATGAGGTGCCCACGTCTGAGGGGCCGCCGGCAGCAGCCGCGCTGAGGGCGCACCTCGGGGCGGCGGAGGGGGTCTCGGCCGTTCCGCCCGGACAAGACGCCGCCCTGACATCGAAGCACTTTCATATAGGGTCCGCCCCGCGATGCAAGAGCGACCGGCTGATCGGCAGGAAGAAGCAGTTGCGGTCATATATCCGGCATCGTTGTGAGCATCCGACATCGGCGCTCGTGCCCTGATGGAGTCCGCGTGCATCCCGGTCCTCATCCCGGTATCAGTCTCAGCGAAGCTGGCGGGTGAAAGTCTCAGGTTCTCGGGGATGCAGGACGTGCCTTTCATGCCATCACAGTGAGGTTCACGCTTCGCAACTCATGGTGGTCTGTGCCCGGTGCGTGCGGCTGTCTCGGGCGCTGGTTGCTCGCTGTTGGGCGGCGTGACCCGCCCTGCGGTCAAGCCCTCGCCACGGCGCCTGCGGTGGGATCGTAAGGCGTGGCGGTGCGCCTCACCGCCGAGGCGATGCGCGCGATCTGGTTGGCCATCGCGACCACGGCGACATGGGTGTGGCGGCGCGCCTTCAGCGCCGTGGCCCAGCGACTGGTCCGGTCCTCCTTGCGCTCGAGGCAGCGCAGCACCGCCCGAGCGCCGGGGATGAGCAGGTTGCGCAGGTACACATCCCCGCGTGTGCTGATGCCGAGCAGTCGCTCACGGCCCCCGGTGGAGTGCTGGCGTGGCACCAGGCCGAGCCAGGCGGCCAGCAGCGCGGTGGCGCCCGTGGCCCCAAGGCCGGGGATTGTCATCAGGGCGCGTGCCTGGGCATCGCCTTGGGCGATCTGCTCGATCTGTTCATCGTAGTGGGCGACCCGCTCATTGAAGTGACGCAGCTCCTCGGCCAGCCCGGAGAGCTCGGCGCGAAAGCGCGCGCTCAGCCCGTTGTCGGCGTCCTCCAGGATCTCCGGCAGGCGCCGGTGGATCGCCGGGCGTCCTTGCGCAATTTCGATGCCGTATTCCAGCAGCAGGCCGCGGATCTGGTTGATCTGCGCGGGGCGCTGCTGAACCGCCAGGCTGCGCATGCGGTGGATGGCCTGGATGTCCTGCTGCTCGAGCGTCTTGACCGCCACGAAGCGCATCCCCGGGCGCTGGGCGGCCTCGCCGATGGCCTCGGCATCGGCGGCGTCGTTCTTGTTGGACTTGACATACGGCTTGACGAACTGCGGTGCGATCAGGCGCACCTCGTGGCCAAAGGTGCGAAACAGCCGGGCCCAGTGATGCGCACGGCCGCACGCCTCCATCGCCATCGTGCACGCCGGCAGCTGGGCCACCACCGCACGCAGACGCGCCCGGGTCAGCTTGCGCCTCCGCACCGCCCGACCCTCCCCATCGACCGCGTACAGATGGAAGCTGCGCTTGGCCAGGTCGATGCCCACGAACCTGATCACGCTCTCTTTGCTAAGCTCTTTCATTGGTCTGCTCCGCTACCTCGTGTCGACGACGTTTGCTCAACGCGTCGATTGTGCCCTCATCGGGCCGGTTGGAGGAGCGGGGCGGACCCTCCCATTACGGTAGCCACCCATGGCCCCGGGGGTCACAATGATGGGTCATTCCCACGAGCCCCCACCCGATGCAGCGCCCCCTGAACAGAGACGACATCCGCCACGCCATTGATCTGAGCTCGTTCAATCGCGGGCTCGCCTATTTCCAGCAGGGCCGGGTCATCGACCTGCGCGAAGAGCCTGTCGCAGGGGCGGTGCGCCTGCAGACCCGGGTACGCGGCAGCGGCAGCCGCCTCTACGTCCAGACGATCCAGATCCCGGCCGACCCCGACCGCGACCCCATCGATGGCTCCTGCACCTGCCCCCTGGGCTACAACTGCAAGCATGTGGCGGCGGCCTGTCTCGCCTACGAGGAGCGCGAGCGGGAGCTTCAGAGCAGCGACCCTGCTGCCGTCGACGCCTTCGTCAAGCGATGGCTTCTGCGGGTGGTGCAGGCGGGTCAAGCGCAGGGCGGCGACCAGGGGGGTGAGCGCCTCATCTACGTGCTGCTATCCGACCCCAAGGACGACTGGGGCCTGTCGGTCCAACTGCGGGTGGTCAAGCCGCTTAAGCGGGGAACCGGCCTCTCCAAGGGCCGGGTCGTGAGCCTCTATAACCTCTTCTACGGCTATTCCCGCCCCGCCTATCTCACAGCCACAGACCACCAGATCCTCGGCATGGTGAATGCGACGGCCAGGACCCAGTGGACCGACACGGCCGACCTGTCCGGGCCCACCGGGGGTCTGGCGGTGCAACGCATGATCGAGACCGGGCGCTGCTATTGGCGGACCAATGACGGCGCGCCGCTGCGCCCGGGCGAGGAGCGCCGCCTGGAGACCCGCTGGCAGGAAGGCCCGGACGGCGACCTGCGGCTCCTGTTTGAGGTTGCGCCCAAGGCCCTGATCCTGCTCATGGAGCCGCCCCTCTACCTGGATCCCGAGGCACGGGCCGCCGGTCCGCTGGAGACCGGGGGTCTGAGCGCTCCCCAGCTCCGCGAGCTGGTCGCCGCGCCACGATTGAGCGTTGGCCAGGCGGACACGCTTTCCCGCACCCTGGTGCTGGAGTTCCCCGAGCTTGCGCTGCCCCCGCCGGTCGAGATCCCCTGCTCTGAGATCAGCGCCGTCGCACCGGTTCCCTTGCTCACCCTGCTGGCACAGGGACTGGACGGAGCGGCGGACAGTCCCGAGGCTCACTTGCTGCGCCTGGACTACGACTACGGGGGCCATCCGGTGCACGGTCTGCCGGCGCTGCCGGTCGCCGTGGTGGAAGGGGCCGACGCCATCCTGCGCATCCATCGCGACCTGCAGGCCGAGTCCGCCGCCCTGGATATCCTCGCCGCAATGGGCTTCGTGCCCATGGACGCCCGCGGCACGGCGCCACGGCCTCACCGGCTGGTTCCGAAGGGCACGAACCCCATCGAACAGGCGGGGCATTGGTCAGCCCTGCTGCGCGAGGGTCTGCAGCAGCTGAGTGCGGCCGGCTGGCGGGTGGAGACCGACAGCTCCTTTCGGCTGCGCTTCGAGGAGGCGGACTGGGACCTGGAGCTGGAGGACGAGGAGGCCGGCGGCAACGACTGGTTCGGGCTGCGCTTCGACCTGGACCTGGGCGGCGGGCGCCGCCTGCCGCTGCTGCCGGTCATCGCCCCCCTGCTGGAGCTGGGGCTCGACGCCGAGCTCCCCGAGACCCTGAGCCTGCCCCTGGACCCCAAGGGCAAGGACCCGGACACGGCCTACCGCTATGTGGACCTGCCCACCGCGCGGCTGCGGCCCTTCATCGAGACCCTGCGCGACCTGTTCGAGCGCGCCGTCCCGGGCGCGGACGGCGCGCTGCGCCTGTCGCGGTTCGACGCCCTGGCCCTCAGCGATCTGGAGGCCCAGGGCATCGCCCTGCGGGGGGCCCAGCGCCTGCGGGAGCTGGCGCGTCGGCTCAAGGACTTCACCGGCATCGAGCCGGTCGCGCCCCCGGCGGGACTCACGGTGGAGCTGCGCCCCTACCAGCGGCGCGGGCTCGACTGGCTGCAGTTCCTGCGTACCTGGGACCTGGCCGGCATCCTGGCGGACGACATGGGGCTCGGCAAGACGGTCCAGACCCTGGCCCATCTGCTGGTCGAGAAGGAAGGCGGCCGGCTGGGGCGCCCCGCGCTGGTCGTGGCGCCCACCAGCCTCATGGGCAACTGGCGCCGGGAGGCCGCCCGTTTCGCCCCGGCGCTGCGCACCCTGGTGCTCCACGGGACCGACCGTCATGGCCGCTTCGAGTCCATCGGCGACCATGACCTGGTGCTGACCACCTATCCGCTGCTGCCGCGCGACCAGGAGCGGCTGCGCGAGGTGCGCTTCCACAGCCTGATCCTCGACGAGGCCCAGACCGTCAAGAACCCGCGGTCACAGGCCGCCGCGGTGGTGCGCTCGCTCAAGGCCGAGCACCGGCTCTGCCTCACCGGCACCCCCATGGAGAACCACTTGGGCGAGCTGTGGGCCCAGTTCGACTTTCTGATGCCGGGGTTCCTCGGCGATCAGTCCCAGTTCAAGCGCCACTGGCGCACCCCCATCGAGCAGCACCGGGACCGCGAGCGCCAGGAGCGGCTGGCCCACCGGGTGGCGCCCTTCATGCTGCGGCGGCGCAAGCAGGACGTGGCCTCGGAGCTTCCGCCCAAGACCGAGATCATCAAGAGCGTCACCCTCGGCGACGCCCAGGCCCAGCTCTACGAGGGAATACGCCTGTCGATGGAGAAGCGGGTACGCGAGGCGATTGCGGCCCAGGGGCTGGCACGCAGCCACATCACCATCCTCGACGCCCTGCTCAAGCTCCGTCAGACCTGCTGCGACCCACGCCTGCTGAAGCTCCCGGCGGCCGCCCGGGTTCGGGAATCCGCCAAGCTCGAGCTGTTGATGGATCTGCTGCCCGAGCAGTTGGAGGAGGGGCGGCGGATACTGCTCTTCTCCCAATTCACATCGATGCTCGCGCTGATCGAGACCGAGCTCGAGCGACGCGTCATCCCCTATGCCAAGCTCACCGGCCAGACGCGCAAGCGCGACGAGACCATCGACAGCTTCCGCTCCGGCGCCGTCGACCTCTTCCTGATCAGCCTCAAGGCGGGTGGCGTGGGGCTCAACCTCACCGAGGCGGACACCGTCATCCTCTACGACCCCTGGTGGAACCCGGCGGTGGAGACCCAGGCGGCGGACCGCGCCCATCGTATCGGTCAGGACAAGCCGGTCTTCGTCTACAAACTGGTAACCGAACAGACCGTTGAGGAGCGGATCCTGACCATGCAGGAACGCAAGCGAGCCCTGGCCGCCGGGGTCTACCGTGAGGCCGAGGGGGATGAGGAGCCGCGTCTGAGCGCGGAGGATCTGCAGGAGCTGTTCGCGCCGCTCGCCAATCAGTGATGGCTGGATCCGATGGGTGGAGATCCCCTCGCCGCGGAAGTCATCACATGCTGTTGATCAGATATAACGACGCGCGTATCTTCACGATCAATGGAGCCCTCCCCCACCACGCTGTTCGCGGCTCTGGCCAACGAATCGCGCCTGCGCTGCCTGCTGCTCCTGAGCGCCCATCTGGAGCTTTGCGTCTGCGAGCTGACTCAGGCACTTGGGTTGTCCCAACCCCATGTCTCGCGTCACCTGGCGCAACTGCGCGAGACCGGGCTTGTCGCCGACCGCCGCGAGGGCATCTGGGTCTATTACCGCGTCCGTCCGGACCTACCGCCCTGGGTCGTCCAGGTGCTGGAGCAGACCGCCCGCGGCCTGGCCGGTCATCCGCCCTACAGCCAGGATGCGGCGGCCCTCGCCGCCATGCCAAACCGACCGGGCGCGGCGCGCTGCGCCTGAGCAGGGCGCGAATCCAGGTGCCGATATATATCGATTGTCATATATCTGGTGTAATGTGCCCGTTTCCGCCTCACCAAAGCGGCCCGGCCCTACAACGGCGGCTGGTCGAGTTGGGGCAACCATGACAGTCGCCGTCGTCACCGGAGATCCGCCATGCGACGACGACCGCACCCTCCGATCGGCCCGGGAATGAACACATGACCACAGGCATCGGCATCAACGGCTTCGGCCGCATGGGCAGGCTCGGGCTGCGCGCCGCCTGGGGTTCTCCGGGAATCGCGTTCGCGCACATCAACGAAATCGCCTGTGATGCGGGCGGCTCCGCCCATCTGCTCCAGTTCGACTCGGTCCACGGCCGCTGGGGGCACGACTGTGCCGGCTCCGGTGACACCTTGTCCGTGGATGGCCAGGCGATCGGCTACAGCGCCAATCAGGAGATCGCCGAGACCGACTGGTCGGGCTGCGACCTGGTCATCGAGGCGACCGGCAAGCATCACAAGAGACCCGAGACCCTTCAGGCCTACTTCGAGCAGGGGGTGAAGAAGGTCATCGTCGCCGCACCGACCCAGGGCGCGCTCGACATCGTCTACGGGGTGAACCATCAGCGCTATGACCCGGCCGTTCACCATCTGGTGACCGCGGCCTCCTGCACCACCAACTGTCTGGCCCCGGTGGTCAAGGTGATGCATGAGCGCATCGGCATCGTCCACGGCTGCATGACCACCATCCACGACATCACCAACACCCAGACTATCGTGGACAAGGGCCACAAGGATCTGCGCCGGGCACGGGCCTGCGGGCAGTCCCTGATCCCCACCTCCACGGGGTCCGCCCGGGCCATCACCAAGATCTTCCCGGAGCTGACCGGCAAGCTGAACGGTCATGCGGTGCGGGTACCGCTGCTGAATGCCTCGCTGACGGACTTCGTGTTTGAGACCGCGCGGCCGGTCACCGAGGAGGACGTCAATGGCTATTTCAGGGAGGCCGCCGAGGGGGAGCTCAAGGGAATCCTGGGCTACGAGGAGCGCCCGCTGGTCTCGGTGGACTATCTGAACGACCCGCGCTCGTCCATCGTCGATGCGCCCTCGACCCTGGTCATCGACGGGACCCAGGTGAAGGTCTACGCCTGGTACGACAACGAATGGGGCTATGTGAACCGGATGATGGACATCGCCCGCATGGTGGCGGGAAGTTTGAAGAGTGAAGTTTGAAGAGTGAAGTCTGGAAGGGCTGAGTTGTGACGTCCGATCTACCTGAAAGGACATTCGAGTTTGCGCGGCGTGTGGTCTTGCTGTGCCGGGTACTGGATTCATCGCCAGGCGTGCCGAGGACGCTGGCCGGTCAGTTGCTGCGGTCGGGGACGTCCATCGGTGCAAACGTCGAGGAGGCGCAGGCATCGCAAAGCGGGGCGGACTTCGTCAGCAAGTACAGCATCGCCTGCAAAGAGGCGCGGGAGACGCACTACTGGCTTCGACTGTTGGCGGCCACTGCGATCGTTTCCGAGAGCCGGCTGAACGACTTGCAGGCCGAATGCAATGAGCTGATCGCCATACTGACGACCATCATCAAGAAGATGCGGAGCCAAAGTCGATGAGTGCGCCGCCCGCTTCAAACTTCACACCTCACACTTCACACTTCAATTATCTGACGGTCACCGGCGGCTACTGGGCCTTCACGCTCACCGACGGCGCCATCCGTATGCTGGTGGTGCTGTATTTCCACCAGCTCGGCTACTCGCCCTTCGAGGTGGCCATGCTGTTCCTCTTCTACGAGGTCTTCGGCATCGTCACCAACCTGGTGGGGGGCTGGCTGGGGGCCCGGATCGGGCTGAATCTCACCATGCACATCGGCATGGGGCTTCAGGTGGTGGCGCTGCTGATGCTGACGGTGCCGGGCGCCTGGCTCTCGGTGCCCTATGTGATGGCCGCCCAGGCCCTATCGGGGATCGCTAAGGACCTGAACAAGATGTCCGCCAAGGCGACGGTGAAGATGCTTACCGCGAACGGTCGGACAGGTGGAGAGACCCATTCGCGGCTGTTCAAGTATGTCGCCGTGCTGACGGGTTCCAAGAACGCCCTGAAGGGGGTGGGTTTCTTTGTCGGGGCCACCCTGCTCCAGTGGATCGGCTTCCGCGGCGCCCTGGTGACCCTCGCGGGTCTGCTACTGGTGGTGCTGATTGCCACCGCCCTCGTGCTGCCGTCCGGCGTCGGCAGGATGACGACCAAGCCCAAGTTCACCCAGGTCTTCTCCAACACACCCGTCATCAACTGGCTCTCGGCGGCGCGCTTCTTCCTCTTCGGGGCCCGGGATGTCTGGTTCGTGGTCGGGTTGCCTGTATTCCTGTCCGGGGTCCTCGGGTGGAGCCACATGCAGGTGGGCGGCTTCCTGGCCCTCTGGGTAATCGGCTACGGTTTCGTTCAGGCCGCGGCGCCGCGGCTGCTGCGTCGCACCCATCACGGGCGCGGGCCGGGCGGGGGAACCGCTCGGCTCTGGGCACTGATCCTGGCGACCTTCCCGGCCGCCATCGCGACCGCCCTCGCCCAGGACCTGCCACCGGGGCCCGTGCTGGTGGTGGGTTTGATCCTGTTTGGGATCGCCTTCGCCATCAATTCCGCCGTGCACTCCTATCTGATCCTGGCCTACTCGGACTTCGAGAAGGTCTCCATGAACGTGGGCTTCTATTACATGGCCAACGCGGGGGGGCGTCTGACGGGCACCGTGCTCTCAGGCCTCGTCTACCAGAACCAGGGTCTCGAGGGTTGTCTGTGGTGGTCCACCGGGTTCGTGCTGGCCGCCTTCGTCCTCTCGCTGCGTCTGCCGGATGTCCCGACCGCGACTGCCCGGGCGGTCACCGGTGTTTGAGACATTGGGGGACCTGGTCGCCTACCGCCTGCTCGGCCTTCAGGCGGGCACGAGCGTTGGCGATGCGGTCCAGTTCTTCGTCATGGACGTGGCGAAGATCTTCGTGCTGCTGGTGGCGGTCATCTATGTGATGGGCCTGCTGCGGGCCATGCTCTCGCCGGAGCGGGTGCGCGCCTTCGTCCGCGGTCGGCCCGACTGGCAGGCGCGGGGGCTCGCGGTCACCCTCGGGGCGGTGACGCCCTTCTGCTCGTGCTCTTCGGTGCCGCTCTTCATCGGATTCGTGGAGGCCGGGATCCCGCTCGGGGTCACCTTCTCCTTCCTGATCGCGAGCCCGATGATCAACGAGGTCGCGGCGGTCCTGCTGGTGGGAATCCTGGGCTGGGAGCTGGCGGCGCTCTATGTCGCCGCCGGATTGCTGGTGGCCTGGTTCGGCGGGATCGCCATGCAGGCCTTCCGACCCGAACGCTGGGTGGAGGACTACGTCTGGAAGATCCGCGTCGGCGAGGCCCCCGTGGCGGAGCGGGGCAATGGGCCTGCTGGCCCGGCACCGGTACGCCCTGGCCGAGGTCAGGGAGATCGTCCGGCGGATCTGGGTCTGGGTGCTGATCGGGATCGGCGTGGGGGCACTCTTCCACGGCTTCGTGCCGGCGGACTGGGTGAGCGAGCACCTGGGCGGGGACGCCTGGTACACGGTGCCTGGCGCCGTCCTGCTCGGGATTCCGCTCTATTCCAATGCCACCGGGGTCATCCCGGTCGCCGAGGCGATGCTCGGCAAGGGGGTAGCGGTCGGGACCACCCTGGCCCTGATGATGAGCGTCGCGGCGCTCTCGGTCCCGGAGATGCTGATCCTGCGCAAGGTGATCCGCTGGCCCGCCCTTGCCCTGTTCGCGGGCGTGCTGGCGGTGGCCTTCACCCTGGTCGGGTGGGGCTTCAATCTGCTCGTTTGAGAGGGGTGTCCATGAAAGAGATCAAGGTACTGGGCAGCGGCTGCCGCAACTGCGAGATCACCGCCAATGTGATCGCCCAGGCGGCGCGCGAGGCGGGGGTCGAGATCGAGCTGGTCAAGGTCACCGACATCGCCGTGATCATGGGCTACGGGGTCATGTCCACCCCGGGCGTGGTGATCGACGGCGTGGTGGTGCACAGCGGCGGGGTGCCGGGACCGGACCTGGCGCGGTCATGGGTTACGGCGTAAGGAGATTCGGATTTTTTTGCCGCAAATGAACGCGAAATGAACGCAAATGGGTCTTTTTCTTTCGTAGCTCAGGTCGTTCGAGCCGAAGGGGCGCGAGGAAAAAGCGCCTTCCTATCTCTACTCCTATTTGCGCTCGTTCGCGTCATTTGCGGCTAAACATATCTCTTCGCTGCCCTACCGGGCCTGGGCCGGACGTTCCCCGGTAACAGTGCTGGCCTGCAGCCGCTCGCTGCCGCGCCAGACCTCGAGCGACAGGGGTTGATTGGGGCCGGTGCCCGCGATGGCATCGAGGAGCTCCTGGACGGTCGCCACCTCGCGGTCGCCCACCCGGGTCACCACGTCGCCCGGCCGGAGCCCCGCCTGCTCCGCGGGGCTCTCCTTGAGGGTGGACGAGACGAGCACCCCGCGCGGTGCGCGCAGCCCGAAGGTCTCGGCCAGCTCCGGGGTGACGCTGCGCCCGCTCATCCCAATCCAACCCCGTTGAATCTTCCCCTGGTCCACGATGGCTCGGGCGACCTTGAGGGCCAGATCTGAAGGAATGGCGAAGCCGATTCCGCCGGCGGTCCCGGACTCGGAATAGATGGCGGTGTTGATACCCACCAGCTCGCCCCGGGCGTTGACGAGGGCACCCCCGGAATTGCCCGGGTTGATGGCGGCATCGGTCTGGATGTAGTTCTCGATGGGGGTGATGCCGAGCTCGGCCCGGCCCGTAGCGCTGACGATCCCCTGGGTCACGGTCTGGCCGACTCCGAAGGGATTGCCGATGGCCAGGGTCAGGTCACCGACCCGCAACCCCTTGGGGTCGCCGATGGGCGCCGTGGGCAGGCCCAGGGCCTTGGCCTTGAGGACCGCCAGATCGGTCTCGGAATCGAGTCCGAGCACGGTGACCTCGAGCCGGCGCCCGTCCGCGAGGAGCACGCGGATGCTTTCGGCGTCCTTGACCACGTGGCGGTTGGTGAGGATGAGGCCGTCGGCGCTCAGGATGACACCCGAGCCCAGGGCCGTCTCACGCGTGTCCCTGGACCTGGACAGTGAATTGGGATGAGTGACCAAGGTCCTGGGCTCACGTCCACGAACCACCCGGGAGGCGAAGATGCTCACCACGGCGGGGGCGGAACGTCCGACCGCGTCCGCCAGTGATCCGATTGCGTTGCCGTCGCTCGCGACTGCCCCGTCACCGCTGGCCGGCCCCTCGGGCAGCGCCGGACCCGGCTCGGGCACGAGTCTCATCAGCGAGAGGGTGAGCAGGGCCCCCACCGCCCCGGCGCAAAGGGCGGTGACCAGATGGGTGCTTGTGCCTCGGTGCGGCATGTCAATAAGCTACCACGACTTTGTGTCCGTTTGGACCCTTGGAGCGACCGAGGCTCCCGGCCGAACGGGCGCCCAACTAGGCGTGACACCTATGATCGAGCCCCTTGCCCTCACCGCCTATTGCGATGACCTGCTCCAGGCGGACGGCTTCGCTGACTATGCCCCCAATGGACTTCAGGTGGAGGGGGTGCGGCCGGTGCGCCGGCTGGTGTCGGGGGTCAGCGCCTGTGCCGCCCTCATCGCCGCGGCAGCTGAGGCGGGCGCCGACGCCATCCTGGTCCACCACGGCTGGTTCTGGAAGGGCGAGAGCCCCTGCCTGATCGGGCCCAGAGGCCGGCGCACCCGATCTCTGATGGCGAGCGGGGCCAGCCTCATCGCCTATCATCTGCCACTCGACGCCCACCCCCTCTACGGCAACAACGTCGCCCTCGCGGCCCAGCTCGGATGGCTCGATGCCCGAGCGAGTAGCATCGGCAATGGTCTGGTGTGGACGGGCCGGTTGGCGCGCCCGCTGGCACCCGAGGCCCTGGCCCTGGCGGTCTCCCAGCGTCTCGGCCGCTCCCCCACCCTGGTGGATCCCGGCCTGTCGGCCATCGAGCACCTGGCCTGGTGCACGGGCGGCGGCCAGGGCTACATCGAGGACGCCGCCGCTCTCGGCGTCCAGGCCTTCCTGAGCGGTGAGATCTCGGAACAGACCACCCACGCGGCGCGGGAGCTCGGCCTCTGTTACCTGGCGGCCGGGCACCATGCGACCGAGCGCTATGGCGTCCAGGCCCTGGGGACCCATCTGGCCGAGCGGTTCGCACTGGAGCATCGGCACATCGACATCGACAACCCCGCCTGAAGGGCCCGGTGCAAACCGCCGGAGATGCCGGGCGCGCAGGCGCTCGGGCCTCGCGACAATGACCGATAACTCCGCTCGGTCAATACGTTTTCTGCCTTGACCTTCAACGCGGGGATCAAGGAGAATGCCCGGCCGGTTTTGCAGAGAATTGGCATATTCTTATCGTCACATCCAGAACGCGGGTGCTGTCTGTCTCACGGGCAGGCGCACCCACGCAACCCGGGGGTTAGTCCGATATGAGCGCAATCGAGAGCTCAGCAGGCGTCAACCGAAGCAGGCGACGGATGCTTGTCGCGGCCACCAGCGCGGTCAGCGCCGTGGGCATCGGCTTCGCGCTTGTGCCTTTCATCGCTTCCATGAACCCGAGTGCCAGGGCCCGAGCGGCCGGCGCGCCGGTGGAGGCTGACATCAGCAAGCTGGAGCCGGGCGGGCTGCTGCGCGTGAAATGGCGCGGAAAGCCGGTCTGGATCGTCAGGCGGACCCCCGAGATGTTGGCCGCATTGCCAACCCTCGATCCCGAGTTGGCGGATCCGAATTCGGAGGTCCCCCAGCAGCCCGAGTATGCCAAGAACGCGACCCGCTCCATCAAGCCGGAATATTTGGTCGCCATCGGCATCTGCACCCATCTGGGCTGCTCGCCGACCTATCGCCCCGAGTTCGCCCCGGAAGACCTGGGTGCCGAGTGGAAGGGAGGGTTCTTCTGCCCCTGCCACGGTTCGCGGTTCGACCTGGCGGCACGCGTCTTCAAGGGCGCACCCGCACCCACCAATCTGGTGATCCCGATCCACACCTACCTCAACGACACCACCGTGCTGGTGGGTCAGGATCAAGGAGCCGCCTAAATGAGCGCAGAAGAAGTGACCACCACCGGCTTTATGGGCTGGATCGACAAGCGGTTTCCGGCCACCTCCACCTGGAAGCAGCACCTCTCTGAATACTACGCCCCGAAGAACCTGAACTTCTGGTCGTTTTTTGGTTCGCTCGCCCTCCTCACGCTGGTCATGCAGATCTTCACGGGTCTGTGGCTGGCGATGAGCTACAAGCCGTCGGCCGCCGAGGCATTCGCCTCGGTCGAATACATCATGCGCGACGTGAACTGGGGCTGGCTGATCCGCTATCTGCACTCCACCGGGGCCTCCGCCTTCTTCATCGTCGTCTATCTGCACATGTTCCGTGCCTTGCTGTGGGGCTCCTACCGCAAGCCGCGGGAGCTGCTGTGGATCATCGGGGTGGTGATCTACCTGGCGATGATGGCCACCGCCTTCTTCGGCTATCTGCTGCCCTGGGGCCAGATGTCGTACTGGGGCGCCCAGGTCATCGTGAACCTGTTCTCGGCGGTGCCGGGGATCGGCGAGGACCTGTCGGTGTGGGTGCGCGGCGACTACGTCATCTCCGACGTGACCCTGAACCGCTTCTTTGCCTTCCACTTCCTGGTGCCCTTCCTGCTGGCGGCCCTGGTCTTCATCCACATCGTGGCACTGCACCACGTCGGCTCGAACAACCCCGACGGGATCGAGATCAAGCAGGGCCCCAAGGGCAATCGCTGGGACCCCAAGGCGCCGGCGGATGGGATCCCCTTCCACCCCTATTACACGGTCAAGGACATCGTCGGCGTCGTCGTCTTCCTGGCGATCTTGCTCGCCATCGTGTTCTTTGCGCCCGCCCTCGGCGGTCTCTTCCTCGAGGCGCCGAACTTCCAGCCGGCCAACCCGCTCCAGACCCCGGCGCACATCGCCCCCGTCTGGTACTTCACCCCCTTCTACGCCATGTTGCGCGCGGTGCCGCCCATGTTCGGTTCCCAGTTCCCTGGGGTCATCGTGATGTTCGCGGCCATCCTGATCATGTTCTTCCTGCCCTGGCTCGATCGCAGTCCAGTCAAGTCCATGCGCTACAAGGGGACCCTGTCGAAGATCGCCCTCGCCATCTTCGCGGTGAGCTTCGTGGTGCTGGCCTATCTGGGGATGCAGCCCGCCTCCCCCACGGCGACCCTGATCGCGCGGATCTTCACCACATTGTATTTCGCGTTCTTCCTGCTCATGCCGATCTACACCAAGATGGAGTCGGTGAAGCCAGTTCCGGAGAGGGTGACCGAATGAACAAACTGCTTGCCGCCTTGGTGCTGACAGTGGCACCTGCCCTTGGGTTTGCCTCCAGTGGCCATGTGCAACTGGAGAACGCCAGTATCGATCTGACGGACCAGGCATCGCTGCAAAGGGGAGCCAAGTATTTCGTCAACTACTGTATGGGCTGCCACTCGCTCAAGTACATGCGCTACAACCGCATGGGCGAGGATCTGGGGATCGACGATACGGTGCTGCGGGAGAATCTCATCTTCGGCGACGCCAAGCCCGGCGACCTCATGACCAACTCCATGAGACCGGAGGACGGTGAGAAGTGGTTTGGTGTCGCGGTGCCGGATCTGACCCTGGCCACCCGCTGGCGCTCCCCGGACTGGGTCTACACCTACCTGAAGAGCTTCTACACCGATCCGACCCGTCCCTGGGGTGTCAACAATCTGGTCTTTCCGGCGGTGGGTATGCCCCATGTGCTGGCCAAGCTGCAGGGGGTTCAGGAGCCGGTGTTCGCGGAGCATCACGAGGGCACGCCGGTGGTCACGGGCGTCAAGCTGACCCAGCCGGGCACGATGACACCGGAGCAGTTCGATGCCATGGCGCGCGACATCACCGCCTTCCTGACCTACGCGGGCGAGCCCATGCAGCTCGAGCGCAAGCGCCTGGGCATCTGGGTGATGCTCTTCCTCGGCCTCCTGTTCATCCTCGCCTATGCGCTGAAGAAGGAGTATTGGAAGGACGTTCATTAGGCGTCTGACCGATTGCGTCCGGCGGCCCCATCCGTGGGGCCGCCAACTCCTTACCCGTCCCCCGCCGGCCATCCCAGGGTCCGGTCCAGACAACGCCAAGAAACCTACCTGACCCCGTCGCACGGGCATCAACCATGGGCGCCGTTTCTCAGAGTCGGCCGCTGTGCGCGACAGGGTGATGCCTCCGTTCCGGTACATGTCCGTCCCGGCAGGTGGCGCCACCCGGGTGGACATGCCTCTAGGGGTCGATCTGACCCTGCTCGCCCCCGGCATCATCGCCGGCAGACTCTGGCGCCTCCCGCTGTGACCTGCCATGCCGTGGCGATCTTTTCGCCCCTCGCCGCAGCGGGCCTCTTTGCCGATGGTGGCACGGGGCCGCCTGCCCGGATACGGCACCCCTCCTGACGCGGAACCGGACCCGAGTTGAGGACGCGGAGCGAAATCACCGTGCGAGTCTCAGACGAGCGATCGATTGGCAGCGTCCTGAAGGGCGCCCGCCCAGTCCTTTACGCCCTGCTCAGCCTGCTGCTGTTCGCCGCGGCTGCCTGGGTGCTTCGGCGCGAGCTAGCCGGCGTCCACCTCAGCGATGTGCTCGCGCGGTTCCGGGCCGTCCCTCTTCAGGCCCTGGGGCTCTCCCTGCTGTTCACGGCCGCGAGCTATCTGACCCTGACGGGATACGACTTGTTGGCGCTGCGTTACGCGGGGATCACGCTGCCCTACGGTCGGATCGCGCTCACCTCCTTCATCGCCACCGCTGTGGGCAACAACCTCGGCTTGGCCATGCTCTCCGGCGGGGCGGTGCGCCTGCGCATGTACACCGCCGCCGGACTGACCGCCATGGAGGTGGCGGCGGTGGTCGCAATGGTGGGTCTCACCTTCGGCATCGGCGTCACCGTCATCGCGGCGCTGGTCCTCGCCCTTGACCCGGGCAACGCCGGAAGGCTGCTGGACATCCCCGTGGGTCTGACCCGCGGTGCCGGTCTGCTGGTGATCGCGCTGGTGGGGATCTATCTGGTGTGGGGCGCTGCGCGACGCACACCGCTGCGCCTGGGAGGCTGGAAGATACGGGTGCCGGGGCTGCCCACCAGCGTCGGCCAGATCGCCCTGGCCGCAGCCGACCTGGTGTTCGCGTCAGGTGCGCTCTACAGCCTCCTGCCGGACGGTCTGGCACCGGCTTACGCGGTCTTCCTGACGGTCTACATCCTCGCCATCGTCGCCGGGACCATCAGCCACATCCCGGGCGGGATCGGGGTCTTCGAGACCGTGCTGGTGCTGGGGCTCCCCGGGGTGCCGAAGGATGCACTCCTGGCCGCCGTGCTGATTTATCGTCTCATCTACTATCTGCTCCCGCTTGCACTCGCCGCGCTGCTCGCCGCGGTCCACGAGGCTCAGCTTGCCCATCGCCACATCGCCCGCGGCCTGGAGCTGGCCCAGGACGCCCTCGAGGGGGTCGTCCCCCAGGTCATGGCCGTCGCGGTCTTCGTCGCCGGGGCCATCCTGATGTTCTCGGGGTCCACGCCGGGCTCCAGCAACCGCATCGAGCTGTTGAGCGACTTGCTGCCGCTGCCCCTGCTGGAGCTTTCACACCTGACGGGGAGCCTGGTTGGCCTGGGTCTCACCGTCCTGGCGGCGGGACTCTACCGTCGGCTCAATGCCGCCTATCACCTGGCGCTCGGTCTGCTCATCATGGGCGCCTTTACCTCCCTGCTGAAGGGGCTCGACTGGGAGGAGGCCCTGCTCGCGGGCCTGGCCGCCGCGGCCCTGTGGACCGGGCGCGCCGCCTTCTACCGCCAGTCCTCCCTGTGGGAGCAACGGCTGACGCCGGGTTGGCTCGCGGCCGTGGCCCTTGCACTGGGAGGCAGCATCTGGCTGGGGCTCTTCGCCTTCAAGAGGATCGAGTACGACCACGACCTCTGGTGGCAGTTTGCCTTCGATGCCGACGCGCCGCGATTCCTGCGGGCGACCCTGTTGCTGGTCACCGCGGCGACCCTGATTGCACTGGTGCGGCTGCTGCGCCCTGCCCCGCCACCGCCCGGGCTGCCGGAGAGCGAGGAGCTGCGTCGTGCCGCCGCCCTGGTGAGGGAGGCGAGCGCCACCGACGCGGCCCTGGTTCTGCTCGGCGACAAGCGCATCCTGTTCGACGAGCAGGACGACGGGTTCCTGATGTTCCAGATCCGGGGCCGCAGCTGGATCGTGATGGGCGACCCCGTGGGCCCCCCGCAGGTGGCGGAGACCCTGGCCTGGCGCTTCCGGGACCTGGCCGACCGTTACTCGGGGCGCCCGGTATTCTATCAGGTCGACGCGGAGCACCTGCCCCTGTACCTCGATCTGGGTCTGGCACCGATCAAGATCGGTGAGGAGGCCGTCGTGGACCTTGGCTCTTTCTCGCTCACGGGCCGTACCCGTGCCAAGCTGCGCCAGTCCCATTCCAAGATCGTCAAGACCGGGATCCGGTTCAACGTCGTCGCGGCAGAAGATCTGGATGACGCCCTGATGGGCGAGCTGAAGGGGGTTTCCGATGCCTGGCTCGAGGCCAAGAAGACGCGGGAGAAGGGCTTCTCGGTCGGGCGCTTCGACCCCGACTATCTGCGCCACTTCCCCTGTGGACTGGCGCGCCGGGATGGCGAATTGCTCGCCTTCGCCAATCTTTGGGCCGGGGGCGGCAAGTCCGAGCTGTCGGTGGACCTGATGCGTCACCTGCCCCAGGCCCCCAACGGGGTGATGGACTTCCTGTTCGTCGAGCTGATGCTTTGGGGTGCATCCGAAGGCTTTCACCGCTTCAACCTCGGCATGGCGCCCCTCTCGGGCCTGGAGACCCACCCGCTGGCGCCACTATGGCACCGAATCGGCACCCTGACCTTCCGCCACGGAGAGAACTTCTACAACTTCCAGGGCTTGCGCACCTACAAGGAGAAGTTCCAGCCCCACTGGGCCCCCAAGTATCTGGCCTTGCCCCGTGGCACCACCCTGCCCGTCGTCCTGCTGGACCTGTCCGCCCTGATCGCCGGGGGCGCCCGGGGGATCGTGGCCCGCTGACCGGTGTCGCAGCGCCGATCGCATCCCTAGCACCCCGCGCCAGGCGACGGACCCGCCGCGCCTGTCCCGACTCGGCGCTCACTGCCGCCAAAAAGCCCCGTCCGGCTACCTGTGCACAGGGTATACTCCGTCGCTTGCGGCGCCGCAAAACGATGTGGTCCGGGCCAGGTGGCGCGAGCGGGGCCGCGGGACGCTCAGGCGCTGCGACGAAGAGAGTCCGGTTTGGATGACCGGCACGATGAATTCTTCGAGCCCTGCCGGGCTCAGCCTCAGTGCTGGTGGAGGGACCGATGGCAGTGGCCGCGAGCAGACGAGCCGTGATGACCCTATTCTCTGATCCCCTGTGCCCCTATTGCCATCGGGTACGCATGGTCCTCGCCGAAAAGGGGATCGCCGTAGACGTGGTCGACGTCGACGCCCAGAACCTTCCTGACGAGTTGATGGACTTCAACCCGTACGGAACCGTTCCCACCCTAGTGGACCGCGACCTGCGCCTCTTCGACTCGCGGATCATCATGGAATATCTGGACGAGCGCTTCCCTCACCCGCCGCTGCTCCCGGTGGATCCGGTTTCCAGGGCCAACTCGCGCCTCTTCATGTACCGCATCGAGCGCGACTGGTACAGGTCCATGGACCGCATCTTCCAGGGCAGCTCCTCCGATGCCGCCCAGTCGCGCAAGGAGCTGCGCGAGAGCCTGATCGCCACGGCCCCGGTGTTCGGCGCCCATCCCTTCTTCATGAGCGACGAGTTCTCCCTGGTGGATTGTTGCGTCGCGCCCCTGCTGTGGCGCCTGCCGGCCCTAGGCATCGAGATCCCGGAGCAGACCAAGAGCCTGCGCGGCTACATGACGCGCATCTTTGCCTGGGAGGCCTTCCGCGCCAGCCTGACCGAGGCGGAGCGAGAGCTGGTCGCGGACCTTTGACCACCGAGCCCGCCGATGACCCCCGAAGACCCGACCCTGACCTCCACCAAGCCCTATCTGGTGCGGGCGATCTATGAGTGGATCCTGGACAACGGGCTCACCCCCCATCTGCTGGTCGACGCCGGGTACCCTGGCACCCAGGTGCCGGCCGAGTTCGTCCAGGACAATCAGATCGTGCTCAACCTCGCCCCCGGTGCCGTGCGCGATCTGGTGATGGCAAACGACTGGATCAGCTTCAGCGCCCGCTTCGGCGGCGTGCCGCGTGAGCTGATGGTGCCCGCCGAGTCGGTGTTGGGCATCTTCAGCCGCGAGAACCGGCAGGGCATGGTCTTTCCACCACCCCAATACCCCGACCAGCCTGCACAGGTAACCGGGTCAAGGGCCACGGCGGCCACGGCGGAGCGGGCGGGTCCCATAGGCGTCGAGCGCCCGGTCGGCGACACCGAGCCCAAGGGCGTCAAGCCCAAAGACACCAAGGGAAAAGGCAAGGGCAAGGGTGGACCCAGCCTGAAGGTCGTCAAGTAGACTCAGCCGCTCACGAATCGGCAGCCTGTGCGGGCAATCCGAAGCTGAGCTCCTCCAGGTCCATGCCGCGCAGCACCAGATAGCCGCTGCGCCGCCCCACCCCCTCCTCACTGAAGTCGAAGCGATATGCCCGGCGCAGGCGCATCCCGTCCCCTTGCCAGCTGATGCCGAGCCGGCGCAAAACCACCGCCTGGTCAAGGAACTGGAGGTCGCGACGCTCGCAGGCGGCCTTACAGATCCCCAGCGCGATCTCACGGGCGCGCAGGCTGTCGAGCCAGAACCAGCCCGCCAGCAGGAGCAGAAAGATCGCAAGCAGATTGGACATGGTCGGCGGTCGAGCGGGCCGGTCGTGGCGGAGCCCAGGATCGGGCCCGGCGGCCGATTGTACAGGCAGCGCGCCCTTGCCCGCCCAATCAAGCGTCTTGAGGCAAGGGAGCGCAGGAACCCGACAGGCACCGGGGCGCGCCTGTAATAGGGTGATCCCCGCCATTCGCGTGCTCGGGCCAAGCCGTGGCCCGTGGAACCGCGAACTAGCGAAGTCAACGAAGCAAACATGAACGAACAGGAGAACCTCATGAAGAAACAGACACTGCTGACCCTCATCGCCCTGACCGCCACGGGTCTTGTCGCCTGCGGCCCCAGCGAGGAGCCCAAGCAACAGGCCGGGGCACCGGCGAGCGACGCCACCCACGAGCCGACCAGGATGGAGAAGGCGGTCGACGCCGCCAAGGATGCCGCCGATACCGCCGGCCAGAGGCTGGATGCCGCCGCCGATCGCGCGGCGGATGCGGCCGGATCGGCCATGGATAAGGGCGCCGCGATGACCGGGGCTGCCGTGGATAAAGGAAAGGAGATGGCCGCGGCCGCCAGTGAAAAGACCCATGCGATGATCCAGAAGGCCAAGGATTACATCGCCGAGAACAAGCCGGAGATGGCTGGTGAGGTGATGGACAAGCTCCGGGAGATGAAGGAGACCCTGCCGGAGAGCGTCAAGGCGGAGCTCGCCAGGCTCAATGCCATGCTGGGCCGCGCCGAGCCGGAGCTGACCCCGGCAACGGCCACCGCCCCGACCCCTCCGGTCACCCCCGCCGTCGCGCCGGCAACCGCGCCGACAGGTCAATAAGGAAGCGCCGCGCCGGGGCCGCTTGGGCTGTCAACCTCGAGCGCCTGGCCCCGGCCGAGGGGCGTCCTTGCCGCCCAACAACGACAGGGCGGATAAGCGAGGCGCAGCCACCGAAGGCACGCCCGTGGATGCGGCGCGGAAGGTCGCTCAGCAAGCCCCCGTCGCAGTGTCGCGCGCCGTTTCCACCCTAGGGACCTCCAATCCATCTAGGCGCGGCTGGCCTATTCAGCATCCGACCGGCGGCCCGCTTCCCGGATCACCACCCGCCATTCGGGGTCGAGCTCGAGACGCCCGTCGAAGGTCCGTCCCGAGTCGTCCCTGAAGCCCTTGATGGGCCGCGTCCGCCCACGGCGGATCAGGTCCCCGACCTGATGCGAGGTCAACCGCTTGCCCCCGGTCTCCCACCACACGACGAAGTCGCAACCCTCGCGATAGCGGTCGCAGCCGAATCCCCGATGCCCCCGGATGATGCGGCCCCGGCCGCACCTGGGACAGGTCATACCGACCGGCCCGCGCTCATCCGCGTCGCCGCGCTTGCCCGTTTCGGACTCGGGTGAAACCGGGCCCGATCGACCATCCGCCTCTGGTGCAGGATGAAAGTCGAAGCGCACCCGCCCCGCGTCGTCCAGCCTCAGCGAGGCGGTAAACGGCTTTCCCGCCTTTGACCTGAACCCCTCGATCCGCCCGGTACGGCCCTGCTCGAGCAGCTCCCGCACCTGATCCACCCCAAGCCTTACCCCCGCCAGGGTCTTCCAGATGGTCAATCCGCAGCCCTCCCGGAAGCGGCTGCAGCCGTAGGCACGGTCGGTCTCGATCAGATCGCCCTGTTTGCAGAGGGGGCAGCGCGCGAGCCCCGGGCCCAGATCGGCAGGAGGCGGCAGCGCCGCCTGGGCGCGGGTGCCGCCGCGGCCGCCCCTTCGTTTCGACGGCCCCGACCGGACACCGGCCCGGGCGGCCTGGGCCTGATCGGGCGTGAAGGCGTGCCCGCTCCAGACCTTCGGGACCAGGTCGCGCACCAGTTCGAGGATGTCCCGGTAGAAGGCGTCCGCCCCGCGGGTCCCCTCCTCCACCTCCTTGAGCCGTTGCTCCCATTCCGCCGTGAGCTCCGGGCTCTTGAGTGGCGCGGCCACGGCACCGACCAGGACCCGGCCCTTCTCCGTGGCTCGTAACTGTCTGCGCTGGCGCTCCACGTAGCCGGTACGGATCAGCTTCTCGATGATCTCGGCGCGCGTCGCCGGTGTGCCCAGCCCCGATGCACGCATGGCGCGCGCAAGGTCCTTGTCCTCGATGGAGCGACCGGCGCCCTTCATGGCGGAGAGCAGGGTGGCATCCGTGTAGGGCCGCGGCGGGGTCGTCTCACGCTGGCGCACCTCGAGCCGCTCCACCTGGACCTCTTGGCCGACCGACAGGGGCGGCAGGGCCTGATCCTCCCGCGCCTCGTCCGCCCGCTCGCCCTGCTCCTGCTGGTCTTTCGACCCATCGCGGCCGGCCCCGGGGACCGCCAGCCGCCAACCCGGGTCCAACTCCCGGCTACCGCGGGCCAGGAAGTCCGCGCCACCGATGTCGAGCCGCACCCGGGTCTCCTCGACCACCCGCTCCGGCAGAAAGACGCAGACGAAGCGGGTCTGGATCAGCTCATAGACGCCGCGCAGGGGCCCGCTCAGACCAGCGGGAACCGGCTTGCCCGTGGGCAGGATCGCGTGGTGATCGGTGAGCCTGGTCCTGTCCACATAGGCGCGGCCGAGTTGATGTCCCGCGGCGAGACGCTCCAGGGCGGCGGCGGCCTGGGGATGTTCCAGGCCCCGCAGGATGCCGGGCAGATCGCCGACCATGTCCTCGGCGATATGACGGCTCTCGGTGCGCGGATAGCTGATCAGCTTGTGGGTCTCGTAGAGTGTCTGGGCGAGACTCAGGACCTGGGCCGCCGTGAGGCCGAGCCGCCGGTTGGCGTCGCGCTGCAGGCTGGTCAGGTCGTAGAGGGGCGGCGGCGGCTCCCGGCGGATCTGCAGGTCCAGCTCCCGCACCACGCCGGCTTCATGGGGAGCGAGTGCTTCGCGCAAGCGCTCCGCCTCGCCCCGATCGGCGATCCGGGTCTCCCCGTCCTTGCTGTAGAGGGCGCGGAATCCTTCCCGCAGATGGGCCGCCAGCTCATAGAAGAAGGCCTTCTGGAAGGCCGCGATCTCCGCATCGCGGGCCACGATCATCGCGAGCGTCGGGGTCTGGACCCGTCCGATGGTGCAGAGCACCCGGTTGTGCACCGTGTAGGCGCGGGTGAGGTTCATGCCCACCAGCCAATCGGCCTGGGCGCGCGCCCGCGCCGCCTGCGCCAGATGATCATAGTCACTGCCCGGGCGCAGATTGCGGAACCCCGCGCGGATCGACTCGTCCGTCAGACTCGACACCCAGAGCCGGTCGAAGGGCTTGGTGCAGCGGGCCTGCTCGTAGATGAGTCGGAAGATATGCTCCCCTTCCCGCCCCGCGTCGGTTGCGCACACCAGCCGCTCGTGCACCGGGTCATTGATGAGCCCCTTCAAGACCTTGAACTGGGCCGCGGTCTTGGGCTGGAGCTTGAGCCGCCAGGGATCCGGGATCATGGGCAGCTGACCGGCAGACCAGCGCCCCTTCCAGGGCGGACCATAGTCGTCCGGCTCCGCAAACTGGACCAGGTGACCCAGAGCCCAGGTCACGCAGTAACCCTTGCCCTCCAGGTAGCCCTGGGCCTTTCGGGTCGCCCCAAGCACGCGGGCGATGTCACGCGCCACGCTGGGCTTCTCCGCGACGACCAGGATGCTCACGACAAGGGTCCGGAAGCCCGCGCGCGGAAGCCGATGACGCCGATCCCGGCGCCGGCACCTGGAAAGGCGCCCCTGGCCGCCATCAGTCGGCGGATGCCAGCTTGAGCCCCGCAATCCCGATCAGGATGAGCCCCACGAAGACGAAGCGCGCCAGGGTCGCCGGCTCGCTGAACAGGAAGATACCGATCACGAAGGTCCCAACGGCCCCGATGCCCGTCCACACCGCATAGGCCGTTCCCATCGGGATCGTCCTCTGGGCGATCAGGAGCATGGCGCCGCTCGCCACCACGCAGACCACGGCGAAGCCGATCCAACCCCAGCGCAGGCCCGCCTCCGCCCATCCGAGCTTGAGCCCCACGGGCCAACCCCATTCGAAGATGCCTGCGATCACCAGGTAGAGCCAGGCCACAATGCACCTCCTGCGGAAAAGCGCCTGTCTACACCGCCCGGCGGCCGCAGTCCACTGGCTTGAGCCCCAGCCCAGCCAATGGCACCGGCACGACCAGGTCCCCTCACCCGGAGGTCGGGTTGCGGGCCGGACGGCGTCCCCTCTGGACGAATGCGGGAAAACCCTGCAACATCATGGAACCGCAACCCGCCTCGGAACCCACTTGGAACCCGATCCCCTGTCCATCGTCGAAGCCTATCTCGCCGCCCGCGACACCTTCGATTACGAGCGTGCCCGGACCTTTCTTGCGGATGAGGGTTTCGAGTTCGAGAGCCCCGTCCTGCGCTTCGACTCGGCCGACGCCTTCCTCCAACACATGTCGCTCACCAGCGGCATCGTGCAATCGATCGAGACCCGAAAGGTGTTCGTCGACGGGGCCGACGTCTGTCATCTGCAGACCTACCAGGTGCAGATCTCGGAGAAGTTCTCGGTGGCGCTGGCCCACTGGGCCCGGGTGTGCGACGGGCGCATCGTGCGGATCGAGGCCCTCTTCGACGCCTCTGCCTATCGGGATCTGTTCCCCGGCGACGCCTAGCCCCATTGAAGGGCGGCGCCAGCATCCACCCGGTCCACAATCCCCCTCCTCCGATCGTCCGACGGCAAGGCGCGCTCTAGCGGACCTGTAGACCCGATCCAGGGAGCCCAGATTCATGCAGCAGACCTCTTGGAAGGACAGTATCTATCTGCAGCGCGAGCAGCTCGCGCGCATCCTCCATCAGCCCCTGGCCGCCCTCGCCGGGCGCTGCGCGCCGGTCTGGGGCGATCGCGAGGCACTGAACCGGGTGCTTGCCGAAGGCTTCGCCGAGATCCCCCACTGCACCTACCTCTACTGCATGGGAAGCAATGGGGCACAGATCTGCGACAACATCGGCGCCGGCGGCGTCGCCCCGGGCCATTTCGGGCGCGACCGCTCGGACCGGCCCTACCTGCGCGAGCCGGTGCCGCCCTGGGGCTTCCTGCTCTCCGACGCCTACATCAGCATGCGCAAGCAGCGCCCCTCCCTGACCGCGCTGCAGGTCGTCTGGGGGCAGGACGGGGCCTTGGGCTATCTGGGAGCAGATTTCGACCTGCGCGATCTGCCGGTGACCTCCGCCCTCTACGAGGAGCCCGATGCCTGGCGCCAGGTCAAGGGCGACCCCGCGATCCGCGGCACCCTGTTTCAGCAATGCCGGGTGGAAAGCCCGATGGACCGTAATATGGATCAGGCCCTGTCGATCCTCGGTGAGCTGCTGACGGAACGGGGCGTCTTCCAGTGCCAGATCCATTTCTCCAGCAGCCAGGCCACGATCTGGACCCTGGATGACCCCTTCCGGTACCGCATCCTGGATCAGGAGGCCTTGGGCGACCCGGATATTTGCCTGGTCTACCCGCCGCAACCCTTCCCGGCGCGATCACTCATCCCGCGGCAGGACATCGCCCGTATCCTCGAGCGCCTGAAGCGCCTGCGCCTGGTGGACGAGAACATCTACCTGCGCCAATCGTCGATCAATCTGTTCAACGGCCTGGTGAGCCTCACCTTCTCCTGCGACGGCTCCCACTACATGCCGCACGCCCAGTTCCTGGGGGCCAGCACCGCGTTCTGGTTCGGGACCTCGGGTTGATCCGGTAAACCCTCCAGGTCACGCAGGTCTTAGCCGCCATCGACAAGATCGAACAGGGTTGACGTCAAACACTACACCGATTGGGTGATAAGGTCCGACGACGGGAGATCGCCGGGCTCTGCGCCGAATCCCCAAGCCCGGCTCGATGCGCTTGTTAGATGCTTCCTTCGCCTGGCGGCGTATCGACCCCTGCGTTTGCCTCCGCTTCCTGTCGCCTGGCAAACCACACGAAGGCTCCGCCGATGAGGGCGAGAAATGCCGCTGGGATGAAGAACACGAACGGGAGCGCGAACATCAGGCCACCTGGCGGCCATGTGGATGCACCGATGAGCGCGAGGACGGCGGCCAGCCCGAGCAGGATGTATCCGAACCCACGTGCAATACGGGCCATGAGTACCCCTCAGTGCATCTAAAGTCCCGCATCAGCGGCAGAGTGCACGCATAGCAGGCACTTTGTCCGAATGCATGCGCCTGTTATGCGAACTATAGGCTAGTCCCATGTTCTTGCTCTTTTCTCAAACGCAGGACCCTCAGCTACAACTACACAAAACTTATGACCTGTTGGAGCTTCCATAACCCACCAACTACTGACCTTTTCAACCCTCTTGGCCCAAGTCTTTCAAGCCTAGAGACTTCTGCCTCTACATCATCAGTTTCAATGTCGATGTGAACACGACTTGGGTGAATTACTTTTTGCAGTTCGATATGTGGGTCATCGAGACCTGTCTTCAATTGCACGTATCCTTCATCATCAGGATGCGAAGATTGTACCGCTTCATATCCAAGCGCCTTCGTCCAAAACTCCGTAGCCACTCCAAGATCATCTGCTTCACAATCGATGATGAGACCGCCGAGTCTGCTCCTATGCATTAGATCCCCAGTATTTTCAATCCGCATAACGAGTTAATAAGGGGCGCGCCGTATGGAGCGTCCCAGTGAGCGATAGCGAACGATCTTGATTTTATTGTTAGATTTTTTCAATTACGGATTTCTCTTCGTTCTCTATACCTGACCATGAAACGGATCGGCCTAGCCTTAAAATAACACCAAGCTCCGATTCGACCGCTGAACGGATTTGAGCAAACCACTTAGGGGCATTCCATTCCTTCATTTGGGTAGACTTGAAACCTTTATCTTCTGCATCCCAGTACACTCCGGAAGCCGCTCGGTAGATATTTTGATAAATTGGCTTACCTTTTCCTTCCAAACCTACAAAGAAATCACCTGAGTCAAGCTTTTCGATACGGTTGATGACTTCGATATCCATGTTTTTAAATTTTACGTTTGAATTCAGCCGCCGCCACAGGCGGTCGGCCGGAATGAAGCGTTAGACACTGACGCTGCGGTCGGTCGCCGGTCTTCTTATCGCCGAAGCTCATTGGACCGTAATCTCCAGCGAGTCAGAGACCGGCTCACTTGCTGTCGGTTTGAACGCTGCATCGAGTTTAAGCACACTGAGCGAGATACGGCTCGTGCCGGGTCGAACGGCACGCAGCACGATACGGTTGCGAGTGGGTAAACCCGGCGTCGATTCGAGTTGCGTCTCCAGACTGCTCGGGTTGTTCGATTTCACCGTCAGGGCGGAAGCCGCAACGGGATACCGGCCAAGAAACCGTTCCCCACGGAAGATCCAGCCACCACCGAGGCGGTAGAAGCCGAACTCCGCAACCGATACATCGACCGTGACCTGCGTACCGACCGGTAGACGAGGTAGCAGCACCTTCTGGTACCCACCAAGTCCCGGGTGAAGTCGAAGTTTCGTGTCGTCGTCTACGCTTGCGCCTCTGATTTGGCCTACCTCCAACTGAATTCGACCTGCCTGGGTGTCGCCGCGGAAGTCATTCTCATACATCCAATAGCCAATCAAGAACAGTGCTGTGAGCACTACGACGGTCAGTCGAGCGAGCGCTGAGCTATTTGTCATGCCAGCTGCTATGTCTAACGCTCGGCGTCAGCCGCGCCCGCTCGCGGGCGTCGGCTGCACGCCGGTGTTAGGAGGGCGAACATCAAGAATCGGCGACAATGACTGGCCTACTCGATGAACGCCGCGGGTTCTGCGCAAGCACGCCCCCGCACCAGTTGTACGTCGTCACCAACGGTAATCTCACCGCCTTCGATCACGAAGCAGTTGAGCGCAAGCTTACCGTCGAACCGCTGGTAGATGCCTCGCGTGATCTCCTTATCCTGGACTAGGGTGTCGGGGTCGTATGAAGTCATGATGCAGCGCAGACGCAGATCCTGGACACCGATGAGGACTTTGGCGATTCGCAGGCACGCGCCCGGCCACTCACCTTCGGTCAGGCCCTCGACGCCGCCAATCACGATGTTTGGCCGTAGGCGACGAAGGTCGTGGCCGAAGGCCGCGATTGCGCCGTCGGTGGCCACCAGCAACGGCAGCACGTCGAAGCGCTCGGCACCCTCGTAGTGCACAAGCTTTGCGCCCGGCCCGCCAATGTCCACAACCTCGGCGGCAACCTCCGGACTGTTCCAGGGACGACCGTTCACCATGATTTCACCATGCGGGCCCAGGGAGCCCTTATGGCCGAGAAAGTGCGGATGCGAACGGGAGGTGATCACCCTGCCCTTGGCGTTCTCGACATGCACGACCCGATCACCTTCTATACCGAGAGGCCCTACGGCTGCTCGTTTCAGTTTCTCTCCAGCCATCGTTTTGACCGGATATCGCCAGATTTCCGTGATCTTCATTGCCACCTCTAGTTGCGGGCCGGTACACGAGCCTCCTAACGATTAAATCAGCCGACGCGTCAGCGGTCGGCTGAATTTGCTTGTGTACGCCCGGCACGGGCGTGAACTGATGGGGTGAAAGTCCCCTGTAGGAGTACCTGTGTCCACAACGTGGATAGTAACTACTAGCCGACGGCAAGAGCAGCCCCGTGCGGGTCTGTCTGGAGGAAGCCCGAGCGCAAAGGTGCAAGCCGACGGACAGAAACCGCATAGAAGGCTCAGTCCCCGGGCGAGTAAGCACAAGGTGACGAAGCCCGCCAGGTGCAGGGGATAGGGTAAATGTGGCGGTTGTGCACTGAGAGTTCACGTTCTTATCCGGGGAGATCTGTCTCGCGAGCGGCGCGTGCGCCTACGGGAGTCGAACTGAGGCCCAGACCGAAAGGGCTGGAGACGCCATCGAACCCTACGGGTGCTGTGGTCGCCAGGGGAGCCGGCCTGAGGGCCAGCCCGAAAGGGCTGGAATGGCCACCGGACCCTACCGCGACTCGCGCAGCGCGCCGGGCGGCAACGTCCGGCGTGACGGGACAGAAGTCAGCCGAGGCCATAGCAGCGGCGCGATCGTGGAAGGGTCGCGGGGCGAAGGGCCGAACATGAGAAGTCAAGGCGGAGCCGTGGATTGCTCGCCCGCGTCGTTGAGCCCGCCGGGGGGAGACGTGGTGCGGCGTGAGGTCACGCAGCCAGCCTTGCACGACGATCTGATGGAGCGGGTCCTGGCGAGTGAGAACGTACGCCGGGCATGGAAGCGGGTGAAGGCCAACCAAGGCGCTCCCGGTGTTGACGGGATGCGCATCGAGGACTTTGCCGAGGGTGCACGTTCGAGCTGGCCGGCAATCCGCCAAGCCCTGCGCGAGGGCACGTATCGGCCACAGCCGGTGCGGCGGGTGACGATCCCCAAGCCCGACGGTGGCGAGCGCCTGCTCGGCATCCCGACGGTGCTGGACCGCGTCATTCAGCAAGCCATCGCGCAAGTTCTGGGGCCGATCTTCGATCCAGGGTTCTCGGATTCGAGCTTCGGCTTCCGACCGGGACGCTCCGCCCACGGAGCACTGAGGCGGGTACAAGCCCACATCGGGGACGGCTACCGCATCGCCGTCGATCTGGACCTGGCGAAATTCTTCGACACGGTTCAGCACGACGTCCTGATGGCTCGCGTGAGCCGCAAGGTGCGCGACAAGCGGTTGCTGGCACTGATTGGCGAGTATCTGCGGGCGGGCGTTTTGGTCGGAGACACCATCGAAGCAACAGACATCGGTACCCCCCAGGGGGGACCCCTGTCGCCGTTGCTCGCCAATATCGGCGGAATCTCTTCGCAGGTGCGTTCTCGGCTGTCTTCCGGAAACACAAAGTTGTGGAGTTCAGGATTTTCAAGAGAACGGAACGCGCTTTTGTGCAGAAATACACGGCAGCCTTTCTATCCCGCAGATTCAGCTCTGTGCGCGCGAACAAGGGCGGACCCGTAAAAGCGCGCTTCTGTAATTGGTGCATTCCCACGGTATACGTGCGCGGTAGTATCAAGACCGTAGTTGCCGCAGCCAATCCCTCCACGAACAGGCACCCCGAACCGACTGAAGAGCTGCATCGCGCGTCGAACCGCATAAAGAGTGGCAAGCGGCTTCTGCACTATAAGATAACCACAGCCAGAGAATGAGGCGCAAAGCAATAAATCGTTGCCGGCTTCAAGCGCCCCCTCGTTCAATCCATCTGGGCGAAGGTGTTCTAACGTTCAAAGTGGCTCTGATGGAATTGGGCCAACGACCAAGCTGTGCGGTGCAAACGAAGCGCAGCGTAGTTTGCACCCGAACGAGCACCTTGTTAGGCTTACTCTCGCTCGAGCCGGATATCCACTTCTCGTTCAACATACTGCCACTCTGCTATAGCACGCAACGCGGCAAGCAGATTGTTGAACGCCACCTCTTCAGATGGCATGTACTCGAACCAGGTGATGAAATCAAACGGTTCGTTCTCCGAGAGATCCCGGCAGTGATGGAGTCTTCTCGCCAATGTGGGAAAATGGTCCAGTCCGATCTTGGTATGATGAGAATTCTCCTTGAAAATACTCAGGCGTTCTTCTTGTGTGAGCGCCCACCAGGTTTCGTTCTTGCGAATCGGGATCAGCGCCGCGCACTTTGACTCCGGGCGCCCGAGATCGAGCAGCTTGGCGACAATTAGGCGTCTTTCTTCGCGATCGGTATACCGCTCATTGCTGGTGATTCCTCGAAGAACCCAGGCCGCCGGTGGTTCGGACGGAATCTCCGAACCAGCAACGATTGCTAGCCTTTTCGCCGCAGGCAGTGCCGGCCCCACTATCACTTCCGTATTTACGACACGCCATACGCCTGTGTCGCCACCTATGAATGCAAACGTTCTTGTAGACATATGATTTTTCCTCGGTGAGGCCTAACGCCGCAAATCACCGGCGGCAAAAAGTAGAGCGACGAAGGAGCGGCGCTTTTTGACGTCCGAGTCTATTTGCTTTGTAGGGGGTCTCCACTTTAGCGGACCCAAAAACACGTATCCTGCGGAATCTTAACGAATTCTATGCTGATTGGTCATGGCGTGCTGACTCCTCGTAAGTGCGAGAGAGCGGCTGCGTTTGAGGCTGGGGGTGGCCTTGGCCTCCTGGCGGCGCACCGCATCGACGGCGGTGTTGACCAGTTGGATCACATGGAAGGCATCGAAGGTGACGTCGGCCCAGGGCAGGTGCTGATCCACCCCGGCCTGGTAGCTCGCGGACATATCGATGCACACGGCGCGAACGTTCTCGGCACAGCCCCCGTGGGCCTCGAGATCGTCGGCGAACTGCGCCACCACCTCGCCCTTGCGGCCCTCGCAGGCGAACAGCAGGCGCCCCCGCTCCAGATCGTGAAAGAGACTGATGTACTCGTGCCCGCGCCGGGCCGCGGTCTCATCCAGCCCCACCGCGGTGACGCCGAGAAGTCCTCCTGGGCGCGCGCCTGCTCGACGTAGTGATCCAGGGTGCGCCACAGGCGCATGTCGCTGACTGCCAACAGCTGCGCCACCGCCCGCACCGTCATCGCCTGACACAGGGTGACGATCAGGGCCTCCATCAACTGCGTGAAACCGCTGCCGGGACGCGCCCATGGCGCCGCAACCTGCGTGGTCTTTCCGCAGTCGCCGCAGCGCACCCGCGGCAGCTTGGCGTGGAGGTAGGCCTGGAACTGGAAGAAGTTCAGATGCCGCCACTGCCGCTCCAGGGTGTCGTGCACCGGCTGGTGCTCGGCCCCGCAGTGGGGACAGCTAAAGCGCGTCCCCGGCGTGAAGGCGACCTCGAAATCGATGCGCCCCGCCTGGGGGTCGAAGTGCACATCCACCACCTGCCAGGGCGCCGCCAACCCCAGGGCCGCGCTGAACAAGGACAACTGACTCATCCCGAGCACCTCACCGGATGCAGGCAGCCGTCGGGGTGCCGCGGGCCTCGCGCGGGCGGGCTCCGTGGGGACAAAGCGTGCATGTCGCAAGCGAGCGCGGGGACAAGCCGGGGACCACGCGCTCCCGGCGCGTGGCCCCCACCTTGCCCCCACTCATGCACCCTTTGCCCCCACTGCGCCGCACCACCCCTGTCGCTGGAAATAGGCTGTTTTTGAGTTTTAGTCCGGTTAAGTGGAGACCCCAATGCTTTGTTATGCGATAGATGCTTCATTCCCGTTCACTCTGCTGCGTTCGATCATTGTCAGCATTATGAAATACTCGTACGTTAATTGACTGTTCTTCCAGCGGCGGTCACAAAACCTCCAAAGAGAGAAAGCAAAAATACCGAAAGCTCCTCCTGTGGCAATAAAGGCGCCTTTTAGAGCAAGGGGGTGGGCGGTTAGCTCCTCTCGCCACAACATATTGTAGCGTCGGCAGGGATGCTACTGGATGCCTCCCACCAAATCGCATTGCTAAGCAGTTACCTAGCATCCGCCCCGCGTCCGGGCTCGCGCCACGGCGAGCTACATATCCGCCCAGGAGGAGCTAACCGACCACCCCCTTTAGAGCAAACAAAACCAGTGCCACGAGTGCGACGAGCGATAAGCTTCGGAAGAATTTTGACTCGGCTCCCCCGCGCTCCAATTCGCTAGCGGCCGCGTCGCTTTGGACTCTTACGTATGATCCCGCCCACGAAAACGCACTTGTTATTTTCGCATCGGCTTTTAGCTGCTCTTCCATAAGGTCACGCGTTAATGTCAACAGCCTCTCCTCGCCGCATTTGCGTTTCCACTTTTTCACGTAAAACTTGTCGTATATATGCTTATCGAGCACACCTCCCAGGTGATGAAGGAGATGGCCGAGTATGTATGAAATAACTAAGAACGCTACCCAGTTTGCAGCAGTTCCGGTAAGAGGAGGCAGCAAGCCCCCAAACAATGATGCACCTCTTTCTAATAATAGAAATGCTAGCAAAGCACCGGGCATTATGATGGCAAAGAAGTCCATCACACCGATAAAAAAATCAGTCGGCTTGTAGCTCATCGGACGTGTGCTCTGTTTTTCTTACGCATAACATTGCAAATAATCGGCTGCCAAAAGCTGCAAAGCGAAGCGGCGCTGCTTTTGGCAGTCCGAGTTAATTTGTCTTGTGTACGCCCGACATGGGCATGAACTGATGGGGTGAAAGTCCCCTGTAGGAGTACCTGTAATGTCCTTCGGGACAGATGTAACTACTAGCCGACGGCAAGGGCAGTCTCGCGAGGGTCTGTCTGGAGGAAGCCCGAGCGCAAAGGTGCGAGCCGACGGACAGAAACCGCATAGAAGGCTCAGTCCCCGGGCGAGTCAGCACAAGGTGACGAAGCCCGCCAGGTGCAGGGGATAGGGTAAATGCGGCGGTTGTGCGCTGAAAGTTCATGTCCTTATTCGGGGAGGTCTGCCCGACGTGGCGCTGTGGCGCCGGACCGTCAAAGTACCAGCCGGACCACTGGTTCACCAAGTCCAGGCGCACTGGAGGGCTGCCGCCCGGTGCGAGCGAAACAGGCAGCGAGACGACCGGCGGGCGGAGCGCGTTGCGGAGCAATCCGCGGCGTGATCGGGCAGAAGTCAGCAGAGGCCATAGTAGCCGCGGCACCGGGGACGGTGTCGCGGTGAAGGGCCGAACATGAGAAGCCAAGGCGGAGCCGTGGGTCACTCGCAGCCATCGTTGAACCCGACCGGGGGAGATGCGCTGCGGCGTGATGCCGCGCAGCCAGCCTTGCACGACGATCTGATGGAGCGGGTCCTGGCAAGTGAGAACATGCGACGGGCATGGAAGCGGGTGAAGGCCAACAAAGGTGCGCCCGGCATTGACGGGATGCGCATCGAGGACTTCGCCGAGTTCGCCTGTTCGCACTGGCCGGCAATCCGCCAAGCCCTGCGTGATGGCACCTACCAGCCCCAGCCGGTGCGACGGGTGACAATCCCGAAGCCCAGCGGGGGAGAGCGGTTGTTGGGCATCCCCACCGTGGTGGACCGGGTGATCCAGCAGGCCATTGCGCAAGTCCTGGGGCCGTTGTTCGATCCGGGGTTTTCGGATGCGAGCTTCGGCTTCCGGCCAGGACGTTCCGCCCATGGAGCATTGCGGCGGGTACAAGCCGATCTGGGCGAAGGCTACCGCATCGGCGTCGATCTGGACCTGGCGAAATTTTTCGACAACGTCCGGCACGACGTCCTGATGGCCCGCGTGGGCCGGAAGGTGCGCGACAAGCGGCTGCTTGCGCTGGTGGGTAAGTACCTGCGGGCGGGTGTTCTGGTTGGAGAGACCCTTCAGGCAACGGAGATTGGAACGCCGCAGGGCGGGCCACTGTCTCCACTGCTCGCCAACATTCTGTTGGACGACCTGGACAAGGAACTGGAACGCCGGGGGCACCGGTTCGTCCGTTACGCGGACGACCTGCTGATCCTGGTGAAAAGCCCCATGGCGGGCGAACGGGTCATGGCAAGCGTTACGCGCTTCCTGACCGGCAAGCTCAAGCTGGTGGTGAACGAGCACAAGAGTCGGGTGGCCAAGATCAACGACTGCGTATTCCTCGGCTTCACCTTTCGGGGAACCAAGCTGCGTTGGTCGGACCACGCCTACGAGGACTTCCGCCACACCATCCGGCGACTGACCGGACGAAGTTGGGGGGTCTCGATGGTCTACCGGTTCCACAAGCTCGCCCAGTATGTCCGCGGGTGGATGGGTTACTTCGGCATCTCGGCCTACTACCGCCCGATCCCTGAACTCGACCACTGGCTGCGCCGACGGGTGCGCATGTGTTACTGGAAACAGTGGCGCAAGGTGCGCACCAAGGTACGCAACCTGTTGGCCCTGGGCACGGGCAAACGGCACGCAATCTTGACGGCGCTGAGCTCCAAGAGCTACTGGCACCTGTCGCGGACGCGGGCCACCCAGACCGGGATGACGAACGACTGGCTCAAACGCCAGGGCTTAATCTCCGTGCGTGATCTCTGGATGAAAGCGCATGGCTATGCCTGAGACCCTCGTGTGCTCCCTTCTCGTGAACCGCCTAGTGCGGACCCGCGTGCTAGGTGGTGTGGGGAGGGCGGGCTAAACACCCGCCCTTACCCGATTAGGCACTTTTCATCCACATGCAACACGGCTCCTTACTCCGGCGCTTGTGCAAACTGCGGGATACCCTCTTCTAGATTGAGCCAAGGCTGTTTTTCGTCACACCACATATGGGCATTAGGCTTGACCCACGAGGGGTCATCAAGAGTGCCGGCCTTCAGGAAAAGAACACCCGGGTATGCCTCGCCTCGCCCAGATATCGGTGAGCCGCAACGTGTGCAAAAAGATCTATAGAACGGCTTGCTATCTGGGCTATTACGCTCCTCGTAAACACCCAGCGTGTTTCCGTGAATTGTGACTTGATCTTCAGGCATCGCGATGTTTAGAGAAAAAGCAGAGCCGGTATTCTTCTGACAGGTATTGCAATGGCAAGCTACGATCATTTTCGGCTCAGTGTCCGATTCGTAGCGGATCGAACCGCAAAGACAACCGCCTGAAATTTTTTGCATATACCCTCCTTTTTCAGTTTTGTCTGGAATATTCTTACAGCCTAACGTTGGAGTTAGGCGGCCAGCCGCATTCAACGTCGACATCTCAGTCAATCCACCTCAACCACAATTTTCCCGTTCGCTCTGTTCTCGTCCATCATGGTGTGGGCTTCACGAAGTTTCCCAAAATGGAAGCTCGGTCCGAGCTTGAGGCTGAGCTCGTCGGATTCCGCGAGAGAAACATACTGTTGAAGCTGCGCGGATGTGATATCGGATGCTTCCCCGCTATATGACGTCAGCTTCACGCCAGTAGGAACATCGCCCATCGGATGGAAGTCCTGCAGGACCCAGCTGCCGCCGAGGATACCCGTCATGCAGACGATGCCGCCCCGGCGCGTTGCCCGCAGAGAATCGAGCAGGGTGGTTGCTCCGATGAGCTCCAGAACTCGGTCATAGCCGTCCGGGTAGATGGCGCGAGCTTTGTCCGCTATCACGCCGGCGTCAACGATGACATGAGCGGCGCCCGCGGCTTTGAGCTCGTCGGCCTTGGCCGAGTTTCGGGTGGTTGCGGTGACTTCAAGACCGGCCGATCGTGCCAGAGAGATGGCCGTGAATCCGATGGACGAGGTCGCGCCTCGGACAAGAATGTTGTTCGCCCGCTCGATCTCCAGTCCTACGTGGAGTGAACCGTGAACAGTCTGAAGCATCTCGGGCAGAGCTGCGAGGCGCTTCCACTCCAATTGTGTATGTAATGGAAAGACATTCTGCTGCGGCACCAGCACATACTCAGCGTAAGACCCGTCAAACTGCCGCCCCATTCCCCCCATCATCGCAACAACGCGCTGCCCAACCGCCAAGTCAGAACCGGGCGCGGCGACGACTTCACCGGCACACTCAATGCCAAGCACGCGCGGGAACTGCACCGAAGGCGATTCCCCGCGCCGTGTGAACCATTCTGATCGGTTGAGCCCGAAGGCCCGGTTTCTAATGAGGACCCATCCGTCCCGTGGCGACGGGCGCAGAATTTCTTTGAGCTCCAGCCTTTCCGGGCCTCCGGGCTCGCTTATCACATAGGCCTGCATCGTGTCCGTCATCAATTGTCAGAGGTAAAGATGAAAATCGTGTTGTCGCGAATTCCCAGCCGATCCGTCGCGTCGAGTAATTGACCGACGTACGTATCCAGCTGTGCCAGAACATCCGCGAACTCACCGTTCCCCGTCTTGCCCTTGAAGTCCGGGTGAGGCGTGACGGGCATGTGGGTCTGTGTGTAGGGCAGAAACAGGAAGAACGGTTTACCCGCTTTCACCTGCCGATTCATGAAGTCAATGGATCGGTCGGTCAACTCCTTGTCGATCTCGGCCCGTTCCTTGAGGTTGTACACACAAAGTTCTTGGGTTCCTCACCCTTGCGGGCTTGCATGATGTACTCCGGCTGCGCGAACAGATCCGAGTCCGGGCGATAACGAGTGTTGTCAGGCCGAGTTCGGGATGCCGAACCATTCATCGAACCCCTGGTCAGTGGGAAAGCGTCCCTTCGTGTGACCGAGGTGCCATTTTCCGAACATGCCGGTGCCGTAACCAGCGTCGGAGAGCATCTCGGCCATGGTGACCTCCCATTGCGTCAGGCCGTAGACCGGAGTCTCGATCGGAATCGACCCGTTACCGGTGCGGACGGCATAGCGCCCCGTCATGATCGCCGCACGACTGGGGGTGCATTGGGCTTCGACATTGAAATTGAGCAGGCGCATACCCTCGCTCGCCAGTTTGTCGATGCGCGGCGTGGGCGCCCCGCGAAGAACACCACCGCCGTACACTCCAAGCTCTCCCCATCCAAAATTGTCCATAAACACCAGAACAATGTTTGGCTTTGTAGTCTGCGCGTTGGATGTGCCGGCAAACATCGCACAGGCCATCATGAAATGAGCAGTCTCAGGGGCGTTCGTAGTTTCATACGTCTTCCTTCTCCTTTGGAATACCGTGGTGTTATAGCCAGCTAACAGTTGAAATGGACTGACGTCCGCGTTGCTGGTGCTAAGCTTACGTCAGCCTAGCACACGACCGGGAGACTGCCATGGTTGCGTCCACCCCTTCGCCCGATGCCTCTTCGCTGCCTCGTCCCAACCGGCGGGAGGCCGGCCACCCCTCCGGATGGGACCGGTATCTGGAGTTGTTGGAGACGCACCGGGTACCCGCCAACCAGCGGCAATGGTATCTGCGACGTGCCGAGTCCTTCGTGGATGCGGTCCGCCCGATACGGATGGGGGAGGTTTCGGCAGAACAGGTCGCTGAGTTCTTTCTTCGGCAGGGTCGCGAGCAGCGGCTGTCCGAGTGGCAATTTCGCCAGATGGTGGATGCAGTGCAACTGCTGTTGGTTGATCTCGCGCACAGCCCGGTGGCCGGAACAGTCGATTGGGATTACTGGAAGGAGGCCGGAAAGGATCTGGCTCCGGATCATCCCACCATCGCGCGCCAGCTGCCACCGGAGCAGGCGGTGGAGTCCAGTGCACGGTTCGCGCGCTCGGCGGAGCGGCTGCCGGTACTGAAGACGCTGGCACGCACCCTGCGGGCCAAGCGCTACGCGATTCGCACCGAGCAGACCTATGTCGACTGGTGCCATCGGTTCCTGTTGTTTTGTCGCAAGGCTGCCGACGAGGACCTGGAGCCGCGTGATGTGGAGCGTTTTCTGGCGCATCTGGCGGCGGACCGCCAGGTGTCGGCAAGCACGCAGAACCAGGCGCTCAATGCCCTGGTGTTCTTCTTTCGGGAGGTCTTGCGGCGCCCCCTTCCGGAGATGCAGTTCGCTCGCGCACGGCGTCCAAGCCGGGTGCCTGTTGTCCTGACCCGGGAGGAGGTGCGGGCCCTGATCGGCGCGCTGGCCGGGACCTATGCCCTGATGGCGCGGCTGATGTACGGGACCGGCATGCGCTTGATGGAGTGTCTGCGTGTGCGCGTTGCCGACCTGGACTTCGGCAACGGACTGATCGTGGTGCGCGACGGCAAGGGCGGGAAGGATCGGGTGGTTCCGCTTCCCCGGCGCCTGGTGGAGCCCTTGGGGGAGCACCTCGAGCGGGTGCGGCGGTTGCACGAGGAGGATCTGACGGCTGGGGTCGGCGAGGTCTTTCTGCCGGATGCCCTGGCCCGCAAATATCCCAAGGCCCCTCGCGAGTGGGGTTGGCAGTGGGTCTTCCCGAGCGCGAAGCTGTCGGCGGACCCGAAGGGCGGGCGGGTGCGGCGGCACCATCTCAACGCGTCCGGTCTGCAGCGGGCGATCAAGGCGGCAGGGGCGCGGGCCGGGATCCCCAAGCGGGTCAACAGTCACTGTCTGAGGCACTCCTTCGCGACCCATCTGCTGGAGGCGGGCTACGACATCCGCACCGTGCAGGAGCTGCTGGGCCACGCGGACGTCTCCACCACCATGATCTACACGCATGTGCTCAATCGGCCCGGGGTGGTGCCGGTGCGCAGCCCCGTGGATGAGCTTTGAGGCCGACCGCGGGACGGCTGGTTGGCTGCCAAGGCGCGATTGCGGCTGGCCCTGCCCACGCATACCCCAGGGCCAGCCCAGGGTTTTCCGCCCGAGCTTCCGCCGACACATCCGCATTGTCGCCGGCGGCTACGCGATGCACGAGACGCTAAGGGGCATCGACCGGGCGGGGATCTCCTTCGCCCAGGCCGACCGGCGCCTGTTCCTCGCCGCCTTGCCTGGTTACAAAGCTCCGGCCCGGGCACCAGACGAACCGAGCAACCAGGCCATGGTGCCCTGCAACCCAATGGACCTAATTACCCAGCAGCCGCGCGACCCGGGTCGCCAGCAGGTTGTGTGCCCGGGAACCGGTCCACATGGCCACCAGCTCACCGTTAAGGTACTCATGGCGCTGGTCCGCGTCGCGCTCGCCGAGCAGATACTCCTCCTGGCTCAAATGGGGGACTCGGGTGGCGGTCGGCATTTGGGTGGCCTGGGCAAGGGGAGTGCGAGCAACGCTAGATGGGGCAGTGCGGTGTCAAGGCGCAGCCGAAACAAGATCTCAGGCAAAAGGGATGGCAGAACCGGCCCGAAATCAGTGCCCGAGATGGAGTCGCGCCGAGGTTCAGTTCAGTGTCTACCGTGATCAGCTCGCGGGATCGGCCACCGATACATGGGGTGATCAATGTTAGATCGATGGAGCTATTGAACTCGGCACCGCCGTTGGTCAAGAGACCGGAGCGGAAGGCGCCCGGCCAGTTGTTTCCGGGCACGGCGAGTAC
>CAVOUZ010000003.1:0-111561 GCA_963699735.1 uncultured Gammaproteobacteria bacterium
AGACAACCACGAGCCGCGGCTGCTCCTCTGCCATGCGACCCCAGAAGCCTCCGCTCCAGTCAAAGAGGACGACCAGGCGCCAGTCCTCCGGCGTCGCGGCAACCACGGCCTCGACCATGCTGCGCCCGCAACCCTTCACCGCGGAGGTCAGGGCGAAGAACTGCACCACCTTCGCCATCGGGTCGACGAGCAGCTCGACACCGACGATGCCCTCAGCACCGACCTTGACCACCGGGTTCTTTTTGCCATCCGATGACAGAACGTTGGAGGCAGCAATCCGCTCCGGGTAGATCTTCACGTAACGGAGCTCGGTGACCCCGGCCAGGCTCGTCGCCAACCCGTTGAGGACCGGATCCACATGGCGGACGGATCGCGCCTTTCTGATGCCTTCTGCCGAAGACTGGACTGCTGCGCGCATGTGCGACTCCAGGTGGGCTGGGTGACTGCTGGGCGGGGACTCTCCGGACGCATCATCGCAGCCAAGGGGCTCAAAGCATGAGCCCGTGAAGCGCGCGGCCGTTGATCCCTGTCGCCATCACGTTTAGCCTCGCGCGACGCCTAACTCTCCCCGAGCCGCACCATGAAGGACGACCAGGACCTGGGGTTCGCCACCCGCGCCATCCACGCCGCCTATGACCCGCTGGACTATCAGGGGGCACTGAATCCCCCGGTCTTTATGTCCTCCACCTTCGCCTTCCGCGACGTGGCCGAGGGCCAGCGCCGGTTTCGCGGCGAGGAGCCGGGCTTCGTCTACTCAAGGGTGGGGAATCCGACCGTGGCGGTGCTGGAGGCCCGGCTGGCTAGCCTGGAGGGTGGCGAGGCCGGCCTGGCGACGGCCTCGGGCATGGGGGCCATCACCGCCGCACTCTGGACCCTGGTCCAGTCCGGTGACGGGATACTCGCGGATCAGACCCTCTACGGCTGCACCTTCGGCTATCTCCAGCACGGCCTGAGCCGGCTGGGGGTGGAGGTCCGCTTCGCCGACCTGACCCGGCCGGACGAGGCCGAGCGGGCCATGACCCCCAACACCCGGGTGGTCTTCCTCGAGTCCCCGGCCAATCCCAACATGCGCATCATCGACATCGCCGCGGTCAGCGCGGTGGCGCGCCGCCACGGTGCCCTGACCATCGTCGACAACACCTACTGCACCCCCTATCTGCAGCGGCCACTCGAGCTGGGGGCGGACCTGGTGGTGCACTCCGCCACCAAATACCTGGGCGGACACGGCGACCTCATCGCCGGGGCGGCGGTCGGGAGTCAGGAGTTGATCGAGCGGATCCGCTTCTTCGGCATCAAGGAGATGACCGGGGCCTGCATCTCGGCCCTGGATGCCTCGCTGATCCTGCGTGGGATCAAGACCCTGGAACTGCGCATGGAGCGCCACTGCTCCAGCGCGGCCCGCGTCGCTCAGTCCCTGGCCGAGCACCCGGCGGTGGAGCGCGTCTATTACCCGGGCCTGCCGACCTTCCCCCAGGCGGAGCTGGCGCGCCGCCAGATGCGCCTGCCCGGGGGCATGGTCGCCCTGGAGCTCAAGGGCGGCTACGAGGCCGGGGTGCGCTTCATGGACGGGCTGCGACTGGTGACGCGGGCGGTGAGCCTGGGCGACTGCGAGACCCTGGCCCAGCATCCCGCCTCCATGACCCACGCCACCTATGCCCCCGAGGAACGGGAGCGCCACGGCATCAGCGAGGGGCTGGTGCGGTTATCGATCGGTCTCGAGACCCCGGACGACATCGAGCGCGACCTGATCCGGGCGCTCGACGGGGTCTGATCCGCCGGAAAGACCAAGCGCCCTGCACTACCGAACCGCCCGTTCCAAGACCTCGGTGGCCCATTGGTTGATGCTCTTGCCCTCGACCTCGGCAGCGATTGCAAGTGCGGCGTGGGTTTCCGGTGCGATACGGAGCATCAGATTGCCGGAATAGGGTTTCTTCGGGTCGAGACCCACGGCGGCGCAGGTTTCCAGATAGTCGTCAACCGCATCCACGAAGGCCGTGCGCAGATCGGTGACCGACTCGCCGTGGAAGCCGATTCGATCCCGAATGCCTGCGATATGACCAACGAAGCAGCCATCTTCGTCACTATATTCGATTCGCGCGGCGTATCCGCGATGCATCATGGTCTTCATGGCTTGAATCCCGCCTGTTCGAGAAAGGCCCGGGCATCCCCTACCTGATAGGGTTTAGCATCCTTTGTCAGCGACCGTCATCCCCGCCGCCAGGTGGTTCCGCCCGCCCCGTCTTCCAGGACGATGCCGGCGGCACCCAGCTCATCGCGGATGCGGTCCGCCTCCGCCCAGTTCTTGGCCTTACGGGCGGCCAGGCGCTCGGCGATCAGGGACTGGATCCGCTCGTCGCCCAGACCCTCCTGGTCGATGTCGCGGCGCTGCCCGCGCAGATAGGCCTCCGGGTCGCCCTGGAGCAGGCCCAGCACCTCCCCCAGGCGGCGCAGCTCGGCGCCCAGCGCGGCGGCGGCCGGCTCGTCCTCGAGTCTGACCCGGTTGATCTCCCGCGCCAGGTCGAACAGCACTGCGAGCGCCACCGGGGTGTTGAAGTCGTCGTCCATGGCCGCGTTGAAGCGCGCGCGGAAGGGCTCGCCCCCGGCCGGATCGGCGGGCTCGAGGCCGCGCAGCGCGGTGTAGAAACGGGTGAGGGCGGCGCGGGCGTTCTGCAGGTGCTCGTCGTCGTAGTTCAGCGGGCTGCGGTACTGGCTGGTGAGGATGAAGTAGCGGACCTCCTCGGGGGCATAGCGCTCCAGGATCTCCCGCACCGTGAAGAAGTTGCCCAGCGACTTGGACATCTTTTCCTCGTTCACCCGCACGAAGCCGTTGTGCATCCAGACGTTGACGAAGGGCTCGCCGGTGGCGCCCTCGGACTGGGCGATCTCGTTCTCGTGGTGAGGGAACTGCAGGTCCGCCCCGCCGCCGTGGATGTCGAAATGATTGCCCAGGGCGCAGGTGGACATGGCGGAGCATTCGATGTGCCAGCCGGGGCGCCCCGCGCCCCAGGGTGAGTCCCAGGCCGGCTCGCCGGGCTTGGCGGCCTTCCACAGGGCGAAGTCCAGGGGGTCGCGCTTGGCCTCGCCGATCTCGACCCGGGCACCGGCCCGCAGGTCCGCGGGGTCCTTGCCGGAGAGGCGGCCATAGCCGGGGAAGGAGCCCACCGCGTAGTAGACGTCGCCGTTGTCGGCGGCGTACGCAAAGCCGCGCTCGATCAGGGTCTCGATCATCGCCAGGATCTCGGCCATGTGGCCGGTGGCGCGGGGCTCATCCGTGGGCGGCAGTATGCCCAGAGCCTCGGAGTCCTCGTGCATCGCCGCGATGAAGCGCTCGGTCAGCGCCGTGAAGGCCTCGCCCCGCTCCTCCGCCCGGCGAATGATCTTGTCGTCGATATCGGTGATGTTGCGGACGTAGGTGACATCGTAGCCGAGGGCGCGCAGATAGCGGTAGACCACGTCGAACACCACCATGACCCGGGCGTGTCCCAGATGGCAGAGGTCGTAGACGGTCATGCCGCACACATACATGCGCACCTTGCCCGGCTCGATGGGGGTGAAGGGGGCCTTCTCGCGGGTCAGGCTGTTGTAGATCTCTAGCATGGCAGTGGAAATGGGAAGTTGGCACTCGAGGTTGGCAGTTGGCGGTCGGCCCCGCTGCGGGCTTGACGCCATTCACGTTGATCGCGCGGCATAGTAGCAAAGCGCGGGCCGGGTCTCGCCCCGGCCGTTTCCACGCAGGCCGCGCGCGGCTTCCGCGGGTAGCGCAAAGCACTTACCATTGGCCGCCTTAGCCCCTCGGTCGGCGGCCGCGGCGACACCCTTGGGGCCGCGGCGATACACGAGGCCATGACCCATTGGAGACCCCATGATCAAGCTCACCACCAATCACGGCGACATCCTGATCGAGCTGGATGCCGACAAGGCCCCGGCGACCTGCGCCAACTTCGAGCAGTACATTCGCGACGGGCACTATGACGGGACCATCTTTCACCGGGTGATCGACGGCTTCATGATCCAGGGCGGCGGCATCACGCCCGACTTCATTCCTAAGCCCGCCCGTGCGCCCATCGAGAATGAGGCCAAGAACGGGCTCAAGAACCGGACCGGCACCCTGGCCATGGCCCGCACCATGGACCCCCACTCCGCAAGCTCCCAGTTCTTCATCAACGTCTCGGACAACGGATTCCTTGACTACCCCGGCCAGGACGGCTGGGGCTACTGCGTCTTCGGGCGAGTGGTCGATGGCATGGACGTCGTCAACGCGATCAAGGGGGTCAGCACGGGCAGCCGGCACGGCCATCAGGACGTGCCCCTCGAGGACGTGGTCCTCGAGCGTGCCGAAATCCTCCCCTGAGCGGCGGCGGGCCAGGCCCGTGTCCGAGGTTGCGGACGAGGCCGCGGCGCGCTCAGGGCCCGTGCGGGACGAGACCCTGTTCATCTCCGACCTCCACCTCTCGCCGGAGCGACCGGCGACGGTGCGGCTCTTCCTGGACTTCCTGAGCGGGCGGGCGAGACGGGCCGGACGGCTCTACATCCTGGGCGATCTGTTCGACGCCTGGATCGGCGACGACGACGACACCCCGCCCTACCCCGAGATCCGGGCCGCCCTGCGGGCCCTCACGGACTCCGGCATCGCCTGCGCCATTCTGCACGGGAACCGGGACTTCCTGATCGGACGCGGCTTCTGCCGCGACACCGGCTGCACCCTGCTGCCCGACCCCACACGGCTGCTCATCGCGGGTGAGCCGACCCTGCTGATGCACGGCGACCTGCTGTGCACCGACGACGTCGCCTACCAGCGCTTCCGGCGACGCATCCGCAACCCGCTGGTGAAAAGGCTGTTCCTCTGGAGGACCCTGGCCAGCCGACGACAGGTGGCGGCAGAGTATCGGCGCAAGAGCGGCGCGGCCATGGCGGACAAGTCAGCGGACATCATGGACGTCAACGATCGGACGGTGACGGATTATCTACGCCGCTTCGACGCCACCCGACTCATCCACGGGCACACCCACCGACCGGGCGAGCACGAGCTCAGGGTGAGTTCCAGGCCGGCCCACCGCTCTGTGCTCGCTCAATGGCACGACAGTGGTGGTGAGGTCCTGGTCCATACCCCAGGCGAGTGGCGACGGGAGGCCGTGGGCGCCGCAGGCTGATCGGCAGCCCTCAGGAGGCGGGGGCGGGACCCAAGATCATGACGCCCTCAATCCAGGCATCGTGCAGGTTACAGATGCTCGCCGCGTAGATGGGCCCGCGATAGCCCGCCGGCAGGACATGCCGGGAAACCGGTTGGTCACGCGCCGGGTCGAAGGTCTTCTGACTCAACAGCCGAAAGCGGGCGTCGAGGAGCTTGTGCCTTATGATGTAGTGCCTGCACCCCTCCATCGGGTGAGGCGTCCTGATCGTGACGCTGATCGTCTCCCCTGGGGCAGCGGCGATCTCGATCTCCGGCAGATGCCGGTCCATGTCGCTGCGCCAGATGCCCGGATTCTCGCGGGTGAAGTAGAGGCTGCCGGCGAGCGGGCCGCTGATCATCACCGGTGGCTCTGCCCGCGACGGCCTGGCCCACAGGACCGGGACGGCCGCAGCCAGGACCTTTAGGAGCAATCGTCTGTTCAATGCGTCGCCAACCTCGTGTCAGGCCCGTGCCCTTCATAGCCCATCAAGCGTCCGGGCCCCCGCGCCAGTTAATCGAAGGACCCGGGGGCCGGGCAAGACTATCGAAACCTTCCGCGCCCCCGGAGTGATGAAGCCACCATGACCCATGGGCTCCTGCTCAGTGTTGTTTACGTCGCCGGGCACATCCTGATCCAGGCGGGACTGGTGGTGCGCGTGCTGTTGCGGCCCCACCGCGACCCGGCATCGCGCATCGCCTGGGCACTGGTGATCCTGGCCATACCGGTGCTCGGGATCGTCGCGTATCTCCTTCTGGGAGAGGTCAACATCGGTCGCCGGAGGGTGGCGCGCATGCGTGAGACCCTTGCCCTGTTGCCGCGGCCCCAGGATGCCCCGGGCGCGGAAGCCGAGGCGCTGCGCCCGGGGATACCGAGCCACTATACCCATCTGTTCGACGTGGGCCGGTCCATCAGCGGTATGGAGCCCATCGGCGGCAATCAGGGACAACTGCTCGCGAGCCCCGAGGCCACCATCGAGCGCCTGCTCGCCGATATCGACGCGGCCGAGGATCACGTCCATGTCCTCTTCTACATCTGGCTACCCGACGGCACCGGACTGCGGGTCGCGGAGGCCCTGAAGCGTGCCGCAAGCCGCGGCGTCACCTGCCGGGCCCTGGCGGACGATCTGGGCTCACGCCTGCTGATCGGCTCACCCCATTGGGCCGCGATGGCGGCGGCCGGCGTTCACCTGGCGCGCGCCCTGCCGGTCGGCAACCCGCTGCTGCGACCCTTTACGGGCCGCATCGACCTGCGCAACCACCGCAAGATCGTCGTCATCGACGACCGCATCACCTATTGCGGCAGTCAGAACTGCGCCGACCCGGCCTTCGCCATCAAGTCGAGATTCGCCCCCTGGGTGGACGCCATGATCCGCTTCGAGGGTCCCATCGCCCGCCAGAACCAATACCTCTTCGCCGCGGACTGGATGGCCCACACCGATGATGACATCACCGACCTGCTCCTCCGCCCCTTGGCGCCCGCCCGGCCAGGTCTCGGCGCCCAGGTGATCGGCACGGGACCGACGGTGCGCTTCGCGGCCATGCCGGAGCTCTTCGAGACTCTGATCTTCACCGCGCGCCGCGAGCTTGTGATCACCACCCCCTACTATGTCCCCAACGAATCTTTGCAGTCGGCGCTGTGCGCCAGCGCCCGCCGCGGGGTGATGACGACGGTCGTCTTCCCGGCAAGGAATGACAGCTGGGTGGTCGCCGCCGCGAGCCGCAGCTATTACGGCGATCTACTGAACGCCGGTGTGCGCATCTTCGAGTATCAGGGGGGACTGTTGCACACCAAGTCGCTCACCCTGGACGGCGAGATCACCCTGATCGGCTCGGCGAACATGGACCGGCGCAGCTTCGATCTCAACTACGAGAACAACATCCTGCTCCACGATGCCGCCCTCACCGCCCAGATGCGCGCCCGTCAGGAAGCCTATCTGGCGCAGTCAAGGCCGGTGACGATGGACCGAGTGCAAGGCTGGAGCTGGCGTCGACGGCTCTGGAACAACGCCATTGCCATGCTTGGGCCCGTGCTCTAGCCCGCGTGCCATCGACAACCGTCGCTGTCGGGCTGAGGCCCGACCCACACTTCGGCGTCAGGACGAGCAGCTCACGGCCAGGGTGCGGCCCCAGTCCGGGGGCTCCTGAGCAAACCGCTCACAGCCAAGCCGCTCCGTGTATGGATCGGACAGAACCTCAAATAGCGATCGCAACTCGCTGTAATCGTTTGCCTCCGCCGCCTCGATGGCCTGCTGGGCCAGGTAGTTCCGCAAGACATAACGCGGGTTCACGCGGTTCATGCCGGCGGCGCGCTCGGCGTCGGGCACGCGCTCGGTGCTGAGACGCTCCCGATAGCACGCCGCCCAGGCGTCGAAGGCGGACCGGTCTAAGAACAGGTCCCGAGCCGGCGCATCCTGGGCCGGGCCTGCGGCGCTGAGGGTGCAAAGCGCCCGGAACAGGTTCGTGTAATCGACCCGGTTGGCGGCCATGATCGCGAGGAGCCCGTCCCCGAGGGCCTCATCTCCAGGCCGCTCGTCGCGCAGGCCCAGCTTGGCCCTCAGCCCGCGGCGGTATGCGCGCTCAAAGCGGCCAGGATATTCCTCCAGCACGGCCCTCGCGCGCTCCGCCGCGGCCTCGCCGTCATCCGGGCGGTCCCGGGGCGTGAGGATGGGGAGCATGGCCTGGGCAAGACAGCTCAGGTTCCAGTGGCCGATGGCGGGCTGGCGGTCGAAGGCATAGCGGCCCCAGCGGTCCGAGTGGTTGCATACCAAGCCCGGCTCATAGGCGTCCATGAAGCCGAAGGGGCCGTAGTCCAGGGTCAGCCCCAGGATGGACATGTTGTCGGTGTTCATCACCCCGTGGGCGAAGCCGACGAGCTGCCATTGGGCGATCAACTCGGCGGTGCGCCTCATGACCTCCCGTAACATCTCGAGATAGGGGTCGGGATGACTGAGCAGGTGCGGGAATTGATGCTCCAGCAGATAAAGCCCCAACTGCTCCACCTGAGCATACTGACCGCGGTGGAAGAAGACCTCGAAGGAGCCGAAGCGCACGTGGGTCGGGGCCATGCGCACCAGGACGGCCGCGGTCTCGATACGCTCCCGGTAGACCTCCTGCGGGCTGCCGATCAGACACAGCGCTCGGGTGCTGGGGATGCCCAGCGCGTGCATGGCCTCTGAGCACAGGTATTCGCGAATGCTCGACCGCAGCACCGCCCGTCCGTCCCCGTCGCGCGAATAGGGCGTCAGGCCCGCCCCCTTGAGCTGGAGCTCCCAGTGCTCGCCAGCCGCGTTGGTCACCTCCCCAAGCAGGATGGCACGCCCGTCACCCAGTTGGGGCACCCAGTGTCCGAATTGGTGACCGGCATAGATCGCCGCCAGGGGATCCATGCCGGCAAGACCGTCGTCGCCGGAGAAGACCTTTAAAAAATCAGGGCTTTGACTCTGGGAGTGATCGAGATCGATCAGATCGAGTGCGGCCGGACTGGCTGCGACCAGATATGGCTCTGGCAGGGGTGAGGGCCGCAGCCGCGTGTAAAAGCCGTCCGGCAGGGACGCGAAGCTGTTGGTGAAGTGCAGGTCTTGGAGTCTCGGCATCACGTCTCAGTGGCGGTCAGCACCAGGTCCTTCAAGCGGCGGGCGTCTCGATTTCGCCTTCCGAGCCGCGGATCACCCCGAGGTGATGCGACCAAAGGGAGGCCACCCAGATCAACAAGGAGCAGTCGAAGGCCCTGCGAGCCAAGGACCTAGCGACGCCCCGCGCCTCCGATGTTCGCGGGCAGTGGGACTGGACGCGGACGCAGTGGGCGTTGAATCGGCGAATAGGGCGGCCGGGCGGACGGTCGCACGAGGGGTCGAAACGGTCGAACATAGGCGGGGTAGTCGTCGTATTCCGAGCCGTCTTCTTCCGCCGCAGCCCGATCCTGGTTCGCCTGCGTCTCCGCGGCCCGTGCCTGTTCCGCTTGGCGCTGCCTTTCTTGGTCTCGCCGCTGCGCCTCCCGTTGCAGTCGGTCCTCCTCCAGGCGCCGCGCCTGGTTCTCGACCGAGTAATAGTCCGCACCCGGGCCTTGCTCGATCGGATTCTGGTCGCTGGGATCCTGCTTGGGCAGCGCGTGAGTCTCCACCGGCGTCGCGGGGTCCGCGGGAGGCTTGTCGCTGTAGTGGACCTGCCCTTGAGCGTCCCGCCACTTGTACAAGGTCCCGGCCTCCTCGGGCTGGGCAGGGGTGGCGGCAAGGAGCAGAGCCAGTGCCGCCAGTCCCGCGAATCGTTCAGTTCTCATCTTCAACCTCCATCGGGTCTCGGGCAGGGATTTCCTCCAGTACCTGATGAGGATCTGCCACGGGCGCTGAATCGCGGACAGGGTGCTATTTGCCCTCGCCGTGCCCGGGCAGAGGACACCCCTCGTCGCAACCATATAGGGACGGTTGGACGCTCCAGGCACAGAACGAGCTGGAGGGTATTGAACTCTATCAGGCTGGGCAGAGCAGACTCGCGGTCGTCGTTTCGCATTGCAGGCCGAGTGAAATCGACGCCTTGAAGTTGTCTGCGCATGACAGGAGCGGCCGGATTCGGCGTCCGGTCAGCCCTCGTACATCCGGGGCACGCGCGGACTGATCCCGGTGAAAAGCTCGTAGGCGATGGTGCCGCTCGCCTGTGCCACGGCATTGGCGCTGACCCGGGCGCCCCAGAGCTCGACCGGGTCGCCCTGCCGGGCGTCGTCGATGTCGGTGAGGTCCACCGTGAGCATGTCCATGGAGACACGCCCGACGAGCCGCGTCAGACGGCCCCGCACCGCGACCGGTGTCCCGTCCGGGGCGTGGCGGGGGTACCCGTCCGCGTAGCCCATGGCGACCACCCCCACCCGCATCGGCGTCGGGCAGACGAAGCGCCCGCCATATCCCACCGCATCCCCGGGGGCCAGGTTCCGCACCGCGATCAGCGCGGACTCGAGGTGCATGACCGGGCGCAGCCGACCCGCCGACTCGTGGACATCGCCCAGGGGTGAGGCCCCGTAGAGCATGATCCCCGGGCGCACCCAGTCGCCCCGGGCGTCGGGCCAGGCGATCAGGGCCGCGGAGTTGGCGAGGCTCCTGGGCGCCGGGAGGCCAGCGCTCGCCCGCGCAAATCGGCCCAGTCTGGTCGCTGGTGAAGGGGTTTGCCGGCTCGTCCGCGCGGGCGAAGTGGGTCATGAGCACCAGTGCGCCCACGTGGGGGGCATCCCGAAGGGCGCCGTAGGCGGCGGCCAGCGCATCGGGCTCGAGACCGACCCGATGCATGCCCGTATCCACCTTGAGCCAGCAGTCGATCGGCCGTTCCGGGCGGGCCGCCCCTATCCAATCGAGCTGCTCGCGCGAGTGCACCACCATCGCCAGCCGGTGGCGGTCCGCGATGGCGATCTCGTCTGGGGAGAACACCCCCTCCATGAGCAGGATCGGAGCGGTGACGCCCGAGTCTCTGAGCTCGAGTGCCTCCTCGGCGCACGCCACCCCCAGCGCATCCGCCTGACCCGCCAGGGCACGCGCGACGGCGACCGCCCCGTGTCCATAGCCGTTGGCCTTGACTACGGCCAGCACCCGGCTTGCGCCCGCCAGCTCCCGAGAGTAGTTCAGGTTGTGGCGCAGGGCCGCGAGGTCGATACGGGCGCGGGCGGGTCTGGACATCGGGACTCCTGGATCCGGTCGCGCAAGTATGGCGCCCGGGTCCGGGACTGTCAGCCGCCCTACAGCAGAGTCTCCGCCGGGGTCAGCACATAGCCGAGCGCCTGGGCCACCGCCGGCTGGGTGACGTGTCCAGCACAGACATTGAGCCCCCGGCGCAGATGCACGTCGTCGCGCAGGGCCTGGCGCCAGCCCTTGTCGGCCAGTGCGATGACGCGTGGAAGAGTGGCGTTGTTCAGCGCATAGGTGGAGGTGTGGGGCACCGCCCCGGGCATGTTGGCGACGCCGTAGTGCACGATGCCCTCCTCGACATAGGTGGGCTGCGCGTGGGTGGTCGGGCGCGAGGTCTCGAAGCAGCCGCCCTGGTCGATGGAGATGTCCACCAGCACGGCGCCGCGCTCCATACGCGCCAGGTGTGCCCGGGTCACCAGCTTGGGCGCGGCCGCCCCGGGGATCAGGACTGCGCCGATCACCAGGTGTGCAGACGCGAGGTACTGATCGATCGTGGCACGGTTGGAGTAGACCACCCGTGCCGCCGCGCCGAAATGATTCGAGAGGCGCTCCAGCACCGCCGGGTCGCGGTCCAGCAAGGTCACATCGGCCTGCAACCCCACCGCCATCTGGGCGGCGTTGAAGCCGGCGACGCCGCCGCCGAGGATCAGCACGCGCGCCGGGGCCACACCTGGCACGCCGCCCAGCAGGACGCCGCGGCCGCCATGCTCACGCTCAAGGGCGCAGGCCCCGGCCTGGACCGCCATACGGCCCGCAACCTCGCTCATGGGGCGCAGCAGCGGCAGACCGCCAGCGGCATCGGTCACGGTCTCGTACGCGATGCACACGGCACCGGAGGCCACCAGGTCACGGGTCTGCTCCGGGTCCGGGGCCAGATGCAGATAGGTGAAGAGCACCTGATCCTTGCGCAGCATTCGGCGCTCCGCCGCCTGCGGCTCCTTGACCTTGACGATCATGGAGGTCGCGAACACCTCCGGCGCCGCCGCGATCGTCGCACCCGCCGCCCGGTAAGCGGCGTCCGTGGCGCCGATGCCTTCCCCCGCGCCCATCTCGACCAGGACGTCGTGCCCCCGATGGACCAGCTCGGCGACGGACTCCGGGGTCAGGCCGACACGGTGTTCCTGGGGTTTGGTCTCACGCGGCACGCCAATCAGCATCGTCAACTCCGGAGCTCATGACATGAAAGGGTAGAGCCGTCGCGCGAGACCGGATCCTCAACGCACTTGAAGCCGCCGGCCGGATCCGCCATCTTGCGCTCACGCCGGAGCCGGATCTCACCCCGGACCAGCCCACAACATCCAACATCAGGAGTACCCGGATGATCCTCAAGGCCCTACGCGAAGGTCTCGGGCGCGTGGTCGTGCTCGTCGACTATCTGACCCGCCCAGCTCCCATGGAGCGCACGCCCAAGGAGCAGGCGCGGATTGACGCGGCCGCCGCCGATCTCAGCCTCTACCAGTTCTACGCCTGCCCCTTCTGCGTCAAGACGCGCCGCGCCCTGCACCGGCTCAACGTCCCGGTCGACCTGCGCGATGTCCAAGGGAATCCATCGCGCCGCGCGGAGCTGGAGACGGGGGGTGGCAAGGTTCAGGTTCCCTGTCTGCGCATCGATGACCCCGGCTCGACCCGCTGGCTCTACGAGTCCAACGCGATCATCGCCTACCTGGAGGAACGGTTCGGCATCGCTCAGACGGCGCCCGAGCCGACCTGAATCGAGCTGGCGGCGGCGACCACTGCCTGACCCAGTGAGAGGCCGCCGTCGTTGGCGGGCACCTGTCGGTGGCCGAGCGGAACCAGCCCCGACGCCTTGAGGCGCCCGCAGAGCCCCTCCAGCACCAGCCGATTCTGAAAGACCCCGCCGGAGAGCGCGGCGCGGTCCAGACCCTCGCTCACCGCGATCCGGGACGCGAGGTCCGCTACCGCGGCGCAAAAACCTGCATGGAAGCGGGCGGCGATGCGGGCCGGCGCCACCCCCGCCGCAAGATCTTCGAACAGCGGGGGCCACAGGCTCGCGGGGTCCAGCACCCAGCCCTCGCCGGTTTGCGACGAGACGAAGGGGTAGCCTTCGCCCGCCGCGCCCATGGCGCCGGTGGCCAGTGCCTCCAGCTCGATCGCGGCCTGGCCCTCGTAGGCGATGCGCTCGCCCGCCAGACCCAGGCACGCGCCCACGGCATCGAACAGCCGACCGGCGGAGCTGGTGAGCGGGGCGTTGAGCCCCCGCTCCATCATGGTCTTCAGCACCCCCAAGGGCCGGTCGGCGAGCCCCATGGTCAGGGACAGATCCGGCCAGGTGCGCCGGAAGGCCTCCCAGCCCATCGCCGCCTCGATCTGGGCAAAGAGCATCCGCCAGGGCTCGAGGATGGCGCGGGCGCCCCCGGGCATCGGGACCGGCTTGATCCAGCCGGCACGGCGGTAGCGGCGATAGTCCGCGACCAGGAGCTCCCCGCCCCAGATGGTCCCGTCCGGCCCGTAGCCCAGGCCGTCGAGGGCGATGCCGAGCACGGGTCCGGCGTCGAGGGGCCAGCCGTCATCCGCCAGCACCGAGGCGATGTGGGCGTGGTGGTGCTGAACGCCGATGAGCTCCAAGCCATCCCGAGCGGCGCGCTCGCGTCCGGCGATCGTGGAGCGGTAGTCGGGATGCAGGTCCACCGCCAGCAGACGCGGCCGGTGCTGGAAGATCTCCAGATAGAGGTCCAGGGTGCGCTGGTATTCCCTGGCCGTGCGTGCGTCCTCGAGATCACCCAGATGCTGGGTCAGGATGGCCTGGCCATCCTTGAGCAAACAGGCGGTGTTCTTGAGCTCGCCGCCCATGGCGAGCACGGGTGCGGCGTCGGCGAATCCCGGCGGCAGCCGGATCGGCGCGGGTGCATAGCCGCGGGCGCGCCGCAGCAGCCGCGGCACCCCATCCATGAGCCGGGCGACCGAGTCGTCGACACGATTGACGATGGTCCGGTCGTGGAGCAGCAGGTAGTCCGCGAGCCCGCCCAGGCGCTCCAGGGCCTCGGCGTTATCGATGCACTGGGGCTCGTCGCTGCGATTGCCGCTGGTCATGACCAGAGGTCTGTCCCAATCGGCGAGCAGCAGCCGGTGGACGGGGCTGTAGGGCAGCATGAAGCCGAGCGTGGCCTGCCCGGGCGCGATCCCGGGCGCCAGCGGCGGGGCCTCCGCCCCCTGGCGCAGGCCGAGCAGCACCACCGGCGCCGCCGCGCTGTCGAGCAAGGCCGCCTCACTCGCGTCCACGGCACAGTAACGGCGGATGACCGTGAGATCCCGTGCCATCAGGGCGAAGGGCTTGAGGAAGCGGCGCTTGCGCCGCCGCAGGTCGGCGACCGCCCGGGCATCGGCGGCGTCGCACGCGAGATGAAGGCCGCCAATCCCCTTCACCGCCAGGATTCGGCCCTCGCCGAGGAGCCGGCTGGCGAGCTCAAGGGCGTCGCCGGCACCCTGCGCCGCGGGGTCCAGCTCCCGGCCGTCGCGGTCCACGAGCCACAGCCGAGGGCCGCAGACCGGGCAGGCGTTGGGCTGGGCGTGGAAGCGCCGGTCCGCGGGATCCCCATACTCCGCCGCGCAGTCCGGACAGAGTGCAAAGACCGCCATGCTGGTGTTGGAGCGGTCATAGGGGATGGACCGCAGGATGCTCAGCCGCGGTCCGCAGTGGGTACAGTTGGTGAAGGGGTAGCGGTAGCGGCGGTTGGCCGGGTCCGTGATCTCCCGGGCACAATCCGCGCAGGTCGCCGCATCCGGCACGACGCCGGTGCGCACCTCGGTGCTGGCGCTGGCAATGATTCGGAATTCGGCGGGCGCGAGGGACGCGAGGGGTTGGCGCTCGATGCGATCGATCCGCGCCAGCGGCGGGCACTGCGACCGCAAGGCGTTGCAGAAGCGGTCGATCGCGTCGGCCCTATCGGAGCTCCAGAGCCGGATCAGCACCCCATCGCCATCGTTGCGCACGTCGCCCAGGAGGCCCTGACTCTGCGCGAGCCGCCACACGGTGGGCCGAAAGCCCACCCCCTGAACCAGTCCGCGTACCCGAATCAGCTCGCCAACGGACATCGCTTGTCACCGCTCCAGCACGCCGCTCCGCCAGGCCGCCGGACCGGGAGCGCGCGCTCAGAGCATTCCGAGCTGGAGCTTGGCCTCATCGCTCATGTTGTCCTGGCTCCAGGGCGGATCCCAGACCAGGTCGACCTTGACCTCGCCCACACCCTCCACCGTGGCAATCGCGTCCTTGACCATCAGGGGCATCATCCCGGCCACCGGACAGGCGGGAGCAGTCAGGGTCATGTCGACATCCACGTCGCCGCTATCTTTGATGTCGATTCTGTAAATCAATCCGAGATCATAGATATTGACTGGAATTTCCGGGTCGTAGACCGTCCTCAAAGCGGCAATGATCGGCTCACGCATCTCCTCCGGGTCCATGCGCTCCACCGCCACCTCGTCGTGATGGGCATCGCTCCCCGGCTCCGTCTGGTGCCGACCAAAACCCGCGAAACGAGCCAACCGGTTCATCTCGGACCTCTCACTGCTTGCTTTGATCACGGTTTCCATTCACCCGGCCGCCCGAGGCGGCGTCTCCCGGGCTCGCCGCCCGGCTCTCAAGCCTATCGACCAGGGGGCACGTCAATCGAGCACTGCATGCTCGAGACGATGGCCCACCTGTTCCGTCACCTGCTCCCGCAACGCCTCCGACGACAGCTGATCGAGGATCTCGCCGGCAAAACCGAGACACAGCATACGCCGGGCGACCGGCGCCGTAATGCCGCGGGAGCGCAGGTAGAACAGCATCTCGGGCTCGATCTGACCCACGGTGGTGCCGTGACTGCACTTGACGTCGTCGGCGTTGATCTCGAGCTGGGGCTTGGTGTCGACCTCGGCCCCCTCGGTCAGCAACAGGTTTTTGTTCGACATGGCGGCGTCCGTCTTCTGGGCGTCCCTTGCCACATAGACGCGGCCGTCGAACACCCCGCGGCCCTTGCCGTAGAGGATGCCCTTGAAGTTCTCCCGGCTGGTGCACCGGGGAACCCGGTGGTCCACGTCCAGGTGATAGTCGATGAGCTGCTGGTCGCCCGCCAGAAACAGCCCCTGCAGGTCGCACTCCGCGCCCTCACCGGCAAACCGTACCCTCAGCTCGGTACGGGCCCAGGACCCGCCCAGGCCAATGTTGACCCCCTGATAGCGGCTCCCCGGGCCGAGGCCCACATAGAGTCCGGCAATGTGGAAGGCGTTGGGGCTTTCGGACTGGACACGATCATGCTTGAGCCGCGCATCACGCCCGAGGGTCAGCTCCAACACCGAGTTGGTGCAGTAGAGCGAGCTGCCGAGGCTCAGGTAACGCTCGATCAGCGTCGCCTGGGCGCCATCCTCGAGGGCCACGATGTGGCGCGGCTGGGCGACCCGGGGCTCGTCCATCCCCACGGAGAGATGGATGAGCTCGATCGGGCGCTCGAGCACGGCTCCGCGACCCATGAGCACCACCAGGCCGTCGTCCAGGCCGGCCATGTTGAGTGCGGCGAACAGGGGCTGGTCCTCCCCCGTGACACGGTTCAGACGCTCGCGCACCGCATCCGGGTCGCGCTCCAGGATCTGACGCAGCCCCCCGATTCGCACCCCCGCCGGCAGCTCGCCCGGGCTCGAGAGGCTCGGGAGATAGCGGCCATTGACCAGCACCACGCGGTGGCTGTCCAACCCGGAAACCAGGATCTCCTCGATGTCCTCATGCTGAAGCGCGGTGAGCTCTTCATCGGCCGGAACGAACCCCTGCTCCAACAGGCGCTTGACGCTGGTATATCGCCAGGACTCCTGCTTGGTATTGGGAACCCCCTGATCACGTACACGATCCCGGGCGCTGGCACGCTGGCGCTCGAGCCAGTCGATGCCCCCGCCACCCCGGCTCCCAAGATCCGCGGGGAGCCAGCGGTCGAAGCCGGTCTCCTCGCTCATGCCGCCGCCTCCTCGCCCGTGATCCAGCCGTAGCCCTTCTCCTCCAACTCCAGGGCCAGCTCCTTGCCGCCGGAGCGAATGATCCGGCCGCGGGAGAGCACGTGGACGAAGTCCGGCTTGATGTAATCGAGCAGCCGCTGGTAGTGGGTGACCACGATCATGGAGCGCTCGGGACTGCGCAGGGCATTGACGCCGTCGGCGACGATGCGCAGGGCGTCGATGTCGAGCCCCGAATCGGTCTCGTCGAGGATGGCGAGCTTGGGCTCGAGCAGGGCCATCTGAAAGATCTCGTTACGCTTCTTCTCACCGCCGGAGAAGCCGTAGTTGACGGGTCGCTTGAGCAGCGAATCGTCCAGGTGCAGCACCTTGAGCCGCTCCTTCATCAGACGCAGGAACGAGACGGCGTCGAGCTCCGGAAGGCCGCGGGACCTGCGGGTGGCGTTGAGGGCGGCCTTGAGGAAATAGGTGTTGTTCACCCCGGGCAGCTCCACCGGGTACTGGAAGGCCAGGAACAGACCCAGGTGGGCGCGCACCTCCGGCTCCAGAGCGAGCAGGTCCCTCCCTTCGAACCGGACGGAGCCGGCGGTGACCTCGTAACCCTCTCGCCCGGCCAGGACATGGGCAAGGGTGCTCTTGCCCGAGCCGTTGGGCCCCATGATGGCATGGACCTCCCCGGCACCGATCTCCAGATCGAGACCCTTGAGGATCTCCTTCCCATCCACGTTGGCCGCTAGGCCCTTGACAGACAACATCACGAAGTTCCTCGTCGTCGGCGCGACCGCGACGGTCGCGCGTAACAAAAGTCGTTAGCCCACGGCCCCCTCGAGGCTGATGCTCAGAAGCTTCTGCGCCTCGACCGCGAACTCCATGGGGAGCTCCTTGAAGACCTCCTTGCAGAAGCCGTTGACGATCATGGAGACCGCATCCTCCGCGGTGAGACCGCGGGAGCGACAGTAGAAGAGCTGGTCTTCGCTGATCTTCGAGGTGGTTGCCTCGTGCTCCATCTTCGCCGACGAATTCTTGACCTCGATGTAGGGGAAGGTGTGGGCCCCGCAGCGGTCGCCGATCAGCAGTGAGTCGCACTGGGTGTGATTGCGCGCCCCCTGGGCGCGCGCGGCGATACGCACCAGCCCGCGATAGGTCTGCTGGCCGTGACCCGCGGATATGCCTTTGGAAACAATGGTCGATCGCGTGTTCTTTCCAAGATGGATCATCTTGGTGCCGGTATCCGCCTGCTGACGACCCTTGGTGACGGCCACCGAATAGAACTCGCCCGTCGAGTCGTCTCCGCGCAGCAGACAGCTCGGATACTTCCAGGTGATTGCAGAGCCGGTCTCCACCTGGGTCCAGGAGATCTTGGAGCGGGCCCCACGGCAGTCGCCCCGCTTGGTCACGAAGTTGTAGATCCCGCCCCGGCCCTCGGCGTCGCCCGGGTACCAGTTCTGGACGGTGGAATACTTGATCTGGGCGTCATCCATGGCGATCAGCTCGACCACGGCCGCGTGGAGCTGGTTCTCATCGCGCATCGGAGCGGTGCAGCCCTCCAGATAGCTCACATAGCTGCCCTCCTCCGCGATGATCAGGGTGCGCTCGAACTGGCCCGTGTTGCGGGCGTTGATCCGGAAGTAGGTGCTGAGCTCCATCGGACAGCGCGTACCCTTGGGCACGTAGACGAAGGTCCCGTCACTGAACACGGCCGCGTTCAGCGCCGCATAAAAGTTATCGGTGTGCGGAACGACCGACCCAAGGTACTGCTTCACCAGCTGCGGGTGGTCGTGGACCGCCTCTGAGATGGAGCAGAAGATCACCCCGGCCTCCGCCAGCTTCTCCCGGAAGGTGGTCGCCACCGAGACGCTGTCGAACACGGCGTCCACGGCGATACCGGACAGGGCCATCTGCTCCTCGATCGGAATGCCGAGCTTGTCGTAGGTCTCGCGCAGCGCCGGGTCGATCTCCTCCAGGCTCTTCGGGCCGTCCTTTTTCTTGGGGGCCGAGAAGTAGGAGATGGACTGGAAATCGATCTCGGGATAGTGGACATGGGCCCATCTTGGAGTGGCCATGGTCTGCCAGTGCCGGAAGGCATTCAGCCGGTATTCCAGCATGAAATCAGGCTCGCCCTTGCGGGCGGAGATCGCCCGGACCACGCCCTCGTCGAGGCCGGGCGGCAGGGTGTCGGACTCGATCTCGGTGACGAACCCGTGCTCGTATTCGGATTTGACGATTGCTTCGACGGCTGGGGTTGCGCTCATCGCACCTTGGCTCCGTTGACTGACGGCCCCGCTGGACGGGCCCATTTTCTGAGCATATTACTAGGTTTTCAATATACGACTCGAAGGGCGCGATTCAACACCCTGGCAGGCGCGGTAACCCCTTCGGGATCCGATGCCTGGACGCCGGCGCTGCCCAGGTGCGATGCCAACCGGCCGCGGTTGGGATCGCGCCCGATCCTGCATCGGAGGTGCTGAGGTCCGAGCTCAGGGCCGCACTTTCAAGTCCCCCGAGCCCGAGCGGCGGCTCGCCGCGGGATTATATTCTCAAAGCCGTTGGTTTTTCAGGGCGGACTTTTAAATAGGAAGCGTTCGCATTATTATCACGCCCAGGCCACAGCTCGTGGTCTCGTGCACCCTCTCCCAGGGCGCACCCGTCCATCCCCAACCAACAGATCCGCGAGGAGACCAGCCCCGTGAGCCCACTGTTCCATCCAAGCCTGGCCCGACTGCCGATGGCCGCACTCGCCGCCCTGGCCCTGACCCTGCCCCTCGCCTCCCGGGCCGCGGACGCGGTCAATCTCTACTCCTCCCGACAGGAGGCCCTGATCAAGCCACTGCTCGATCGATTCACCGAGCAGACGGGGATCCGCGTCAACCTGGTCAGCGGCAAGGACGACGCCTTGTTGCAGCGCCTCCAGAGCGAGGGCCTCAATTCCCCGGCCGATGTGTTGATGACCGCTGATGCGGGACGCCTCTACCGGGCCAAAAGCGCGGGTTCCACCCAGGCCGTCAGCTCGCCGGTACTCGAGGCCGCCATCCCGGCGAGCTATCGGGACCGCGATGGCCACTGGTTCGGCCTGTCCCTGCGCGCACGCCCCATCCTGTACGTGAAGGGCAAGGTCGATCCCGCGACCCTGTCCACCTACGAGGCCCTGGCCGACCCGGCCTTCAAGGGGCGCATCTGCATCCGCTCCTCCGACAACATTTACAACCAGTCGCTGGTTGCGTCGCTGATCGCGGCCAACGGCGTCGAGGCGACCGAGACCTGGGCGCGCGGGTTGGTTGCGAACCTGGCACGCCCGCCCAAGGGCGGAGACCGGGACCAGATCAAGGCCGCGGCCGCCGGAGAGTGCGACATCGCCATCGCCAACACCTATTACCTGGCGGGGATGCTCCAGTCCGAGGACCCGGCCGAGAGGGCCGCCGCCGAGGCCATGGGGGTCTTCTGGCCGGACCAGGACGGGCGTGGTGTCCATGTGAACGTCAGCGGGGCCGCGGTGACAGCGGCGGCCAAGCACAGGGACGCGGCCATCCGGCTGATCGAGTTCCTGGCCAGCCCCGAGTCCCAGCAGTGGTATGCCCAGGTGAACGGCGAGTACCCGGTTCGAGAGGGTGTGGCGGCAAGCCCGCTGCTGTCCGGCTGGGGCAACTTCAAGCCCGACCCGATCGACCTGGGCCGATTGGGCGAGCTCAATGCCGAGGCCGTGCGCCTGATGGATCGGGCGGGCTGGCGCTAGCCGCCCGCCTCACGCCAGCTTGAAGGCCAGCCCCTCGTCCCGCCTCTGGTCCGGGGCCAGCGTCTGCATCGCGCTGCTGCTCGCGGTCCCGGTGCTGGTGATCCTCGGCTTTGTCCTGGTGCCCGCCGGGGACACCTGGCGGCACCTGGCATCGACGGTGCTGCCGGACTATGTAGCCAACTCCCTGCTGCTGATGCTGGGGGTGGCCGCGGGCACCCTGATCGGCGGGGTGGGCAGCGCCTGGCTCACCAGCATGTGCCGGTTCCCCGGGCGCGGGTTCTTCGAATGGGCATTGCTGCTGCCCATGGCCATGCCCGCCTACATCATCGCCTACACCTATACCGGGATGCTGGACTTCGCAGGCCCGGTGCAATCGGCCCTGCGCTCGCTCACCGGCTGGGGCCGCGGAGACTACTGGTTTCCAGAGATCCGTTCCCTGGGCGGGGCGGCACAGATGCTCTCACTGGTGCTCTTCCCCTATGTCTACCTGCTCACCCGGGCGGCCTTTCTCAGCCAGTCCCTGTGCGTGCTCGACGTCAGCCGCACCCTGGGCAACGGACCCTGGCGGACCTTTACACGGGTGGCGCTGCCGCTGGCCAGACCGGCGATCGCGGCCGGTCTCTCCCTGGCCCTGATGGAGACCCTGGCCGACTATGGCACCGTGCAGTATTTCGGGGTGCAGACCTTCACGACCGGCATCTTCCGCACCTGGTACGGCCTGGGCAGCGCGGCCGCCGCCGCCCAGCTCTCCGCCCTGCTGCTCGCATTCGTCCTGGTGCTCATCGCCGTCGAGCGCGGCTCCCGGCGCCATGCCCGCTATCACCACACCAGCCAGCGCCATCAGGCCATCCGGCGCTACCGGCTGCGGGGCTGGCGGGCCGCCGGGGCCTTTGCGTTCTGTCTGCTCCCGGTGCTGCTCGGGTTCCTGATACCCGCCGCCCAGCTCGCGATCTGGGCGGCGACCCTGGCCCGCGAGGCCTATGACGCCGACTTCCTGCGCCTGGTGGTCAACAGTCTGGAGCTCGCCGCCCTCGCCGCCCTGCTCGCCCTGCTGCTTGCCCTGCTGCTCGCCTACGCCAAGCGCCTGAACCCCACGCGCCCGGTAGTGGAATCGGTGCGTCTCGCCGGGCTCGGCTACGCCGTTCCCGGCACGGTGATCGCCATCGGGGTCATCATTCCATTCGCGTGGCTCGACAACCAGGTGGACGCCTGGATGCGCGCCACCTTCGGTCTCTCCACCGGCCTGTTGCTGAGCGGCACCCTCGTCGCCCTGGTGTTCGCCTATCTGGTGCGCTTCCTCGCGGTGTCACTGCAGACGGTCGAGAGCGGTCTCGGCAAGATCAAGCCGTCCGTGGACGAGGCCGGACGCTCACTGGGCCTGGGCCCGGCGCAGGTGTTGAGCCGGATCCATCTGCCGATGCTCAGGGGCAGCCTGCTCACCGCCCTGCTCCTGGTGTTCGTCGACGTACTGAAGGAGCTGCCCGCGACCCTGATCCTGCGCCCGTTCAACTTCAACACCCTGGCGGTGCGCGCCTTCGAGCTCGCCTCCGACGAGCGCCTGGCGGACTCCGCCCCCGCGGCCCTCACCATCGTCCTGGCCGGTCTGGCACCGGTCATACTGCTCAGCCGATCCATCACCCGGTCCCGCGATGCCGATACAGCTTGAGGTCAGGGAGGTCAGCGTCGCCTTCGGCGCGCGGACCGTCGTTCAAGGCGCCTCCTTCGTGCTGGAGGCCGGCACCATCGGCTGCCTGCTGGGGCCGAGCGGCTGCGGCAAGACCACCCTGCTGCGCGCCATCGCCGGCTTCGAGCCGGTGAGTCGGGGCGAGATCCTGATCCGCGGCCGGCGGGTCTCCGCACCCGGCCAGACCCTGGCCCCGGAGGACCGTCGCGTGGGCATGGTGTTTCAGGACTTCGCGCTCTTTCCCCATCTCTCGGTCGAGCACAACGTGGGCTTCGGCCTCAATGGGCTGGGTCGGGGCGAGCGCAAGGCGAGGATCGAGGAGCTCCTGGATCTGGTGGACCTGACCCGGGCGGCACGCCAGTATCCGCACCAGCTCTCGGGCGGGATGCAGCAGCGGGTCGCGCTGGCCCGGGCCATGGCCCCCCGCCCGGAGATCCTGCTGTTGGACGAGCCCTTTTCCAGCATGGACGCGGCCCTGCGCGAGCAGCTGGCGCGGGAGGTTCGGGACCTGTTGAGGCGCGACGGGGTCACCGCCGTCCTGGTCACCCACGACCAGTTGGAGGCCTTCGCGATGGCCGATCAGATCGGCGTCCTGGGGGACGGGCAGATCCGCCAATGGGGCACCGGATTCCGCCTCTATCATGAGCCGGCGGACCGCTTCGTGGCGGACTTCATCGGCCAGGGCGTGATCCTGCCCGCCAGCGTGGTGGACGCGACCCGGGTCAAGACCGAGCTCGGCCGGGTGGCCGGCGCACACGCCCACGGGCTGGCCGCCGGGACCGCCGCGGAGGTCCTGATTCGCCCGGACGATCTGCTCCATGACGAGTCGAGCCCGCGCCGGGCACGGGTTGTGGACCGCGCCTTCCGCGGCGCCGAGTATCTCTACACCCTGGAGCTCGAGAGCGGGACCCGGGTGCTGTGCCTGGTGCCCAGTCATCACCAGCACGCCGTGGGCGACCACATCGGCATCCGACTGGAGGCAGACCATCTGGTGGTGTTTCCCACTGAGCCCCGGCGCGACCCGCCGCGCGCGCGCTGATCCACCAGCGCCTTCTCCACGAGGCCGCGGACCACCGACGACCACGCGCCCGCCGGGCGCGGTGCAGCCGATCGATTTCAGATCGCCCCCCGAGGCCGATGTGGGCGAACGCGAGACCCTGGACGTCCCCGTCGGTCGGTCACTGGCGCTTTCGGTGATATCCTCCGCCACTGGTTGGGAGGCCGCCCCGCGCGAACCCTGTTGCCGTCTATGAATCTCTTGTTTGTCGTGCTGATCCCACTCCTGGGCGCCCCGCTGACCGCCTGGGTGTCCCGGTTCCGGCGCGTCGCTGCCGCCTGGACGGCGGGTGCCCTGACCTCACTGGCCCTGCTCTGCCTGCTCCCTTCGGTGTCTGCCCCCTTTCGTGGCGAGACCCTGTTGGCGCACTGGTCGTGGATACCCGAGGCCGGCCTGGGGATCTCCCTGAGGTTGGACGGCCTGGCGCTGCTGTTCGCGCTGATGGTGCTCTGCATCGGACTGCTGGTGATCCTCTACGCCCGCTATTACCTGGCGGAGCGCGACCCACTGGGACGCTTTTACGGCTATCTGCTGCTCTTCATGGGCTCGATGCTGGGGATCGTGCTCTCGGAGAACCTGCTCCTGCTGGTGGTCTTCTGGGAGATGACGAGCCTGTCGTCGTTCCTGCTGATCGGCTATTGGCGGGAGCGCGACGACGCCCGGCGCGGGGCGCGCATGGCGCTGACCGTGACGGCGCTCGGTGGCCTGGCCCTGCTCGGCGGCTTTCTGCTGCTGGGCGAGATCGTTGGGAGCTATGACCTGTCCCGGGTTCTGGCCTCCGGGGATCAGATCCGTGCCCACCCTCTCTACACCCCGGCCCTGGTGTTGATCCTGCTGGGCGCCTTTACCAAGTCGGCGCAGTTTCCGTTTCATTTCTGGCTGCCCCACGCGATGGCGGCGCCGACCCCGGTCTCCGCTTATCTGCACTCGGCCACCCTGGTCAAGGCGGGGGTCTTCCTGTTGGCCCGGCTCTTTCCGGTGCTCTCGGGTACCGCCGAGTGGACCTGGCTGGTCGTCGGGGCCGGGGTCAGCACCCTACTTCTCGGCGCCTGGTTCGCGCTCTTCAAGCACGATCTGAAGGGGCTCCTGGCCTATTCCACCATCAGCCATCTGGGCCTCATCACCCTGTTGTTCGGGATCGCCACGCCGCTCGCGGCGGTCGCCGGGGTCTTCCACATCATCAACCACGCCATCTTCAAGGCGTCTTTGTTCATGGCCGCGGGGATCATCGACCACGAGTGCGGGACCCGCGACATGCGCCGCATCAACGGCCTGTGGCGATTCATGCCCTACACCGGCACCCTCGCCATCATCGCCGCGGCCTCCATGGCTGGCGTGCCCCTGTTCAACGGGTTCCTGTCCAAGGAGATGTTCTTCGCGGAGACGGCGAGCTTTCTGGACGAGCATCCCGCCGGTTGGATGCTGCCCGGGATCGTGGTCATCGCGAGTATGTTGGCGGTGGCCTATTCGCTGCGCTTCATCCACGACGTCTTCTTCAACGGCGACCCGATCGACCTGCCGAGGACGCCCCACGAGCCGCCCTTCTGGATGCGGTTGCCGGTGGAGGTCCTGGCGGCACTCTGTCTGCTGGTTGGCGTTCTGCCCAGCCTGACGGTGGAGCCGCTCCTGGATGTCGCGGCCGCCGGGGTGCTCCAGGTCCCCACACCCAGGCACGACCTGGCGATCTGGCATGGATTCAACCCGGCCTTCCTGATGAGTGTGGCCGCCCTCGTCGGTGGGGTGCTGATCTACGCGGGGCGCTACCCGCTCTTTCTCATGGCGGCGCGCTATGCGGGTCGTCTCAACGCCAAGGGCGTATACGATTGGGTGTTGGGCGGAGTGATGCGTCTGGCGGGGGGCCTGACGGACCGGCTGGATAACGGCTCGCTGCAACGGATGGTCCTGCTGCTCGTTGGCGCCGCACTGGTCTTGGGTGTCTCGGGCTTCGTGATCAGCGGGTCTCCATTGACCGGGCGCGTCGCCCCTTCGCCGTTCGACTGGGTCAGCCTGCTGGTCGCCCTGGGTCTGGTCGCCACCACGGCCGCGACCCTGCTCCTGCATCGACGCCGGCTGAACGCGCTGATCGTGATGGGTGGGGTCGGACTGCTGGTCTCGCTGGTCTTCGTGAAGTTCTCCGCCCCCGACCTGGCCCTGACTCAGTTATCGATCGAGATCGTCACCATCGTCCTGTTGCTGCTGGCGCTCTATTTCCTCCCCCAGCGCGGCCTCAAGGAATCGAGCCGGGCGCGTCGACTGCGCGACCTCGGGATCGCGACCGTGGCCGGCGCGGGCGCGGGAATGCTCACCTGGGCGATCCTGTCGCGTCCCCTCGAGTCCATCTCCGGTTACTTCCTGGCCAACAGCATACCGGGCGGCGGCGGGGCCAACGTGGTGAATGTGATCCTGGTGGACTTCCGGGGCTTCGACACCTTGGGCGAGATCTCGGTGCTGGCACTGGCCGGACTCGGCATCTACGCGATGTTGAAGGACCTGACCCTGCCCGGCCTCACACAGGACGCGGACGGACGCCCCTGGAACTGGGACACCCACCCGACCATCATGGCCGCCCTGACGCGCCTCCTGCTGCCATTGGCCCTGCTGTTCTCGGTGTTCATCTTCCTGCGCGGCCACAACCAGCCCGGGGGCGGATTCATCGCCGGACTCATAACCGCCATCGCTCTGATCCTGCAATACCTGACCAATGGGGTGCAGTGGACCCAGCAGCGCCTTACCACCAACATGCATCCGCTGATCGGGGCCGGACTGCTGATCGGTGCGCTGACGGGGGCGGCGAGCCTGCTGTTCGGCTACCCCTTCCTCACCTCCGCCTACACGCACGTTCATTGGCCGATCGTCGGCGACTTCGAGGTGGCCTCGGCGATGGCATTCGATCTGGGCGTCTATCTGGTGGTGGTCGGCGCCACGCTGTTGATCCTCATCCATCTGGGAAGGATCCACAGCGAGAGCCATCTCAGCCCGCTCGCCGAGGGCGAGGAGGACGCGGAGCGCGCCCCGGACAACCTTCAGGGTAACGGCTGACGGAGCCTCGTATCACATGGAGATCCTCATCAGCGCGAGCATCGGTATTCTCACCGCCTGCGGTGTCTATCTGCTGCTGCGCGCCCGCACCTTTTCGGTCGTGCTCGGCCTCACCCTTCTGTCCTACGGTGTCAATCTGTTCCTCTTCTCGACCGGGCGACTGACGGTGGGGATGCCGGCCGTGATCTCCGAGGGGGCCCGCGGCTATGCCGACCCACTCCCCCAAGCCCTGGTGCTCACCGCCATCGTGATCGGTTTCGCCATGACCGCCTTCGTCATCATGCTGGCGCTCAAGGCCCGCGCCGAGCTCGGCAACGACCACGTCGACGGTCGCCCGGACAAGGGCGAGCCATCTTGAGCCACCTGGTCCTCTATCCGGTGCTGCTGCCGCTGTTGGCCGGCACCCTGCTCTTGTTGCTGCGCCTCGCGCTGCCGCTTTCGATCCGGCGCTGGATCAACCTGGCCGCGGTGGCCGGCCAGATCGCCCTGGGCGTCCTGATCCTCAAGACCGTCAGCGGAGGGGACATCCTGGTCTACGCGCTGGGCAACTGGCCCGCGCCCTATGGGATCGTGCTGGTCGCGGATCGGTTGGCGGCCTGGATGCTGATGATCACCGCGTCTCTGGCCCTGTTTGCACTGCTCTACGCCGTCCAGGGAACCGATCGCGGCAGCCGCCATTTCCATCCCCTGTTCCAGTTACAGCTCTTTGGGCTCAACGGCGCCTTCCTGACCGGCGACATTTTCAATCTGTTCGTCTTCTTCGAAATCCTGCTGCTCGCCTCCTATGGGCTACTGCTCCACGGGGGGGGGCCCTGGCGCACGCGTGCCGGGCTGCATTTCGTCGTGGTGAACCTGGCGGGGTCCACGCTCTTTCTGTTCGCGGCGGGGACCCTGTATGGAAGCCTGGGCACCCTGAACATGGCGGACCTGGCGGACAAGATTGCGCAAACCCCAAGCGAGAACCTGGGCCTGGTGCGCACCGGAGGCTTGTTGCTCTTTGGGGTCTTCGCCCTCAAGGCCGCCCTGGTGCCGCTGCATCTGTGGCTGCCGGCGGCCTACTCGTCGACCTCGGCCCCGGTGGCCGCGCTGTTCGCGATCATGAGCAAGGTCGGCGCCTACTGTCTGCTGCGGGTGGGGGTCCTGGTGTTCGGTCCGGAGGCTGGACCGCTCGCCGGTCTCTATACCGACTGGCTCCTGCCGCTCGCGCTGCTGACCCTGACCCTTGGCGCCCTGGGTGCCCTCGCCGCCCCGGGGCTGAGGCGTCAGGTAGCCTATCTGGTGGTGGTCTCGGCGGGGCTGCTGCTCACCGCCTTCGGATCCTGGAAACCGGCCGGGATCGCGGCCGGGCTCTACTATCTGGCCCACAGTGTCTTCGCGATCGCCGCCCTGTTCCTGCTTGCCGACGTGATCGCCCGCGGCCGGGGCGAGCGCTCGGATCGCCTCCATCCCGGGCCGGAGCTGGCCCAGGTGGGACTGGTCGGCGGCCTCTTCTTCGTCACGGCCATCCTGGTCGCCGGCCTCCCCCCGCTGTCCGGCTTCATTGGCAAGCTGTTGGTGTTGCAGGCGGCCCTCACGGAGCCTGGACGTTTCTGGGTATTGGGGCTGGTCTTGACAACGAGCCTGCTCGGCGTCGTCGCCCTGGCCCGGTCGGGCAGCGTCCTGTTCTTCAACACCCAGGCCGGCGTCGAGCCCAGGCCGTCAACCCGGCTGGGCCCGAGGCTGCTGCCGGTGGCGGGCCTGCTCGCGATCTGCCTGGCACTAACGATCTGGGCGCAGCCCGTGCTGCGCTTCGCGCAGGCGACGGCGGGTCAGGTGCTCGAGCCCCAGACCTATATTCGCGCCGTACTGGGTCCCGACGCGGGGGGTGACACGCGATGAGATTCCGACTCCTGCCCCACCCGCTGTTGACGCCGATCCTGACCATCATCTGGCTGCTGCTGGCCAACAGCCTCTCGCCCGGTCATATCCTGTTGGGTCTGCTGCTCGGCTGGGCCATCCCGGTGTTCACCCTGCGCTTCTGGCCAGAACAGGTGTGCATCAGCAAGCCACTGACACTGATGCGCTTCGTGACGGTCGTGCTCTACGATATCCTGATTGCCAACTTCGCCGTCGCCTGGCTGATCCTGCGCGGCCCCCGGACGTTGAAGCCGACGTTCGTCGAGGTGCCGCTGGATCTCAAGTCGGATCTGGGGACCAGCCTGCTCGCCAACACCATCTCCCTGACCCCCGGGACCCTGTCCTCCTGGCTGAGCCCGGACCGCTCGACCCTGGTGGTTCATGGGCTGGACGTCCGCGACCCCGCGGCACTGGTGGCGAGCATCAAGCGACGTTACGAGGTGCCGCTGCTGGAGATCTTCGAATCATGCTGAGCACCGCCATTGCGATCGCCTTCGCCCTCGTCTCGGGGGCCTTCGCCCTGACCCTGTGGCGGCTGCTGCGCGGACCGGATAAGCCAGACCGCATCCTCGCCCTCGATACCCTCTACGTCAACGCGATCGCCCTGCTGGTGCTGCTCGGGATCCATCTGGATTCGGCGCTCTATTTCGAGGCCGCCCTGTTGATTGCGATGATGGGCTTCGTCGGAACGGTCGCGCTGTGCAAGTACCTGCTGCGCGGCGACATCATCGAGTGAGCCCAGATGCTGGAAGCCGCCCTCTCCCTGCTGATCGTCACCGGCGCCCTGTTCGTCTTCATCGGGTCCCTGGGACTCGCTCGCCTGAAGGACTTCTACACCCGGCTGCATGGCCCGACCAAGGCCACCACCCTGGGTGTCGGCAGCCTGTTGATCGCCTCCGCGGTCCACTTCAGCACCAGCGGCGACGGGGTGAGCCTGCACGAGATCCTGGTGACCCTGTTTCTGTTCATCACCGCCCCGGTGAGCGCCCACCTGATGTCCAAGGCCGCCCTGCATCTTTGCGTGCATTCTTTGGCGGAGGTGCCATCGGAGATTGATCGCGCCGAGCCCGCCCGGTCCGGGATAGACGAGGAGGCCGCGGACGGCCCCGAGGTCTCGCCCAAGTGACCAGGGGGCCCTCCGGCGTGCGGTCGAGGCGCATCGTCGCGGATTCTCTCGGTCTCAGGCCCGACGCGAGCGCCCTGTTTCAATTCACCCGCTGAGCTGAGGAGACTTCGATGCCCCTGCCGCGCACTGCCCGTCTCGCCGCCGTCCTGGTGCTCGGCCTCGCCGCCGGCTGCGCCGACCGCTTTTATGAGCAAACCCGGGTCTCACCGACCGAGCCCAGGTCCCAGTCCTGTCTGGACCGCTGCAGCCGTCATCAGGACGAGTGCCGTGCCCGCCAGGATATGCGTGAGCAGGAATGCCAGGCCCAGTACAGCAGCGCCATGGCGGATTACGACTCCTGTGTCGGCAGCGGGGCGAGCAACTGCCGCAGGCCCGACACCTGCCTCGGGGCGGACATGAGCATCTGTACGCGCCAGTACGACAGCTGCTTCACGGACTGCGGGGGACGGGTGGAGAGGCGGCTGCGGGCGCGGCCCTGGTCCTCTCCAGCGCCTGAGTCCCAAACCCCGCCCGCCGCAGAGGGCTGAGACGGCGCGGCGAGGGCCCAGTATCCTTTTGCGGCCGTCCTGGTAACATACAGCGCTGCCCGTTCACACAGTACGCGGCTGGCAGAAACTACAGATGTTCGGGCCTGGCGCCACGGCGCCGGCCAGTCAACACCGACCAACCTGGAGGACTCAGATCATGGCCCAACTCTTTTCCGCCGAATGGATGAGCGAGCTCAAGGACGCCTGGAACAACGAGCCGGACGTGAGGGACAAGCTGGCCGAGATCGGCTTCAATTCGGTGATCTACTGCGGCTTCAAGAGCGAGGAGAACCCACGCGGTGTCTTCGTGGTGGAAAACGGTGAGTGCGTGCGCGCCGGCGCCTGGTCGGAGTCCGATCCGCCGGCCAACTGGGACATGCGCGCCGATCTCAAGGATTGGCTCAAGTGGGTCGAGAAGGGTATCGGCATGGCCGGTATGGGCATGGCCTTCACCACCGGCAAGCTCAAGTTCAAGGTGGGCGACTACAAGGCCATGCTCAAGGACCCGCGCATGGCGAACCCCTTCGTCAAGAGCTTCGGACTCATGCAGCACATCGGGGCCGACGAGCTCGCCTAAGCCACCGCGACACCTGCGAGATCAGCAAGAGCCCGCCGGTCGGCGGGCTTTTGCCGTCGTCAAGGCCTCACTCGTCCGACTCGCCGATACGAACACACAAGACGTCGCAGCTTCCGTTGCGCAGCACCGTCTTGGCCGTGGAGCCGAACAGACCGAGAAGTCCGTGTCTCCCGCGGCTGCCGATCAGGACCAGATCGGCCCCGATCTCGGTGGCCGTTGCGTCGATGACGTGGCCGGTGGGGCCGACCCGGATCAGGCGATCCGCCTCCGACACCCCGAGCCGCTCGCCCAGGGCATCCATTTGACGGCGGGCCAGGGTCATCAGCTCCTCCTCCAGGGCCAGGTCGTCCGGCACCGAGACCTCCCCGGCGAAGCCGAGCGGCATATACTCCATGGCCGGCGGGACATGCTCCACCACATGGAGCATGGAGAGCCGGGCGCCGAGCAGATCGCGCAAGAGCAGGGCCCGCTCAACGACCGGCTCGGTCTCGGGCTCGAAGTCCACGGCCAACAGCAGATGCGCATAGGCGGGGGGTTTCATTGCATACCTCACGACGTTTGTATTAGCTGACTTAAGTATACGGCGGGCCCGTCCCTGTCTATATTGCACCGCAGCAGTAAGAGGGGCGCCAGCGCAGGACGCCGCCCGCCCCGAAGTCCGCACGTCCGGCACCCAGAGGCAACCCGATGCTCCGAAAGATACTGATCGCCAACCGCGGCGAGATTGCCGTGCGCGTCATCCGCGCCTGCGCCGAGATGGGCATCCGTTCGGTGGCCATCCACAGCGAGGCCGACCGCAACTCGCTGCACGTGAAGAAGGCGGACGAGGCCTACAGCCTGGGCGCCGCCCCCCTGGCGGGCTATCTGAACGTCCATAACATCGTGAATCTGGCGGTCGCCACGGGCTGCGACGCCATCCACCCGGGCTACGGGTTCCTCTCCGAAAACCCCGAGCTGGCGCTGGCCTGCGCGCGGCGCGGCGTCACCTTCATCGGGCCGACCGCCGAGGTGATACAGCGCATGGGGGATAAGACCGAGGCCCGCTTCGCCATGCAGAAGGCGGGCGTGCCGGTCACCCCGGGCAGCGCGGGCAATCTGAGGGATCTGGACGAGGCCCTGCGGGTGGCCGATGAGATCGGCTACCCGGTGATGCTCAAGGCCACCTCCGGCGGCGGCGGTCGCGGCATCCGCCGCTGTGACGACGCCAAGGCACTGCGCAACAACTACGAGCGCGTGATCTCGGAGGCCACCAAGGCCTTTGGCCGCGCGGAGGTCTTTCTGGAGCGCTGCGTGGTGAACCCCCGCCACATCGAGGTCCAGGTCCTCGGCGATCACCACGGCAACTGCATCCATCTGTTCGAGCGCGACTGCTCCATCCAGAGGCGCAATCAGAAGCTGATCGAGATCGCCCCCTCCCCCCAGCTCGACGAGGCGGAGCGCCAGTACGTGGGCGGTCTCGCGGTGCTGGCCGCCCGCGCGGTGGGCTACACCAACGCCGGCACCGTGGAGTTCCTACAGGACTCGGACGGTCGTTTCTATTTCATGGAGATGAACACCCGCATCCAGGTGGAGCACACCATCACCGAGACCATCACGGGGGTGGACCTGGTGGAGGAACAGATCCGGGTCGCCGCCGGCCTGCCCCTGCGATTCAAGCAGCACGAGGTGCAGCGGCGCGGCTTCGCCATTCAGTTCCGGGTCAATGCAGAGGACCCCAAGAACGGCTTCCTGCCGAGCTTCGGGCGCATCTCACGCTACTACGCGCCGGGCGGCCCCGGGGTGCGCACCGACGCCTGTATCTATACCGGCTACACGGTCCCGCCCCACTACGACTCCATGCTCGCCAAGGTGATCGTGTGGGCGCTGAGCTGGGACGACGTGGTCAATCGCGGGTGCCGGGCCCTGCGCGACATTGGGGTCTTCGGGATCAAGACCACTATCCCCTTTTACCAGGAGATACTGCGCCACCCCGAGTTTCGCTCCGGACGCTTCAACACCGGGTTCCTCGAGGCCCACCCGGAGCTGCTGGAGTACTCCGACAAGCGCCGCAAGGAAGACATCGCCGCGGCCCTTGCCGCCGCCATCGCGGCCCACGCGGGCCTTTAGCCGGTTCTGATGGAGAGAAGACTGTCAAATGAACGCGAAAAGAAAATGCTGAACGCGGATCGCTTCAGCCCGTGAAGCGGTCGCCACTTGGGCCGGGTCAGCGCGTAGTCGTCCCTGCGCCGCGGATTTGACCCTCTTCCATTTGCGTTCATTCGCGTTCATTTGCGGAAAAAATCCCTCTTCGCCGACTGCCCAACTCTCAAGAGACCCAGGATCGAGACATGCCCAAGATCAACATCACCGAGGTCGTCCTGCGTGACGCGCACCAGTCGCTGATCGCGACGCGCATGCGCACCGAGGACATGCTGCCGATCTGCCCCAAGCTCGACGCCATCGGCTACTGGTCACTGGAGTGCTGGGGCGGCGCCACCTTTGACGCCTGCTTGCGCTTCCTCAAGGAGGACCCCTGGGAGCGGCTGCGCAAGCTCCGCGAGGCCCTACCCAAGACGCGGCTGCAGATGCTGCTGCGCGGTCAGAACCTGCTCGGCTATCGCCATTATTCCGACGACGTGGTGCGCGCCTTCGTGGCCCGTTCCGCGGCCAACGGCATGGACGTGTTCCGCATCTTCGATGCGCTCAACGACCTGCGGAACCTGCAGACCGCCATCGAGGCCACCAAGGCCGCGGGCAAGCACGCCCAGGGGACCATCTGCTACACCCAGAGCCCGGTCCACGACGTCGCGGGGTTCGTGCGCATGGGCAAAGAGCTGGAGCAGATGGGCTGCGATTCAATCGCGCTCAAGGACATGGCAGGGCTGCTCACGCCCTTCGTCACCGCCGACCTGGTCAAGGCGCTCAAGGACACGGTGAGCCTGCCCCTGCACCTGCACTCTCATGCCACCGCCGGGCTCGCCGACATGTGCCATCTCAAGGCGATCGAGAACGGCTGTGACGCCATCGATACGGCGGTGTCGTCGATGGCCGGCGGCACCTCCCATCCTCCCACCGAGAGCCTGGTGGCGGCGCTGCGCGGGAGCGACTACGACACCGGCCTGGATCTCGCCGCGATCCAGGAGATCGGCATGTATTTCTATGAGGTGCGCAAGCGCTATCACCAGTTCGAGAGTCCCTTCACGGGGGTCGACACCCGGGTCCAGGTCAACCAGGTGCCTGGCGGCATGATCTCCAACCTCGCCAACCAGCTCAAGGAGCAGAACGCCCTGGACCGGATGCAGGCGGTGATGGAGGAGATACCGCGGGTGCGCAAGGACCTCGGCTACCCGCCCCTGGTCACGCCCACCTCCCAGATCGTCGGCACCCAGGCCGTCATCAACGTGCTGACCGACAAGCGCTACCAGACCATCACCAACGAGGTGAAGCTCTATCTCCAGGGCCGCTACGGGCGCGCACCGGCACCGGTGAACCCGACCCTGCAGCAGCAGGCCATCGGGAACGAGGATCTCATCGACTGCCGCCCGGCGGACCTGCTCAAACCGGAGATGGAGCGCCTGACCCAGGACATCGGCACCCTGGCTCCGAGCGAGGAGGACGTCCTCACCTTTGCCATGTTCCCCGAGATCGGCCGCTCCTTCCTCGAGCATCGGGCCGCCGGCACCCTGGTCCCGGAGCCGCTGGAGCCGCCGTCCAACCTCAACGGCCCCAAGCACGCCCCGACCGAGTTCAACATCGCCATCCACGGCGAGACCTACCATGTGAAGGTGACCGGTGCCGGCCATAAGGGCCAGGCGGACCGGCACTTCTACCTCGCCATCGACGGCATCCAGGAGGAGGTGGTGGTGGAGACCCTGGACGAGCTGGTGCTCACCGGCGGCACCGAAGGGGCGGTCAAGAAGGCCATCGCCGGCAAGCGCCCGCGGCCCAGCGCACCCGGTCACGTGGCCACCTCGATGCCCGGCAACATTGTGGACGTGCTGGTCCGGGAAGGGGATCGGGTGGAGTCCGGACAGCCGGTCCTGGTCACCGAGGCCATGAAGATGGAGACGGAGCTCCAGGCCCCGATCGCCGGGAACGTCACCGGGGTCTTCGTGCAGAAGGGCGACTCGGTCAACCCCGACGAGGTGCTCCTGGAGATCACGCCCGACTGAGGGGCCGCCAGGCCCCGGGTTCTGACCGGGGTCAATGTGATCGTCGGGAGCGGCCGCTAAGGTTCCGCCTTCAATCTCTTGGGTAGCCGGTGTGACCGACACCGGCCGTTGATGGAGAGACCCCGCATGGCCGCCGCCCGACCCTCCGCGACTGAAGCACGACCCGGCTCCCCCTTCGATCTTGGCGACGCCGCCGGTTATGAGCGCTGGCGCGAGGCCAAGCTCGCCGCGGCGCCGACGGCCCTCGGCGACCTGATCGTCGAGATCCGCGACCCCCGGCATCTGAGCGACACCGAGTACGGCGCCATCCTCGGGCGCTGCGCCCGCGCCAACATGGCGATCTACGTGGGCCGCACCGGCGACGACCCGGACAAGTCCATCCCGGCCTTGCTCGGCGCCCGTTTCGGCCTGACCCGGCTCGATCACAACCGGGGGGCGGACGAGGATGCGATCACCTCGCTGAAGGTCCAAACCGACGCCGGACACGCCGGCTACATCCCCTACTCCAACAGGCCCATCGCCTGGCATACCGACGGCTACTACAACACCCCCGAGCGGCAGATCCACGGGCTGCTGCTGCATTGCGTGAACCCGGCGGAACAGGGTGGTGCCAACGATCTGCTGGACCACGAGATCGCGTATCTGCTGGTTCGCGACCAGGACCCCGAGCTGATCCAGGCGCTTATGCACCCCGAGTGCATGACCATCCCGGCCAATCCCGCGGACGCCGGGGACCCCGATCGAGCCGCTCGCCCCGATCAGCCCGGCCCCGTCTTCTCGATCCGCGCGGACGGTCGGCTGCACATGCGCTACACGGACCGCAGCCGCAGCATCCGCTGGCGCGACGACCCGCTCACCGCGAGAGCGGTCGACTTGCTCAAGTCCTTGCTGCACCAGCCGTCCCCCTGGCACCTCCAGGGGCGACTGGAATCCGGCTGGGGGCTCATCTGCAACAACGTGCTCCACACCCGTACCGGCTTCACCGACGGTGCCGTCCCCCGCCTGCTCTACCGGGCCCGCTACTACGATCGGATCTCCGGTACCTGAGTCCCCATGAGAACCCGCTCCTTGCTCGTCCTGATCCTCGGCGTCTGGCTCGGCGGCTCCCTGATCATGGGCGCCGTGGTCTCCTACAACTTCGCCGGCTTCGCCGATCTGTTCGAGCGCAACCCCCGGCTAGCCGAGCATGCCGGCTTCGATCCCGCCAACAGCGAGGACAAGAAGACCAGCCTGCTCTGGGTCCACGCCTCCGAGCTCAATCGGGTCTTCTTCCACGCCTGGAACCGCACTCAGATCGTGCTCGGCGGACTCGCGCTCGCCCTGGCCCTGGCAGCGCGGGCCGGCCGGCTGTTGGTGATGGTCCTGGCCCTCGCACTCGCCCTGGTGGCCTGGATCCATTTCGGCATCGAGCCCCAGGTGGTGGACCTCGGACGCCAACTGGACTTCCTGCCCCGAGCCCCGCCACCGCCCATGGTCGAGCCCTTCCAGCGCCTCCACGGGCTCTATTTCAGCGCCGAGCTCCTGCGCCTCGCCCTGGTCGCACTCGCGGCCCTGCTCCTGATCCTCCGCCCGCCGGCACCTACTCCGGCGGGATGAACAGCTAAGAGGCGCCGCCGTCCCTGGCACCTGAGTTGAAGGGCCTCCTATGCCGCCACCCCCCTTGCGATATGCCCACGGGCGTCATTCCGGCATGGATTGCCGGAATCCAGTCGCCATGGACGGCACAGCCTCGGCCCTTCGAATAGCCGCATGCCGTGGAAAAGCAACCCTGCGTCTACATCCTGGCCAGTGGCCGAAACGGGACTCTCTACGTCGGAGTCACGTCCAACCTCCTCAAGCGTGTTTATGAGCACCGCACCCACGCCGCCCCCGGGGTCACCAGCAGATACAATGTCCACGCCCTCGTCTGGTACCAGTCATACGAGACCATGGAAAGCGCGATCTTGCGCGAGAAGCAGCTTAAGAAGTGGAACCGAACCGCCAAGCTCCGGCTCATCGAATGCAACGATCCAACCTGGAAAGACCTTTGGACTGATTTGACCTCTCGCTCCCCGGAGACTGGATACCGGCAATCCCTGCCAAAATGACGGCCTCAGGGACCAACCACGCCTCGTCGTCCTCCCGGTAGGGATTGCCGGGACCCAGGCTACAGGGATCTGAGGGACACCTGAAATGGCAGAGAAATGCGAAGCTCAGTGATCGAACCAGGAATTCCCGTTGGCTGGACCAGTGGCTCGAACTGGCCTCGCCATCCCTGGCACCTGGATTCCGGCAATCCCTGCCGGAATGACGATAGCAGTAGGCCCATTTTTTGCCTCCCGCATAAATTCGGGAGCGATTCGGTCTCAAATCGAGCCGAAGGCTGTGGCGTTGAAGCAGAAACATCTTGTTGACCTCCGGCATTTAGCTATCCCTACGACCGCTCGCCCGGCAACCCCGCATTGTCGCCAAGGTCGATGAGCTGATGTCCATCTGCGACCTACTGGTGGCCCAACTCACCGCCACCCACACCGACAGCCGCCTGCTCGAAGCGGTGCTTCACGACGCGTTTGCCTGAGCCCACCAGAACATCCTCCCGCTTTCTTTCCCATGGCGTCTTGGCTCCTTGGCGTGAGATACACCCTTTTTGCGACTGGGCGGTGGCGCCCGATCAGCCACGGCCCAGGCGGAGGTCGAAGGCTGGATTCTCGGCATCGGGTAGCGCGGAATCGCCTCGCCCGGCCGTCCCGGTCGGACACGTCGCGATGAACTACACTCGCTCGCACCTGGACGATTGGATTGTCTTTCGTCGACCGAGAATGTAAGTTCCTACACGAGCGGTCCACCGCCTCATCAAGCCCCTTAAAGTCATGGCTCTAGATCGTTGGCACATTCCCACGACCGATGACGAGATCGTGGACGTCTTCCTCGAGGAGGTGAAAGAGCTTCTCGATGCGGTCGATGGGCATATGAAGGCCTGGGCGGGCCAACCCGACGACAAGAAGTCACTGACGGAGATCCGCCGAATCTTCCATACCCTCAAGGGCAGCGGCCGCATGGTGAAGGCGCTGGACCTCTCCGAGGTGGCCTGGAAGGTCGAGAAAATGCTGAATCAGGCGATCGCGGGGACGGTCCCGCCGTCCGAAGCGATGGTGAAACTGGTCGCGGCCGTGCGGGCCCAGATCCCGCGGATGGTCGATGCTTTCAAGAATCGGCGCCCGGTGCCGGTCACTAGCAATATCGAGCACCTGATGGCTCGCGCGGACGCCATCGCGGCCGGCCGGACACCGGAACCGGCCCCCGCCGCGGCGCTCGCCGCCGTCAGCCCCGGCAGGGCACAGCCCTCGCTCTACGAGCTCAATCTGCGGGTCGACCGCGTGATGCAGCGTGCGGATGAGGCCCTGCATCGCTCGGAGATGGCCTTGCAGCAGGCGCGCCGTGGCGCGGCCCAGGCCGCCGACACGGCGATTCAGGCGGGGGGAAAGGGGGTGCGGGCCGAGCTGGATCGAGTCGGGGAACTGGTGCAGCGCCTCTCCAAGGAGGTCTCGGATCTGCGTCTGGAGTCCAGACAGAACCGCCGCGAGTCCATCCTCCAGGAGGGCGAGGTGGATCAACTCGTGGAGCAGCGGGTGCGGGCGAGGTTGGCCCCCCACCTGGAACGGCTGCGCAGCGAGATCAAGCGTGACATCGAGAAGAGCCGCCAGGCCGCCCCGTCCAATGATTTCGGGTGGCTGGCGATGTTGCTGAGCGGGCTGCTCGGCGCGGTGATCGCGACCGCGGTCTTCGTGTTCAGCCTGTCGATACGGTAACGCCAACCGCCGGCGCCTCGCCCGGACCTCTCCGTTCAGCCGGCGATTTGCAGGCCGAGCAGATAGACGTCGCGATAGAGCTCCTCGCAGCGGACCACCTTGCAGGACGTGCGGAGCACTTCGGTCTCCTGCCAGGCGACCTCATCCCCGATCTCGAGCACCGGGCCCACGTAGACACAGGCGAGCCCGTGGTGGCTCTCGTTCATCAGCAATGCGATGACCGGCCTCTCCGACTCGCCATCCCTGATCTGGAGCCTCACGGTCGTGCTCTCGGGATCCCGATATCGAAGGTAGGCTCGTCTGTCTGAGTCGCTCATGGTTGGCTCGTTAGCGCACTGTCGGCAAAGGCGCGAGGGTCACAACGGGATCGCCATTCTAGCGGAAGGCCTTGCCAGGTACCGTGCCACTGTCTCGGTGTCGGCGCGTTCAACGAACTAGAGCGTTCTCAGAAACCGGATGATCCTCCAGCGATCGGTCTCGCTCAGGGTGCCCTTGAAGGCGGGCATGGCGGTGCCGATCTGACCCCCGCCCTCGCTGATCGCCCACATCAGGTAGTCGTCGCCTGCCATGGGCCGGCGCACCGCCCAGCGAAGATTGGCCGGGGGAGGTGACAGGCCCGAGGCCGCCGGTCCGTCTCCTTCCCCGCCGGTGCCATGACAGGAGGCGCAATTGGCCTGGTACAGGGTGTGCCCCTGCGCGACCACCCGCTGGTTGGCGGGCAATGGATCGCGCAGACCTGCGTAGCTCGATGGAATCCCTGCCATCATCGCGGAGCGATGCCGGAGCATCGAGCCCTGCATCATCATGCCGCGGCCAGGGCCACCCATGCCCGGACCGCCCCACCCGCCGGGGCCACGGCCGGCGCCCATGCCGGGGCCCGGCCCAGGGCCGCAGCCGCGCATGCCGGGGGCCATCATGCCGCCCTGGCCATTGGGCATGGGGCCCATGCCGGTCGCGCAGGGCCCCCGCCCCGCCCAAGGCGGGCCCGCGCAGGCGGCCACGCCCGACGCGACGGCCAGGCCCATCACCAAGGCGGCCACTAGCTGAGGCTTCGTTTTCATCGCCCTGTTTCCTCCTGTTCTGCTCCTCGATAAGGATAGGGATCTTCTCTGCCATCGGCCTCGGGGCCTCGGGCTCATGGTCATCGCCAACCGGGAGTTTGCCCCCACGGCGTGACAGCGCCCTGCGACGTCGTCGGCCCTTCAGCGGCCCTGCCGATCGCGCTCGGTCCAGTACCCATAGATCTCGTCGGACCAATGGGACTGAAACCAGGCGATGACCGCGTCGATCTGCACCTCGTCGAGCTTCTCTGCGAAGGCGGGCATGACACCGCCGACCGGGGCACCGCCGCGTCTGATCTGGAACCGCAGGGCCGTGAGCGGGTGGTGCCAGGCATGACCGGTACCGTTCAACGGCGGCGGCGGATACTTGCCGTCAGGCCCCACCTTGCGCCAGTTGGCCGCACCCTCGGCGCCCGGCCCGTGGCATTCGGCGCAGTGGGTGGCGAACAGCGCCTGGCCCGTCTCCACTTGTTAGGGACTGTACCAGCGGATGCTCGCCGATTGACCAATGGGTCTGGATGGATCGCCGCGGGGGGTCGGCGTCTCGACCGCGGAGTCCCGGCACCCGAGCAGGAACACCGCTGGGATCCAGGGCAACAGGTGCCGCATCGTTTCTCCTCCCGCCCGCCGCAATGACGGGCATGACCCAACGGAAAACATTGGCGCCCCTGTTCCGAGCACGTGGCAAGGGGCCAATGTTCGATCAGCGACACGAGATAAGGAGCCAGACAAGGACAGGGATGCGGTGAGGGTCCACGCCGGCCCTCCGACGCCCGCGGGGCAGATCGAGGAAGCGCGATCGGTACCGACGCCAACCGCTTCAATGGGCCGCCCGGTACTCATTCACCACGCGGCGCACGTCCTCGGGGGACACGTCATAGCGCTTGCGCAATCGACCCAGGCGCTCCTCTGGATCCACCGCGGACGGCAATCCGAGCCTGCTGACCAACTGCTCCAGCGGAACGCCGGTCGATCTGGCGACCTGGCGCAGGGTCATGGAGCCCCGGATCTCGTCTTTGCCCGCGTACTCCGATACCTGTCCCTGCGTCGGCGCTTCGGGCGAAGGCTGGGCCGCCGCCGGCTCCTGGCCGCTGGCGCCGTCGCCAATTGCGATGGCCGCACCGGCTTGGGTGGGACCAGGCTCCTGGGGCTCTGGTGCCGTTCTGGATGCCTGGCGCGGCACCCAGTTGAGCTCCACCGGGGCCAGCAGCGGCGCGGCCGCCAGTCCCAGGAGACCGATCAGGCCGACCAGTCCGAGGCCCACCCTCCATCCGGATGTGTCGGGCCTTTTGCCCTTGACGATGCACAGGATCCACCGCCAGTGCAGGACCAGGTGAATCGCAAGGACACCCAGAAGCACCACCGCCACCCAGAAGTGGAGGTCGCCCCACTGGTGCCGGTTCAGGCCCCAGAGGGTGGCCCAGCGACCCGAGCCGGGCGGCAACAGGTAGCGAGTGAGGATGCCAGTCGTGGTGAGAAAGGAGAAGGCCACGAAGGCCACCGAATCGATCAGGAAGTTCAGCGTCGGGCGATGCATGGTCTCACTCTTTTCAGAAACGAAGATGCTGGCGCGCCATCGCGCTGCATCGCAATGACTCCCAACAACGGTCGGCAGGATAAGCGAAGCGCATCCACCGAATGCATCCGGTGGATACGGCGCGGATCGGCGGCACAGCCAGCTCCCGGCGCAGTGCCACGCGCCTTATCCACCCAACTGATGTCCGGTCCATGATGCGCGGGTGGATTGTCGGACCCGCGACGCAGGGAGCAGCCGATGGCTCACTTGAGCGCCAGCGTACGCTTCTTCTCCTCGTACTCATCGCGATCGATCTCACCACGCGCATAACGTTCGTCGAGTATTTCCCGGGCGCTCTTCCGGCTGCTCCCATCCCCCGGTCTCTGCATCAGGGCGCGAGCGAAGAGGACGATCAAACCGATAATCACGACCCAGAACAGGATCATTCCCAGTCCGGGAAGGCCATAACCAAAACCGCCGAAGACACGAGCCACTGAAGGGCCGGCACCACACGGCGCGTTCCGGGAATCAGAGGGGCCGAGTGCGGCGCCGAGCCCAAGGTCATGTCGGCCGGCGTCGCTGGCCCGGCGCGATCACGCGCCCTGGCGGGCGTACGTGTCAGTGCTCTGCAAACAGCGTCGTGGTTCCATCCCGACCGATCAGCAGCACCTGATAGTGCTCGGGATTCGGCGACTCCATGCCGGGCGAGCCCTGGGGCATTCCGGGCACCGTGAGCCCGCGGGCATCCGGACGCTCGGCGAGCAGGCGACGGACGTCCGCGGCGGGGACATGACCCTCGATCACATATCCATCAACCGTCGCCGTGTGACAGGAGGCCTGCTCGGGCGCAATTCCGGATATGGACTTGATCGCGCGCAGGTCTTTGGAGGTCCACCGCATTGACTGTGAAGCCGTCCTGCTCGAGGTGCGAGATCCATTTGGTGCAGCAGCCGCAGGTGGGGCTCTTGTAGACGGTGACCTCCGGGCCTTGCGCCAAGGCCGCCGGGCTCGATAGCGCGGCGCTCAGCGCCAGGGTCAGACCAAGCGCCACAGCTCTCGGTTTGTTCATGACTCTCCTCCCATTCTCGGTATCCCGACCTGTAAGCGGCAGCCACAGGCGCGGGTTGATCCGCGGGTTGATCAGGGAAGCCCGGCAGCGGGCTTCCCCGTTCCGGCCGGGTCAACGCTGCATCAGGTGCTCAAGCATGGACTCGATCCTTGCCATGCGCGCGTCCAGGAGGTCCAGACGATTTCTCAGCTCACGGTAATGTCTCTGCATCCCTGGACCGCCGCCCATCATGCCGGCATTGCCGCCGCGCATCATGCCCATCATTCCCGAGCCGCCTCCCATGCCGCCCATCATTCCCTGGCCCATCCCTTTGCCCATCATGCCCTTACCCATCATGCCCTGTTTCGGACAGGGCATCATGCCCCCCATTCCTCCGCCACCCATCATCATGCCGGGCCCCTGTGGACCACCGGTCATTCCGGGCATTCCCATCATCATTCCCGGCCCGGCCATGGTCGATCCCGACTCATCACTGGAGCTCGCTGAATCGTCCATGGTCATTCCGGTGGCTTCCATCTGGGTTTCGCCCGCCGCCATATCCACGGCCGACGTCTCATCGCCCGGGGCGGGTGCCTCGACGGCCGAGACCCCGGGCTCCTGGGTTGGCGTCTCCTGGGCGAGCGCCCAGGGACTGAGCAGCAACAGGGCGGGCAGGGCAGCGGGCAGGCATTTCTTCATCAACATGTCTCTTCTCCTCTCACGGGTTTGAAAAAGTCCCGCCAGCAGGTGGGCCGTCGGGCCGCGATGTGGCGAGCGGGAATAGATTGGGCCGGACGTCCGGCGATCACCCGCGGGGCTTGGGGCGATTGGCCGGTCGGGGTAGTTCTACTCAAGCTGCACCCCCCGCGCCCACGCCGGTCGGGTAGAGTCCGCCGACCGGGGCGCGCGAGCTGCGTACGCCTTTAGCGCCTGAACGCCATGCCGCTTCCCGGCTGGAAGGCCAGCAGGTTGTCGGCCTTGGACCGCTGGTCCGGCGTCAGGGCCTGGTACAGGTCCTGAGTCGCCTGCCTCGTTTGCTGCATGGTTTGCCAACCCTGCTGGCGCATGGTGGCGCGCTGATCGGGCGGCGGCGGCATGTTCCCGTTCCACATGGCCTGCCGGTGGGCGTTCATGAGCGCCGACTGATTGGTGATTGCCTGCGTGTAGGCCTTCCAGGCCTGCTCCTGCGCCGGGGTGATACCGAGCTCGTTCTTGATCTGGGCGAGCCGATCTGTGGTATCAGCAACCGAGCCCATCATCCCCATCATGCCCGGCCCCATGCCCATCATCCCGGGACCCATTCCCATCATGCGGCCCGGTCCGCCCATCATCCCGGGGCAGGGGTTCCCCCCCTGCGAGCCGGCGGCTAGGACGGAGGCGGCCGCGCCCAGCGCCAATGCGTACGCAACGCCCAGGGCAAGAATCTTTCGGTTCGACTGTCTCATGATGACCTCCATACGCGTGTCCGACTGGTGAACTGATCGGCCTCATCGGCTTGGCGACAATTAAAGCCGCGCGGTGTAAGCCGCGCATGTCCGGTACCAGGCACTTTGTAATCCCATGTAACAAACGCCAGCTCCCTTACATGACCTTACCTTTTGTCAGCGGGCGGGCACCTGGAGCGGCTAGGATGCGAGCCATGGACAACAGCGCAGACCACATCCTGGTGGTGGACGACGACCCGGAGATCCGCCACCTGCTCACCCAATACCTGAAGAAGAACGGCTGTCAGGTCACCGCCGTCGCGGAAGGTGGCGGGATGTGGATGGCCCTGGAGCGCGGCCGGGTCGACCTGATCGTGCTGGATCTCATGTTGCCCGGGGTGGACGGGCTGGAGCTTTGCCGCGACCTGCGGGCGCGCTCCAAGGTGCCGGTGATCATGCTGACGGCGCGCGGCGACGAGATGGATCGGGTGCTGGGCCTGGAGATGGGGGCCGACGACTATCTCGCGAAGCCCTTCAGCGCCCGTGAGCTCTTGGCGCGCATCAAGGTGGTGCTGCGCCGCGTGCGCGAGCTGCCACTAGATCCGTTGGCGGATTCTCCCGAGCGCCTCGCCTTCAACGGCTGGACCCTGGACAGCCGTACCCAACACCTGATCTCGCCGTCGGGATTGGTGGTCCCGCTGAGTCAGGCCGAGTACCGTTTGCTCCAGACCCTGTTGATGCATCCCAATCGGGCACTGAGCCGCGACCAGCTGCTCGACCTGACCCAGGGACGGGAGGCGCGCCCCTTCGATCGGAGCATCGACGTGCTGATCGGACGCCTGCGCAAGCATCTGGGAGACGATGCCCGCGAGCCCGAGCTGATCAAGACGGTGCGCGGACGCGGCTATCTGCTGGCCGCGCGCGTCATCCCGCAACGCTGACCCCCGGCCCGATGCGCCTTCTGCCAAGGTCCCTGTTTGGCCGCCTGACCCTGGTTCTCCTGATCGGGCTCAGCACGACCGCGCTCCTGTCGTTCGGTGCTCAGCTTCGCGACCGCGGCGAGATCCTCTATGAGGCCATCCATCGGGATGTGATCGAGCGCACCGTCGGCATCGTCCAGCTCCTGGATGCACTGCCACCGGTGGAGCGCGCGCGTCTGCTCCCCTTGCTCGGCAGTCCACAGTCCCGCATCGGCGTGGCGGAGGGACCGGTCCCGGCCGGCTCGGACAACCCGTCCTCGGCAGGGGCCCGACTGGTCGAGGGTCAGCTTCGGGAGCGGCTGGGTCCAGGCGCCGAGATCCGCGTCGCGCTCGAGGGGTTCGTCATGGGCGGACCCATGGCCCACCGCCGGCAGCTGGCGGGGGGCAGGGCGACGAGGCCAATGATGCACGGAATGCACGCCATGGCCAGCCGCTTCTTCATCCAGGTTCGCCTGCGTGACGGGACCTGGGTGTGGTTCGAGCGCCGGATCCCGGCCGATCTGTTCGACTGGCCAGTCCAACTGCTGATCACCCTCGGGATCCTGCTGGTCGGGGTCACGGTCCTTTCGCTGGTCGCCGTGCGCTGGATCGTCGAGCCGTTGCGCAAGCTGCGCCTCGCCGCGGACGCTCTGGGAAAGGACATCCACCGCCCCCCTCTCGATGAGTCAGGGCCGCTCGAGGTGGTCGAGACCTCCCGCGCCTTCAACACCATGCAGCGGCGCATCGGGCGTTTCGTGGAGGACCGGGCCCGGGTCCTGGCCGCCGTCTCCCACGACCTCAAGACGCCCTTGACACGCCTGCGCCTGCGCGCCGATCTCCTGGACGACGAGGAGCTTGGAGACAAGATCCGGCGCGATCTCGACGACATGCAGACCATGGTGGACGCCACGCTGGACTTCATGCGCGGCACCGAGAGTCGGGAGGAGACCCGGCCGCTGGACCTGATGGCCCTGCTCGAGAGCCTGCGCGACGACGCCAACGAGACCGGCGAGCGGGTGCGCCTGCGCGGGCACGTCGGGAGACCCTACGGGGCCAGACCCGTGGCCCTGAAGCGCTGTATCGGCAACCTGCTCGAGAATGCGCTGCGCTATGGTGGTGGGGCGGCCGATATCGAGGTTCGGGATTCGGACGAGGCGGTGATCCTGAGCGTTGCAGACCGCGGACCTGGGATCCCGGCGGATACCATCGACAAGGTCTTCGAGCCCTTTTTCCGCCTGGAGGGCTCCCGCGGGCGCGACTCCGGGGGCACCGGCCTGGGCCTGGGCATCGCGCGCAATATCGCCCGTGCCCATGGCGGTGATCTGGTGCTCAGGAACCGCGACGGTGGCGGGCTGATCGCGGAGCTCAGGCTGCCGCGTTGAAGGCGTTGGGCCAACCGAGCCTCACGGCTACCCGAAGACGCCGTGCAGATACCAGCCCCTCGGGCCCCTGATCTCCCGGTAGATCCAGAGTCGCTCGCCGCGGATCGTGGTGGCCACGAAGTAGTCCCGGGCCACCTCGAAATCGTCCCACCAGCCGGTGTCGATGCGCTCGCGCTCCGGACCCAGGTCGAGGGGACCCTGGAGCCAGGGTCGGCCGTCCCGGCCCTCCAGGGGCAGGGCCTCGGGCAGCAGCCACAGGGGCCGGTCGGCGCGGGGGATGCCGGTGCCGGTCTCCCCGGGCTCGCACCAGCGCCAGGCACGCTCGGGGCGGTGGTCCGCCGCCAGGGCCAGACCCCGCACCGCGTCGCGGCCCAGACGGGCGCGCAGCCGGTCGAGGATGGCCGGATCCGGGGTGCGGCCGGGGCGCGCCAGGTCGGGAAAGAGCTCGGGCGAGACCTCCGGGGCGCTCAGGTCCAGGGTGCCGATGTCCTGTGCGCTGAGCCACACCTCGCGCACCGGGGCCGGCAGCTCAAGGCGCTCCAGGCGCCCGCGCAGGAGCGAGAGCCAGATGTCCGGATCCCAGTGGGGGCGGGCGGCGCCGAGGCTGAAGCAGGTATCCGGCCGGTCCGCATGCCCCAGACGCCAGTCCAGACGCCGCGCCCCGGCCTGGCGCCCGATCAGATAACCGGCCAGCTCGAGCAGCAGGCGCCGGCAGGGGAAGACCAGGGACTCGCTGAGATCGATCTCCCCCGTCAGCTCGATACGCCCGCTGTAGCCGGCGGGGGGCTCGAACCAGGGGCGCGGGTCGGGGGACTCACCGAGCAGACGCTCCAGCCAGTCCAGCCGCCGGGGTCCCAGGCGCTCCCGCAGCCCCCGCCGGGGCAGACGCAGCAGATCCGACACCCGGCGCAGCCCCATGCGGGTCAGGTCGTCCAGCTCCTGGGGACTGAGACCGATGGCGCTCAGCGGCAGAGGACCCAGGGCCGCGCCCAGGGCGGCCCCATCGGCCACCATCGGCACTGGCTGGCCATCGGCCGGAACCCGGGCGTGCTTCGCCAGTATCAGGGCGCCCAGGGGGGTGGGGGTGAGGGCGAGCCGGCACCCATAGCCGAGGTCGCTTACCCCCGCCGCCACCTGGGCGAGCAACCCCCCCGCCCCACCGAAGAGACACAGGCTCGCGGCCACCTCCAGCAACAGTGAGCGCGGCGGGACCAGGCTCACCTGGGGGGTGAAGCGGATGGACCAGGCGGCAAGCCGCTCCAGGGCCTCCCGCTCGGCGGCGGGGCGGCGCGGCAGGACCTGAAGGTCGGCGCACAGGGCGCGGGCGGCGCCGACCCCGAGCCCCGGCCGGATGCCGTGGCTGGCGGCGGCCGGGTTGCAGCGCAGGATGCGCTCGCCCTTGCGCTGGACACTGACCGCCAGCGGCGTCCCCTCGATACAGGCGCGCCCCAAGACCTCCAGAGGCAGGGCGGGGAGATGGATGGCGAGCCAGCGCATGGGCCATGTTTCTCCAGGCGGGCCGGACTGAAGCCCGACCCACCGGAAGCGGTGTCTTCACGGGGAGATTCAGGCCGCGCTTGCCGCCGTGGCCCCGAGGCTGAGCAGGACGCCGGCGCGCCCGCCGCGCTGCTTGAGGATCTCCACCCGATAGCCGCCCCCTGCCGGGTCCACCCGCAGACGCAGGAGCGCGGGCGAGTGATTGCCGGCAGCGACCAGGTCACGGAACAGGAAGGCCAGGGCGGCGCCGGTCTCGGCGGCCACTTGCAGCCGGCGCAGGGCGGCGGTGTCCCAGCGCCCGCCCCACAGCAGCACGGCGGCACAGGTGCCGGAGCGCAGGCCCTGCTCCGCGGCCCAGGCGCACCGCTCACCGGCGCTCACCACCACCAGGCGCCCCAGGTCGAGCCCGCGGGCCGCCAGCGCCGGGGCAAAGGGCTGCCAGGGCGGATCCACCAGGAGCAGCCAGCGGGCATCGTCCCCAAGCCGGATCAGGGCCGGGAGCAGCAGGCCGAATCCATCGCCGGGTCCCTCGCCCAGCAGCTCACAGAGACCCGCGGGGGGCCAGCCGCCCCAGGGCAGCTCCGCGTCCAGGGCCGCAAAGCCGGTCGGCACCCCTACCGGGAGCCCCCGTGGCACCGCCCGGCCCCGCCACAGATCGGGCCTCTGATCGAGGAGGGTCTGAAGAAGGGCGGAGGGCCGAGGACCGAGGGCCGAGGGGTCATTCATACTGGCGCCCTGCTTCTAGGCGCCTAGGCCCTCGGCCCTTCTTCCAAGTCCTTCTTCTAGCCTCAGCACACCCACGGCGATGCCCTCGATCACCAGCTCCTGCTCGCGCAGATCCACCACGATGGGCTCGAAGGCGGGGTTCTCGGGGAGTAGCTGCACCCGATGGGTCCAGCGGGCATGGCGGCGCAGGCGCTTGACCGTCACCTCATCGCCCAGGCGTGCCACCACGATCTGACCGCTCTCGGCCTGGGGCGTGGCGTGCACGGCGAGCAGGTCTCCGTCCAGGATGCCCGCGTCGCGCATGCTGCTGCCGCGCACCCGCAGCAGATAGTCGGCGCGCGGGCGGAACAGGCCGGGGTCGATGCGGTGGCGGTCCTCCACGTGCTCGGCGGCCAGGATGGGGCTGCCGGCGGCAACCCGGCCGATCACCGGCAGGCCGCCCTCCCCTGCGGCCCCGACCTCCAGGTCCTCCCCACCAGCGGCCTCGACGAGACGGATGCCCCGGGAACGCCCGCGGGTGAGCTCGATGGCCCCGTGCCTGGCCAGGGCACGCAGGTGATCCTCCGCCGCGTTGGCGGAGCGGAAGCCCAGGGCGCGAGCGATCTCGGCCCGGGTGGGCGGGACCCCGGTGGCGCGGATATGACGCTGGATCAGCTCCAGAATCTGGCGTTGGCGATCGGTGAGATTGGCGATCATGGTGCTACCGCAGCAGGGCGAGGCATCGTAACTGAATTTTTATACAGTACGCGACCCATTTCAAGGTTCCCCGTCCCCCTCGGCCCTTCCCCATTGTCCCTCCTCCGCCTATCCTCCCCGCCCCATGAACGACACCAAGCGCCGCCAGATCTTCGAGCGCCTGCGGGCGGCCAATCCGTCCCCCGCCACCGAGCTGCACTACAGCAGCCCCTTCGAGCTGCTGCTGGCCGTGATCCTGTCCGCCCAGGCCACGGACAAGGGGGTGAACAAGGCAACCGCCAACCTCTTTGCACTCGCCAACACCCCCGGGGCGATCCTCGCCCTGGGTGAAGAAGGGCTGAAGAGCCACATCCGCACCATCGGGCTCTTCAACAGCAAGGCCCGCAATATCATCAAGAGCTGCCAGATCCTGGTGGACCGCTACGGAGGCGAGGTGCCCCAGGAGCGCAAGGCGCTGGAGTCTCTGCCGGGCGTCGGTCGAAAGACCGCCAACGTGGTGCTCAACACCGCCTTCGGCGAACCCACCATGGCGGTCGACACCCACATCTTCCGAGTCGCGAACCGCACCCGCATCGCCCGCGGCACGACCCCGCTGGCGGTGGAACAGGGACTCCTGCGCCACACCCCAAAGGAGCTCCTCAAGGACGCCCACCACTGGCTGATCCTGCACGGACGCTATATCTGCACCGCCCGCAGGCCCAGGTGCCCCCAATGCCCCATTGCCGATCTGTGCGAATACCCGGACAAGACCCAGCCACCACTAGCCGCGGCGCCTCCCGTTGAGACTTAGCCACCGCAAACCGCCAACCTCCGACTGCCCCCATGTTCTCCACCGACCGCAAGACCCATCGCGAGACCTTCATCGACACCTGGGCCAAGGCCCGATCGGGCCAGCCACTGGAGCCGCTGGAGTCCCAGATCGTCCAGATCCTGCAGATGCACCCCGAGTATCAGGACCTGCTCGAGGACCCCGACTGCCTAGACCGGAACTGGCTCCCCGAGGAGGGGCAGACCAATCCCTTCCTGCACCTCGGGCTGCACGTCGCCATCCTTGAGCAGTTGAGCGTCGATCGCCCGGTCGGGATCCGTAAGCTCCATCAGAACCTGACCGCCGCCACCGGCGACGTGCACGAGGCCGACCACCGCCTCATGCAATGCCTGGCGGAGGCCCTGTGGCGGGTCCAACATGATCTCAAGCCATTCAACGATAAGGCCTACCTTAAGTGCATACGGCGCGCGGGCGGGGGCCGGCGCCCACGCGGCTGAGGGCACGGATCGCGCACAGACACCCCCATCGGGATGAAAGAATGGGCGGGCCAAGCCGGTCTTTGACCATCGATAGCTCCAGGAACGGCCACAAAAAGTTGCAGTTTGCATCCAGGGCCGCCTGTGCTATCACTGTCGCACCCGAGCAGGGCACTAGGTAATTATTACCAGGCCGTCAACGCTCCCGGGTTTCCGATAATCAACAACCCGCCTGATGAGGAAATGATGATGCCCAAGAAGACGATCACCCCCGCCGCCGCCATCGTCGGCGCCGCCCTGGTCGGCAGCCTGTCCGCCGTCACCGTCGCGAGCGCCGCCGAGAACCCCTTCGCTGCAAAGTCCCTCGGCGGCGGCTCTATGGAGCTCGCCGAGGCCACCAAGGCCGAGGGCAAGTGCGGCGAGGGCAAGTGCGGAGCGGGTATGGACATGAAGGAGGGCAAGTCCAGCGAGGGAATGGAGGCGATGGAGGCCAAGAGCGGCGAGGCCAAGGACATGAAGACCGGCAAGCAGATGAAGGAAGGCAAGTGCGGCGAGGGCAAGTGCGGCGGCGCCAAGTAAGGGTCGCGCCGGCGAGGCCATGAGCACCGGCTCCTTTCCGGTTCATGGTGCCGGTCTCGGTCTGCGGCGCTCCTTCCTGGACGCCGTGACCGAGCAGACCCCGGCCCAGGTCGACTTCTGGGAGATCGCGCCCGAGAACTGGATCGGGGTGGGCGGGCGCCTGGGGCGCGAGCTGCGCGCGCTGACGGAGCGTCATCCCTTCGTCTGCCACGGTCTGTCACTGTCGATCGGCGCTCCCGCGCCCCTGGACCTGGACCTGGTCCGGGGCACCAAGCGCTTCCTCGATGCCCATCGCATTCGCGCCTACACCGAGCATCTGAGCTATTGCTCGGATGACGGTCAGCTCTACGATCTGCTGCCCATCCCGTTCACGGGGGAGGCGGTGCGCCACGTGGCTGCCCGGGTGCGTCAGGTCCAGGACATGCTCGAGCGGCGGATCGCGCTCGAGAACGTCTCCTACTATGCGGCGCCCGGTCAGGAAATGACTGAGATCGACTTCATCAATGCCGTCCTCATCGAGGCCGACTGCGACCTCCTGCTCGACGTCAACAATATTCACGTCAACGCCGTCAACCACGGCTACGACCCCTACGATTTCCTCGCCCGATTGCCCGGCGAGCGCATCCTCTACGCCCACATCGCCGGGCACTACGTGGAGGCGGAGGACCTGCGGGTGGACACCCACGGCGCCGATGTGATCGACCCGGTGTGGGACCTGCTCGACGCCGCCCTCTCGCGTTTCGGGATCTTTCCGACCCTGCTCGAGCGTGACTTCAACATCCCGCCCCTGCCCGCCCTGCTGGGCGAGGTGGAGCGCATCGCCGCGGCCCAGGCGCGGGCCGAGGCACCGCGGCGCACGGCCGTCCATGGCTGAGAGGATCCCGGCGGATCTGCGGGCACGCCAGCTCGCGTTCACCGCCCACCTGCGTGACCCGGATCGCTGCCCGGCCCCCGACGACGTCGAGGATCGCCGCATGGGCATCTATCGGGAGCTGATCTTCAACAACCTGGAGTCGCTGCTCGCGGGATACTTTCCAGTGATCCACCGCATCCTGCCTAGGGACCACTGGAAGGGCCTGGTGCGCGACTTCTTCATCCGCCATCGCGCCCGTACGCCTCTCTTCACCGAGCTGGCCCAGGAGCTCCTGGACTTCCTGCACCGGGAGCGCGTCGGCCACCCCGATGATCCGCCCTTTCTGCTGGAGCTGGCCCACTATGAATGGGTCGAGCTCGCCCTGTTGATCAGCGATGAGGAGCCCGACCTGTCGGACATCGACCCCGCGGGCGATCTGCTCGCCGGGGCACCCGTCCTCTCGCCCCTGGCCTGGCCCCTGAGCTACCGCTTCCCGGTCCATCGCATCTCACCGGAGCTCCAGCCGGCCGAGGCCCCGGGCGAGCCGACCCACCTGATCGCCTATCGTAATGGCACCGAGTCAATCGAGGTCATGGAGACCAACGCGGTCACCCAACGGCTGTTCTCCCTGTTGGTCGAGAATCCACTCACGTCGGGTCGGACCCTGCTCGGCCGCATCGCCGGGGAGCTTGGCCACCCCGAGCCCGGGCAGATCGTCGCCTTCGGGGCCCAACTGCTCGAGGACCTGCGCCAGCGCGGCGTCCTGCTGGGCACGCGTCGCACCGCGCGCCTCATCCACCCTAGGGATCTACGCCGAGCGCGCCCCGGGCTGGCATAATCCGCCGGACGGGCGCGCCGACCCGGACATCGGCCGACCTGGCCTGACAGAGGCCACGCGCGCCCCGAGCATCCACACCACCGGAGCCAGCCTAAGACCATGAGCGAGACGTCACCAGCACGCACCCAGACCCAGGATCTCAGCGCCGAGGTGGCGGTGCTCGGCGCCGGGCCTGGCGGCTACACGGCGGCCTTCCGAGCGGCGGACCTGGGCAAGCGGGTGGTGCTGATCGAGCGATACGCCACGCTGGGTGGGGTCTGTCTCAACGTCGGTTGCATTCCGTCCAAGGCGCTGCTGCACACCGCGGCCGTCATCGAAGAGGCCAAGCGGATGGGGGAGATGGGCGTGACCTTCGCCCCGCCCCAGATCGATCTGGACAAGATGCGGGCGGGTAAGGACAAGGTCGTGTCGAAGCTCACCGGCGGACTGACGGCACTGGCCAAGCAGCGCAAGGTGCAGGTGGTGACCGGCACCGGCCGCTTCGAAGCACCCAACCGCATCGGCGTCGAGACACGCGATGGCAAGGTCTCAGTCACCTTCGATCACTGCATCATCGCCTGCGGGTCCAGCCCGGTGAAGATCCCGGGCTTTCCCCATGACGACCCGCGGGTAATGGACTCCACGGATGCCCTCGAGATCCGGGACGTCCCGGGGCGCATGCTGATCGTCGGCGGCGGCATCATCGGCCTGGAGATGGCGAGCGTCTATAGCGCCCTCGGCACCCGGATCGAGGTGGTGGAGCTTCAGGACCAGCTCATGCCGGGTTGCGACCCGGACCTGGTGCGGGCCTTCGAGAAGGTGATCAGGCCGCGTTATGACCGGATCATGCTCGAGACCCGAGTCTCCAACATCAGCGCGGGCTCCGAGGGCATCAAGGTGGTGCTCGACGGCAAGCACCCGGGCGAGGAGACATACGACAAGGTGCTGGTGGCGGTGGGCCGGCGCCCCAACGGCAAGCTGATCAACGCCGAGGCGGCGGGTGTGACCGTGGACGAGCGCGGATTCATCCCGGTGGACGCCCATATGCGCACCAATGTGCCCAATATCTTCGCCATTGGTGACGTGGTGGGAAACCCCATGCTGGCCCACAAGGCCACCCACGAGGCCAAGACCGCCGCCGAGGTGATTGCCGGGCTCCCCGCCCTGTTCGATCCGCTGACCATTCCCTCCGTGGCCTATACGGATCCGGAGGTCGCCTGGATGGGACTCACCGAGACCGAGGCCAAGCGCCAGGGCATCGCCTACGAGAAGGGCGTCTTCCCCTGGGCGGCGAGCGGCCGGGCCCTGGGCATCCACCGGGAAGAGGGCCTCACCAAGCTGCTGTTCGATCCCGAGACCCACCGCATCCTGGGTGCCGGAATCGTTGGGGTCAATGCGGGCGAGCTGATCGGCGAGACCGTGCTGGCCCTGGAGATGGGTGCGGATTACGAGGACATCGGGCTCACCATCCACCCGCATCCCACGCTCAATGAGTCCATCGGTCTCGCCGCCGAGATGGCCCATGGCTCCATCACCGACCTGATGCCGCCGCGCAAGCGCTGAGCGCCCGGGCACAACCGTCACCACGAAGATTCGGGAGTCTCGGCACCCCATGGCCTATGCATGCACCATCCGCGGACACGTCTACGTCTTCGATGTCGACTATGGCGAGGAGGCGAAGGTCGCGCGGATCATCGTCCGTTCCGCCGAGGGCGGCCCCGAGGGGCTCTATCTGGTGGACTGTGAAGGCGAGTTGGAGTCAGCGGACGACCTGCCGGGCTTTGGGGCCAATCCCGCCACCCGCGACGGCCTCTGGCCACGGCCACCACAGGAGGTGGTCCGCGACGCCCAGCGCATTGCGCTGGCCAAGGCGAGCGCCGAGCAGGACCCGGGTGGCGATGGCGACTGAGCCGGTGGGGCTTGCTGTCCGCCAATGAACGCGAATCAACGCAAAGCTTGATCGCTGGGCAGGGAATTAGACCTCGTTCAGCCCTGATCCCGCTCTCCGATGAAGGCCAGGGCCCGGTCGATGCGCCTCAGGGTCGCCTCCTTGCCCACCAGTTGCAGGGTGACGTCGATGCCGGGAGAGGCGGCGCGCCCGACCAGGGCCACGCGCAGGGGCTGGGCGACCTTGCCCATCTTCTCCCCGAGATCCTCCGACACCCGCTCCACCGCCCGGTGCAGGGCCTCTGGGGTCCAGTCCTCCAGCGCCATCAGCTCGAAGATGGACCTGAGCCGAGTCAGCGGCTCCCGGGCCACCGAGCGCAGGTGCTTCCTGGCGGCATCCAGGTCATAGTCGTCGAAGTCCTTGTAACAGAAGGCGCTGATGGCAGCGAGCTCCACCAGCGTCTTGGCGCGGGCGGCCTGGACCCGTACCACCAGCTCCGGATCCGGACCCTGCGAGGGATCGATCCCCAGCATCCCCAGGTGGGGGCGCAACAGGCGGGCCACCCGGGCCGGATCTCCGTTCGCGATGTAGTACTGGTTCAGCCAGTCCAGCTTCTCGGTGTTGAACGAGGACGCGGCCTTGTTCACGTCCGCGATGTCGAACAGGGACACCATCTCCTCCAGCGAGAAGATCTCCTGATCCCCGTGGGACCATCCCAGGCGCACCAGGTAGTTGATGAGCGCCTCGGGCAGGTAGCCGGCGTCGCGGTAGGCGACCACGCTCACCGCCCCATGCCGCTTGGAGAGTCGCGTGCCGTCATCGCCCAGGATCATGGGCACATGGGCGTAGCGCGGAGGATCCACCCCGAGGGCACGCAGAATGTTCATCTGGCGCGGCGTGTTGTTGATGTGGTCGTCGCCGCGGATGACGTGGGTGATGGCCATGTCCATGTCGTCCACCACCACCGCCAGGTTATAGGTGGGTGAGCCGTCGCTGCGGCGGATGACGAGATCGTCAAGCTCGGTATTGCTGAACACGACCTGGCCCCGGATCAAGTCGTCCAGTACCACGTCGCCCCGATCCGGATTCCTGAAGCGGATCACGTGGGGCTGCTCCCGGTCCACGTGGCGGTGCCGGCAATGCCCGTCATAACGCGGCTTGACCTTGGCCGCCATCTGCTCCTCGCGCAGCCGCTCCAGGCGCTCCCTGGGACAGTCGCAGCGGTAGGCGAGTCCGCGGCCCAGCAGTTCGTCGATGGCGGCGTTATAGCGCTCGAAACGCTCGGTCTGGTAGAAGGGCCCCTCGTCGTAGTCCAGTCCGAGCCAGGTCATGCCCTCGAGGATGGCGTTCACCGACTCCGCCGTGGAGCGCTCCAGATCCGTGTCCTCGATGCGCAGCACGAACTGACCCCCGTGCTTACGGGCATGGAGATAGCTGAAGAGCGCGGTGCGGGCGCCCCCGACGTGGAGATAGCCGGTGGGAGAGGGGGCGAAACGGGTGCGAACGGTCATGGTCACTCGGCGTCGGGGCTGTGGAGGGACGGATTCTAGCAGACGCCGCGCGGGTCCATTTCCTGACGCCATCCGGCGCTCACGGGGCGCTCATCCGGCGCCACCTTGTGGGCCCCAGGGCCATCCGGTATGGTTCCGCCATGCGATTCGCCGAAACAGACGATAGCAACGGCTACCTGATCGAGGCCTATGGCCCCGATGGCATCCACGTGCGCGGGCGCCTATTCACCACCGGGATCATCGTGACCCCGGAGCGCCTGATCGAGAACTGGGGCCCGGCAGATCCCGCCGACCTCGATGCCAGACACCTTCAGTCGCTGATCGATCTGGAGCCCCAGATCATCGTGTTGGGGACCGGCCGAGTCCAGGTGTTCCCCGAGGGCTCCGTCTACTTCCGCGTTCTCGAGCTCGGGATCGGCCTGGAGATCATGGACACCGGGGCGGCCTGCCGCACCTACAACATTCTGATGGCCGAAGGCCGCCGGGCCGCCGCCGCCCTGCTGCCCCTCTGAGCGGGGCCGGCCGGAGAACAACCTGAGCAACTGACCGATCAGTCCTGACCCCATGGACCGAAAAATCGTCTACACCATCCTCGGCTCGGCCCTGCTGGGCTTCTTCGCCGTGCTGCTCCTGATGCCTCCCACCATCGACGACGGCACCATCAGGCTGCCCTGGCGGGTCGAGGTCAACGACGCGGGCCACTCCCGCGTGTTCGGCTTCACCCTCGGTGAGACCACCCTGGCGGAGGTCCGCAAGGTCTTCGGCGAGGAGGGCACCATTAACTTGTTCGAGAACCCTGAGGGGCCAGAGCGCTTCGGTGTCGAGGTGTATTTCGAGCAGATCTACCTGCAGAACCTGAGGGCCAACTTCGTCGTCACCCTGGATCTGGACCAGGCGGCCCTCGTCCCCATGTACGAGCGCGGCCTGCGCATCAGCCAGTTGGGCAGCGGGGACCGCAAGGTGAAGCTGGACCCGGTGGACGTCGACACCTTGTTGACCCGACCGATCCGCAGCATCGCCTACCTGCCGCAGGCGCGACTGGATGAGGACCTGATCACCAAGCGTTTTGGCACCCCCCAGGAGACCCGCACCGAGCCGGAGACGGGCGTCGTTCACTGGCTCTACCCGGCGCGCGGGATAGACGTGGCCCGCGACCCCAACGGCAAGGTGGTGATCCAGTACGTGAACCCCGACGACTATGCGGCTCTGCTCGCCCCCCTGCCGGAGCCGACCGCTGTCGGGACCGCCATGCCCGGGTCCTGATACCGACCCAACCCCCCCGAACTGATCGGGTCAGGCCCGTATCTCGCCGAAGTTGCCCGGCCGCATCCAGGGCGGGCTCCACCGGCGGCATCATGCGCCAACTGCGCGCCTGGTTGCCCGCTTCGTCGGCACCGTCGCGCCCCTTGTCGCCCAAGTGTACGAACCGTTTCCCTGCAGCGTATTATCCTCCGGCTGCGCCGGGTCGCACTCCCCGTGCGCGGCCAGCGGCTTTTAGACGTGAAATGATCACCCCGATCGTGCCCTACTATCTCGATAGCGCGCGACTTGCACGGACTGCCATTAGCACACCTTACGCCATTGATTGCTCGTAGAGGAGATTCCGAGTGAACCACTTTTCAAAGTACGCGACTGGACGAGCCCAGTCTTCGAGCGGTGTCTGACGAACGCAAACACGAAGCTCATCGCGGGGAGCATTGGGATTGATGAGCGCAACCGTTATCTCTATGCCCGGGGCGGCACGAGCAATGGCTCCATACAACGTTGGGATCTCGACAGTCACGGTTACTATAATGCCATAGAAACGGGTGCCGGCACCAATGTGGTGACCGACAGCTTCTACTTCGGCTGGTACATTCGATTGGGCCACACAGATCCAGGCTTTGATGTTGCACCTGACGGAAGCCTGGCCGTCTCCGGAGGAATGCTGCCCCCAACCGGCACAGCCGATCTCAATCTGAAGTACTTCAACCAAGATGAAACGTCCGCCCCCTGGGCGCCACTGGTCTTGAACACGAATCCCTTCGTGGGCGCGAAGTTCGACCTGAAAGGAAACCTGTACTCCGCGCTCTACGACGGGCCGCCCGAGTCCATCCCGGTCGGTTATGAGCTGGATCCGTTTTATCAGACGAGCAACTGGAATCCATTTATCTCCCGCATCTATAAGTACACCCCAACTGGATCGATTGCGAGCGGCAATCTCTATCCCGTCGCGCCCGGGGCTGCAGCGAAGGTCTATGACATCCCTTACGGCATGACATCCCCACGCCAGCCGGCAAGCTTCGGAGTTGATGGCTACGGCCGTATTTGTTATCCGACCGCGATCTCTCAGAATGTGACACTGATCGATAATGAGGGCAATGAAATCCTGCGCTTTGGAACATACGGAAATGCGGATTCCAAGGGCGGTTTATCGGGAGAGCTCGTTCCGACCGCGGATATTCCGCTGGCCTACGGTCACACGGTGGATATCTCGGACGACTTCATCTATGTTGGCGACCTGAACAACAACCGCGTTCTCCGCGTGGCAATGCGCCATTCCCGCGAAGAGCTTTTGCCCATATTCACGAACGTCCCGCCGGTTGCCGGGGTCGTTGCGAGTCCGGTCAGCGGCATTGCTCCTCTGGATGTCCACTTCGATGCGTCGGTTTCGAGTGACGCGGACGGCGCCATTGCGGACTATTCCTGGAGCTTTGGCGACGGCGCCAACGGCTCGGGGGTGACCACTGACCATACCTATGCGGTGAGCGGCAGCTACGCCGCACAATTGACGGTCACGGACAACCGAGGGGCGACCGACTCGATCCGTATTGACATCTCCGTTAGTAGCGCCCCATTGGTTGTCGCCACGTCGGCGTTGCCCGACGCCACCGCTGGCCGCGTCTATGCGGCGGTCCTGGCAGCGAGCGGGGGAACACCCCCCTATACCTGGTCGCTCGCGAGCGGCAGCGACGCCCTGCCCGCGGGGCTGAGTCTGGACCCCGCGACGGGGACGATCGGCGGAACGCCCACGACCCCGGGAACCTTCAGCCCCGTAGTTCAGGTCGCCGACTCGGCCACCCCCGCGATGACGGCCACCCAGACCCTGGGCCTCACCGTCGCCTACCCCCCGCTGGTGATCGCCACGGCGTCGTTGCCTGAGGCCACCCTGGACAACGCCTATGCGGCGACCTTGACGGCAGGGGGCGGAACACCCCCCTACACCTGGTCGCTCGCCAGCGGCAGCGACCCGCTGCCCGCAGGGCTGAATTTGGACCCAGCGACCGGGGAGATCAGCGGGACACCAACGACGGAGGGAGTCGCCAGACTGAGCGTTCAGGTCACCGACGCGGCCAGCCCGGCAATGACGGCCATCCAGCCCCTGGGCCTCAGCGTCACCCGGATGAACAACGCACCCGTCGCGGTGGATGACATCAGCAGCACGACCTACCAGACGACGGTGCTGATCGATGTGCTGACCAACGACTTCGATGCGGACGGCACCGCACTGCTGATCGACAGCTTCGATGTGACGAGCCTCAACGGCGGCTCCGTGAGCTGCACCGACTCCTGCAGCTACACACCGGCGAGCGGCTTCAGCGGCACCGATAGCTTCACCTATCGGGCGAGTGACGGCGCCCTGTCGTCAAATTCCGCGACGGTTTCCGTGGCGGTCGAACAACCGCTAAACCTGGCACCAGTAGCCAACGATGACTCCTACAGCATCGATCAAGACGCGGTGCTCAATGTGACCGCCCCGGGCGTGCTCCAGAACGACCGCGACACGGACGGCCCAGCCGCGCTCACCGCGACTCTGGTCGCTAACCCAACCAGCGGCAACCTGGTACTTGGCTCCGACGGGCAATTCCGATACACGTCCAACCCAGGCTTTGCAGGCAGCGACACCTTTACGTATACGGCGTTCGACGGGTATGCCATCAGCAACGTCGCGACGGTAAGCATTCGGGTGAATCCGGTCGTGGCGAATACCCCGCCAGTGGCTAACGATGATATGGCGGGCACACCCTCCCGGACCGCGGTGGAGATCGACGTGCTGTCGAACGACACTGATGCCGACGCGGGAGATACCCTGTTGATCGGAACCTTCTCCCCGACCAGCGTCAACGGTGGAACAGTTGCTTGCGTCAATACCTGCACCTACACGCCAGCTGGAGGCTTCGCCGGCTCGGACACCTTCACCTACCAGGCGAGTGACGGCTCTCTGTTATCCAATATCGCAGTGGTGACGGTCATGGTCGCAGCGCCTGCGGCGAACACGGTGTACTTCTCGACCCTCGGCAACACGTATCCGCCGGGTGTTGCGGTGACCGCGGACGATGCGGACATCTACAGTTGGGACGGCGAGCGCTTCGCCCGGGTCCTGGATGCGTCAGCCCTCGGTGTCCCGACCGCGACGGTCGCCAACGTCGATGGCCTGAGCATCCAGGATGGGGTGTCCTACCTCTCCTTTGCTGCGGACGTCACCATCCGGGGTGTGACCTACCAGGACGAGGACATCCTGGCCTATGCCCCCGACACCGACACCTGGAGCCTGTATTTCGACGGCACCGTCAAGGGTCTGACGGCGGCGAATCTGGACATCGACGACTTCGACGTGGCGGACGGCGTCCTCTATTTCTCGACCCAGGGCAACACGAACCCGCCGGGCGTTACCGGCACGGCGGATGACGCCGACGTCTATCGGTGGGACGGGGCGGGCTTCGCGCGCGTGCTCGACGCCTCCGCCGTTGGCGTACCGACGTCGACCACGGCCAATCTGGATGGGCTGTCGGTGCGCGCCGGCGTCTATTACCTCTCCTTCACCACCGACGTCACCATCCGGGGTGTGACCTACCAGGACGAGGACATCCTCGCCTATGTCCCCGACACCGACACCTGGAGCCTGCACTTCGACGGCACCGCCAATGGATTGACGGCTGGCAACCTGGACATCGATGCTCTCCACCTCCATTAGGCTTGTGTAGGGAGCGCGGTCCACGCCAGACGCCGCGGGGCGCCGGCCACAACAAGGTGTGTTTGCTCCGCGATCTCCGCGCAGCAGTGGCGCTCCGAGTCTGTTTGCCACTTGCTTGCAGGGATTCCGGTAATCCCGGCGGATACTTCTCCGTTCAGCACCCGGGCGGCTTCCACGTGGGTCGGTTCGAAGCCTGCTCGTCTTTATCTCCGCAGAAGCTTCGACCACCTCTGATTTCGACGACCGCTTCGATTGCGACTCGTTGAAGCAATCGGTGTCGGGTGAGATTTGCAGCCATCGAGAGAAGCAATGTTTCACGGCGCACGCTGAAGTCGGATCGACCTAAAGAACGGCCGGGCACTGGGGCTTGAGGCAGCAGTGCGCGCAGCCGGGGCGGCCGCGGCAGACCTCCTTGCCGTGGCGCACGATGAGGGCGTGGTACTCATTGTAGAGGGGCACATCCGGACCCAGTGCCGACTCGAAGGCGGCGCGGATCGACTCATAGCCGTCACCCACGCCGATCATGCCGAGACGGGTGAAGACCCGCCGGGTGTAGGCATCCACCACGAAGACAGGCCGATGGAAGGCATAGAGCAGCATGTCGTCCGCGGTCTCGGGGCCGATGCCCGGGATGGCGAGCAGCCGGTGTCGCAGCTCGCCGGTCTCGAGCTCCGCCAGAACCTCCATGCCGCCGCTGGCGATGAAGCCTTCGCAGAAGGCGCGCAGCCGCCGTGACTTGACGTTGAAGTAGCCGGACGGCTGCAGGGCGTCCGCCAGGGCCTCGGGCGAGAGGGCGAGGATGGGTTCCGCCTCCAGCGGCACGCGTGCGGTGAGTCGCGCCAGCGCCCGCTCCACGTTGGTCCAGGCCGTATTCTGGGTGAGGACCGCACCGACCATGACCTCGAAGGGCGTCTCGGCCGGCCACCAGTGCTGGGGACCATAGGTCTCGAGCAGGACGTCGAAGAGCGCACGCAGCCGTCGCCCGTTCATGTGCACAACGCCTGGACCTCGGGTCGCCGCTACTCAGAGAAAGAGCGTCAGGACCCCGGTGTATCCATAGAGGCGGTCCTGAGAGATCTCGCCATTGGCGTAGAAGCCCACCAGGGGGAAGTCGCCCAGGGTGTCACGGATCTGCTTGAGCTCGGCGGACCCCGGTCCAAAGAGGTTGACACCGCGTCCCAGACAGGAGCAGTAGACTCCGCCCCGCGGGGGGGCCGGGAGTCGACCCTCGAGGGCCAGCAGCATGCGGTCGAGATCCTCGCGGGCGGTGGCCGCGTCGCGCCGGCAGAACATCAGCTCACGCCCGGGCTCGATCAGATCGCCGACGGCCACCAGGCCCTCGTTCGGGTCGATCCCGACCAGATTGCGCACCAGATAGTCACCCGTGTCCGAGCCGGGGATGGGCAGTCCGGCGAAGATGTAGCCGCCGATGCGCATCAGGTCGCGGGCCAGGATCTCACCGATATCGTCCTTGAGCACATCGAGCGCCGTCCGCCCGTCCAAGGTGACCAGAATGTTGCGTTGGGCCTCGGTGACGGTGTGGTGGGGGCCGATGGGCGAGCACCCCTGGGTAAGGCGGGTGATGAGACCCACGGCTTCACCGAAGAGCACCCCCGAGACCCCGCCCTGGGTGACCCCGTTGGCGATGGTGTAGGCGTTACCGCGGGAGCTGGCGATGCCCCCCACCAGGAAGCCGGCGGCGGTGCGTCCGGCGAGCTGCTTGACCAGGGCCTCGGTCAGCGGGTTGACCGGATCGCCGTGGACCAGCCCGAGCATGGGCCTGTGCTCGGCGATCCAGTCACGGTTGCGCGCATCGAAGACGTCCAGGTCCTTCACCAGGCTCGGAAAGACGCGAAAGCTCCCGGGCTCGAGCTCGGCCAGCATGATCGCGGCGGCCGGCTCCTCGTAATATTCGGTACCCGTGGCGCAGATGCCCATGCCCACTGCACCCACCCATTCCGCCACGCCGGTGCGCGCGACCAGATGGGCGAGCAGATCGCTCAGATCCTCGGCCAGGGGATCGGTCACATAGAGCAGACCCAGGCCGGCCCCTTCGGGCACGGGCCCGAGCTGCGCGACACAGGCCTCGGCGACCGCGCGCCAGTCCTCTCCTGCGGCATGGGCATAGCGGAAGGGGGTCATGCGGCATCGCTCCTGGCTGTCGCCGTGTCGGGGGGAGACCCTGGCTGGCAAGGACGCTGCACGATAGCGGCCGATCCCCCCTGACCCGGAATGGGATCGATCAGGGTCTGCTCAGGAGACGTCCGCCAGGTGGCCGCGCTCCTGCAGCCAGCCCCGACGATCCGGGGCGCGCTTCTTCGCCAGCAGCATATCCAGCAGGTTGTTACTCTCGTCCTCCGCTTCAACCGTGAGCTGGACCAGACGGCGCGTATCGGGATGAATGGTCGTCTCGCGCAGTTGTGCGGGGTTCATCTCCCCCAGACCCTTGAAGCGCTGCACATTGACCTTGCCCTTGATCTTCTCGGCCTCGATGCGGTCGAGGATGCCCTTGCGCTCACCGTCGTCCAGCGCGTAGTAGACCTGCTTGCCCACATCGATGCGGTAGAGCGGCGGCATCGCCACGTAGACGTGCCCCTCCGCGACCAGGCGCCGGAAGTGGCGCAGGAACAGGGCGCACAGCAGGGTCGCGATGTGGGCCCCATCCGAGTCCGCGTCCGCCAGGATGCACACCTTGCCGAAGCGCAGTCGCGCCAGGTCCTCGCTGCCCGGGTCGACACCGATGGCCACGGCGATGTCGTGCACCTCCTGGGAGCCCAGCACCTCCGCCGAATCCACCTCCCAGGTGTTGAGGATCTTGCCGCGCAGGGGCAGGATCGCCTGGAACTCTCGGTCCCTGGCCTGCTTGGCGGAACCCCCGGCGGAATCGCCCTCGACCAGGAAGAGCTCGCTGCGATCCGGATCGGTGGAGGTGCAGTCCGCGAGCTTGCCCGGCAGGGCCGGACCCTGGGTGACCTTCTTGCGGGTGACGGTCCGCCCTGCCCGCAGGCGCGCCTGGGCGGCGCCGATGGCCAACTCGGCGATGCGCTCGCCCTCCCCCACGTGATGGTTCAGCCACAGACTGAAGGCGTCCTTGACCACCCCGGAGACAAAGGCGGCGCACTCCCGGGAGGACAGCCGCTCCTTGGTCTGGCCGGAGAACTGAGGGTCGGTCAGCTTGACCGACAGGATATAGGCGAGCCGCGCCCACACGTCCTCGGGGGCCAACTTGACCGAGCGGGGCAGCAGATTGCGGAACTCGCAGAACTCCCGAACTGCCTCGGTCAGCCCGCTGCGCAGGCCATTGACATGGGTCCCGCCCTGGACGGTGGGGATCAGGTTCACATAGCTCTCGGCCATCGGCTCCCCGCCCTCGGGCAGCCAGGCGAGCGCCCAGCTCGCGGCCTCGGTCTTTCCCTCCATGTCGCCCACGAAGGGCTCCGCCGGCACCCGCTCGGCATCACCGATGGCCTGGACGAGATAGTCCTTGAGGCCGTCCTCGTAACACCACTGCTGCTCCTCGCCGGTCGCCTCGTCGCGAAAGCGCACGGTGAGCCCGGGGCAGAGCACGGCCTTGGCCCGCAGCAGATGGGTCAGAGGACGGATCGAGAACCTGGGGGTGTCGAAATACTTGGGGTCAGGCCAGAAGCGCAGCCGGGTGCCGGTGCGACCGCGGGCGACCGTGCCCACCTCCTCGAGGTCGCTCACCTTGTCCCCGCCGGCGAAGGCCATGTTGTACTCGCGCCCGCCCCGGCGCACCCAGACCTCCAGGTGCCGGGACAGGGCGTTGACGACCGACACGCCCACCCCGTGCAGACCGCCCGAGTAGGTGTAGCTGCCGCCGCCGAACTTGCCGCCCGCGTGGAGCTTGGTGAGGATCACCTCCACCCCGGGCATGCCCTCGTCGGGGTGGATGTCCACCGGCATGCCGCGCCCATCGTCGCTCACCTCGAGCGACCCGTCGGCGAACAGCATGACCTCGATGGTACGGGCGTGCCCCGCCAGGGCCTCGTCGACGCTGTTGTCGATCACCTCCTGGGCCAGATGGTTGGGACGGGTGGTGTCGGTATACATGCCCGGGCGCCGGCGCACCGGGTCGAGGCCACTCAGGACTTCGATGGCTGAGGCGTCGTAGCTGGCGGACATGGGTCGGATGGGGAGACTTCCTGAAGGAATTAGAGCGGGGTGGGGCCGGGCCCCGGACCCCTGGTCGGGCGCGGGTTTGACCACGCGAAGGAGGGTACGCTACCGTAGGTCGAAACTGCGATGCAAACCCGATGAGCCGAGCCCGCGACGCCTGTCCCGATCCGCACCCCGCCTCCTTCGAGCAGTCTCTCCTGGAGCTGGAATCCATCGTCGACGCCCTGGAGCGAGGCGACATGACATTGGAGCAGTCACTCGACGCCTTCGAGCGCGGTGTCGGCCTGACCCGTGCCTGTCAGAAGGCCCTGGAGGCCGCTGAGCAGCGGGTGCGCATCCTCACCTCGGCCCGCCCGGATGCCGAGCCCGAGCCTTTCGCCACTGCCGGCGGCGAGTCCGCCAAGGGCGAAACACCTTGAACCCGTCGCCGAGGCCTACCGACCTGGAGGGCTTCCGGGCCCTGTGTCACGCCCGTTGCGAAGCGACGCTCGATTCCATCCTTCCGGACGGGTCGATCGAGCCAGCGCGTCTGCACCAGGCGATGCGCTACGCGGCCCTTGGGGCGGGCAAGCGCATTCGCCCCCTCCTGTGCTACGCCGCCGGTGAGGCCCTGGGGCTTGGGCCCGCCCTGCTCGACAGGCCCGCCGCGGCCGTCGAGCTGATCCACGCCTATTCCCTGGTCCACGACGACCTGCCGGCTATGGACGACGACGATCTGCGTCGTGGCCGCCCGACCTGTCACCGGGCCTTCGACGAGGCCACCGCGATACTCGCCGGAGACGCGCTCCAGACTCTGGCCTTTCAGACCCTGGCGGAGGCCTGCGGCCTGGCCGCACCGACCCGCATCGCCATGGTCGACGCCCTGGCGCGGGCCGCGGGGTCCCGCGGAATGGCCGGCGGACAGGCCCTGGACCTGGCGGCCGAGGGCCAGCGACTGGACCGGGCACTGCTGGAGCACATCCACATCCACAAGACCGGGGCACTGATCCGGGCCGCCGTGCAGATGGCCATATTGGCCGACGGGCCGGTGGACACTGGGCTCGCCGAGCGGCTCGATCGCTATGCCAAGTGCATCGGCCTCGCATTCCAGATCCAGGACGACGTACTCGACGTGGAGGGCGATACCGCCAGCACCGGCAAGACCGGAGGGCGCGACCAGGCCCTGGCGAAGGCCACCTACCCGTCAGTCGTGGGGCTGGCCGAGGCGAAGGAGCTGGCCGCCACCCTGGTCGAGGACGCGCTTGCCGCCATCGCGGCCTTTCCCGCCCGCGCAGACCCCCTGCGCTGGATCGCCCACTTCCTGGCCGCGCGTACCCGCTGAGCGGCCACTGCCCGTCCAGCACCGGGCGCGCGTGTTTGCGCCATGACGTGCATGCGCCGATAATTAGCGGTTCGCTATATACCGATCCTGGCCATGTCCTGCCGTTTGGACCCGTTGTCTTGCGGGCGCGGGGCACTAGATTGGTACAAATCCAAGATCGTGCAGATGCCACGAGGATCCGATCCCATGGAGCAAGCGCTCGAATCGACCTGCTGCGCCGATGCCGGCATCGCCGACGTTCAGGGGAGCGCGGACACCCGGCGCATCGCCATCGACAAGGTCGGAATCAAGGACATCCGCCACCCGGTGCGGGTGAGGGACAGAGGCGGGATCGAGCAGCACACCGTGGCGACCTTCAACATGTACGTCTACCTGCCCCACAACTTCAAGGGCACGCACATGTCGCGCTTCGTTCAGATCCTCAATCACCACGAGCGGGAGCTGAGCGTCGGGTCCTTCAAGGAGATGCTCTCGGAGATGTCTCAGCGGCTCGAGTCGCAGGCGGGCCACATCGAGATGCGTTTTCCCTTCTTCGTGAACAAGCGCGCCCCGGTGACCGGGGTCGAGAGCCTGCTCGACTATGAGGTGACCTTCATTGGCGAGATCCGCCACGGTCATCCCGCCCTCGACATCAAGGTGGCGGTGCCCGTCACCAGCCTCTGCCCCTGCTCCAAGGAGATCTCGGCCTACGGCGCCCACAACCAGCGCTCCCACGTGACGGTCCAGGTTCGTACCCGCGGCTTCATATGGATCGAGGAGATCATCGAGCTGGTGGAGCAGGAGGCCTCATCGGAGCTGTTCGGTCTGCTCAAGCGCCCCGACGAGAAATTCGTCACCGAGCGCGCCTACAACAACCCCAAGTTCGTGGAGGACGTGGTGCGCGACGTGGCGGGCCGCCTCAACCAGGACGAGCGGGTCGCCGCCTATGTGGTGGAGGCGGAGAATTTCGAGTCCATTCACAACCACTCCGCCTACGCCCTGATCGAGCGTGACAAGGAGGCGGAGGCGCGCATCGCCGAGGCCTCGCTCTAGCCCCGGCGGCCAGACGGCTGCAGAGCGGGGGACCGAACTGACGCACCGACGCCCCGCCCCTCCCCCATCGCAGCGGATTCCGATCGCGGTCTTACCCACCCCAACTTGATCAGCCTGGGCTGGCGGCGCGCAGCTGCTCGGTGAGCTTCTGGAACTCGCGTTGCATCTCCAGGTTCTCGAAGGGCCGCAGGGCGGGGACCTGTCGGTTCATCAACGATTCGAGGAGCCGCTGGCTGGAGCGCACCAGGCCCACCAGCTCGCCCGAGACCCGCACCGTCTCGTAGGTGTTCCAGGCAGCGGCGATGTCCTTGTCCAGCTCCAGGCGGGCCTTGCGTACCTGGTTCGCCTGCTCGCCCAGGTACTGCCGGTAGACCGCGCCGGCCTCGATGGTGAGCTGCTGGGCCTCCCGATTGGACTGAAGCAGCTCACGTCGGGCGGGGGACTCCCGCTCCAGCCGCCGGGTGTCGGCCATCAGTGACTGGGCGCGCGCGATGATGTCGTCGATCTGAGGAACATAACGCTCGCCGATCGCCTCCTCGATCTGCAGGTGCATGCGCCGCAGGGCCCGCAGCAGGACCACGTACATGCCGTAGTAGCGCCGGGCGCTGGCCAGGTCCTCGCCGCTCTCGGCCACCAGCTTCTCCAGCTGGCTTATGACGGACTTGACGTTGTCGAACAGGATGCCGAGATCCACCATGTTGTCGCCCACGATGGTGGAAAGCAGGAACTCCACCTGCTCATCGCTGAGCTCGACCCCGATCTCGCGCACCGCGCGGGCGAACTCCCGCCTCACCTGCGACTGCTCGGTCTCCAGCCGCGCGACGTCCGCCTCCCGCTCCTTGATCAGTCGGTCGAAATCCGCGACGGTGCGCTTGAGTGCGCCCTCGGCCGGGGCCGTGACGCGCCGCTGGCGGTAGTCCGCGATGTCAGCGCGGGCCCGCGCAATCTCGCCCTGGATGGAGCGGATGCGCTCGCGGAAGCGCTGCACCGGTGAGGTCGAGAGGATATCGACGGTATCGTCGAGCAGGGCGTCGATGTCCTCCTGATTGGAGACCTTGTCGGCGCCGAACCAGGCGCTGTCGGGAAGCTGCTGCTGGCGGTCCTCCAGCACCAGGGTCTGCTCGAGCTTCGGCACAACGTCATCCCAGACGGCGTCGAAACCCTGTTGCTCGTCCATCATCCCGCGCGCATCGTTAACCGCCTGGCGCGCCAGGTCCCAGGAGCGCCGCCACCAGGTCCAGGCGGTGTCGCTGGTGCGCTGCCAGAGATCGGGCTCGGTGCCCGGCGCGGCGCCCTGACCCGGGGAAGGCTCGGGCGCCGTGGCCGCTGCCGTCGTCTCGGGGGTCGCCGCGGAAAGCCAGCCGGCCTGGGGTGAGGCGCTGACGGCCAACAGGGAGATCAGTGCGATGGCGAGTCGGCGGCGGTACATCATCTGGGGCAAGACCTTACGCAGGGTCCGGAGGTGGCGCTCGGCAGGACGGGCCGCAAGTGCGAACGCCATCTGCTGCCGGGGCCGTCGAACGAGGTTGTCGGTTGCGCGCTGGAGTTTAACGGATCGATCCCGGGCGCTTGCCCTCGATCAGTCCCGTTTGTGTCGGTCCCGGCGATTTTGTTACTCTCTTGGCGCGGTTTCCGCTCGGAAGCCGTTCGCTATGGTGGTCGGCGTCGGTCCCCCCGCGACGCGAAACCGTGAACCCGGTCAGGCCCGGAAGGGAGCAGCCGCAGCGGTGGATGCGGGCGCCGGGGTGTGGCTGGCGCAGACCGCCGCCCTCCCCCGACCCAGCGATGCGGCGGTCCTGAAGGGCCGTGCGCCCGGCGACTGCCGGGGCCAGCGGCATCGGTTACACTCCGGTCACGCCGGTTCTCACCCAGCCACAGACCGACATCGGCCCCGATCGCCCATGACCTACCAGGTGCTCGCCCGCAAATGGCGTCCCAAGTCCTTTGCCGACATGGTGGGACAGCAGCACGTGGTGCGGGCGCTCTGCAATGCCCTGGACCGGGACCAGCTCCATCACGCCTATCTCTTCACCGGAACCCGCGGCGTCGGCAAGACCACGCTGGCACGCATCCTGTCCAAGGCGCTCAATTGCGAGCGGGGCGTCAGCTCCACCCCTTGCGGTGAGTGCTCCGCCTGCCGGGAGATCGACGGCGGACGCTTCGTCGACCTGCTGGAGGTGGACGCCGCCTCCCGCACCAAGGTCGATCAGACTCGGGAGCTGCTGGACAACGTGCCCTATGCGCCGGCCCGCGGCCGCTTCAAGGTGTATCTGATCGACGAGGTGCACATGTTCTCAGGGCACAGCTTCAACGCCCTGCTGAAGACCCTGGAGGAGCCGCCCCCCCACGTCAAGTTCCTGCTGGCCACCACTGACCCCCAGAAGGTCCCGGTGACGGTGCTGTCACGCTGTCTGCAGTTCAATCTTCGCCGGCTGCTGCCGGAGGAGATCCGGGCCCGGTTGCAGCAGGTCCTCGAGACCGAGGGCCTGGAGCACGAGCCGGCGGCGCTGCGGCTCCTGGCGCGCGCCGCGGACGGCAGCATGCGCGACGCGCTGAGCCTCCTGGACCAGGCCATCGCCTTCGGCGGCGGCGCGGTGGCGGAGGCCGAGGTGCGCACCATGCTGGGCAGCGTGAGCGGCGATGTGGGCTTCGACCTGGCCGCCGCCCTGGTGGCGGGTGACGGGGCCCGACTGCTCGCCGAGGTGGAGCGCATCAGCGCCCTGACACCGGACTATGGCGAGCTGCTGAAGGAGCTGATCGGCCTCCTGCACCGACTTGCCCTGTTCCAGCAGGTGCCGGAGACGGTCGCCCCCGACGACCCCGACCGGGAGCGGATCGCCGACCTGTCCGCCCGTCTGACCCCGGAGGACCTCCAGCTCTATTACCAGATCGCGCTGACCGGCCAGCAGGACCTGCCCCTGACCCCCGACCCGCGCTCGGGGCTCGAGATGGTGCTCCTGCGGGCCCTGGCCTTCAGACCTGTGGAGACGGGCACCGGCCAGGCCGGTTCCAAGCCCGGCCGGCCAGAAACGACGCCCAGCAAGTCCGGATCCACGCCCGGCGAGCCCGGGTCCGCTCAAGGCACAGCAGGGACGGGCTCCGGCGCAGCCGGGCGAGCGGTCATCGACCCGGCCGCTCCGGTTGAAGACACCGGCGCCATGGGCGGGGACAACCCGAGGCGTCCCGGCGCACGACCCACAGGGGCCGAGCCCCGGCCCGAGCAGTCGCCGCCCGGTCACACGCCCACCCCGGAACCGACCACCCAAGGGGCTCGCGATGAGGCCGAGCCCTCGCCCAGCTGCACCGCCGACTGGCATCGCCTGGTGGACGGGCTGGGTGTCGGGGGCATGGCGACCCAGCTCGCGCACCACTGCGTCCTGGTGGAGTGCGCTGGCGAGCGACTGGTCCTGAGCCTGGATCCGACGGCGGAGCAGCTGCGTTCACCGCGCACCGAGCAGCGTCTGCGAGAGGCCCTGGAGGCGGCGCTCGGGCGGGCGCTCAGGCTCGAGATCCAGATCGCCCAACCCGACCAGGAGACGCCGGCCCAACGTCGCGCCCGCGAGCTCGCAGAGCGCCAGCGGGCGGCGGAGCGCTCCCTGGAGGAGGACCCGGTGGCACTGCGCCTGCGCGAGCAGCTCGACGCCCAGTGGGTCCCCGGCTCCGTCGAGGCGACGGACTGACAGCAATCCGGCGTCCGGCCCCGGGGCCGGCGCCCAGTCAACGAAGGTAGGCAAGCATGAAAGGCGGAATCGGCAATCTGTTGAAGCAGGCCCAGAAGATGCAGGAGGAGCTGGCGCGCACCCAGGAGCGTCTGGCCCAGGAGGAGGTCGTCGGCGAATCGGGGGGCGGCCTGGTCCGGGTGACCATGAATGGCAAGCACGAGATCAAGCGGGTGGAGATCGACACCTCCCTGATGTCGGACGACAAGGAGATGCTGGAGGATCTGGTTGCCGCCGCCTTCAACGCCGCATCCCAGCGGATCGCCGAGCACATGCAGCAGAACATGGCAGACCTCACCGCCGGCATGCCACTGCCACCCGGTTTCAAGCTTCCGTTCTGACGCCTGTTCGCGACCGTGGCCGACCGCTCGCTGCTCAACCAGTTGATCGATGCACTGCGCTGCCTGCCGGGCGTGGGTCCCAAGTCTGCCCAGCGCATCGCCTTCCACCTGCTGGAGCGTGACCGCGAGGGCGGCAGGCGACTGGCGCGGGTCATGGCCGAGGCCATGGAGCGCATCCGGCGCTGCCAGCGCTGCCGCACCCTGAGCGAGCACGAGCTGTGCGCCCTGTGCGCCAGCACCAACCGCGATCCGGGCCTCCTGTGCGTGGTCGAGCAGCCCTCGGAGATCGTCGCGATCGAGCAGGCGACCGACTACCGAGGCCTCTATTTCGTGCTCGGCGGGCGACTCTCACCCCTGGACGGCATCGGCCCCCAGGAGCTGGGGCTCGACCTGCTGGAGGAGCGACTGAGCGCCGGCGGCGTCCGCGAGGTGATCCTCGCGATCAGCCCCACCGTCGAGGGCAGCGTCACCGCCCAGTACATCGCCGAGTGCGCCCAGGCGGCGGGGACCCAGGTCACCCGCATTGCCCACGGGGTGCCGCTCGGGGGCGAGCTGGAACACGTGGACGGCGGCACCCTGGCCCTCGCGTTCGCCGGCCGCCGCGGACTCTAGCGGGGGCATCTTGAGATCCAGTGATCAGCAACCGGTCGCCCAAAGGGGCGCGACAGCCAGCAGGAGTCTCCCATGACCGACACCATCTTCGGCAAGATCGCCCGCGGCGAGATCCCGGCGGACCTCGTGTATGAGGACGAGGGCGTGGTCGCCTTCAGGGACCTGAGCCCACAGGCCCCAACCCACATCCTGGTGATCCCGCGCAAGCCCATCCCGACCCTCAATGATGCGGGCCCCGAGGATGCGGAGCTGATCGGCAAGCTGTTCCTCGCAGCCGCCCGCGTCGCCCGGGAGGCCGGTATCGCCGAGCGTGGCTACCGCACCGTGATCAATTGCAACGCCGCCGCCGGCCAGACCGTTTTTCATCTGCACGTGCATCTCCTGGGCGGACGCCCGATGCAGTGGCCACCGGGCTGAGCGCGACGGCGACAACACTATGCCGGCGGGCGCTCTGCGGTTAGCATTGCGCGCTACCCAAGAGATGCCGCTCCCCTTCACCGGCAGGCGGCGTCCATAACCAGAAACACCTCGGGCTCCCGCGCCCGAGCGCGCAGGCGATCAGGGGCCGCGACAGCGGGCCTGGGGCCATGCCACCCAGACAGGAGAGTGAGGGGCTGAACGCCCCGCGTCCAAGCCCATGGCAGTGAACCCATCCTCGCCGAGCGCAAACGGGACCGCCGCCTTCGAGCTCAAGGCAGCGGGCTTCAATCTGCCCGTGATCCGCCTGCTCGCGGCGGACCTGGAGACGGTCGCCGATCAGCTCGGCGCCAAGGTTGAGCAGGCCCCGGACTTCTTCCGAAACACCCCGGTGGTGATTGACCTGGCCGCCTTCCCCGCCGCGGCCGGCGAGGTGGAGTTCCCCCTGCTGGTCGGGCTGCTGCGCGGCTACGGCATGATCCCCTTCGGCGTGCGCGGCGGCACCGAGGCCCAGAACACGGCGGCGGAGGCCATGGAGCTCGCGATCCTCGGCGATGCCTATGCCCGCTCGGGCAGGCCAGACGTGGCCTCAGTGCCCAGGGCCAGCGAGTCGCATGGCGAGGCGGGCGAGGCGCCGCGCAAGACGCGCTCGTCCTTCACCCTGGTGACGCGCCCGGTGCGCTCCGGTCAACGGGTCTACGCGGCCGGCGGCGATCTCTCCATCGTCGCTCCGGTAAGCTCCGGCGCCGAGCTCATGGCGGACGGCAACATCCACGTCTACGGGCCCCTGCGCGGGCGCGCCCTGGCCGGTATGAAGGGCGACACCGACGCGCGCATCTTCTGCCAGGACCTCCAGGCCGAGCTGGTCTCGGTGGCCGGACACTACCGGGTGAGCGAGAACATTCCGATGGACCTGCGCGGCGTGCCGGTGCAGATCTATCTGGACCAGAAGGTACTGCGGATCGAAAGGCTGTGACCGCGCACGGCAGGGCCCAAAGGCCCGCCGTCACCGCGACTTACCCGTTAGGAGGGATGTCAAGTTGGCGAGAATCATCGTAATCACATCGGGCAAGGGCGGGGTCGGCAAGACCACCACCTCCGCCGCGCTCGCCATGGGCCTGGCCCAGCGGGGGAACCGAACCGCCGTCATCGACTTCGACGTGGGACTGCGCAACCTGGACCTGATCATGGGTTGCGAGCGGCGGGTGGTCTACGACTTCGTCAACGTCATCAATCAGGAGGCCAACCTCAACCAGGCCATGATCCGGGACAAGCGCTGTGACAACCTCTATGTGCTGCCCGCCTCACAGACGCGGGACAAGGAGGCGCTGACCAAGGAGGGCGTGGGACGGGTCCTGGAGGAGATGTCGCAGGGCTTCGACTTCATCGTCTGCGACTCCCCCGCCGGGATCGAGCATGGGGCCACCATGGCCATGTACTACGCTGACGACGCCATCGTGGTGACCAATCCGGAGGTCTCTTCGGTGCGCGACTCCGACCGGATGCTCGGCATCCTCTCCAGCAAGTCGCGGCGCGCCGAGACCAACGCCGATCCCATCTGCGAGTACCTGCTGCTCACCCGCTACGATCCGGTCCGTGTGGACAGCGGAGAGATGCTGAGCGTCAAGGACGTGCAGGAGATCCTGTCGCTCAACCTGCTCGGGGTCATCCCCGAGTCCAAGTCGGTGCTCAATGCCTCCAACTCGGGCGTCCCGGTGGTGCTGGACCGCGAGAGCGACGCGGGTCAGGCCTATGGCGATGCGGTCGCCCGTTATCTCGGGGAGGACGTTCCCCACCGCTTCATCGAGGTACAGAAAAAGGGCTTTTTCAGCCGCCTGTTCGGAGGTTAATCCATGGGTCTACTCGACTACTTCCGCGGCACCAGATCCAAGGGCACGGCCAACGTCGCCAAGGAGCGGCTGCAGATCCTGGTGGCCCACGACCGCGCCGCGCGCCACCGCCCCTCCTATCTGCATAGCCTCAAGAAAGACATCCTGGAGGTCATCCGCAAGTACGTTGACATCGACATGGATGCCGTGAACGTCAAGTACGAGCAGGAAGACGCCCACGAGGTGCTCGAGCTCAACATCGTGCTCCCGGAGACCGCACGCAACCGGGCCTGAATTGAGACAACCGCGCAACCCCTCGCCGGGCAAACCGCGCGGGCAACAAAAAAAGGCGCTGCTTTCGCAACGCCTTCAATTGGCTCTCGGATTGTCGTCAGGTTACCGAAGTAACGCGACCTGATCCGCAATTGGTGCCGAGGAGAGGACTCGAACCTCCACGGGTCGCCCCACTAATACCTGAAACTAGCGCGTCTACCAATTCCGCCACCTCGGCAGAGACCGTTTCGGGACTGCTTGTCGATTGTCGCCGCCGAACGGGAGCGCGCATGTTAGAGAGACAACCGAGGGTTGTCAACGTAGACTAGTCGCTTTTCACGAAGCGCAGACAGACACGTGGCAAGACGCAAGACCGCCCGCCAAGACACCCCCGAGTCCGCCCCCAAAGGTGCCCGTGGGCAGCCAGAGACCGCCCGGGAGAAGGACCCTCATCGCCAGCGCGAGCTGAAGAAATACGACAACCCCATCCCGAGCCGCGAGTTCATCCTCGACACCCTCAGCACCCATGGCGCCCCCCTGCCCTTCGCGGATCTCGCGCGCGCCCTGGACCTGTCGGACGAGGAGGACCTGGTGGCGCTCGAGCGCCGGCTCGGGGCGATGGAGCGCGACGGCCAGTTGCTGCGCAACCGCAAGCAGGCCTACTGCATCGTCAACCGGCGCGACCTCATCGCCGGGCGGGTGATCGGCCACCCCGACGGCTTCGGCTTCGTGCGCCCCGAGGACGGCGGTGACGACCTCTATCTATACCCCAAGGAGATGAAGGCCCTGTTCCACGGGGACCGGGTGGTGGTGCGGGTCAGCGGGCGGGACCGTCGCGGCCGTCTCGAGGGGGCCCTGGTGGAGATCCTGGAGCGCAAGACCCACACCGTGGTCGGCCGGCTGTATCAGGAGAGCGGTGTCGGCTTCGTGGTGCCCGACAACAAGCGGCTCTCCCACGACATCATCATCCCCAGCGACCGCCTGAGCGGCGCCGCCCAGGGGCAGATCGTGGTGGCCGAGATCACCGACCAGCCCACCAAGCGCACCCAACCCATCGGCCGGGTCGCGGAGGTGCTCGGGGATCACATGGCCGCCGGGATGGAGACCGACATCGCCATCCGCGCCCACGACCTGCCGGTGGAGTGGCCCCAGGCGGTGGAGGCGGAGATCGCCGGGCTCACCGCCGAGGTACCCGAGGCCGCCAAGGCGGGCCGCGCCGATCTGCGCCACCTGGCGCTGGTGACCATCGACGGGGAGGACGCCCGCGACTTCGACGACGCCGTCTATTGCGAGCGCAAGCCCAAGGGCTGGAAGCTGCTGGTCTGTATCGCCGATGTCTCCGCCTACGTGGTGCCCGGCACGGCGCTGGACCGGGAGGCGCTGGAGCGCGGCAACTCGGTCTATTTCCCGGACCGGGTGGTCCCGATGCTCCCGGAGGTGCTGTCCAACGGGCTCTGCTCGCTGAACCCGCGGGTGGATCGCCTGTGCATGACCGCCGAGCTCTATGTGGGCCTGGACGGCAAGGTGACCCGCACCCGCTTCTTCGAGGGGGTCATGCGCTCCCAGGCGCGGCTCACCTACACCCAGGTGGCCGCCATGGTGGTGGACGGGGACCCGGCGCTGTGCGAGCAGCACGCGCAGATCCTACCCCGGCTCCACGAGCTCTACGCCCTCTACCAGGTGCTGCATGCCGCCCGCGCCGAGCGCGGGGCCATCGATTTTGACACCACCGAAAGCAAGTTCGAGTTCAACGAGCAGGGGCGCATCGCCGCGGTGGTTCCGGTGGTGCGAAATGACGCCCACCGACTCATCGAGGAGTGCATGCTGGCCGCCAACGTGGCCGCCGCCCGCCAGTTCGAGCGCAGGAAGATGCCGGCCCTCTACCGCATCCATGACCTGCCCGGCGAGGAAAAGCTGAACGACCTGCGGGAGTTCCTGGGTCAGCTCGCCCTCAGTCTGCACGGCGGGGCCCAGCCGACCGCGACCGATTATGCGGCCCTGCTGGAACAGGTCAGGGACAGGCCCGACCGTCATCTCATCCAGACCGTGCTGCTGCGCTCCATGCAGCAGGCCATGTACAGCTCCGACAACGTGGGCCACTTCGGACTCGCCTATCCGGCCTACACCCACTTCACCTCGCCGATCCGGCGCTACCCGGACCTGGTGGTGCACCGCATCATCAAGCACATGCTGGCCGGGGGCACGGCGGCGGACCTCGATTATTCCAAGTCCGACCTGCAGCAGATCGGCGAGCACTGCTCGGGCACCGAGCGGCGCGCCGACGAGGCGACCCGTGACGCGAGCGACTGGCTCAAATGCGAGTTCATGCAGGACAAGCTGGGTGAGCGCTACGACGGGACCATCACCAGCGTCACCTCCTTCGGCATCTTCGTGCAGCTCGATGAGGTCTACATCGACGGCCTGGTGCACATCACCGCGCTGGACAACGATTACTACCACTTCGACCCCATCGGACACCGACTTACCGGCGAGCGCACGGGAACCGTCTACCGCCTCGGCGATCGACTGCGGGTGCAGGTGGCGGCGGTCAACCTGGATGACCGCAAGATCGACTTCGTGCCTGCGGAGCCTCGGGCCAAGTCGCCGGGCAGGGGCCAGGGCAAGGCGCCCGCAAAGACCGCGGGCAAGCCTCCGGGCAAGTCGCCCCAGAAGCAGGAGGCCAAAGCCGAAGGCCAGGCGCCCCGATCGCGCTCACGCCGCAAGCGCCGCCCCGGCAAGCCCAGCGCGTAGGTCGGGATTTGGCCGGACCTTTACCTGGATCGAATCGACCATCGAGAGCGCCAATGCTCCCCCCGGCAAAATTCCCCTGCCCCTGCTGCGGCCACCTGGTCCATGACCGGGAGCCCGGCTTCCATCAGACCTGCCCCATCTGCGGCTGGGAGGACGACCTGACCCAGCTGCGCTTCCCGCTGATGCCGGGCAGCAGCAACGGGGTCTGCCTGGCCGAGGCCCAGCGCAACTTCTCGAGCTATGGGGCATCCGAGCGGCGCAACCAGGGTCAGACCCGGGAGCCCGTGGACGGCGAGCCCAGGGACGGCGACTGGCGCCCCATCGACCCCGCCCGCGACAATGTGGAGGAGCCCAGCCGCGGCATCCCCTATGCTGACTCCTATCCCTGGCCCGATACCACGGTGCTCTATTACTGGCGATCGACCTACTGGCGCCGGGTCGTCTCCTGACAGTCCCGCCGGACCCGCAGGCGATCCCGGCCGCAAGGGCACCTGACCGCGCCGACGGCCCAGGTGAGTCCGGCGTCGGTCCAACCGGTCGGCGCCGCCCTGTCTCAGGCCGGGATCGGTGAGCAGGCCGGCCTGATCCGGCGCCCCTCAACCGTCAGAGAACCAGGCAGGACATGAACGACCCTCAGCGCCATCCACCCCTCGAGGCCGGAGAGCTTTACCGGGCCTGCGATCTGAGCGGTCACTGCTTCGCGACCACCGCGGAGCTCGAGCCCGTGCCGGTCACCCTGGGTCAGGGGCGGGCACTCGAGGCCATCGCCTTCGCCACCGGCATCGGACACGACGGCTACAACCTCTATGTGATGGGATCCGTCGGACTGGGTCGGCACACGGCCGTGCGCGAGGCGCTGCAGGCGCGCCTGAAGGACCAGGTGCCGCCTTCGGACTGGTGCTATGTCGCGGACTTCGCCGATTCGCACCGACCCAGGGCGCTGGCGCTCCCGGCCGGGCGCGGACGCCGACTGCGCCACGACATGACTCGTCTCGTCGCTGACCTGCTGGATGCCTTGGCCACCGCCCAGCAGAACGACGAATACCGCCGCCGGGCCCAGGAGATCACGGATTCTTTCAAGCAGCGGGAGGAGCAGGCCGCCCAGGAACTGGGCCAGCGGGCGGCGGAGCGCGGGGTCGCCCTCATCCACACGCCCAGCGGCTACAGCATGGCGCCGCTGCGCGAGGGCAAGCTGATGAGCCCGCAGGAGTTCAACGACCTCCCCGAGGAGGAGCAGGCCCGTTACCAGGAGGCCATGGAGGAGATCAAGGAGGAGCTGGGCGCCATCCTCTCCAAGGTGCCCCTGTGGCAGCGCGAGATGCGCCAGCGCTTTCGCGAGCTGGAGCAGGAGGCGATGCGCATGAGCGTCTCCCAGCTCCTCAAGGAGCTGGAGCAAGGCTACGCGGACCTGCCGGCGGTGCTCGACTATCTGGCGAGGGTGCGCGACGACGCCATTGAGAACACGGAGCTGTTCAAGGCGTCGGGCGATATGCCGACGGAGCCCGATGATGGCCGCTTCACCCGGTACCGGGTCAATCTGCTGGTCGACAACACGGACCTGTCCGGTTCCCCCATCCTCTACGAGGACAACCCCACCTATCAGAACCTGGTCGGCCGGGTCGAGCATCTGGCCCGCCACGGGACCCTGGTCACCGACTTCACCCTGATCAAGCCCGGTGCCCTGCACCGGGCCAATGGCGGCTATCTGTTGCTGGATGCCGCCAAGGTGCTGATGAGCCCCTTCGCCTGGGATGGTCTGAAGCGGGCCCTGACCGCCCGTGAGGTTCGGATCGAGTCACTCGAGCGCCTGCTGAGCCTCGCCGTCACCACCTCCCTGGAGCCCGATCCGATCCCGATCCGGCTCAAAGTGGTGCTGATCGGGGATCGCTTCCTCTACTACCTACTCAAGGCCTACGACCCGGAGCTCGGCGCCCTCTTCAAGGTCGCGGCCGATTTCAGCGAGGACCTGCCCCGTTCACCCGAGAGCGATCTGCTCTATGCCCGCCTGGTCGCGACCCTGCAGCAACGCGAGCGGCTGCGACCCCTGACGAGGGACGGGGTGGCCCGCATCGTCGAAGCAGCCGCGCGGCGCGGCGCACACGCCGAGCGCCTGTCCCTGCACATCGGCCATCTGCTCGACCTGATCCGCGAGTCCGACGATGAGGCCCGGCGCGCCGGGTCCGATGTGGTCACCCCCGCCCATGTCCAGGCCGCCCTCGATGCCCAGGAGCGGCGCCTGTCCCAGGTTCGCGAGCGCCTCTACGAGACCATCCTGGACGGCACCCTGCTGATCGACACCGAGGGCGCCCAGCTCGGACAGGTGAACGGTCTCTCGGTGCTCCAACTCGGCGACTATGCCTTCGGGGCGCCGACGCGGATCAGCGCGATGGCGCGACTCGGCGCCGGCGACCTGATCGACATCGAGCGGGAGGCTAACCAGGGCGGGGACATCCATTCCAAGGGCGTGCTCATCCTCGCCTCCTATCTGGCGGGCCGCTATGCGCGTCATCAGCCCCTGTCGCTTTCCGCCAGCCTGGTGTTCGAGCAGACCTACGGCCAGGTCGAGGGCGACAGCGCCTCGGTGGCGGAACTCTGCGCGCTGCTCTCGGCCATCGGCGACCTTCCGCTGCGCCAAGCCATCGCGGTGACCGGCTCGGTCAGCCAGCATGGCCAGGTGCAGGCCGTCGGCGGGGTGAACGAGAAGATCGAGGGCTTTTTCCACATCTGCCGCGCCCGCGGACTGGACGGGTCCCAGGGGGTCATCATCCCGAGGCCGAACCAGAAGGACCTGATGCTGCGGGCCGACCTGGTGGAGGCGGCCGGCGCCGGGGCCTTCCATGTCCATGCGATCAAGCACGTGGACCAGGCCATGGAGATCCTGACCGGTCTCAGTGCCGGACACCGCGACGCTCAGGGTCTCTATCCGCCGGGCACCGTCAACGGTCAGGTCCAGCGTCGCCTCCTGGAGTGGACGGCCCTGCGCCAGCACTATTCAGCTCCCGAGCAGGGCGGGCGCCCGGGCGAGGCGTAGCGCGGCGTTAACGCGGCGACTCAGCCCCGGCCTGCGCCGGCTCGGCGCCAGGCGACTCGATGGAAGCCCTGAGCTGCTCGACCAGCGGATCCCCGGGGGCCGCCGCGGCGAGCTTGTCCAGCCAGCGGCCGGCGTCCTCACCCCGTCGCAGCTTGGCGTTGTACTGCACCAGGGCCACCAGCACCTCCTGATTGCCCGGGTCCCGGCCCTGGGCGGCCTCGAGGACCGGCAGGGCCTCCGCGGTGCGGTCCGCCCCGTCAAGTGCCACTGCATAGACATAGGCATAGCGGCTGTTGGCCGGGGACAGCTGCGACGCCCGCTCGAGCGACTCCAGGGCCGCATCCAGACGCCCCGCACGCACCTGGGCAAGGCCGATGGCATGGTGCAGGTCCGCGTTCTCGGGCTCGGTCGCGAGCCCTTTCCTGAGCTCCCCGAGTGCATCGGACTCCCGGCCGAGGGAGCGGTAGAGATCGGCGAGGTTGACCCGCGCCGGCGTGAAGCCCGGCTGCAGCCGCAACGCCGTGCGGTAGGCCTGCTCGGCCACCTGGGGCTCCCCGGCGGCGGCGGCGACCAGCCCCAGATTCAGGTGGGCCTCGGGGCGGTCCGCGCTCACCATCTGGGCCGCCACATATTCCTCGAGGGCGGCGGTCATCTGATCGCGGAGCTTGCCCCCGATGCCCTGGCGCATCACCGGGGCCAGTACCCGGGCCGCCTCGAGGCGCACGGTGCGTTGCGGATCCGAGAGCAGCGGCCACGCCAGCTCGATGCGGGTACGCAGGTCGGCGAGCTCGAGGAAGCGCACCGCCTCGGCACGCACCTGCGTGTCCTGATCCCCCAGCAGGCGGCGCACGGTCATCATCGACTCCTGGCTGGGACGATCGTGCAGACGCGCAAGCGCGCTTGCCCGCGCGATGCCGGGCTCTTTGGTGTCGCCGGCCACGGCCAGGAGCCGCGCCGCGGCGTCCGGGGCGCCGATGTCGGCCGCATGCAGGGTCTGGCCGAAGTGCGGGCCCCGGTGGATGGAATCGGGATACCAGCCGGCCACCGCCTCGGCGGACCAGGCGGCACCCTTGTCCTGATGACAGCCGGTGCAGGCATCCGGGGTGCCCAGCGCCTCGGTGAGGTCTGGCCGCGGGATGCGCATGCTGTGGTCGGCCCGCTCGTCCACCACCATGTAGTAGCGCTGGGTCATGTGACAGTCGATACAGCCGCTGCCCTTGCCACCGGCCGGGTGGTGATGGTGCTCCGGGGTGTCGTAGCGGGCGGCGACATGGCAGCGCGCGCAGACCGCGTTGCCCTCGGCGCGCAGCTCGAGGCTGTGGGGCTCGTGACAGTCGCCGCACACCACGCCCAGGTGGTACATGCGGCTCTGCAGGAAGGAGCCGAAGACATAGACCTCGTCGTGGATCTGGCCGTCCGGGAAGTAGAGGCCGGGCTCGAGCAGGGCCAGACGAAACCCTTGGGCCAGGGGCGCGCCCGGGGTCAGTTCGTCCCAGATGCGCCCGCGTCTGGAGTGACACTGGGCACAGGTCTCGGTCTGGGTGTGGGAGGAGCGGGGCACGGTGCGCGCCGGCTTGCCGGTCTGCGGGTCGATCTGCCATTGGCCGCCGTCGCGGTCGCTGAGATCGATCAGGAGGCCGCGCATCGGGTCATCGGGCGCCGTGCCCACCTGGTCCTCGGCGGCCCGGGATCCTTCCGCCTGCCTGGCCGCGGCGGCCCGGGCCCAGTCCACATGGCGCGCCCCTGCCCCGTGGCAGGTCTCGCAGGCCACGTTGATCTCCGCGTAGCGGGTGTCGTAGGTGTCGGACTCGGGGTCGTAACGCTTCTGTAGATCGGTGGAATGGCAATCCGCGCACTGGTAGTTCCAGGTCTGGTCGGGCGCCGTCCAGTGGAGCGGATTGGTGTGATCCATCGCCTCGTTGGGGTAGAGATGGAACCAGCGCTGCCCGCCCTGATCCTGTGGGCGCGAATCCCAGGCGAGGCCCAGGCTCTGAAGACGCCCGCCCGGAAACTCAATCAGATACTGCTGCAGCGGGTACCAGCCGAAGGTGTAGCGGATAGCGTAGTCCTTGAGCTCGCCATCGGGTCCGTCCGTATGAACGAAGAAATGACCGTCGCGGCGGAAGAAGCGCGAAGTAACGCCGTGGACGGTGATCTCGGCGTCATTGAAGTCACCGAGCACCGTGTCCGGCGTCGCCTCCTTCATCGCCAGGTCGTGGTGGGAGCCCTTCCACAGGTCCATCTCCTTCTGGTGGCACTCCCCGCACACGGCGACACCCACGTAACCACGCTCGACCCGGTCGGGATCGATCAACGGGTCCGCCGATGGGCCGGCGGACGGGTCTGCGGCAAGCGCCAGGGGGAACAGCAGGGCGACGAGCGCGAATGCGCGAAGATCCATGGATGGCTCCGGGAGAGGCGGGACCGTCAGGATAACGGCGGACAGGACCCGGTGCCAGCGCACCGCCGCCGGGGGGACTCGGATTTGGCGTCTGATTAAGACGCCACCCGCATTCGCACGATCTCAAATTGCCGGCTTGTATCGCCACCCATCGCCGCCATCACTGCCCCGGCTGCCCGCCCATGCGCCCGATGATCCCCTGGATGGCCGGGTGCTCCATCAGGCGAAGAAAGCGTGGGTCGGACCTGAGGGCCTCCAGGTTGCCGGACATGACCAGTCCGACGAACTTCGGGTCCGCCAGGGCGGCCTGGAGCTCGGGATCGTTCTGGAGTGCCGTGATCGAATCCATCACCCCAGGCTGGGCGACCAGCCGGTGCTGGATGTCTGCGATGTCGCCGCTATGGTCGGCCCCTCCGGCCGGGGGTGCCGAGGCCGTGGCGGCATCGGCGGCCATCGGGCGGATGGCCAGCACGTCGGAGTCCTTGAGCTCGATCTCGCCCATCACCGGGGTTCGCACCCGATAGCGCCCGTCCCCCACACCGACCAGCTCGCCCGAGAGCACGCTGCCGTCGCGCAGCTCGATGCGGCTCTCGCCCGCACCCGCATCCGCGACGCCCAGGACCGAAAGAAGAAGCCCGGCGGCAACGCCCGGGGCGAGCCGCCCGCCGACGCCAGCGAAAGATCGAACATGCATACGAGGTCCCCGAGGTGCGCCGGCCAGTCCGGCGGACCCAGTGTAGGCCGCGGCCCGACCGGGCGCGCGTCTGGATGACCGAAATCCCCGTGTTGCCCCTGCGCTCGAAGGGCGCGTCGGCGTCATTGCGGGCTCGCGCGGCGGCGGAATGTGTCATGCTAGGCGGGCGCAACGCCTTACACGAGTGCCATGCAACACAAAGACCGAGCGCTGTTTCTGGACGCAGTCGAGCAGATCGTCCGCGAGGCCGGCGATCCCCCGAGGAATGGGGTCCCCCAGGCCCCGCTGCGCCAGCGCATCGACGCCCTCCTCGACGACTTTCTCCTGGAATCCCAGCCGATCGTCGACACCGAGGCGACCATCCTGCTCGCCGACATCCGCGGCTTCACCGCCATCACCGAGGCGCTCCCCGCCGCCAGGGTCAGCGCCCTGCTGAACCGCTATTTCGCGACCATGTGCTGTGTCATCCACCGCCGCGGGGGCGTCATCGACAAGTTCATGGGCGACGCGGTCATGGCCGTCTTCGGCGCCCCGCAGCGCGGGCCGGACGACTCGCTCCGCGCCCTGGCCTGCGCGGTCGAGATGCAGCAGGCCATGGCGGAGCTGAACCTGGAATCCCAGGCCCGTCTGGAGCCGCGCCTCTATGTAGGCATCGCCATCAACACCGGCCTGGTGATGGCGGGCAGCTTCGGCTCACACCACCACAGCGAGTACACGGTGATCGGGGACGCGGTCAACCTGGTCTCACGAATGGAGGCATTCAGTCTGCGCGGCCAGATCCTGCTCAGCGGGTCCACGCTGGCGGCGGCCGGGGATCATGTGCACATCGGAGGGACCAATGAGGTGCGGGTCAAGGGTAAGTCCAGCCCACTGACCCTCTATGAGCTCAGGGCGGTCGACTACGGCTCGCGGCTGGTGGTTCCCCGGGTCGAGGTGCGACGCTCGCCCAGGGTGCGGGTGGCCTTCCCGGTGCTGCTGCACCGGGTGGCAGACAAGTGCGTCCTGCCAGTCCCACTGACGGGGCAAGCCCTGGACCTGGGCTACAACGGCATGCTCGTGGACCTGCCGGTGCGCCTGATGCCCAGCACCGATCTGACCATGGCCCTGATCCCTGACCTGCGGGCCGAGCCGATCGGCGGGCTCGACGCCAAGGTGGTCCGTTCGGCCCCCCGTGGCGACCGCTTCGAGACCAGCCTCCAGTTCACCTCGATCGACACGCCTGCCCACGCCCGGGTCAAGCTGTTCGTCGATAACCTGCTCTGGGGGCCCTGAGGCGGCCACCCGGACCGCGAGCGGGAGCGCACGCCCTGACCTTCAACAGATCCGGGGCAGCTGCTCCCCGGCGAGCCAATCCACGATGCGGCTGCCGCCGAAGTCGGTCTCCATCTGTACGAAGCGGTGGGCATCCTCTACCACCTCGCCGATCACGGCTGCATCCCGGCCCAGGGGATGAGCCCGCATTGCCGCGAGCAGCTCGGGCGTGCGCGCGGCCGGGGCTATGGCCACCAGCTTGCCCTCGTTGGCCACGTAGAGCGGGTCGAGCCCGAGGAGTTCGCAGGCGGCGGCGACCCCCGGTCGCACCGGGATAGCACTCTCCTGGATACGCATGCCGACGCCCGACTGAAAGGCCAGCTCGTTGAGGGTGGTGGCCAGCCCGCCCCGGGTCGGATCGCGCAGACAATGGATCTGCGGAACCGCCTCGACCATGGCCGCGACCAGTTCGTGCAGGGCGGCAGAGTCGGACTGGACCTCCACCTCGAAGCCCAGATTCTCGCGTTTGGACATGACCGCCACCCCGTGGTCACCCATGTGACCGCTCACCAGGATCTGGTCACCCGGGCGCGCCCGGTCTCCGGAGATCTCCACCTCGTCCGGGACCACGCCCACGCCGGTGGTGGTGATGAAGACGCCATCGCCCTTGCCACGTTCCACCACCTTGGTGTCGCCGGTCACCACCGGAACCCCCGCCTCCCTCGCCGCCCGGGCCATGCTGGCGACCAGGCGCGCCAGGTCCGCCAGCGCGAAGCCCTCCTCCAGGATAAATCCGGCGGCCAGGTAGAGCGGCCTGGCCCCCGCCATGGCCACGTCGTTGATGGTGCCGTGTACTGCCAGGCTCCCGATGTCCCCGCCGGGGAAGAACAGCGGCGCTATGACATGGCCGTCGGTGCTGATCACCAGTCGCCCCGGCGGCGGCGTGAACAGTGCCTGGTCATTGCCCTGACGCAGCAGATCGTTGTCCAGATGGGTCTGGAACAGCTCGGCGATGAGCTGGGCCATGGCCCGCCCCCCGGCGCCGTGACTCATGTCTACCTTGCCCTTCTTGAGGTCCAGCCGGATGGGAAAGCGGCGGTCGGTTGTCATCCACTTCTCTCGCTGCGCACTGTCTTTTCAGGCCGACGCCGCCTTCGGCTCGCGGAAGCGTCCGTAGCTCCAGTAGGCCGCGCAGGCGCCCTCGGAGGACACCATACAGGAGCCCATGGGGTTATCCGGGGTGCAGAGGGTGCCAAACAGCTTGCAGTCGGTGGGCTCCTTGATCCCGCGAAGTATGGCTGGGCACTCACAGCCCTTGACCTCCCGACCGGTGCCCACCTCGATGGGAAAGCGTTGCTCCGCGTCCAGGTCCGCAAAGGCATCGGCCAGGCGCAGGGCGCTGTCGGGTAGGAAGCCAAGCCCGCGCCACTCGAAGCTCTTGCGCCGGGTGAAGACCTCGTCCATCAGGGCCTGGGCCTTGGTGTTGCCCTGCTCGGTGACGGCTCGGGTGTACTGGGTCTCAACCTCCGCCCGACCGGCGTTGATCTGGCGGATCAGCATCAGCGCGGATTGCATCACGTCCAGGGGCTCGAAGCCCGCGATCACCACCGGTTGGCCGTACTCCACCGGCACGAATCCGTAGGGCCGGCTGCCGATCACCGTGCTCACGTGGGAGGGCCCGAGGATACCGTCGAGCCGCGGCCCCTCGGTGCCGGCGCTGGACAGGATGGTGCGCAGGGCGGGCGGGGTGAGCACGTGGTTGCAGAAGACCGAGAAGTTGGCGAGCCCCTCGACCCGCGCCGTCTTCACCGCCACCGCGGTCGGTGGCGTGGTGGTCTCGAATCCGATGGCGAAGAAGACCACCTGGCGCCCCGGCTCCTCACGGGCGATGCGCAGGGCGTCCTGGGTCGAGTAGACCATCCGGATGTCCGCCCCCTCGGCCCGGGCCTTGAGCAGGCTCTTACGCTCGCTGGCCGGCACCCGCATCAGGTCCGCATAGGTGCAAAGGGTGACCCCGTGATCCGCGGCAAGGGCGATGGCGTGATCGATGCGTGCCATGGGCAGCACGCACACCGGGCAGCCCGGACCATGGATAAAGCGCACGTTCTCCGGCATCAGGTCCTGGACGCCGTAGCGGAAGATGGCGTGGGTATGACCGCCGCAGAACTCCATCAGCCGGTAGTCGCGGGCCGGGTCCGCCTCGGCCGCAATGGCCTCCGCCAGGCCCCGGGCCAGTCGCTGGTCGCGGAACTCGTCGACGTACTTCATGCCGCACCGCCCGCCGCTGCGGTCGGGTCGGTCCCCGGCTCCTCTGCGTCCAGGATGCCCGCCGCACGGATCAGGTCGAGGGTGCGCTGCGCCTCCTCCTCGCTCAGGCGATTCAGGGCATAGCCCACGTGGACCAGCACATAGTCGCCCACGGCGGCGTCCTCCACCAGGGCGAGCGAGATCTCCTTGCTGACGGCCCCCAGGCCGACCCGGGCGATTTGGCCGCTGGGATCGATATGGGTGATTCTGGCGGGGATGGCGAGGCACATGACGGGGATCTCTCTGGTCGGGGCGAGCCCTCGCGGCCGTAGAGGACTCTGGCAACGGTCGGGTCGGGGAGAAGCCGGGGCGCTTCCCGGTAAATCGCGTGAGTGTAGCCCAAGCGCCCGTTAGAATACCCCGGCCCTTAGAGCCCCTTTTGCACGCCCTGCGCCCGCGATCCGCAGTCGCGCGATACGCGACGGCGCCGGTCCGGACCCCATGCTCACCAAAGACCAACTGGACCTGCTGCGCCGCGACATCCGTTTCGATGCGCCGCTCGGCGGACGAACCCTCAGCGTGCACAGCACCTGGGGACTCTTCTCCCCCCGCGAAATCGACGAGGGAACCCGGCTGCTCCTGGAGCGGGTGGACCTGGCGCCCGACGCCGATTGCCTGGATCTGGGCTGCGGCTACGGCGCCATCGGGCTGGCACTGGCCGCGCTCGCCCCCCAGGGTCACACCCTTCTGGTGGACAAGGACTTCGTGGCGGTGCGTTACGCCGACGCCAATGCCCGGCGCAACGCATTGGGCAACGCGAGGGCCATGCTCAGTAACGGCTTCGATCAGATCCCCCCGGACCTGCGCTTCGATGTGATCGCGAGCAACCTACCGGCCAAGGTCGGCAAGGAGCTGCTCGCCATCCTGCTCCACGACGCGCGCTCCCGCCTCAACCCCGGGGGACGTCTCTACGTGGTCACCATCAACGGGCTGCGGGAATTCATCAAGCGCAATTTCAGCGAGGTCTTCGGCAATTACGCCAAGCTCAAGCAGGGACCGCACTACACTGTGGCCATGGCCGAGCGTCCCTGAGGCGCCCGACACGAAAATCGCTCTCTGACGCCGTTGCGCCAAACGGGGGCGGGACACTCCGCGCAGCTTGCGGGCGCTCTTCATCCCACCAGGAGACTGACATGGTTCTCGACCTCGCCCAACTGTGCGCATTGCTCCAGGCCCCGCCACCGTCCGCGGCCTCGGCCGCGGAGCCGATGCAGATCAGCGGACTCAACACCCTCGAGCTGGCGCAGGAGACCGACCTGTGCTTCGCCGAGCGGGCCGATCAGGCCGACGCGGTCGAGGCCAGCCGCGCCGGGGCCGTGGTGGTGCCCGAGGACTTTCCCGCCATCGCCGGTCCCGTGCTGATCCGCTCGCCCGAATCTCGCAAGGCCTTTTTCCACGCGGCCGAGTCCTTCGTCCCGCGCTCCGAGATCCAGGGTATCCACCGCACCGCCGTCATCGACCGGCTGGCCGCACTCGGCGAGGACGTGGCGGTCGGCGCCTGCGCGGTGCTCGCCGCGGGCGTGCGGATCGGCGACCGCTGCATCATCGGCCCCGGCTGTTATCTGGGCCCCGGCGTGTCCCTGGGGTCGGACTGCGTGATCGAGGCCAATGTCACCATCCACCGCGACAGCACCCTGGGCGAGCGCTGCATCGTCCACTCCGGCAGCGTGATCGGCGGAGACGGCTTCGGCTTCACCTGGGACGGCAAGGCCCACCGCAAGGTGCCGCAACTGGGTCGGGTGGTGATCGATGACGACGTGGACATCGGCTGCAACTGCTGCGTGGACCGCGCCACCCTGGGCGTGACGCGCATCCGCCGCGGCACCAAGATCGACAATCTGGTCCAGGTGGCTCACAACACGGATATTGGCGCCCACGTCATCCTGATCAGCCAGGCCGGGGTCGCCGGCAGCAGCACGTTGGGGGCCGGGGCGGTGATCGCCGGTCAGGTGGCGGTCTCGGATCACGTCAACATCGGGGCCGGCGCACGGGTCGGCGGCCAGTCCGGGGTTACCAAGGACGTGCCCGCGGGGGCCGCCGTCTTCGGCACCCCCGCCCGCCCCATCAAGGACACCCTGCGGGAGCTGGCGGCGCTGGCCCAGCTGCCCGGTCTGCTCAAGCAGATCAGGCACCAGGAGCAGGAGCTGGCCCTGCTGCGCGCGCGCCTCGACGCGCTGGAGCAGGACCCAAAGCCCCGTTAGGCCGGCCACGGCCCGATCGCGATCAACCAAGAACCGGGGCAGGGCGGCCTTCAGCCCGACGACGGGGCCTGGGGCGGCCTGAGAGGTGGCAGTCGGACTGAAGTCCGACGTACAGGCCGACCCCGGCCGGCCTACGCCGCCGAGAGGGCCTGATCCAGATCGGCAATGATGTCGTCCACGTGCTCGATCCCGACGGACAGGCGCACCAGGTCCTCCGAGACACCCGCCCGCTTCATCTCATCCGGGGAGAGCTGGCGGTGGGTGGTGGTGGCCGGGTGGCAGGCGAGGGTCTTGGCATCGCCGATGTTGACCAGGCGCACCGCAAGCTTGAGCGCGTCGATGAAGTGGGCCCCCGCCTCCAGCCCCCCCTCGATCCCGAACGACAGGATGGAGCTGGCCTTGCCGCCATCCATGTAGCGCTCGATCAGGTGATAGTCGGGGCTGTCGGGCAGACCCGCGTAGCGCACCCACTCCACCCTGGGATGACCCTTGAGATACTCCGCCACCTTGAGCGCGTTCTCGCAATGGCGGTCCATGCGCACGGGCAGGGTCTCGATCCCCTGCATGATCAGGAAGCTGTTAAAGGGCGAGATGGCCGCGCCCATGTTGCGCAGGGGCACCACCCGGGCGCGGCCGATATAGGCGGCGGGCCCGAGGGCATCGGTGTAGACCACACCGTGGTAGGAGACATCGGGCTCGTTCAGCATGGGGAAGCGCGCGGCGTGATCGGCCCAGGGAAACTTCCCCGAGTCCACCAGGATGCCGCCGATGGTGGTTCCGTGGCCGCCCATGTACTTGGTCAGGGCGTGGACCACGATGTCGCAGCCGTGCTCGAAGGGCCGGCACAGATAGGGCGTCGCCACCGTGCTGTCCACGATCACCGGCACCCCGTGGGCGTGGGCCATGTCAGCGATGGCCCTCAGGTCCGCCACATTGCCCGCCGGGTTGCCGATGGACTCGCAGAAAACCGCCTTGGTCCGATCGTCGATCTGGGCGGCCATGCCGTCGATATCATTGGGCGCAACGAAGCGCGTCTGTATACCCAGACGGGGCAGCGTATGGGCGAATAGGTTGTAGGTGCCGCCGTAGAGGGTGGAGGCCGCGATGATATTGTCGCCCGCCTGGGCGATGGTGAAGATGGCGTAGGTCACCGCCGCCATGCCCGAGGCAAGGGCCAGCGCCCCCACCCCACCCTCCATCGCCGCGACCCGCCGCTCGAGCACGTCGCTGGTGGGATTCATGATGCGGGTATAGATGTTACCCGCCACCTTGAGATCGAACAGGTCGGCCCCGTGCTGGGTGTCGTCGAAGGCGTAGCTGGTGGTCTGAAAGATCGGCGTCGCCACCGCTTTGGTGGTCGGGTCCGGCTCGTATCCGGCGTGGATCGCCATGGTCTCGATCTTCATTGATTCGTCCTCGGGTGGTGTTTGACGGCCTGCCTCTGGGGTTGACCGCTTGGCGCGGACGACCGGCGGCATCTCGGGTTGTGGAGCCCGGCGGATGGTATCGGGGCGGCCCAGCGCTGTCGATGAATGTCGCCAAACCGGCGGCGGGCGCGCTCTCCAATCAAGGTCCCGGGGCGGGCCGCGTTTTCGTCAGGGTTCGGCGCCACCGCGGGCCCGCGCTTCTGGTAGATTTAAGGAACCACCACAACACAAGACCGGCAGGGGACAACCATGGTCGAGATCAAACATCGGGAAACGGGGCAGGTGCTGGGAACCTTCGAGGGCGAGACCCTGGCCGGTGCCGATCTGCGCGACATGCAGCTCAACGGGGCGGATCTGCGCGGAGCGGATCTCTCGCATGCCAACCTGGAATCGAGCGACCTGATGGGGGCGGATCTCACCGAGACCAATCTGACCGACGCCATACTGGTCGGCGCCCACCTGCGGGATGCCGCCCTCGCCGGCGCCAACCTTACCCGGGCCCGCCTCGGATCGGAGCACCCCTCCCGCGCGGCCCTGCTGAGCGGGGCGGATCTCTCCCATGCCAATCTGACCGGGGCAGACCTGCGCAACGCCGAGGCCCGCGCGACCAATCTCCAGGGCGCCAATCTGAGCAACGCCGACATGCGGGGAACGGACTTCAATGCCGCCAACCTGTGCCACGTCACGGCGCCGAACGCCCTCTTCATCAAGGCCAACCTGCGCGAGACCAACCTGTGCGGGGCGGACCTGCGGGACTGTCACCTCAACGACGCCAACCTGGTGCGCGCCAGCCTCCACGACGCCGACCTCACCAGTGCATTCGACGGCGGCTTCACCGTGCTCAACCTCGCGAACCTGGAGGGCGCCGATCTGCGCGGCGCCCGGCTGCGCAACTGCTCGGCCCAGGACACCATCTTCCGAAACGCCAACCTCACCGGCGTGGACTTCACCAACGCGGTGCTCGGAGGCGCCATCCTGCGCCGCGCCGATGTCACCGACGCCGATTTCAGCGGAGTCGAGCTGGCGAGCGTCACCATGGAGTTCGCCAACTTCTCCAAGGCAAAGAACGCGATCATTCCGAGCTACAAGAAGAACCTGCGCTGAGCCGGGACCAAGGCACTTGATCGGCTGAGCCCTCGGGACAGAGCCGGCATCACCAGGCGATCGGCTGGCCCTGGCGGAAGAAGCCGCCGCTGGGGCCATCGTCGGGCAGGGTCGCGGCCCAGACGATGCCTGCCGCGCCCTCCTCCACCGACAATGGCGCCGAGTCGCCGCCCATCTCGGTGCGCACCCAGCCCGGACACACCGAGTTCACCTTGACCCCGGTTCCCTTGAGCTCGTCGGCAAAGATCCGGGTCACGGCATTGAGGGCCGTCTTGGAAAGCCGATAGGCCGGGCAGCAGCCGTTCATCTCCTGGAGCTGGCCCATGCCCGAGGAGACGTTGACCACTCGCCCGTGACCCTGCATCAGCGGAATGAGGACCTGACAGAGGCGCAACGCGCCCAGGGTGTTGGTCTCCAGACCCCGGCGGATCGTCTGCAGATCGGCATCGAAGACGCTGTCACGCCCAGAGCCCGGGGGTGGATCAGGAAAGATGCCCGCGTTGTTGACCAGCACGTCGAGCCGGCCGTCGGTTTCACGCACGTGGGCGGCGAGGGTCTGGATGGAGGAGTCGTCGGTGACGTCGAGCGGGTGAAACCGTGCCGTGAGTCCCCGTGCCGCCAGGGCGTCCGCTGCCGCCCGGCCCTCCGCCTCGCGTCGCGCGGCGAGGATCACGGTGTAGCCGCGCATCACGAGCTGGCGGCCGGTCTCGAGCCCCAGTCCCCGGTAAGCCCCGGTGACGATTGCGACGGGTTGATCTGACATGGATTCTTCGCCTCCTTGGGTGATTGCAGCGGCGCCGAACGGAAGCGCCGCCCGTCCGGATCAGATGCGGTCGCCGCGCACCGAGCCAACCCCTTAGGGTCCCGGTCGTTTGCGCAGCGGTCTCAAAGCAGCACCAGGTTGTCGCGGTGGATCAGCTCCTCGTCGTCCAGGTACCCGAGGATGGACTCGAAGCGGCTGCTCGGCTCACCGCGGATGCGCGCGGCCTCCTGGACATCGTAGTTGACGAGTCCGCGCGCCACCTCCCGGCCGTCCTCGTCCACGCAGGCGACCACCTCGCCCCGGGCGAAGGTCCCGTGGACGGCCTTGACTCCCACCGCGAGCAGGCTGGTGCCCTTCTCCCGCAGGGCGCGCACGGCGCCGCCGTCAAGGGTGAGCCGCCCGCGTACCTGGAGCTGACCGGCCAGCCACTGCTTACGCGCGGCCTGGGCCTCCTGCACCGGGATCAGCAGGGTACCGACCCGCTCGCCCTGGCCGATGCGGATCAGCACGCGCTCACCCAGCCCCGGGGCGATTACGGTCGGGGTGCCGGAGCGGGCGGCGAGCCGGGCGGCGCGTACCTTGGTCACCATACCGCCGGTACCCAGCCCGGTGACGCTGCCCCCCGCCACCGCGTCGAGCTGCGGGTCGTCCACCCGCGTCTGGTCGATCAGACAGGCACCCGGATTGCTGCGCGGGTCGCAGTCGAAGATGCCGTCCTGGTCGGTGAGCAGGATCAGCAGGTCGGCCTCGATGAGGTTGGCGACCAGCGCCGCCAGGGTGTCGTTGTCACCGAAGCGCAGCTCGTCGGTGGCGACGGTGTCGTTCTCGTTGATGACCGGGATCACCCCCAGGCGCAGCAGGGTGCGAAGGGTGGTACGGGCGTTGAGGTAACGGGCGCGGTCGGCCAGGTCGTCGCGGGTGAGCAGGACCTGGGCCGTGTGCAGTCCGCGGGTCTTGAAGCAGTCCTCGTAGGCGCGCACCAGCCCCATCTGACCGATCGCCGCGGCCGCCTGGAGCTCGTGCAGGGCCTTGGGCCGGCGCCTCCAGCCCATGCGCGCCATGCCCTCGGCGACCGCACCGGAGGAGACCAGCACCACATGGTCCCCGCCCACCCGGCGGAGCACGATCTGCTCGACCCAGGGATTCAACAGCTCCCGATCCAGTCCCTGCCCGTTACGGGTGAGCAGCGCGCTGCCGATCTTAACGACCCAGCGGCGGGTCTTCGGGAGGGTCTCGCGGGAGATCACGACGGGGCTCCTTGATTGGCTGCTCGGGTATTGTGGATGTGAACCTCGGCCGGCCCGGGGGTCCTGGCGTCAGTCCAGCGGGTGCCAGGGATCCTGATCCGGGGCATCGGGCGCAACGGCCTCTCCGGATTCGATCTTGAGGGCCTCGAGACGGTGCATCAGGTCGCCCATCAGCCGCGCAGTGCCGGCGCCGGTGAGGGCCGAGATCGGGTAGACAGGCCCCTGCCAACCCAGGTCCTCAAGGAGGCGGCCGCGGCAGCGGTCCAGCTCCGCGGGGTCCAGCAGATCGCACTTGTTCAGCACCAGCCAGCGCTCCTTGCGAGCGAGCCCCTCATCGAAGGCGGCCAGCTCGGCCTCGATCTTACGCACCTGATCGGCCGGGACCTGGGTCTCGTCCAGGGGGGCCAGGTCCACCAGATGGAGCAGGAGTCGGGTGCGCGCCAGGTGCTTGAGGAACTGGATGCCGAGCCCGGCACCATCGGCGGCCCCTTCGATCACCCCCGGGATGTCGGCGATCACAAAGCTGCGATTGCGCCCGAGCCGCACCACGCCCAGGTTGGGATGGAGGGTGGTGAAGGGGTAGTCCGCGACCTTGGGGCGCGCGCTCGAGACCTGACGGATCAGGGACGACTTGCCGGCGTTGGGAAAGCCAAGCAGACCCACGTCCGCAAGCAGGATCAGCTCCAGGTGCAGCTCACGCCGCTCGCCTGGGGTCCCCGGCGAGAACTGCCTCGGGGCACGGTTCGTACTGGACTTGTAGCGGGCATTGCCGATGCCGTGAAAGCCCCCCTGGGCCACCAGCAGGCGCTGACCCTTGACGAGCAGCTCGCCCAACAGCTCGCCGGTCTCCTGGTCGAACACCCGGGTCCCCACCGGCACCCGAAGATCGAGATCGGCGCCGCCGCGCCCACGCATGTCCCGGCCCCGGCCCTTTTGCCCGGACTCGGCGCGGTGCAGGCGCTGGAAGCGGAAATCCACCAAGGTGTTGATATTGTTGTCAGCGATCAGGCTGACGGAGCCACCGTCGCCGCCGTCGCCGCCGTCCGGTCCGCCCTTGGGGATATACTTTTCGCGCCGGAAGCTGACGCAGCCGCTGCCGCCGTCACCGGCCTCGACGCGAATGAATGCCTCGTCGACGAATTTCATCTGACTCTGCCGCGGGTATCAGGCGCCGGAGCCGAAATGCAAAGAGCCCCGTCCGATGGACGAGGCTCTCGGGCGGCCCCGGCGTGGGAGCGGCCATGATCCTGGGTCGTCTGACCCCGGATCAGGCCGTCTCGACGGTGACGAACCTGCGGTTCTTCGGGCCCTTGACCTGGAACTTGATCACCCCATCCGTCAGGGCGAAGAGGGTATGGTCCTTACCGAGCCCGACGTTGACGCCGTTATGGAACTTGGTGCCGCGCTGGCGCACGATGATGCCGCCCGCCTTGACGCTCTGTCCGCCGAACAGCTTGAGGCCGAGCCGCTTGGACTCGGAATCACGCCCGTTGCGGGAACTGCCGCCTGCCTTTTTGTGTGCCATGGGATGGCTCCTATTCTGGTCCCGGCCCCTGCTGGGCTTCGGGCCTGGTCTCTAATTGATCTCTGATGCGGAGCTCTCAGCCCGCGCTGATCCCCGTGATCTTGAGCTCCGTGAACCACTGACGGTGGCCCTGGCGCTTCATGTAGTGCTTGCGCCGGCGGAACTTGATGATCGTCACCTTCTTTGCCCGGCCGTGGCCGCTCACGGTGGCGGTCACCTTGCCGCCCTCCAGGAAGGGGGCCCCGACCTTGACCTGCTCGCCGTCGGCCACCATCAGGACCTTATCGAGCTCCACGCTCGCGCCCTCGTCGGCGACCAGCTTCTCGACCTTGAGGGTATCTCCTTCAGAGACCCGATACTGTTTGCCACCGGTCTGTATCACCGCATACATGTCTGGAGATCCCCAAACCAGGAAAATCGGAAACCGCCGACGCTTGGCGCCGCCGGGAGTAAAGACGCGGAAATCTACCCCTACCCATGCACCACGTCAACCGGTAAAGACTTCAGAAAGCCAGATGCCGTGCGCCGCAAGACGACCGCAACGGCGTTCAACTTGACACTGATTGGGCCCCCACCTAGCATCCGCGGCCACGTTCCGCCCTCGCCCCACCCGCATGGACCTCTCCACTATCAGGTTGCCCGTCGCCGATGACACCCAGGCCGTCGACGCCCTGATCGTGCGCCGGCTGCAGTCCGACGTGGTGCTCATCAATCAGATCGGCCACTACATCGTCAACAGCGGCGGCAAGCGGTTGCGTCCTCTCTCGGTTCTCCTGGCGGCCCGCGCCTGCGGGTACAGCGGCAGCTCTCACATCGATCTGGCCGCGGTGGTGGAGTTCATTCATACCGCCACCCTGCTCCACGACGACGTCGTGGACGGCTCAGAGCTGCGCCGCAACCGCGACACGGCCAATGTGGTGTGGGGCAACGAGGCCAGCGTCCTGGTGGGGGATTTCCTCTACTCCCGCGCCTTCGAGATGATGGTGGACGTGGGCAGCATGCGGGTCATGGAGGTGCTCGCCCATGCGACAAACCGCATCGCCGAGGGCGAGGTCCTGCAGCTCCTCAACACCAAGGACCCCGACACGGATGAGGATCGCTACATGGAGGTGATCAAGCGCAAGACCGCCACGCTGTTCGAGGCCGGGACCCGCCTCGGGGCGATCCTCGCCGAGACCCCCGGCACCATCGAGGAGTCCATGGCGAGCTACGGACGCAATCTCGGAATCGCCTTCCAGCTCATCGATGACGCCCTGGACTACAGCAGCGACAACGCCGAGCTCGGCAAGAACGTGGGCGACGATCTCGACGAGGGCAAGCCGACCCTGCCCGTGATCCGGGCCATCGATCGGGGAACCCCGGATCAGCGTGAGCTGCTGCGCGCGGCGATCGAGAACGGCGGGCGCACGCGCATCGCCGAGGTTATTGACGCGATTGCGTCCACCGATGCCATTACCTATACTACGCAGCTCGCGCGCGACTACGCTCGGCAGGCCAAGGAGGCATTGGCGCCACTGGCCCCCTCGGACGCCGTCGATGCCCTCGCGGCCATGGCCGACTTCGCGGTTGCGCGAAGCTACTGATCCAGGCTGCCGGTCGCGACCAGTCTCCGCTACCGATAACCGATTCGCAGCGGCCGCCTGGTTGCGAGATCCCGCTGCCCCAGTGGCCACATAGACTCAGGTGGCCGCAGAGACTCAGACCCGATTGGTCCCGACAGGGATCAATGACCCCCTCGGGGTGTAGCTCAGCTTGGTAGAGCGCTGTCTTCGGGAGGCAGAAGTCGCAGGTTCGAATCCTGTCACCCCGACCAACTTTCCCGCGATTTCTCAGCCGGTTCGCGCCGGCTTTTTCGTCCCTCCGCGGCCCGCTCCGGGCCAGCGTGCAAATGAGTACCTGTTCGGGCGAGCTCCGGGCGTCGCGGCTGCACGGCGGTCGCCAGATTACCAGGCCGGTGCGGCGCGCACCTGGGTTGGCGCCTGGTTGGCGCGGGTCGGGAGCAGGTAGAGACGCGCGAAGACCAATGCGCCCTGGGCGGCGTACCCAGCCCTTTTGATGTGGCGCAGGATTCCGCCCCGCCTCGCCGCGTCGGCGCTCGCCTCGGCAATTCGCCGCAGGGATTCCAGCCCGCTCCGAAAGCGTGGGTCGCCGGTGTCGAGCGTGAGCGGAAAGACCTGTCGGCTGATGGCTGTGGTGATGTCGAACACCCGATGATCGAAGTCCGTCGGGTCCAGGCCGAGTGCCTGGTACATCTCTGGCCGGGTGTGGTCACGGACATACATGGTCGCGTAGACGGCGAGCAGGAAGAAGCGGATCCAGAGCTTGTTCATTCCCTTCAAAAGATGGGGATTTGCGCGCAGGATCAGGGCAAAGGCCTCGCCGTGTCGGTACTCGTCGTTGCACCATTCCTCGAACCACTCGAAGATGGGGTGGAAACGGTATTCCGGATGGCGCTCCAGGTGCCGGAAGATGGTGATATAGCGCGCGTATCCGATCTTCTCGGAGAGATAGGTGGCGTAGAAGATGAACTTGGGGCGGAAATAGGTGTACTGCTTCGCCTTCTTCAGCAGACCGAGATCCACTGCGACGCCCATGTCCGACAGCGACTTGTTGATGAAACCGGCATGACGGGATTCATCTCGGGCCATGTAGCCCATCAGGGCCTTGATATCCGGATTGGAGACGTGCTTCTTGATCTCCGTATAGAGCACACAACCGGAGAACTCGGCGGTGATGGAGCTGATCAGAAAGTCCAGGAATTCCTCCCGCAGGGGCCCCGGTAGCTCCTTCGCCTGGGCCCTGAAGTCCTCAACCCGGCGGAAATGGGCGCGGTTCGCGTCCCGCTCGAACTCCGCCATCATCTCGTCCCACTCAGGCCGCACCGGGGAGATGTCGAGCCGGTCCATGGCGGCGTAATCCGTCGTGTAAAAGCGCGGATTGAGCATGCCCTCCTGTTGGGCCAGCGCCGTGGACGCTTCTCCCGAGACGGGGCCCGAGGGTTCCGTGATCTCTACCATCCTGACCTCCCGCCTTTTCGGCGTTGTTCGTGAATCTGAAACCGCTTGGCGTGGACGCCGTCTGTTCCCGATCTTTCTTTGCCGTCGGGATGCCACCGGTGAAACCGGGTGTTGGGTGAGCTCCTGCGCCGATTCAGCCCATCTCTGCCCAGAATCGATCCATTACCGCCGTGGTCTCCCCGGGCTTTTCCCACTGGGGCACGCCAAGGGTGGGCGCGATGCGCTCGACCCGCCACTGATCCCTGCCCCCAATGAATTCCGGCAGCAGGAAGAAGTTGACGTTCGCATCCCTGTCGTGGAGGACCAGTACCGGCTGGGTCAGCTTGGCGTACAGGGTGTCGGTGGCATCGGTCGTAAAGAGCTGCCCGGACAGGAAGTACAGGGGTGCATGGCGCGCACCCGGCTGATGAGAGGTGGCATAGGCGTAGTCGATCATCTCGGCCGGAACCTGCCCGACGAACGACTGACCGAGGAAATACCGGATGCTGGGCCGCGAGGTCAGTGCCGCGAACAGCCCCTGGCTCAGGCCTGGCAAATTCAAGACACGGTGTATGCGTCTTCCCGTCTTCCCGCCCGGCATGGTGCGGGAGCTGAATCCGGTGGGCGAGATCAGGACCAGGGAGCGGACCAGCGTCGGGCGGGACAGGGCCACGCGGGCGGCAAACTCGGCCCCGAGCGAGAAGGCGACCAGGTCCGCGGGAGCCCCAACCGCTTGATCCAGGACGCCGATGATGGCGGCGGCGAACAGCTCCGGCGAATAGCGCCGATCGGCCCTTTCGGAGAATCCGAAGCCCGGAAGGTCCGGCGCGATCACCGGTCGGCGTCCTTGATAGTGCCGGAACAGGGGCCGCATCTCAAAAGCGCTGGGTGCGGCATTGATACTGTGGATGAGGACCAGGGGGATGCCTGTCTCGGCAGCGGCCGCGTAGTAGGAGATCCGGCCAACCCCCTCCACGCGGAGCTCGGCGCGCGGCGCATCCACTGCCTCGGGCAGCCGCTTGCGGCAGACTGCCGAGGAACGGGGCGGCGCCCCGAGGATTCGAGCCCATGACCCGTCAAGCTCCGTGTAAGCCGTCATCGCGCCCCCCTTTGCTGGGCTCAGGATCTGCGTCAAGTTCTCGTTACGCTAACAATGTCTTTCCCGCGTGACAGTATAGCAAGGCGGAACGCGATGGGATCCGGCCTGACGGAAGAACAGATCAGACCTCCATCGAGGGGTGACGAACCCCAAAATCACCCGAATGCGCAGCAATCCGGATCCAAATGCCCGTCGTCACCTTCTGGCCCTGTTGATGCCGTTGGTCCTCGCGCTGGTGCTAGCGGCTTGCTCGGACCAGGCTGTGCGAGACGGGGCCGGTGTGGGCGTGGCGCCGTCCCACCGCTGGTCTGTCGTGTCCGGGAGCTTCCGCTCGGCGACGGGGTGCCGCGTCGAACATCGCCTCTTTCGTCCGGAGCGCCCCCGCACCGACGTCCTGGTGGTCCTCGCCCACGGATTCCTGCGCGACCAGTTCCATATGGAGGGCCTGGCACGGCAGCTCGCCGCCAGCGGCGTCCCTGTCGCCACCTTGAGCTTTTGCAACAGCCGTCTGTGGGACGGGGGTCACGTGCGGAACGGCCTGGACATGCGGCGGCTGGCCGACCGGCTGGCCGCTCGGCGTGTGCTGTACGCAGGTTTCTCGGCCGGCGCCCTGTCCGCGCTGCTCGCCGCCCGACAGGATCCCCGAGCGATCGGCGTCCTGACCCTGGATCTGGTGGACGACCGCGGGCTCGGGGCGCGAACGGCTCTGGGCCTGGAGGTCCCCCTCGTCGCGATACAGGGCGATCCTTCATCCTGCAACGCGTGGAACAATGGGGCGGGGGTTTACGCGGTGAGTCCCGAGGTGCAGTCGATCCCCGTTGAGGGGGCCAACCACTGTGACTTCGAATCCCCATCGGATTGGCTCTGCGAATCCCTCTGCGCCCGAGGCAACACCGGTGGCGGCATCCGGCGCCAGGAAATCATCGAGGTCTCAGCGGCCGCGGTCGAGCGGCTGTTGGGACTGGACGAGGTCGGGGTCGCTGTCCGTGCCGAACTGGATGGGCCCTGAGCCGGGTCTCCGCCCGAACACCCGGGCGTAGTGCTGCGCATAGGGGGCGATCGCCGCGTAGACATGGTAGGGGACGATGCGCTCCTCGCTCCCCGGGAACTTGTCGCGCACATGGCTGAAGTTACGCAGCAGCTTCATCTCGATGATCGCCCGCGCGAATTCCAGCCCCTTGGGCCCATGGCGGCGCTGAAGCCACGCGATCAGCCGCCGCACCAGGCGCGGCGGGCGCGCCTGGCGCCTGGCAAGGGTGGCGATGAACCTGGGCATCCCGCGGCGCCTGTCGCCTGACTCCGTCAGGTCGCCTACCTCCAGTTCCGGGCGCAGCAGCTCGATCAGCTCGGTGCCGCGGGCAGTGCGCGCCAGCACCCATTGCCAGCCCAGCGGCGCACCCATGTATCCGATGGTGATGTCCGACAGGGCGTTCGGATAGTCGAAACAGGAGAGACAGGCGGAAGGAAAGATCCCCTGGAGATCATCCATGGGGAAGTCGACGAAATTGACGCGCTCCTGGCTGCCGTCCTCGTGACGCATCCAGAGCGCGAAGTCCTGCATGAACTCGTAGTGGACGATGGTCCGGGAGGAGCGCGACACGCGCGACAGAAAGAGCTGCTGGTCGGCGTACGCGACGTTGTCACTGCACGGGATGCCGATCAGGTCCAGCCGCTCAAGACCCAGTTCAGCGACCAGCTCCGGCTCGGCCTGGCGCAGGGTCTGGATCTGGCAGCCGGTGCCCACCGCGGCCAGGCGGCGAATGCCGAGATCGCGGACCTGATCCAACAGGCCCAGGTTGGCCGACAGGGCCGGCTTGTTACCCGCGCACGCCCGGACCTCCTCGGCGGTGCGAGCCAGGATCGGGCGCGGGCCGAATCGGGTACCGGGCTCGGTTGCTGCCAGCATCACCGCATCCACCTGGCGCCGCTCCAGTAGCCGCGTGGCCAAGGTGGTGACGATGCCCGACCACTGGGCGCCCTCGACCGGGACCCGAAGGCGAACGGCAAGCATCTCCCGAAAAATGCCGAACAGCATCTCGTCCCCGGGCGTGCGGTGTCGTCCGTGCAGCCGGTGCTCGATCTCCTGCGCCCGATTGCGCACGAAGACGCAGGTCTCGGCCATGCGGCGTCGCAGAAAGCTGTCGCACAGACCGCAGTCGCTGCACAGCCGGGGGCGGCCGCTCAGACGCGCGTCGCTGCTCATCAGGCTGACGTCGTGAAGACCCTTGGACGGACCTTGCTCCATCGTGGCTACTCCTGGATGATCGGCGGGGGCCCCGCCGTTGCCCCTGGACCCCACCGATGCTGACACACCTGTTGCTGGCCCTTTTGGCCCTGATAGCGCTGCTGGCCGCCAGCGCCGCGTTCGGGCCTTTTCTGATCGATCCGACACCAGCCCTTGGGCTGACCGACCCTGGCGCCGCGGCAACACCCGTGGGGCGGGTCGTCCGCCTCCCCTGGCCCGGCACTGACGGGCTAGCTGTCCACTATCTGGAGCGCGGCCAGAGCACCGGGAATGATCCCGTGTTCCTGCTCATCCACGGCTTCACGCTGAATGCCCACAGCTGGGATCCGGTGCTCGATGACTTCGCGGCGCGCGGCCGCGCCATCGCCTATGACCAGCCGCCCTATGGGCTCAGCGCCAAGCCAGGGCCGGAGCTTCCGGGAAACGTGAGCCCCTATGCCAAGGATGCGGCCCTCTCCCAGCTCTTCGCCCTGATGGACGAGCTCGGTATCGAGCGCGCCATCCTGGTCGGCAACTCGTCGGGCGGCACCCTGGCCCTCGAAGCGGCGCTGGCCCGGCCCGAGCGGGTCCAGGCCCTGATCCTGGCCGCCCCCTGGGTCTACGCGCGGCGCCCCACCCTGCCCGCCTGGCTCGCGGCGCTCCCACAGATGCGACGGTTGACCCTGTTGATCGGGCGCAAGCTCGGTTCCAAAACCCTGCTCAGGTACTCCTATCGTCGGCCCGAGCGCATCACCCCCGAGCGCCAGGCGCGAGCGCTGGTCCACCGCCAAGTCGCGGGCTGGGACCTGGCCTGGGGAGAGCTCCTCAACCGCTCCCTGTCGATTCCGGTGGACGTGGCGGGGAGGCTGGGATCGCTCCGACAGCCGGTGCTGCTGATCACCGGCGATTCCGACAAGCTGGTTCCGCCGAGCGACACCGAGCGCGTGGCCGCTGCCCTGCCGAGGGCCTCACTCGTAATCGTGCCCGACTGCGGTCATCTGCCCCAGGAGGAATGCCCCGCAGTCTTCATGAATGCCGTCACGACTTGGCTGGATGGGCACCAAGGCCCCGGTGCACTCGATCCATGACCGACTGGGTGCGGGATGGAGCGGCGGCCCGGCCGGGCCCCATCGCGGGCGGCAACGAGTCGGGCACGGAATCCATTGAGTCTCAGCGCGAATTGCCCGGGCGTCTATCGAGACTTACAGTATAGAAAGTTATGCCAGGCTGACGCGAGGCCGCTCGGACGCCCAGCCGCCTGCCAGTGCCATCGCCAGCGCAAAGGAGATCCCTAAGCATGCCCGTCGCCTTCCCCTTTTCCGCCATCGTCGGCCAGGACGAGATGAAGCTCGCGCTCCTGATCGGTGCCGTCGATCCCCGAATCGGAGGGGTCCTGGTCTTTGGCGACCGGGGCACCGGGAAGTCGACCGCGGTGCGCGCCCTGGCCGCACTGCTGCCCAAGATGCAGGCCGCCGTGGACTGTCGCTATGGCTGTGACCCGGGAGCCGACATCGACGGGCTCTGTGCGGAGTGCCGCGCCCGGCGGGCGAACGGCGGGCTCAAGTCCAGGCAGGTGCCGGTTCCCGTGGTGGACCTGCCACTCGGGGCCACCGAGGATCGGGTGATCGGCGCCCTGGATCTCGAGATGGCCCTGACCCGTGGCGAGAAGGCCTTCGAGCCCGGCCTACTCGCCCGCGCCCACAGGGGTTTTCTCTATATCGACGAGGTCAACCTGCTGGAGGACCACTTGGTGGATGCGCTCCTGGACGTCGCCGCCTCCGGGGAGAATCTGGTAGAACGGGAGGGGTTGAGCGTCCGCCATCCGGCACGCTTCGTCCTCATCGGCAGTGGCAACCCGGAAGAGGGGGAGCTCAGGCCCCAGTTGCTCGACCGGTTCGGTCTGTCGGTGGAGGTGCGCACCCCCCAGGACCTGCCCACGCGGGTCCGGGTGGTCCAGCTGCGTGAGGCCTTCGAGCGTGACCCCGCCGCCTTCCTGCAGAAGTGGAAGCGAAAGGATGCACAGGTGCGCAAGCGCATCACCGAGGCCCAGGCAGCGCTGCCGCAGGTGGAGGTACCGCTCGACACCCTGGAGCAGGCGGCGCGCCTGTGCATGGCGCTGGGCACCGATGGTCTGCGCGGCGAGCTGACCCTGATCCGCGCCGCACGCGCCCTGGCCGCCCTGGAGGGAGACCAACTCGTTGGCGTCACCCATCTGCGCCGGCTGGCCGCGCCGTCTCTGCGCCACCGCCTGCGCCGCGACCCCCTCGACGAGTCCGGCTCCACGGCGCGGGTTCAGCGGGCCCTTGAGGAGCTGTTCCCCGCATGAGCAGCGGCACGGGTCGCGGTCCCGCCCCGGTCGCGGCGAGCCCGCTCGACGATCAGGCGCCCGAGCATGGCCCCGCCCCCGACGCCTGGGAGCAGGCCGCCCTGGCCGCCGCCCTGTTCGCCGTGGACCCCGTCGGAACCGGTGGTGTGGTCCTGCGCGCACGACCGGGTCCGGTGCGCGAGCAATGGCTGTCCGACCTCCGCGAGCTCCTTCCACCCGATACACCGAGACGCAAGGTCCCCTGCCATGTGTCCGACGGCCGCCTGCTCGGCGGCCTCGACCTGGCGGCGACCCTACGCGCGTGCCGGCCGGTCGCCGAGCGCGGTCTCCTGTCGGAGTCCGACGGCGGCGTGGTGGAGCTGGCGATGGCGGAGCGTGTCAGGGGCTCCCCGATCTCGTATCTGTGCTCTGCCCTGGACACGGGCGAGGTGGTCCTGGAGCGGGACGGGCTGGCCCTGCGCTCACCCGCCCGGCTGGGGGTCATCGCGCTGGACGAGGGCGACGAGGACGAGGGGGTGGCGGATGCGCTCATCGATCGCCTCAGCTTCCTGGTCGATCTCAGCCCCGTTGGGATCCACGACCTCGGCGACCTCCCCTATACGCCGCAGGACGTGGCCGCGGCACGGGAGCGGCTGCCCTTGGTCGCCCCCCGCCCCGACCAGGTGGATGCCTTGTGCGCCACCGCCCTGGCCCTGGGCGTTCACTCCATCCGCGCCTCCATCCAGGCGGTGCGCGTCGCGCGCATCGCCGCCGCCCTCGCGGGAAGCGATGGGGTCACGGACGCGCAGGTCACCCTGGCGGCACGTCTGGTGCTCGCGCCGCGGGCGACCATGATTCCTTGCCCGGAGCCGCCCGATCAGGAGCCCCCTCCCCCGGACGAGAAGGGCGATTGCGAGTCGGACTCGGAGCAGGAGCGCGAGCAGCAGGATGACCCTCTCGCCGACCAGGTCCTGGACGCCACCAGGGCCGCCATTCCGCCGGACCTCCTGGATCGGCTTCGGCTGGGGCTGCTGCGTCGTGCGCGGGTGCGCAGCAGCGGCAAGGCGGGACAGATCCAGCAGTCCAACATGCGCGGGCGGCCCGCCGGCGTGCGTCGAGGCGAGCTCAGGCCCGGTGACCGCCTCAACGTGATCGAGACCCTGCGCGCCGCCGCCCCCTGGCAGAGGGTGCGACGGGAGGAGCAGGGCCGCAGGCCCCCCCCGGTTGGGCCCCAGCGGATCGAGGTCCGTAAGGACGACTTTCGCATCCAACGCTTCAAGCAGCGCTCCGAGACCACCGCCGTGTTCGTCGTCGACGCCTCTGGCTCCTCGGCCCTGCACCGCCTGAGCGAGGCGAAGGGGGCGGTGGAGCTGCTGCTCGCAGACTGTTACGTGCGTCGCGATCGGGTCGCACTGGTCGCCTTTCGTGGACAGGGGGCGGATCTGCTGCTTCCCCCCACCCGCTCCCTGGTGCGCACCAAGCGCAGCCTGGCCGAGCTGCCCGGCGGGGGCGGCACGCCGCTCGCGGCGGGGATCGAGGCCGGACTGGCCTTGGCCGATGCCGTCAAGCGCCGCGGCGGCACGCCCCTGTTCGTGCTGCTGACCGACGGGCGCGCCAACGTGGCGAGAGATGGATCCGCGGGCCGGGCCAAGGCCAATGCCGAGTCACTGACCTATGCCCGATTGGTTCAGGCCGCAGGCGTTTCCGCGCTCCTGGTGGACATCTCCACGCAGCCGGACCCACGGGCCCGGGAGCTCGCCCAGGCGATGGGCGCCAGTTACCTTCCGCTTCCCCACGCCGACGCGGGTCGCCTCTCGGCAGCGGTCAAGGCGACCGCCGGGATCTGATCCCCGTGACGCTGCGCGCGCCAAGCTGGGATTTGGAGGGCAGGGATTGGCCGAACCGGAGATCCAGCCGCTTCGTCTCCGCGGGAGGCTCGCGCTGGCACGTCCAGCAGATGGGGCAGGGTCCAACCCTGCTCCTGATCCACGGCACGGGGGCAGCCACCCACTCCTGGCGCGACCTGGCCCCTCTGCTCGCTGTCGATTTCACCCTGGTGGCACCGGACCTTCCGGGCCACGGCTTCACCCGCACACTGGATGGCGGGGGGCTCTCGCTCACCAGGATGGCACAGGCCCTTGGCGCCCTGCTGGACAAGCTTGGGATGGCGCCGGACCTCGTCCTGGGGCACTCGGCGGGGGCGGCCATCCTGGCGCGCATGTGCGTCGACCGCGTCATCGCTCCCCGGGCATTGATCAGCCTCAACGGCGCCTTGTTGCCATTGGGCGGACTCGCCGGGCGTTGGTTCTCCCCGGCCGCCCGGCTGCTTGCGGCCAATTCGCTGGTCCCGCGCCTGTTCGCCTGGCAAGCTGCGTCCGCGCAGGCGGTCGAGCGCCTGGTCGAGAGCACCGGCTCGCGGCTCGAGCCTCGGGGCCTGGAGCTCTACCGACGGCTGATCTCCAGCCCAGGGCACGTGGCTGCCGCGCTCAACATGATGGCCAACTGGGATCTGGAACCCATGGTCCGCGACCTGCCGCGGCTCAAGACCCCACTCCTGCTGGTGGTCGGGGGGCGTGACGGCACGGTCCGGCCCTCAGAGGCGGCGCGGGTGCGTGCGCTGGTGCCGGAGGCGGAGATCATCACCTTGCCCGGGCTCGGGCATCTGGCGCACGAGGAAAGGCCGCAGGTCGTTGCGGATCTGGTCCTTTCCGTTGCCGCTCGCCACGGGCTCAAGACAACCCCGGTCTGAGCCGAGGGCGTCGCCACATTTTGCTCGGGCGCAGCCCGCGAGCCCGATGCTGACCGCCTGGCGCTGGCGAGCTCATTTGGGAGGCTCTCCGGCCCCAAGGATGAGATGGACGCGCTCGAACAGGGTGCGGGCGCCATGGATTGCCTGCATCGGCTCGATGAGTCCCGACGCGGCGAGATGCTCCAGCTGCGCAACCAAGTCCTTCCAGTCGGTGGATGCGGACCCCGCGCCCGACGCCTGGAGGCCGAGAAAGGCACCGCCCTCCAGCAGCTCCGCCGCGTCCTCACGCAGGCGACGGCGCAGGTGCTTGGCGATGACCCTCGCACCTAAGCTGGCACCCTCCAGGACATAGAGTCCGCCCACTGCCATGCCCAGGTCGGCCAATTCCAGGGTCGCAGCAGGATCCAGGGACGCCGCCGGCCTCGGCGGCTCGATGCCCTGCGCAACAAGGTCTGCGAGCAGGGCCGGCAGCTTGGGCCGGAGCCTTGGCCGCAGCTCGGGATGTGCGGCGAGCTCGGACTCCAGAACCGAGTAAATCGGCGGCTCCAGGGCCCCATAAACTTTGGCCATCAAGAGGAGGTAGCGGCGATAGTCCGCGCGGGTGACCGCCGGCGCCATGAGTGCGACCATGACCGGCAGACGCTCCACCGCGGCATGAAGGTCGGCCGTCGCGCTCCGCAACTCGACGATCAGGGGGCGCTGAATCGACCCCGAGGGCTGGTCACGGGAATCGAGCGGGGATGCGGTCTTTGGCGGACTGGGTCGTACCATGGCGCTTCCGGGGTGCGAGCAACCTGTGAGGGACCATCAGGGAGCATATCAAAAGAGGCAGTCACCAAGGCCTTGGATAACCGACCGCCTGATGAGCGCACTTCCCGAACCCACCGGGGCGACCACAGGAGGCACAGAAGGGTGCTGCGCCCCCCGGTGAGCTGCTATACTGTCATCCATACGTGACGCCTCATATAGTCAATCTATGTTGACATTTGACCCGCTCGGTGTCCCGCGCCATGACGCGGCGGACGCGCCAGGAACGGCCAGACCTCATGCCGTCGTGATCGGCAGCGGATTCGGCGGCCTGGCCGCCGCCGTGCGGCTCGGCGCCAGGGGCTTTCGCGTCACGGTGCTCGAGCGACTCGACGGCCCCGGTGGCCGTGCCTACGTCTTCCGGCAGGACGGCTTCACCTTCGATGCCGGTCCGACGATCGTCACCGCGCCCTTCCTGCTGGAGGAGCTATGGGGGCTGTGCGGGCGCCGCTTCGCCGACGAGGTGGATCTCCGGTTGATGGAGCCCTTCTATCGGATCCGATTCGATGATGGCGAGCACTTCGACTACAGCGGTGATCCGGAGGCAATTCGCGCCGAGATTCGCCGCTTCGCACCCGCTGATCTCGCCGGTTACGAACGCTTCATCCGCAAGAGCGAGGCCGTGTTTCGGGTGGGGTTCGAGCAGCTCGGGCATGTACCCTTCGGCAGCGTCTGGGACATGGCGCGGATCGTGCCCGCGATGGTCAGGCTCCAGAGTTACCGAACCGTTTACTCGATGGTGTCGTCCTATATCCGCGATCCGCGGCTGCGCACCGTTCTATCCTTTCACCCACTGCTGATCGGTGGCAACCCCTTTACCGTCACCTCCATCTACACCCTGATCTCCTTCCTGGAGCGTCGCTGGGGCGTGCATTCGGTCATGGGCGGGACCGGGACCCTGGTGAAGGGCCTGGTCAGCCTCATCGAGGGCCAGGGAAACCAGATTCGATACCGGGCCGAAGTGGCGGAGATTCTGGTCCGCGATCGCCAGGCCCGGGGGGTACGACTCGCCGACGGCGAGGAGATCGCGGCGGACCTGGTCGTTTCCAACGCCGATCCCGCCTGGACCTATCGCAACCTGTTGCCGGGTATCAGGCGCAGGCGCTGGAGCGACCGGCGTATCGAGGGATCCCGCTACTCCAATGGTCTCTTCGTCTGGTATTTTGGCAGCCGGCGCACCTATCCGGAGCTGCCTCACCACAGCATCCTGATGGGACCGCGTTACCGTGAGCTGCTGACGGACATCTTCCGGCGCAAGATCCTCGCCGACGACTTCAGCCTCTATCTGCACCGACCCACGGCGACCGACCCGTCCCTGGCGCCGCCGGGGTATGACACCTTCTACGCCCTCGCGCCGGTTCCCCATCTGGACAGCGGAACCGACTGGGAGAGCCGAGCCGAACCCTATCGCGCGGCCATTTCGTCCTATCTGGAGTCAAGCGTGCTTCCGGGACTGGAGTCGAGTCTCGCGACCTCATTCGTCAGCACGCCACTTGATTTCAAGAACCGGCTGCTGTCGTACAAAGGGGCCGGATTCAGTATGGAGCCTGTTCTATGGCAAAGCGCCTGGTTCAGACCCCACAACGTCAGTGAAGAGGTCCGCCGCCTCTATCTGGTTGGAGCCGGCACCCATCCCGGAGCCGGGCTGCCCGGCGTTCTGTCATCCGCCCGCGTGCTCGATACGGTGGTCCCCGATGCCTGCACCTTCGCTTGACCTCAGATGTGCATCCGCCTCCGACCTGGAGTGCGGCCGCAGGCTACTGCGCGGCGGGTCACGCTCCTTCTATGCGGCGTCTTTCCTGCTGCCCAGGCGGGTACGCGATCCGGCCACCGCCCTCTATGCCTTTTGTCGCCTGGCCGACGACCAGATCGACCTGGCGGAGCAGCCTCAGGAGGCGCTGAGCGCACTGCGCCAGCGGCTCGATGCTGTCTACGGGTGCCGACCGCACCCGATTCCGGCGGATCGGGCCCTGGCCGATGTGACTCGCCAGTTTGCGATCCCCAGGGCCCTGCTCGACGCCCTGCTCGAGGGTTTCGCCTGGGACGCGGAGGGGCGCGCCTACAGTGACCTTTCCGGCGTCTATGCCTACTCGGCGCGGGTCGCTGGCACCGTCGGGGCCATGATGGCCCTGTTGATGGGGGTCAGAGACCCCAGCCTGATTGGCCCGCGCCTGCGACCTCGGCGTCGCGATGCAGCTCTCCAATATCGCCCGCGACGTGGGTGAGGACGCCGCCAGGGGCCGCCTGTACTTGCCGCGGGACTGGATGCGCGAGGCTGGAATCGACCCGGATGCCTGGCTCGCCAACCCCATCTGGAACCCGCGCCTGGGCCAACTGGTCGACCGGCTGCTCGACGCGGCCGACCGGCTCTATGCGCGTGCCGACATCGGGATAGCCGGCCTGCCGGCGCGCTGTCGACCCGGCATCGGTGCCGCCCGGCGACTCTATGCCGAGATCGGCCAGGAGGTACGGCGCCGGGGGCTGGACTGCGTCAGCCAGCGGGCCGTGGTCTCACCGACGCGCAAGCTCTCACTGCTGCCGCCGATCCTCGCTTACGCGTTGGGGGCGCCGGCGTCCGGGCAGGGTCCAGCCCCGCTCGAAGAGACGCTCTTCCTGGTGGATGCCGTGCGCCATCATCCGGCGCCCCCGGAGACTCGACCTGCCCTGTCCGGGTTCGCCGACCGGTTGATCTGGGTACTGGACCTGTTCGAGCGGCTCGAGCGACGGGACCGCAGCCGCCGTGGACAGACGCTGCCCGGCGAGACGGGATTGTCGCCTACGCTTCAGGGATTCTCCAGTCACGCCCTCTCCCTGGATTGATCCCACAGGCTCTCAGCACCATGGATTCGAGCATCCTGGGACTGATCGAGCTCCTGGTGATCCTGGCCATCGTCTTTGGCATCGGTTTCTCACAGCTCCGCTCCCTGAAGCGGGACCACCGGCCGCGCGATCGAGACGACGGCGATCCCGATCGGAGCGGGACAATCCAGCCGCCAGATTGACGACGCCGGGGCCCGCCAAGCCGGCGGGGACCGTAACAGCGCAGAGGTTGACCCGTGCTCGCTCCACTCGATCTCTTGGAACAATTGGAGGCCAGACTCGACGAGGCCCTGGCCACCACGCCGGTGCAATCCGGTGGCACCCTGCTGTCGCTGATCCTGGAGCTGCCGGTGTCGCCCGGCCAGCCGCCGGAGTTGTCCGGACCGCGTTTCGCGCTCCTGCACGGGCGGCGCGGGGAGCTGCGGGCGGGATGGGGCCGTGCCGCCGAATGGCGGGCCGCCGGGCCCTCACGGCTCCCCGAGCTCAGGGCGCGGGCCCGCAGTCTGGCCGCGGGCTGGCGCCAGTGGGACCCCGACGAGACCGGGTTCGGCGGCTTCGCCCTGGTCGGCTTCGCCGCGGACCCGGGGGCGGCCGCCGCTACCGCCAACCCGATCGCATCGCACCCGGGTCTGCCCAACGCGCTCTTGTGGGTCCCGGAGCTCGCCCTGATCAGCCGCGGCGGCCAGGCCGCGCTGATCCTGACCACGCCCTTGCCCGCGGCACTGGGCGCGCTGCGCACCCGCTGGAGGGAATGGCTCGGGCGCCTGGTCCCCGCCCTGAAGGCGACCCCGCCCGAGCCCCTGACGCCGGCGCAGCTCCAGCCCCTGGGCAGCGCACCAAGACTGCAAGGACTGGCGCGCCCTGGTCGAGACCACCCTCGACGAGATCAGACTGGGCCGCCTGCAAAAGGCGGTGCTGTGCCGACGCGTCGGGTTGCGCGGACGCCGGGCCTTCGATCTGCCCCGTCTTCAGGCCACCCTTACCTGGCTCTTTCCCGCCTGTCAGGTGTTGCGCATCACCCGCGGGGAGACCAGCTTCGTCGCCGCGACCCCCGAACGGTTGCTGCGGGTCCAGAACGGCCGGGTCGAGGTGGACGCCCTCGCGGGCACCGCCGCGCGCTCGGCCAGCGCCACCGAGGACGCGGCACTCACCGCCCAACTGCTGGAGTCCGAAAAGGAAAGGCGCGAGCATGCACTGGTCGTCGCGGCGGTGCGGGCGGCGCTCATGCCCTGCTGCAGCGAGGTTCGGGTGCCCAGGACGCCGCGGGTGATGCAGCTTCACAATGCCCAGCATCTGTGGAGCCCGATCAGCGCCCGACTGGCAGTGAGACGGATCTCCTGGATCTCGCCCATCGCCTGCACCCGACCCCGGCGACCAATGGCGAGCCCAGGCGCGCGGCGCGCCACTGGCTGCGCCTGGCCGAGCCCGACGGACGCGGTTGGTATACGGGCGCCGCCGGCGTTCTGGAGCCGGATCTCAGCGGGGAGCTCTGGGTGCTGCTGCGTTGCGCCGAGGTCACCGGCGAGGAGGCCCAGCTCTACGCCGGGGCAGGCATCGTCGCCGGGTCGGATCCGCTCGCCGAATGGCGCGAGACCGCACACAAGCTCTCCGCCATGGCCACCGCCCTGCGCTTCGCCTAGCGGGGCCGCAGGGGCGGCACCCGGTATCGCC
>CAVOUZ010000004.1:0-52714 GCA_963699735.1 uncultured Gammaproteobacteria bacterium
CGGCCGGCGAGCAGGGTGAGGGGCACGCCTAGGTGGTTGTTGAAGCTCTTGGCGCTCTGGGTGCCCGCAAGGCCCGCCCGGGTCAGGACCTGGTAGATCAGGTGACGGGTGGTGGTCTTACCGTTGGAGCCCGAGACGCTTATCACCCGGCAGCCACCGGCCCCCAGCACCCCACGGTGCTGTCGGGCCAGGGCCTGAAGCGCCGCCACGGTGGAGGGCACCGAGAGCAGCGGCAGGGCAGGGTGCCCCGTGCCCGGGTCCCGTTCCACCAGGGCCAGGGCCGCCCCCGCAGCCTGGGCCTGGGGGAGGAAGTCGTGGCCGTCGAAGCGCTCCCCGCGAATGGCGACGAAGGCCTCGCCGGGGCGCAGGGAGCGCCCGTCGATGCCGAAGCCCGCGATCCGCATCCCAGGATCCCGGGGCTCGGAGATCCACCGCCCACCGGTGACGGCATCGACACGGGCTGGGGTCCAGAAGTCGTCGGCAAGGATCCTTTTCACGGGTTAGGAGCGATCCGAACGGTAAGGGGCTGCGACGGAGAGAGCGTATACGAAAAGAAACGAAAAAGAGGCCAGGCTGGCCTGACCCCTCTCCTGGTCGAGCATCCTGCTCCCGCACCCGCCCTGCGCTCCCCCGGGAGCGCAGGGCGGATCGGGGGGATCAGTACCCGGCGGGCCGGCGCTCCGCAACCCTCAGGCGGCCTCGTCGTGGGCGTAGCGCTGGTAGAGGTACTCCAGGACCTCATTTCGGAGCTGGTAGTAGGTGGGGTCCTCCAGGATGCGCTCCCGGTTGGGGGTCGGGGAAAGGGGATCCGCATGATCTCGCCGATGGTGGCCGCGGGGCCATTGGTCATCAGCACCAGGCGGTCGGCAAGGAACAGGGCCTCATCGATGTCATGGGTGATCATCAACACGGTGCAGCGATACTGGTTCCAGATCGTCAGGAGCTGCTCCTGCAGCTCCTCTTGGTGATCGCATCGAGGGCGCCGAAGGGCTCGTCGAGGATCAAGACCTCGGGTCGGATCGCCAGGGCCCGGGCGATGGCAACGCGCTGCTTCATCCCGCCGGAGATCTGCGCCGGGTATTTGTGGGCGGCGTCCTCCAGCCCCACCAGGGCCAGATGCTCGCGGACGATCTGGGCCTTGCGCCCCTTGGGGAGCCCAGGATGGACCGCGTTAACCGCGAGATAGACGTTGTCGAAGACCGTGAGCCAGGGTAGGAGGGCGTATCCCTGGAAGACCACCATACGGTCCGGTCCCGGTCCCGCGACCGGGCTTCCCTTCAATGTCACCGAGCCTTCGCTGGGGGTCGCGAAGCCGGAGACCATGTTGAGGAGGGTGGTCTTGCCGCAGCCCGAGTGGCCGACCACGCAGATGAACTCGCCGGCGGCCACCTCGAGGTCCACCTCCTTGAGGACCTGGTAGGGCCCGTCGGCCGTGTCGTAGTGCTTGCCGAGTCCCGCGATCTGCAGATAGGGCTCGGGGCCGCCCTGGCGCTGGGTCACGCCTTCGAGCGCGAAGTCGTAAAGGGCATTCATGGGTGATGGCTCCATTCGAATGGTGACTTGGGGCGGCCGCGGCGGTATCGGACCAGGTCCGCTCCGCCCCTGGTCCCGCCTGGTCGCGGCGCGTCAGGGACACTTCGGCCATGTAGATGTCGTGCTTGATGGCCAGTCCGTTGAGGTACCCGACCGGATCCTCCGACAGGAATGGCACGCCGTCGAAGAGCTCAATGGCGCCCCGTTGGTAGGAGATATCCACGCCGAGCTCACGGGCCGCCGTGCTGAAGACGTCCACCCGGCACACCCGCTCGAGCACCTCCACCCAGTTGCGGGGAAAGGGCACATCGCCCCAGCGTGCCATCTGGGTCATCATCCACAGGTGCTCGGTGCGGCTGGGGCGGTTGCCCGCGGCCAGGAAGAAGCGGTGGTGGGCGCAGTGGCGCCGGGCGGCATCGACGGGGTCGATCGCAGGCCCGAATGCCGTCCCGGCTGTGGCGTCCGCGACGGCTCCGCCTCCTCCGAGCTCGATGTAGCTGGGGTCCGTGCTGAGGTATTCGCGACGGCTCAAGAGCTCGCGCAGCGCCGCGTGGTTGTCCGGCTCCTCACACCAGCGGCAGGCGTCCAACAGGGCCTTGACCAGGGCCACGTGGGTGTTGGGGTAGTTGCGGGACCACGCCTCCCGCACGCCCAGCACCTTGCCCGGGTGACCCATCCAGATGTCCAGGTCGGTGGCCACGATGAACCCCGCCCCCTCCATCGCGGCCCTCAGGTTCCAGGGCTCCCCGACGCAGAAGCCGTCGATGGTGCCCGAGCGCAGGTTCGCGACCAGCTGCGCGGGCGGGATGGTCTGCAGGCGGATATCCCGGTCCGGGTCGATGCCGCCGGCGGCGAGCCAGTAACGGAGCAACAGGTTGTGCATGGAGCTGGGGTGGACCACCCCGAAGACCGGGGGGCGGCCGCTGTTCTCGGTGATCCAGGCGCGCAGGTCCCGCAGGTTGCGCACGCCGGCGTCGAGGAATCGCTTGTGCAGGGTCACCGCGTTCCCGTTGCGGGTGAGGGTGAGGGCCGAGACCACGGGCGTTGGGTCCGCGTCCCCCCCACCCAGGCTCATCCACAGAGGCATCCCGGCGGGCATCTGGGCGGCGTCGAGCCAGCCGCCGGCGATGCCGTCGCGCACGCCACGCCAGCTGGTCTCGCGCACCAGGTTGACCTCATCTAGGCCATGGCGGGCGAAGAAGCCATGCTCCTTGGCCACCGCCAGCGGGGCGCAGGCCGAGAGCGGCACGAACCCGATCTCGAGATTCACCTTCTCCAGGCCGTGGCGCCCCACGGCCGGGCGGCTGCGCGCCCGCAGCTCTTTGATCCGCTTCTGCTGGTTGAGGAAGTAGATGATCTCGCTGCGGTAGCTGTAGTAGCTCGGATGGTTGACCACCTCCATGCGCCGGCGCGGCCGTGGGATGGTGATCTCCAGCACGCTCCCGATGCGCGAGCCGGGGCCGTTGGTGAGCATCACCACCCGGTCCGACAGCAGCACCGCCTCGTCCACGTCGTGGGTCACCATAAGGGTGGTGACCCCGATGCTCCTCGCAGATGCGGCATGAGCTGCTCCTGGAGGTTGCCGCGGGTCAGGGCGTCCAGGGCGCCGAAGGGCTCGTCCAGGAGCAGGAGCTTGGGGCGCAGGGCCAGGGCCCGGGCGATGGCCACGCGCTGCTTCATGCCGCCGGAGAGCTCCGCGGGTCGCTTGTCGGCCGCGTGCTGCAGCCCGACCAGGGCGGGACTGTGCTTCCTCCACCGTGGCCTCGCGCTCCTCGCGGCCCAGGTCGGTGAGCACCGCATTGACCGCCAGCGGCAATGTTCTGGCGCGCCGTCAGCCAGGGGAGGAGCGAATAGTGCTGAAACACCACCATCCGCTCGGGTCCCGGGGGTGGAGACCCGATCACCGTCCACCAAGACCATCCCCTTCCGTCGGCAGCAGCAGGCCGGCCACCAGGTTGAGCAGGGTCGACTTACCGCAGCCCGAGTGGCCGATGAGTGAGACGAACTCGCCCGTCTGGATCTTGAGATCGATGGGATCGAGGGCGTGGTACTCAGTGCCCCCCGGCAGGGAGAAACGCTTCTGCACCTGCTCCAGATTGACCAGCGTATTCATGACAGAGACCTCTTTTAGGGTGCGATCGGGCGGGGCTCAGCTCTTCACGAGCCGGCGCTGTGTCAAGCCGATGAGGCGGTCCAGGATGAGACCCACGGCCCCGATGTAGATCACGGCGACGATGATCTCGGTCACGTAGTTCTGCTGGTAGGCATCCCAGATGAAGAAGCCGATACCAGGGACGCCGGACATGACGATCTCGGCGGCGATGATGGCGAGCCAGGCCAGGCCTATGCCGATGCGCAGCCCCGTGAAGATATAGGGCAGGGCGGAGGGCAGCAGCACCCGGAAGAAGAACTGGCCCCGAGACAGGTTCAGGACCCGCGACACGTTGATGTAGTCGGTCGGGATCTGGCGAACCCCTTCGGCGGTATTTATCAGGATGGGCCAGATGGCGGTGATGAAGATGACGAACAGTGCCGCCGGCTCATTGCGTTGGAGGGCCGCCAGGGCGATGGGCACCCAGGCGAGTGGCGCGACCATGCGCAGGAATTGGAATAGGGGATCGAGGGCCCGGTTCATGAACGGGTTTCTCCCCACCAGGATCCCCAGGGCGATACCCACGATCGCGGCCGCCGCGTAGCCGATGGCCACCCGCTCGAGGCTCGCCAGGGTCTGCCAGAACAGGCCCTGATCGAGATCGCTCACGTAATAGAAGGGGTGCAGGATCAGGTAGCGGCTGCGCTCGTCCATCCAGACATCCCAGGGCCCAGGCAGACGCAGGACGCCCGTGCTGGAGAGCACCTGCCAGAGGAGCAAGAAGCCGAGCACCCCGACGAGGCCCGGGAGCAGGGTCTTGAGGGTCCCGCGTGGATCGATCTTCAGACGCAGTCGGGGCCGCCCGGTGGGCGCGGCGACGGTCGCAGCGGTTGCGGACATGGCTTCATACCTCGTTTCGATTTGGTGGTTGAGATTGGTCGCCCTGCCCGCGCGCGGGCAGGGCCTTTTCGGGGGACCGTCGGCGCAGCCCCGGCCCGGACTGGACTCTGTCCCTGAGTGGACTAGGCGGCTCGGATCTTCAGGGAGTCCAGATAGGCCTGTGGGTTTGCCGGGTCGAAGGTGACCCCATCGAAGAAGGTCTCGACCCCCCGCGAGGTCCCCTCGGGGATGTCGGTGACGCCGAGGGACTTGGCCGCGTCACGCCAGAGGTCCTCCCGGTTCACCTGCTCGATCAGCCCCTGTGCGGTTGCGATGTCCGGGATTGCGTCGCGGTGGAAGCCCCAGCGCAGGGTCTCGGTGAGGAACCAGAGGTCGTGGCTCTTATAGGGATAAGAGACGTTGCCCCTGGGGTCCTTCCAGTAGAGGGGCCCCGCGTTGAAGTCCTTGACCGGGGGTTTGCCGTCGCCCAGGACGTAGTCACCCTCGTAGGGGGGAGTCAAGACCTTGACCGGCACGTTGAAGTAGGTCCTGGCGGAGCAGATCTTCACGAGCTCCGGTCGGTTCTTGGGGTCATCGCACCACTGCTGGGCCTCCATCACGGCCATCAAAAGGGCCCGGGCGGCCTTGGGGTTCTTCTCCACCCAGTCGGCGCGCATGGCGAGGTACTCTTCGGGGTGGAAGGGCCAGATCTGCTCCGTCAGCGCGGCCATGAACCCGTAGTTCTCGGCGACGATGCGATAGGGCCAGGGATCACCGGTGCTGAAGGCGTCCATGGTGCCGTTGCGCATACCCTGCACCGTCTCCGCTGGAGGAACGGCGAGCAGGTCGATGTCCTTGTCCGGGTCCACACCGCCGGCGGCGAACCAGTAGCGGATCCAGAAGTCCTGGTTGACGTTCGGGAAGGTGTGGGCGGCCTTGAAGCGCCGGCCATGCGTCTTCGGGAACTCCTTGATGTAATCGGCGGCGGAGCCGATGTCGAGGCCGAGCCCCTTGCCCTCGTGCATCGCGGCCACGGCGATGCCGTTGCCCTGGGTGATGAGCTGGCACAACAGGGCCATGGGCACCGGGCGCCCATTGGTGATGATGCCCGCGTGGATGAGGTGGGGCATGGGCATCTGCCACTGCCCGCCGTCGATGCCGCCACCCGCGGAGCCGATGACTAGGTTGTCGCGGGCGGCCGCCCAGTTGGCCTGCTTGAGGACCTCCACACCGGTCATGCCGTGCTTGGCGAAAAAGCCCTTTTCCTTGGCGATCACCAAGGGGGCGGACTCGACGATCGGGATGTATCCCAGGCGCGCGGTCGGGGTCTCGGGACCGCCCGCCTCGGCGGCGCGGACGGTGCTGGCCAGCCCAGCGGGCAGCAGCCCGGCAGCCGCGGCGGTGCCGGCAATGCGAAGGAAATCACGGCGGGTCGTCATCTGCTGTTCTCCTTACCGATGTTGGTGACGGACGGAGCAGATGATCGAGATGATCGGCCAAAAACTAAAATGAATTCATTTCCCTATCTTGATAACCTTTTTGTTATATTCAGCCTGCTACGGACGTTCGCTGGCCTAAGTCGATGGAGTGATAGGTGAAGGGCTGATGGTGATCGGGCGGTTCTGCCGCGCGGCGATGTATTCGTTGACCTATTGGAGCAACGTCGCCGGTGTGGCGCGGGAGCCAGCGGGACTCGTCCGCGTTGCGACTTCGGGAACGCTCGGGGCGAGACTCAGCCGGGGTAATGTAAAGTGCACTTGACGGCAGCTGGACAGGAGCGGGCAGCCGACGGCCGCTTATGGCCGACCTGAGCCGCCCCGCGGCCAGCGTGCCACCGTCTCTAATGCGTCCTGAGCGGTCAGCCAGGAGGTCGGGTTGGGACGACCGGACTCAGCGTGAACCTGCCTGAGAGCGGTCGGCTTTGGGCGTCGGCTTTGGTCGTGTCGCTGCTCACCAGGAGGCAGCACACTCTGTCCGTGAAGCTCTTAGCATCGACTGCGGCGTGATACAGCACCCGCAATTGCGGGTAATCACGTGCGATGGGGTGTCAGGACAATCTGAACCGATTCAAGCAGATCGTTGGCAAGGGCGCGGACGGTGGCCCCTGGTCAACTTTGCCGAGTTGTGGCCAGCTCCTGGTTCAGGATCGTTCGCTCGCTGCTGACTCGGGCGGAACAAGTCTGTCCCTCAGGATGCGACCTCATGGGTACCGGACAGGAGCTGGATTTCGTCCTTGCGGACGCGCTCCTCAATCAGCTCGCCGGTGAAAACCCGTTGTGCATGACCCCGACGCGCGATGCTCCTGCGCGACTGCCGATCTCCTCCTCGGACATGTCCTCGGTGGGCTGCCCGGCCAGCCAGAAGACCGACTCGAAATTCGGGCTAACAACCACGCAGTCCGGCTCACATCAGCCGTGGTCCAGTCTGGTTCAGTGATCCCTCGGGTTCAGGAGTGGAAGGTGTCGTCGAACAGCCGAGGGTAGCCCGCCTCGATCTCATCCTCCTGCCATTGTTCGTCTCGAATCGCGAGGAGCAGCTCGTCGTAGCACGCGTCGGTCTCCTCTTGCCAAGCGTCACACGCATCCACGCTCAGGTCAGCGTCGATCACGCTTTCAAGGACTTCACCCAGGTCGTCATACTTTTCTTCGGCCATCGTCGTCTCCGGACTGATATCCCTCTGCGAGGGGGTGGTGCGTATGCACTGCATACGCCTTCAGGCCAGGCACCGGCGACTGTTGCGGCAAACGGGTCAGGCGCGGGCCACCAATGCTCTGGTAGCCGAAGTCTTGGCGATCTTGGCAAAGAAGAGTGTGATGAGACCGGCGTCCCGAGAGCGAACGCAGGGACCTCGATCAAGCGCCACAAGATGGGTCTCAGCTCAAGACACGCCGCTTCGACGAAATGGACGGGGCCGCGGACGGCTCGAGCAGGGTCATCGGGCCGGGCCAGACCGGGGGGCGGGCTGACCGGGTGGGATCATCTGCTCCATCATTTGCATCGGGTTGAGTCGCTCGATCTGTTCTCCGCCCTTGTGGAGCACACCGGCCATTGCCGCGACGCTCTCACGGATGCCCTGCACGTCTGCGGCCAGCGGCAGCATGGAACGGACGCTTTCTCTGATGCCGGTGACCTGCTCCGTCATGGTCCCCATCTGGGCACGCAGTTGGGCCATGTCCTCGGACATGGCGGCCACCTGCTCGGTCATATGCGCCATGTGCACGGTCATGTCGTACATGAGCTTGACCATGAAGAGAAAGGCGGCACCGCCGACGGCTGCGCCCAGATAGAGGATGGCTCGCTGCATGGCTTCGGCCTGTTCTTGGTGAGATTCTCGGGATCGGGCTGGCTGCGGTTCGGGGGCTGGCCGCACCCGACGCCGCTAGGGACTCGGGGGCTTGGAGGCCGGTCACCGCCGGCGTTTCACCTCCGAAGGATATCAAGCCGTCGCCCCAGATCGGAAGTCGCTGAACCCTGAGGCGATACTCAGGCTCTACTCTCGAACCCATATCCCGTAGTTAGCCAATCAGAGTCGCAGGCGTGGTTGACTGCTGGGGCCGCAATGCGCCCTGTGCGTACAGTCAGGCGGCGAGCCCCGACGGGCTGCAGTGGGTCGATGTCAGACCTTCCCGCCGCGTCTCGGGCGGTGCTGCAATGTGAGATGGATTGCCGGTGGCGAAGTGACCGAACCTTCGAAGCTCGTCACGAAGTAACGTTGGAAACAACACGCGGGACCTGTGGGGGTAGATAGACGGAACTTCCCGGAACGGGAGCTGAAGCTCCCCAGTGGTCAGAAGCCGCCGCCGGTGCGGAAGCCGCCGCCGCCTCCACCTCCGCCTCCGCCAAATCCCCCGAAGCCGCCCCGGCCGCCGCGCCCGAAGCCGCCGACGATACTTCCCAGTCCGCCCAGGTCGCCGATTCCCCCACTCCAGACGGTGCCGCGACCAAAGCCGCCGGAGCCGAAGTTGGGATCCGAGTACTGCGGCTGATAGCGCTGAGATTCCTGCAGCATGCGCCAGAGGCTCTGGCGGTCGAGCATGCCGTTGAGGAACTGACCGAGCATCATGGCGATCATCGCATCGTCGCCGAAGGTCGAGCCGGCCCGGTCGAAGCGGTTGCGCTTGAAGTCCGCCCTAAGGGCCTCGAGCTCCGAGAGCCGCTTCTGCTGTTGCAGGATGGTCTCCTTGCTCCCCTGGACACCGGCCTCGATCTGGCGGCGCCGATCCTCGCGCTGGAGCATGCGGGTGACGATCAGGTCGTCTTCAGGCAGGGGGGTGGCGAGCGCCTCACGGCGCAGTTCCATCAGGTCGTCGCGCTCGAACTCGGCGGCGAGGAACTCGACCGCCTTTTTCGAGTACTCATCCTCGCCGCTCGCATAGAGGGCCCGGCGTACCACCAACACCTGGCGGTCGGACTCCGCCTTGCCGATGCGCGCGTCGATGGCGTCGAGCTGTTCCTGTTCCTGGGCGACGACCTGCTGGAGTGCGGGGATGCCGTCGGCCTTGCGGGCCGCCTCGTCCAGCGCCTTGAGGGCCGCGTACTCTTGGTCCGCCAAGGCCTTGAGCCGGTCCGCGTGCTCCCGAAGCCGCGTCGGTATCTCGTTCAGTCGGCTGTAATTGGCGCGCGAGTCGGTAAACCCGACCAGCCTGGCGACCCAGCCGTCCAGCATGCGGGTGAGTCCCCCCGACTTGTACTGGGGCAGCCCGAAATCGCGCTCCCACAGATACATGAAAAGCGGGTCCTCCCGATAGGAGGCACCCTTCTGCTCGCGCTCCTCCTCGCTGCGGCTCGCCTTCTCGTGCGCGTGGCGGGCCACGCGCTCCTCCTCCCTGGCCTTGTCGCGCTGCTCCTGATAGGCCGGGTCCGCGTCGAGCCGCGTCTGTGTCCTGGCCTCGGCCGCGTCGACCGTCTCGGCGGCCGCGTTGACCCGATCCGCCTGGCCGGCGCGCTGGTCCTCCAGTGCCTTGAGATCGGAGTCCGAGGTCTTGATCTGGCCTTCGAGGTCTTCAAGCGCGGAATGGCGCTGGGCAAGCAGGGCCAGGACCTGCTGCTCCGTATGATCGAGATGACGGACCATCTCCGGGTCCGCGATGAGATTCAGCCGCACCCGGGCCAGGTCCTTGTAGTCCTGGGTCTGGGCCTTGCGCAAGGCATCCAGCTCACCATTGACCGACTCGATCCGCGACTCGACGGCGGCGATCTTCTTTCGCGCCTCGGTCACCGCCTGATCGATGCTCGCCAGGGTCTCTCGTCCCGAAACCATTGCTGTCTCCCTCCCTACCAGTCGGTGATAGCACCGCCGGTGGTCTTCATCTCGTAGTGGGGAACCAAGTCGCCAGGCGCCTTGTAGCCGAAGCGGTCGTTCTCGATGATGCCGTCGTCTCGCTTGTCCTGGGCGATGGCGTTAAAGGTCCGCTCGTCGACCCGCAACCCCCACTGATTCACGCGCTCCGTCTTCTGCGTCTCTTCGTTCTCGATCGGCACCGACAGCGGCTTCCCCGAGGGGTCCACGGCCTCGACGATGATGTAGTAGTTGCGGGCACCGGTGTTCATGTCCGGTATGCGCCAGACGCCGGTGTTCTCGCCGGGCCGGTTGACGATCCGAACCGTGTATTCCTGGCCGAGGATGGTGCGCGCGTCCTTGAGCTGAGCCAGGGCCTCCCTGGCGCCATCCCTGTCCTCGTTCCCTAACGCGGCCTGGCCGGCGTTGAAATAACGATCCAGCGTCTCGCGGGCCTCGTCGGTCTTGGCCAGGGCCACGACCTCGGTGTGGATCTTGGCCAGGTCATTGGGCAAGGCGGCGTTGGGGGCGATCACGGTGGCATAGTTGATGCCGCCGGCGAGAACGCCGGCACCCGCGAGTCCCGCCACCCATTTGCCCCAGGAGCCGCGTTTGATGTAGAGGCGCGCGAGCTTGGTCGAGAAGGAGTCCGGGGGCGGCTTGTAGGTGAATCGCTCCTCCTTGAGCGCGGCCACCCCCTGCTCGATCACGTGGTCCGGGACCTCGATCCCCTGGGCCGCGTAGATCTTGCGCAGGCGCTCCTTGAGGTCCTCCTCCCGGCCGGCCTCGTCGAGCTCTTTGGTGACGATCCGCTCGCGCCGGCGCAGGGTATCCACCACGTCCATGGCGAGCATGACGTCGTCCAGGGGCGGGGCGGTGCCGGTCGGCACCCCCGCCCTTGCGGCGGGGCCAGTCGCCGGCACCGGGGTCGCCGGGCCCTTGTCCAGCGAGATCTCCGCGGTCATGACCGGGCGGACGATGCGGGCGGCAGCTCGAGACCCTTGCCCTGCTCGGCGAGGCGGGCCAACTTGCGCTTGCTCTCCTCCACCGCGTTGCGGATCTCGTTGGCGTTCTCGGTGCTTTGCTTGCGCATCTCGGCGATGATCTCGTGGGACTTGGTCTGCCAGTCGACGACCGAATCCACCAGACGCTTGACCGATTCCGCACGCACCGTGGGCCCGTAGCCGGCCTTGACCGCCGCCTCCTGGACCTTGCCGCCGATGTCCGCCAGCACATCCAGTGACTGGCTGACGCCGTCCTTCATGGCCTCGACCGTCTGGGTGCCCTCGTGCAGGCCGAAGAGCCCAGTGAAGGAGGCGGTCAGGGCGGTCAACACCACCTCGTTGGTGCTGAAGAAGCTGACCGCCTGAGCGTAGACCCTGTCTTTGGCGTTGGTGGTCTGGAGCAGCCGCGCCATGACCACCTCGGAGGTGTTGTAGGAGATGGTCAGGTTGTCGGAAAGGTCCTTGGCGATCTGGTAGCGCTTCTCCTCGAACTGCAGGTTGCGCACCTTCTCGTCGCGGTTCATCTCAAGGGTCGCACGGGCGGCGAGGTCATCGGTGCCGGCGCCCTCTACCGCCGCCATCGCCTTGTTCACCTCCTCCTTCGCCGCGTCGAGCTTGTCCTGCGCCTTCTTCAGCACCTCTAGGGCCAGGATCTCCGACTGCTTCAGCGCGCCACGGAAATCCTGATAGGCGTCGAGGATCTTCTGCTCGCGCTGTATCTGGTCATTGGTGGAGGCGGTGACATCCAGATAGGTCCCCTTGATCTTGTCGAAGCGGCTGGCCACGTCGCCCCGCGTCACCTTCATCCAGATGTTGCCGATGCGCTCGAAGGTGTCGATCCGGCCGTCCTCGATCTGATCCACCATGGACTTGGCGTCGTCGCGGATGCTGTTGAAGGCGTTGGTGATCTCCTCGTAGCGCTCACCGATCTCCATGGCCTGGACCTGTTTGCGCACCACGTCGTTGAAGAGCGATGCCTGGTCCAGGGTGCGGGCGATCGCGGTCACCCGCGCCTCGTCCAGGTCGGAGATCTGATTGAGCAGGGCGATGATCGGCTCGACCTGCTTGTCGGCCTCCGTGGGCACCAGACCCAGGTCGTGCAGGCCGTTCATGGCCTTTTCCAGGTATTTCATCGGGGTGGCGGCGATGGCGGCGGCGTTCGCCGTGGCCTCGGCGCGGGCGGTGGTGGCGGTATCGGTCGCGGTCATGGTTCCTCCTGTGACCAGCATCGGACGGCTGGAAGTGGCGTTTGGTCTTGTGGCTTGGCTGCGGCGCAGCCGCTAACGGTTCTATATAGACGCATTTTATTGCGGAATACACGCCGGGCCGGGCGCCGCGCAGACCTCGTCCGTCGTTCCCCGACGCCTGGCGGAAGGCTTCCCTGGGCGCACGTCCCGGCCCGAGGGCAGATGGTAGCCGCTCGCCGGAGATACAAGCGCGGGCGCGAAACTGGCACACTTGCAGGCCCAACCGCGACCGACGGCATTGCGCCCGCCGGCCCACACTCCATTGGCGAGGCCACCACATCCATGAGCGACACCGTCAAATACCTGCTCGATGAGCAACAGCTGCCCAGGTCCTGGTACAACATCAACGCGGACCTGCCGGAGCCCATGCAGCCGGTGCTGCATCCCGGCACCAAGGAGCCCATCACGGCGGACGATCTCGCCATGATCTTCCCCCGGGCGGTGATCGAGCAGGAGATGAGCGCCGAGCGCGAGATCGAGATCCCAGGTCCGGTGCGCGACGTCTATCGCCTGTGGCGTCCCTCGCCGCTCTACCGCGCCCGGCGTCTGGAGAAGGTCCTGCAGACCCCGGCAAAGATCTATTACAAGTACGAGGGCGTCAGCCCGGTGGGCAGCCACAAGCCCAACACGGCGGTTCCCCAGGCCTTCTACAACCAGCAGGAGGGCGTCAAGCGCGTCACCACCGAGACCGGCGCCGGCCAATGGGGCTCCTCCCTCGCCCTGGCGGGGAGCCTGTTCGGGCTCGAGATCGTGGTCTATATGGTCAAGGTCAGCTTTCAGCAGAAACCCTACCGGCGCGCCTACATGGAGAGCTTCGGCGCCCAGTGCATCGCGAGCCCGAGCGAGACCACGGCGTCGGGCCGCGCCATCCTGGCCGAGCACCCCGACAGCAGCGGCAGCCTGGGGATCGCGATCAGCGAGGCGGTGGAGCTGGCCGTGCAGCGCGACGACACCCGCTACGCCCTGGGCAGCGTGCTCAACCACGTGCTGATGCACCAGACCGTGATCGGGCTCGAGGCCCAGGAGCAGATGGCCATGGCCGGCGACTATCCCGACATGGTCATCGGCTGCACGGGCGGCGGCAGCAACTTCGCCGGCATCGCCTTCCCCTTCCTCGGCGAGCAGTTCCGGGGCGGGCAGAGCGTCGAGCTGATCGCGGTGGAGCCCTCCGCCTGTCCGACCCTGACCAAGGGCCGCTTCGCCTATGACTTTGGCGACACCGCGCACCTGACGCCGCTGGTGAAGATGTACACGCTCGGGTCCGGCTTCGTGCCCCCCGGCTTCCACGCGGGCGGCCTGCGCTACCACGGCATGGCGCCCCAGATCAGCCACCTCGCCGCGCTCGGCTACATCAACGCGCGCTCCTACAATCAGCTCGAGTGCTTCGCCGCCGGTCTGCAGTTCGCCCGCTCCGAAGGTATCATCCCCGCCCCCGAGGCCAACCATGCGGTGAAGGCGGCGATCCACGAGGCCGAGAAGTGCCGCGAATCAGGCGAGGCCAAGACCATCCTGTTCAACCTCTGCGGCCACGGCAACTTCGACATGCAGGCTTACACGGACTATCTGGGCGGCAAGCTCAAGGACCTGGTCTACGACGAGTCCGAGGTCGCCATGGCGCTGGCAGGGCTGCCCTCCGTATGAGCCGGTGGCGCCGGGACCTCGCTGAGGGGGCGGGGGTCCTGGTCGCCGTTCTGGCCCTGGGCCTCGCCGCCGGCAGCGGTGCCCGCGCCGAGGAGGGGGTGGGCGCCGGCGCCCTCTCCGCCGCCGAGGCACAGGCCCGCATCGAGGAGCTGAGCGAGCGCATTCAGGGCATGGAAGGCAAGCTCAAAGACTCCGCCGCCGCCCGCAAGACCGCCGATCAGGCGCGCATGGAGGCGGAGCGGCGGCTCGCCGAGGGGAGCGAGGAGCTGGGCCGGCAGGGCGCCGAGATCGCGCTGCTGCGCGAGGCCAAGCTGGCACTGGAGGCGCGCCTCAAACGCGCCGAGGAGGAGACGGCCAGCGCCGCCGAGGCCTTGACCAACGCCCGCGACGCGCTGCGGCGCCTGAGCGCTGAGCGCGACGCCGCCTCCCAGCGCGCGGCGAGCCTCGAGCGCCAGCTCAACGCGCTGTTTGCCCAACAGCAGAGGCCCGACGACAGGCCGAGGGCGCGCGAGTCGGGGCCGGCCCGACCGCCCGAGGCGCTGAGCCGGGTCGATGGCGGAGGCGAGGCCCCGCAGGGCCTTACGGATTCGGGCGAGCCGTCGGTCCCGGCCGCTCAAAGCACGGATGTCACCCTTGCCCAGGTCCGAGAGGAGGCCGGTGCCGCCGCGCTCGCACTGCGCGAGGCGATCGCGCCCGGTGCCGGGGCGCGCGACCCCCAGGCGCGCCGCACGGCTCGCGAGGCGGAGCAGGCGCTGCATCGCTGTCAGCTCAGGGTCGCGCGGATGACCGGCGCCCGCAGCCTCTACCGGGTGCGCCCGAGCGACACCCTGGTCCTGATCGCGGAGCGCTTCTACGGCGAGAGGGCGCGCTGGCGGGAGATCCACGAGGCCAACTGGGAGGTCCTGCCGGACCCCGACCGGTTGAGCCCCGGGCTGACTCTGGTCATCCCCTGAGCCGATCGGTCACCTGGCCCCTGCGACCCCCTTTCACGACACCGGCCGGAGCCGGCATCGTGCCGACCTCAGTGGCGGGGGCCGGGCGCCAGGCCGAGCAGCAGCAGGATCGCCACGGCGACAGGGGCACGGCGGTCGCGGTTTCAGGCTGTGCCGGCTCGCCTCCAGCTCAAGGGACTGGGGGTCGCCCGATGGCGTCATGATCCAGCCTGACCCATCTGGGTAAAGGCGGCCGCTCCCGGCCTTCAGGATGGAGAGCTGGACGCCGGGATAGCCGGCAAAGGATCGGGTTGGGCGAGCTCGTCCAAGTGCCTGCGCAGAAATTTGCTGGCTTCAGAAGCGGGCATTGGATGGGAGACGTAGAAGCCCTGCGCCTCGTTGCAGCGCCGCTCCGACAGGAAGCGCAGTTGACCCTCGCTTTCAACGCCTTCCGCCGTCACCCTCAGGTTCATGCTGTGTCCCATGGCGATGACGGCCGTGGCGATGGCGCAATCCTGGGGATCGCTGTTGGTGTCGCACATGAATGCGCGGTCGATCTTCAGGTGGTCGATGGGAAACTGTCTGAGGTAGCTCAGGGACGAATAGCCGGTCCCGAAATCGTCGATGGCCAACTTGACGCCCAGCCGCTTGAGCTCCTCGAGCATCCCCAGGGCGGCATTCCCTTCTTTCAGCAGCACGGATTCGGTGATCTCAAGCTCCAGGTTTGCCGGATCGAGCCCGGTCTGTTCAAGAATGTTGGCGATGAGCGCCGGGAAGCCGTGTTGGGCGAACTGGCGCACCGACACGTTCACCGCCATGCGCAGCGGGACACCCTCGTCGTTCCAGGCCTTGCACTGGGCGCAGGCCACGCGCAGCACCCATTCCCCGATCGGCAGGATCAGGCCGGTGTCCTCGGCGATTGGAATGAATTCGGTTGGAGACACCTCACCGAGCTGCGCGCTGGTCCACCGGGCCAGCGCCTCGACACCGACGACCATCCCGGTCGCGACATCGACCTGAGGCTGGTAGCTCAAGGCCAGCTCTCCTCGCTCGATCGCCAGTCGGAGGTGACTCTCCACGCTCATGCGTCTGAGGGCGGCGGCATTCATGGCCTCGTCGTGGAACTCGAAGCCTCCACGACCGGCACGCTTGGCAAAGTACATCGCCATGTCCGCCGACTTGAGCAGGGTCTCGCTGTCGGTGCCGTCATCCGGGAAGATGGCGATGCCGATGCTGGCGCTGACCGTGACCTCCTGCCCCGCGAGGTTGATGGGCCCTGAGAGCGCCTTGAGCAATCTCACCGCCACCACGCCGGCGTCGGAGGACTCGCGGAGGTCCGTCAATACCACGGTGAATTCGTCGCCACCGAGTCGCGCCACGATCTCGCCGGTCGTGGTGCTCGGCTCCATCCTGACGACGGCGTCGCTGCTGCGCAGGTTCGTGAGCAGGCGCTTGGCGATCTCGCTCAACAGGATGTCGCCGATGGAGTGGCCCAGGGTGTCGTTGACCCGCTTGAAGTTGTCCAGGTCCAGGTAGAGCAGCGCCAGGGTGTGAACGTGCCGCTGGGCCAGCTCGATGGACTGGGTCAACCGTTCCCGAAACAGTGCCCGGTTGGGCAAGCCGGTGATGTCGTCGAAGTAAGCGAGCTGGCGGACGCGGTCCTCGGCGCGGCGCCGCTGTCCCAGGGCGACCGCGAGCTGGCGCACCTCGTGAGTGTGGAAGGGCTTCTGCAGGTAGAACAGGTTACCCGCCGACGGTACAAGGTCCCCGATCTCCGTCGGATCGATGTCGGAGTAGGCGGTCACGACGACGATATCAACGATGGGGTCGAGCTCGCGAATGCGGGCGGCCGCCCAGACGCCGTCTGGGCCCGGCGGCATCCGCATATCCAGGAATACCACGGCGAATGGATTGTCTCCCGTCTTCGCGTCGCGCACGGCTCGGACCGCCGACTCGGCACCTTCGCAAGTGACCAGCTCGAATCGCTCCCGGTAGGGGACCTCATCGCTCTTGGGTGTCCCGAACAATCGGGCGCGTAGGTCGATCAGGTCGTGATTGGCGCGCCTCTCCGCGGCTCCCATTAGGATCTCGCGATAGGTCTCCAGGATGCTGGGCTCGTCGTCGGCTACCAGCACCCTGATCCGCTCGGGGGTCTCTTGCAGGGCGCTCATTTCATTCCTCCGGTGATTCATCAGGTCTATCCGCTCACGCGGCGCCGTCCGGCCGCCCGTTTGCCGCCACGGCGATCGGCAACAAGAGGTGCAGGCAGGTGCCAGCGCCCGCACCGTCACTCTGAGCGAAGATACGGCCTCCGAAGGCGGCGACTGTGTTCGCGCACCAATGCAGGCCCATGCCGGACCCGCGGCCCTTGGTCGAAAAGCCCCGCTCGAAGATGCGCGCAAGGTCCTCGGCGGAGATGCCGACGCCGTTGTCGGCAAAGCGCATGTGCATCGTCGGCGCCGGCTCGAGCAGGGCCTCCTCCGCGGTCACTCGCAGGGTCACGGGCCGCGGTGGCTCCCCCTCGGCACTGCCCGCCTCGGCGGCATTGATGATCAGGTTGCTCATCACTTGCTGCAGCGCTACGCGCCCCACCCTCACCCGGGGAACCCGTCTCAAGGCCGGATCCATCTCGACCCTCAGGGTCTGGCGCAGGTTCTCGGGCAGCAGCCCCAGGGCCTCCTCCAGCAGCCTGTAACAGTCGACTGGTTCCGTGAGCCGCTGGGCGCGGCTGTGACGATGCTGGTCGGCGAGGATTGCCTTGACGTGCTCGAGCTGGTTCTCGATGCCGTTCAAGGCCTGGTCCGCGTTCTGGGTGAGGACGCCAAGCTCGCGCGTGGTCAGCCCCAGAAATGTCAGCATGTCGATCCGCCGCTGCGGGTCGATCTCATGATTCGCAAGCTCCTCGCTGGCCAGACGGATCTCTTGCGCCGGAATCTGGTTCAGGTCCTCCCGGAGGTTTCCGAGCTTGACTCCGATGGGCGTAATGGCGTTGCCGATATTGTGGAGGACACCGCTTGCGTTCTCCGCGATGCCAGCCTGGTAGGAATGCTCCAGAAGCCGCTCATGGGCCTCGGCCAGCCGCTCGACCATGCGGTCGAACTCGCCGGCGAGCATGCCGATCTCGTCCTTGCGCTTCAGGTCGAGTCGGCCCTGGAGGTCGCCGCGGATGCCGACAGAGCTCGCGTGCGCCATCAGCCGTGACAAGGGGTCGAGCACGATCCGTCGCATGGCTACCAGGAGAAGAAGCAGTGCCGGGCCACCCGCCGCGGCGAGAGACAGGCTGGCGGCGCTCATCGCGTCGCGCCCGGCCGCGCTGATGTCCCGCGGGGTCGACACCATCAGGGTCAAAACCGGGTCGCCGCGGATATCGGCGACTGTGACTTCGCCCAGCAGTGCGATCGGCGTCTCGAGCAGCTTCATCTCACCGCGCGGGATTTCACCGGGGCGACCCGCGCCGGGGCGCGAGGAATTCGCTCCGCCACGAAGAGAAACGATGCGCAGATCGACCTGGGCCTGAGCCGCGAGCCGGGTAATCGCCGTGGCGTCCAACATGCGCCCCATCACGACCGTGCCCATGGACGGACCCTCTGCCTCGCTGGTCAAAATGGTACGTGCGACCAGCAGAAGGGGGCCTGCGCGGCTCTCGACGATACCGGCCACCGACTCCTGGGCCGCCAATTTTTGCATCAGGAAATGCGCCGCCTCCAACCGCGGGGGGATCAGCCTGGGCAACTCCAGGGGGTACCCGTTGTTCAGATCGTAGGCACCACCCCAAACGAGCCCGCCCGCGCGATCGTAGATGGCAAACATATTCACAGCCAGCGCCTGAAGGGTGGCCAGGTTGAGGTTGGCTGTCACGTACTCCTCGTTGCGGTCCTGCACGAACCGGTAGGTGTCGTCCCAAAGTCCCCAGTCGTTCACCGAGGGGACCAATAGGTCAATCTCGCGCTGCAGCGCCGCAAGGGCGCGATCGATGTTCTTGATCGCTTCCGCCCGCTCGAGCTCCAGAAATCTGCGATCGATCACCTGCCCCTGAATGGCGAGCGCGACAACGGCATAGGTGGCGAACAACACCAGCACGAGCAGCGAAATCTTGGTCCGCAGTGACATCGAGGTGATCTTCCAATCGCGAGTCGCGGCAGGGGCTTTGCGCGCGCCTATCTAGGTGGGAGAAACAGAATCGAGCACCTGGAAGCACGGAGCCCAGGCCTCCAGGGCCCTGGAATCCGTCGAGGGCGCCGGCGCGGTTCGCGCCATCCCGGTGATGGTGGGCAACCGATCAAGCGTACCGGACTCCTGTTATTTGCCCAGCATAGAGAGTGACACGTGGGTCCGATCGGGCGGTGCGATGCTGCTCGCAATTGGTGCACGAGCCCATTCTCGTGCGCGGGGGAGCGATGGCTTGACCGCCGCCGCGGCGAGGTCAGAAGGAAGACAGCTGAGGCGATCGCGGCGAAACGCCGGCCGAAGCCCGCGTCACGCCGATCAGCGGCGGGGCGCCGAGCGCCGGCGGCCGTCCAGGAGCGCCGCTCCAGACAGGCCAAGCATCAGCAGCAAGATCGCCCGCTGCGACAGGTCTCCGTGACTCCGGCTCCGGGCATTTTTGCTGACCTGCGCCGGTCGAGCCACCGGTTGGCGGGGCGGATAATAGGAGCCGCCCCCGGACCCTCGGCCGGGCCCCGAACCCCCCATCGAGCAGGAGATCCCCCATGAGCGACGCATTGAATTATCTGGTCCAGGTCCGTCCCGAGGCCATGGGCGCCTATTTCAAGTTCCTGAAGAAGGCGGGAGACCACCTCGACACCCGCACCCGCGACCTGATCTCGGTCATCACCAAGGTGGCGGTGCAGACCGAGCCGGGTTTTCGCCAGTATCTGACCCGCGCCCTTCGCAACGGCGCCAGCCCCCAGGAGGTGATCGACGCCCTGCTGATGGCCTTCCCGGTGCTCGGACTCGCCAAGATCGTGTGGGCGACGGACATCCTGTTGGAAATGGACATCCCCGAGTTCCGCCCGGAGAACCTGGACGCCGCACCCGACTGGCACGACCTGGCGGCGATGGACGAGGTGAGCGACGGCGACATCTCCTTCGTGGAGGCGGGCGGCCGGCACCTGTTCGTCTACCGCAAGGGGGATCTGCTCAAGGTGTATGACTCGCGCTGTCCGCACCAGGTCACCGACATCCCCCACCTGGCCCTGGAGGGTCACAAGCTGACCTGCCCCAAGCACCACTGGGCCTTCGACATCGAGACCGGGGCCTGCACCGAGATTGGCAACCGGCCGCTGCGGACCTTCGAGCACAAGGTGGAGGGCGGGCGTCTGCTCGCCTATTGGTGATCGCGTCCTGCCGGGCTGAAGCCCGACCCACGCCAGGCTGCCTTGCCGGTAGGACAGGCTTCAGTCCGACGACGACAGTGGGGGCGACTGCGAGGCCGCTGTCGGACTGAAGTCCGATTTACTGGCAGGGGGCGAAGAATGCTTTGCCCAAGGCCTCCTGGCATTGGGCGCCGGAGGGGGTGACGGCGCCGCTGCCGCCTCCGCTGGTCAGCTCTCTGGCCTCCTGATCCAGTAGCTGACGCGCCGGTGGGCAGGCGGGGCTCTTGGAGCAGCGGCCGTCGGTGCCACATACCCGTTCTTCCAGGACCAGGCAGGGGGTCTCGGTGGCGGCGCCGGCGGCGCTGGCGCAGGGCGGGAAGGCGGGGTCGCTAAGGGCGGCCCGGCACTGATCCGCGGCCTCCGTCTCCGGCCTGGGGCCGGCGCCAAAGGGGGCGCGGCGCTGGGCCTCGCGCTCCAGGTTCAGCAAGCGCTGGGCGTTGAGGCAGCCCGCGCTCGCCCGGCACTCGCCCTCGTGTCCGCACACCCGCCGCTCCAGTTGCTCGCAGGGCCGCCCCTGCAGCTCGTCGACCGGCTCGGGCCCGGACTCCCAGGCGTTGAGCATCTGCTCGCTCGGCACCGCCGTGCCCTCGCGGATGATGACCACGGAGCCGTCCTCCAGACGATGGACCCCGTCCCACATGGGCCTGGCGGTGTCGCCCTCGACACGCCAGGCGCGGCGGGTATTAGGGTCCACCCGAAGCTCGCCGCCCTGGGGCAGGGCGCCGGTCCAGGCGCCGGCGGGGGTGATCACCCCGAGAGGCAGCATGATCGAGGCAGTGAGGGCGAGGGCAGAGGCTCGAAGATTCACTTGGCGCAACTCCAATCGCATTGGCCGTTCCCAAAGCATAACCCCGCGCGCGGTGGTTGGCAGGGTCACACCGGCGGCGGTAACGGCATCCCGCTCCCTTCCGTGACGCTCCCGTTGCCCTCAGGTGGAATGACCTTCGCCGATGCGGTTCTCCAGCACCGTTGAGAGGAGCAGGCTCGCCAGCACGAAGGCGAGGAACAGGAAGAACCCCGGTGCCAGCGTGGTCCCGTTGGTGGTCAGTACCTCCACCGCCCGGGCCGCCCGCGTCAGCGAGCCGAGCTGGCTTCCCACCAGGCCGCTGAAGCCGATGTAGGCCATGAAGATGGCGATGACCAGGACGTCCGCCATGGACCACTTGCCCGAGCGCAGGGCGAAGAAGTGCACCAGGGGCGCGTGCCTCAGTCCCCGGAAGTCGTAGTAATAGAGGTAGGTGGCGAGCACCTTGAGGGCGGGGAAAAGGACGCTGAAGGTGACGATCAGCACCGCCACCAGGATCATGTCGGCCCCGCCGGTGCGGACCAGGATCAAGACCACGTCGAACAGGCTCTTGCTCTGGAAATAGAGTACCTGATCGGTGAAGACCACGGGCTCGCCCATGAGCTGGAGGCTGAGCTCGGTGATTCGCGCCTCGATCTCGATCATGGGGGTCAGTATCCCGCCCGCGAGCAGGATCAAGGTCGCCCCGGTCAGGAGGAAGAGCCTGAACTGGTCGAATCCACGGGGGCCGGATTCCGCGCCATCCGCTCCAACTGTCGATGGCGCTCCGATGCACAGCAGGAACAGCAGCCCGATCAGGCCGAAGAGCCCGGCCAACTGGTAGAGCAGCGGCAGGCGCGCCTGCTCGATGCGGGCGCCGATCTCCACCGTGCAGGCGGCGGCGTCGGCGCAGCCGTGCCGCGCCATCAGGGCCTCCAACCGGGAGCGGTCGGTCTTGGCAAAGGTGGTGTCGGCCGCCTGTCTCATGAAGGCCAGCAACTGCGCCTTGATCTCCTGCTTGGCCTCGGGCTTGGAGAGCTCCTCCACCACCAGATCCGCGTACTCCGGGACCTTGCGGCGCAGCTCGCCGAAGTCGATCAGGAGGTCCTGCAGCCCCTGCTGGAAGGCCCCCTTGAGCTGGTCCAGCCAGGAGCCGCCCCCCTGTTGGTTGCGTTTGCGCAGGTACTGCTCGACCTGAACCAGCAGGCGGTCCAGCGCCTGCTCCACGGCCTGCTTGATCTGTGGCCGGTTGGCCTCGGTCAGCTCGAAGGCGTTGATCCGCCGCTCCAGGACCGCCGAGACCTGAGACACCCACTGGTCCGCGTCGAGCAGCCCATAGCGCACGTTGTTGATCTCGGCGAGATCGGTCTTGAGCCCCTTGACCCGGTTGAGCTCCGCGATCAGGTGGACGGCGAGCACCAGGGCGGCGGCGAAGCACAGCAGGGCGACGGCGCGGCGGGCGAGTAGGGCGGCTGGCATGGGGTGAGCTCGGTGGATGCCGGTGCGCCATTCTAACGTCCCGCGGCCGGCGGACCCCCGGATCCCGCGCCTTTCCGTGCCCGCCCCGAAACGGGCCCAGGGAGTCGTCCCCGGAGTCGGCCCCGAGCCCTGGCCAGCAACCGCGCTAGAATGGTGCGTCTTCGCGATCCCGGGGGGTCTGATCGATGCCAGTTCCAGCGCGCCACGCGCTTCGCACCGCCGCGGTCCTTGCGCTCGCCCTCTGGGGCTCGATGCCGCGGGCCGAGGAGATCAGCATCGCCTGCGGGCGCTCTGAAGCGGAATACGACCTGTGCCGCGAGTCGGCCGAGGCCTGGGCCGCCGAGTCCGGACACCAGGTGCGGGTGGTCGCCGCCCCGGTGGACGTGGGCGAGCGCCAGAAGGTCTACCAGGAGCTGCTCGGGGTTGGCAGCCCGGCCCTGGATGTGCTCGAGATCGACGTCATCTGGCCGGCCCTCTTCGCCGATGACCTGGTCGATCTGGGGCCCTACCTCGAAGGCCGCGAACAGGAATTTGATCCGACCCTGATCGCCAATGACAGGGTGGACGGGCGGCTCGTTGCCCTGCCCTGGTTCCTCGACTTCGGCTTGCTCTACTACCGCAAGGACCTGCTCGAGGCCGAGCGCATCCCGGTGCCCCAGGACTGGGACGCCCTGGAGGATGCGGCGATTCGCCTCCAGGACATCCAGCGCCAGGCCGGCAAAATGCGGATTCTGGGGCTTCGTCTTTCAGGCCTGGAGCTACGAGGGCCTCACCTGCAATGCCCTCGAGTGGATCGCGGGCTGGGGCGGGGGCCACATCGTCGAGTCCGACGGCCAGGTCTCCATCGACAATCCCGAGGCGGAATACGCCCTCAAGCGCCCGACCCGCTGGCTCTATATCATCTCGCCCGAATCGGTGCTGTCATACACGGAACGGGAATCGCTCGACCAGTTTCTCGCCGGAAACGCCGGATTCCTGCGCCACTGGCCCGGTGCCTGGTCGGAGCTCAACGCGGAAGGCTCCCAGGTACGCGGCAAGGTCGGTCTAGCGCCGCTCCCCAGGGGCGGCGGCCCCAAGGGCCGACACGTTGGCACCCTCGGGGGCTGGCAGCTCGCGGTGTCCCGTCACAGCCGACACCCGGAGTTGGGGGCGGACCTGGTGCGCTTCCTCACCGGCGCCGACGTCCAGCGGCGGCGTGCCTTGGCGGCGGCCCTGGTGCCGACGCGGCCCGCGCTCTATGAGGAGCCGGAGATCGTTGCAGCGCTCCCCGCCGTTGGTCTGCTTGCAAAGGGTCGGGTGGAGCTGGTCGCCCGCCCCTCCACGGTGACCAGGGACTCCTACCCGCACGTGAGCGAGCTGGTACAGAAGAGCGTCTACCGGGTGTTGGATGGCGACGAGCCAGGCGAGGTGGTGCTGCCCCTGTTGGTCGAGGAGCTCAATCGACTGAGCCAGGATGGAACGGCATGGTAGATCAGACCGATCGGATATCCGCGCCGATGTCGGTGCGCGCGCAAGGCAGCAACGCGGCCTACCCCGTGGCCCATTGCCTCTCTCCTGCCCATCCTCGCCCTGCTGGTCGGCGTCACCCTTGCCGCCGAGACCGAGTCGATCCGCCTGCGCATCGGCGTCTACGGACAGGATCCGCCCAAGAGCTTCGTGGACGCAACCGGTACCCTCTCCGGCTTCGACATCGACGTCGCCCGGGCGCTCTGCGCCCAGGTCCGGGCCGAGTGCGAGCTGGTGCCGAGCGACTGGTCCGAGCTGATTCCCGGTCTTCAGGAACACCGCTTCAATGCGGTCATCGCCTCCATGTCCATCACCGATGCACGGCGTGAGCTGATCGCCTTCACCCGCGCCTACTACAGCAGCCCAGGGCGCTTCGTCGCCCGCGAGGGCCGGGTCGCGTCGATCGGGCCCGAGGCCCTCAAGGGGCTCAAGATCGGCGTGCGCCGCGGGACCACCTTCGACAACTACGTGACGGACAACTTTTCGGGGGTCAGCGACATCTACCGCTACAGCACCCAGCCGGACGCCCTGCTCGATCTGGTACTGGGGCGCATCGACCTGATCCTGGGTGATCACATCACCCTGGAGCAGACCTTTCTCAAGACCCCCCAGGGGAAAGGTTTCGTCTTCGTGGGTGCCCCGGTGGCGGACACCCGGTGGTTCGGCTACGGAAACGGGGTGGCCCTGCCCAAGGGCGACCCCGGCATGCTGCAGATCCTCGACCGGGCGGTCGCCGACATGCAGGCGAAGGGTGGCCTGCAACGGATCAGCGAGCGCTGGTTCGGCTACGACGTGCGTGACCTGTCCTCGGAGCTGCAGGCAGGAACCAGGGCCGCCGCCCCCTGAAACCTGCTGGGCACCCCGCCTGGGCGCGCTGATCAGACGGCGGGTGCCAGGGGGGGAAGTGAGGACTCCTCCGGCAGCAGGTACTCCGCGAAGGCGATGCCGTTCTCGGCGAAGCGGCGTCCTATCTCCAGCAGCACCGCGGAGCGGGTGGCGAAGGTCCCGGGCCCGTGGACGAACTGAAGGCAGTACTGGAGCCGGATCTTGACGCCGCGCTCCGTGTAGCCGTCGAGGAAGACGCCGGGCGCGGGATCCTTGAGCACGCTCGGCTGCTCGGCCAGGACCTCCTTGATCAGCTCGATGGCGCGACCCCGGTCGCTGTCGTAGCGGATGGTCAGATACTGCACGTCCCGCACCGTGTCATCGCTTCGTGTCCAGTTGGTGAATTCCTTACTGATCACCGATCCGTTGGGGATCACCACCTCCTGTTTGTCCGGGGTGCGCACGGTGAGGGAGCGGATCCCGATCTGGGTGACGTTGCCCTGGTGCGCCCCGATGCTGACATAGTCCCCGATCCGCAGGGGACGCTCGGCCAGCAGCAGGATTCCGGAGATGAAGTTGTTGACGATGTTCTGCATGCCAAAGCCGATGCCCACGCCCAGGCTGGCGGCGAACACGGTCAGGGTGGTCAGGTCGAAGCCGATGATCTTCAGGGCCAGCAGGATCCCGGCCACGATCACCACGTACTGGGTGAAGGTGGCCAGCGCCTGGCGCAGGCCCTGGTCGCGCACCTTGCGATAGGCGAGCTGGTAGCTGACCTGCTGGCTCCAGCCGCCGACCCAGAGGACGACGATCACCAGGATCAGGGCCGCGAGGATGTCGCCGACGGTGAACGGGTTTTCGCCGACCCGGAACAGCGCCGTGTCCACCAGCCCCTTGGCCCAGCGCACCGCCGGCGTCTGGGTCGTCCAGCCCCACAGGACAAACAGCAGCCAACCACCTGCGGCAAAGGCGCCAAGCAGCGCGAGCCGGTGGCCGGGGTCGAGGAAATGGGTACGCCAGAAGGCGGAGCGATCCGGATCGTAGGTCCCGAGGCGAGCCGACAGGCTGGATTTCAGGTCCGCAAGGAGCCCAACCGCGAAAAACACAACCAGGGCGACCAGGAGCAGCCAGAGGAAATAGCCGGTCAGCTCCCAGGCCAGGTTGGTGAATCCGGCAAGCCCGATCAGGCCCGTCAACAGGATGAAGACCGGCAGGACACGGGAGAGAACGGCTACGAATTGCCACCCCCGGGCCCGGTTCGACCGGACATCCGGCGACTGGCGCGAGATCAGGTCGCGCAGCGCGAGGGCGGGGATCATCAGCGCCAGCAGGCCCAGCATCGCGACCCGGTCCAGTAGGTCGGCGAGGAGCGGGGCCATGGGCAGCGCATGGGTGAGCACGTAGAGGAACGCGAGCGCGACCGCCATCCCGAGACCGAGCCGCAGTCGGCGGTAAAGACGCCCGGGCGCGGCGTCTGCGGGCCCCGCAAGGAGGGTCTGGCGCGAGAGACGGGAGACGAAGATGAGCACGGGCCAAAGGCCGAGCAGCGCCAGGACCGGAACCAGGGTTTGCCGCGGCACCTGGAAGGCCGAGGCGGCGAGCAGCCAGAGGACAGCGGGGATGGCCGCGGGAAGGGCCCGCGACAGGGCGTTGAAGGTCATCGCCAGATGGCGGCGCTCCTCCGGGACGGGTTCCGCGATTCGCAACCGGCGTGCCCCCCACAGCATGAGCGCGACCAGCAGCGGGGCCCCGAGCCAGACCAGGGACCGCCGCACCGGGGAGGCCTGGGCCGCACGCCCCGCGAAGTCCCGCGCCACCAGCGTCAGGGTGCTCCCGAACAGTCGCGGCAGATGTAGCGCACTGGCCCCGATGCGTCGCCAGTCGGATGCCTCCGAGGGCATCGATCGATGGTCCAGCAGCGAGGCGGCGTGGGCCTCGCCGATGACCCGGTCGTAGGTCTCCCGCTCCTCGGTCACCCGCTGTCTCAGTGTCGCGATGCCGCCGGTCTGGAAATCCATCAGGGATTTCAGGTCCTGCACCATCCCCACCTCGGGACCCTGGGAGACCCCCCCGCGCTGAAAGGACGCCAGCTTGGACTCCAGCATGCCGAGCTGGTCACCGAGGCTCGCGTCGATCCGGTCGAGGGTCCGCTCGATCTCCCGCAGCTTACGCTGTCCACCCTCGAGCACGTGCAGCGGCATGGTGCTGTCGTCGCGCAGGGCGACCAGGCTGTCCAGGCGATTCTCGGCGAGTACCAGCTCCAGGTCGTTCTGGCGCAGGAATCCGCGCGTGACCGCATCGTCTGCGTTCATGGCGATGACACGCTGGCGCTCCCGATCCTTGGGCCCGGTTCCGACGATTGCCTCGGCATCCCGGTCGGTGCGGGCCGCCCGCGACAGGAAGTCGGTGATGACAGACTGGAGCATCCTGACCCGCTTGTCCTGGGTCTGCAGGGCGGCGGTGTCGATCGCCTCGAGCTGCAGCCGTGTCTGCAGGAGGCGAAGCCGCTGGGTCAGCAGCTCCACATTGCGGCGTGCGGCCGCAATCAGTCGCTCCAGGGCCTGGGCGTTGGATGCGGTCGCCTCCTGCTGGTCACGCAGCAGCTCGAGCCCGGCCTCCTTGCGCAGGAGCTCCGTGTCCGGGCGCCCCGAGGCGCCGAGATCCGACTTCAGCGCCTCGATCTGGGCGGCAATGCGAGCGAGTGCGAGCTTACGCTGCTCGACGCGGCCCTCCATGACGGCGACCCGGGACTGCATCGAATCGAGGTCCAGTCGCGCCGCGCGCAGCATCTCGGCATCGACTCGGGATCCCTCGAGATTGATCTCCTGGTCCGCGAGGCGATGCTCCAGTGCCCGTCCGCGTGCGAGGCTGCGCTGGACGATCTCGTCGACCTCGCCGGTGAACCGCTGCAGCTTCAGGGTCTCGGCCTGGATCTCGCGCAGATCGGGGAGCTCGATGGCGGTGGAGGCGCTCGGGAAGGCCGCCGACAGGGCGAGGAGCAGAAGGAGTGTCAGGGGTGTCGGGTTTTTCATTACTGTCGTTCTCGTGCTCGGTGCGCAACTCGCCCGCCACGTGCCTCCCGGGCCGCCGTCGCCTGCGGCAACCCATTGCTCTGGGTTCATCGACCCGGCGAGGTCAGGCGGATGGCGACGGACGGATCGCGACGGATCCTGGGGCCCTTGCTGGGTATGATGCACGCCATCCCTTTCCTGGGGTACCCCAGGTCCAGTCCCTGCGAGCTCAACGTCATGCACCCGACTGCCCGAATCCTCCTCGCCCTTTTGCTGGCGCTCACCTCCGCAGCCGTGGGCGCAACCGAAGGCGGCACCCGTCACGCGACCTTCGCGACCCGCCAGGTCCCGCCCTTCGCGATCAAGGTCGAGGGGGGTTGGGACGGCATCGCCATCGAGCTGCTGCGTCGGGCCGGCGCCAACGTCGGGCTCGCGATCGATCTCCGGGAGATGGGTCTCGCCGAGATGTTGGACGCGACCAGCAGGGGCGAGGTGGATGGGGCCGCCGCCGCGCTCACCATCACTCCGGAGCGCGAGGAGGTCATGGATTTCACCCACCCCTTTTACAGCTCGGGACTGGGTGTCGCGGTGCGTTACCGCAGCGACGTGACCTGGCTCTCGGCCATGAAGCGCATCGTCTCCGGACCCTTCGTCAAGGCGATGGCGGCCTTGCTGGGCGTGCTCGCCCTGGTGGGCGCACTGGTGTGGCTGGTGGAGCGCCGGCGTAACGATCAGTTCAAGCAGGACCCGATCGAAGGGATCGGGTCAGGGATCTGGTGGTCCGCCGTGACCATGACCACCGTGGGTTACGGCGACAAGGCCCCTGTGACCCTCCCCGGGCGGATCATCGGGCTGGTGTGGATGTTCGCGGGCATCATTCTCATCTCGAGCTTCACCGCGGCGATCACCAGCTCGCTCACGGTCCGCGAGCTCGACCAGTCCATCCGCGGGGTCGAGGATCTCCGCGGCAAGCGGGTCCTCTCGCTTAGCAACAGCACCAGCGCCGCTCTTCTTAGCGAAAAGCTGATCCCCTACAAGGCCGCCCCCGATCTGGGGGCGGCCCTCGGGGAGCTGGCCGCCGGGCAGGCGGATGCGGTGGTCTATGACGCCCCCATCCTGCGCTACCTGGTCAACGAGGGCTATCCGTCGCAGCTCCGGGTCCTGCCGAGCGTCTTCCTGCGCCAGGATTACGGGATCGCGCTCCCGTCGGGCTCCCCCCTGCGCGAGCAGCTCAACCGCCAGATCCTGGGCATCCTCCAGACCCCGGAATGGGCGGCCCTGCTGGACGCCTATCTGGGACCTGACCGCTGACGTAACCCCGGGATCCGCGGAAAACGGATCTTCGGGCCGTCGCCCCGCGGCGTCGGGGCACCGCTCAGATCATCTTGCGCAGCTCGTACTCCAGGATGCCCTCGGCGCCGGCTGCCCGCAGGCGCGGTATCAGCTCCCGCACCGCATCGGTGTCCACGATGGTCTCGACCGCCAGCCATTCGCGGTCGTAGAGGTGACTGACGGTGGGCGCGTGCAGGCTCGGCAGGAGGGCCACCACCTCGTCGAGCATGGCGGCCCGGCAGTTGAGCTTCAGGGCCACCTTGTGGCGCGCCGCCAGCGCCGCCTGGAGCATGAGCGCGATCTGGTCGATCTTGGCCCGCTTGTGCGGGTCCTCCAGTGCCGCCGGGTTGGCGATCAGCCGGGTATCGGTGTAGAGCAGGTCCTCGACGATGCGCAGCCCATGGGCGCGGATGGTGCTGCCGGTCTCGGTGATCTCCACCGCCGCATCCACCAGCCCTTCCACCACCTTGGCCTCGGTGGCGCCCCAACTGAACTCCACGCTCGCCTGGATGCCGCGCTCCGCGAGATAGCGGCGGGTGAAGCCGGTCAGCTCGGTCGCCACCTTGCATCCCTGGAGATCAGCCACCGAGCGGATGGGCGAGTCCTCCCGCACCAGCAGCACCCAGCGGCTCGGCTGATTGGAGCTCTTGGAGTAGGTGAGGGTGCAGATCTCGCGGACCTCAGCCTGGGTCTCCAGGATCCAGTCGAGCCCGGTCAGTCCCAGATCCAGGGTGCCGTTGGCCACGTAGGGGGCCATCTCCTGGGCCCGCACCAGGGCGCAGGCGATCTGAGGGTCATCCACCTCCGGGTAGTAGTTGCGCGAGCGCGGGCTGATGGTCCAGCCGGCCTGGCGGAAGAGGCCGATGGTGGCCTCCTCCAGACTGCCCTTGGGGATGCCGAGTTTGATCTTGGTCATGGGTTGTTCCGGCGTTTCAGGGTTGTTCGCGGGCAGTTGCAACCGACTAGCGGCGGGCTCATTTCACCAGGCTCAGGCGCGGGGGCCTGGTGCGTGCCGGCTCCGCCGGGAGCGCCCGCTGCTCGTAGGCGACCTCGACCGCCTCGTCGCCGAGCAGGCGGCGCAGGCGCTTCAGCAGGGCGTCGGCGGGCTGGACACGCCAGGGGTCGCCGCACAGGAGGCGGGCGCGGGCGCCCGGGCGGCGGTAGTCGATGAGCAGCCGCAGGTCGCCGCCGCGGTAGGGCTCGAGGACGGCCCTGAGCTCGTCCGCCAGGGTGCTGCCTCGCCGATGCTCCCTGGGGTCCGAGAGGTCCAGCCTGAGCGACAGGTGGCTGGCCTCGGATTCCCGGGCCTGCTCCAGGGTGCGTACGTCCTCGGCGCGAAGGGACCAGGCGTCGCGATAGTCATCGAAGCTCAGGTTGGCGGTGACCACCAGGATCTGGTCCGGGACCAAAAGGGTGCGCACCTGATCGTAGACGGGGGCGAAGACCGCCACCTCGATGCGCCCGGTGCGGTCATCGAGCAGCACCGAGCCCATGCGCCCCTTCTGGGTCTTGCCGTGGCGCACGCTCACCACCAGGCCGGCGACGACACGGCGCTCGCGCTCGCGCCAGGGTCTGCGCCAGCCCCGCGCGCCCCCCCCGGTTTCGTCCTCGGCGCCGCTCTCCTGGGCCGGCGGCTCGGGCCGCTCGGTCTCCAGGATGCGCGCGATCCGGTTGTTGGCGCCCACCATGGCGTCAAGCTCGGCGTCGTAGCGGTGGATGGGATGGCCAGTCAGATAGAGTCCCAGGGTCTCGCGCTCACCCAGGAGCCGCTGCTCCTCATCCCAGTCCTCATGGGACTCGCTGGCGAGCTGGGGGTCCGGCGCCGCGGCGGCGGGCTCCAGGGAGCCGAAGAGGTCGCCCTGGCCGGCGGCTTGGGTGTCGCGATGCTGCTCGGCGGCCTTGAGGGCGATGGGAAGCTGCGCCATCAGGGTCGCCCGATTGTGCGCGAGCCCGTCCAGCGCCCCGGCGCGGATCAGGCCCTCGAGCACCCGGCGGTTGGCCTTGTGCAGATCGATGCGCCGGCAGAGCTCCCACAGGTCCCGGAAGGGGCCGCCCGAGCGGCGCGCCTCGAGCATGACCTCGATGGCGGACTCGCCGACCCCTTTGATGGCCCCGAGCCCATAGATGACGGTGCCCTCATCGGCGATGGTGAAGCGGTAGGCGGAACGGTTGACGGCGGGCGGCTCGACCTTGAGGCCCATGACCCGGCACTCGTCGATCAGGGTCACCACCTTGTCGGTGTTGTCCATGTCCGCGGAGAGCACAGCGGCCATGAAGGCGGCAGGGTAGTGGGCCTTGAGCCACAGGGTCTGGTAGGAGACCAGCGCGTAGGCGGCGCTGTGGGACTTGTTGAAGCCGTAGCCCGCGAACTTCTCCATCAGGTCGAAGATGTAGGCGGCCACGTCCGGGTCCACGCCGCGGGCGACGGCGCCCTCCTGGAAGATGGCGCGCTGCTTGGCCATCTCCTCCGCCTTCTTCTTGCCCATGGCGCGGCGCAGCAGGTCGGCCCCTCCCAGGGTGTAGCCGGCCAGGACCTGGGCGATCTGCATCACCTGCTCCTGGTAGAGGATGACCCCATAGGTCGGCTTGAGGATGGGCTCCAGGTCCGGGTGCGGATAGGCCACCGCGGCGCGCCCGTGCTTGCGGTTGATGAAGTCGTCCACCATGCCGGACTGCAGGGGCCCGGGGCGGAACAGGGCCACCAGTGCGGTGATGTCCTCGAAACAGTCGGGCTGGAGCTTCTTGATCAGCTCCTTCATGCCGCGTGACTCGAGCTGGAAGACGGCGGTGGTCCGGCAGCTCTTGAGCAGATCGAAGGAGGCGGAGTCCGCCGGATCGATCCGCCCGATGTCGATGGGTGGGGCCCCGTCCGGGAGGGTCTCGCGGACGGTCTTGAGCGCCCAGTCGATGATGGTGAGGGTGCGCAGGCCCAGGAAGTCGAACTTCACCAGGCCCGCCGCCTCCACGTCGTCCTTGTCGAACTGGGTAACCAGGTTGTCGCCACCGGGCTCGCAGTAAAGGGGGGCAAAGTCGGTCAGCCGGGTGGGGGCGATGACGACGCCGCCGGCGTGCTTGCCGGCGTTGCGGGTCAGCCCCTCCAGCTTGCGGGCCATGTCGATGAGATTGCGGATCTCCTCGTCGTCCTCGTAGGCGGCGCGCAGATCGTCGCTCTCGGTGAGGGCCTTCTCCAGTGTCATGCCGAGCTCGAAGGGGACCATCTTGGCCACCCGGTCGACGAAGCCGTAGGGGTGGCCCATGACCCGGCCCACGTCGCGCACCACCGCCTTGGCCGCCATGGTCCCGAAGGTGATGATCTGGGAGACCGCGTCGCGCCCGTAGCGCCCGGCGACGTAGTCGATCACCCGGTCGCGCCCCTCCATGCAGAAGTCCACGTCGAAGTCGGGCATGGACACGCGCTCCGGGTTGAGGAAGCGCTCGAACAGCAGCTCGTGCTCGATGGGGTCGAGGTCGGTGATGCCGAGCGCATAGGCGACCAGGGAGCCGGCGCCCGAGCCGCGTCCGGGGCCCACCGGGATGCCGTTGTTCCGCGCCCAGGCGATGAAGTCGGCCACGATCAGAAAATAGCCGGGGAAGCCCATCTGACAGATGACCCCGAGCTCCAGGTCCAGGCGCGTCTCGTAGATGCGCCGGGGCTCCGACGGTTGCGTCGCCGGATCGCCGGACGCCGTCGTCGCGGCCCGCTGGAGCCGCCGCTCCAGGCCCTTGCGGGCCTCGGCGGCGAAGAATTCGTCGATGGTGAGGCCCGCGGGCACCGGGAACTCCGGCAGGAAGTTCTCGCCCAGGCGCAGCTCCAGATTGCAGCGCCTGGCGATCTCCACGCTGTTCTCCAGCGCCTCGGGGAGATCCGCAAACAGCAGGGCCATCTCCGCGGGGCTGCGCAGATACTGCTCTTCGCTGTAGCGGCGGGGGCGGCGGGGGTCGTCGAGGGTGCGTCCCTCGTGGATGCACACCCGCACCTCATGGGCCTCGTAGTCCGGCTGGGCGAGGAAGCGCACGTCATTGGTGGCCACCACCGGGACGCCCCTGGCGGCGGCAAGCCCCACAGTCTCCTCGATCAGCCGCCCCTCCGGCTCGCGTCCGGTGCGGATCAGCTCCAGATAGAAGCGGTCGCCAAAGGCCTCGAGCCAGTGCCCGAGCAGCTGCTCCGCCTCGGCGCGATTGCCCGCGAGCAGGGCCTGGGCCACGTCGCCGCCCGGCCCGCCCGAGAGGGCGATGAGCCCCTGCGCGGACTCGGCGACCCAGTCGCGCTCCACCTGGGGGACCCCCAGATGCTGGCCCTCCACATAGGCGCGGGAGATCAGCCGGGTGAGATTGCCGTAGCCGGTCTTGTCCTGGACCAGCAGGACCAGTCGATGGGGTTTGTTGGGATCGGCCGGGTTGCGCACCCACAGATCCGCCCCCGCGATGGGCTTGACGCCGGCGGCGACGGCGGCCTTGTAGAAGCGCACCAGGGCGAACAGGTTGCCCTGATCGGTGACCGCCACCGCCGGCATGCCGGTCGCGGCCGCCGCCTTCACCAGCGGCTTGATCCCCACCAGCCCGTCGACCAGTGAATATTCGGTGTGCAGGTGCAGATGGACGAAGCGAGGATCCACGGATGATTCGCCCATGTCGGGGGTTATCGAAGGCCGGGCAGGTCGGCGGACGTCAGTCTACCATCGGCGCCCTGGGCCCGACGGGTAAGGGGCCGATCTCCTCGCCCACATCAGGGCCCGTGCCGTGATCACTCGGGACGTTGCGCCGCCTCCAACAACTCGATCAGGTCCCGCTGGGGCGTGAGTAGAAAGACGATCCGGCGCCCTCCAAAGGCCGCTGCCGGAACCGGCCGGCCCAGGGGCAGGCAGCGCTGCCGGCGAAACTGGGCCATCACCCGTTCCAGGTCGTCCACCTCATAGCACAGGTGATAGAGGCCGCCGCGTTGGCTGCCGATGAAGGGGTGCAGGGGGCTGTCCTCGCCCAGGGGGGCGACGAGCTCGATGAGGGTTCCGCCCTGCATCTCGACGAAGCACACGCGCACCCGCTGCACCGGGTCCTCCACCGTCTCGGTCACCGAGAGGGGCGCGAACAGCGGCCCCATGAAGTCATCCAGATAGGACTGGATATCGGCGACCGCGTAACCCACGTGATGGAAGCGTATGAAGTGCCCGCTCTCCCCCTGATCAGGAGGCCTGGGCCAATCGATGTGTTTCGGGAACTGGTCTGAGGTCATGCTCTTCGATGATCGGTCGGTTGGATTTTGGGCTGCGCCACTGGCCGCCTGTCGGACAGCCCGCCGTTCAGGGGGACGTCCGCGACGGTTTGACGCGAGCCGCGCGGGTCCAAGGACATGGTACCCCGGCTCGCAACGCTGGTGGCGCCTGGCGAGCGGGAGACGACGACGCTCAGGCCGGCTCGCGGACGGCTCCAAACTTTGGAGCCGGAACTGTTTGCGGCTATGATCCTGGGCCTTCGAGGTCGTTTGAGTCGAAGGCCGTCCATTGGCGAGCGGGGCGGGCCCGGGCAGGGCCAGGCCATCCAGTCTTGTCCGCGGATGCAGGTCAATCGAGTCGAGCGGTGATCGGCTGAGGGATTGCTGTGGAGCTCCACAATGGCCGCTGACAGGACGCGGGTTTTCATCACGGTCGATACCGAGCCCACCATGGCCGGGGCGATGGAACAACCCGAGCGCTACCGGCCGCTCTTCGATCCGGTCGTCATCTGCGACGTCGAGGGCCGAAGCGAAGGCCTGGGATTTCTCACGCGCACGCTTGGCCGCCATCAGATGGCGGCCACCTTCTTCGTGGAGGCGATGCACCCGTCGTACTTCGGGCCGAAGCCCATGGGTGACCAGGTCAAGGCCTTGCTCGAGGCGGGACAGGATGTGCAGATACACGTCCACCCCGAGTGGCTGTCCTGGGATGGCGACCGGTTGGACGCGCAGAACCGGGTCCCCGGCAATCTCTCCGATATCCCGGAGGAGCGGTTGGTGGAGATCCTGGGACGCGCCCGCTCTCAGATCGAGGCCTGGACAGGGGTCAGGGCGGTTGCCCTGCGCGCCGGGAGCTTCGCCGCGAACCGGGCCCTGTTTCGCGCCATGGCGCGCTGTGGGCTGCATCTGTCGTCGAACCTGTGCATCGGCTCCAGACGCCCTCCCGCGGAACCAGAGCTGCGATCCGGCGGCGGCGTCCTGCGCGTCGAGGGGGTGAGTGAGCTGCCCGTCACCTGCTTTACCGATCCGGGCCCGGTGGGGCGGGGGCGCTTCCGCCCCATGCAACTGACGGCCTGCTCCAGCGGCGAGCTCATCGCGCTGCTCAAGCAGGCCCGGCGCATTGGACTCGGTCATGTGGTGATCCTGACCCACCCCTTCGAGTTCATCAAGAAGACCCACTGGACCTATCCGAAGATCAAGCGCAACCGCCTGGTACAGGCCAGGCTGGAGCGGCTCTGCACCTTTCTCGACCGAAACCGCGACGCCTTCGAGGTCGCGACGTTCGGCGCCCTGGCCGCTTCGCCACCAGACCCCGAGAGGGTTCCCGGCGCCCTGGCGGGCCGCACGGATCGATCCCTGCAGCGCAGCCTCGCCAACGGGATCAACGATCGCGTCTGGGCCCTGTGAGGGCGGCTCCGCTCAGGCAGGCGCAAGCAATCCCGGGATCACCAAGAAGTGTCATCGAAACCCCTGAATCTGGAGCAATTGCTGAGCGTCGAGTCGCGGCGCCAGTTGATCGAGACGCCGAGCCTGTTGCCGCCGGACCTGTCGTTGCCGAACGCCCAGCTGTTGGCGCGCCACCTAAGGGGACTGGGGCCGCCCCAGGGGGAGCTGCGGATCGGGGTCGTCCATAGCTACACCAGCGATCTGCTCGATCCCTGGCTCGAGCTACATGCGGCCATCCAGGGGCTTGGGTTGTCGATCTACCATGCCCCCTATGGTCTCAACCTCCTGGAGGCGCAGCCCGGCTCAGGCCTGGTCAGCCACGAGCCCAATCTGACCCTACTGCTCTTGCAGCAGTCGGATCTGCACCCCGATCTGGCCCTGCCGCCCTGCGCCCTGGACGGCGAGCAGCGCAAGGCGCTGGCGAGGGAATCGATCGATCGGTTGTGCGGGATCCTCGGCCGGTTTCGCGCCCACGTCAGCGGGCGTCTCGTGGTGACCATCCTGCCGCGCCTGCTTCCGGCGGGACTCGGGCTCTTTGATGCCCAGGCGGAGCAATCGGAGGCCAGCTGGTGGCAGGGTTTCAAGGCCGGGCTCGCCGGGCGCTTGCGCGAGGAACTGAGTGCCACTGTCCTGCTGGATCTGGATGCCATGCTGCTGGATCTAGGGCGGGATCGATTCTTCGATACCCGGTTCTGGTATGGCTCGCGCTATCCCTTCCGGCCCGCCGCGGCGCTCGAGCTCGCGCGTCGGGTCCTGGCCCTGGCGGTCGCCGATCGGGCGCCGAAGGCCAAGGTCATTGCACTGGACGCTGACAACACCCTCTGGGGCGGTGTCATCGGCGAGGACGGGATCAATGGCATCGCCCTGGGGCACGAGTATCCCGGTAATGTCTATCTGGATTTCCAGCGGCGGCTACTCGAGCTGCAGCGGCGCGGATTCATCCTGGTGCTGTGCAGCAAGAACAACTGGGAAGACGTGCAGGAGGTACTGACCGCGCATCCCCATCAAATCCTGCGCGACCGGCACTTTGCCGCTCGACGGGTCAACTGGCTGTCCAAATCGGAGAACCTCAAGTCCATTGCGCAGGAGTTGAACCTGGGACTCGATTCCTTCGTCTTCGTCGACGACAGCGACCACGAGTGCTTTGCCCTGAGGCGCGACCTGCCCGAGGTCACCGTCGTTCAGATCCCGTCGCGGCCGCTGGACATCCCCGGATGCCTGGACCGGATCGCCCGTCTCGAGGTGCTGGCCCTGACCGCGGAGGATCTGGAGAAGACCCGGATGTATGCCTCCGAGCGCCAGCGCCGGGAGCACAGGGAGGCGCTGGGGGAGGGCGACGGCATCGACGGCTACCTGGCTTCGCTCAACATGCAGATGTCGGTCGCCATCGACGACGCCCCGCGTCTGGTCCGGCTCGCCCAGCTCACCCAGAAGACCAACCAGTTCAACCTGACGACCCGGCGCTACAGCGAGGAGCAGATGCGTGCCTTCATCGACTCGCCCGATTGGGTGGTCGCCAGCTTCTCGCTCAAGGATATTTTCGGCGACAGCGGGGTGGTCGGCCTCGGCCTGATTCGCCTGACGGATGCCGAAACGGCCGAGATCGACAGCCTGCTGATGTCGTGCCGCGTCATCGGGCGCCGGGCGGAGTCGGCCTTTCTCGAGGCCCTGCTGGGGCACCTCGCGCGTCTCGGGGTGCGGCAGGTGATTGGTGACTATGTGCCGAGCGCCAAGAATCGTCTGGTGGAGGCCTTCCTGCCGGGACATGGATTCCTTCGCCGCGCCGATGGCCGCTTCGAGCGCGACCTCGAGCGCACCCCCCCGGCCGCGCAGTCCACCTACGCGATCGCGGTGGAGCTCGACGGGTTCTCGACAAACCCAGGCGCCTGACCTCTGCGCGGGTCGTCCCCAGGCGCCCCGTTCCCGATTTCTCTGCGATGTTTTTTGGTGAATCTGATGAGTCTCTCTGAACGCGTCCAAAGCACCGTCGCCGCGACCCTCAATCTGTCCGTGTCGGACGTCACGCCCGCGACCTCCGCCGAGAACTGCGGGGCCTGGGACTCGCTGGCCCAGGTCAATCTGATGATGGCGCTGGAACAGACCTTCGATATCCAGCTCGAGATCGAGGACTTCGAGCGGCTGTCGTCGGTGGCGGCGATCGTCGGCTATCTCGAGAGCCAAGGCATCCAGTAGCGCCGGCGCCCCATGGACCTTCTTCACTCGGTCTCCAAGGTCCTGCTGCGCCACGCCTCCAGGGAGCGGTTCAAGGCCCTGCGCAGCCGCTATCTTGGGGCCCGCAAGGCCCTGGGGGGCTTGACCAGGCGCCTCTACGGCAGCTTCGGCACGGATGAGCTCAGGGACCATCTGGAGTCGCGCATCGGGCACGACTTCGAGATCCTCATGGTGCACAGCTCCGTCAATCACATGGAGCCCATGTACCAGGGAAATGCCCTGGAGCTGGTGCGCATGCTGATCGACTATTGCGGCCCCGAGCGCACCCTGGTCATGCCCGCCTTCTTCTTCGGCGATCCCAAGGTGGGCACCGTGCATCAGACGTTCAGCCGCGACCCCAGATTCGATCTGCGACGCACCCCCTCGCAGATGGGGCTGGTCACCGAGCTGTTCCGGCGTCATCGCGGGGTGCTCCAGAGCCGGCATCCCGTCTATCGAATCTCGGCGCTGGGCCCGCTGGCCCGCGAGCTGACCGCCGGCCACGAGCTGGCCCAGTCGGTCGCGGGACCCGGCAGCCCCTTCGACACCATGTCCCGTCGCGACACCCTGATCCTGGGGATCGGGAAGTCCTACGACGTCATCACCCAGGTCCACGCCGTCGACCATATCGTGAAAGAGGCCATACCTGGCCTCGCGAAGCCCCGGAACGAGGGCGCGGGACTGAGGGTAACCCTGGTGGACGGCGCGCAGGAGATCCCGGTGGTGCTGCGCGGGAGCGCCGTGGGGGGGCGTCTGAATATGCGCAGGCTGCCGTCGCTGCTGCGCCGCGGGGACATGGACCTGTGGAGATTCCACGGGGTGCCCTTCTTCGCCGTGCGGGCGGCCACCCTTACCGATCGACTGGTCGAGGCGGCGCGGCGGGGACTCAGTCTCTACGAGACGCGCTGATCCCGACTTCACGCAGAAGCGCAACGATCCGCGGCGCCCGGAGCCGCCCGCCGGGGGAACGCTGTCATGAGCTAGCGCTTGAGCGCCCGCACCCGGTCCAACAGCTTGGGGTCGTCCCACTCGCGGCCACCGGTCGCCACATAGGCCAGCCGACCGTCGGAGTCGATCACGAAGGTGGTCGGCAGGCCGCGTACCGGATAGCTCTGGACGACCCGGGAATCCAGATCCATGGGGAGCGGGAAGTCCACCGGCATCTCGGCCAGGAACTGGTCGATGGTGTCCGCGTCCTCACCGACGTTGATCGCGACCACGGCAATCCCCTCACCGGACACCGCCTCGTGCGCGCGCTGCATCGAGGGCATCTCCTCGCGGCAGGGCGGGCACCAGGTGGCCCAGAAGTTGAGGATGACGGGCCTTCCCCGGTAGTCGGACAGCCGTTGGGGCTGGTCCCGCGGGTCCTTGAGATCGAATTCGGGCGCCATGGGCTTGTCCGCCACCGCGGTCAGCTTCTGCTCTGCGGAGTCGGTGCTGGTGCCGGCCCAGCTCAGACCCAGCCCCGCCGCGGCCAGGGCGGCGAGCGACAGGGCCCAGATGAAGGGACGGGGGGCTCGGGTCAGGGATCTCATGGTGTCTCGGCTCCGGGTCGGATCTATGGGTTGAACGACGAGTGAAGGGCCCCCTGGTCGGGTAGTGGATCGCGGGGCGGGGGCCGAGACCGATGTAAGGGCGCAACCATAGCATCGCGAGGGCCGGGGACGGCAGACCGGGGTCTGATTGGCCGCCAGGTCTCGCCCTTTGCGTATACTGCCCGCCTTGCCAGTCTGCCATCCCGCGCCCGTTCAGCGAGTTCCAATGAAGCACGCCCATCCGTTCGCGCAGCGCCTCAACGACTTCCTGTGGACCGATCGGCTCGATCAACTCCCGGTATGGAAGGGGCGTCTGGTCTGGCTGGGGCGCCTGCTTTACGCCCTGGTGCGCGACTTCACCCGGGGCTATCTATCGTTGCAGGCCATGAGCCTGGTCTACACCACCCTGCTCTCACTGGTGCCGCTGCTGGCGGTGAGCTTCTCCGTGCTCAAGGGCTTCGGGGTGCACAATCAACTGGAGCCCATGCTGCTGCAGGCCCTCGAGCCCCTGGGCGAGAAGTCCGTCGAGATCGCCGAGAGCATCATCGGTTTCGTGGACAACATGCAGGTCGGGGTCCTGGGGTCCGTGGGCTTGGTCTTCCTGCTCTATACGGTGCTCACGCTGATCCAGAAGATCGAGCAGGTGCTCAACTACACCTGGCGCACCGACGTGGGCCGTCCATTCGCCCAGCGGTTCGGCCAGTATCTCAGTGTCCTGATGGTCGGCCCTGTCCTGTTCTTCTCGGCGGTTGGCCTCTCCGCCTCGGTTCGCAGCAGCGAGTTTGTCAGCACGGTGCTCGCCATCGAGCCCTTTGGCACCCTGATCGAGGGTGTGAGTCGTCTGATCCCCTTTCTCCTGCTGGTCTTCGCCTTTGCCTTCGTCTATGTGTTCGTGCCCAACGCCCGGGTCCAGCCGAGATCCGCCATGATCGGCGGTCTTGTCGCGGCCTTCCTGTGGCAGACGGTGGGCTGGGTCTTCGCCCATTTCATGGCGACGTCCACCCAGTACACCGCCATCTACTCCAGTCTGGCGATCCTGGTGCTGCTCATGATCTGGATCTACATCGCCTGGCTGATCCTGCTGGTCGGGGCCAGCGTCGCCTTCTATCACCAGCACCCCGAATATCTGACCACCCGCTCCCGGGACCTGCGTCTGAGCAACCGGCTGCGCGAGCGCCTGGCCCTGCTGGTGGCTGGTCAGATTGCCCGGAGTCATCTCAACGAGGCCGCAGCCTGGACCGGCGAGGCCCTGTCCACGGCCCTGCGGGTGCCAAAGAGCAACATCCAGCGCATTCTGGTGATGCTGGAGCGGGAGGGCTTCGTCGTCCATACGGCGGACGACCCGCCCCACTATCTGCCGGCGCACGCGCCGGCCACCATCCGGGTCAAGTCGCTGCTGGACGGCGTGCGCTGCTACGAGGAGCAGGAGAGTGGATGCCACGGAACGGCCCCGGACCGCGGCATCGCGGAGATCGAGGAGCGCATCGACGGGGCCGCCGCGAGCGCGCTCGGCGCCATGACGCTGGCAGATCTCGCCCGGGCGCTCCAGGAGCCGAGGGCGGCGGTGCTGGATTCAGGCCCGGAATCAGAGTCCGAGCGGGGGCCATTCGAACGGGAGAGGGGAGAGGTCGCCGGTTGAGCTGCTCGGCAACCCGGCCGCGTGGACACCACCTACTCGGGGGCCTGCCCTGCCTCGGCGATCCAGTCTCGAGGTTTCAGATAACGCTCGTAGAGCCTGGCCTCGGGGCTGCCCGGCTCCGGGTGCCAGTCGTAGCGCCAGGACACCTCCGGCGGGAGCGACATGAGGATGGATTCGGTGCGCCCGCCCGACTGGAGTCCGAACAGGGTGCCCCGGTCGTAGACCAGGTTGAACTCCACATAGCGGCCGCGGCGGTACTTCTGGAAGGATCGCTCGCGCTCGCCGTGCGCGAGGCCCCGGCGCCGCTCGACGATGGGGAGATAGGCCGGCAGGTAATGGTCGCCCACCGAGCGCATGAAGGCGAAGGACCGCTCGAACCCGCCCTCGTTCAGGTCATCGAAGAAGAGCCCTCCGATGCCCCGGGGCTCGGCGCGGTGCTTCAGATAGAAGTAGTCGTCGCACCACTGCTTGTAGCGCCCATAGACGCCCTCGCCGAAAGGAGCGCAGGCGGCCCGCGCGGTGCGATGCCAGTGGACGGCGTCCTCGTCGAAGCCGTAATAGGGCGTGAGATCGAAGCCCCCGCCAAACCACCAGACCGGTTCGGACCCCTCCTGTTCCGCGATGAAGAAGCGCACATTCATGTGCGAGGTCGGCACATAGGGGTTGCGCGGGTGTACCACGAGCGACACCCCCATGGCCTGGAAGCCGCGTCCGGCGAGCTCCGGGCGGGCGGTGGTCGCCGAGGGCGGTAGGCGCTCGCCGAAGACGTGGGAGAAGTTGATCCCGCCCTGCTCGAAGACGCCGCCCCCGCTGAGCACCCGGGTGCGGCCGCCGCCCCCTCCGGGGCGGTCCCAGGCGTCTTCACGAAAGTGCGCGACCCCGTCTGCCGACTCCAGGTCCGCACAGATGCGGTCCTGCAGTCCGAGCAGGTAGGACCGGACGGCTTGGGCGTCGGGTTGCGCGCTCAAGGTCAACCCCGCTGGTCCATCGGGACATAGTCGGTCACGGTATTGCCGGTATAGATCTGGCGCGGGCGGGCGATGCGGCGCACCGGGGCCTCGTTCTGCTCCCACCAGTGGGCGATCCACCCCGGCAGCCGCCCGATGGCGAAGATGACAGTGAACATGTTGGTGGGGATGCCGATGGCGCGCAGGATGATGCCGCTGTAGAAGTCCACGTTGGGGTAGAGCTTGCGCTCGATGAAGTAGGGGTCGGAGCGCGCGATGTCCTCCAGGCGCCGGGCGATGTCGAGCAGGGGGTCGTTGCCGCAGAGCTGGGGCACCAGCTCCTCGGCGACCTTGGCGAGCATCTGGGCACGCGGGTCGAAGTTCTTGTAGACCCGGTGCCCGAAACCCATGAGGCGTACCTTGCTGTCCTTATCCTTGGCGAGCTTCACATAGTCCTCCGGGGTCATGTTGCCCTGGTGGATCTGCTCCAGCATGGTCAGCACCTCCACGTTGGCGCCACCGTGGAGCGGGCCCCACAGGGCGCAGACCCCGGCGGCGCAGGAGGCGAACAGGTTGGCGCCGCTGGAGCCGACCATGCGGACCGTCGAGGTGGAGCAGTTCTGCTCGTGGTCCGCGTGCAAGATGAGGATCAGGTTCAGCGCCTTGCGCACCAGCTCCGGGCACACGTGCTGGCGGTAGGGCTGGGAGAACATCATGTGCAGGAAGTTCGGCACGTAGCGCAGGCTGGGATCCGGGTAGATGTAGGGCAGACCACGGGAGTGCCGGAAGGCATAGGCGGCGATGGTGCGGATCTTACTGATCAGCCGGGCGGCGGCATGCCGGAACTGGGTCTCGTCGTCCAGCTCGTGCAGCTCTGGATGGAAACAGGAGAGCGCATTGATCATCGCCGACAGGATGGCCATGGGCGGCGCGCTGCGGGGGAAGCCCTCGAACTGGTGCTTCATGCCCTCGTCCAGGTTGGCATAGCGCGTGAGGTCCGCCGAGAAGGCGTCGTATTCGCCCTGGCTCGGCAGATGGCCGAAGATCAGGAGCAGGGCCACCTCGATGAAGGTGGGGCTGTCGACGAACTGCTCGATCGGGATCCCCCGGTAGCGCAGGATCCCCTGCTCGCCGTCGATATAGGTGATGGCGCTCTCGCAGCTCCCGGTGTTGCCGTATCCCGGGTCCAGGGTGATATGGCCGGTCTGGGCGCGCAGGTTGCTGATGTCGATGGCGAGCTCCCCCTCGCTGCCCTCGATGACCTGGAGTGGATACTGGGTGTCCCCCAGGGTCAGGGTCGCGGGACCGGCGGTCGGATTCGAGACGGGCTGGCTGTCGGACATCGGATGGCGCTCCGGTGCGGTCGTGGTCGGTGCTGGGTTGGCGGCGTCCCGCCGTGGGTCGGCCGCGGCGGGCGTCTCGGTATCCTGAGGGCGCGATGGGCGCAGAAGGGCCCTGGCAAGCCAAAAGCGCGCGCCAAGTATGGGGTGGCGCGACCGTTCAAGGGAAGTGGGTGTGAGCGCAGAGGGGCTTCGGAACGTCAGGACCGCAGGCCACGCCGTTGCCTGGCGGACCCACCAGAGGCCAAGTGGACTCGATCAGCGCGTCCCTCAGCGGGACCTGTCGGTCAGGCCGTAAAACAATCGCACGGCCTTGTCCTGAAGCTGGCGGGCCCAGGGCGGCTGGGGCAGGTTCCAGCCGATGAACATCCCGACGGCGATGAAGAACAGGATTTCGATCATGACGGGGCTCCGTGGTCGGACCGCAAGGGGGTGACCGCGGGTCGGCGACTGCCCGGCCCGCGGCCATTCAGGCTCAGCTCAGGCCCACTGCCCCGTGCAGGTAGGCGACGACCTTGGGGTCCAGGCGCAGCTTGGATGCGAGGTCCGCCATGTAGCGCTTCTCGGCGTCCGTATCGACCTCGATCGCCATCAGGGAGGCGGTGTAGATCTGTGCCGCCGCCTGGCTGTTGGGTACGGCGCGTACCAGGGCGTCGATGTCGATCGGCCTCTGCATCTCCTCGTTCACGAAGCGCTGCTCTTCGGCACTGATGCCGCCCTCCTGGAGCTTGCCCATCAGCTGAGCCTTCTCCTTCTCGTCGATCCGACCGTCCGCCTTCATGGCGTTCATCATGGCGCGCAGGGTCAGGGTCGCCATGTCCATCACCTGCTGCTGCTCCTGTGGGTTCTGCGGCGGCCTCATGCCGGCGATCACCGCCGAGAGGTCGTCCATCGTAGACGCCGGTGCTGCGCCTGCCGGGGCCTGTCCCCCGGCCGGGCCGCCGCCCATCATGGACTTGGCCATCTCCAGCGCCTGGGCCGCCAGGGTGCCGAAGATCGCCATGGATCCGGCACCGGCCGCGGCGTTTCCGCTGGGGCCCGCGCCGCCGAACATGGAGCCAGCGATCTGCTTGAGGATCTCGGTTGGCAAGCCGCCTCCCATGCCGGGTCCGCCTCCCATGCCAGGTCCGCCCTGGGCGCCGCCGAGCATGGAGCCGGCGACCTTGGAAAGCATGTCGGAAAGTGCGCCGCTGGGCATTCCACCGGGCACGCCGCCTTGTGCGACGGGTGCGCCGCCGGGTGCGGCCGCGCTGCCCATCATCTGACCGAGCACGCCGCCCATGCGGTTGCCCGCGGGTGAGCTACCGGCCTGCATCACCGCACCGAGAATATCGAACGGGTTCATGGGTTCTCTCCTGTCTGCCTCTAAGTGGGTGGGATCGAGTCCCTGCCGCCCCGGAATGCAAAGCGACCGCAGGATGTTACCGCGCTTGGCCGCGGCGACCTATCCGCTATTGCCCGACGCCCTCAGGCATGGTCCTCCAGATGAAATCCCAGTAGCTCCAGGATGACCCCCGTGACCGCCCCGCCGAGCATGCCGCCGAGGAAGCCCTCGGGTATCTCGTGGCGGATCTGTCCCAGGGCGTCCGCCGTGGTGCCGTCGAGGGTGAAGGTCGTGGTTCCGCCGAGGATCCAGATGCTGGCCGCGACCAGCGAGGCCGTCAGTCCGGCGACCACGGCGGCGGACAGACCCCCGTGCAGCCAGCCGGACCCGGCCGTGATCAGCCAGCGCTGAGAGATCTGGAATAGGGTGCCCACCAAGGCCACCACGCCGGCGGCGAGTACGAAGGTCCCAATCTGGTGACTGGTGAGGGTGGCCACGACGGCGAGGGTCGTACCGGCGATCAGGCCAGAGCCGAGCCCGGCGAGCGTCTCGACCAGGGGCTCGCCGCCGCTCTCCGCCATCCAGGCATAGAAACTCCCGCCGGCGACACCCGCCAGGGCGGCGATGCCGGCGATCTCCGGCAGCCTCACGTTCGGGCCGAGCAGGATCAGGGCGCCGATGGAGGCGAGCACGCCGGCCATGGCCCCGGTCAGCGCCACCGGCATGGCGCTGTAGAGGGCCGATGTGGTCATGGCCGCCGCCGTCGCCGCGAGCACCAGGGGCTGCCAGCCGGTGAGTCCCATCGCAAACAGGACCTGTTGGAGCCCGGCGAACAGGGCCCCGAAGACCCCGCCCGCGAGTCCCCACACCACCAGGGTCATGACGATGGCGGTAAAGCGGTCTTTTGTCAGCATCTCGGACGGCCCCCTCGCTCTTATTGGTTTGCGCCCGGATTCTAACCTTCAAACCTTTCCGAGGAGCGCAAAACCTTGTTTGCCGTATCGTCCCTGCGCGCGGCGAATCCGGGGCGGTCACAACGCGGATCGCTCATACCCCGACGCGCCAGGACCATCAGGCGGCGATAACGGCGGGCCTGTCGCGGCGGACCCATCCCGCGCGGTGCGCCGACCCGACCTTGGGTACACTTCGCACATCCAATCCGCGATCCGTCAACCCCAAATGTCCGAGACCCCGGCCAACGGCACCCGCCGCGACATCGACGGGGAAATGCGCGTCTACTACGACGGCTATTGGATCAAGCACTACGACCCGCCGCCGGACGACCTGGAGACCCGCAAGCGTCTCATCCAGGCGCTGACCCGGCGGCTTTTCAACCATGTGGAGCACGGAATCAACATTCCGGGTCTGCGCCTGAACGAGGCGCGCGCGGCCTACCAGGCAGAGACCGATACGGAGCGCAAGCGGGTCAAGGGGGCCATGCTGGCGGGTGCCCTGTTCAATCGCGCGGCGGACATCTTCACCTGCCTGGTGGACCTGCAGGCCGCCGGTGTGACCATCACCCCGGACAACACCCTGATGCGCGAGTGCGGCCTGTGTCTGATGGAGGCCCTGGACCTGGGCAAGATGGTGCGCCACCGCGGTGGCGACGAGGGCATCGACGAGCTGTGGGGTGAGCCCTTCAAGGCGTTCTCCATCCCCATCGAGGCCTTTTACGAGGGCCGTTATGTCAAGATGGCCATGACCATGCGCGATATCGACCGGATCGGCGCCGGCCTCAAGGACGCCTTAGCGCTGAGCATTCAGATCACCGACGTGGCCCCGCGCATCGACGAGCTGATCCGGGTCGCCAAGCGCAAATGCGAGATCCTGCGCACCGACCCCGATATCTTCGACGTCTGGGCGGATTTCGTGGTCGCCCGCGAGCGGCTCTGCAACATCCAGCCCCAGCTCCCACTGGTGACTGACGCGGCCTCCATCCGCGAGGCCCTGGAGGGCACCCGCCTGCTGCGCGAGGGTACCGATCTGGTGACTCACATCGTGCGCGCCCGGGTCCCCATGCCCAAGAGCACCCGCGAGTTTCTCGACCGCTGCAACCGCTACCGCCAGGCGCTGGCCGCATCGCGCTCCGGCACCGCCAGCGGTCTGCTGGATGCCCGGCCGGCGACGCCGAAGCGGCGGGGCGGAGGGGGCGGTCGCGCGGCCGCCCGCACACCCGAGGGCGCGGGCAAGGGCAGGCGCTGATCTCTGCCCGTCTCGCTCGCGGGTCCCCGAGCCAGGCGAGACTTTCGATGCGGGCAAATCGTGCCGGGGCGGCGCTACTGGGACCGGCGCTCGCTCCCGGCGCCAGTGGTCCAAGCCACCCGCGCGCCTGGGAAGCCCACCGCCCGCCCATACCTGCTGAGATCCGCGCCGCTCTCCCGGAACCGGAACTGCTCATGCATCGAAGCCCGACGCCGCCCCCGCGCCGCCCGATCAGCCGCGATCTGCGCCCGCTCCTGCGCCTGCTGCGGTTCCTGCGGCCCTATCTCGGGCGGCTGGGGATCGCCACCCTGGCCCTGCTCACCGCCGCCGGGGCCGTGCTCGCCTTCGGTCAAGTGATCCGCCTGGTGGTCGACCGTGGGCTCGCGACCGGATCTGAGGCCGCGTTGGACCGCTCGCTCCTGCTCTTTCTCGGCGTGGTCGCTCTGATGGCCGGGGCCATCCTCGTGCGCTCCTACCTGCTCGCCTGGATCGGTGAACGGGTGGTGGCCGACGTTCGTCGCGCGGTCTTTGAGCGGGTGCTGAGCCTGGACGTCGGTTTCTTCGAGACCACCCGCACCGGCGAGGTCATCTCGCGCCTCACATCCGACACCACCTTGCTGCAGACGGTGGTGGGGTCGACCCTCGCGCTGGCCCTGCGCACCCTGCTCCTGGTGGTGGGCGGCGTGGTGATGCTGGCGCTGACCAGCCCCCACCTGACGGCCCTGGTGCTGATGGGCACCCCCCTGGTATTCCTGCCCCTGTGGCTGATCGGCTATCGGTTGCGGCGGCTGTCACGCCAGAGCCAGGACCGCATCGCCGACCTCGGGGCCTTCACCGACGAGGTGCTTCACGCCGTCCGTACCGTCCAGGCCTTCTGCCACGAGCCGGTGGACCGGGCCCGCTACGGCGAGCGGGTGGAGGCGGCCTTCGACACCGCCCTGCGCCGCTCACGCCTGGCGGCGGTCCTGGCCGCGGTGGCGATCTCGGTGACCTTCGGGGGGATCGGCCTGGTGCTGTGGATGGGCGGGCGCGAGGTGCTGGCGGGCACCCTGAGCGGCGGCGAGCTGTCCGCCTTCCTCTTCTACGCCCTGCTGGTGGCGAGCTCGGTGGGCAATCTCAGCGAGCTGGTGGGCGACCTGCTGCGCGGGGCCGGGGCCAGCGAGCGGCTGATGGAGCTCCTGGCCATGGAGCCCCTGATCCGCACCCCGGCCAGGCCCGGCGCGCTCCCAGAACCAGCCCGGGGCGAGGTCGCCTTCAGCGGCGTGCGCTTCGCCTATCCCGCCCACCCGGATCTCCCGGTGATCGAGGACCTGTCGGTCGCGATCTCGCCCGGCGAGCGGATCGCCCTGGTCGGCCCCTCCGGGGCGGGCAAGACCACGCTGTTCCAGCTCCTGTTGCGCTTCTACGACCCTCAGGCCGGCAGCATCCGCTTCGACGGGATGGAGCTTCGCGAGCTGGACCCGAGGGACCTGCGCCGGCGCATCGCCATGGTCCCCCAGGACCCGGTGATCTTCGGCGCGGACGCCTGGGAGAACATCCGTTACGGGCTCGAGGGCGTGGACGATAGGGCCGTTCGCGCTGCCGCCGACGCGGCCCACGCCACCGAGTTCCTGGAGCGCCTGCCCCAGGGCTTCGACACCTATCTCGGTGAGCGCGGCGTACGGCTCTCCGGCGGCCAGCGCCAGCGCATCGCCATCGCCCGGGCCATCCTGCGCGACCCCGCCCTGCTGCTTCTGGACGAGGCCACCAGCGCGCTCGACGCCGAGAACGAGCGCCTGGTCCAGCTCGCGCTGGAGCGCCTGATGCGGGGGCGTACCAGCATCGTCATCGCCCACCGGCTGGCCACGGTGCGCAAGGTCGACCGCATCCTGGTGCTGGAGCAGGGCCGGGTGGCGGCGAGCGGGGATCATGACAGCCTGATGCGCGAGGGCGGCCTCTACGCCCGGCTGGCGGGCCTGCAGTTTCGCGACCTGGGTGCCCGGGCCGCTTGATCCCGTTCCTGTCATGAGCACGCGATGAACGCTGCCCCGCCAGAGCCGACGAGCGAGCGATCGGGCCCGTGAGCAACCCGCAGCGGTTCATCGACCAGCGCACCGCCGTCCTGCTGGTGGTGGCCAACATGATCGGCACCGGGGTTTTCACGACCCTGGGATTGCAGGCCGCGGGGGTCCCGGACGGGGCCGCCCTCTTGCTGCTGTGGGCCCTGGGCGGCCTGGTCGCCCTGTGCGGGGCCCTGTGCTACGCGGAGCTGGCCGCGGCCCTGCCGCGCTCCGGCGGCGAGTATCACTTCCTGTCGCGCATCTACCACCCGCTGCTCGGCCAGTTGGCCGGCTGGGTCTCGGTGACGGTCGGTTTCGCCGCCCCCACGGCCCTGGCGGCCATGGCCATGGGGCGCTATACGGCGGCGATCGCGCCGGTCGGGCCCACCGCGGTGGCGGTGGCCGCCCTGCTGCTGATCACCGCCATGCACGCCTTCGACCTGCGTCTGGGCCGGCGCTTCCAGGTCGCGTCCACCCTGCTGAAGCTGATGGTGATCGCCGTTTTCTGTGCTGCCGGCCTCGCCCAGGGCGTGGTCCCCGGCAGCCTGCCGCTCGCCCCCTCCGCGGCCACCTGGGGGGCGATCTGGGCCCCGGCCTTCGGGGTCTCGCTGATCTATGTCGGCTACGCCTTCTCCGGCTGGAATGCCGCCGCCTACGTGGTGGAGGAGGTGCGCGAGCCCCGGCGGGCGGTGCCACGGGCACTGATCTGGGGGACCCTGATCGTCACCCTGGTCTATCTGCTGCTGAACCTGACCTTCCTGCGCACCATGGCCTATTCGCAGTTGGCGGGCACGGTGGAGGTGGGGGCGCTCTCGGCCCGTGCCGTCTTCGGGCAGGCCGGCGGCGCCCTGATGAGCCTGGCGATCAGTCTGCTCCTGGTCTCGACCATGAGCGCCATGGTGCTGGCCGGCCCGCGGGTGCTCGAGCGCATGGGCGAGGACCTGCCACTGCTGCGTCCCCTGGCCGCACGCAATCGCCGCGGCGCCCCGACCCGCGCCGTGCTGGTCCATCAGGGACTGGCCCTGGGCTTCGTGCTCACCGACTCCTTCGAGGGCGTTCTCTCCTTCGCGGGCTTTACCCTCACCCTGTTCGCCCTGCTGACCGTCGCCGGGGTCTGGATTCTGCGCGTACGTGAGCCGGACCTGGCGCGCCCCTTCCGGGTGCCGCTCTACCCGCTGCCGCCCCTGGTGTTCGTCGTCGCGAGCCTGATCGGCCTGCTGCTGCTGGCCTGGGAGCGCCCCCTGCCCGTGGTGCTCGCGGGGCTCCTGCTTGCAGCGGGTTGGTGGCTCGTGGGCGAGCGAGGGTGAAGCGCTTTCACCGGGAACGCCGCATGCCGTCCTGTGGGTCGGCCACTTCGGCGCCTCGCCTCACCTGCAGGATCAACGGATAGGAATCGGGGAGTCGGGCGCCCGCGCCCGCTCCCAGCTCTGATCGGGCCAAGTGCCGATGAAGCGATCGGTCCGCACCAAGGGCTGCGCAGCGTCAGCCCCCGTCTTGGGCTTGCGCGGGAGCAACGCCTCTACCGAACCCCACCCTTCGTGCAACGGGCTCAGCGACTGCGCCGCGCGGTGAAACCGAGCCCAAGGAGCCGATCGGACCGGCCGGCGAGGTAGAGTCCGCCAAGCCCGCCATAGAAGAGCAGGCTCCCCAGCGATACCAGATGCAGCCCCCACAGCCAGGCCAGCGCCCCCGCCGCCAAGCACAGCGCCGCGGTGTAGCGCGTTGCGTGAGTCGCTTCGATGGGGCGCCCCAGCCGCCACCAGACGAGCGCCCCAGCCGCCAGGGCGATGGTTCCTTTGATCAGCACCATGCCCCGCAGGAGCCGCAGGAGCTCCGGAGATTGAGACGGTGGTGGCGCCACGGCGGAGACCAGGGCCAGTACTGCTGCAACGGTCGCCGCGACGGCGATGACCAATCGCAGCCGATACACGGCGGCGTTCAAGGTTCCCCCGCTCGGTGCGTCGGCAGGTTGCGGCGCGGGCTCGGCGCGGTGCCGGGACAGGAGATCGGTCGGGGTGGCGAGACGGTTCATGGTTGCTTCTCCGCTTCCATCTCCGGGGAGTGTTGTGCTCGCCGTGCCGGGACACAACTGGCCGGGCGCGTTCCGCCGGCTGAAGCCCGACCCCACCCGGCAACCCGGCGGCTGACCGGAAAACCGCGGGGCCTGTCAGATCGGACTGCCGCTGGATAGTCCACCTGACGCCTGCCGCTCAATGGCCCGAGATGCCAGGTCCCCCTCTATTTCAATCCGACTCCAGCGGACCTCTCGACTTCTCGGCGAACCCGACGACGAACGCTTAGGCCAGACCAAAGAGGGCGGTCAAGGTTGAGAAATAGGTGTAGCGGAAGTCACAGGCGATACCGAGGAACAAATAGGTGGCCGCGTAGATCAGTCCGGCGATCTGGATCGTGATGATCAGCCGGTGTTGACGCCAGTCACGCTTGATCAGGAACCCGGCGACGGCCAATGAGAGTAGAAGGTAGATCACCGGGCGGAAGAGAAACAGCGTTGCGCTTCCAAGTCGTTCCAGCATCTGGGCCCGGGCATTGATCCCCGGCTCGAGCCCGACCTCGGCAACCATCTCCTCTGGTTGCGCAGATATTCCCAGTGCATATGGCAAACACTTGGTCGTGTCATGCCAGCCCGTGATCCAGCTCAGCACCTCCAGCCTGTGGGCGAAATAGGCGCCCGGATATTGGGGGATCAGCGCGAGCCAGTCGCTGAAAAGCGCCTTCAGGGGAAAACTGACCTGAGCCCTTTCAAGAGAGGCCCCCATATGATCCTGGCGATCCGGACTGTAGCCGTCGAGTGCCATCAGGATCCTGTCCCGCGTTGGCCGGTGCTCCGGCACTACGTGGGGAGCGGACCGTTCGAGGGCGGGAAAGCTCAGTTCCAGGTCTTGGCCGTGAGCGATGCCTGCCAGGTCGTACAGTGCAAGCTGATAAAAGGGGCCGACAAAGGCAGCGCTCTTGGATGTATCGCCGCTGGAGTCGACGGCCAGCTTGAGTCCGCCGGAACAGAGGACGAAGACGATGAGCCAGAGGGCGGCGGCTTTCCAGCGCGCAACGCCCGCGAGACCGCGCCCAGGAGTGAGTAACAGATAGAGCGCCGCTATGAAGGCGATGGCCACTCCTTGTTGGCGAACAGCGGTGCCCAGCGCTGCCGCGGCGGCGAACGCCAGGGTGCTCCAGTGACGACTCTGCCCGCCGGGAAGCAGGAGCAAGCCCAGAAGCGCCGCATGGGCGAACAGGACATCCTTCCAGACGATGCCTACCGAGATGAGCAGCACCGGGAATGAAAACAGGAAGATCACGGCGATTCGCTGTCTCCGATACCGTGGCGGCATCAGCAACAGCAGTCGCGCGACAGACAACGAAAAGAGAAGGGTGTTGAGCGCAAGGACGCCCGGCAACGTCAACTGAGCCAGGAGAAACGACATGGCAGGCGGCTGATTGGAGTCGTAGATCCGGCTCAGGCCATCCTGCGCTTGCAAGATGGTGTCGACAGAGGCCTGCCCGGGGTAGTGCAGAAAAAGCACAAGAAGGGTCAGCGCGGCGATCAGCGCAACATTCAACCGGAATGGATCGGGGTGATCGGTTGGAGGGGGCTCGGGCAGGCGCTTCTGCTGCGTCATGGTGCCGATTTTTGGACCTTCTATGGCTCAAATGAAAACACAGAACTGCCCACCTTCGGCGCGGCTTAGGTCAGACGCGTCGAAAGTCTCAAAGGATGGCTCCATCCGACTGTCGAGGGCTGGTCCGTGTTTTGGGATGAGCGCTTCTCGGACTGGCCGGGTGTTGCGCCTTCCGGTGAGCAACGGGCGTGGACGCTTTGCTGTCCCATCGTGCGCAGCCGTTCCCCGCATTGTCTGGCTCAAGGCCACTGGCCCCATCCGGCGCGTCG
>CAVOUZ010000005.1:0-60592 GCA_963699735.1 uncultured Gammaproteobacteria bacterium
ACAGCCTCAATCGCAGTATGGGCCAACAAGACTTCTATCCCTTCGTGCTGCCCCAGCCGGCCATCGACAAGCTCGCCTACGTGCATCGGGTGATCCGTCAGTCTGCAGGCCGCTGAGACGTTACCCTGATCCGAAGCGAATGGGGCCATGAAGCGCCGGCCCTGGCGCACCCCATTCACGGCATCGGCTATCCTGTCGCTCCCGCAACGACAACGATCAGCCACCACCATCTCGACCGAACCGGAGGAGCCATGCCCGACGCCGCGTCCGACTTCAAAGACACCATCTACAAGACGCTCACCTGGGTTCTGCTTGCCGCCCTGATCGGCGTCTACGCCCTCTACAACTGGTACGACGGAACCCTCAAGCGGGGCCTGGACGGCCGGGAGAACAGGATCGCCGACCGCTTCAACGGCTCCTCCTCTGTCGAATCTGAACTCAAGGCGGCGGCGAATGACGAGGAGGCTCCGGCGGATGCCCGGCTCCAGGCCCAGGCCAAGTCGGACGCCGAGTCCGCGGCCGGCAAGATCCAGGGGGGCCCGCCAGGAGACTCAGGCGCTCCAGGCCCGTGTGGCTGCCGCCACCGAGGAGATTGCCGCCCGCCAGTCCGACATCGAGCGCCTCAATCAGGACATCGCGCAGGCCGCGACCAGGGAGCAGGACCTCGAGTCCCAGATCGAGTCCCTCGGTGCGGAGCACGCCGCCGAGAAGCAGGCGCTCAGTCGAAGCTGAGCGCGGCCGCCGACGCCCAGGCCGCTCTGCAGTCACAGCTCGAGGCCCAACAGGCGCAGCTGAGCGACTTGCAGCAGACGATCAACGGACAGGAGCAGGCCTTGGCCGAGGCGAAGGCGAGCCAAGCCGCTGAGCTCCAGGCCCAGGAGGCCCAGCTCAACGACCAGATTCAGTTTTTCCGCACGGCCCTCGAGGGCAGTGAGCCGCAACGGGCCGCCCAGCTGGCGGACCTGACCCAGCGGGCGGTCAGCGAGCGCGAGACCCGCGAGCAGACGAAAGCGGCGCTCTCCCAGGCCCAGGAGGCGATGAAGGCGACCGAGGCGGAGCTCGCCGCTCGGCTGGAGCAGGCCGCGGACGAGGCCAAGGCCGCGGAAGAGGCGCGAGTGGCCGCGGAACAGAGACATTCCGGCGCCATGAGTGAGGCCCAAGGCAAGATCTTCGCCCTTGACGAGGACCTCAAGAGCGCCAAGAACGAGCTGGCGACCCTGCAGGGGAAGCTCAATGTCACGGTGGCGGACCTCAACGCCAAGATCGAGCACGGGGTCGAGGCCCTGGCGGCGACCCAGGCCGAGCTCGACGCCTCGATGCTCCAGGCGTCGGAAGAGAAGCGCACGCTCGAGGGCCAGATCGCAGAGGCGCAGGGGCGCGTCACCAACCTCGAGGAAACCCTGGCGACGGAGCGGGCTCAGGCGGCGAAGCAGCTCGATGATCAGCGCCGTGCTTCAGAGGAGTCACTCGCCCAGGCCCGTCAAGAGGCCCAGCAGTCAATCGCCCAGGTGCGTCAAGAGGCCGAGAGTGCGTGCGCCCAGGTGCGTCAGCAGGCGGAGGCGGCCAGGGTCGCGGACCGTGAGGCAAACGAGCAGGCCCTGGGCTATGTGCGGGGCCTCTACAGCCGCTTTCGCCGAGCTTGGGGGTCGCCAGACCGATCGCGGCATGCTGCTTCAGCCTGGCGGAGGACGAGCTGCATTTCGCGAGCGGCATGCCGGTATTGCCCAGTGGAGAGCTCCCGAGCCTCGACCGAATCGCGCAGATCATGAGCGAGCATCCGAAGCTCACCGCCTACATCGAAGGCCACACCGACAGCGCCGGCCCGGACGAGATCAACCTGGAGCTATCCAAGGCTCGGGCCGAGGCGGTCAGGCAGGCACTGATCGAGCGCGGCGTCCCGCCGGAGCGCCTCGCTGCCGAGGGCGCAGGCGAGTCTAGGCCCATTGCCGACAACGCGACCGCCACCGGCCGCCGAGAAAACCGGCGGGTCGAGGTCTACATGATCGAGCAGGAACAGTAATTCTTACCGGCCCCGGCGGCCTGAATGCTCAAGCCGCTTGGGGCCGCCGCCAGGTGTAGACGGCGGTGACCGCATAATTCCAGACGGCGCCGACCAGGATGCCGGCGAGCGCCGAGACGAACCAGCCCGAATGCCCGCCCTGGAACAGGTAGTTGGCGATCCCGACGTTGGCCATGGCCCCCACGCTGCAGGCGGCCACGAAGGACAGCCAGCCCCACAGGAGCGCCCGGCCCCGCAGGCGCATGTCGCGATAGGTGATGATGTTGTTGAGGAAGAAGTTGCTGGTCATGGCGACCAGGGCCGCGGTCGCTTGGCCCGCCAGGAATGCCTGATCACCTCCCAGCTTGAGCACCGGCCAAAGAACGGCCATGTGAACAAGGACCCCGAGCGCCCCGATCAGCGAGAAGGCGATGAAGCGCACCGGGATCATGGGGCCCAGCAGCTTCTGGATCAGCATCAGCAGGTACTCCCAGAGCACCGCGTTATCCAGCTTGCTGGCGCCGGCCTGGCGTTGGCGAAAGGTGAACGGCAGCTCGCGGAACCGCAACGGGCGGGGGCTCGCCGAGAAGATGTCGAGCAGGATCTTGAAGCCCACGCCGGAAAGGCGCCGGACGTTCTCCTGGATCACCTCGGAACGGACCATGAAGAATCCGCTCATGGGGTCCTGGAGATCCGCCCGTATCAGGATCTGGCCCAACCGGGTCGCCAGCCGGCTCATGGACTGGCGACGCGCGTTCCAGTCACCAACCCCGCCGCCCGCGACATAGCGGCTGCCCACCACGATCTCCAGGTCGTCGCGCTTCAGGGCGACCAGCATGCGTGGCAACAGGGTCTCGTCGTGCTGCAGGTCTCCGTCCATCACCGCCACATAGGGGGCCGATGTGGCCAGCATGCCTTCGATGCAGGCCGATGAGAGCCCGCGTCGACCGACGCGCTGCAGGACCCGTATGCGCCGGTCGACGCGCGCGATCTCGCGTACCCGCTCCGCGGTGCCGTCGGGTGAGTCATCGTCCACGAAGATCAGCTCCCAGTCGACACCTGGGAGCGCGGCGTCGACCCGCCGCACGATCTCGGACACATTGTCGGCCTCCCGATAGGTGGGCACCACGACGGCGAGCTCCGGCGGCGGGCAGGGCAGGGAAGGCGCAGAGCTGTCCGGCATGGATTGGGTCCTGGGGCGTCGCGGCGTCGTTGACGTGATGGGTTAGAATTGCGAGCCCCGGCTGCCGGGGCTCAAAGTCCGTCTATTCTACCCAGGGGAGACGACGGTCACCCGCCCGCGAGATAGACACTTGGACCGGCCCCTAGCTACACCCCCGATTCATAACGCCTGGCTGCCGACGCTCGCGATCATCGCCGGCCTGACCCTGTGGCACCTGGCCATGGCCGCCGTGCTGCCGGCGACTCAGGATGAAGCCTATTACTTCGATTGGGCGCGCTCACTCGCTTGGGGCTATTTCGACCACCCGCCGGGCGTGGCGCTCATGGGGCTCGGGACCCTTCTGGAGCCCGGCTCGGCGCTGGCCGCCCGGATCGGTGGGGTGCTCGCCGGCACCCTGACACTGCTGGTACTCGCGCGTCTGTACCGAAACAGCGGACTCACCGATCGGGTCGATCTGGCGGTGGCCGTGCTGCTCGCCGGAACCACCTTGCCGGGCCTGGCCGGCGGTTTCATCCTGACTCCGGACACTCCGCTGACCCTGGCCTGGGCACTGGCACTGCACGAGTCCGAACGGGCCCTGGCAGGGGAGCGACGCCGCTGGCTCACCGCCGGCATTGCCACCGGGCTCGGTCTGCTCAGCAAATACACCATGGTGGTCATAGGCCCCGTCTTTCTCTGGGCCATCCTGAGCGCCGACCCGGGTGCATTGCGCACGCGCTGGCCCTACCTCGGCGGCCTGCTGGCGCTGCTCCTGTTCGCACCCAACCTGATCTGGAACGCGAATAACGACTGGCTCACCCTGCGGTTTCAATTTGGGCATGGGTTCGCGACCGAGACCGGGGCCTTACTGGGGGAGGGGGCATCAGCGGGGAGCGGGGACGCGGCCGCCTCCATCGAGCAATCCAGTCCCGGCACCTTCGGCGAGCGCGCCGCCAGCCTGCTCGGCTATCTCGGCACCCAGCTCGGATTCTGGGGACTGATTGCGTTGCCGATCCTCAGCCTGCCGTGGATCGTGGGCCACCGCGATCGATCAGAGGGAGCGACACTGGCACCTCATGCCAGAGCGTTGTTACTCGCTGCGGCTCTGTTTCCTTTCGCCTTTTTTGCCTTGGTGTCGCTCGGCAGCGACGTGGAGGCCAATTGGCCCGCCATGTACCTACTCGCCGTGCCGCCGCTGCTCGCTCCGCTCTTGCGGACCGTTCGCACCTGGGTGGTCGGCGCTGCAGCGCTGAATCTGCTGCTGGTGACCCTTTACGGCCTCCACGGGGCAACCGGCATCCTGCCGCTACAGGACAGCCAGAACCGCATCCTGCGGGAGACCCACGGATTCCGTGAGCTCGCCGCCATCGCCGCTGGACTCGACGGGCCCGTCTATGCGGACCGCTACCAGGACACCGCGATGCTGCGCTTCTATCAGCCGGATCTGGCGGCGACCCAATGGCCGGGGATCACCCGTCCATCGGAATATCTGCGGGGTCAGATCGCGCCGACGGTCGGGCCCGACACCATCAGCCACCCCTTCTGGCTGCTGACCCGCCGCTGGGCGCCGCCGCAGATCCCCGGCTTCGAGGCGGCGGCGGGTGAACGGATCTTCTTCGACTGTGCCAACCGACCGCTGATCGAAGCCGCCCGGTCCCCTTCTGATCGGCCTCCTTGTGGCACGCCCCTTCACGTCTGGCGTCTGTACCCGTACCGGCCCGCGGACCGCGACGATGGCGACAACGGGTGAACCACGCCCAGGTCCGCTGCATTCGCTCGCGAGGCCAATCGCGCCGTTGGCACTACAAGTTATCCTTAAGAAAGTGCTCGTAATCCTCTGCGCTGACAATGTGGGTGCCGTCGCAGTTGAACTGCATGTGGATGGCATCCCGCACGACGCTGATGGTCACGTTGCGCATGTAGAAGTTCTGGATTCTGCGCAGGGTAGGTAGACTGGACACAATCTTCGCTATCTCCTCTGGTGCGACGCACTGCCAATTTTCATAATAGTTGCCCCAAATTGCTTTCAGTTGGCCCGGCAGCGTGCCGAACCAGGGGTCGGATTTTATATACCGGTACAGATGTCTGATGATGTCGGTCTTCCGTTCGTATGAAATTGCCGGGAAGTGGCGGTCGATATACGACGGGTCCAGCAATTTTCCGACCTGATGGATCTCGTCGGTGAATGGATTCAAGAGCGACGCAGTGCGAATTTCACCGCTATTGAAACCGATAAAAATCTGATAGACGCAACGCCTGATCAACAGCTCTTCCAGGCTCGGCGATAGCTGCGGCAACACTTTGTCAACGAAGCTTTCGTAGCGTTCGCGAAACAGCGCGGTCTCCCGCAGGGAAGGATCCCCCTTGATGCTCACATGCAAATGTCTGCCGTCGATTCCGGAGCTGCTGATCAACGTCTCTCGCAAGATCAGCTCTTCGTTGCGGGCTTCGAGAATTGCGTTAACCTGATCGGCTATCTCGCGATCGGCGCGGACCAAGTCGACAAACGCGTCCTTTGAGAGCGTGAGGAACCGGGTATCTTCGACTGCGGTCGCAGAGGCGTTTCGCTTCTCATCGAGCAGGACCGCCATCTCGCCAAAGCAATCGCCAGGTCCGAGAGTATGGATTTCGTCCTTGACGGTAAATTTTTCGAGGAAGATCGATATCCTGCCGGACTCGATGAAATAGACATAATCGGCGCTGTCTCCCTCACAAAAAATGCATTCCCCGGCCTTGACGTATTTTGTTTCAGCGAGCGCCTTGATCTTTCCGAGATCTTTTACTGAGAGTCCACAGGAATTCATTCTGATTCTTCCTCTTGTAGAGAGTTTGTTTAGAGTCGATACGTTGGGAGCGTTTCGCCACGCGACGGATCGGGAGCCTATCCGGGAAGAACGTCAAAACCGATGACCATACCATCACTGAGGGTACTCGCAATCACCCGTCCGTGTTCAACTGCGAAGCTACTATGAATGGCCATTGCGAGCAACGCATAATGCCTTCCTCACTCGGCGGGCGCACGATCGGCTTTGAAACGGTCAAATTGCAAACAACAGGGGAGGCTCATGACGCACGACGTTTCACTGATCACCACCGTCACCGTCGGCCTGGCGCTGGCATTTTGCTTCGGCTTTCTCGCCCAGAGGCTGCGCCTGCCGCCCTTGGTGGGATTTCTATTTGCCGGCGTGTTGGTCGGGCCCTTCGTGCCGGGCTACGTCGCCGACGGATCCCTCGCGGGCCAACTGGCAGAAATCGGCGTCATGCTCATGATGTTCGGCGTCGGTCTTCACTTTTCGGTCGCCGATCTGCTGGCCGTGCGGCGGCTGGCGATCCCCGGCGCGGTGGGGCAGATCCTTGTGGCCACTGCCATCGGGATCGGTATTACCCAGGTCTGGGGCTGGGACCTGGGAGCGGGTGTGGTGTTCGGCCTCAGCCTGTCGGTGGCCAGCACCGTGGTCGTGCTCAAGGCACTTGAGGATCGCAACGACCTCACCACCGCCAACGGCCGAATCGCGATCGGCTGGCTTATCGTCGAGGACCTCGCGATGGTGTTGGTATTGGTCCTGCTACCGGCCCTGGTCGAGGTCCTGGGGGTGGGTACCGCTGATCCCGGTGCCCACGCCGCGCCCGGGCAGGGTCTGCTCGTGACTCTCGGGCTCACCCTGGCCAAGGTCTTAGCCTTCATCGCTGCCGCGTTGGTCATCGGACCGCGGGTGCTGCCCTGGCTGCTCCGGGAAGTGGCGCGCACCGGCTCGCGCGAGCTCTTCACCCTTTCCGTCCTCGCAATGGCACTCGGGATTGCCTTCGCCTCGGCGGCCCTGTTTGGCGTCTCGTTCGCCTTGGGCGCCTTCTTCGCGGGCATGGTTTTGAACGAGTCTGAGCTAAGCCATAAGGCGGCAACCAACTCGCTGCCGTTGCAGGACGCCTTCGGAGTGCTGTTCTTCGTCTCGGTCGGTATGCTTTTCGACCCCAGGATCCTGGTGCAGGAGCCGGCCATGGTCACCGCTGTCCTGGGGCTGATACTTGTTGGCAAGTCCGCGGTGGCGATGGCCATCGTGTTGCTTCTCGGATACCCGCTCACCACCGCGCTCAGGGTCTCCGCCGCCCTGGCGCAGATCGGTGAGTTCTCCTTTATCCTTGGCGGCCTGGGCCTCGCCTACGGTCTGCTGGACGCCCAAGGGTTCAACCTTATCCTGGCCGGCGCCTTGTTCTCGATCACGCTGAATCCTCTTGTGTTCGCCGGCGCGGATCGGCTGAGCGCATGGGTCGGGACCAGACCGCGACTGAAGCAACGCTTTGAGGACGGGCGGACGGCGGCGATCGGACGGCTACAGGTGGAACTCGACGCGGCCCACGAGCAGGCAGAAGTGCGGGCGGATGCCCACAAGACCTTCACCCCCGAGGAGCTTGCGGCTCGGTTTCCGCTGTTCGCCGGCCTCACGCCCGAGCAGCGCGAGGTCCTGGTGCTGCACTTTCAGCCGCACACGGCGGTTCCCGGGGAGCGCATCATCAGGGCCGGCGACGCGGCAGATGCCCTTTACCTGATTTCCAAGGGCGAGGTCGAAGTCACGCTTGGCGGGCGGCGTATCAACACCCGGGGCCCCGGCGAGTTCTTCGGTGAGATGGCGCTGCTCAGCGGCGACCGCCGTTCGGCCGACGTCACCGCCCTCGACTACAGCCGTTTCGCAATGCTGAGCGGCCGCGACTTCCACCGCTTCCTCCGCCGATTCCCAGAGATCCGTGCCGAAGTCGCTGCCCTGGCCGCCCAGCGTTCCCGCCAGACCACTGCGCCGCCTGGGCCGCAGCTTCCGGATCCAACCTAGATTCTCAATCGGAGAATGGGCGACGAGCTCAGGCGATTCGACGCCCGCGGATGTCGGCAACCCGCCCAACCAGAAGAATCACTGAGGTGCGTTCAATCTCCGAATAAACCCTCTCATCACAATACCCGCGTACATGCGCTATACGCACTTTGCCACACGCCTGTATGATTATGGAAAATGGGTATCTATTTGACCTTATCGCGGGATTACCTATGCATTCCAGTGAAACCGGCAGTAACAACGGAAGCCGTTCAACGGGTGCGGACTCACTCCGCGACCGCTTCCTAGCTCTCTGGCGTCGCTGCCTCAGCCCTGGCGCGGCGGATCACTCGAAGGCTGTATGGGATGCCATGGCAGCGCGTTACACCGAAGCCCATCGCTATTACCATGATGAACAGCACCTCGCCCACTGCTTCGAGCAGCTGGAATTAGCGCGGGACCAGACCAGTCTTCCCGATGCCGTGGAAATGGCGCTGTGGTTTCACGACGTTATCAACGACCCCGGAAACGTGGACAATGAGACGCGAAGCGCCGCGTTCTTTCGCCATTGCGGGCAGGGGGTCATGGACGACGCCTTCGTCGCGGCCGTGATCGATCTCATCCTGGCGACGACCCATCGAGAGGAGCCGAAAGACCTCGATCAGCAGTTCATCTGCGACATCGATCTGGCAAGCTTCGGTCGCGACTGGGAGCGTTACAAGCGCGACACGGATAAGCTCAAGGCAGAGCACCTGGGGTCAGAGGATGACTACTATCGGAACAAGCGCGCCTTTCTGAGCGCGATGCTGAGCAAACCCAGGATCTTTTACAGCGACTTTTTCCATGCACGCTACGAGCAGCAGGCTCGCGATAACATTCTGCGCCTACTCGGACTATTCGATCAGCAGCAGGATTGATAGCGTGAACGGGTAGGGCCATGTATAGAATCTCTTAACGCACGCTACGCCGTCGCATTTGTTTCCGGGATGGCCGGCATCATCCCAGCGGAGAACCGGTAATCCTCGATTAGGGTCAAGAATACGCTGGGCTCCGCTACTTTCAGATCGATGCAAAACGATAAGAAGCTGGTGAGGCCGGCGGTCAGAACGGTTCTCACTTTCTCCATGAGCTCGGGGTTCTCCAACGCTTGGGTAATGAACATCTTTTCCGGATGCGATCTCTTGAACAATTTCGCATCGTGGATGAAATGCATCAGCAAGATCATATCATGGAAGATCCGTTCGCAATCATTGACGATTGCCCATTGGAGAAAGCGATCGAAGACGTGATAGGCGTTGACGTATTCTGTGATGACCGACTCCATTGCCTCCGGCGATCGGTATTTGGCGTCCTTGACCTGCTGCAGCCAGACAGCCAACTCCTTTGGGTTCGCGGTCTTGAGGTCTTCCATGGTGATCCGGGGATCCGCGAGCGCCCCAAAATTCGTCAGATAGAGTGAGCGCAGCTCCGAACGAAACAAGCAGCTCTTGATGAAGGAATGGCGGCGAGATGGAGAAGGAATTCGTAGTGGGTAATGGTCTCAAGGTAAAGGAAAAGCGCCGCCAGCAGCAGAAGGCCAAGGATGAAGAGCAAATAGCCAAAGCCGTCGGAATTACTCATCTTTTTCATCGGTCGAGAGGTTTTCTTGGTTTACATTGATGTGCAAAACGTATTGGGCCGAAAGGGGGAAAAGATGAAATCCCCGCGCGATCTTGAATGTCCGGGGACAAGACTCTTTACTCTGTTATTCATAACGAGAGCAGGGGGCTCGTTGGCCCCCTGTGGAACCGGAAAGCCTGTTGATTAACTGCAGGTGGTATAGGTGTAAGGAAGTCCAATCAACTTCCTGGTGGTCTTATAACAGGTGAGCTGAAGGTCTCATACTCCTGTGCAGAGTAAGAGGTCGACTCGTGTGGGATCATGGCGCCGTCCGTACGCTCGATGGCGGTTCCACGGATGAAATGGGTGCCGGGCGCGTTCGGATATAACGTCGTATTCAAAGGAGAATTCCTCACAACGCTGTTCGCGTATTCGTAACAGTAGAATACGGGCTCCCATCCTTAATCCACGGCCGTAGGGGCCGACAGGTCCGTGAGATCACAAGGTGCACACTGGTCGTCCGGGGGATCTCGGGTGAAGGACGACCGGCCCGCGGGGCCGCATCCGCTGCGGCCCGGCTCCTTTGTCCCTGATTCTAGATGCGCCTTAGTACGCGTAGCATTTTCTCGCCCCTCCACTGGTCACACAGTAGTACGGGTCGTTGTTGAACATGATGGTTGTCGGGACCTGTAGGTTGTTGTTCGTCTCGGCGACGGGGCAAGGACCTGGCTCGCCGTCAAGCACTGTCGCGCCTGCAGGCAGATCCGGGTTGCATTCGATGGCAACGGCCCCGCACACGCAACACGCCTGTTGGGACAACTCGAACTTGTCTGCCTCTTCGCTGATATCGGCACTGCATACGACGCGAGGGCTTCCGTCGATTGGGCAATTGACCTCAGTTCCATTGATTAGGACGTTGCCGTTGTCCGCCTGCTCACATAGCGGGACAATTGTGGCCTCGACGGTTATTGCGACTTCGTCCGATCCAAGCAGTCCCTCTGAGTCCTTGGCCTGCGCGGTGATCCTGTGGGTGCCGGCTACCAGGGTCGCTGAGAAAGAACCACCCACCCCGATCAATCCTTCGAGGGACGAGTTCTCGAATCTTCGCAAGGCCAAGCCGGAAGTGCGGGAGAGGATCCGCCGAATCAAGCGCGATGGCCTGCTCGAAGGCGGCCTTCGCCTCCTTCGTCCGCGCTGGCTGAAGTTGCACGGTATGCCCCGCGGCGGCGCGCGATTCCTCGCGATGCCCCAACATCAGCCAGATCTCGGCGAGCCGGGACCAGGCGAGGGCGTCATCGGGGTTCTGCTCAACCGCATGCAGTAGCGTGTCGCGCGCAGCCTCTAACTTCAGGTCGGCCTGAAGCGCATAGGAGAGCGCAATCTTTGCGGCGGCGGAATCCGGACTGAGCTCGACTCCGCGGCGCGCGTCCCTGAGGGCGGTGGCGTTATCATTTTGAGCCACAGCAAGGACCGAGCGAAGGGCATAGGCCTTTCCGGCGCTGGGGTCCCGTCTCAACGCCTCGTCGATATCGGTCCTGGCCTCGTCGGCCCGGCCAACGGAGAGCAGCAAAGAGGCCCGAAGCAAGAAAAACCGCGCATCGTGCGCGGTCATCGGCAGTCGTTCGAGTGCGGCAAAACCGCAAGCGCTGTCACCCCGTTCGGCGCAGGCTGCAGCCTCCGTGAGCGCCGGCGATCCGGTCGCGAGGGCGCGGGCGGAAAGGGTCGGGGGATAGTAGAGCGCCCACCGCACCTGGTCGCGGGGCTTGACGACGATGCTTCGCCGTGGTGCCTGTCCTGCTACGGCACGCGCCAACTCGCCGGGACTCGCCGCCACCTCGCCGTGATCATTGGCGGCGCGCACGACGCCCTCGAAGACGGTGATCTCCGCGGCCCCGTCATCGACCCGCGCCAGGAATTCGGTGCCTTCGATGGACCCGTTCAGATAAGGGGTATTGACGGTAAGGAAACGCGGTTTGCGGCTGAACGACTGGAACGCCCCTTTGACCAGGTCGAGCCAGGAGCGCTCGTCTTTCTGGCCGGTGATGTTCAACAAGCGGATGGTGGTGCTTTGATCGATGCGCAGAACGGCCTCATTGACCAGTGCGACCGCGGCTCGGCTGCGCTCGGCGACACGAATGGTATCGCCTTCGACAATCCGGATTCGAGATCGGCAGCGATCCAGGAGTCGCCTGAGCGAGGCTGGATCTCCACCGAGCCGGTGATGGACACGAACCTCGCCACTTGGGTGTCGCAGTCGGCGATGGCACCGGCGGCGTGGAACAAAGTCATTGCCGCAAGCGCCGCGATGACGCGGAAGTGCGTCAGGCGACCTCGGCGCGTTATTAAAATGCATGCCATAGGATTCAGAAACACCGCAGTTGTTATAGAAAAAGCGATTCATTCACCGTGGCGGATATTCCTCGCAGCCCCTTACCGTTAAGACTGGCTGCGAGGTCACGCGCGGGCGCCTGGCGCTGCTGAACGAAAAAGGGGCCGTCGCACTTTGTCGCCGCTGTCTGACCCTGAGGATCGAGCCATCATCATCGAACGCTAATAATGTCGAACCAGTCGAGCTCACCCAGAAAGACCAGGGGATTTCCCACCTTGGTTAAAGTCCCATCGAAATGAGGGATATTGATCGCCGGCTCCATTCCGAAACAGTCATTGTTTCCAGGCTTGTACCTTGTCTTAGCCGCCAAAGCAATTCGCGCGCCCGCGACGATTGAGCGCGATTGCCTGGTAACGATCGTTTGTTGAGATCGGGCGAGCTCAGGCGCCGCACGATCTTGGCGCGCCGGAAGTCATGATGCGCTGAGTTAGTGCGACGGGCGACTGGTTGCTCGTCCGCACGCGAATCCAGTTCTCGATGTTGCGTTTGCTCGCTATCATGCGGGCCCGGAGCGATCGGCGAGGCGAGACCCGGAGTGTCCGCGAACGTGCGGGACCGCTGGCACTGATCCAACAGGCAGGCTTCCTCTTCGCCGACCGAGAACGGCGGGCCATCATGGTCCGCACGTAAGACGCATCGAATCAGCGTTCCTAAGAACAGAAATCCCTTGAATGCTCCTTATGGGCGACCGGAGATAGACAATGGGGCGCTGGTTCGTCGGGCTGATGTCGGGTCTCTTCGTTGGCGTCGCCGGCCTGATTTTCGGCGTGCTCCCGCTTGGCGCCTCGTTCGAGCAAGCCGTCGGCCTCCCCTGGTTGTTCCAGGTGCGGGGCCCAGTCAAGCCGCCCGAGGATGCAGTCGTGGTGGCCATGGACGGACTGACCGGCGAGGCGCTTGGGCTGCCTGCGCTTCCGCGTGACTGGCCCCGATCGATTCATGCGCAGCTGGTCGACGCACTGGTGAAGCGCGGCGCCTCGGTGATCGCGTTCGACGTTCACTTCGGCCGCGCCAAGGACGCGCAGTCCGACCAAGCATTGGTGGATGCGGTGTCCCGCGCCGGGAATGTGGTACTCGTCGAGCTGCTGACGGGACAGCGCCGGCCGATCGCCGACGCGACTGGGCGTCACGTAGGAATGATGTGGGTAGAGGAGACGGAGCCGCCCTTTCCGTCATTGGCCGCCGCTGCGGCCGGAGTCGGCAGCTTTCCATTGCCGAAGGAAGGCGCCTCGGTCCGTCAGTTTTGGGTGTTCAAGGAGAGCATCGACCAGGCACCGACCCTGCCAGCGGTAGCTTTGCAGCTGCGTGCTCGCGGAGAGCTGGCCAAACTACTCGACCGGATCCGGGCAGCGTCCCCCAGGGAGGCCGCCTCCCTGCCAGACGCTGAGCGCGCCTTGTCCGACGCCACCCAGCTGCGCGATTCGATGCGCAGGCTGCGCCGGATATTTCAAGAGGGTGCGCCCCAGACCGAGCGTCCGTCCGCGAGAGTCGATAGGGACACCCCGATCAGGCTCCTGGCTGCCCTCGAGGCGCTCTATCAGGAGGAGGCGCACCGGTTCCTGAATTTCTATGGCCCCCCGGGAACCATCGCGACCGTGCCTTATCAGGCGGTGATCACGGGGCGTGACCCGAACCTCAACGCCGAAGCGCTCGATTTCACCGGGAAAACGGTGTTTGTCGGTTACTCGGATTTGTTTGACCCAGGGCAGCCTGATCGCTTCTACACGGTCTATACGCGGGACGATGGGGTAGACCTGAGCGGGGTGGAGATCGCCGCCACGGCCTACGCAAACCTGCTGACCGACCGGTCGCTGAGGCCCGTCGATCCCTGGATCGCCGTCACCTTGCTCTTGCTGTTCGGCTTCGTCGCCGGTACGGTGCTTTACGTGCTTCCGGGCTATATCGGTGTGCCGATCGCGCTCGCACTGGCCGCGGCCTACGCCGCGGGGGCGCAAATCCTGTTCGACCAACAGGCGGTCATCCTGCCGGTCGCGATCCCCCTGCTGGCCCAGGCGCCCATTGCGCTGTTCGTGGGCCTGCTGGGTCAGTACCTGATTGAGCGCCGGCGCGGGCAGCGTATCAGTAAGGCGATCAACTATTATCTGCCCGACGACATCGCCCGCGACCTGGCGCGAAACACCCTGGACCCTGCCAAACTTAACCAGGTGGTGTACGGTGCCTGTCTGGCGACCGATATGGCGGGTTTCTCGACCATCGCGGAGAAACTTGCGCCGGGTGAGCTCGCGAAATTCCTCAACGACTATTTCGAGGCCCTCGCTGCGCCCCTAAAGAAATATAAGGTGCACGTCACCGAGTTCCGCGCCGACGCGATTATGTGCGCCTGGATCGACGAGCAGCCCTCTGCCGAACCACGCCGCCTGTCGCTGCTCGCGGCCCTGGAGGCCGGCGAGGCGATCAAGGACTACCAGCGACGCCACGACATGCCCGGGGCGCGGCTGCGCATTGGGCTGGAGGCGGGCTGGGTCTATGTGGGCCATGCCGGCGGCGGGGGACGGTTCGTCTACAGCATCGTCGGCGATTCCGCCAATACCGCCTCGCGGGTCGAGGGCCTAAACAAGCATGTTGGGACCCAGATCCTGGCGACTGGCGAGGTGGTGGCGGGTTTCGAGAATCTAGTGACCCGGTATCTCGGAGACTTCCAGTTCGTCGGCAAGACCGAGGCTATTCCCATCCACGAGGTCCTGGCCAAAACAGAAACGGTTGCTGACCGGCAACTGCAGCTCTGCGAGGCATTCGAGGCGGCAATGAGCCCCTATTGGGAGGCGAACTGGACCGAGGCTGCGGCCCGTCTAGAGAAGATTCTGGAAGAATTCGCCGACGACGGGCCCTCGAGATTCTTCCTGGATCGCTGCCGGCGCTTCATGAACGAGCCGGAGAAGGCCGTTGACACGCGCGTGATCCGCATGGATGCGAAATAGGCTCTGCTGGGAATGGCACTGACTTAACGATGGACTCCCTAAGAAACAGTTGGTTACAGCATGAAAAGTCCACGTCCCAGGCGCCAGAAAGGCGCCTCCCCCGAATGGATCGACCCCAGCTCGCCCGATTTTTCAACAGACTGCACCTTGGTGCGCCTGTAACCCTCTGTTTACACGGCGCTTCGCTTAAGTCAGTGCCGTTCGGCTCTGCTGGTCGTGTTGGTTTGACTTGAAGTTCGTCGCCGCCTTGAGCGGAATCCTCCAGTGGGTGAAGAGGTAAGTATGGGAACACGCGCCCTGCAGCTTTCTCCAGTTCAGCGGTATCTCGATCAGCTCTATCCCGAGCTTCTTGAGATGACTGGCGGCCAGGTCGCCAGCTACATCCCAGAGCTGACAAGCGCCGATCCCTCCTGGTTGGGAATCGCTATGATGACGGTCGACGGCCACGTCTACCAAGTCGGGGAGTCCCGGCAACGTTTCACCATCCAGTCGATCTCCAAAGCGATCACCTATGGCCTCGCCTTGGAGGATCGTGGTCTGGAGGCCGTCTTGTCCAAGGTCGGAGTGGAGCCCTCGGGGGAGGCGTTCAACTCGATTAGCCTCGAGCCAGTGAGCGGCCGCCCGTTGAACCCGATGATCAATGCCGGTGCCATTGCGACCACCGGCTTGATTGAGGCCAAGCCGCAGGCGGCGCCAATGGCCCGCATCCTCGAGACCTTCGCCAGGTACACCGGTCACTCGATGGAAATCGACGAGAAGGTCTACAGATCCGAAAGCGAGACCGGGCACCGCAATCGCGCCATCGCGCACCTCTTGTACGGGCACGGGATCCTTGACCGAACGCCGGAGGAGGTGGTCGACCTGTACTTTCGGCAGTGCTCGATCCTGGTGACCGCGCGGGATCTCGCTGCTTTGGGGGCCTGTCTGGCAAACAATGGGGTCAACCCGGTGACGGGCGTCGTAGCGCTTCAGTCACGCTATGTAGAGAAGGTTCTCAGCGTGATGAGTACCTGCGGTATGTATGACTATTCCGGTGCCTGGATCTTCACTGTCGGCATGCCGGCGAAGAGCGGCGTGGGTGGCGGAATCATGGCGGTCCTTCCGGGACAGTTTGGGCTTGGCGTGTTCTCTCCGGCACTCGACGCGAAGGGGAACAGCGTCCGAGGAATTGAGGCCTGCAAACGTCTGTCGAGAGATTTCAATCTTCACCTGTTCCATGTCGCGCGCTCCACCTCTGCTTCCGTAATTCGTCAAGTTTACGACTGCGCAACGTGCACGTCCCGCCGCCGCCGCAACGCCGCGGAGCTCACAGTGCTGGCATCGGAAGGTAAGCGCATACGGGTTTATGAGTTGCAAGGGGAGCTGTTGTTCGGCAGCGCTGAATCGGTGACCCTGGAGATGCTCTCCGAGCTTGCAGTAGTTGATTACCTGGTGGTTGATCTCAAGCGTGTGATTGCAGCGGATAACGCCTCGGTCCTGGTTCTTAGCGACCTGTGCAGGCGCATCGCAGCGGAAGGGAAACGCGTTTTCTTCACGGAGTGCCAACATTTATACCGTTTTCAGAAGCACTTGCACAAAGATCCTTCTATGGTACAGGAGCCTGATTGGCTGCATTTTCAGGACACCGACCACGCAGTGGAATGGTGCGAGAATCAGCTAATCGGCGGCGCCCCGGCCGTTGGAAGCGAGGGCGCGCCCGCAACGGATCTGACCCAACAGTACCTCTGCTTGGGAATGAGCTCCGACGAACTCGAGGCCCTTAGCCAGGCTGGTGATCGGCGTCAGTTCGCCGCGGGCTCCCGCATCTTCCGTACGGGGGAGCCGGCGGAGTCGATGTACTTCATCTTCAGCGGCGAGGTGGAAGTGTGGGTAGACACCGACTCCGGTCATCAGCTCAGGCTGACGACCTTGGGACCCGGGATGGTGTTTGGCGAAGTAGCACTCGCGAGCCGGAAAGGCCGAACCGCCAATGTGTCTGCCGCCACGGATACGGACTGCCTCGAGATTCGCTTCGACGCACTCCAAGACGTCCTCCGCACCAAGATGCTGGCCAACATGGCAAGCTATTTCGCCGCGAAGATTGAGCACGATACCCAGCTGATCCAACATCTCGCGTGATCTTGCTCAGTGCGATCCGTTGTCCCGCAGGTTGCAGAAGCCGACCGGGGGGCCACTTCGTTATGCGTCCCACCCGGCCGCCCGTGAGTGCGCATAATGCATATTATGTAAAAACGTATTTTTGACCACACATTCTGCCGCCTGGGCCCGAGAGCCTCCGGGCCACTCCACGCCTGCGGTTACGCCCCGCCGCTGTTCTGTGTCTTCCCGCCGTCTCTCAATCGCTGGTCTTGAGTCCGTACTTCTGGACGCGGTAACGCAGCTTTTCGCGTGTCGTGCCCAGCAACCTCGCGGTGAGGCTCACGTTGGCCCCGTTGCGACGCAGGGTCTCCTTCAGGATCCGCCGCTCCATCTCATCGAGCGTCATGGTCCCATCCAGTGGCACGCACAGCCGCTCGCCAGCCGCTTCCATGACCCCGTCTTGCTTGCCCGCGACCGCGGTTGCAGCGCCATCACCGAGATAGAGCCAGCGTTGGGGGAACGCAGGTCCCTCGGCAAGCAGCACGCATCGCTCGACCATGTTGCGAAGCTCACGAACGTTTCCGGGCCAGTCGTAGGCTGCGAGTCGACCCCAGACCGAGCCGGGGACCGCCTTCACCTCTTTGCCAGCAAGCGCGTTGAACTCCTGGATAAACTGGGGCAGCAGGTCCTCGATGTCTTCCTTGCGGTGGCGCAGGGGGGGAACGTCGAGGCGAAAGACGCTGAGACGGTGATACAGATCCGCCCGGAAGCGGCCGTCGCCGACCCGCGCCTGAAGGTCCTGGTTGGTGGCGGCAATGAACTGCACGTCCACTGTCAAGTGTCGCTCGGCCCCCAGTCGGCGTATTCTCTTGTCCTCGATGGCCTTGAGCAGCTTGGCCTGCAGATCCGGATTCATCTCGCCGATCTCATCCAGGAACAGGGTTCCGCCCGACGCCTGCTCGATCAAGCCCCGGCGCCGACCCTTGGCGCCAGTGAAGGCGCCTGCCTCGTGCCCGAACAATTCCCCGTCCATCAGGTCACGCGGGAGTGCTGCACAGTTGACCTCGATCAGCGGTCCGCCAGCGCGGGATCCCGCGTGGTGCAGGATTCGGGCGGCGAGCCCCTTCCCTGCCCCGGTCTCACCGGTGATCACGAGAGCCGAGAACGGGACCTGTGCGAGGCGTCCGAGCAGATCGCGTGTCTGCTGTGCGGCGGCACTGTGGCCGAGGAAGGCGTCGGGCGTGTAGCGTCTACCGAGGGTCCGTGCCTCCTCCCTTAGCCGCCGCTGGGCTTGCGCGCTGCGCGCCGCCCCGGCGAGGACCAGGGCCAAGCGCTCCGGCTCGCTGGGTTTCTCCAGGAAGTCGTAAGCCCCCAGCTTGAGGGCACGCACCGACTCGGGAACGCTCCCGTAGGCGGTCAGCAAGATCCACTCTCCCGGGAGGCCCTTGGCGCGCACCTGCTCGAGTAGGTCCAGGGCGTTGCCGTCCGGCAGGTTCATATCCGAGACCACGACCAGGGGCTCGAGGCCGCGGTCGAACAGCAGCCGTCCCGCGTCCGCGAGGCTAGTCGCGAGGGTGGTGTCCCACCCCTGCTCGGCGAAATCCTCCTTGAGCTCCGCGCCCAGGAGAGGCTCGTCCTCGATCAGCAGGAGGTTGTCACGCATCCGCCGTGCCACACGCTACGCCTTCCGGAGCAGGCCGCAGACATGGAAGACGCAGTATCACCCGCGCACCGCGGGGCACCCGGTTGGACAGCTCCAGCTCTCCATTGACGTCTTCGGTAAAGCGCCGGACCATGGCGAGGCCCAGCCCGGTGCCACCCACCCGGCCGCTTGCGAACGTGCGCACGCCGATCGTCAGCATGGCGGGCGCAAAGCCGGGCCCCGTGTCGCTCACGCTCAGGACCACCGCCTCTCCCTGTCGACTTGCCTCGATCAAGACCTCCCCCCCTTTACCCTCCATGCATTGGGCGGCGTTCAGGACCAGGTTCAGTAGGGCCTGGCGCAGCCCCCCCTCGGGAAGTCGGCACACCAGGTCGGCGGGAACGGAGGAGACCAGGCGCACGGACATCGGAACCTGGTAGCGCGCCAGCGACAGAAACTCATCCACGGTGTGCTTGAGGTTCACAGACCGAAGCGGTTCCGGCGCGTGCCGTGCCGCATCCACCCGCTCGCTCAACAGCCGGTTGATGCGTTTGAGCTCCCCAACGACCGCCTCGAGTCGGGCGGACTGGTCGCTGTCGCCAAGGGCGCGTTGCAGCTTGGCGCACGCCATCTGGATGCCGGCAAGTGGATTGCGCAGCTCGTGGGCGAGGCCGGCGGAGACGGCACCGACGGCGGCCAATCGCTCGGAACGCGCGAGTTGTCGGCTTTGGGTCAACAGGGCCCAGGTCGCCCGACGTACCTCCTGCTCCAGGGTGTGCTCGCGGTCCCTATGCTCCGCCTCCAGGCTCCGCAGCCGATGGACCAGCTCGTTGTAACTGCGGAAGACGGGCTGCACCAGTGCGGCACTGCCTCTCAGCACCTCCTCGTTGACGGGGCGGTAGCTCTTCTCCGCCAAACGTGCGAGCAAACCACCGAGACTGGCAAGGGGTTGCTGAACCCGCGTTCGCAACATCAGCAAGGCGAGGCCCCCAAACAGTGGCAGAACCAACAGCAGGACCAGGGCGAGGTCCAACTCGGCCCTTGTGTCGCGGGCAACCTTGTCTATCACTCGGTCGAGATCCTGGCGCTCGCCGGAGAGGACGGCGCGCAGTTCCGCCAGAGCCCGAAACAGGATATCGACGCGGTCCGATCCGGCGTCCGACAGCAGCGCCGCGATAGCGCCTAGCCTCTCCGGGGTCTTGGAATTCAGGTAGCCTCCGCGTCCGATGGCCGTGGCCAGGGAAGTCCTTAGCGTCGTGAGGTCGGTGGCGTCGATCTGGTCCTTTCCGCGCATCCCATTGAGCAGCACCTGCTCCATATTCAGACCTAGGTCTCTAAGCCTTCCAAGATCGTTGAGGTTTGCCTGAACCGGCTCCACCCGTATTAGACCAAGCCACGCGACCACTACGAGCGCGATGAGCACCGCCAGGACCAAGGTTCCGGAGACACCTATCGGCAACCAGAACAGCCGCCATATCGGTAGCTGATAGCCGGATTGCGCTCGCCCACTGTCCGCGATCACGGCCGGGCTCATGGTTCCTGCCCAAGGTAATTGTGAGCCGCGGCGGCTCGGTCGCCCCCTGGCGATGGGGGCGCCCACGGACACCGAAATGTTGTAGCCATAACCCTCCTGGGATGTTTTGGGGAGACTCGGTGGGAGCCGCGGGCGCGCCGCGCGTCAGCGGCGGCCCACGTCGACTGTGTCAACCGCCCGGAGTCGTGTCCGGGTCCCCCTTCTCGAGCCGCGCCAGGGATGTAACGGCGGGTCCCGCAGGTGTATGCCGCTCGCGGGAGTCGTGATAGCGGCCCGTTACCATCTCGTCCGGGTCACCCTGTTCGAATTGATCCAGGGATGTCAGGGTGGATCCAGTGGAACCATGGCTCCCGCCGGAGTAGTGATACCCGGCGTTGACCACCTCATCCGGATCGCCCTGGTCAAACTGGCCCAGGGACGTCAGGGTGGGTTCCGTTGAGCTGTAGTATCCTGTACCACCCGGTGTCATCGGTGCCGCCACGGCCAGGTTGGTCACAAGGGCGAGCAGGCTGGCGGAAAGAATTGTCTTCATTTTGGTCTCCTGTTAGAGGTTGGCGAATGAGTCGCTTTGGACTCCTTCACCAACCCAACCGCAAGACCTAGGCCACCTGAGACAGGGCCAGCGTTGGCGCGGTTCTGGGAGGGACAGGGCCTGCCGCTCGGTTGCCACCTGGTTGTTATTCCCCATTCGCCATGGATGTTGGCACCCATCCTGGTTCTAGTCGGCCGGGTGATAACCTGGGGTGCGTATCCAGGAGCGCCAACGCCTGGGGCAGCCTGTGGGCGGGGATCAACAACGGCGGGTTGTCGAAAGGACTGATGTCTTGACCCAGGGCACCCTGATCATCTTTGCGCGCGAGCCGCTCCCCGGCGCCGTCAAGACCCGGCTGATCCCCCTGTTGGGCGCCCGCGGCTCGGCCTGGCTATATCGCATGCTGCTGGAGCAAGCCCTCGGCGTGGCGGGCTCGGTCCCGAAGGTCCGCAGGGAGCTCTGGTGCGCCGGGACCCTCGACTCAGCGAGTATCTGCGCCAGTCTGGCGCGGCGCTTCGGAGTGCATCTGCGCGCTCAGCCCGATGGCGACCTGGGGTCGCGGATGGCCCACGCCTTCGCCCAGGTGCTCGACTCAGCTGCGGATTCGACAAGGCCCCACGGGCCCGTCGTGCTCATCGGAAGCGACTGCCCCGGTTACCATCGGGGCTATATCGAGCAAGCCTTCAGGGCGCTGTCGATCACCGACGGGCTGTATGACGCGGTGCTTGGGCCGGCCATCGACGGCGGTTATGTCCTGATTGGCCTGCGCCGCCCTGCCCCGCTTCTGTTCGCCGACATGCCCTGGGGCACCGAAACCGTGCTCGCCCGCACCCGTGCAGTCCTGGGCGGCCTGGCTCTGCGTTGGCTGGAGCTGCCAGCCCTGGCCGATATCGATCGGCCCGAAGACCTCGAGGCCCACCCGGAGCTGGCGCAACGGCTCGCCGGCCGGCTCAACGCGGAGTGAACCCATGCTTCAGCGGATCGCACACGTCATCGACCGTCTGCCGCTCAATCTCCTGGTGATTGCGGCGCTGACCCTGGGCCTGGCGCCCTTCGTCCCCGAGCCCCACGTGTGGGAGAAGCTCAAGATGCTCGCTGCTGGAGACCTCTCACGCCCCATCGATATCTTCGATCTGGTGCTCCACGGGACCCCCTGGGTGCTGCTTCTTTTGAAGCTTCTGCGTCTCGCCCAGAACCGTGACGAGCGCCCGAGAGGAGGCCGCACGTGAAGGACCGTCCCCGACTGTTGTTCGTCTACAACGCGGACTCCGGGCTCTTCAATACCCTGGGCGATATCGGTCACAAGCTGTTTTCACCCGAGACCTATCCGTGCCAGCTCTGCGCCCTGACCCACGGAATCCTGCGCGAGCGCCAGGATTGGCACGATTTCATCGGGACCTTGGAGGCGGACTGCGAGTTTCTCCACCGGGACCAGTTTCGCGAGCGGTTCCTCGGACTGGTGCAGCCGCTGCCGGCCGTGTTCCTGCTGGTCGACGGATCCCCACGTCCCTGCCTCGATCCGGGCGCACTCGCTGCCGCGGCGGGCATCGACGACCTCAAGCACCTCATCCTGACACACTGCCTCGAATGTGCCGACTAACCTTTGGTCGTTGGCACCCCATGTCGATGCTCCAGCCGGCGAGTGATCCATAACCATGCGCACGCTGCTCAAGCTGTTCTGTCTGTTCGCCCTTTTCGCCACCCAAGCGAGCGCGGACCCGGTGCGGGGGCGGCTGCTCTACGAGAATCAGTGCATCTCCTGTCACGAGAGCGGCGTCCACATCCGCCAGATGCAGACGGCGCAGTCCCTTGCCGAGATACGTGCTCAGGTGGATCGCTGGCAGGAGAACACCGGGCTTGGCTGGGGCGCGCAGGAGATAGACGATGTGGTGGAGCACCTGAACGCCGCCTGGTACCACTACCCCGGTGGTGATTAGCCCGCTGACTCAGCCGGCGGGCTGTCGGCCCCGCTTCGGGCTCAGAACACCCAGGCGATCAGCAGGGTCAGGATCAGAAAGAAGCCGAAGAACGATTGCAACATGAACTGGATCTCGCCGATCAGGCTGTCCCCCGCCACCAGGGCGAACAGCACGAACAGCGCGACGGTGACCCCGAAGCCCCACAGTGCCGCCTGCCTGAGCCCGATGCCGGCATCCAGCTCGCCGAGCAGGGGCGCGGCGGCCGGTATCAGGTAGAGCGCCAGCAGGGCGACCAACAGCAGGGCCGCCAGCAGCAGCATGGCGAAGAGCTTGAGCTCGCGCCCGTTGCCCTCGGACATGCTCAGCCCTCGGGTGAGGTGACCGCCCTAACCTTCACCAGCTCCCGCACCCGCGTTGGATTGGGCAGGCCCTGGACCACCAGTTCCGGCAGGTCGCCGGTGGTGAAAACGGTGATGTCGCCGGCGTTCATCATCCGCTGCATCAGGCTCTGAGAAACCCGCACCGTGCGCACCGACCCCATGCTGATCTCGGTGTATTGCTTGTTGAGGAGTCCGTGGGTCCACAGAAGCTCCTCATCCGTGATCTTGAGGGTGTCGGAGCGGGTGGAGACCCACCAGGTGAGCAGACGCAGGGCGGCCAGTGCGAATATGACGATTCCGATGACCTGAATGATCCGCGTGTCCACACCGGCTGCCTCGTCGGCGACGACGACCGGAAACAGGCCTTTGCCGAGGATCGCGATCAGGATGCCCAGGAGCATCAGGGCCAGCACCATGAGCGTGGTGAAGGGCCTCGAGCGCAGCATGGACGGATGCGCTTCGTAGCGGACCTGAGCAGGAACAACGGACATTGGGACTCCCGGCAGCGGCCGAACAGAGTGACTGAGTATCGATCAGGGGCGCGCCGGACAGCATATCGGCCGCGGTCGGCCTCGGCGAGCCGATACTAGCAGCACCCTTCGGTGAGGAAAAGAAACCTCCCGATCGACCCGGACCCCCACTTGACCCCGCCGGCCCCGAATCGGATGCTCCGGCCACCAGTCAACCTCCGGAGGCTCTCGTTGAACATCGCAGCCCCCTGTCCCCAGATCCGCGGCCGGGGTGTCGCCCGGTCGGCCGCCGCCGCATTCATCGGCCTGCTGTCTCACGCGCTCGCCGCCGACGATTTCATCGATACCAGGCGCATGGGCATGGAGCTGGCCGAGGACATCGCCCGGGCGGCCGTGCTCGCCTGCCGGGAACAGGGCTGGCAGGTGTCCGCGGTGGTCGTCGACCGCAGCGGCATGCCCCAGGCGGTCCTTCGGGACGCCAACGCGAGCCGCTTCACCTTGCAGATCGCCGAAGAGAAGGCCAACGCCGTTATCCTGTCCGGTGTCGCCTCCTCCGAGTTCCGACGCAATCGCGAGGACATACGCCCAGAGATGAACCAGGTCGAGGGCATACTGGTGCTGGCCGGGGGGCTCCCGGTTCGAGCCGCCGGCTCTCTGGTGGGCGCGCTAGGGGTCAGCGGTGCAGCGGGCGGCGAGCGCGATGAGGCCTGTGCCCAACAGGCACTTGAGTCGGTGCAGGAACGACTGGAGTTTGCCGACTGAGATCGCCGCCCTAGGTTCGGTCGGACATCAGTCCGACCGAACCTAGGGGCTGCCGAAATCGTCGCGGTCGGACCGAAGCCAGACCTTATTTCTACTTCCGCAGGTTACTTCAGAGACTGATAGTAATCCATCAGGATCTGGGCGACCTCGGGGCGGGAGAACTCGGGGGGGGGCGCTATACCGCTGCCGAGCATCTCGCGGACCTTGGTCCCGGAGAGGAGCACGAAGTCCTCTTTCTGGTGATCCGGGGCCTCGCACATCATGACGACCTTGTTGAGCTTCTTCGAATAGGCGGTGTGGTCCGCCTTGAAGATCTCGATGTCCATGGCGCCGGCGGGTACCTCCTCCTCGAAGATGGTCTGGGCGTCGAAGGCACCGTAGTAGTCACCCACGCCCGCATGATCGCGGCCGATGATGAAATGGGTCGCGCCCATGTTCTGGCGGAAATAGGCGTGCAGCACGGCCTCGCGCGGGCCCGCGTACAGCATGTCGAAGCCGTAGCCGGTGACCATGGCGCTGTTCGGCGGGAAGTAGAGCTCGACCATCTTGCGGATGGCGGCGTCGCGCACCGGGGCCGGGATGTCGCCGGGCTTGAGCTTGCCGAGCAGCATGTGGATGACCAGGCCGTCGCAGTCCAGCCGATCCATGGCCATGTGGCACAGCTCCTCGTGGGCGAGGTGCATGGGGTTGCGGGTCTGGAAGGCGACGACGCGCTTCCAGCCGCGTTCGGAGATCTCGTTGCGGATCTCGACCGCGGTTCTGAAGGTGTCAGGAAAGTCGTCCTGGAAATACGAGAAGTGCAGGACCTGAATGGGACCCGAGACGGCCAGGCGTCCCTGGCTGTGGAAGGTGGCCACGCCCGGGTGCTCCGGGTCCTGGGTCCGGTAGACCTTCTCGGTCATCAGCGCCATCTGGGCGTCGGTGACCTCCTCGATCGACTCCACGTCCATCACGGCGAGGACCGGGTTGCCTTCCATGTTCGGGTCGCGCAGGGCAATCCGCTTGGCGTCGCCGATGGCGGCGGTGCTCTCGAGCAGGCACAGCACCGGGACGGGGAAGAACATGCCCGAGGCGGTCTTCATGGTCTCGGCGACGCTGACCGCGTCGGCGACCGTCATGAAGCCCTTGAGCGGGGAGAAATAGCCGCCGCCCATCATGACGGCGTTGCCGGCCGACTGGGAGCTGATCACGACCGACGGCAGCGTCTCGGCCTCGCGCATCAGCTCATGGTGCAGGTCCGGGTCATAAACGAACAGCGGCTGCAACTTCTCGGAACCCACGGGCTTGATCATCTTTGCTCTCCTGACGACTCTGCTCTCCGCTCCGCCGGCGAGGGCGCAGGACGACGCGCACGCGGGTGGACGAGACTGATTGTTCGGTTGGATGGTGCGCAGGTGCGCTGGGCGGCGGCCGGGTCAGGATCCGGATCAGGATCGATCCTTAATGACAAGGGCGCCACCGCGCCTGAAACCTTACCACGGCCACGGGATCGACCTGCCAAGGTTGTCTTTATGGGTGCAATAGTTTTCGCCGGATGGGCCGGCGAATGAAGGGCTCGCGTGTGGGCCGCCCGGTACGCGGGACGATCCCGGATCAGGCGCGCAGGAGGTGTTCCCGGTAGTGGCGAAGCTCCGCGATCGACTCGCGGATATCGTCCAGGGCCCGATGGTTGGACGACTTCTTGAAGCCCCCTGCCACCTCGGGCGCCCAGCGCTGAGCCAGGATCTTGAGGGTGCTCACGTCCAGATTACGGTAGTGAAAAAAGGCCTCCAGCCGAGGCATGCAGCGGGCCAGGAAGCGGCGGTCCTGACAGATACTGTTGCCGCACAAGGGCGAGGTGCCCACTGGCGCGTGCGCCGCAAGAAACGCCAACGTCCGGTCCTCTGCGCCGGCCTCGTCGATTACCGAGACACGCACCCGCTCCAGGAGTCCGGAGGCCCCGTGGTGCTGACGGTTCCAGTCGTCCATCCCCGCCAGGACCTCCTCCGGTTGGTGAATCGCGACGACCGGCCCTTCCGCCAGGATGCGCAGCTCCGTATCCGTCACCACGGTGGCGATCTCGAGGATGCGATCGGTGAAGGGATCGAGACCCGTCATCTCCAGATCCATCCAGATCAGGTTGTGCTCACTTGCTGCCATGTCCCTGCTCCCTTTCCGAATTCTGTGGGTCGACCGCGAGCCGCCAGTCTATCTCAGTCGATGACGGTGCGCAGACCTCGGCCATTCCCTACAATGATCCCGTCATCGTCATTCCAGGATCCTGCCATGATCGACCTGCGCAACCGACTCTTCACTGCGGTCTCCCTGCCCTTGCTGCTCTGCGCCCTGCCCTCCGCGGCCGAAGAGCCCACCGTGGATGTCCATGCCCTGCACGCCCAGCATTGCGTGAGCTGTCACGGCACCGACGTCTATACCCGGGCCGATCGCAAGGTTACCTCCTACGAAGGTTTGGGGCGTCAGGTGCGGCGCTGCGAGACGGCCCTGAGTCTGCGCTGGTTCGACGAGGACATCGACGACATGACCGCGTACCTCAATCGGGACTTCTACCGGTTCATGCCGCATCAATGAACGGCGCGGCCTGACCATGCCGAGGCGCCGGCTGTCCGGGCGTCAGATCCAGCGCATTCAGACCATCCAGGAGCGTCGCCGCCAACACCTGGCGGATCGTGCTGAGAATGCACTCGCCCAGGCGGATTCAGAGGCTGGCCCTGAAACGGACGCCCAACTGGGTGTGGTCGTGGTGCGCCATGGGGCCAACCTGGCCGTCGAGGACGCCCTGGGACGGGTCTATCACTGTCTGGCCCGGCGCAACATCGGCCACCCCGTTTGCGGCGATCGGGTGGTGTGGCAGTCGACCGCGGACGGCCAGGGGGTGGTCACGGCGATCCAGCCGCGCCAATCCGTCCTCAGTCGTCCAGACTACGCAGGGCGCGATAAACCCTTGGCGGCCAACCTCAGCCGCATCGTGATCCTGATCGCCCCTGAACCGGATCCGAGCGGCTATCTGGTGGACCAATACCTGGTCGCGGCCGAGCTGGTGGGGGTCGAGGCGCTCATCGTCGCCAACAAGATGGACCTCCTGGAGGGTCCTGCCGCCGAGGCATTCCGTGCCCGCTTCGCCCAGTATCCGACCATCGGCTACCCGACCCTGTGGACGAGCCTGCGTCAACCCGAGACCCTGGTTTCACTCACCGCCGCCCTCGCCGGCGAGACCAGTATCCTGGTCGGCCAGTCCGGAGTGGGCAAATCCTCGCTGGTCAAGGCACTGCTGCCTGATCGCGACATCCAGATCGGGCGCCTCTCCAAGGCCACCGGTCTCGGGCGCCACACCACCTCCGCGGCCACCTGCTATAGGCTACCCGGGGGCGGATTCCTCATCGATTCACCTGGGGTGCGAAGCTTCCGCCTCGGAGCCATCGACCGCGATACCCTGCAATGGGGGTTCCGGGAGCTTCGCTCGCACCTGGGTCACTGCCGCTTTGCCGATTGTCGGCACGACCAGGAGCCGGATTGCGCCATTCGCCGGGCCGAGGCGGCGGGCCAGATCGCGCCACAGCGGCTCGCGAATTTCCACCACATCGCGGCCGGACTCGGCCAGGGTGCCTGAACCTCTCGGTGCGCAGGATGCGCGGCGCGGGACCCGTCTGGCCACTCCACCGGGCCTGATCGCGCGCCCATCTAATAACCGCAATCGACGGGGGCAACATGGCCTACTGGCTCATCAAGTCCGAACCGGACGCCTTCAGCATCGACGACCTCAAGGCCAAAGGTGACGCCGGCGAGCCCTGGGATGGGGTGCGCAACTACCAGGCGCGCAACATGATGCGGGACCAGATGCGGGTCGGAGACCAGGTCCTGTTCTACCACTCCAACTGCGGCGAGCCCGGAATCGTTGGACTGGCCGAGGTAGCGAGCGGCGCCTATCCGGACCCCACGGCCTTCGATCCGCAGGCCCGATATCACGACCCCAAGAGTGACCCCGAGAATCCGCGCTGGTACCTGGTGGAGGTGCGCTACCGGCGTCACCTCAAGCGAACGATCACGCTGGCCGAGCTGAAGGGCTACGCCGATGGGCCAGTGGCCGGCATGCCGCTGGTGCGACCGGGCAACCGGCTTTCTGTGATGCCCGTGACCCGGGAGCAGTGGGCGTTCATCCTCGGACTCGAGTGAACCCAAAGCTCGCGCGCTGACGCGATCCCCGAGTCCTTGCCGTCCGCGCCACAAAAAAAACCCGGCCGAAGCCGGGTTCTTCCGATCCGGCCTCAGGGGACTAGCCCCCGGGCCGGCCGACGGCGGCTGCCGTCAGTCGATCAATAGCGCCGACCACCACCGCCGTGGGAGGGGCGATCGCTCTTGGGCTTTGCCTGATTCACCGTGATGTTCCGGCCCTTCATGGCGGTGCCGTTGAGCGCCTTGATGGCGGCGTCGGCCTGCGAGTTGTTATCCATCTCCACGAAGCCGAAGCCCTTGGACTCGCCGGTGAACTTGTCACTGATCAACTGGACGTTGGACACGTCGCCGTATTGGGCGAAGGTCTCGCGCAGATCGGCATCGGTGACGCTGTAAGGAAGGTTGCCTACGTAGATATTCATCTCTGTCTTACTCTCGAAAAATCGTGCATTGGATTGACGTTGACACTATCGAAAAAGACCAAGCACGAAATTCCTTCGACAGCGGAATGCCGTTTAAACGGCGCAAGGGAGGCAGGGGCTAGCAGTCTCGGGAGAAAATCGGTGGGATTTCGTCGAAATCGGCAGACGCCTTGTCCCGATCTGGAGATCGGTTGTCCTCTCGGGTTGCAGACTAACAGGTCTGCGGGGGAAAGGTAAGCGGAGATTTCGCTCGCCATCCGAGCGCCCGCCGCCAAACCGGCTCCTGCGATGGCTGGGGGCTCCGAGGCCCATCATCTCGTTTTGCTGCTGGCCAGCGCCCGGGTGCTCTTGCCCGTGGCGTTGCGCAGATTGAAGTCCTCGGCGCAATTCTTCGCGTAGGCCGTCACCTCTTCGGGCGTGCCGCGATGAAACCCGGTGATCCGGGCGGGCCCGCTGGCGAGCACGTACCGGTACCAGTCGGCGCCCTGACCGCCGTCAGGCATGGCAACCTTCTCCACGGAGGCGACCTCGAACTGCCGTCTCAGGAGATGACTGGGCGTTTCGTCATCCTGAAGCGGCGCGGCTTCGACGACTTCGGTCTTTTGAGATGGCGTTGATTCCATTGAGAGAACCTCGAACAGGGGTCGCCGCACCAACGCCCCGCACGCCTGATTGTCGACGTACCCGCACGTAAGGCGGCGCGGATAAGGGGGCCGAAGTCAACAGAGTTGGGGCATTCTACAGAAAACAAAGGGAAGCGCTGTTTCAAGGCTCCGCCCAACCGGCATGAGGCGCGACCGGACATGCCCCGGTTGGCCCGTGTTCAGCGATTCGCGGCGTGATAGGCGATGAAGTCGCGGGCGCTCAGCGGCCGCGAGAAATAAAAGCCCTGGACCATGGATACGCCTGCAGCCGTTAGGGCCTCCAGTTGCTCCCGGGTCTCGATTCCCTCGGCGATGATGTCCAGCGTCGCCGCTTCGCGCAGCGAGGTGAGGTGATTGAGCCAGGGCGGGGGCTGCGGATGATTGGGGCTTCCGATCTGCGCGACCAGGGAGCGATCCAGCTTCACGATATGCACGTTGCAGCGGGACAGGACGACCAGGTTTCTGCCATTGAAGAGCACGTCATCCAACGCGATGCGCACCCCGGTCTGCTCGGCCATGTCGATGGCCATGGCGCCGATCCTATCCGGCAGGCCCCGCTCGGTGATCTCCAGCACCAGCTTTGTCGCCTGGTCCAGCAGTCCGCATCGTTGTGCCGCATATTCGAGCCCGCCCCGCCCCAGGACCTCCGGTGGCACATTGATGCTCAGCAGGACGTCATCGTGGGCGCGCAGCCAGCCTCCGAGCTCCTCGGCGATGGTATCGACGACCCAGTAGGTCAAGAGCCCCGAGACCGGCGTCTCCTCGATGACCGGAATGAACCGGTCCGGCGTTACCAGACCCTCAGGATGGCTCCAGCGCGCCAGGGCCTCGGCGCCGACGCAGCGGCCATCGGGCTGCGAGATCACGGGCAGATACTCGAGGAACATCTCGCCCCGCGCCAGGGCCTCGCGAACCAACTGGGGAGTGATCGGTTCTGCGAGGTCAGGCGCGATCCTCGGAGCGCCGCCGCCCGATGGCTGACTCATGCGCCCACCCAGGCGCGGGCGTTGCGGAACAGCCGCATCCAGGGCCCGTCCTGACCCCAATGATCCGGGCGCCACGAATTCTGGACGGCACGGAACACCCGCTCCGGGTGGGGCATGAGGATGGTGACGCGGCCGTCCACCGTGGTGAGTCCGGTGATGCCTTGGGGTGAGCCGTTGGGATTGGCCGGGTAATAGTCGGCAATGGACCCGTCGTTCTCCACATAGCGCACCGCCGTCAGGGGCCGAGCGGCGTCGAGCTGGGCCGGGTCGCGAAACTCCGCCCTGCCCTCCCCGTGGGCCACGGCGATGGGCATCCTTGAGCCGGCCATGCCCGCGAGCAGCACCGATGGGCTGTCCAGGACCTCGACCATCAGAGTGCGCGCCTCGAACTGCTCCGAGCGGTTACGGACGAAGCGAGGCCAGTGATCGGCACCCGGGATCAGGTCATGCAGACTGGAGAGCATCTGGCAGCCATTGCAGACCCCCAGGGCGAAGGTGTCCGTGCGCTCGAAGAAGGCCTGGAACTGGTCCCTCGCCCGCGGGTTGAACAGGATGGTCTTGGCCCAGCCCTCGCCGGCCCCCAGGACGTCGCCGTAGGAGAATCCGCCGCAGGCCGCGAGCCCCCGGAAGCGGTCCAGACTGGTGCGCCCCGCCATGACATCCGAAAGATGCACGTCGACGCACTCGAAGCCGGCGGCGTGGAAGGCGGCGGCCATCTCCACCTGGCCGTTTACCCCCTGCTCGCGCAGGATGGCGATGGCGGGCCGGGCACCCAGCTCCAGGTAGGGGGCGGCGATGTCGTCCTCGGGATCGAAGGTGAGCCTCGCATGCAATCCGGGATCGGCGATGGCGATGCGTGCCTGGGACTCGCCGGCGCACACCGGGTTGTCGCGCAGCGATTGAAGCCGATGGCTGACCCCGGACCAGACGACCTGCACCTCGGCCCGGCCCGCCTCATAGACCGGCTCGCCGTGGCGCTGGATGCGGATGACGGCTCCCTCCGCCAGGGTGCCGATCACGGGGCTGTAATCGGCCAGTCCGTGCTGCTCCAGGATCTGCAGCACCTCGTCCGTGTCGGCGTGGCAGACCTGGATCACGGCGCCCAACTCCTCGTTGAAGAGCGCGCTGAGATTCTCAGGCCCCACCGGCCCCAGATCCACCTCCACACCGCAGCGCCCGGCGAAGGCCATCTCGCAAAGGGTCGCGAGCAGACCACCGTCGGAGCGGTCGTGATAGGCCAGGATCAGGCCCTCGCCGGCCAGCTCCTGGATGGCCCCAAAGAAGCGCGGGAGCTTGCCAGGATCGTCCAGGTCGGGCACCCCGTCGGTGACCGGATCACCGAGCTGACCGTAGACCTGGGCGAGAGCGGAACCGCCGAGCCGGTTGCGACCCTGCCCCAGGTCGATCAGGATCAGGTCGGTGTCCCCCTTGTCGGTGCGCAGCTCTGGGGTCAGCGTGGCGCGCGCGTCGCTCACCGGGGCGAAGGCCGAGACGATGAGGGAGAGGGGTGCGGTCATGATGCGCCGCTCCCCGTCCGGCCCCTGCCACAGGGTCCTCATGCTCATGGAGTCCTTGCCCACCGGGATCGCGATGCCCAGGTCCGGGCACAGCTCGAGGCCCAAGGCGCGCACGGTGTCGTAGAGACGGGCGTCCTCGCCGGGATGGCCCGCCGCGGCCATCCAGTTCGCGGAGAGCTTGATGGCACTGATGGATTCGATACGCGCGGCGGCGATGTTGGTGATCGCCTCGCCGACGGCCATCCGGCCGGCCGCGGCGGCATCCAAAAGGGCCAGGGGCGCCCGCTCGCCCACGGACATGGCCTCGCCGGTCAAGCCACGGTAGTCGCTCAGGGTGACGGCACAGTCGGCCACCGGCACCTGCCAGGGACCCACCATCTGATCCCGCGCCACCAACCCGGTGATGCTGCGATCACCGATGGTGATGAGGAAGGTCTTGTCCGCCACCGCTGGAAGTGCGAGCACACGGGTCGCTGCCTCGGCGATCCCGATCCCGTCGCGGTCGAGGGGGTCGCGCGGCGGGGTCAGACGCTCGGCATCGCGATGCATCCTGGGCGGCTTGCCGAACAGGAGCTGCATCGGAATGTCGATGGGCGAATCGCCGAAGTGGGCGTCCGTCAGGGTCAGCTGCCTCTGCTCGGTCGCCTCCCCAACCACCGCATAGGGGCAGCGCTCACGCTCGCAGATGCGCTCGAGCTCGCCCAGCCGCTCCCGGTCGACCGCCAGCACATAACGCTCCTGCGCCTCGTTGCACCAGATCTCCAGGGGTGACATGCCGGGCTCCGCGTTCGGCACCCGTCTGAGGGCGAAACGCCCGCCCCGATCGCCGTCATGCACCAGTTCCGGCAGGGCATTGGAGAGTCCGCCCGCGCCCACGTCGTGAATGAACAGGATGGGATTGTCCTCGCCGCGGGCCCAGCAGCGATCGATGACCTCCTGGCAGCGGCGCTCCATCTCCGGGTTGGCTCGTTGCACGGAGGCGAAATCCAGATCCTCGGCGGAGGCGCCTGAGGCCATGCTGGAGGCCGCACCGCCACCGAGCCCGATGAGCATGGCCGGACCGCCCAGCACCACCAGTGGCGTGCCGGCCGGAAAGGTACGCTTCTCGACGTGCTCGGGGCGGATATTGCCCAGCCCCCCCGCCAGCATGATGGGCTTGTGATAGCCGCGCAGCTCCGGCGCACCGTCCGGCCCCGGTACCTCCTGCTCGTAGGTGCGGAAGTAGCCGGCCAGGTTGGGCCGGCCGAATTCGTTGTTGAAGGCCGCGGCGCCGATGGGGCCCTCCAGCATGATATCGAGCGCGGAGACGATCCGGTCGGGCTTGCCGTGGTCGTGCTCCCAGGGCTGCTCGAAGCCCGGGATGCGCAGGTTTGAGACGGAGAATCCGGTGAGACCGGCCTTGGGTTTGGCCCCCTGGCCGGTGGCGCCCTCGTCGCGGATCTCACCGCCGGAGCCGGTCGCCGCACCCGGGTCCGGCGCGATGGCGGTGGGGTGGTTGTGTGTCTCCACCTTCATCAGGATATGGATCGGCTCCTCGTGCTCTCCATAAATCCCCGTCTGGGGGTCCGGCATGAAGCGACGACCCTCCCAACCCTCGATCACCGCCGCATTGTCCTTGTACGCCGAGAGCACGCCGGCCGGTGAGCGCTCCGTGGTATGGCGGATCATGCCGAACAGGGACTGATCCTGCCGAACCCCGTTGATCGTCCAGGTCGCATTGAAGATCTTGTGCCGGCAGTGCTCCGAGTTCGCCTGGGCGAACATCATCAACTCGACGTCGGTCGGGTTGCGCCCCAGCGCGCTGAAGCTCTCCGCCAGATAGTCGATCTCGTCGTCCGAAAGGGCCAGACCGAGATCGCCGTTCGCCTTGACCAGGGCGTCCCGGCCTCCGTCCATCAGGTCCACCCGCGTCAGGGGCCTGGGCCCATGATGCTCGAACAGGCGACCGACCTCGGCGAGGTCAAACAGGGTGGCCTGGGTCATGCGGTCGTGCAGCAGGCCCGCGACGATGCTCAGCTCGGCATCCGTGATGGCCGCGTCTTCTCCGGTGAGATAGTAGGCGGTCCCGCGCTCCAGGCGGCGGATGCTCAAGAGCCCGCAGTTGTGGGCGATGTCCGTTGCCTTGCTCGACCACGGGGAGATGGTCCCCGCGCGCGGCACCGCCAGCACCAGCCGACCATCGGGAACAGCATCCGGAAGGCTCGGACCATAGTGCAGCAGACGTCTCAAGACGGCCTGCTGATCATCGCTCAGGTCCCCCTCGAGATCGGCAAAATGGACGTGCTGCGACTGGACACGGAGACCCCGGCCAAGCGCTTCGAGCAGACGCGCTTCGAGCTTGCGCAGACGGAAATCCGAGAGTGCGGGGGCTCCGTGAATGACGAGCATGATGGCCTCCCTGGGGTTTGGTGTTTGGTCGCAAGCCGCGGATGATAACCGATGGCGCCCGACCCAACGGCAGCGGCGGGACCCCGTGGTGTCCCAGTGCGGAACCAGCGCCGTGGGCTATCCTTGAGCCTGGCCGGCGCAATCGAAGACCAGTGGGATAAGACGATCAGGAGACCTCGCCATGGGTGTGCCCCAACGCGGTGCCCACCACTATACCTATGCCGACTACCTGTCCTGGCCCGAGGACCTCCGCTACGAGCTGATTGATGGCGTGGCCTATTCGATGGCGCCCGCACCGACCCTCGACCATCAGGACGTGGCCGGCGAGATCTTTCGCCAGTTGGCGAACGCCCTAAGAGACAAACCCTGTCGCGTCTTCATCGCCCCGGTCGATGTGCGCCTGCCAAAGGCCGACGAGGTCGATGCGGCTATCGACACCTTGGTGCAACCCGACGTGCTGCTCGTCTGCGACCCGGCCAAGCTCGACCGGGCCGGTGTGCGCGGGGCGCCTGACCTGGTGGTCGAGGTCCTGTCGCCTTCGAGCGCGGCGCACGATCATGGGCGCAAGCGCCAGGTCTACGAGCGCGCGGGGGTTCGGGAGCTCTGGCTGGTACACCCGATTGACCGCACCCTCACCATCTACCGACTCGAGAACGGCCAGTTCCACAAGCCCGAGGTCCTAGATCTCCACGGCGAGACGCCCGTCGGCATCTTACCCGGTGTACACATCGAATGGGATGAGCTTCTGGAGCGGCTGGGACCCGTTGGGCTCTGAGAATCTTGCCCGTCCACCGCGGAAAGATTTCAGACCGGCCGATTCGGCACTTCGGGTCCCGACGGCCACCAAGAAAGACCCCGCAACCAGACACGGGCGAGGCCTACGGGACCTACCCCCCAGGACCGCCCGAGCCGCCCAGGGTCCCGGTCAAGGACTCAAGCCGCGCCAGCTCTTCCGCATCAAACCCGGCGCGACGACGGTCAGCAAGATTGAGTGGCCCGCGAATCTCCCCCTTCAGGTACAGATTCAGCAGATCGAAGAAGGCGGTCGGGGCGTCCAGATTCCGCTCCGCGCACAGATGGCGGAACCAGCGGCTGCCGGCCGCCACATGGCCCACTTCCTCTCGCAGGATGATGCGCAGACGCCGCGCGGTCTCCTCGTCGCCCACCAAGAGCAGCCGCTCGATCATGCCGGGGGTCACGTCGAGCCCGCGCGCCTCGAGCACCCGGGGGACCAGGGCCATACGGGCCAGGGGGTCGTGCGCGGTTCGCCGCGCCATCTCCCAGAGTCCGTCGTGGGCGGGGAAGTCTCCATAGCCGTATCCGAGGTCGTCGAGACGCCCGAGCATCAGGCCGAAGTGCTGGGCCTCCTCCGCCGCCACCCGCACCCAGTCCGCATAGAAGGCCTTTGGGAGTCCGCGAAAGCGCTGTATGGCATCCCACGCCAGATTGATGGCATTGAGCTCGATATGGGCGACGGCATGGATCAGGGCGGCACGGCCCACGGGGGTGCTGAGCCTTCTGCGGGCCAGGCCGCGAGGCGGCACCAGCTCCAGGTGGGCGGGCCGACCGGCGGCCTCGATGACAGGACCCGCGCAGACCGCGTCCACATGCAAAAGATCGCCCGCCCAGGCCGCGGCGGCCTCTGCGCTCAGCGCCTGCTTGCGGCCCGGATCGGGCTCGGCCAGACAGGCCGCGGCGGCGTCGAACAGGTTGTCGGTGAGCAATCCAGTCTGCCTCTGATCAAATGGTCGATGCGGAGTCTCTGTGCCCGACCCGGCTCCAGCGGCACCTCGAGCGCTGAGCGCTGCTCGATCGCTGCGACTACACCCGCCCCAGGGCGCCCCCGGGTCCGATTTGGAGTCCGAGCGGGTTCAGCGCACAGGATCGGGCTAGTGCACGCGGGCGCACCGCTTGAGCGCTCCCCGATTGACGCCCGTCAATGAACATCGAGAGGCCCGGCTGGTCTTATGGGATTATTATGCCCCTTCAGGGTGATCGACCTCGACCGACGCTATGAAGCTCTGTTCCAGCTGCAATAACTCGCCCCTGCCGTTCCTGATGGTGCTCATGGTGGCCGGCGTCTCTGCCTTCGTTACCTGGCTGACCCTTGGCCTCAGCATCACCGAGTCCCTGCCCCGGGCGGCGGGGAGCGGTCTGGTGTTTCTCGCCGTCGGCGGCACCATGCTCCACTATGTCCTCGCCTGCCTGAAGCGCCACTGCCCGCATGGCAAGCAGCACCGTCATCCGTCGCAGCAGTATCCGCGGCCCACGGCGACTAGCCGCAGCGGCTGATCCGCCCCCCGGTCTGGATCAGGCCCGATTCGTCACCCGATCCCTGAGGTAGACGGGCTGGGCCAGCTCCGGCGGCACCAGCGTTCCCTTGACCGCGAGCCCGAGAGCCATCCGGGCGATGTCCTGCGCCTCACAGATCGCCGCCGGGCTCGCGCCTTCGACGGTATCGCCAAGACGCGCCGCCAGCGCTGCCGGATAGGCCGCCCAGCCGGGACCCACCCCCCACCAGTCGCCCGTGCCGGGGATCGGCACCTGGTCCGGGGGGCAGACCAGCTCCTCCCCCAGGGGCACCATGAGGCCCTCGTCGCCCAAGGCGAAGGCGCCCCAATAGACCTCGCCCATGCGGGCGTCCAGCGCGGCCAGCAGGTGTCGCCGACCGGAGCGGCGATGCTCGCCCTGAGCGAGGGCCGCCAGCGTGGACACGGGCGCGGTCTTCAATCCGGCACCGAAGGCGATCCCCTGGGCCACGGAGACCGCGATCCGCACGCCCGTGAAGGACCCGGGCCCGCGCCCGAAGGCGACGCCCGCCAGTTCGCGCAGCCCCAGCCCCGCCTCCCGGAGCAGCGCGTCGAGCATGGGCAGGATCAGCTCCCCGTGGCGGCGCGGGGCCAGTTCCAGCCGCTGTTCGATGCCTTGCTCCCGTAACAGGGCCGCAGAGCAGGCGTCACCCGAGGTATCGAGGGCAAGCAGATTCATGGGACCGGTTCCGATTCGTGGTGTCTTCAGTGGGTCGGCGGTTCGATAGGCGGATGTTAACCCCGTCCGGACCACCGCGCGGACCACATGGCGGCCAACCCGAATAGACAGGATTGACCTGGGTCCGGTGCCGCGACCCGGCCATTGGGCTATATTTCCCGTTCTTTGCGGGGCCCCTGCACTCTCGTTACCCCGCCAGCTTCCGCCCCGTCCGGCCCCTTTCGGGGCGCGTGGCCCGACCCGCCCGTCCACGGGCAAAGACTCGGAGAAGACGATGACCGATTCGATTCGCTGGCTCCAGGACCTCGGCATGGGCGACGTGCCCGTGGTCGGCGGCAAGAACGCGTCCCTGGGCGAGATGATCCAGCATCTGACCGGGCTGGGGGTACGGGTCCCCGGGGGCTTTGCGACCACGGCCGATGCCTACCGCGACTTCCTGACCCGGGACGGGCTCGACGAGCGTATCCAGAAGGTCCTGGACGACCTCGACGTGGAGGACGTCTCCGCCCTCTCCGAGGCGGGACCCATGATCCGCGGCTGGGTGATGGAGCAGCCCTTCCCGCCCGCCCTGGAGTCGGCGATCGACACCGCCTATTCCCGACTGACCGCCGAATCCGGCGATGCCGTGACCTTTGCGGTGCGCTCCTCCGCCACCGCCGAGGACCTGCCGGACGCCTCCTTCGCTGGCCAGCAGGAGACCTTCCTCAATGTCCACGGGCTGGATCACATCAAGCTCCGCGTCAAGGAGGTCTTCGCCTCGCTGTTCAATGATCGCGCCATCGCCTACCGGGTCCACCAGGGGTTCGAGCACCGCCATGTGGCCCTGTCCGCGGGCATCCAGCGCATGGTGCGCAGCGACCTGGCCGCATCCGGCGTCATGTTCACCCTGGACACCGAGTCCGGGTTCCGCGACGCGGTGTTCATCACCTCCAGCTATGGTCTGGGCGAGATGGTGGTCCAGGGAGCGGTGAACCCGGACGAGTTCTATGTCCACAAGCCGACCCTGGCCGCCGGGCGCCCGGCCATACTGCGCCGCACCGTGGGCGACAAGGCGATCCGCATGGTCTACGCCCCCGAAGGGTCGAGCCAGCCCGTGCTCACCCAGGAGGTCCCGCCGGCGGATCGCCACCTGTTCAGCATCAGCGACGCCGAGGTGATGGATCTGGCCCGCCAGGCGGTGCTGATCGAGCAGCACTATGGCCGGCCCATGGACATCGAATGGGCGAAGGACGGTCTCGACGGCCGGCTCTACATCGTCCAGGCCCGGCCGGAGACGGTGCAGAGCCGCACCGGCAACGTCATCGACCGCTACATCATGCGGGCCAAGGGGACGGTGCTGACCAGCGGGCGCAGCATCGGCAGCCGCATTGGGGCCGGACCCGCCAAGGTCGTCAGCTCAATCGCCGACATGCACCGGGTCGAGCCCGGCGACGTGCTGGTGACCGACATGACGGACCCCGACTGGGAGCCGGTGATGAAGCGCGCCTCGGCCATCGTCACCAACCGGGGCGGGCGCACCTGCCACGCCGCCATCATTGCCCGCGAGCTCGGCGTGCCCGCCGTGGTGGGCTGCAACGATGCCACCGACCACATCCACGACGGGCGCCCGGTCACCGTGAGCTGCGCCGAGGGCGACACGGGCTTCATCTACGACGGCCTGCTGCCCTTCGATCACAAGACCATCGAGCTCTCGGCCATGCCCGAGATCCCGGTCAAGATCATGATGAACGTGGGCAACCCCGATCGGGCCTTCGCCTTCTCCGCCACGCCGAACGCGGGCATCGGCCTGGCGCGCCTGGAGTTCATCATCAGCAACTCCATCGGTATCCACCCCAAGGCCCTACTGGAGTACGAGGCCCTGCCCGCCGACCTGCGCGACCAGATCGCCCCGCGCATCGCCGCTTACCCGAGTCCGCGTGAGTTCTATGTCACCAAGCTCACCGAGGGCATCAGCACCCTGGCGGCCGCCTTCGCGCCCAATCCGGTGATCGTTCGGATGTCTGACTTCAAGTCCAATGAGTACGCCAACCTGATCGGCGGCCCCCGCTACGAGCCCCACGAGGAGAACCCCATGATCGGGTTCCGGGGAGCCGGGCGCTATGTCGCGGAGAGCTTCAAGGCCTGCTTCGAAATGGAGTGCGAGGCCCTCAAGCGGGTGCGCGACACCATGGGACTAACCAACCTGGAGGTCATGATCCCCTTCGTGCGGACCCTGGGTCAGGCCAAGGCGGTGGTGGATGCCCTGGCGGAACAGGGGCTTCGGCGCGGCGAGAACGGGTTGCGCCTCATCATGATGTGCGAGATCCCGTCCAACGCGGTGCTGGCGGACGCGTTCCTGGAATACTTCGACGGCTTCTCGATCGGCTCCAACGACATGACCCAGCTCACCCTGGGCCTGGACCGGGACTCGAGCCTGGTGGCGGCGGATTTCGACGAGCGCGATCCGGCCGTCAAGAAGATGCTCTCCATGGCCATCGCGGCCTGCCGCGCCCAGGGGAAATATGTCGGTATCTGTGGCCAGGGACCCTCGGACCACAAGGACCTAGCGGACTGGCTGCTGCGCGAGGGGATCGCCAGCATGTCGCTCAACCCCGACACCGTGATCGACACCTGGATCTATCTGGCCGAGCAGGCGAAGACCCTCTGATCGGCGGGCTGTCTCCGGGCGGCGGTGCTGTAAGAGGTTTTTTCCGTAAATGAATGCAAATTAACGAAAAAAAGAGTTCGGCACTTGCGCTTATTTGCGGACAAATGCCCTTTCCGGGTTCGGGTGTCGGTCCTGCGGGTAGACACTCAACGCACCGTGATCGACACCTGGATCTGATCGGCGGGCTCTCTCCCAAGCGGCGGTGCTCGAAGAGGTTTTTTCCGCAAATAACGCAAAAAACAGGGTTCCGTATTCGCGTTAAGTTGCGTTATTAAGTTGCGTTAGTTTGCGGACGAATGGTTCTTGCGGATCGGGTCGCGACGCCTACCGGGCGGTCCCGCGGGCGGGACCGCCGTATTGAGAGTCCAACTAAACAGTGACGCCAACCGACCTCTGGATCTGCTGGGCCACGGGACCGTTGATTCCGGTCTTATTTGCAAGATCGGTGAGGTAGGCCCTTTCCTGGGCGGTATCGACCTCCACCGCCAGCAGGGACGCCGCGTAGACCTCGGCCGCCGCCTCTTTGCTTGGAATCTCGGCTACGAAGGCATCCAGGTCCAGCGGCTTGCGCAGCTCGGCCAGGATCCATGCCTCCGCATCACCCGGCATGCCCGCCTCCTTGAGCTTGCCGACGATGCGCTGTATCTCGTCCGCGCTTACATTGCCGTCGGCCTTGGCGACGTTGATCATGCCCCTGATCACCAGCTCCGCCTTCTTCTGGAGCACCTGCTCCTGGGCCGGGGTCTGCGGCGCCGTCATCCCCAGCGGCAAATCTCCCCCACTGAACGGGGCCGCGCCCGCCTTGTCCCCCTCTCCGGCGCTGGTCAATGCCTTATAGGCGACTCCCGCGAGCATGGCGAGTGCACCGCCCTTGATGGCCCCGGAGACCGAGTGGCCCCCGCCGCCGAGAAGCGAGCCCAGCACGGCGCCGATGCCCGCGGCCTGGACCGGGTTCTGGGAGGCGTTCCCCAGGGTGGACTTTGCCATGTCGAGGACGTTGCCGAGGATGCCGCCCCGGCCGGCGTCGCCGCCCGTCTGGCCGCCCAAGCTGGATTGCAGGTCTTGGAGCAGGTTGCCGGCCCGGCCCTGGCCGGTCTGGGACATGGTGCTCTGCATAAAGGTGCTGAGTAGATCGCCGAAGTTGGCCATGGGTCTCTCCCTTGTTCTCTGAACGGTGGTGGTCTGTGTTTCGATATTCCGGCGACATCTTGAGCGCGGCCGGGCCGCTGGCACGCCCTGCCCCCTTGCTTCTCAGTCGCCTGCCGGGGGTGATCCGGAGGGATCGGGATCGAGTCGATGCAGGACGCCGGGCCCCCAGATGATGGCGGCAGAGATCCCCAATTGCGAGTCAGGGCAGGCCCCAGGGTCAGCCCCTATCCTCCGTAATCGGACAGCCGCTGACAGCCGGTGAGGCCAGGGCGGAAAATCGGGCCTCAGCCCGACAGCGACGCTCGGTCGGGTTGATCGGTCGACCGTGCTCGAGGGGGCGGCTCGATCGGATCGCCCGGGCCGAGCCCAAGCAGCCGGTCTGCACGGTCCTGGTTGACGGCGATCTCCACCAGGCCCAGTGCGTTCTCATACCAGAAGGGCACGCCTGGAGACACCTCGCAGAAGGTGCGCGCGTAGGTGATCGACCGCCCGGCGGCAACCAGGCGACCTTGGCGGTCGACCCCGGCCGCCTCCAGTCCGCACATGAGGTTGCCGAAGTGATCCCGATACACCACGGCCGCCAGGGTGTCGGGCCAGCCGAAGCCCATCAGGGTGTCCAGGGTCAGCATACGAAGTTCCAGCGGCTGACCGAGACAGAGGCGGGCCGCCGCCGGCGCAAACCAGTCCCGTCCATGAAAGCTCGCGGAGATCCCCTGGGGCTGCCAGCCGATGCGCAGCACCCGCGCCCGCTTGGCGCGGCGGGCGACGCGGCTCAAGAGGCCGTTGTCCGGGCCCAGGAACCAGTCGCCGTCCGCCTCCAGGATGAGACCCGCCCGATCGCTCCCCACACCCGGATCGACCACGCACAGGTAGAGCGTCCCCCCTGGCATGTCGCGCACCAGGGCAGGAAGCAGATAGGCCGCCAGATCGGGTCGGAAGGGCGCCAGGTCATGGACCAGGTCGATCACGGACACCCGCGGGAGCAACGCCGACAGACGCGCCCGCATCTGCCCTGTATAGATCCCCGGACCAAAATCCGTCATGAGGGCGATGCGCGCGATGTCAGTTGCCGTCATCGGGAAGGTCCTTGGATCCGGGGGCCAGTGGAGCGCCCCTCAGACCGGCACGGGTCCATGGCGCGTCTCCTCCAGCCCCAGGCTGACCGGGTCCTGGTGGATGAGGATATCCGCGTGCGGAAACAGGGCGAGCACGGCGTCCTCGACCTGGGTGGAGATGCGGTGGGCCTCCACCAGGGGAAGATCATCGGCCAAGGCCACATGGAGTTGGATCACCGGAGTCCGGCCCGATCGATGGGTGCGCAGCCCATGCACGTCGAGCACCCCGGCCACCCCGGCGGCGGCCGCCTGGATGTGCGCCCTCTCCTCCTGGGCAAGCTCCCGGTCCATGAGCAGGTCCACCGCGTCCCGGATGATGTGCAAGGCGCTCCACAGGATAAAGGCCGCGATGGCGAGGGCAAAGATCGGGTCGAGTGCCGGCACCCCCAGTAGGGCGAGCACCAGGGCGACCAGGGTGGCGGCGTTGGTGGCGAGATCCGTCGCGTAGTGCAGGGCATCGGCGCGAATGGCGGTGGAACCTGTGTGCTTGATGACATGATGCTGGACAGCCAAGAGCACGGCGGTGGCGATGATGGCGAAGATCATGACCGCAATGCCGACCCCGAGCTGGCTCAGGGGCTCGGGGTGGAGCAACCGGTCGATGGCGTGCACGCCGAGGAAGATCGCCGAGCCGACGATGAAGGCGCCTTGGGCCAGTCCGGCCAGGGCCTCCGCCTTGCCGTGCCCGTAACGGTGCTCCGAGTCCGCCGGCCGAAGCGAATAGCGCACCGCGAAGAGGTTCACCAGTGAGGCGCCGGCGTCCATCAGTGAATCCACCAACGAGGCCATGACGCTGACCGAGCCCGTCATCAGCCAGGCGGCCAGCTTGACCAGGATCAGCAGCGCCGCGGTCGCCACCGAGGCATGGGTGGCGCGACGCAGCAGCTTGCCATGGTCGTACTTGGCTGACATGACGCGAGCTCCGGTCCGGAGACTGGGACTGGCCTTACGATCAGGCGACCTGAAGAATAATCCCGGCGCGGCCAGGTCGATCGGCGAGGCAGCCCGCAGCCAGGGCTGCGATTCTATCACCGGTTCCGGCTGGCACGGTCGACGGCCTCCACGGGGGGTCTCTGCCCGGCCCGCGTCGGGGCCGGCAGAGGTCAGCTTGGACCCTCGGTAGACCCGGAGCCGGCGGGTACCATCCCCGCCTGCTCCCGCAGGCCGTGGACCGCCTGCTGCAGGACGTCGCTATCGGCTTCGCGCGGGAACACCATGTAGGCCGGGTGTGCGATCTCCGGACCGTTGCTGACCTGGAACAGGCGGCCGGACTCGATCAGCGGCCGGGCCATGCGGATCGGCAGGAAGCAGGAGCCGCCGTTGGCCAGCAGGAGCTGAACGCCCAGCCAACCGATGTTGACGACCTGAGCCGGGCGCTCTAGATCCGGGTAACTTTCCCGGTGCTTCGCATAGAAGCCCGGCCCCCACTCCACATAGACGTAGTCCTCGCCCGGCCACAGGGTGTTTGGGCGGGTGCTGACCAGGACCAGGGTCTCGTCGAACAGGTGCTCCACCACCAGGCCTGGGGCGTGATTGGGGGTGTACATGAGCCCGATATCGAGGGTGCCCTCGATCAGTCGCCGCATCAGGTCGTCCTCGAAGCCGATCTCGCTGCGGATGGAGACGTCCGGGGCGCACGCGCGCATCCAGCCGACCCAGCGCGGGAGGAAGCCCTCCCAGAGCGCGATGCGGCCGCCAATGCGGATACTGGCCCGATAGCGGCTGGGCAGACCCACGTCGTGACGGGCCTGCTCCACCGTCAGGACCAGGGTCTTGGCATGGGGCAGGAAGCGCCGTCCCGCCGGGGTGAGGCTGGCCCCGGCGCGGTTGCGCACGAACAGGGTCGCGCCGAGATCGAGCTCAAGATTCTGGATCCGGGCGCTCACCGTGGACTGCGTGAGGTGCAGGCGCTTGGCCGCCTCGAGGAAGCTGCCGTGGGCGGCGATGGCGAGGAAGGTCCGGGCCTGGTCGATGTCCATGCCAGAAGACTACAGGTTCATGGCGAATCTTCCGAGTGCCCTGCCAGGGCTCGTTGGGCCGCCTCCGCAGGGCGGTTGCGCGGACGAATAACCTCTACAACTGGGCGTGGTCTTCTCCGACCAATAGGCTGGCGTTCTCGAGGTGACCGACGTGGTCTTGACCGGCTCGGAGGATCCTGCCATGCACAATGCCGACATCGTGATCCATATCGACGAGAGCCTGGATGACGACAGAGTCCATCAGCTCGAGCAATCGGTAGGCCTGGAGACCGGCGTGCTCAGCGCCTGCATGCATGAGCGGGCACGCCACCTGATGCTCGTGGACTTCGATCCGGAGCGGGTGAGGCCCAGCCACATCGTGCACGCCGTGCGCAGCCGGGGGTTCCACGCCGAGATGATCAGTCTCTGATCCCAGGAATTTGAATTCGGCGCCGAAGCGCCGGTTCGGCTTGGCGGCTCCCGCTGCGGAGCCGCGCCTTCTCAGGCGACCTCGGCGGGCCCCTTGGGCTCGTCAAGATCCTCGTATCCCGTGATCATGCCCTTCAAGTGGGTATACCAGGGATGACCCGTGGTGACGGCCATGTAAACGTGGCCGATGAGGAAGATGAGCATGCCGAAAGCAGCGGCCACGTGCACCCAGGCCACGTACTCCAGACGGAGGACGGCGCCCAGCGGGCCTCCCTTCCAGCTCGTGTAGAACATCAGCAGCAGACCGGAGATCCAGATGGCCGGCGCGATCAGCACCTTGAATCCCAGGTAAGCGAGGCGCTGCAACGGGTTGTGCTTGGCCGCACGGGTGGTGGCGAATGGCTTGGCCTCTCCGGAGAAGATGCCGTACGCGTAATAGAGCACCATGGGCATCAGGCCCCTGGTGGTCGGCACATATTGACGCCACTCGCCCGTGGTCAGGTGCCAGAAGATCGCCAGCACCCAGAGTCCGATCAGGGTCCAGGCCAGGACCCGGTGGGTCTCGTAGGCGCTCTCGAAGCCCAGGACGCGGTAGGTGCCGTGGATCTCGAAGCCGGTGAAGAGCATCCCGAAGATCAGGACCATCTGGGTCCAATGCCAGAAGCGCTCGAAGCCGGTGAAAAGCTTGACATGACTCATGTTCGCTTCCTCCCTCAGGCGTGACGCTTACGGGTAACGAGACGCACTAGGCCGTGCAGCAGCACCCCCGCCAGGGTAGCCGCCACCAGGATCCAGCCGATGCGGTCAATCCACGGGTTGCGATCACGGCCCGGCAGATAGAAGCCGGTGAGTTGGTCGAGACGTCCGCCATCGGCATGGCAGTCGCCACACCCCAGGGCCTGGTCCGCCGGGGCCACCATATGGGTGATGGGCCAATACATCAGGGTGTCGGCAAAACCGTATTCGCCGCTGTAGTCGGCGGTGGTCTGCCCGACGCGCTTGGCCTCCTCCATCCCGGCCTTGACCGCCTTGTCCCAACTGAAGCTCTTCCAGAAGGCCGCGTCGTCCTTGCCGAACAGGTGACCCACCACCAGGATGTCGTTGCCCTTGTCATAGGGTTGGCGTCCGCGCATGACCTTGAAGGGCCAGATGCGGGCCTTTGGATCGTCGTAGCCGCCAACGATACGATTGAGCTTGGTGCGCGCGCCGGGGTCGATCTTCTCGCCCAACAGGGTGTACCTGACGTTGCCGTCGAACCAGTAGTACTCGGGCACCAGGTTCTCGCCCCATTCGAAGGTACCCTTCATACCGTCGTAGACGACGTGGCCCTGGTCGTCCTTCTTGACGACCGGCTTGCCGTCCGGCCCGAGCTGCCCGGCGGTGGACCAGTCCCAGAACACCTTGGTGGCGCGACCGCCGCGGGCGTACTCCGGTATGTGACAGGTCTGGCAGGCCACCTTGTCCACATGGGAGTTGAGCTTGTTGCCCACTTCCGCGTCGTGCGGCGCCTGGCCATGGCAGGACTCACAGGCCGGGCGGCTGCTCTCCCGACCGGGCACGTCGACGCCGGAACCGGACTTGGCCTTCATCAGGTAGCGGCTGCCCGCCAGCTCGTGGGTGTTGAACTCGTGGCAGGTGGAGCAGGTGTAGCCGAGCCCCTCCGGGGACATGTGCACGTCCTCGGCCTTGGGCGGTGCCGCGAGCGAGCCGTCCATGTCACCGTGCTTCACCGCATCACCGCCACCACCTGAGAAGTGGCAGGCTCCGCAGGTCTGTCGGCTGGTCTTACCCACCCCCTGGGCCACCTTGGCCAAGTCGGGGGCCTTGATCACCTTGCCCATGAAGGGCGTGTCCTCGTAGGGCGGGTGCCCCGCCCCGGTGGGGAACTTCACATAGGTCCCGGTGGTGTCGTGGCAGGCGAGGCAGTCCACGTTCTCCTGAGAGCTGAAGTCGAAGCTCGCGTCCTTCCATCCATAGCCCACGTGACAGCTGGTGCAGCGGGCATAGTTGGCGGTCAGGCTCAGGCAGTAGTTATTGACCACCCACTTCTTGCCAAGGCGCTGCCCGGTCTGGGGCTGGTTGAGCTCCCAGGTCCAGTGGATGCTCTTGTGCACCTGTTTCGCCGCCTCGGTGTGACACTTGAGGCAGGCGCGGGTCACCTCGGGGCCGCTGGCGAAGGGTCCCGCCAGCTCTTCGAACTTGCTGTGGTCGGCCGTCGAGGCCTGAGCCTGAGTCGGGGCCTGAGCCTGAGCCGGGGCCGGCACCGCGGCGCCTGCGGGGTCCTGCGCCCTGGCCCCGAAGGCCAGAAACAGCAAGGCCCAGGCGGCGGCACGCATCAGGCCGGATCGAGGCGCGGAATGGGGTGTCACGAGTCGCTCTCCTTTGATGAGGCGGCTGGGCCTCGGACCGGACGGCATCCCAACAGCAACCGCGGACCGGCGCTCAGCCTCTTGTTCTCTGGCATCTTTGGCCGGGGCGAGACCGCCCCGGATCCTGCGTGCCAAGTAGAACGGAAAGCCGACCCGATCGCGCTGAGTTGGATCAAAGAGCCGGACGATCGGCGCTTGCGCCCAAGACCCGCGTCACCGGAATGCGATCCATCTAGCCCGGTTCATCGCCTGAGCGTCGAGCGCGCTGACGCATCCTGCGGCGTTGACGCAGCCGCACCAGGGTCCAGATGGGCCCCGACGCCGCGTAGATGAGGAAGCCGAGGAACAGGATGATGGGCGGATGGATGACGATGAGGGCCATGATCAGCATGACCGCGACCGCCAGCATGAACGGCACACGGCCCTGGAGGTTGAGCTGCTTGAAGCTCAGATAGCGGAAGTTGCTGACCATCAGGAGCCCCGCGCTGACCGTCAACAGGGCCACGAGCCAGGCCACGGCCGCGGGATCCACGCCCTGGTCGGCGCCGATCCACACCGAGCCCGCCACGATGGCCGCCGCCGAGGGGCTGGCGAGTCCCTGAAAGTAGCGCTTGTCGGAGGTGTCGACCTGGGTGTTGAACCGGGCGAGCCGCAGGGCGGCAGCCGCGGTATAGATGAAGGCCGCGAGCCAGCCGAGCTTGCCCAGGCTGCCGAGCGCCCAATGGTAGGCCACCAGGGCCGGCGCCACGCCGAAGGCCACCATGTCCGAGAGGCTGTCGTACTCGGCCCCGAAGGCGGTCTGGGTGTGGGTCATGCGCGCCACGCGCCCGTCGAACCCGTCGAGCAGCATGGCGGCGAACACCGCCAGGGCCGCGGCCTCGAACCGACCCGCCGCGGCCGCCAGCACCGCGTAGAAGCCGGCGAACAGGGCCGCGGTGGTGAACAGGTTGGGCAGCAGATAAATACCCCGGGGGCGCTTGTGGGGGATCAGGGTCTCGTCTGGGTGATCGTCCATTCTGCAGGGAGGAAACCTGGTGCGCGGGATCGGACCTGGCGCCCGAGTATAGCCGCAGGCGGCCCGCTTCACCTCAGATAGACGCCATCCTCCCCGATCTTGCCCGGACCCTCGAGCACATAGATCCCCGCCGAGTTGGCCCTGACCCGGAACGCGATGTGGCCGCCGGAGGCCCTGATCCCGGCGCCACTGACGGCGTCGCGGTAGCGACCGTCCCGCACCCCGTCGAGGCTCACCTGCTGGTCCGAGCCGATGGCCAGTCCGATGACCGCATAGCTGCCCTCCCCCGATAGATCACGCACGAAGGCCATGCCGCTCCCCCACTCCGCGACCTGGGTCATGGGGGCCTTCTGAAGGGCGGGGATGGCGCGGCGGATCTGGTTGAGGCGCTGGATGTGGCGGTAGATGGGGTGGGAGCGGGTTTCGCTGATGCGCGCCTCGCCCAGATGATCCCCGAAATACGCGCGGCCGGTCTGGTCCAGGGTGTCCTTCTCGCCCTCCACGTCCTGGGGTGCCCCCTTCATGAACTCGATCTCCTCGCCGAAATAGAGACAGGGGATGCCGCGGGCGGTCCAGATCAGGTTGTAGGCCGCCGCGGCCATCCATTGGTCGCCTTTGAAGCGGTACTTGAAGTCGTTGTCGGGCCCCACGTCGTGGTTCTGCAGGAAAGTGACCAGGGTCGTCACGTCCCCATAGATCCAGTCCATGGAGAGGATCTGGCCGGTGCCGGCATAGGTGCCCTTGCTGACCGTGTCCCTAAAGGTGGAGAAGAGCCCGAAGTCCAGCACCGAGAAGCCCGAGTCCCCGCCCGAGCTGGGGTCCCGCGGATCATTGCCCAGTCGCGTATACCACCAGGGGCGAATCTCGCTCGGACCATTGTCGCCGCCGCCGAGATCGCCCCAGCCGTAGCCCTTGACCAGGTTCTCGCCGAACACGAAGAGCCCGGGCTTGTGGGCCTTCCAGGCGTCGACGTACTCGAGCAGGTTGTCCCGCTCCACGTGCTTGACGGTGTCGATGCGCAGGGCATCGACGCCCATGTCGAGATACCGGTTGATGGCCCCGATGATGTAGTCCTTGACGTTCTGCCGCCCGGTGGCCAGATCGATGCAATCGCCAGCCAGGTGCTTGTGCTGCAGCGGGTGGGCGCTCTCCCAGTCGCCGCCGCAGATGAAACCCTCCTGGTGGTACCAATCCGGGTCCAGGGTGTTGGCATCCACGCCGAAGAAGCGCCCCGGGTCATAACCGGGCTTGGGGACCCGCTCACCGGTCCTGGGGTCCACCAGGGGATCGCGTCCCTCTGGGTCCCGCTCGTGCCGCTCGCGCCACCATTGGGGCGCGACCGGGTTGTCGATATCGTCGCGGTTGGGCCACCGATAGTTGCCGAGGTTGCCCTGATAGGGTCCGTGATCCACCCTCCCCTGCTCGGACCCCTGGGGGACGTAATACTTGATCGGCAGGTGGTCGATATGAACCTTGCCGCGGATGCCGTACTGGCACGAGTGGTTCACCACCACGTCCTGGATGATCTTGATCCCCCTGGCGTGGGCGGCGTCGATCAGGTCCTGATAGCGGGCGCCAGGGGACTCCAGACGCGGATCGATGCGGGTCCAGTCGTAAGGGTGATAGCCGTGGTAGTCGAGCCCGGATCGGTTCTCCACCGGAGGGGTGATCCAGATGGCGCTGAAGCCCAGGTCGCGGATGTAATCCAGGTGCTCGATCAGGCCCTTGAAGTCGCCCCGCCAATGGGGATCGATGGGGTTTCCGTCCCGGTCGAAACGGATGCGGTCCCGACAGAAGAAGTTATTGTCGAGATCGCCGTCGTAGAACCGGGTGGTGATCAGGAAATAGATGGTCTCCTCGCGGAAGTCGGTCCGCTCGGCGAGGGGCCGCAGACCGGTGAAGACGGCGCCGGATGCTGGCGACGGGTCCTCTGGTCCCGGCGGATCCACGGCCAAGGGCCCATTCGGTGGCGCACCGGCCGGCTCCTGATCGTGCCAGCGACCAGCGGCATCGAGCCAGCCGTCGCGATCCCGGAACAGGTCGGGGGTCTGATTCCCCCGCCCGTCCGTGATCACCATCCAGGCGGAGCCCGTCCGCTGGAACCGGTAGCGAAACCAACCGGGCCGCCGGCGGTCAGGCTCCATGGGCTCGCCCGGCCAATCCGTTGCGCCCGCCCCGGGGGCGCCCGACCAGAAGTGGAGGTACAAGGGTCTTGACCAGCCTGGCGGCGCCTGGCAGCGGATCAGGAGCGACGCTGGCTTCTTGGTTCCCATCGGGGTGCTTCCGTGAGGTTATCCGGGGCGGTCCGGAAGTCGGACGCCAATTGCACTTCAGGGCGCGGGCCAGGGGCCGAGCCGCCCGCCGATCAGCCCCTGCACGCTGGCGAGGAGGCGCTCCAGCGGCTTCTTGCGAGCGCTGTATTTGAGCCGCCACAGGTCGGTGGTCTCACTGCTTGCGAGCAGCAGATCGTCGCTGGTCTGGATGGCATCGACCAGACCAAGCTCCACGGCCCGCTGGCCGTGCCAATACTCGCCCGTGGCGACCCGCTCCAGGTCAAGGCGCGGGCGGTATTCGGCGACGAAGCCCTTGAACAGGGCATGAATGTCTTCCAGCTGCTCCTTGAGCTTCTCGCGGGCGGCGTCGTTGTTCTCACCGAACAGGGTGAGGGTGCGCTTGTATTGACCCGCCGTGTGCAACTCGAAATCCACGCCGTGGCGCTCCAGGAGCCGGTGAAAGTTCGGCAGCTCCGCCAGCACCCCGATGGATCCGACCACCGCAAAGGGGGCGGCAACGATGCGGTCCGCCACACAGGCCATCAGGTAGCCACCGCTCGCCGCCACCTTGTCCACCGCCACCGTGAGATGGACGCCGCGCGCGCGCAGACGCGCCAACTGCGACGCGGCCAGGCCGTGCTCGTTCACCGTACCCCCCGAGTTCTCCAGGCGCACCAGCACCGCATCGCCCTCACGGCTCTCGAGCAGCACGGTGGTGACCAGCACCCGCAGGCCCGCGACCTCGCTCGCTCGGATGTCGCCCTTGAAGTCGATGACGAAGAGACGCTTGCGCCCGTCGCTCTCCTTGCGGGCCTTTTCCCGGGCCTTCTCCTCCTTGCGCTCGGCCTTCAGATAGGCGCGGTACGCCTTCTTGGGCAGCGAGGTCTCCTTGAGCGCCCGGGCGAGATTGCGGTAGCGCTCGTTGAGGTCGAGGATTTCGAGGCGCTCCGCGTCGTCGTGGCCCCCCAGGCGCTTGGCGCGGATGGCGATGACGATCAACAGGGCGACGCCCGCCAGGATGGTCAGGGTCTTGGCGAGAAACAAGGCGTAGTCGAAGAGCAGTTCCATCGGCGGGTGGCAACCTCAGACGGCGATCGGGGCGCGAATGGCGGGGTGAGGGTCGTAGCTCAGGATCTCGACGTCCTCGAATCGGTAGTCGAACAGACTCGATGGGCGCCGGCGCAGCCGCAGGCGCGGGCGTGGACGGGGCTCGCGGGCGAGCTGCGCGAACACGATATCTTCGGTCAGATGGTTTCGGTAGAGGTGCAGATCCCCGAAGCTGTGCACGAAATCGCCGACCCCGAGGTCGCATTGCTGGGCGAGCATGTGGGTGAGCAGCGCGTAGCTCGCGATATTGAAGGGCACGCCGAGAAAGAGGTCGGCGCTACGCTGGTAGAGCTGGCAGGACAGACGCCCCTGCGCCACGTAGAACTGGAACAGGCAGTGACAGGGGGCCAGGGCCATGCGCCCGGCGGCCACATTGGCCTGGGGGCTCTGGGTCTCATCGGGCAGGTCGGCCGGGTTCCAGGCGGAGACGACCAGGCGGCGGGAATCCGGGCGTTCCCTGATCGTCTGCACCAGTTCGGCGAGCTGATCGATGGTGCGCCCGTCCGGGCAGGCCCAGCTCCGCCACTGGGCACCGTAGATGGGACCCAGATCGCCATCCGCCGCCGCCCATTCGTCCCAGATGCTGACGCCGTTGGCCTTGAGCAGCCCGTTGTCCGTGGAGCCGGACAGGAACCACAGAAGCTCGTGGACCACGCTCTTGAGATGGATGCGCTTGGTGGTGACCAACGGGAAGCCGGCGGCCAGATCGAAGCGCACCTGGCGCCCGAAGACCGAGCGGGTGCCCACCCCGGTGCGGTCCGGCTTGTCGATGCCGTTGTCGATGACGTCGCGCAGTAGATCGAGATAGGCGCGCATCGAATCAAACCGTCGCCGGACCCAGCAGCAGGGAGCGCCCGTCCATGGCCTCCGGGATGGGCAGGCCCATCAGGCTCAGCACCGTTGGCGCAAGATCGCGAATGCCCCCGCTCACGGAGAGCCGCCAGGGCACCTCGTCCACGATCAGGCAGGGCACCGGATAGGTCGTGTGCTGCGTATGTGGATCCCCGGTGACCGGGTCGACCATCTCGTCACAGTTGCCGTGATCGGCGGACAGGATGACGGAGTAGCCGCACTCCACCGCCGTATCCAGCACCCGCCCGACTTCCCGATCCAGCACTTCGACGGCCTCGATGACGGCCTCGCGCACGGCGGTGTGTCCCACCATGTCGCCGTTGGCGAAGTTGACCAGGATGAAGGGGAAGGCCCGGCCCTTGAGGGTCTCCACCACCGCGTCCGCCAGCGCGGGGGCGCTCATCTCCGGCTGCATGTCGTAGGTGGGGACCTTGGGTGAAGGGATCATGAGGCGCTCCTCACCGGGGAGCGGCTCATCGCGGCCGCCGTTGAAGAAGAAGGTCACGTGGGCGTATTTCTCGGTCTCGGCCGCATGGAACTGGGGCAGACCATCGTCGCTCAGGATTTGCCCCAGGGTGATCTTAGGTGTGTCGTGATCGAAGGCGAACGGCAGTCCAAACCACGGGTCGTATTCCATCATGCAGGTGACCCGCACCTCGGTCACGCCGCGCCGGTCGAACCTGTCGAAGTCGGGGCGGCAGAAGGCCGACACCATCTGGCGCGGGCGGTCCTTGCGGAAATTGAAATGGATGACCCGGTCCCCGTTCTGGATCGCCGCGGCACCCTCGATGACGGTCGGGCGTATGAACTCGTCATCCTCGTCGGCGGCATAAGCGGCCTCGATGGCCTCCCTGGCGCTCGCGACCCGGCGGCCGTCGCCATCCACCATGGCCCGCCAGGCCGCCTCGGTGCGGTCCCAACGGTTGTCCCTGTCCATGGCGTAGTAACGGCCAATGACGGTGGCGATGCGCCCGCCGGTGGCCTCCAGGGCCTCGTTGAGGCAATTGAGATAGTTCAGGGCGGAGCGCGGTGGGGTATCGCGCCCGTCGGTGATCATGTGCACCATGGGTGTGGCCCCCTCGCGCTTGCAGAGCTTGATCAGGGCGACCAGGTGCTGGACATGGCTATGGACGCCGCCGTCGGAGACCAAACCCATCAGATGTATGGGCCGACCGGCCGCGGCCGCCCCGCGCACCGCCTCCAGGAGCTCTGGATCTCGGAAAAAACTGCGATCGGCGATGGCCTCGTTGATCAGCACCAGGTCCTGGCGCACGATGCAGCCGGAGCCCATCGTCATGTGACCCACCTCGGAGTTGCCCATCTGGCCGTCCGGGAGACCCACGGCCGACCCGGAGGCGAGCAGGGTGGTATGGGGGTTGGTCGAAAAGAAGCGGTCGAAATTGGGGGTCTCGGCCAGGGCCACGGCGTTGTTCGCCTTGCTGGGATTGCAGCCAAACCCATCGAGAATGATCAGGATCACCGGGCGGCGCGGGACCTTCTTCATGGGATCGCTCATCGTGCACTCCTCAAGAAATTCGGCTTGGGGTCGCCTTGCTGGCGTCCCGTCAGGGTTGGCTAGTGTAGACGCCCGCGATGACGAAGTGTCCGCGGATTCGGCGCCGGAGTCGGTGGCCGTCGCTCGGTGTCAGATGCGGTAAGTCAAGCAGGCCGCCAAGACGCGGGAAACTTGCCCAGATCTGCCGTACCATGCGGGACCGATGGGGTCGCCAGGACCACGGGTCCAGCCGCGGATCGGGCGCTTTGGATCGGGGACTGAACCGATCGGGGCCGCGCCAAAAGGCGCATCCTCGGCTATTACTCTCTCTGGAGGCGACGCGGCGCGGGCTCAAGGGCGCCGGACCGCGGTGCCTTGGTTGGGCGGCACCCCGGTGCCGCGGGAAATGCCGAGCGATCGAGCGTTTCACCAAGGGCTCGCGCCGACGCCGTGGCGGTCGGTGCCGGGAATCAGATGGCTGCGACAACGAAGGGGCCCGAGCGGAGGGCTCGCGGAGGAATCATGCAGAGTGACCGAATCATCGCCTTCGTCATGGCCGGCGGACAGGGGTCGCGGCTCCAACCCCTGACCTCGGCCCGCTCCAAGCCGTCGGTTCCGTTCGGCGCGCGCTACCGCATCGTCGACTTCGTGCTGAGCAACCTGGTCAACTCCCAGATCCAGACCATCTATCTGCTGGTCCAATACAAGTCCCAGTCGCTCATCGAGCACGTGCGCAAGGCCTGGACCATCTCTCCGCTGCTACAGAACCAGTTCGTCACGGTGGTGCCCCCGCAGATGCTCTCGGGCGAGCACTGGTTCCAGGGCACGGCCGATGCGGTTCATCAGAATATCAATCTGATCGAGACCCACCGCCCCGACCTGGTGGCGGTCTTCGGGGCCGACCACATCTACCGCATGGACATCCGCCAGATGGTCGCCTTCCACAAGGAACGCAACGCGGACGTGACCGTCGCCGCCCTGCCGGTGCCGCTCGCGGACGCGCGGGGCTTCGGTGTCATCGCGGCGGACGCCCAAGGCCGCATCCAGGCCTTCGAAGAAAAGCCCGCGAACCCCACGCCGATGGCGACTGACCCCACCCAGGCGTTCGCCTCCATGGGCAACTACGTCTTCAGCACCGAGATCCTGACCAAGGCCCTGTGCGATGCCCAGGAGGCCGGGGAGACGGACTTCGGCCAACACGTGCTGCCGCGCCTGCTGCGCACCCACCGGCTCTTCGCCTACGACTTCTCCTCCAACGAGGTCCCCGGCATCCAGCCCTACGAGACGCGGGTCTACTGGCGTGACGTGGGCAACATCGATGCCTATTTCGATGCCCACAAGGATGTACTGGGCGCCGAGCCCACCTTCGACATGTACAACCCAATGTGGCCGGTGTACTCGAGCGGTTACCAGGGGCCGGTCGCCCGGGTCCTCGGCGGCGAGATCAAGAACACCCTGCTCGGGGCCGCCACCGTCATCCATGAAGGGGCGCGCATGAGCAACTCCATCATCCGCCGCGAGGCGGTCGTCGAGGAGGATGTGGTCCTGGAGGACTGCATCATCATGGACTACGTGCGCGTGTGCCGCGGGGCGCGGCTGCGTAACGTGATCGTGGACCGGCACAATATCATCAAGGCCGGCGAGGTCATCGGGCACGACGCCGAGAAGGACCGCCAGCGCTTCACGGTGAGCGCCGGAGGAGTGACGGTGATCCCGAGCGGCCGGGTGAGCTACTTCGCCCGTGACTCCCGCGGCTCGGGTCGAGGATACGGCGAATAGCGCCCAACGCGCTCCGTCGCCTGGCGGGCGACGGAGCCATCATCCCAAACCCGGCGCTTCGCCGGGCGAGGCGCGTCACGCCGACTTGCCTGGTCAGGAGGCCTGGATCCGCGGGTCGACCCACAGATAGAGCAGATCGGTCAGCAGGCTGATCAGGACGAAGCTCAGGCTGATCAGCAGCACGCACCCCTGGACCAGGGGATAGTCCCGCTGTGCGATGGCCTCCACCAACAGGCTGCCCAGACCGGGCCAGGCGAAGACCGTCTCGGTGATGACGGCACCCCCGAGCAGGGAGCCGAGCTGCAGCCCCACCAGGGTGAGGATGGGGAGCCAGGCGTTGCGCAGGGCGTGTCGCCAGAGCACCGCCGCTGGGTGTAGACCCTTGGCCCGGGCCGTGCGCACATAATCCTCGGTGAGCACCTCGAGCACGCTGGACCTGACCATGCGCGCCAGGATCGCGGCCAGCCCGGTCCCCAGGGTCAGGGCTGGCAGCGCCAGGCTGGCCCAGCCCTCGCGCCCGCCCACCGGCGTCCAACCCAGCCAAAGTGAAAACACGAGGATCAGCACGGGACCCAGCCAGAAGTTGGGGATCGCCGCCCCGAGGAGCGAGAAGGCCATGGCACCACTGTCCAGCGGCCGTCCCCGGTGCTGGGCGGCGAGCACCCCCAGCGGCAGCGCGACCACCAGGGCCAGGGCCAGGGAGGCAGCCGCCAACTCCAGCGTCGCCCCGATACGCTCTGCAATCAGTTGGGCCACCGGGCGCTGGTCGTGGAGGGAAGTCCCCAGATCCAGCCGGACCAGACGCCGGAGATACTCGAGATACTGGTCGCCCAGGGGGCGGTCGAGCCCCAGGGCGGCGCGCAGTGCGCCGCGGTCCGCCGGGCTGGCGCCCTCCCCCAGCATCACCTCCACCGGGTCCCCCGGCACCAGATGGATCAACAGGAACACCAGGGTCGAGACCCCAAGCACCGCGACGAGGGCGCTAACCAGGCGGGCGGACAGGGCCTCAAGCATGGCCGGGTGGTTCCCCTGGATTCCCTCCGCGGATGTCCACTGGGGTTCCGTTGGTAACCGCGTCGAAGAGCTCGATCAGGTCGCGGTTGCGCATCCGGATGCAGCCGTGTGAGAGCGGTTTCCCCAGGGGCTCCGTGTCCGGACAGCCGTGGATGTAGATGTAACGGCGCAGCGTATCCACCTCCCCGCCCCGGTTGCGCCCGGGCTCGCAGCCGGTCAGCCAGAGGATGCGGCTCAGTATCCAGTCCCGCCGGGGATGGGCCGCGGCTAGCTCGGGACCGTAGACCTCGCCGGTGGGACGGCGGCCACGAAACACGGCGCCCTCGGGCTCGCCGGCCCCGATGCGGATGCGCACCCGATGCCGCCCGCGCGGGGTGCAGCCGCTGCCGTTTCGCTCCCCCAGGCCGTTGGCGGCCGTTGAGACCGGAAAGACGGCGAGCGTCCGCTCCCCCTGCATCAGGGTCAGGGTCTGCGCATCCACATCGACGACCAACCGTCTAGGCCCGTCCTGCACGAAACCCCTCCCCCACCGCGTCCAGGCGCGCCCACTCCAGGCCGTCGTAGTTGCCGTCCGCGGCCAGCCGGTAATCACTGACCTCGGCACGCAACGCCGCCGTCTGGTCCTCGTACCACAGGGGCAGGTAGGGCAGATCCGCGTGCAGCCGCGATTGCAGCAACCGGTAGACGTCCGCCTGCTGGGCGAGGTCGCTCAGCGCCCGTCCTCGCTCGATCAGGCGGTCGGCTTCGACGCTGTGGTAGCGTCCCCGGTTGGCGCCGTCGGGGGGCACCGAGTCGCTATGAAAGGCGTAGCGAAAGATGTCGGGGATGCGGATGCCGACCCAGGTGAGGGCATAGAGCTGAAAGCGCCCCGCCTTGACGTCGCCGAAGAAGGTCCCCCAATCGTGGCTGCGCACGGCGAGATGGATGCCCGCCTGTGCCGCCTGGGCCTGGATGGCGGTCGCGAGACGCACCCGGAACGGGTCGCTGGTGGTCTTGAGCGTCAGCTCTAGGGGCCGATTCGCTCCGTAGCCAAGGGTCGCGAGCAGCGCGCGTGCACGCCCCGGATCAAAGGCATGGGCCTCGAGCCCCGGGTGTCCGGCCCAATGATCGGGCGGGAAGACCGCCTCGGCGGTGCGGGCACGACCGCGGAAAAGATGACGCTGGATGGCCTCGCGATCGATCGCATGGGCGAGGGCCTGGCGCACCGCGAGCCGGCCGAGCACCGGGTCCGTCAGATTGAAGCCCAGATAGGAAAAATTCACCCCCGGTCGTGTCTCGACGCGCACCTTCCGGCCGGACCGTGCGCCGCGCGGCGAGTCCTGGAGAAACCGGATCAGCTCCGGGCTGAGATCGTTCTGCAGCATCTGGATCTCGCCGCGCAGGAGCTTCATCACCCGCAGGTTGGGATCCTTCACCGTTACCAGCTCCACCCGCTGGGCGTCGCGGATGCGCTCCAGCCGCAACCGTGCTGGATCCGGCCTGTCCAGATAGCGGAATGGGCCGCTGCCAAGGGCGCGCTCGGCAAACGGATGGCCGGCCTCGATGGCATCCGCGGGCAGGATACCGATCCCCAGATAGGCGGGAAACAGCGGGTCCGGCTCGCGCAGACTGAAGTCCACCAGATCGGGCCCCTGGGTGCGGATGGCGCCGATCAGGGACAGCAGCGCCCGGTGTGGAGAGGCGCTGACCGGGTCCAGGAGCGAGCTGTATGTGGCCGCTACGTCGCGGGCGTCGAGCCGGCCACCGTCGCTGAAGGCGCGGCCCTCCTCGCCGAGGCGAAAGCGGTAGTGCGTCGGCGAGAGCCGCTCCCAGCGCGCGATGCCGGGCACTGGGAGACTTCGCGCATCGAGCTCTGTCAGCCGGCGGTAGAGCAGCCGATTGACCCGCTCCGACACGGCGTCCGTGGCCAGGCGCGGGTCGAGATTGCGCGGCGGGGCGGCTAACCCGAAGCGCAGCACCCCATCGCCCCTCCAGGACCCGCCCGTGCAACCCGCCAGGGCGGTGAGCAGGAGCGGACTCAGCAGGAAATCCCGGCGCTTCAATCTCTAAGCCCCCTCCAAGCCCCACAGGCGTCTGGGACCCTTTTTGTCGCTGCCACGACGCCTGCACTACCTCCGATCTGAGCCACGTGAACAGGCTCCACCCTTCGTGGTCAACCCGTGCCCACTCGGTGTTGCACCCACGATCAGTCTGTATTACGTTGCGTATTATATTGACACAGGGAGACCCGTAACATGGGTACAAGAACTGTCCGGCTTGATGACGAAGCCGAGAAAACGCTGGAGCGGCTGCGCAATATCACCGGGCTGTCTATCTCCGACGTACTGAAACAGGGCCTGAACGCCTACGAACGCCAAGCGCTCGAACACGAAAAGCGCAAACCGTACGACATCTACCGCGAGCTGGACTTGGGTGAAGGCGGTTATGCCACCGCATCGGCTCGGGAGGCCAAGTCCGCGATCGTGGACGTGATCCGGCGTAAGCACAACCGATGATACTAACGGACACTGGGCCGCTGGTGGCCCTGTTTGATCCGGCCGACAGTGATCACGCGCGATGCGCGGCCACACTCGCGCGGATCGAGGAGCCCCTCTGCACGACGGTGCCCGTGCTCACCGAAGCCTTCCACCTCCTGGGCCCCGGCAACCGCGGCGCGCAGCGACTGATGGACTTTGTGACAGCCCACGGCCTCAACGTCTGGTTCCTGGACGACAGCGCCCTGATCAGGGCCTTCGAGCTGATGATCCAATATGCAGACCGTCCGATGGATCTCGCTGACGCCTCGCTCGTCGTTCTGGCGGAAGCCCTGACGCTGCGCAAGGTCTTTACGATCGACCGCGGCGATTTCACAACCTATCGAATCAAGCAAGGGCATCGGCACGTCCCTTTCGAGATCGTGGCTTAACCACATCCGGGGTGGCCATCCCCGCGGGCTCCCCCGATTCGTAGGGCGGATGCCCGCAGGGCATTGACTGTCTCCTATACGAATGATCGGTTTACAAGTTGGGCCGCACGCAGCCTCTTCTCGTAGCCGCATCAGCGGTTTACTGCCGCGCCCCTTCAGGGCGATAGGCCCCTGAGCCTAGCGCCGGATCCGGCTCGAAAGCGGAGAACTCCGACCGCTCCAACACGTTGTCGTTGTTCACGTCGAGCTTGTTCCAGACGCCGTAGACCGGCGTGCGGCCCTGAACCTCACCGCGATCCAGCACCCCGTCGCGGTTGACGTCGAGGTCGCTGAAGCTGGGCGGACTGTAATAGGACTTCTCGCCCCGCTCCGCGAAGGCGGTTGGCGGGGGCTCCAATGGCGGAACGCGCAGGCGGGCGTCGATCGCCAGTGGCGGTGCGCCGACAGTCGACTCGGGACCAAGACATGAGACTTGTCGACCAGTGTGCGCCTCGCGCAGGCTCAAGCCGTGAGCCCGCTAGCTGAGGAATCGAGCTAATCACCAAGCCCGGTCATCGAGCTGGCGCGAAGCTCTGCCGATAGTGCAGCTGTGATCGACGGCTTGGTGGGACGCCGCTGCGCCGAGGCGCTGGGACTCGCATTGCGCGGGATCGTCGGGCTGGTGCGAGCCGCCAAGAAGGCCGGTCGACTTCCGGCAGCCCGTCCGGTGCTGGAGCGCTTGCGCGACAGCGGCATGTATCTTTCCGATGCGGTATTGCAGCGGGCGCTCAAGCGCGTAGGGGAATGAAGCGAGCCAAGCCATCGGCGTTTCCCGGTGATGAAATTGGCATCGCTCTCTGACGCAACCTCGTCCTGGTTGCCCGATAGGCAATAAGTAAACTGTCACCGGAATACCAACGTCACCGGAATACCAACACACCCCGCGCTAGCGGTGCGACTGAAAGGTGAAAGCATGAAGACCCACTACGACTTCTCCAAAGGCGAGCGCGGCAAGTTCCATCGGCCCGACGCTGTATTTCGCCTTCCGGTGTACCTGGACGAGAAGGTGCAAAGCTACCTTGTGGCCAAGGCGGAAGCGAAGGGCGTCGAGTTGTCCGATTTGGTCAATGAGCTGCTGCGGCGGGAAATTGAGATTATAGAGACGGTTGGGTGAACCCACGGAAAT
>CAVOUZ010000006.1:0-55405 GCA_963699735.1 uncultured Gammaproteobacteria bacterium
TTCGCCTCTGGATTTTGCCATTTTCGGGCCATTTTGGCCCCTGGTGGCGCCGTAAGTGCTTGATCGAGCTAGAGCGGATCGTGCGAAAACGGCTGTAGTGCCGACCTTGGTCCTTGAGCCGGATGGCGCTTCTGCCGACACTCTCGGCATGTTCCTGCGCTCCAAGACCCGCAAGAAAGACGGCAAAGAACATCGCTATTGGAGCGTGGTGGAGAACCGTCGGGTAGCGGACGGTCGGGTCGTGCAGCGCCATGTCTTGTACCTGGGGGAGATCAACGACGCCCAGCGGGCGGCGTGGTGCCGCTCCATCGAAGTGTTTGACGAAGACCGGGGCGCCTCGGCCCAGATGGCCCTGTTCGCGGAAGACCGCCCGGCGCCCGCGCTCGCCTGCGCGGTCGTGCAGGTCAAGCTGAGCGGCTTGCAGTTGCACCGTCCGCGGCAGTGGGGTGCGTGCTGGCTGGCTTGCGGACTGTGGGACCTGCTGCAACTGGACGCCTTCTGGCAGCCGCGCCTGCCGCCCAGCCGTAAAGGGACCCGCTGGCTGAATGTCCTCAAGACCCTGGTCACCTACCGCCTGATCGACCCGGGGAGCGAATGGCGCCTGCACCGTCACTGGTTCGACCACAGTGCCATGGGTGATCTGCTCGGCGAGGACTTTGCCATCGCCCACAGTCACACCCTCTATCGCTGTCTCGATCATCTCGTGGAGCACAAACAGGCGTTGTTCTCCTACCTTCAGGAGCGCTGGAGGCTCTTGTTCGATGCCCGCTTCGACATCCTGCTCTACGATCTGACCAGCACCTACTTCGAGTGCGACCCGCCGGAGCATGGCAAGCGCACCTTCGGCTACAGTCGGGATAAACGCTCCGATTGCGTCCAAGTGGTTATCGCCCTGATCGTCACCCCGGACGGGTTTCCGCTGGCCTATGAGGTCCTCGCCGGCAATACCCTCGACAAGCAGACCCTCACGGAGGTCCTCGCCAAGATCGAGGCGCAATACGGTAAGGCCGAGCGCATCTGGGTGATGGATCGCGGCATCCCGAGCGAAGCGACCCTGGCCCTGATGCGCGCGTCAGACCCCCCGGTGCGCTATCTGGTGGGTACCCCCAAAGGGCGGCTGACCAAGCTGGAGAAATCCTTCCTGGCCAGGCCCTGGGCGGCGGTCCGCGAGGAGGTCACGGTCAAGCTCCTGGAGCAGGACGGCGAGCTCTATGTGCTGGCGCGCAGCGCCGGGCGCCAGGACAAGGAGCGGGCCATGCGCCGACGGCGTCTCAAGCGCCTCTGCAAACGCCTGCAGGAGCTGCAGCGCCAGACATTGAGCCGCGACGCGCTGTTACTGAAGCTCGGCGCGGCCAAGAAAGACGCCGGACGCGCCTACGGGTTGGTCACCGTCCAGGTGCCCGCGCCCGATCAACCCGTCACCGCCGCGACCTTCACCTTTGCACTCAATCGCAAGAAACTGCGTCAGGTCCGGCGGCGCGAAGGCCACTATTTGCTGCGCTCCAACCTCACCAGCAACGACCCGGCCCAGCTGTGGACGTGGTACATCCAACTCACCGAGGTCGAACAGGCGTTCAAAGCGCTCAAGGGTGATCTGAGTATCCGCCCGATCTACCACCAACTGGATACGCGGATCGACGCGCACATTTTCGTCGCCTTCCTGGCCTATTGCCTCCAGGCCACCCTGAAGGCCCGTCTGCGTCCCCTCGCCCCGGGCCTGACCCCACGGTCCGCCTTGGAGAAATTCGCCGCCATCCAGATGGTCGATGTCCATCTGCCCACCACCGATGGGCGCACCTTGATCTTGAGCCGTTACACCGAGCCGGAACCCGAGCAGCAATTGCTGCTCGAGCGGCTCCATCTGCAACTGCCCGCGCAACCGCCCCCAAGGATCACCGCCGCTCTCCAAGCCCGCATCCACTGAACGTCTTGTAGTGCCGACCTTGGCCCCTGCGGTATCAGCAAAACAAGGGGTTACGTGAAAAATGGGCGCGAATAGTCGAAGACGGGCTAGCGCCGAAGTGCCTCCAGCTCGGCAATTTACTGCCACAACTGCGCCGCCGTCACACAGGCCACACCCACCGGGCCGTCGCAAGGGCTCCCGCCGGTACGCCTCCTCCAGCAACATTAGGTCGATGTGGTGCGCCAGCGCGGTCAGCACCCGCTGCGGGTCCTCGCTCGCCAGCGTCGCGAGCTTCTGTTGTCGGGTTGAGATGGGCTGGCAACTCGATATCCGCGCCGTCTATCCATCCAGAAGCACATTCGACCGTTCGACCGTTCGACCGCTTCCCCCGCGGCTCTGCATGCCCTGCTCTCAGACCCCGGCAGAATACCCAGACCAGGCCACTGCGGCCTTGGATTGTTGCCGTCCGTAACACTGACGTCGTCGGCTCCACAAATGGGCTTTCGAGCCTCCAACATACAGCCTATAGACCCCCTGCGTACGCTTTGCAGCCGGGGTCTCTCCCGAACCACGCAACACTTGGTTGCCGTGGATGTCCAACGCTTACCGCTCGCTATGGAACTCGCAATGCGGTCTCGGTGCAGGGCCTTAAACCACTCGCTGGCTCCAATCGCCACTCGATCAAACAGGCGGAATGGACCTATTCCCTGATGATGTACATCTCGAACTCGCTAGGAGTGAACTGTACTTACTGTCACGTCACCCGCGCATTTGGCCGCTGGGAACAGAGCACGCCGCAGCGCGTGACGGCTTGGTACGGGATCCGGATGGCGCGCGATCTAAACGGCGTCTACTTGAATTCCTTACACTCAGTGTTCCCCGCTCACCGATTGGGGCCAGAGGGTGATGTCCCGAAGGTTGGCTGCGAGACCTGCCACAAGGGCGCCTACAAGCCACTCTACGGTGTCAGCATGCTCGGGGACTATCCGGAACTCGCTGGGATCATGCCACCGCCGGCTGCCCCGGCCGCCGAATCGACCCCGGAGGCGTCGTTGGCTGAGCCCGCCGAACAAAACGCCAGTGCCTCAACGGAGGCCACGCAGTCGGCGCTTTAGCCCGGAAATCTCACCAAGGGGTTGAGCAAGGGCCCCTCGATCTGGGATAACGGTTGTGCGAACAAGACGTTAGAACCAGACCAACGAGGAACCCTTGCATGACAGAGTGTAGCGGCGAACAGCTTGAGTTTCACAGTCTTGGCCGGCGGGCGGTGGTGGGGCGATTCGACGGTGGGGCGATCAGCTCCGATGGCGGGGTGATGCTGCTCAGCGAGGTTGAGGCAAAGACCGGGATCATCGAACGGTTTGGGTTTGCGCTCCGAGACCAGCGCAAAACCGGATGTTGGCGCTGCACCAAGGCGCAATGACGACATTTCAGTGCGGCACCCGAATGGAGCACTTCACCGGCGGTCGATTCGATTAAGACGGGTGCCTCTATGTTCTTCTTGGCGTCTCAGCGAGAGCAATTGCAGGACTTGGGATCAAAGCTGACCGCATTGCCCTCGTCACGCGGGCGCGGACTGGCGTTCCATTTGGAACGAGGGGCTAGGCAAGGGGGCAAATAGCCCCACTCGCAGCGGTCGTGCGGTCGGTACCTCGGTGAGGCGAGCTGTTTACTGGGGGTGGTGAGCATTGCGGCCTGTGATCCCGATTTGCGAAATCGGATGAGACTGCACACTTTTTGTGCGCGATGGGGCATTGCTTTCGACTCATGACGCTCCGACCCAACTCCTGGTGATGCCCGAGGTCCGCCGCTTAGGCGGCATCCTCACCGAAAACCCGCACCATCAGCAGACCAAACCAAGGCGTGAAGAGCCCCGGCCGTCGGACTAATGCGCGGCGAATGGCCGGGATACCCATCCAGCGCCAGGCACCCACCTCGTCGGGACTCGGGCAGGGGTCGTCCACGAACCGACCCCAGAACACGTGCAGAAACTCGTTCTCGATGAGGCCCGACACGGGGTCCTGGGCGCGATAGGTGAGCTGCATCCGCTCGCGCAGCGGCGACTGAAACCCAAGCTCCTCGCCCAGCCTGCGCAGCGCCGCCTTGTGGGTGGGCTCGCCGGGTCGCGGGTGGCCGCAACAGCTGTTGGACCAGCGCCCGGCGAAATGATATTTGCCCTGGGCGCGGCGCTGGAGCAGCAGCTCATCCCTGGCGTTGAACACCAGGATGGAGAAGGCGCGGTGCAGCAGTCCGACGCGGTGCACCTCGAGCTTGTCGCCCTCCCCCAGTGGATGGTCACTGGGGTTCACCAGGATGACGCGCTCCAAGGACTCCGCTCCAGGTGCGGTGCCCGGCGTGAGCTGGCTACGCGGGACTAGCGCGGCCTTCAAGTGGTCACCTCCACTCCAGGCGCGCGCAACGACGATGGCGTTGCCAACGCTCGCCCACGGCCCGCTGTATGCCGTCCGCGTCAAGACCGCATTGGGCCAGGATTTCGTCGCGGCTTCCATGTTCGAGAAACCGATCTGGCAGCCCCAGGGTCAGGAAGCTCTTCAGGACACCCCGACGCGCCAGTGCCTCGCAGGCCCCCGAGCCAGCGCCGCCGCACACCGCATTGTCCTCGATGGCGACCAGCAGATCGTGACCCGCGGCCAGCCGCACGAGCAAGCTCTCGTCCAGCGGCTTGACCCAGCGCATGTCGGCCACGGTGGCGTCCAACACCTCGGCCGCTTTCAGCGTCTCGCCCAGGAGGGCGCCGAACGACAGCAGGGCCACCCGCCGCCCGCGGCGAAGGATGCGACCCCGGCCGATCTCCCAGGGCTCGCGCGCGGGCACCTCTCCCAGGGCAACCGCCGGGGGCTCGCCGATTGGCGCCGCCGAGGCCCGGGGGTAGCGCACCGCCACGGGGCCTGGGTGGGCGTATGAACAATCCAGCGCGGACTCGCACTCCGGACCGTCGGCCGGCGCAGCAATGCACAAATTGGGTACGCAACGCAAAAACGAAAGATCCAGGTTCCCCGCGTGGGTGGCGCCGTCGGGTCCCACCACCCCGGCCCGGTCGATGGCGAACAGAACCGGCAGCTGTTGCAGCGCAACATCGTGGACCAACTGATCGAAGGCGCGTTGCAGAAACGACGAGTAGATCGAAACGACCGGCTTTTGGCCCGTCGTCGCCAGCCCGGCCGCAAAGGTGACCGCATGCTGCTCGGCGATGCCCACATCATAGAGCCGGTCGGGGAATGCCCGGGCGAAGCCCGAGAGTCCCGAGCCGTCGGTCATGGCAGGAGTGATGCACACAAGGCGCTCATCCTGCCTGGCCCTCTCGATCAGCCAGTTGCCGAAGACCTCGGAAAAGCTTGGCGACGCGCGGCCCGGCGATCGCCCGGACGAGAGCGGTGAGACGGCGTGAAAGGCGGTCGGATCCTGCTCCGCCGGTTCGAACCCCTTGCCCTTGCGGGTGACGACGTGCAGAACCCGTGGGCCGGTCATGGCCTTGAGACGGCGCAGGGTGCGCGCGAGCCCGATGACGTCGTGACCATCGACGGGGCCAAAGCTCGCGAAGCCAAGGGTGTCGAAGATGGATTCGTGCCGGCGCGGCGGCAATCCGCCTTTGAGCTTCGGCTCGTAGGGCATCTCGCCCAAGGCTGTCGAGGTGTCGACTAAGCGCACCGACGTTGGGCGAGATGGACATGCCGTTGTGATTGACCACGACCAACAGGTCCGCGTCCGTTTCACCGGCGTGATTCAGTGCCTCCATTGCCATTCCGGCCCCCAGGGCGCCATCCCCGACGACCGAGACGGTCTTGATGCCGGAACGCCGGGCCAGGCTGCTCTCGGCCATTCCCAGGGCGGCGCCAACGGCCGTCCCCGCGTGACCGACCCCAAAGCTGTCGTAGACGCTCTCGTCGCGGCGCGGAAATCCGGAGAGGCCACCAAACTGACGAATGGTGTTCAGCCGCTCCCAGCGCCCGGTGAGCATCTTGTGGGCGTAGGCCTGATGGCCCGTGTCCCACACCAGCTGATCGTAAGGCGTATTGAAGACGTAGTGCAGGGCGACCGCGAGCTCTACCGCACCCAGGTTTCCCGCGAAGTGGCCACCGGTTCGGGTCAGGGTCTCGATGAGATCGTCGCGAATGGCATCCGCCACCCGGGGAAGATCCTGCTCGGCCAGATTGCGCAGCTCCGCGGGCTGGAGATAGTGCGGCCCCGAGTCCGCTACGGTCGGTCCGTGGCGTCCCTCCCTATCCGTGGTTTCGGACCGAGACTCGATCAGGCAGGTGTTTGCCGGCGTTGCCAGGGCGACCATGTTCATCTCCCGCCGTGGTGTTGTTCTATGCGGCGCATCGGCCAAGGGGGCGTCGAGTTGCCCGGTCCGGTGCTGGCCAACGATTTGCCGCGTTGCTTTCGCTTCCCAGGCCCCGAGCGCGAGGCCGGGGGCATCCGGCCGGACCCGTCAGCGACCGGGTCCGGCCCATCCAAGGCTGCCGAGCACTACTGGCGGACTGCCGGGGGCAGCGGCGCCATCTGAGTCGCGGCGGGTGCGGCGACGCCCGGGCCTTCCAGCCAGTTGTAGCGAGCGGTGCTGAGCAGGATGAAGTGAATCAGCAGGGCCAGCACGAACAGGAACGCGAACAGTGCGACCAATGTCCGGCGCGGGTCGAAGATCTGCCAAATGCGATACATGTTTTGTCTCCGTTAGGTGGAACCGTAAGTTCCATGGGGTCTGCTAGAGCCAGGGGCGCCACATCCAGACCAGGATGTGGGCGACCACCGCAATCGCCGTGAAGGCGAGGAAGCTGGACACGAAGATGCCGTGGAACTCTTTCGCCTCGTCGTCAGTCAGCCCCGAGAGGCTCGTTGGGTTGTTTGCCATGGGGTTACCCTCCAAGTTGCAAGATGGCCACTGAGGCCGTTTCCGCGCGCTTGGCGCGGCCTGGTAGTCGCGGCCCAATGGCCGACTGACTCCATCCTTCCGATCGGATCCTGTCCAGTTGCGGGCCCGATCGGGCGACCCGCACCGCTCGGCCGCGCCTGCAGCGCGCCAACTCCCTCACTACAGGACCGGGCTTTGCACCTCCGCCCCGGTCAGCATCGGATCACGCACCTCTGCCTCCTGAGCGGGCAGCGGCTCTGCCCCGGTCCCGAGCGCACTGGGCGCAACTGGCGGCGGTGGAGCGGTCTCGGGTGGTGCCGCTCCCGCCCCGCTGGGCGCCGCAAGGGCCGGGTAGTCCTTGAGCATTGGCGCACCGAACAACGGCTTATAGGCGCCTTGATGGCAGGTCTCGCAGGCAATCCGCTTCGGATCCCCCTGGGGCCCCTTGCGGGATGCCGGCAGGATGTCGGTGAGTGGCCAGATGTAGCCCTGGTTCAAACGGCGCACGTTGCGAATGGCATACCACGCCTTCACCCGCGCCGGCTTCTCCCAGGAGAAGAAGGAGCGCGAGTTGTGGCAATAGGTGCAGTTCACCCCAAGCGAGTCGCTGATGTGCATCATCAGCCCATAGGTCCATTCGGCATGCTTGACGCCGGTGTTGTTTCCCGTGGGCAGCGCGGTCGTCGAGAGCACGCTGATGGGCACGTCCGGCCCGTCCAGGAAGGCCGTCAGCGGGTCGTAGGGCAAGCGAGGCATAGGCCACGGTGGGTGACCCGATGTTCTGTCGGGTAGCAACCATGCGCTCGGGATGACCCGGACCCGGATTGGACGTAAACACATACTTCGGAACCGCATTGCCGCGATGACAGGTCCAGCAGGTCACCCCGGTGTCGCCGACATGCGCCTTCCAGGCGGAATTGGTCTCCTGGGTCATCCGCAGCATCGACCGGGCCACGACCTTGGTGTACTTCTCGTCCGAGGTCATGTTGGCCAGGTTGTGGCAGTAGGCGCAGCCCTGCTCCTGGGAGCCACCCACTGAGTGATGGCCGCCATTAGTCCGGTTGAACTCGGTGAGCGACAGATCTCCAAGCACCTGGAGATCGGGATAGCTCGCACTCGCCTTGACCGGGACCGGGGCCGCGGGTGGCTGGGGCGCAGGAACCACCGTCTCTGGCCACTGTCGGGCGAGGAGACGTGGGTTGACCACGACCGCCACCTCGCCGAGCCCCCGATAGCCCAGCTGCACAGTATCGATGGGCGGGCGCTCACAGCCCGTAACCGTCAAGGGCCGCTAAAGGACGAGAGCAACGACCGCGTCTTGAGCAGGGACAACTACGGGTCTTCATTACATACCTCCCGGAATCAGGGACGGGTCTGGCGCGGTACGCCTTCGATCGGATAGACGGGGACCAGGCCGTGCTTGACGCCCCACAGATACCAGTTGTCCACAACGGTCCCGGTCAAGAGGATTCCGATGCCGCCGGTGATGACGACCAGTACGGCGAACCAGAAGGCCCAGCGATGGATTGATTCCATGGTGGCGTTAAAGCCCATGGTCCAACGCCAGAAGAGTGCGGCACGTTCGGCCGCGGTGCCCGCGGTCGACGATCTGGTCGATTTCGCGATCACCTCCATAGCGACTCACCGCCAGGATGGTCGCACCGTGCATGGCAAACAGCACCGCGGACCCGTATAGGAAGGCGATTGAGAGCATATGGAACGGGTTGTAGAACAGGTTGCCGTAGCGCAGCGAGAACGACGCCGTCCAGTCCAGAGTGCGGGAAGATTCCGAATGGAACCGCCTCGGACCAGCTGCCCATCAGCAGCGGGCGAATGAATCCGAGCACCAGATAGAGCCAGATCGCCGCGGCGAAGGCCCACGCCAGGTGGGTCCCCATGCCAAGATGCGAGTGCGCGCCGGTAGGTTCGTACCCACCACAAGCAGGATCGACGAGGTCAGGAAAAAGCCTGCAAGCAGCCACCAGCCTCCGTCCGCCAGGGGCGGAATACTCAGCCCGTACTGGGGCGGCGGCGGCTCCAGATGCCAGCCAGGGAAGTTGACGAATGAATTGGATTGGGTTCCAGTCCACCGAGGCCCACATGTTCAGCCCGATGATCTCGATGGCGATGAAAGCCGCAAACGATCGAGGCCACCCCGGTCGCACCGAGGTAGATGGGACCGATTTGGGCATCACCGATCTTTCCAGAAGCCAACGGAGAACCCGGATTCGCCGAGACGGTCCCGTTGCCCGGTCTCGGCCGGCACGCCCGGATAGGCGGGTGAACGCATCTGGACCTGCGTAAAGATGTTTTGATAGTCAGCCATGACGGTTCTCCCGCATTCAGCTCCAGATCGGAAGGTTCAGCCACCAGCTCCACCACTCGGGCCAGCCACGAGTCCAGAGGGGACCGCTGATGACGATGCAGACCGCACTGAAGAAAGCGGCGGAGAGCGGCGAGGAAGAGACCTAGGCGATGGATACCGAGCGCCCCGATGGAGTAACCGATGTCATCGCGGAAGAAGGTGTTTTCGTGCTCGGCCGTCTTGACCGGCTCTCCCTTCCGCGGATTAGTCACGGACAGGATCAAGTGATCCGTGCATGGACAAGGCCAGCGTCGTGGTGAAGAAGAAGGTAATGGCGAGCATATGAGCCGGGTTGTAGTGGAAATGGAGGAACTGGTATCCCACGTTCGACACCCAGTCGAGATGACTAATGATGCCGTAGGGGAATCCGTGGCCCCAGGCTCCCAGGAGCAAAGGCCGGATCACGACCAGGGTCACATAGGCGAAGATGGCGAAGCCAAATGCGATCGGCACGTGATAACCAATGCCCAGCTTGCGTGCGATCTCCGCCTGTCGCAGTGCCCAGGAGACGAATGCGCCAGTGGCGCAGATGGTGATCAGCTGCCACAGACCCCCATGCTTGAGCGGCGCCAGCGCCAGGCCGTAGCTCAGATCCGGCGGTGCTATATTGATCTTCCAGATATTCCAGGTGGGCCCGATGGCCGCGCCGTAGACAATTAGAAGCGTACCCAGGACGGCGAAGAAAATCGTTGTGACCCCGAAGAATCCGACATAGAACGGACCGATCCAGAAGTCGAACAGATCTCCCCCGACCAGCGTCCCCCCGCGAACGCGGTATTTTCTCTCGAAGCTCAGCATGGCCATGGTTCAACCCTCAGATCGGGAGGCGCCGAAGGAGCAACCTCCACGCGATGCCCGGCAGCGTATCGATGCCGTGGAGCCCCGGCTCCGCGCCCGCCGCCAAGGCGAAAGACGCTATTGCGTCGGCCCCGGCGCCGGCGGCGCCGCCTGCGAGACCGTCGCCACCCCCGGTGCGCCCATTGCCTCCAGCCAATTGAACCTTTCGGTGCTCAGCAGAAGCATATGAATGAGCAGCGCCAGGACGATCAGGAAGGCAAACACGGCCACCAGCGCGCGGCGGGGATCGAAGATCAGCCAGATTTTATACATGTCGTTTTCGCTCTTCTGTTGGTTTATGGGTAATGGACCCCGGGCCTAAAGCCAGGGCCGCCACATCCAGACCAGGATATGGGCAACCACGGCAATGGCCGTGAAGGCCAGGAAGCTCGATACGAAGATGCCGTGAAATTCCTTCGCCTCATCGTCGCTCAGCCCCGACAGACTTCTTTTCTCGTCGACCATGGTCTTAAACTCCGGCTCGTGAAAGTGGCCTGGCGGACCTTGCCGCTGGGTCTGTTCAATAACATGGGTGAGATCGCTCAAGCCCGAACTGCGCGTCACAGGAAGGCGAACGGTACCACCCTGTCGGTCATCGCCTGGGCCTCGGCAATGAACGAAAGGTGCCGGCCCTCGGGGACTGACCAGGGCCGCAGGCGCCGCGGCAACAGGCGCGCCAGGACTGTGATCGTCAGGAACAGGATGAAGACCACACCAAAGATCAGCCGGTACTGGCGGCGCTCTGCGGCGACGAGATCGGACGGATGATTAAGAACGGTCATGGCTCGAGCTCCTGATGGGCGGGGCGCCCGGTTGACTTACGGCAGGAAGGGGACCGGACCTGGTGAGCCGCGCGCACGTCCGGCCCCAGGTCGATCGGGTGATTGCTCCGGTTTAGGCTCATGCGACGGCCTCCGGGGTCAGGCTTCGCCGTGTAAGGCCGAATCGCTCCAAGGTGACGGTCGACTCTCCAGCTCTGCGGGCGGCCCGCTCCGCCTCGTCGCGCAGCCGCTTGGCGGCCGAGATGCGGATCAGCATCGGGTGGCCCTCCACCGCTGCGTCGAGCGCCGCCTTGGCCTCGGCGTTCCAGGGAAGCTCCTGCTGCTCGCGAGCGGGCGTCGGATCGTGCCGGTCCAGGTCCGAGCCCAGCGGCAGGATATGGAAAAGGGCGTCGAAAAGGGCGTTGCACACCTCTTGCACGAGATAGGTCGCGCCCGAGTAGCCCATAAAGGGGGTGCCGGTGTGCCGGCGGATGATTGTCCCCGGGAAAGATGCGGGAATATAGGCGGCACGAGAACCTATTTCGGCCAGGTACATCCGCTCGTTGTAGCTGCCGAACAGGATCAATGGGGTCCTGCTCTTGAACCTGAAGACGCACCGACTGGTTGTCCGGCTTGACACCGGCGCGGCGTGACACGGCGAAATTGCAGGGCAGCCCGAGCTCGTCGGAAAGATAGTGCCGAAGACCCCGGGCATAGGTCTCGCCCGCCACTACCGCGTAGCTCGCCGTAGCGAAGAAGTCCTGGGTGACCGAGCGCCACAGGTCCCAGATGGGGGCCAGGGTCGTTGCCTTCTCCGAAGCGATGAATGGCTCCGGATCCAGACCGAGCAGATCGCCCAGAGCGCGCAGGAAGCGCGTGGTGCTGTGCAACCCGATCGGGGCCTGGAGGTAAGGCCGGTCCAGTGCCTCGCACAGGAGCCGCCCAAACTCCCGATAGAGACAGATGTTGGCCGCCGCATCCGGCAGACGGGCGATCTCGTCGAGACCCGTTCCAAGCGGGAACACCAGGTTGATCTCGGCTCCGATACCCTCCGCCAGCCGGCGCATCTCTGCCAAATCGGACCACATGTTAAAGGTGCCGTACATGGGTCCAATGATGTTGACGGGGGCTTGCCAGTCTCCGTGCGTGCGGTCTTTGCGCCCTTGTGCGGCGGCACCCTTGGCACCGCCTTGGTGTTCTGATCGCCGTACTGGCTCCACAGCCAGAACAGGGCACGATCTGCGCTCTGCCATTGGTCTTCGTCGATGGTACGCGGCAGGAAGCGCTGAATGTTCCTTCCGTTCGGGGTGACCCCCCCGCCGATCATCTCGGCGATGGAGCCGGTCACCACGACCGCAGGGCCGGTCGGGGTCAAGGACCGAATGGGCGCGGTTCAATGCCTGCTCGGTCCCGTTCTGCTCCAAGCTCCTCCTCGCCGAACCCGGTGACTGACACCGGAAGGCTGTGGGGAGGCAGACCATCGGTGTAATGCAGTACCGCCGTCACCGGCAGGTTCTCGCAGCCCACCGGGCCCATCGATGATCGACCTGCAGCCCCTCGATGGCGCTGAAGGCGTAGACGGCACCCCAATAGCCGCCGGCCCGGTCGTGGTCCTGGATCAGCATGATCCAACCCCCGCCGCCGGCATGGGTGCCGTTTCGGACGCGGTCTGCTCGGCGCCGAAGAAGGCGTCCATGGCATCGAAACGCGGGCGACTGCGGAGCGCCGCGTTGACAACTTGGGCCAGTGAGCCCGCGCCCGCCGCACCCATCAGGGGGCGTGCCGAGATCAGGTTGGTGAAATAGAGGGCGGGCGTGCCGCGCTCCTTGGCCTTCTGGACCACGGGTGTGGTCCCGACCACCAGTTCCGGCTGCGAACTCGGCCATCGCCGCCAGGTCCTGCTCCAGCGTCGCCCGGTACTGAACCCGCACGCCCTTGGCCTCGAGCCACTCCCGGTCCAAATCCGACCACGGGGTGCGCGGACAGGCCGTCCCGACGTAGCGCAGGTCTGCTCCGCTCTCGATCAGCAGGCGCCCGACCAGGAGCTCTGATCCCTCGTAGCCAGAAAGTGTGATACGGCCCTTGATCGGGCTACCGGCGAGCGCGCCCTTGATGACCGGAAGCCAGTGCTGCTTGACGTCGTCCACCTTGGCCCTTTCGATGCCGCAAAGCTCCCCGATGCCTTCGAGCCAGCTCGCGGTTCCCTCACGGCCAACCGGGGCCGAGCCGAGCAGCGGCCGGCCGGCCGCCTCCAGCTCGTGGCAGACGCCGCTGTAGTGTGGGTGCAGCGCTGCACCCAGGGCGCAATCGAGCGCTGAATAGAGCTCACGCCACTCCCGCGTCGGCACGACCGGACCAGCGGCAAGCCCCAGGGGCTCGAGCAGCATGCCGATACCCACCGGGTCGGCCGGGAACATCTCCCCGATCAGGGCCACCGTGGGACGTGAGGCCCGACCGCCCCTCGGCGCCTGAACCGGACCCTGCTCGGCCTCCTGGCGGGCACGACGCAGCATCGCGGCGGCCAGCAGGTCCTTGGCCTCCGCATGGGTGGCAACCCCAAAACCGGGCACGTCGATCCCGATCACCCGTACCCCGTTGATCGACTCGGGCAGGAGCCGAAGCGGCACCCCGGAGGCGGCAGGAACACACAGATTGATAATCACCAGGGCGTCGTAGCGCTCGGGATCGGCGAGCTCGTGGGCCGCGTCGCGCACATCCTCGAACAGCTTGCCGGTGACCAGGGTCTCCGAGTCGAAGGGGACGTAACCGACACTGCGCCGGGCCCCGTAGAAGTGGGAGGTGAAGGTGAGCCCGTAGACGCAGCAGGCAGACCCGACGAGGACGCTCGCGGTGCGTCTCATGCGCAGACCGACCCGCAGTGAGCCGAAGGCGGGGCACATGCTCTGAGGCTGATCATGGGCGCCGGAGGCACAGACCCCGGGCGCGCGCGGCTCGGCCGCTTGTGCGTGGTCCTGCAGACGCACCGCTCCCGGCTCGGCACGCCAGCTCGCATTGCCCGGGCGCTGGTCGTTGGCACTGAAGTCGGTCATGGTGTGAGCAGCTCAGGTCGGGAATCCAGGCGCGATCAGATGTCGTCGTAGATCACTTCGAGCGACGCCTTGGGGACAAAGGACTTGCCCCGCATGTCCTCTACGGTGGCTGGCGTGAGCACTACGCCGCGGCCCACATCCTCGGCCTTGAAGAGGTCGAGCAGCGCATCATTGGTGAGCGGCGCGGGCCGCCGGGCTGGCGCGTCCGCGACCTGCCGGGAGAGTCCCTCGAACAGGGGCCCCCAGGTGCCGCCGGGCTGACCGATGATCTGATAGCTGGCGGACTTGCGGCGGATGTCCTCGTTGGCCGGGATCTTGCCCAGCACCGGAATGCCGACCGCCGCGGCGAAGGCCTCCGCCTCGCCGGTGCCGTCGTCCTTGTTCACCACCATCCCTGCCACACCCACGTTTCCGCCCAGGTTGCGAAAATAATCCACCGCGCTGCAGACGTTGTTCGCCACATAGAGCGACTGGAGATCGTTGGAGGCGACCACTATGACCTTCTGGCAGAGGTCGCGGGCGATCGGCAGGCCGAATCCGCCGCACACCACATCGCCAAGGAAATCGAGCAGGACATAGTCGAAGTCCCATTCGTGGAAGCCAAGGGACTCCAGGAGCTCGAATCCATGGATGATTCCCCGCCCCCCGCAGCCGCGGCCGACCTCGGGCCCACCGAGCTCCATGGCGAAGACGCCGTCGCGCGTGAAGCAGACGTCTCCGATACGCACCGGCTCGCCGGCCGCCTTTTTCGTCGCGGACGTCTCGATGATGGTGGGGCAGGCACGCCCGCCGAACAGCAGGGTGGTGGTATCGCTCTTGGGGTCGCATCCGATGAGCAGGACCTTCTTCCCCTGCTGGGCCAGCATGTAGCTCAGGTTGGCCAGGGTGAAGCTCTTGCCGATCCCGCCCTTGCCGTAAATCGCCACGATCTGGGTATGACGCAACGGCAGCGGCGCAGCGACCACCGCACGCGCGGAAGCGCCCCGACGCCCTGCGCGGCCCCGCTCTGGCCCTCACCCAGGTCGCGTTGGGCGACAACCGGCTGATTATGTCCGGTGGGGATGGTCATGGTCAGTCTCTCCAGTCGAGGACCATCTTCAGGCAACTGGGATCGTCGAACGCGGTCCGATAGGCCGACTCCGCTTCCGCCGCCCTGTGCCTGTGGGTAATGAGACCTTCGAGCGAAAGGGTGCCCGATTCGACAAGTGCTTTGGTCTCCTTGAGGTCGGGCTCGCGCCATTCCGCGGCCACCCGGATGCGTGCCTCGCGCAGAAAGGCGGGGGGAAAGGCAAATGTCAGGGGTTGGCTGTAGAAGCCGGCAAGCACGATCTCGCCGCCGGACGCCAGTCGACCAATCAGCGTATCGAGGAGGGCCGGGTCACCGCTCACGTCATAGATGGACCCGTAGTCCTGGCGCTGATCGGCTTGTGGATGGATCACCGCGTAACCATCGGCGCCCAGAGAGCGCTGCGCATCCGTCTCCCAGACCACCGGCGGCGCCCCGCCCATCAACAGCGACAGACGGGCGATCAACCGTCCGAGCACCCCATGTCCGACGATTAGCTCGGGCTGCCGGGCATTGGCAGCGGAAACCGCGTGGTAGGCGGTGGCGGCTAGGGCCAACAGCACGCCCTGCTCGGCGATGAGATTCCCCAGCGGGACGACCCGGCTGGTGGGTACCACCAGCCGCGAGGCCGCGCCACCAAATAGCCCCCGAACCTCGCCGAAGCAGCGGGCCCCAGGGACAAAGACCCGCTCGCCCACCAAAGCACCCGACTGCTGATTGGCCGCGATCACCCGTCCCACCGACTCGTAACCCGGAACCAGGGGATAACCCATCCCGGGAAAGTCCGGCATCAATCCCTTCCACAGCAGGCGCTCCGTGCCCGTGCTGATGCCGCTCCACTCGACGTCCACCACCAGGTCGCCGGGGCCGGGCGGCGTGAGATCCAGCGCACCGAGGCGCAGGCTCCCGGGCTGCTCGAAGACGACGGCGGTGGCGGAATGTTTCACGGGTCTCTCGCTGCTGTATCCGGTATCTGCTGAAGGCTTCTCTGGGACTGGTGTCAGTCTAGCCTTACTACTGATATTGTCAATATCTCCTGACACCTCCTTGTCAGGCGCTCGCGACGATCAGGCGCGTCAACAGGGGACGCCGGGTTGGGCGGATCTTCGCGCGAGCGAAACCCGCTGCGTGCAGCATGGCGATCAACTCCCGCGGGGCGCGCGGTCGGCCGCTGCCCATGGCCAGGAGGTAGAAGCCGAAGTAGGCCTCGCCGATGGGCTCGGCACCGGGGGTGTCGGACATGGGCTCTGCCAGGATCAACACGCCACCGGGCTCCAGCGCCGCTCGGGCGGCCTTGAGGATTGCCAGGGCTGGGGCATCGTCGTGGTCATGGATGACGCGCACCAGAGAACAGCAGTCGCAGCCCCGGGGTAGCCGGTCGACGAAGAGGTCGCCGCCCACTGCCTCGGCGCGATGGCCCAGACCCTCCCGGTCGAACCGGGCGCGGGCCTGCTGCGCCACCGGCGGCAGGTCGAAAAGGCTGAGCTCGAGGTCGGGCCAACGTGCGGCCGCGGCGCTCAGGAAGGCCCCATTGCCGCCGCCGATATCGAGCAGGCGCCGGTGGCGGGCGAGCGAATAGGCATCCAGCACATCGCCGGCGATCAGGGCCTGGGAAACCCCCATCAGTTCCGAATAGTTGCGGGTGCGCCCCCCGTCCAGGGTGTCGGGGTGTTCCTCCCGTGCATAGGCCCAGTAGGAACTCAGATGGGTAGGACCCGCGGTGCCCTTGAGCAGCGCAACCGGATCGGCGAGGTCCCGATAGAGCATGGCGTGATGGCGCACCATCTCCGCTACCCCAGGGTTGCCGAGCAGGGCCGCCCCGAGCTCCCCGAGCGCGAACCGCTCGCCGGGCCCCGCTCGCTCCACCAGGCCCAAGGTCTCCGCGGCCTTGAGCAGCCGCAGGGCGCCCGCTTGCGGAAGGCCGACCAATGGCGCCAGATCGCTGGCCGCGAGTGGACCCTTGGCGAGCTTCTCCAAGAGCTCCAGGTCGATGCAGGCATAGAGGACCTGCGAGTAGACGAAGCCGGCGCACAGGTCAAAGAGGGCCCGGGCCCGCCACCGGGCAACCGGCCGGGTCAACGGAAAGGCGGCGGCCCAGCGCTGGAACCCAGGTCTTGCGAGCAGACGGTTGCGAAGACCCAGCCAGCGTTCCCTCCAGTCAGGCCGCACCCGGCTCGGCGAAGGCCGCTCCATCACCCGGGCAGCGGGCGGATTGCCGAGGGCGCTCACGCTGCCAACCGCGACAGCTCCTCGGGCAGGATACGGTGGCACTCCGCGCTGATGAGCTCCCGCAGGGCCGGGGCGCCGGCGCACGAGGGGATGGCCTCGATGGCGCTCGTGACCAGCGACTTGAGCCGGCGCACCGCTCCCGCCACCCCCAGCTCCCGGGCCGCGTTGGGCCGTCCCAGATCGCCGTCGCGACCCACCGGCTTGCCGAACTCCTGCCGTACTCCGGTGACATCGCCCAAGTCGTCGGCCACCTGATAGGCCTCACCAAGGCGCTCGCCAACCAGGCGCCAGGCCTCGGTCGGCGCGCCGACGGATTGAGCACCGGCAATCGTCGCCGCCACGAACAGGGAACCGGTCTTCTCCCGGTGGTAGTGCGCCAGGTCCACGTCGCTCTCACACTCCCAGGCCTGGCCGGCACAGATCCCGCGGGGCGCCCCCACGCTCTGGGCCACGGTGGCGATCACCCGACTGATGGGCCCAGGGGCCGCGAGGATACGGGCGGCGAGGGTCTCGAAGGCGAGCACGATCAGGGCGTCGCCGGCCAGTACCGCCAGGCGCTCGCCGAAGGCGCTGTGAACCGACGGGCGTCCGCGGCGGGTGGGCGAATCATCGAAACACGGCAGGTCATCATGGACCAGAGAGGCGCAGTGCAGCAGCTCGATGGCCGCGGAGGCCGCATCGGTGCTCGCCGGGTCGGTGTCACCGCAGGCCCAGGCAACCGCCAGGCAGAGGCGTGGCCGCACCCGGGCACCCCCTGGAAAGACCGCGTAGCGCATGGCCCGAGCCAAGCCCGGCGGACAGTCTCGCCCTTCGGCCGTCCCAATCGCCTGATCCAGAGCCCGCTCGATACGCATGATGTGATCCATAATCACCCCGGGGTCACTGCCGCTTGAGTGTATTTTAACGTTGACACTTTCGTGTGTCATGTAAAATAGACATACCCGACCTCCTCGTCAATGGAGACAGCTCTTGCCGGACTCCCTGTCGCGCGCCCACATCGAGAACCGGGTGGTCATCGTCGGCGCCGGCGTGGGCGGCCTGGTGACGGCCATCGAGCTGGCGGCGCGCGGGCTGGATGTCGAGCTGGTGGAGCGCGCGCTGGGCCCAGGGGGCAAGATGCGGCAGGTGCGGGTCGGGGACGCCCGGCTGGACGCCGGTCCCACGGTCTTCACCATGCGCTGGGTCTTTGAGGAGGTGTTTGCGGCGGCCGGGGTGTCCCTCGGGAACCGTCTGAGGCTTAAGCCCGCACAAACCCTGGCCCGCCATGCCTGGGAGGACGGCAGCCGACTCGACCTATTTGCCGACCGCGCCCGCTCCGCCGACGCCATCGCCCGCTTCGCGGGTCCGGCCGAGGGCCGGCGCTACCTCGAGTTCTGCGCCGAGGCCAGGGGGATCTACGAGACCCTGGAAGGACCCTTTATCCGCGGGCACAGGACCAGTGCGGCCGGTCTGGTCGGTCGCGTCGGACCGCGGGGACTGGGCGGTCTCTGGCGCATCAAGCCCTTTGCGACCCTGTGGTCGGAGCTCTCCAAGCGCTTCAGGGATGCGCACCTGCGCCAGCTCTTCGCCCGCTATGCCACCTACGCCGGCTCGTCCCCCTATCTCGCGCCGGCGACCCTGATGCTGATCGCCCACGTGGAGCAGGAGGGGGTCTGGCTGGTGGAGGGGGGCATGCACCGCCTCGCCCAGGCCCTGGCGGAGCTGGCCGGTGAGCTGGGAGCGCGCATCCGCTATGGGACCGAGACCTCCGAGATCCTGGTTCAGCGCGGCCAATGCCGCCGGCGTTCGGCTGGCGAGCGGTGAGTCGATCGAGGCCAGGGCAATCGTATTCAACGGCGACGTGGCCGCCCTTGCGGACGGCCGGCTCGGCGCCGGTGTAAGACGTGCCGTCGCGCCCACGATGCGCTCCGAGCGCTCCCTGTCGGCCCTGACCTGGAACCTCGTCGCCCCAACCCAGGGATTTCCGCTACTGCACCACACTGTCTTCTTTTCCAGCGACTATGCGGCGGAATTCGACGACATCTTCGCCAGGTCACGCCCGCCGCTGCAGCCGACCGTCTATCTCTGCGCCCAGGATCGGGACGACCAGGGCAACTGGACGGACCGGACGCCCGAGCGGCTGCTGTGCCTGGTCAACGCCCCACCCACCGGCGACCTTCGCCCCTTGTCAACCACCGAGGTCGAGCAATGCGCCGAACGGACCTTCTCCCTGCTCAGCCGCTGCGGACTGCAGATACAGCCGGACCCAGGGCTGAGCCAAGTGACGACCCCGAGCGACTTCGAGGGTCTATTCCCGGCCACCGGGGGGGGCCTCTACGGCCAAGCCTCCCACGGATGGAAGGCGTCCTTCAGCCGCCCCGGGTCCCGCAGCGCGATCCCGGGACTTTACCTGGCGGGGGGCAGCACCCATCCCGGGGCCGGGGTGCCGATGGCGGCGATTTCGGGGCGGCTGGCGGCCTCCTGTGTCCTTCAGGACCTCGCTTCGACCTCGAGGTCAAAACGGGCGGCTACTGCTGGTGGTATCTCGACGGGCTGAGTGACGACGGCGGCCACGGCATCACCATCATCGCCTTCATCGGCAGCGTCTTCTCACCCTACTATGCGTGGGCGCGACGCCACGGCCGGGGGGATCCGCGCAATCACTGCGCGATCAACGTCGCGCTCTACAAGCCTCGGGGCGGCAAGCGCTGGAGCCTCACCGAGCGGGGACGCTCGTCGCTGAACCAGAGCCCGGAGCGCCTCGAAGTCGGACCGAGCGCGCTCCATTGGGACGGTGACGCCCTCACCGTCGAGATCAACGAGCGCGCGGCTCCCCTGCCCCATCCGATTCGCGGCCGCGTCAGGGTGCATCCACATGCCCTGACCCATCAGGACTTCCTGCTGGACGGCTCGCCCAACACGGGCGCGGACCTGGGCGGCCGGCACCGCTGGTGGCCGATCGCGCCCTGCGCCCGGCTGGAAATCGAGATGTCGGAGCCGAGGCTCCACTGGTCGGGGTCCGGATATCTGGATATGAATGCCGGGGATGAGCCCATCGAGGACGGATTCCGCTGCTGGGATTGGTCGCGCGCCGATCTGGACGGCGACACCGCAATCCTCTATGACATCTGGGCCGCGGACGGGGCGACCCGCGGCCTCGCCCTTCGCATCGACCGAGGCGGCGCCATCGAGCCCTTCCGGCCTCCCCCCCGGGTGCCCCTGCCTCGCAGCCTCCTATGGCGAATTGGTCGCGGCACCCGCTGCGAGACCGGGGGCAACGCGGCGGTCAGGCAAACCCTGGAGGACACCCCCTTCTACGCCCGGTCCGTGGTCAGCGCCCGGCTGCTTGGGCGCCCCGTCAGGGCCATGCACGAGAGCCTGAGCCTGAAGCGTTTTGCGTCGCCCTGGGTGCAGGCGCTGCTGCCCTTCCGCATGCCCCGAGTGACACGTTGACACCAGGTTCCAAACAGTGCGCGACAGCGCGACGCGGGCGCGCGCTGCCGCGGCGAGATCCCCCCGCGAATCCTCAGGAGAGCCATCATGAGAGACCCGATCATCAGGATGTACGAAACCGATCAGCAGGCGCGCGACGCCGTCAGTCGGCTCAGACAGGAAGGTTTCCCGGAAGACGCGATCTTCCTGGTGACCCCGGGGTTCGGCGGCGAGCCGGGCTCGGCGCAGGCCATCTCGAGCGCGATCTTGGCCGGGCGCTGGCTGCCCAGCAACGCCGAGGTCTATGTTCAGGGACTCGAGCAGGGCCGCTCGCTCCTGGTCGTGCGCGCGCCCTTTGGCCACGGGATGCTCGCGACCCAGGTCATGGACAGTTTCGGCCCGGTCGATACCGGCCTGCGGCTGCCCCGAGGGCGCTCCCCCGCCTGGGACGAGGCCGCGCCGCTGTCCTCCGCCCTGCAACTGCCGATCCTTCAACGTCATCAGCCTGCGCCCTTCTCCGCGCTCCTCGGTCTGCACACGATCTCGCGCGGACGCAGCTTCCTGTCCCAACTCTTTGGTGAGCTTATAAGCCCGCATTTCGCGCTCTTCGGTCGCAGCTCGCTGAGCGACCAGGCCGCCCCGCTGTCGTCGTTGTTCGGCCTCAAGACCCTGTATCGCAAGGATGGCCCCAAGACCTCGCGCTTTGGCCTGCCGCTGCTGTCGCGCAATCCGGCACCGCTATCGTCAGCACTGGGCCTCAGTCTGCTGACAGGTCCAGTACCGCTGCGGCGCCAGGCAGCGCCCCTATCGGCGGTCCTGGGTCTACCGACGCTTACACGTGGCCGGAGCGTCCCGTTCGGAACACTGACGCGCTCAAGCTTCGCGTTGTTCGGTCGCGACCCGCTGATTCGCAACCCGGCTCCCTTGTCCTCACGCTTAGGACTCAAGACCCTCTCGGATAAGGACGGCCAGCCCTGGACGTCGAGCTACGGTCTGCCGCTGCTGTTGGATGGGGCGCCGCTGGCGCTCGGCCTTCCATTGGTATCGCACAATCCGGCGCCGCTGTCGTCATTGCTTGGCCTTCCGGTGCTGACCCGCCATCAGTAATTGCGCTCTAAGGCGAGCCCCAAGGGGGCTCGCCTTCCGCACGACTCCGCATTCCCAAACGCCTGGGCTTCCACTGTCATGCTAGATTGACATCTTTAACAGTCAACACTCATTGACAAGCGCGGCCACTCTTTCTACGCTTGTCCACAGGAAGGATGAGGTTTCTTGATCGGCAACCGCCATCCGAAGGCCCCTACGACCGGCACCAGGATTGGGCCGCACCCCTCGGGAACTGGTCTTAGGTCCCGATGGCGCGGCGAGGGGCCACCCACGTGCGGGCGCGCACGACGCCGGGAGGTGCGTTTCCACCTCTTGTCTGTCCTAGGAGAAAGCGTATGGCAACCGATTTGGACGATCCGGACCGCGTGTGGCCGACCGGACTCACCATCAGGGAGTCGGAGGAGCTCCACAAGCATGTCATCGACGGCGCTCGGGTCTTCTTCGCGATTGCGCTGATCGCCCACGTCCTCGCGGCAATCCTGACCCCCTGGCTGGGCTGAGGAGGAAATCATGAACCAAGGTCGAATCTGGTGTGTCGTCAAGCCCACGGTGGGCCTGCCCCTGTTCCTGGGCGCGGTCACACTCATCTCGCTGCTGGTGCACTGGGCGGTCCTCACCCACGTGCCCTGGTTTGCCGCCTTCTGGGCAGGCTAGCCACCCACCAGCTCCCGACCCCTGGGATGCCACCAGGGGCGGGAGTGAGAATCCGATCGCCATCGCGTCGTCGGGGCCCGCTGCTGTCGAGTGGACCCCGCACGCGTCACTGTTGTCACTCAGGCGCGCTTCCCTGTCGGGGTGTGCCCGCTTGGTGCGGTGCGCGCGCACGCTCGATGAAATCAAACCGCGGTTCTCTGGAGAGCCCACATGACCGACCCGATCTTACGGCTGTACGAAACCGAGCAACAGGCGCGGGACGCCGCCGCCAGGCTCAGGGACAGAGGCTTGCCCAAGGAGATGATCTTCCTCGTTACACCCGAGTCCGAAGGCGACCCGGCGTCAGCTGACACCGTCTCCCGCGCGGTTGCGGCGGGCTTCGTGCGCCAAGGCTGGGTCGCGAACTGTGCCGACGGCGTGCGCAGGGGCCACACACTTCTGGCGATCCGCGCCCCCTTCGGACGCGGCGTGCTCGCGAGCTTCATCATGGGCGGACTGGATCCGATCGATTCCGCCCTCGAGCACCGGGAGCCCCTCTCGGGTTGGGATGAGGCGGCGCCGCTCTCGTCAGGATTCAGGATGCCGGTGTTGTGGCGGGGGCAAGCAGCACCCTTGTCGCGGCTGCTGGGGCAATCGACCCTTTCCCGGGGACGAACCTTCCAGAACAGGTATACGGAGCTGACGAGCCCAGACGCGACCTTTTCATCGCGTCTCGGTCTGCGCCTGCTGAACCGCAACCAGGCCCCCCGGGCATCACTCTCGGGCACGACAGCCTGGACTGCGAGCCTCGGGCTTCCCCTGCTGTCGCCCAATCCCGCGCCTCTGTCGTCGAGGCTGGGGCTTCACATGAAAACCGGACCGCTTCCACCCTATCACCCGGCCCCGTTCTCGGAGCGCCTGGGCCTCCCGATGCTCTCCCGCGGCCGGACCTTCCTCTCCCGCCTGTTCGGGGAGCTGGTAAGCCCACACTTCGCCCTATTCGGACGCGCCTCGCTGAGCCGCAACACCTCCCCGCTCTCCTCGCTCTTGGGCATGCCGTTGCTAGCACAAGATCCGGGGCCTTTCTCCGCCAGGCTCGGCCGGCCGCTGCTGTCGGACCACCCGCAACTGTCGTCGTCCAGGCTCGGCCTTCCGCTGCTGTCGCGAAACCCCGCGCCGCTGTCCTCGCTGTTCCATCTTCGCCTCCTGAGCAGATTCCAATAGGTCAAGGCTCGCGGTGGGATGGGAGGGCGCGCCGATCCCGGCGCGCCCCCGGATGCCGTCCACCTGGGACGACCCGGAGAGTGAGGGAGGGGCGCCGGTCCTGCTTCGGCCGAGTGTAACTTTCACTTGACACTTTCGATCGACAATCGTCGTTGACATTCCCCGCCGGCGTTTCTATGCTTCTCCACAGGCCGGATGAGGTTTCACGGAAGCGTGAAGCCACCGGATGCTCCAGAGACTCGTCCCCCACCAGGGGCCGACGTGCGCCGCGAGGGATCGCGAGTCTTCGTGCACGCAATGGAGCAACCCTGCGTGCGGGGCTCGCACGAGCAGAAGTAGGTTGAGACAGCTGTTTGTCTTTGGAGAAAACGTATGGCAACCGATTTGGACGATCCGGACCGCGTGTGGCCGACCGGACTCACCATCAGGGAGTCGGAGGAGCTCCACAAGCATGTCATCGACGGCGCTCGGGTCTTCTTCGCGATTGCGCTGATCGCCCACGTCCTCGCGGCAATCCTGACCCCTTGGCTGGGCTGAGGAGGAAATCATGAACCAAGGTCGAATCTGGTGTGTCGTGAATCCAACCGTTGGCCTGCCGTTGTTCTTGGGTGCGGTGACGGTTATCGCACTGCTGGTGCACCTGGCGGTCCTGACCTATACCCCGTGGTTCGGGAACTTTATGGCCGGTGCGAGCGCGGCCAAGACCGCGCAGATCCAGCAGGTACCTGTGATTGTTGCGCCGGTCAACCGGTAGGCGAGGCGCCCCCGCGCGCTTCTGGAGCCGCTGTCCAATGCTCCGGTAGGCCAGTCCACGCGTGGGGGCGTCACGAGGTCGCGATTGGCTGATCCCCTATCGGTCGATACCAAGCCATTTCCAACTTGAACCGCCTGGGAAACAAGCTGATGACGGCGTGGGTCTCCCTTGGCCCACGTTACCTGCCGTTCGCCGACGTTGCCACGCCGGATCTGCCGCTGCGCCGCCTATTGCGGCTGTCACTGTTCCAGGTCTCCGTCGGCATCGCGCTGGTTCTCCTCGTGGGAACCCTCAACCGGGTGATGATCGTCGAGCTCGGCGTTCCGGCCTCGCTGGTTGGCGTCATGCTCGCCATGCCGCTGGTGTTCGCGCCTTTCCGTGCGTTGATCGGCTTCCGATCCGATACCCACCGGTGCGAGCTCGGCTGGCGGCGCGTGCCTTTCATCTGGAACGGCACCCTGTTGCAATTCGGCGGCTTCGCGATCATGCCCTTCGCCCTGCTGGTGCTCGGGGGCAAGCTGCACGCGGCCGAGGCCCCGCTCTGGATCGGTCAGGTCTCGGCCGCGCTCGCGTTTCTGCTGGTGGGCGCGGGCGTGCACGTCGTTCAGACCGCCGGACTGGCCCTGGCGACTGACCTCACACCACCGGAATCCCACCCCAGGGTCGTGGGCCTCATGTATGTCATGCTGCTCGCCGGCATGATCGCCAGCGCACTGGTGTTTGGTGTTGCACTCGCGAATTTCTCGCCCGGGCGATTGGTCCAGGTGATCCAGGGCGCCGCCGTCGCGACCATGCTGCTGAACCTGGTGGCCATGTGGAAGCAGGAGACGCGAAGGCCGCCCCGCGGGGCCGCGCCATCCGCGCCGGACCCGACCTTTCGCGAATCCTGGGCGAGCTTCTGCGAGGGCGAGCATGCCGTTCGCCGTCTCGTTATCCTGGGTGTCGGCACCATGGCCTTCGGCATGGCCGATATCCTGCTCGAGCCGTTTGGCGGCCAGGTTCTCCACCTCACCGTCGGGGCCACGACCAAGCTGACCGCCCTGCTCGCGCTCGGCGGTCTGCTCGGCTTCGGGTTCGCCTCCCGGGTTCTCAGTCGCGGTGCGGACCCCTATCGAATGACCCAGAGCGGGGCACTGATCGGATTGCCCGCGTTCGCCTTGGTGATACTGGCCGCGCCCATCGGTGTGCCGACGCTCTTCCTGGTCGGCAACTTTCTGATTGGATTTGGCGGCGCCCTTTTCGGTCACGGCACCCTGACCGCCACCATGAGCCGGGCGCCAAAGGAGCAGGCCGGCCTCGCCCTGGGCGCCTGGGGTGCCGTGCAGGCCACCGCGGCTGGGCTCGGCATGGCGCTGAGCGGCACCATCCGGGACCTCGTGAACGCGGCGCTGGGAGCCACCCAGGGACCAAGGGGTGTAGCCGGAGCCGCCAGCGGTTACGTTGCCGTGTATATGCTCGAGATCGGGCTGCTCCTGGTGACCATCGCCGCCACGGTTCCGCTGATCCGCCGCCGCTCGTCGCGACGGGCGGGCGGGTCGCGCCCCGACCTCGGCCTGGTGCTGGATGCTGTGCCGACGGGATCCCAATCAATCGATACCAGCCGCGGCTCGGCCCCCTAGACGACCATGTCCAGACTCCCGATCCTGGAATATCCCGATCCGCGCCTGCGGCTGCGCTCCAAGCCGGTGACGGCCTTCGACGAGGGACTGGGTAGACTGATCGACGACCTGCTCGAGACCCTCTACTCGACCACGGGCATCGGACTGTCCGCGCCCCAGGCGGGGGATCACCGCCAGGTCCTGGTGATGGATCTGTCGGGCAGCGCCTCGGAACCGCAGGTCTACGTGAATCCCGAGATCCTGGCGAGTGCTGTCCCCGCCCTTGTCGAGGAGAGCTGCCTTTCGGTGCCCGGCGTCGTCGACCGGGTGGTGCGGGCGACCCGACTGCGGGTGCGTGCCCGCGACCGCTCGGGTCAGCCGTTCGAGCGCGACCTCGAGGGCATGCATGCGGTCTGTCTGCAGCACGAGCTGGATCACCTCGGGGGAAGCTCTTCATCGATCGCCTGTCGCTACTTCGACGGCTGAGCGTTCGCGCCGGCGCCGAGGCACGGGTACGCCGAAGCAGGACTCCCAGCGAAGAGCGTCAAGGCGTCGCCTGAAGACAATTCGCCGCCCGCTCCTTCCTCGCCAGCCAGCCCGCGAGCGCCTAAGGGCGGCTGCGCGGCCTCATCCATCGTGAGGGCCGGCGCCTCGGCGCGGGCTCAATGGTGGTCGTCCTCCGGACCGCGGGCGGAATACCAGAGCAGGTGATCCAGGAGCTCGGTGGTGCGGTCCACGGACGACTGGATGGACTCCAGCATCTCCGGGACCCGGGTCAGGTCAGGGCCATCTGTGATCTCGAGGGCGGCAAGCTGGGCGTTGCCGACAATGCTGGCCATCAGATCCCGGCGCCTGAGGTCGGACTGATCCTTCAGTGGCGCAACACTGATGCGATGGCGCTCCACCACGCTCGCCTGGAAGCGCCGCCGGGCATTCTCCGCCGCCTTTCGCTCGCTCAGGTCCGTGAACAGCAGAACGAAGCCCAGGACCTCCCTGGGCGAGGACAGGACCGGGTCGCCGCGAATCATCATGGGTCGGGCCGGGCCCGCCTTGTCGCCCACCAGACTGGCCTCGCCACGCCAGGTGCGGCGGTCGCGATGCAGCCCGGCGAGGCTCTGCTCCACCTCGTCGCGCTCCAGGAAGAGCGGCGGCAGATCGTCCAGCGATTGAGGTCGTGCCCGGCCCGGGACCAGACGGTCGAATGACTCGTTGGTCAGGACGACGGCACCACTCGCATCGGCGATGACCACGGGTTGATCCGAGCGACGCACCTTTTCGCTGATGCCCTGGAGCTGGTCTCGCGCAATGAGCACCCTCAGCGAGCGGAACTGTTGGATCACATCCGCCACCGACTCGCCAATGAGGCGTCCGGTGGTGATCTCGTCAGCGGTCCAGGGATCGCAGGTCCCCTCCACCAACTGATGCCATTGGGCAAAGGAGCGGCGCGGGGAGAGGCGGGAGGGGTCGTCACCGATCTCAACCGCCTTGTAAGGATTCCCACCCCAGGTGACGGTGCGCACCCGCTCCGGCCTGAACCAGACCAGATACTCACCGGGGGTCGAGGACAGTGGAACGGCGATCAGGCCGCTGACCTCTGGCGCCAGCTCACTGAACCAGGGGGCGTCGCGACCCAGTGATGCGGTCACCATCACCTGTTCACGGGCGCGTCCATCAAGCCAGTCCCCGATGGCAGCGAGCTGGCTGGTGGAGGGCACGTCGCCGACGGTGCGCACCCGAGCGTCGCAGAGCAGCGCCGCGCCCGTGGCCGAGAGTGGATCGAGCAGGAACTTGGGGCTCTCGAACAGGGCGTTCTCCCAGTCGCCCTGATGGGAGATGGCCTGGATCATCCGATGCTCCAGACGCCGCACGGACAGCTCCGACTGGGCCTGCGCGAAGCACTGAAGGGCCGCGATGCGGGTGGCCACGGCCTCCGCCAGGAGCTCGCAGGCCACCCTCAGCTCGTATTGGGTGGTGCGGGGAGTGTAATGGTGGCAGGACACCAGGCCCCAGAGTCGCCCGCCCACCATGAGCGAGGCGACCAGGGTGGCCGACACCCCCATGTTCTTGAGATATTGAATGTGGATGGGGGACATGCTGCGCAGATAGCACAGTGACATGTCCAATGGCTCGCCGGTGTAGGGGCAGAGGGCCGAAGTGAGCGGGACCGGGCGATATTCCACGTCCTCCAGCACCCGGATGCGGTTGCGCATGTAGAGGCGGCGGGCGATCTGGGGAATGTCGGTGGCCGGATAGCGGTTCCCGAGGAAGGACTCGAGATCGGATTCCCGCTGCTCCGAATAGACCTCGCCGTGTCCCTGCTCGTCGAACCGGTAGATCATCGCCCGGTCGTAACCGAGCAGATCCTTGAAGATGCGGACCGACTCGTCGCACAGCATGCGCAGCGACGAGGTCGCGGCGATGGCACGCAGCCCGTCGCACACGAGACTGGACAGATCCACCGGGGGCCCCGCGTCCGTCAGCTCAACGATGAGTCCCCCGCCGGATGGGCGATGGATCAGGCCGTCCAGATCCCGCTCCAGGGTGTCCACCCGACAACGCACGGCACCCGGTATCTCGGCGAGCGGCTCCTCGATGCTTGCCCTGACCCGAGCCGCCAGGTTGCCCCCCAGGTGATCCAGGGTCTGGCCGACGAGCGAGCCGGTACGCCCGAGTGCCTGGGCCGCATTGGCGCTGGAAAGCAGGATCCGCAGGTCGGGCTCGCCCACCACGAGCAGCGCCCCCTGGGGTCGGATGGAACCCGCGAGATGGATCTGCTCCATCTCGCAGTTCGAGAGGTCGGCCTGTCCGAAACCGGGTACGGGGTTGGAGCTGGACAGCACTGAAACGGCAGCGTCTAAGGCTGCGCCGCCGTTGCGGCAATGGCGCTTTCGTCCATACCGTAGCGGTTTAGCTTGACGTACAGGCTCTGACGGCTGAGCCCCAGCAGCTCGGCGGCGGCGGTGCGATTGCCACCGGTCAGCTCCAGTGCCGCTTCGATGTAACGGCGCTCCACGATGCCCACGGTGTCTTCCACCAGCTTGCGCAGGGTGGTTTTGCCAATCTGCTTGGCCAGGGAATCCAGGACGCCACCGAGGGTCTCGGAGGCGCCGAGGGCACTGGCCAGACGGCGCGTCACATCCCGGACGAAGACGCCGATTCTGCCCGCGTCCTGCCCGCTCTTGCCCGAGGCCGAGATCTCAGCCTCGATCTCGGTGCCCAGCTCGCCCCGCAGGGTGGTGGAGAGCAGCCGCACCGCACCCAGGCGCGTGACGTTGGCGAGGAGCACGGTCAGGTCGGCCCCGGGACGGCCCAGCCAGCGGCTCAGCGGCTCACCCAGGACAGCGGACTCAGTCCCCATCTGGACCAGCTCGACGAAGGTACGGTTGGCGCGCAGTATGGAGCCCCGCTGATCGATGACCACGAAGCCGTCCGGGCAGGACTCCACCAGGTCATCGATGGGGACTGACTCGTCGCGCTCCCGATGCGGTGGGACGGCCGCGGAGGGGGCGAGCTGGAGCAGGTAGATCTCGTCGCTCGAAGAGGTGACCAGCGAGCCCCGCACCATCCAGGGCAGGTGCGCCTCGCCCAGACGCAGGAGCATGCCAGGGGCCTTACCCCGCTCGTGAATGCGACGGATCATGGACTCGAACTGCTCGCGCTCTTCGGCCATCAGAAGGTCAGGGAACCGCAGCCCGCCGGGCGCCTTGGTCTGGGCCAGGGTGACGCCCAAGGCCTGGGCCGCCGCGGGATTGAGCTCTTCGATGACGAGATGCCCGGCCCGCAGCAGCAGCACCGCATCGCTGGAGGAGTTGAACAGGAGCCGGTAACGGGTCTCCACCTCGCGCAGCTTCCAGTAGTCGCGCTCCATGGATTGCTGGGCCTCGACCAGTCGCGTCTGGAGCTCCGCCACCGCCCGCATGTTCTTCCCGATCGCCATCAGCCCCGCCTGCTCGCCCAGACGTACCGTCGTGTACTCGATGGGGAGCTCAAGCCCGCTGGGGAATCGCTGGGTCAGATGGCGGAAGGCGCAGACCCCGTTGGAACGGGCGTCGGAGAGCATCCGCTGCAGTTTTTCGCTGTCGGCCTTTGCCACCGTGTCGACCCAGGGGCCGCCGATCCATTGGGCCACGCCCTCCGAGGCAAACCCATTGGACAGGGTCGCCTCACGAATCACACCCTCATCGTCCAGGACGAGCATCACATCAGGGAGTGCGAGGTTGTTGCCGTGCATTGGAATTCCCGGTTGTTATAGCGCTGGCCCCCCACGGGGCCGTACCGCTGGGTCGCTGTTCTGGCTGCAGGAGCTACAGACGTAACGGCCACGGTCGGTCGAGTTGACTTCTCGGCAGTATCATGCGAGCCCATCGTCAAAACCTAGCACGGTAACACAATATCCGACGGTCGAGGCTGTCAAGCCGACGTGGCACTCACAGATCCCCCTTCCGCGGCAGGCGCAGCAGGAGATCCAGCAGGTGCGCGACCAGCGCGACACCGAGCAGGGGCCAGATCAGGCCCAGGCCCGGATCCCGTGAGGGCGGCCCTCAGCGCCAGCAGCAGACAGGCCCCCGCCGCGAGGTTGGCAAGAAGCGGGAGTGGGGTGACCCCGCGACCCGTGCGTGCCCGATACAGCAGCAGCGCCACGCCTCGACGACCATAAGGATCAGGATCCAGTCGATCGCCCGGCCGCTCGCGAAGAGCTCGGCCATGGCGCCCGCTGCAGGAGACAGGGCTGCTCATTTCGCAGACACGATGCCGAACAGATGGGCGAGGTCCTTGAAGAAGATGCGGGCATGGGCGGCGGGCCTGGCGCGCACCAGCCGCTTGTTCATGTAGGCCTCCCAGGTCAGGTGTTGGATATCGGGATCGCGGCACAGGCTGACGAATCGCTCGCGGCGGCGGTCGCTCGAATACCAGAACCGCTGCAGGATCCCGAGCACCCAGAACACCCGGCCGTGCTCCTTCATGAAGCGCTTGCGCGCGAGCCCCAGGCAGCGGGATCTCTCGGTCTCGCAGAACCGGTCCGCCGCCTCGGCGGCAAAGCGACCACCCGCCATGGCATAGTAGATGCCCTCGCCCGAGGCGGGCGCCACAACGCCGGCCGCGTCACCTGCCAGGATGACCTGGCGCCCGTCGTCCCAGCGCGACAGTGGACGCATGGGGATGGGGGCGCCTTCCCGACGCAGGGTGTCGGCCTCCTCAAGGCCCGCAGCGCGACGAAGCTCGGCCGCCGCGGACCTGAGGGAGAATCCCGGCCTGGCGGTACCCACACCCACGCTGACGGTCTCACCGTGGGGAAACACCCAGCCATAGAAGTCCGGCGACAGCCGGCCCTGGTAGTAGACGTCACACCGGGCGGGGTCATAGCTGCCCTGACCCGGGTCGGGGGAGCGCAGGATCTCGTGATAGGCACTCACGCAGGGCATGGATTCGGACCCCGGCACCGTCTGCCGGGCCACCCGGGACTTGGCACCGTCGGCGCCAATAACGCAGCGTGCACGGACCTGGTGCGACCCACGGGCGCGGCCCTCGGTCGCCGTCTCGTACCAGACGCTGGCCAGGCCGTCCGTGCCGCGCTCCAGGCGCGAGAAGGTCCCGGTGCGGCGCTCCGCCCCGCACTCCGCGGCCCGTTGCCGCAGCCACTCGTCGAAGCGATCGCGATCGACCATGCCGACGTAGCCGCCCTCGATCGGCATGTCCACCTGGCGATTCGTCGGCGAGATCATGCGTGCCGACGCGATCCGTGCGCACAATAGATGGGAAGGGATCTCGAACTCCCGCATCAGCTGCGGCGGAACCGCACCGCCGCAGGGCTTGATGCGGCCGCCGCGGTCCAGCAGCAGAACCGAGCGCCCCGCCCGGGCCAGATCCGTCGCCGCGGTCGATCCGGCGGGTCCGCCTCCAACCACGAGGACGTCGAAGGTCTCGGTCATGGGATTTACCCTTTCGGTTCAGGTACTGGTCTGAGATCAGGCCGTCTCGGCAGCGCCGCCGCTGGCCTCGAGGGCACCCATCGCCCCGGGATCGGTCGCGCCGGTCTCCTCCTTCGCGGCCCCCGTCACGCGCGCCGCGAGCAGGGCCGATACAAGAAACAACAGTGCCTCGCCCACGAAGACGGCGGAATAGGCCGGACCCGCATCACCGATCAGATGACGGGTCAGATCCACGGCGGCGGCGCCGAGAAAGCCGCCGAGCCCGAAGGCCATGGCCTGGGCCGCCCCCCACAGGCCCATCCGCACACCCTCGAGACGCTCGCGTCCGGCGCCCGCCAGGCCCATCATCGAGCCGATGGCCGCCACGGCGAAGAGGCCGTTGGTCAGGCCCAGGGCGAAGACCGCCTGGTGCAATGGAAAATCGCCTCCAAGCAGACCGCCCGTCGCCAGCACGGACAGGGCCAGTGCCGAGCCGATGCAGCCGACGATGGTCCAGGTCTGGAGGGATCCCAGGCGGCGCCCGGGGGCGGTGCTGCCGAGCGCCGCCAGGAGCAGCATGCCGAGCAGCACGCCGCCGTTCTGTACGCCCGCAAGCTGGGTGGATTCGCCGGGGGTAAGGCCGAACACCCTGCCCGCGTAAGGCTCCAGGATCAGGTCCTGGGCGCTGTAGGCGAGCATGGATACGAAGACGAACACCGTGAATCGACGGGCTTTTGGCTCGGCCCATACCGCGGCAATCGCCTCCCGGAAGGTCGGCTGAGGTGAGGCCGGGGGCGGGGACTGATCGGATGCCGACCCGGATTGCGTCTGCGCGGGTCCTTCGATACCGCGGATCGCGAGCAGCGTCAGGGTGAGGGCGATCGCCGCCACCGAAGCGGTCACGACGACCAGCCGGGCCGGCGAGTAGGGGTCGAGGAAGTACCCGGCGATCCCCGCGGTCAGGATGAACCCCAGGATCATCATCAGCCAGACGGTGGTGGCGGCGGCCGCGCGGCGAGGCTCATCCACCCGCTTGGCGAGCAGCACCAGGAGTGAAGTGCCGCAGGCGCCTACCCCGACGCCGATCAGGACGAAGGCGAGCACGGCGAGCGCAGTCCCTGCGGCCGCTTGGACCTCCATCCAGGCCGTCGCCAGGGCCGCCAGGACCCCACCAGCGGCGAGCACGGCCATGCCACCGACGATCCAGGGCGTGCGGCGCCCGCCCACATCCGAGCCATAGCCCCAGCGTGGCCTCAGGATCTGCACCAGATGATGCAGTGCGACCAAGGCACCCGGAAGCATGGCGGGCAACATCAGCTCCACCACCATCACGCGGTTCAGGGTGGAGGTGGTGAGCACGATGATGGACCCGAGGGCCGCCTGCACCAGCCCCAGACGCAGGATATCGACCCAGCCCAGGGGCCTGGCTGCCGCTGCGCTCATCAGGCAATCCCTCGTACGGCAAAGGCGCTGATCATCATGCCGGTGACGTAAACCGTGACACCCAGGGCGCTGTACCAGGTGGCGCGGGCGACTGGGTCGCGCAGGAACCGCACCATGAGCCCGATCTGCAGCGCCAGCGCGATCGCGACGGCGACCGCGTGAATCGGGCGGCCCCAGTCCAGCAGCAGCCAAACGACGGTCATCTGCGGCACGGCCATAACGGCGCATGCGACCCAGGCGGCGGCCCGGGGCCCGAGCTGAACCGGCAGTGAGCGGATGCCCGTGCGCCTGTCCCCCTCCATGGCCTTGAAGTCGTTGAGGGTCATGATGCCGTGGGCCCCAAGGCTGTAGAGCCCGGCCAGAGCCAGGATGCGCCACTCAGGCAAGGCACCGCCGATCATCACCGCCGCACCCGTGACCCAGGCCAGCCCCTCGTAGGAGAGCCCCACGGCGGCGTTGCCCCACCAGCCGTTGCGCTTCAGACGCAGGGGCGGTGTGCTGTAGGCCCAAGCGAGCGCGAGCCCCAGGGTGGCGGCCCAGAACACCCAGGGTCCCAGAGCCAAGGCCACCAGAAGCGACAGGGCGGTCCAGATCAGGGCGATATAGAGGCCCCAGAGACCGGGAATTCGGCCGGAGGGAATCGGACGCTGGGGCTCGTTGATGGCATCGACGTGGCGGTCAAACCAGTCATTGACGGCCTGACTGGTGGCGCAGACCAGAGGACCGGCCAGTACCACACCGGCGAGCACGAGCGGCCAATGGTCCGCGGATAGGTACACCCGAGGAGATGACGCCGCAGGCGAAGGCCCACATGGGCGGAAACCACGTGATCGGCTTGAGGAGCTCGAGGGTCGCGCTCGGCGTCGGCCGCGGCGCCAGCGCGATTGTGGAGACTGGAGGCCCGCTCATGGGTGCAAAGTATAGATGACACTCGCGAACGTCAACCTTGCCTGACATTTACCCGAGGTCAGTCCGTCGGGTTCTCCGGACCGATTTCATAACGGGCCAGCTTAACGTAAAGGCTCTGACGGCTGAGCCCCAGGAGCTCCGCCGCCGAGGCACGATTGCCGCCCGTGAGCTTGAGCGACGCCTCGATGCACAGGCGCTCGATCAACTCCGTCGACTCGCGCACCAGATCCCGAAGCGGAGCACTGCCCACGCGCTCCGTGAATTGACCGACCCACAGGGGCAGACCGTCGCCATCGCGCGTCTCGCGGCCGAGCCGGCGGCCGATGTCACGGATGAAAAAGGCGAAACAGGGGCTGTCCCCGTCCGGTACGGCGGCCGCGCAGATCTCGGCCTCGAGAACCGCGCCGAGCTGGCTGCGCAGGGTGGTCCTGAAGAGCCGCAAGGTCCCATGCTGGCGCAGCGTGCTCAGGAGGACGTTCAGATCGATCCCGGCGCGGCCCAGCCAGAGGTCCAGTGACTGACCCTGGAGCTGATGCTCGGTGGGCAACTGCACCTGCTCGAGGAAGGCGCGATTGACGGCCAGGATCTGTCCATCGCCGTCGGTGAGCACGATGGCGTCGGGGGCCGCGCCCACTGCCTTGAGCAGTCGCTCCTCACGCTCGGGCGTCGAGCGCTGGCCCAGATCGGCGGGTGGCGCCCGGAGCCTGACGACGAAGAGTACCGAATCACCCTGGCGCAGGAGCGCGACCGACACCACCAGCTCGCCCTGCCCGTCCGCCCGGCGGGCCCGCACGCTGTCGGCGCGCCCGCTCGCAAGGACCGATCCAAGCAAGCTCTCCACCGCCGCGGTGCTGTCGGGTTCAAACCCGTCGGGAAAGGGAAGCCCCACCAAACGGGAGGCGGGCGCGCCGAGCTGCTGGACCGCCGCGGGGTTGACCTCGACCACCCGGCGCAGCGACGCGTCCACGATCAGCACCGCGTCGGAGACGCTCTGGAACAGGAGCCGATAGCGGGTCTCCATCTGCCGATAGCGCCAATAGTCCCGCTCCAGGGCCTGCTGGGCATCGACCAACTGCTGCTGGAGCGAGGCGACCGCCTGGAGCTCCCGCCCGACCACCAGTAGCCGGCCCTCCTGATCCGCCTCGACGACCCGGTACTGGACCGGGACACCGCGACCATCCCGACCCCGGTGAGCCACCTGGCGCCACTCGCCTGGTCCCTGGCGGCCCTTGTCCATGAGTAGGGATTCGAGCCGTGCCCGGGTATCGTCGGTGACCGTCTCGGCCCAACGTTTCCCGACCCAGTCGGCGCCGAGCGCCTCCGCCAAGCTTTGGGTGCCCACGGACACCTCCAGGATCTCACCCTGGGCATCCACGACGAGTGCAATGTCCGCGACCGACTTGACCAGGGCCGCCGCCGCACCCGGGTCCACCTCTCCGGTCACCGAGAGGGGGCGCTCCCTTATGGCGCACACGGATGAGCACTCGGGGATCTGGAGACTGGCCCTCGTGGAGACGCGGTGGCACCCATCAAATGACGCCCCGCACTCGGCGGCCGTGCACGGTTCGGGGCAGTTTGCATGGTACGACAGGCCCTCGCGGGGGAAGCTTTACCAAGGTGCCCGGTCGCCGCCCGCAGACCCGCCGTCGCAACGCCTAGCACTCCCCCCAAGTGTGTGCCCTGGGGCCAAAATGTCAAGCATGACGAACGTCAACCCACATTGACACCCGTGGCCGAGCGGGCTAGATTGTGGATCGAGGAGGGGGACGGCAGACCCTGCCGCCAACGAACAAAGCTCAACCGAGTATCAGGTACCGCCCGACCATGGCTCTCTATACGCCAGAGGAGCGCAAGCGTCGCGACGCGTCACCCTGGACGCTGGTGCAGGGCGTCCTTGCGCCCATCCAGTTCCTGGTCTTCCTGGTCAGCCTGGCCCTGGTCCTGCACTTTCTCGTCACTGGCCGCGGCGAGCAGGCGGCGACCCTCTCGATCGTCCTCAAGACCCTGGTGCTCTATCTCATCATGGTCACGGGGTCCATCTGGGAGCACCGGGTCTTCGGGCGCTGGCTCTTCGCCCGCCCCTTTTTCTGGGAAGACGTCTTCAGCATGCTGGTGCTGGTCTTGCACACCGCCTATCTGGCGGCCCTGATCTTCGACCTGTTACCCGTCCGCGACCTGATGCTGCTCGCCCTGGCCGCCTACGCCAGCTACGTCATCAACGCCACTCAGTTCCTCCTCAAGCTGAGGGCCGCGCGCCTCGAGACGGGACAGCGGGGCCTGCCTGGGGAGGGTCTGGGGGCGACGGGGTCGGCCGCATGAGCGCTCTGGGCCGCACGCTTTCAGCGAGCGCGGGGACCCGCACCCAGCCGCCCGCCATCTTGCGTGAGCGCGGCCAGTGCGAGGTCTTTTGCGGACTCTCGAGCATCCTGTGGCTGCACCGCAAGATGCATGACGCCTTCTTCCTGGTGGTGGGCTCGCGCACCTGTGCCCATCTGCTGCAGTCCGCGGCCGGGGTGATGATCTTCGCCGAGCCGCGTTTTGCCACCGCCATCCTCGAGGAGCGGGACCTCGCCGGCATGGCCGACTGCAACGAGGAGCTCGACCTGGTGGTCGGCCGGCTGCTGGCCCGCCGAACGGATATCCGGACCCTGTTTCTGGTCGGTTCCTGCCCCTCGGAGGTGATCAAGCTGGATCTGGTCACGGCCGCGGCCCGCCTCACCCGGGCCCAGCAGGGCCGCGTCAAGGTGTTGGCCTTCACCGGCAGCGGGATCGAGACCACCTTCACCCAGGGCGAGGATCAGTGCCTCGCCGCCCTGGTCCCGGAGCTGCCCGCACTGCCCCCGGGCCGCCGCAGCCTGCTGGTAGTGGGCACCCTCGCCGACCTGGTCCAGGACCAGATCGCTCGGCTGTTCCATGAGCTCGGCATCGATCCGGTCCACTTCCTTCCCGGCACGGACTCGTTAGCTCTTCCTCCCCTGGGCGGCGGGACTCAGGTCCTGTTCGCCCAGCCTTTTTTCAACGAGACCGCCGGGTTGCTGGCCGCCCGTGGCGCCCAGCTCCTTGCCGCCCCTTTCCCCTTCGGTGTGGAGGGGACCCGGGGTTGGCTGGCCGCCGCCGCCCGTGCCTTCGGCGTGTCGCGGGAACGGATCGAAAGCGTGACCGCTGTCCCCGCCGCGCGGGCGGAGCGCGCCCTCGGTCGGTACCGGGAGGTCCTGGCGGGACGCCGCGTGACCTTCCTGCCCGACTCCCAGCTCGAAATCCCTTTGGCCCGCTTCCTCGCCCGGGAGTGCGGCGTCCAACTGGTCGAGGTCGCGACCCCGTTCCTGGACAGGCGCGCGATGGGGCCCGAGCTGGACCTTCTGCCGCCACTCGCGCGCCTGTGCGAGGGCCAGGACCTGGATCGCCAGCTCGAGCGCCTGCGCGCCGACCGGCCCGACCTCACGGTGTGCGGCCTGGGTCTGGCCAACCCACTGGAGGCGGAGGGCCTGGTCACCAAGTGGTCCATCGAGCTGGTGTTCACGCCCATCCATGGATTCGAGCAGGCGGGAGACCTGGCGGAGTTGTTCGCGCGACCCCTGTTGCGACGCGAGCGTCTGAAGGTCTAGCCATGCAGCTCAGTGTCTGGACCTACGAGGGACCTCCCCATATTGGGGCCATGCGCGTCGCCGCCTCGATGCAGGGCGTGCATTGCGTGCTCCACGCCCCCCAGGGCGATACCTATGCGGACCTGTTGTTCACCATGATTGAGCGGCGAGACCGCCGCCCGCCCGTTTCTTACACCACCTTCAAGGCGCGCGACCTGGGTTGCGACACCGCCGAGCTGGTCAAGGCGACGGTACGTGAGGCCCAGGCCCGCTTCAATCCCCGCCTCATGCTGGTGGGGGAGTCCTGTACCGCGGAGCTGATCCAGGATCAGGCGGGCACCCTGGCGCAGACCCTGGATCTGCCCTCGACGGTGGTGCCGCTGGAGCTCTCGGCCTATTCGCGCCAGGAGAACTGGGGCGCCAGCGAGACCTTCTATCAGATCGTTCGCCGCGTGCTGCAAGTCCAGCCCCGGGCCGCCGCGGCATCGCCCGGAGCCAGACCGGAGGGGCGGCGCCCCAGGGCCAACCTGCTCGGACCCACCGCCCTGGGATTCCGCTGCCGCGACGATGTTGCCGAGGTGGCCCGCCTGCTCGACAGCGTCGGAGTGGACGTGAACCTGATTGCCCCCCTGGGGGCGGACCCGGAGGCCATCGCCCGCATCCCCGAGGCGGACTTCAATTGCTGTCTCTATCCCGAGGTGGCCCTGACCACCTGTTCCTGGCTGGAGCGCCAGCTCAAGCAACCCTGGGTCAGGACGGTTCCCATCGGGGTCGGCGCCACGCGCGACTTCCTTCGCGAGATCGGGACCCTGACCGGGCTCGACGTGGAGGCCGCCATCGCGGCGGCGCCCACCCGGCTACCCTGGTACAGCCGCTCCGTGGACGCCACCTATCTGACCGGCAAGCGGGTGTTCATCTTCGCCGACGGCACCCACGTCGTGGCAGCCGCGCGCATCGCCGCCGAGGAGCTGGGATTCCAGGTTGTCGGCATCGGCACCTATTGCCGCGAGACGGCCCGCGAGGTGCGCGCCGCCGCTGCGGACCTCGGGGTCGAGGCGCTGATCACCGACGACTATCTGGAGGTCGAGGCACGGGTGGCGGAGCTGCGCCCCGAGCTGGTGCTCGGCACTCAGATGGAGCGTCACATCGCCAAGCGCCTCGGCATCCCCTGCGCCGTCATCTCGGCCCCCTTCCACGTCCAGGACTGCCCAGCGCGCTACGCCCCCCAGATGGGCTTCGAAGGGGCCAACGTGATCTTCGACAGCTGGGTCCAACCGCTGATGATGGGGCTCGAAGAGCACCTGCTGACCATGTTCCGGGGTGATTTCGAGTTCCACGACGTGGCGGCTCCGACTCCGCTCGAGCCCGCGACGACACGGGCCGATCACAGGCGAGACGGTCTCGCCGCAGCAATCGCCGAGCCGCGCACCACCGCCGCCGCCTGGTCCCTGGATGCGGAGCGCGAGCTCAAGCGCATCCCTTTCTTCGTGCGCGGCAAGGCCCGCCGCAACACGGAGCTGTACGCCGAGGAGCGGGGCATTCAGACCATCGACCTGGAGACCCTTTACGATGCCAAGGCGCACTTTGGACGGTAAAGGACCCGGCAAGGGTCTCAGCGGGAGAGACATCCCGATCCGGGTGGTCCTCATATCCCTGGACGGACACCTGGCGGGCACGCTGAATCGGGCACGCCCGGCGCTGCGCCGCGACATCCCGGGGCTGCGGCTCGACATGCACGCCGCCGCCGAATGGGCCGAGAATCCGGATGCGATCGCGCAGTGCCGGGCGGACATCGGCGAGGCTGACATCATCATCGTCACCATGCTGGTGATGGAGGAGCACATCCAGCCGGTGCTGCCCGCGCTCAAGGCGCGCCGCGAGCAGTGCGACGCCATGCTGTGCTGCATGTCCGCCGCCGAGGTGATGCAGCTCACCCGGATCGGGGGCTTCAGCATGGGGGGCGACGGAAACGCCAAGACCGGCGGTCCCCTCGCGCTGCTCAAGCGCCTGCGTGGCAGCCGCTCCAAGGGTCCGGACTCCGGCGCCCGTCAGATGGCCATGCTGCGCCGCATCCCCAAGCTCCTGCGCTTCATCCCGGGCACCGCCCAGGACGTGCGCGCCTATTTCCTGAGCCTCCAGTACTGGCTCGCCGGGTCCGAGGAGAACATCGCCAACCTGGTGCGCTTCCTGGTGGACCGCTACGCGGACCATGAACGCCGGCCCTTGCGCGGCAACCTCAAGGTCCCGCCGCCCCAGGTGTATCCGGACGTCGGGGTCTATCATCCCCGTCTGTCCGGGCGGATCGGCGAGGACGCAGGGCGCCTGCCGGCCCCCGCCGGGGTGTGCAAGGGAACCGTCGGCCTGCTGCTGATGCGCTCCTACGTGCTCGCCGGCAATGCCAACCATTACGATGGCGTCATCGCGGCGCTGGAGGCGAGGGGTCTGCGCGTGATCCCGGCCTTCGCCAGCGGTCTCGACGCCCGGCCCGCGGTGGAGCGCTACTTCATCCGTGACGGGCGTACCCTGGTGGACGCGGTGGTCTCTCTGACCGGCTTCTCGCTGGTCGGGGGGCCGGCCTATAACGATGCGCGGGCCGCGGAGGAGCTCCTGGCCCGACTCGACGTGCCCTATCTGTCGACCCTGGCCGTGGAGTTCCAGACCCTGGAGCAATGGGAAGGCTCGGCCCAGGGACTGCTCCCGGTGGAGGCGACCATGATGGTCGCCATCCCCGAGCTCGACGGCTGCACCGGACCCCTGGTCTTCGGGGGTCGCTCCGCGACGGTGGCCGCGGAACAGATGCGCGACATGCAGACCCATGCCGAGCGGACCGGGACCCTGGCGAACCGGGTGGCGCGGCTGGTCGCCCTGCGCAAGCGCCCGCGGGCCGAGCGCAAGGTCGCCATCGTGCTGTTCAACTTCCCGCCCAACGCGGGGAACACCGGCACCGCCGCCTATCTGTCGGTCTTCGCCTCCCTGTTCAATACGCTCAAGGCGATGAAGGCCGCCGGATATCGGGTCGAGCCGCCCAAGGACGTCGACGAGCTGCGCGAGCGTATCGTCAACGGCAACGCCCAGCGCTTTGGTGCCCACGCGAATGTGGTGGCCCGTGTGCCCGCTGACGACCAGGTGCGCCGCGATCCCTGGCTCAAGGACATCGAGCGCCAGTGGGGACCCGCGCCGGGCAAGCAGCAGACGGACGGCCGCTCGATCTTCGTCCTGGGTGAGCGCTTCGGAAACGTGCTGGTTGGCGTGCAACCCGCGTTCGGCTATGAGGGCGACCCCATGCGCCTGCTGTTCGAGCAGGGCTTTGCCCCCACCCATGCATTCAGCGCCTTCTACCGCTACATCCGCGAGGACTTCGGTGCCGACGCCGTGCTCCATTTCGGGACCCACGGCGCACTGGAGTTCATGCCCGGCAAGCAGGCCGGTATGTCCGCCACCTGCTGGCCGGACCGTCTCATCGGGGACCTGCCGAACCTCTATCTCTACGCCTCCAACAACCCCTCCGAGGGCAGCATCGCCAAGCGCCGCTCGGCGGCGACCCTGATCAGCTATCTGACCCCGCCGATCGCCCAGGCCGGGCTCTACCGGGGACTCATCGATCTCAAGGGCTCGGTGGAGCGCTGGCGCTCCTTGCCACCCGACGAGGTCGAGGAGCGCGGCGGGCTCGCCGAATTGATCCAGGCCCAGGCCGCGGGGCTCGATCTGTGCGCGCCGGAACCGCCCTGGAGCTGGAGCGCCGACTCGCGCATCGAGGCCCTGACCGCACAGATTCTGGAGCTGGAATACACCCTGATTCCCCACGGTCTGCACGTGGTCGGCACTCCCCCCTCGAGGGAGCAGCGGGTCGACCTCCTGCTTGCCATCGCGGAGTCGGCGCATGGGGTGCGCCCGGAGCGAGCCGCGGTGACGGCCGTGGTGGACGGCGTCATGCCCGAGCGCGCCCTGACCGGCACGAACATGAGCGACAGCGAGTCGAGCCTCGCCCTGCTGCGGTCCCTCGCACAGACCGATCAACTGTTGAAGACCGAGCACGAGATCCCGGCCCTGCTGCACGCCCTGGATGGCCGCTATATGAGGCCGGCCCCCGGCGGTGACCTGCTGCGTACCCCGGCCATCCTGCCGACCGGACGCAACCTGCACGGCTTCGACCCCTACCGTATCCCGAGCAGCTATGCGCTCAAGGACGGCGCCCGTCAGGCCGAAAGACTCCTGGAGCGCTACGCGTCCGAGGGCCACCCCATGCCCGAATGCGTGGCCCTGGTGCTTTGGGGGACGGACAACCTCAAGACCGAGGGCGGTCCCATCGCCCAGGCGCTGGCCCTGATCGGGGCGCGGCCGCGCTTCGACAGCTTTGGCCGTTTGTGCGGGGCCGAGCTGATCCCCCTTGAGGAGCTAGGGCGTCCGCGCATCGACGTCGTCATGACCCTTTCGGGCATCTTCCGCGATCTGCTGCCGCTGCAGACGCGCCTGCTGGCGGAGGCCTCCTATCTGGCCGCCTGCGCCGAAGAGCCGGAGGACCACAACTTGGTGCGCAAGCACGCCCTCGCCTACCAGGCGCAAAACACCTGCGACCTGGAGACGGCCGCCCTGCGCGTCTTCAGCAACGCCGACGGCGCCTACGGGGCCAATGTGAGCCACCTGGTGGACAGCAGCCGCTGGGACGAGGGCGACGAGCTGGCCGAGACCTATACCCGGCGCAAGTGCTTCGCCTACGGGCGCTCCGGCAAGCCAAAGCCCGAGGCCCGACTCCTGACCAGCGTGCTCGGCACCGTGGACCTCGCCTACCAGAACCTGGACTCGGTGGAGCTCGGCGTGACCTCCATCGATCACTATTTCGACACCCTGGGCGGGATCAGCCGGGCGGTCGGGCGCACGCGCGGCGGCGAGATCCCTGTCTATATCGGCGATCAGACCCATGGGGACGGGGTGGTTCGGACCCTGTCGGAACAGGTGGCCCTCGAGACCCGCACCCGCATGCTGAACCCCAAGTGGTACGAGGGCATGCTGGAGCACGGCTACGAAGGGGTCCGCCAGATCGAGGTCCATGTCACCAACACCATGGGCTGGTCGGCCACCACCGGTCAGGTGGCCCCCTGGGTCTACCAGCGCCTCACCGAGACCTACGTGCTGGACGACGCCATGCGCGAGCGCCTGGCGACGCCTCAACCCCACGGCATCGGCCAAGGTGGCGAGCCGGCTCATCGAGGCCCACGAGCGCAACTACTGGAGCCCCGACCCGGAGACACTCGATGCCCTGCGGCGCGCCGGCGAAGAGCTCGAGGACCGTCTCGAGGGCGTCTATCAGGAGGCGGCCGCGTGAACGATCTGAGCCTCCCGGTGCAGATGGGCCGTCCGGCGGACCGCGAGGGCAGCGTCCAGGTCGAAATGGACGTGCCCATCGATACCGGTCTCGCCAAGATCTTCGCCGTCTATGGCAAGGGTGGAATCGGCAAGAGCACCACGTCATCGAACCTCTCGGTGGCCTTCTCCAAGCTCGGCAAGCGGGTACTCCAGATCGGCTGCGATCCGAAGCACGACTCCACCTTCACTCTGACCAAGCGGCTGGTCCCGACGGTGATCGATACCCTGGAGTCGGTCAGCTTTCACCCGGAGGAACTGCGGCCCGAGGATTACTGCTACGAGGGATTCAATGGGGTCATGTGCGTCGAGGCCGGCGGGCCGCCGGCAGGCACCGGCTGCGGCGGCTACGTGGTCGGCCAGACGGTGAAGCTCCTGAAGCAGCATCACCTGTTCGAGGACACGGATGTGGTCATCTTCGACGTCCTGGGGGACGTAGTGTGCGGAGGCTTCGCCGCGCCCCTGCAGCACGCGGACCGGGCGCTGATCGTCACCGCCAACGACTTCGACTCCATCTTCGCGATGAACCGGATCGCCTCGGCGATACTCGCCAAATCGAAGAGCTACGGGGTCAGGATGGGAGGGGTCATCGCCAACCGCAGCGCCCAGACCGATCAGATTGACCGATTCAGCAATGCGGTCGGCCTCAAGCGTCTCGCCCACTTCCCCGACCTGGACGTGATCCGCCAGAGCCGGCTCAGGAAGTCCACCCTATTCGAGATGGACCCGACCCCTGAGGTCGAGTCGGTGCGCCGCGAATACCTTCAGCTTGCCGCCGCCCTTTGGGCGGGCACCGAACCCCTGGCCGTGGAGCCGATGCGCGACCGGGATATCTTTGATTTTCTTGGTTTCGACTAATGGGATACCGACCGATGCCGAACATGTCCTACCAAGAGCGACGCGGACAGCTCGAGACCTATTTCGACCGCACGGCAGTCGAGGCCTGGTCGCGCCTCACCTCCGACGCGCCGGTTAGCCGCATCCGCTCCACGGTGCGCACCGGGCGGGAGCGCATGCGCTCCACCCTGCTCGACTGGCTGCCAGCGGACCTGCGGGGCCGGCGCCTGCTGGACGCGGGCTGCGGCACCGGGGCCCTGGCGATCGAGGCGGCCCGCCGCGGCGCGGACGTGGTCGCGGTCGACGTGGCACCCACGCTGATCACCCTGGCCCGCGAGCGCACCCCGGAGGATCTGGGCGCGGGCAGCATCCTCTTCCTGGTCGGCGACATGTCAGACGACCTGGGCCATTTCGACCATGTGGTGGCGATGGACTCGCTGATCCATTACCAGACCGACGGACGTGGTGGGCCTGCTCGCCGGCGTCGCGGCGCGGACCTCCCGCTCCGTACTCTTCACCTATGCACCGCGTACCCTGGCCCTGACCCTGATGCACGCGACCGGCCGCTTCTTTCCCAGCGGCGACCGTCCACCGGCGATCGAACCCGTCACCAGCCCCACCCTCGCTCGCCTGATCGGCGACGCGCCGGGGCTCGCCCATTGGCGCATCGGGCGCAGCGAGCGGATCGCCTGCGGCTTCTACACCTCTCAGGCGCTGGAACTGACACGCGAATGAGCCGGCTCACCGCCACCCTGACCCGCAGCTGGCTGCGTCTGGGGCCACGATTTCTGCCCTTCGCCGATGCGGGTACCACCGATCTGCCACTGGGCCGATTGCTGCGGCTTGCCCTGTTTCAGGTCTCGGTGGGGATCGCGCTGGTGCTGTTGAACGGTACCCTGAACCGGGTCGCCGTGGTGGAGCTGGGGGTGCCGGCGTGGCTGGTGTCGCTCATGGTCTCTCTGCCCCTGTTGTTCGCCCCGTTGCGCGCGCTGGTGGGCTTCCGCTCGGACCATCACCGCTCGGCACTGGGGTGGCGCCGGGTCCCTTATATCTGGCTGGGCACCCTGTTGCAGTTCGGCGGTCTCGCGATCATGCCGTTCGCGCTGCTCGTCCTCTCCGGAGACAGTCAGGGCCCGGCGGCCGCCGGACCCATTGGCGCCGGTTTGGCCTTCCTGCTGGTGGGCGCTGGCCTGCACATCACGCAGACCGCTGGCCTCGCCCTGGTCACGGACCTGGCGCCGCGAGCCGTACGGCCGCGGGCCGTTGCGCTCCTTTACGTGATGCTGCTGCTTGGCATGGCGGGAAGCTCGCTGCTGTTCGGACAGCTGCTGGAAGATTTCAGCCAGTTGCGCCTCATCCAGGTGATCCAGGGGGCGGCCGTCGTCACCCTGGCACTGAATCTCGTCGCCCTCTGGAAACAGGAGTCCCGCGACCCGTCGCGCACCGGCCGCGATCGAGCGGTTCCGGCGTTCTCCAGCGCCTGGGCGGACTTCCTGCGGGGCGGACGTTCCGGTCGACTTCTGGTCTCGGTCGGCCTGGGCACCGCCGGATTCAGCATGCAGGACATCCTGCTCGAACCTTACGGTGGCCAGGTCCTCGGTCTGACCGTGGCGGCCACCACTGAGCTCACCGCCGTGCTCGCCTCGGGGACCCTGGTGGCCTTCGCCCTGGCCTCCCGGCGCCTCAGCGGGGGGTCCGACCCCTTCAGGCTTTCGGGCATGGGCGCCCTGGTGGGTATCTTCGCCTTTGCCGCCGTGGTGTTGTCGGCCCCGCTGGAGTCCGTGGCCGTGTTCCGTGCCGGCACCTTCCTGATCGGGCTCGGCGGCGGACTCTTCGCTGTCGGCACCCTCACGGCCGCCATGGGACTCGCCCGAGGCGGGGAGAGCGGACTGGCGCTCGGCGCTTGGGGCGCGGTCCAGGCGACGGCCGCTGGCCTCGCCATCGCCCTTGGCGGCGTCCTGCGCGACCTGATCGGCGCCCTGGCGAGTCAAGGCACACTGGGCGCGGCGCTCAGTGGCCCCGCGGTGGGCTATGGTGCCGTCTACCACCTCGAGATCCTTTTCCTTTTCGCGACCCTGGCCGCGATCGGCCCGCTCGTCGGCACCTCCAGGGAGGGGCTGAGGTCCGGGTCTACACCCTTCGGCTTGGCCGAATTTCCCGGCTAGCCACTTGCCAACGGGAGGAGAACCCATGCCCACCGGCGCACTCACCAGCCACCTCGACGTCGCCCAAGTCGTCCTCTATGCCTTCTGGATCTTTTTCGCGGGGTTGATCATCTACCTACGCCGGGAGGACAAGCGGGAGGGTTATCCGCTGGAGTCCGACCGCAAGAACGTGCGGGTCGTGGGCTTCCCGTCGATGCCGGCCCCCAAGACCTTCCTGCTGCCCCACGGCGGCGGCACCCGCACGGCACCCCACGACGACCCCTTCGACACCAACATCGCCGCCACGCCCGCCGGGGCCTGGCCCGGCGCTCCCATGATCCCGAACGGCGATCCGATGCTCGCAGGGGTCGGGCCCGGTGCCTGTGCGATGCGTCGTCCTGACGAGCCCGACCTCACCTTCGAAGGCGAGCACAAGATTGTTCCGATGCGCATTGCCACCGAGTTTTCGCTCGCCGATCGGGACGCGGACCCTCGCGGCATGCAGGTACTGGGTGCGGACGGCGCGCTCGGCGGCACCGTCTCCGACATCTGGGTCGACCGCAGCGAGCCGCAGATCCGGTACCTCGAGGTGGCGGTCCCCGGGGGACCCAACCGGCTGTTACCCATCAACTTCGCCCGCATCAACTCGAGTCGGGGCCTGGTGCTGGTGGACGCCATTCTGGGGAGTCAATTTGCGAATGTGCCGGTGCTCAGCGACCTGAGTCGGGTGACGCTGCGCGAGGAGGACCAAGTGTGCGCCTACTATGGCGGGGGCAAGCTCTACGCCACGCCGACGCGTGCTGAGGCCCTGGTGTGAGCGCGACACTCATTAGCCGGGCGGCGGCGGGCGCAGAGCGCCGCCCCGCCGCGCTCACCGAGCACGAGTATGAGCCCGTTCCGGGCCTACCGGAGCCGCTCCCGCCCGGGGAGGAGATCCTTTGGCAGGGGGCGCCGCGCTGGGAGGCCCTGGCGCGGCGGGCCTTCCACATACGCAAGATCGCGGCCTGGTTCGCCCTCTTTCTGGTCCTCAACCTGGGTTGGGATCTGTCGAGCGGCCGGGATCCGGCGGCCATCCTGATGGGTGCCCTCTGGCTCGTGGTGGCCGCGTCGAGCGCCATCGGGCTGCTCACCCTGCTCGCTCGGGCCATGAGCCGCTCGACCCTCTACACCATCACCAACCATCGGCTGGTGATGCGCTTCGGCGTGGCCATCCCCATCACCATCAACCTGCCATTCGGCAAGATTCTGGGGGCTGATCTGCTCGAGCACGGCGACGGCAGTGGCGACATCGCACTGCGCGTGTCGCCCGGGGCACAGGTCTCCTACCTGGTGTTGTGGCCCCATGTCCGCCCCTGGAGCTTCGCGCTCGCACAGCCGACGCTTCGCGCCATTCCGCAGGCCGCCAAGGCCGCTGCCATTCTCGCCTCCGCTCTGAGGGCCGATTCGAGCTCTACCCTCCAAGCCCCCCCGGCACCGCAGGAGGCGCCGGCGCCCCACCGCGCCGCGCGAGCGGCTGGGCACCCGGTTCATGCCGGGGCTCCCGCCGGCACCCGCGCGCCCGCGATGGCCCTGCATCCACGAAATCCCGGCGTGCGGGCCCACTAGGATCGACCAACCGATGAGCCACGCAGCGCCCAACCAGCCCTTCCCACGAAAGGCCCTGTTTGCAGTCGCCGCCCTGATCGGCTTCGCGCTGATCGCCGTGGTCGCGGCGCGCATCAGCGGGCTCTCGCCCGCCCAGGCGGGAGCATCACCGGTGGTCCACACCCTCGACCTCCGGTTCGATGACCGGGCGAACGGGGCCGTCCTGGTGCGCGACGCGCGCACCGGCGCGGGCGTCGCCGAGCTGCCACCGGCCAGTAATGGCTTTGTGCGCGGCGTGCTGCGCAGTCTGGTGCGGGAGCGGCGCACGCGCGACCTGGGCGACGATCACCCCTTCCGGCTGGCCCGTCACGCGGACGGCCGGCTGAGCCTTGAAGACGTCGCGACCGGCCGGGTCATCGAGCTCAACGCCTTTGGCGCCACCAACGTCGGGGCCTTTGCCGCGCTCCTGGACGAGCCCGCCCGCGTGGCGGCCCACTAGAGTCTCAAGCGCGATGCTCGACATCACGGACCGCCTCCGCCCTCTTCGCCGTCTTCTTCTGGTGGATCGGCACCGGCATCGTGCTCTACCTGGACAACCTGCCACCGCGTACCTACCGCTGGAGTCTGGCGGGTGCCGCGGCGGTGCTGGTCGGCTCCGCCTATGGGCTGATCGCCTTGACGGGCGGCACCGACCCGCTCGACGCCTATCTGGCATTCGCCTGCGGCGTGGCCCTCTGGGGCTGCCTGGAGATGAGCTACTTCATGGGCCTCGTCAGCGGTCCCCGCAAGACGCCCTGCCCGCCCGGCTGCAACGGCTGGCGGCGCTTCACTCTGGCCGTGGGCACCAGTCTCTACCATGAGCTGTCCGTCGTGCGTCACCGCGGTGCTCCTGGCCGCCCTGACCTGGGATGCAGCAAACCCAGTTGGGCTGTGGACCTTCACCGTCCTGTGGCTCATGCGCTGGAGCGCCAAGCTCAACGTCTTTCTCGGGGTTCCGAACCTGAACGGCGACTGGCTCCCGGCGCATCTGGGGTTCCTGCAGAGCTACATGGGCCGCCGCTCCATGAATCACCTGTTTCCGCTCTCCGTGACGACCGCGACCGTGGCAGCCGTCTTGGTAACGCTCGAGGCGCTGGCGGCGGATACGGAGCGCACCGCTCCGCGGGTCTCAGCCTGGTCTCGGTACTGCTCGTCCTGGCGGTGCTGGAGCATTGGTTTCTGGTGTTGCCGATCCCGGACGAAGCCATCTGGCGCTGGGCATTCAAGCCTCGCGATCGCGCTCGGGAGGACCGGGGCGGATCGGAGTTGCCCCGCGGCCATCGCCTGCAGACCGGATGACGATCAAGGCCGAACGGAAACGGGCCCGGTGGAGGCGATCGGCCGACGCCCGGAAGACGGGTGATAACGCGAGGGCGTCGCAACGACCGATGCGGCAGCGACCGCTTGAGCCGTGGCGGCTTTGCCGATGGCGGCTCGGCAGAAGGCGGCGCGAGCCGCAACAACTAATGACGGTGACAACCCTTTTGGAGGTGCCCAAATGCGCATTCTGATGATCCAGCCCAACTACCACGCGGGCGGCGCGGAGATCGCGGGCAACTGGCCCCCCGGCTGGGTGGCCTACATCGGAGGTGCACTCAAACACGCCGGCTTCGAGAACATCCGCTTCGTCGATGCCATGTGCGAGGACATCCCGGACGACCGGCTGCGCGAGATCATTCGCCAAAACGCGCCCGACGTGGTCATGGCCACCGCCATCACCCCGATGATTTACAAGGCCCAGGACACTCTGAAGCTGGCCAGGGAGGCGGCGCCGGACTGCGTGACCATCCTCGGCGGGGTCCACCCCACCTTCATGTACGGCCAGGTGCTCGCCGAGGCACCTTGGATCGACTACGTCGTGCGCGGCGAGGGCGAGAGGATCGTCGTCAATCTGCTGCGGGCGATCGACGGCGGCACCGTCCTCAAGGAGCGCAAGCGCATCTGGGGCATCGCCTATCTGGACGGGGAAAATCAGGTGGTGGCGACCCCGGCCCACCCGGTGATCGAGGACCTCGATTCGCTCACCCCGGACTGGTCGTTGCTGAACTGGGACAACTACATTTATGTGCCGCTGAACTGCCGGGTGGCGGTGCCGAACTTCGCCCGCGGTTGCCCCTTCACCTGCCGCTTCTGTTCCCAGTGGAAGTTCTGGCGCACCTACAGGCACCGTGACCCCAAGAAGTTCGTCGACGAGATCGAGACCCTGGTCAACGACTACAAGGTGGGCTTCATGATCCTCGCGGACGAGGAGCCGACCATCTTCAAGCGCCGATTCGTCGAACTCTGCGAGGAACTGATCGCCCGCAAGGTGAAGATCCACTGGGGGATCAACACCCGGGTGACCGACATCCTGCGCGACCGGGAGTTGCTCCCACTCTATCGCCAGGCCGGTCTGGTCCATGTCTCATTGGGCACCGAGGCGGCCGCCCAGCTCAATCTCGACGTCTTTCGCAAGCAGACCACGGTGGAGCAGAACAAGCTCGCCGTGAAGCTGCTGCGCGACGCAGGCATCGTGGCAGAGGTCCAGTTCATCATGGGCATGGAGAACGAGACCGCGGAGACCATCGAGGAGACCTACCGGATGGCCCAGGACTGGAAACCGGACATGGTGAACTGGAACATGTACACGCCATGGCCCTTCGCCGAGCTCTTCGAGGAGTTGGGTGACAGGGTCGAGGTTCGGGATTACTCTAAGTACAATTTTGTGACGCCCATCATGAAGCCGGACGGCATGAGCCGGGAGGGGGTGCTCAAGGGCGTATTGCGCAACTATGCCCGCTTCTATATGCGCAAGGCCTTCCTCGAGTACCCCTGGATCAAAGACAAGTTCAAGCGTCGCTATATGCTGGGTTGTCTAAAGGCCTTCGCCAAGACGACCGTCACCAAGAAGTTCTATGACCTGGAGCGGGTCAAGTACAAGGGCGGCTTCTCCACCGAGATCGATCTGGGCTTCGACGAGACCAAAGTGCTGACGCCAGAACAGATCGCGGAGCTCAAGGCGCGGCGCCCCGACCTGGCCGCGGACGTGGACTATAAGGGCACCGCCGCCAAGGTGCTGGCGTGTGGCGGCCCGAGCGACGACCAATTGGAGGTACGGCTGGATCCGCTCCCTGGCGCCCAGGCCAAGCGTCGATCCACCCCCAGCAGGACGGCGGCAACTGGTTAGGAGGGTGTCAGTCATGATCCCAGCATTGCTCGCGGGTGTTCCCCAGGTCCTGATCGATGGCTTCGAGCGCGACGGATCCGCGGTTAACGCCTTGCCGCGTGCGGTCAACGGCCACCGGCTCTCGCCCTCCCAGTACGTCGATTCGCTGCGGGCCGTCCGGGAACGCCACCAGGAGCCGGTGGCCCTCTATGTTCATGTCCCCTTCTGTCCGGTGCGCTGTCTCTATTGCGCCTGCCACACCACCATCACCCACGACGAGGAGCGGATAGACCGGTACCTGGACACCCTGGAGCACGAGATGGATCTGGTCGTCGAGAGCCTCGGCGGCGGTCGCGAGCTTCGGCAGATCCACCTGGGAGGGGGCTCCCCGAACTATCTCAGCGACTCTCAGCTCGTGCGCCTGGTCGGCATGATCGAGGCGCGTTTCCGGATCCGACCCGATGCCGCCACCAGTATCGACTGCAATCCGCGCCGGACCTCCGCCAGCCAGCTCGATCTGCTCAAGGGGCTCGGCTTCAAGTGTCTGAGCCTGGGCGTCCAGGATCTGAACCCCAGGGTGCAGCACGCCATAGGGCGAATCAATTCATTGGAGTTGATTGATGATGTCTACACCACCGCGCGTGACATCGGCTTCGAGACTATCAGCCTCGATCTGATCTATGGCCTGCCTCACCAGACTGAGCGGAGCTTCCACGAGACCCTGGAGCAGGTGGTGGCGATGGGCCCGGATCGGGTGCGCTGTTACAGCTACTCCCATCGCCCCGCGGCGCGTCCTCACCAATATGCCATCGAGTCGACGGAGCTGCCTGGCCCGGAGGAGAAGCTGACCCTGCTCCACGAGGCGGTAACGTGCTTCACCAATGCCGGCTACAGCTGGATCGGTTTGGATTGCTTTGCACGGGCGTGCGACGACCTGTCACTCGCCCAATCGGCCGGCCGGCTTCACCACAACTGCATGGGCTATTCCAGCACCCCCATCCAACATCTGGTGGCCGTGGGCATGAGCGCGCTGGGGGAGGTGGATGACGCCTTCGTTCAGAATGAGCCGGCGATCAAGGCCTGGGTAGAGGCGATCGACGCCGGTCAGCTACCTGTCGCCTGGGGGTATCGCATGACCGATGGCGACCGGCGCCGGCGCCAGGCGCTGCAACACCTGGTCTGCAACCTGGAGTTGCCGCTGACGTTGGCGGCCGGTCTGGAGCAAGACTACGAGCGGCTCTGCGGCTGCTCCGAGCACGGACTGGTGGAAGTGACCTCCGATCGCGTCAAGGTCACCCCACGCGGGCGCTACTTCCTGCACAGCCTCTCCGCGGACTGGAACAGCAACCCCTGGGGCATCCCCCAGATCACCTGATCGGAGGCACCGGGACCCTCCTGCGGGTCCAACCTGCCCGGTTCCGCGGGCCGCGGCAGGGGAACGGGCGAACCATGGACGACCCTCACAGCCGACAAGCGCGGATCGGGCCCAATTCGATTATTCGGGTGATCGAGGCAATGAGCACCGCACCTGGGCCAAACGCGGCCCTCGAGGTGTTTACCCGCGCCGGCATCGCACAGTATCTGGACGCGCCGCCCTCCGAGATGGTGGACGAGGTGGAGGTGAAGGCCCTGCATCGCGCCCTGCGGGACATCCTGGGCGTCGAGCGGGCGCGCAAGATCGGGCGTGATGCGGGACGGCGCACCGGCGACTACCTGCTCGCCAACCGCATCCCGCCTCTCGCCCAGACGTTGCTCAAGCACCTGCCCGCCGCCCTCGCCGGGCGCCTGCTGCTCAAGGCGATTTCGCGCAATGCCTGGACCTTTGTGGGCGGCGGCGAATTCTCAGTCTCCCCAGGCACGCCGCACCGGCTGCAAATCGCTGGCTGTGGACTCTGTGACGGCGCCCGCTCGAGTGTGCCCCTGTGCGACTATTACGGGGCCAGCTTCGAGCGGCTCTTCCAGTCGCTGGTCTCGCCCAGCGCTCGGGTCATCGAGTCCGAATGCCAGGCACAGGGATATAGTGCGTGCATCTTCGAGGTCGATGCCCGCCCAATGGGCAAGAGACTGCGCAGGTCGCCCGCCTAATCGGCTCGGTTCCCGGCGACGCGACCGATTTGCGGCGGCGCGATGGCGGAGCGGCGGAGGGTCTCCCAGTCGGAGATCAGGAAGCGGTCGAAGCGGGCGCGCGGCTCGCGCCACCGGCGGGTCTCTGCGCGCCGTCGTCCAGGCGGCCTGTCAGGAACTACCGCCCTTACCCTTCTTCTTGTCCTTCGTGCCTTCGCGGTGAGAATTCATCAAACTGCCGCCACGATGTCTGTCTTGGTGAAGTCGTCCCCCTTGTACAAGAGCGGCTCGGACCGCTGCTTGGCGAGCGCATAAGAGAAGCAATCGCCAAAGTTCAGACCCGCCGGATGACGCCCCCGCCCATATTGGAGCCAGGCGGCGTAGGCGCCATGCGCCAGCTTGCCGTCGAACTGGACGCTCTCCACCCGTGTGCGCTCCAGCAGCTCGATCAAAAGGGCATGACCTTCAATGCCCAGCCTCGCGGTGATGATTATCGACGCCTCCACCCAGGTCGGAGCGCTGATGACCAGCCTCGAAGCACCGGCAAGGGCTCCCGCGAATTCCACCGCCTCCGGCTCGCCGAGCAGGATGCAGATCAGGGCTGAGGTATCGACGACCATGGATCAGTCCGGCAATCCATTGCCGCCGTATCCGAGTATCTCGTCCTCGCTACGCCGATCTTGAACGGGCAATGCAGCGGCCCGTCGGGCGATCTCCATGATGTCCTGGGCAGTGGCGCGCGCACGGGGGGAAGCGGCATCCCCCCGGACCTCTTCGAGCAAGGAGATGACCTCTTTGTTCACGGAACGATGGCGGGAGGCGGCCCTTTGCTTGAGCCAGGAATGCAGCTCTGCGGGGACATCGCGCAGCGTGACGTTCGGCATAGTGCACCTTGATGTCATAGTGATGTCGGAACGGTAGCACTCAAGCGCCAAAGGCACAAGGCAGGGATGTTCATCGGAGACGTGCTTTTTCCCCAAGGAAGGCACGAAGTTATGGCTTTCTCTTCCTTCGTGTCCTTTGTACCGAACAAGGATCAAGCGTTAGCAAATCCGATCCCGAGGTCCGCAGAGGCCATACCCCTGTCATCCTTGATCTTTTCAGCAAGCAACTCTAGATTAAGAGTAGAGTAGCTGTATCTCTATTTTTGGAGCGACCAAGTTGAGCGCACTTCCGCATCCCCAGGCCGGTTTCGATCCGGAGCGGCTATCCAGCGCCGCCTTGCAGGCCTTTTTCAACCTTTCCGCGCGTTGGGGACTCAGCGCCGCTCAGGAGCGGATTTTGCTCGGCAGCCCGCCGGAGTCGACCTTTTTCAAGTGGAAAGCGGAGAAGACCGCCCGACGGCTGGGGCGGGACGCGCTGGAGCGCATCAGCTATCTGCTGGGCATCTCCAAGGCGTTGAACATCCTCTTGCCATCTCCGCGCGCGGCCGACGAATGGGTAAAGAAACCCAATGCGGCACCGCTGTTTCACGGGCAGTCGGCGCTTGACCGGATGCTCGGCGGCAGCTTGGTCGATCTAGCGGATGTGCGGCGATATCTCGATGCCCAGCGGGGACTCTAGTCCGCATCGCCCGCCACTCTCCGAGCTGGATTGGGAGCACCAATACCGCATCGTCTCCTCTGAGTTTCCGCCGATCAATTTCTTCGAGAGGCTGGTGGAGCCGGGGCTGATGGCGGAGCTGTTCTACATCGAAGGGTTGACCAACGATCGATTGCGGGATGAGGCGGGGGATATCGCGCTGGTTGATCCCGAGGACCGAGTCAGCGGTCCGGGCTCATCGCCAGTGATGGCCGCGTTCACGCATATCGGCGTGGATAGCCGCTTCAGCGACGGCAGCTTCGGTGTTTACTACGCGGCCAAGAGCCTGAAAACCGCCATCGAGGAGACGAAATTCCATCGTGCCAGGTTTCTTGGTCACACTCGGGAAGATCCTGGAGAGATCGACATGCGGGTGTATGTAGGAGAGGTGGGAAAGCCGTTGCGCGACGTTCGGGGAGCGGAATACGGCCATCTGCATGACCCGGACGACTGGCGACCATCTCAAGCGTTCGGCCTGGAGATGCGAGTGGCGCGTTCCTGGGGGATCGTCTATCGGTCGGTAAGGGACCCTGGAGGCGAGTGCATCGCCGCGCTAAGGCCGCCCGCGGTCACCATCCCCCGGCAGGGTCCCCACCTATCCTATGTCTGGGATGGCACTCGAATCGTGCGGGTGTACAAGAAGACGCTGATCCAGTAATCAAGAAAGCAACCGCCGCCGTTGCGGTGATCATATCCCCATACTCGCGAGGGCGCTTGGCAGTCCCTTCAATCTGCGCCAGACGGTGATCAGGGTCGAGTCGCCGAACGGGTCCTCGCAAGCCGCGCTTGGTAGCACCTGACCTTCGCGTCCTTCACCCGACCCAATCGCCGCGGACGCGATCCTGCCAGTCCTGTTGAAGCGGTCCTGGGAGCAGCAGCCGTGATTCCTCGTTCCTAAGGCAGATCACCGCCTGGGCACGCAGCTGCAACCGCACCCGGAAGCGGTGTTTCTATCGGCCGAAGTCCGCGGGCCAGCAGTAGACTCCCTTCATCC
>CAVOUZ010000007.1:0-527500 GCA_963699735.1 uncultured Gammaproteobacteria bacterium
TCTGGTCTCGATCATCGCGACCCTGGGCGTGGTGTGGGTCGGGGCCATCGACGCGATCCTGGTCGCCGTGCTGCTCGCATTGGTTCGCTTCGTGCGCCTCGCGGCACGCCCGCGCACGGAGGTGCTCGGCAAGGTGAAAGGGCATGCCGGACTGCATGCGATCGAGCGGCACCCTGACGCCCAGACCACGCCGGGGCTGGTGCTCTTCCGCTTCAACGGACCCCTGGTGTTCTTCAACGCCGCCTACTTCAAGCGCCAGGCCTTGGCCGCCGCCGACCGCGCCGGTCCGGCGGTGCGCTGGTTCGTGCTCGACATGATCCCGCTGACCCAGCTCGACGTAACCGGCATGGATGCCCTGGGCGACCTGAAGGCTCGCTCCGCCCGTCGCGGACGGAGCTGGTGGCCGCGGGGCGTCGCACCGAATCCGCCGACTGGCTGCGCGCCCGCGGCCTACTCGATCACGTCAACATGGACCGCCACTTCCCGACCCTGCGCCAGGCCATGCGCGCCTACCGCAAGGAGACCGCGCCGGATGCGTCCGAGCCCAATGGCCCGATGGAGCCCGCGGAAGCCGGCGCTGACGCTTATCGGCGGGACTGGATCGGCACGATGCTCGAAGGCGCGGTCCGAGGATCCGTAACATCTCCGAAGATAGGAGGTTCGAGCTGGAGCTGTTCGCCCTTGCGGTTCGAGCGATGACCTAGGTGACGGACACGGAACCGGTTTCCGCGATTATCTATGCCGCCCGTAGCGGGAAGGTTCTGCCGAATGGTCCGGTACCCGCGTCGCCTGGACCAGCCGCCATGATCGTGTTCTCGCCTAGCGTCCTGGTGTCACCCGCGAGCCGCTCGATTTCCTGGTCAGTGTTGGCGGATCGATCGAGCCGACGCGGTGGCGCCGGCTGTATGGCTGCCGGCTCTACAGGACTTCGAGGCCCGACGCCTTCACTCTTGTGGAGGAGTGGTTCCAGAGCGATCGACCGGCATCTTACCTCGGGGCCGAAAAGACGCTCGTGGCCGCCATGGCTGTCCGAGCGGCCGCCGCGATCCGCTTCGACAACGTCGCGCAACCCGCCGGGATCGAGGTCATCGAGGCGGCGCTACGTTTCGAGGGACTTTAGAAAGACTAACAGGGGGTCGACCGACCTGACCGCGCGCAGCGGGTCGCATCCCGCTCATCAACACAAGAGGGGTCCGTCAGGGAAACGGACTAGAGAGATCGACGAGGCTGCGCGAGATCGCTCTGCGGCGGTTGCTGATGCCGCCAACGCCGGTGGATACGACGACGAGGACGCCAACGCTCACCCGGACGACACGACGACGGTCGAGGGGATGATCACATCCGGAGATTCCTGTTCAAGGACGCGGACTATCAGACCAGGGACCTGAACCTCATCGGGCCCTCGGGCGCAACCGTGGTGATTCGCCGCTCGGATCGCTGACAGGATCGGGGACGGGGATCGACGGTCGACTGACGCCGGCGACGCCATCGCCGTCGCCGCTGCGGCACGCCCGCTGGCGGGCCTGCCGGACGATCCCCGACCGGTGACCCCGTCCACATTGGCTGCGGTTTCGCTCCGGCGGCCGAGCGGACCGTCGACGCGCTCAGCGGCGAACGCCCACACAGGAGCGGTGCCCACCGCGCGAATGACGATCGACCAGACCATCTCCAGACCTATCCTGGCCGCCCTGTCGCTCACCCGGCTCGTGGGAATGATCTCGATGAGCGCGGACGCCCGCCCGGGACCGCGCGTGTCGCGATCCACGTGACATCGCTGAACCGCGTCGCGTCGCCGATCCACGTGGCATCGCCGACCCGCGCGGCGTGGTCTATCCCGCGGCATCGTGACCCGCGTGCGTCGCCGATCGCCGTGGTATCGCCGACCCGCGCGGCCGGCTGGATCCCGCGGCCCCTTGATCCGCGTGGCCCGCGTATATTCTGCGCGGGCCCCTGGACCTGCGTTAGACACCGCCGCACGATTCGGGGCGGCGCACCTCGAGCCTGGTGGATGAGTCCGGTCGGCGTCATCAATCGCCCGAGACAGGGCACGCGCGGCGTCGTCCTGCCCGAGACCGCCGCGACCGGGCCAAGGCCGAGGCCCGGTCCAGCTCTGATGAACCACCCTGAGACTGCTTGGAGATCCACCTATGTCGGAGTCGTTACACCCGGCCGCGACCCATCACTTGCCTCCCTTCATCACCGGGCCGGGGCAGACCGACGTGCTGTTCATCGTCATGGCCGTCTTCGTGCTGCTCGCGGTGGTCGGTATCGGCATCTTCTACTTCAAGCTCCATGCCTACCGGAGCAGATGGCGCATCGTGGCCAGAAGGTGCAGTTCGAGCTCGTCCCGCGTCGGCGCTGCTGGCGCTGTTCACCCACAACCACCTCTTCTGGATCGCCGGGCTGCTCCTCGCCCTCGTGCCCTTGCCTGACTTCACGACGCCGCTGCGCTCGATGGCTCGCTCGCTCGACCGTATTGCCGGTGGCGCGGAGCCCGCGGCTCCCGCGGTGTTGCCACCGCAACAGCCAGCGTCGGCCGGCGATCAACCGATCGCGGCGCCTATCGAGAAGCGGGAGGCTGAGCGATGTTGGCGCCTTCCCGTGCCGATGTTGACGATCCTGCCGGACTGACCTGTTTCGCCGCTATGTGCAGGGCAAGCGGATCGGCGGGAGATGACCTGTTCTCAGACCGGTTCCAGCTGCGCTGGGGATTACCCGTGCCTGATCTCGACCGTTGCCCTGATCACGGTCATCTTCTACTTCGACCCTTCCACGAAGTCCGCCACTTCGGCGTTCCGCACTGTCACCGCGCCGCCCGAGATCAACGGGCGGGCGGCCGAGACCTTCGTCGAGCTGAACCAGCGGGTCGAGGAGGGGCAGCCCCTGTTCCGGCTCGACAGCGCCGAGCAGGAGGCGGAGATCGAGACCGCCCGCCGGCTCATCGCGGAGATCGAGGCCCCATGGTCGTGGCCAAGTCCCGGCTCGCAGGAGGCGGACGGTCGTATCGTTCAGGCACGCGGGGCGCTCCAGCAGGCGATGGACGAGTTCGAGGCCCGCGTCGAGGCGAATCGCAAGAGTGCGGGCTCGATCGCGGAGCGCGAGGTCGAGCGCATGGCGCGTGCAGGTTGAGACCCAGCAGGGCGTCGTTTGACTCGGCCCTGGCGAGTCACGAGGCCATCGTTTCAGAGATCGAATTCCAGCTCCCGGCGCAGAAGGCGAGCGCCGAGGCGACGCTCAATGAGGCCCAGGTCGAACTCGAGAAGACCCTGGTCGTGGCAGGGACCGACGGTGTCGTGCAGCAGTTCGCGCTGCGTCCGGGCGACATCGTCAATCCGATGCTCAGACCTGCGGGCATCCTGGTACCGGAACGCCATGCTACGGGCCTGATGGCCGGCTTCGGGCAGATCGAGGCCCAGGTGTTGAAGGTCGGCATGATCGGCGAGGTGACCTGCATCGCCAAGCCCTGGCAGATCGTGCCGATGGTCGTGACCGAGGTCCAGAACGTCATCGCCTCCGGCCAGGTGCGCCCGACCGACACCCTGATGGACGTGCAACACTTCGCCAAGCCCGGCTCGATCACCGTCTCCATGGAGCCGCTCTATCCAGGGCTGCTCGACGACCTGCCACAGGGCGGCAGCTGCATCGCCAACGCCTACACCAACAACCACGACGCGCTGCAGGACCCGAATATCGGCAGCCTGCGCGAATTCGGACTCCACGCCATCGACACGGTCGGTGTCGTCCATGCGATGATCCTGCGCATCCAGGCACTGCTGCTGCCGATCAAGGCCCTGGTGTTCAGCGGGCATTGAGCAGAAGGCGGCAGGCGGTGGAGCAGCGATGAGGACAGGTCGGCGTGAGCGTTAGACCGACGCGCGATCGTCAGCGATCCGATTACTGATCCATACCGCTGATCCCGAGGGCACAACCGCATCCACCATCGCCGGAGAACCAACCATGAAGACGACACCAGAGGATCAAGGCGTCATGCAGGCGCTGTCTACCGATTGACGAACTTAGGCGACCGCGGCGGTCGAGGTCGAAGGAGAGGGTCCATGCCGGTGAGCCGTGATCGACGAGGACCTGGAATTCCTGCGCGAGGCCTTCGAGGACGCCGAACGCGCCGAGCCGCTCTTCGATCGTCACCTGGAGTATCAGGACCTAGGCGCACGGGTGGTGGCTTCTATTCCGAGATCACCGACACAGGCCCTCAAGAACGAAGGTTAGGGGCCTATTCTTCTCTATCGGAGCCTTACAGCCGATGACGGCCCATCCCTTGTTCGCAATGTCGTCGCGCTGGCCATCGTGCCGATGGCCACGAACGCCGAGAGGCCCTCCATGGCCTGAAGGACGGAGTGGCCAAGGCCGCGAAGGCCGTCGGCGATACCACCAAGCGCGTGGTGGACGACGCCGGTCAGGCGACCGACGCGGTCAAGGAGATCGTGGAGTCCACGAGGAGAGCCTGAGCGACGAGGCCACCCCGCAGGAGACGCGGGCCAAGCTCGACGCCATGGCCGAGGCGACGCTCCAGCGCCTGTTCGCGGAGGAGGCGGGCAGCCGTGCCCTCTTCGATCGCAGCGCCGGCTACTCGGTGTTCGGCAAGCGTGGAGGCGAGCTTCTATGTCGTCGCCGGCTATGGGCGCGGTCTGGCGGTCGATGCCAGCACCGGCGCGCGGGTCTACATGAAGATGAAGATGGCCGCCACCGGCGCGGGCCTTGGCCTCGGCCTCGGCGGCTTCGCATCACAGCTCGTGATCCTCTTCGAGGACGACGCCAGCTTCCAGAGATTCATCGCTGAGGGGCTGGATGCCACGGCCGGGGAGGAGGTGATGGCGGGCGAGGACAGGAGCAGCTCGGCGTGCGGTTCGACGACGGCAAGGCCGTGTTCGTCCTAACCGGCAAGGGCTGGAAGGTTGCGGCCAAGCTGACCGGGCGCGCTACTGGCCGGACGAGGCGCTCAACGAGCACTGAGCCGATCGCGTGAGCTTTCTGCGGCTCGCCCGCGCCCTTGTGCGCGGCCTAGTCTCGTTGATCTGGCGCTGGCAGTCCTGTGGGCTGCCGCCGCGCTCTGGATCGACGGTCCCGGAGTCCAGGGCGCTCGCCGGCGCCCTCGCGCTCGGCCTGGTGTTGATCGCGGGCTTCGCGGCGGTTCTGGTCCGCCCTGGGGGCGGGCCGCGCTCGGCGTCGCCTTGGCCTTCGCCGTGGTGCTCGGCTGGTGGTTGCCGCTCCCGCCGAGCAACGATCGCGACTGGCAACCGGACGTCGCCCGGCTGCTGCCGACTGCGACCCTCGACGGGTCCCAGCCGACGTTCCGCAACGTCCGCGATTTCGCCTATGACAGCGAGACGGCGTTTACGGAGCGCTGGGAGACGCGTACCTATGACCTCGACACCCTGGTCGGATTCGACATGTTCATCTCCTTCTGGGAGCCTACGTCTATGGCCACACCATTGCGAGCTGGGAGTCGCCGACGGCCGTCACCTGGCGGTATCCATCGAGACCCGCAAGGAGGAAGGCGAGGCCTACTCCGCCTTCCTGGGCTTCTTCCGCCAGATCAGCTCGATCACGTGGTCGGCGATGAGCGCGACCTGATTGGCCTGCGTACCAATCATCGCGGCGAGCAGGTCCAGCTCTACCGTATCGGCGGCTCAAAGGACAAGGGCCGCGAGCTGCTGCTCGACTATGTGCGAGATCAACGCCCTCTCCGAGCGCCCGCGCTGGTACAACGCGCTCACCCACAATTGCACCACCAGCATCTGGCACCACACCAGGGCGGTCAACGCGGGCCCTCCGTTGGATTGGCGGCTGATGGCGAACGGCTTCCTGGTCGACCTCGCCTACGAGCGGGGCGCGGTCAACACCGACATCCCGCTCGAGGCGCTGAAGGGCGAAAGCGACATCACCGCGCGCGCCCGATCCGCCGGAGACCGAGAGGACTTCTCCAGGGTCATCCGGGAGGGATTACCACCACGGCCTCCGCCGCCCGCCGCCGAGCCGAGCAATCCGACAACGAGGTCGCCGTGATCCAGAGAAAAGAGGTCGTGGCCACCGCGCTGGAGGCCACCATCCGCATCGGCATCCTGATCATGCTTGCGGCCTGGTGCTTCAGTATCGTTCGGCCGTTCTTCATCCCCATCGCCTGGGGGGTCATCATCGCGGTCTCGGCATACCCGGGTTACCTGAAGCTGCGGCGATCACTCGGCGGGCGGGGCGGAATCTCCGCAACCCTCCTGGTTATCCTCGGGCTGGTCTTGCTCATGGTGCCCGCGGTGATGCTCAGCGGTACCCTCATCGACAGTGCCCAGGGACTCGCGCAGGGCTTTCAGGACGGCCGCCTTGCGGTGCCGCCGCCACCGGAGTCGGTGCGGGATTGGCCCCTGGTGGGAGACTGGCTGAGTCGGATCTGGTCTCAGGCGTCCGAGAACCTGGCGGCGACCGCCGGGAAGATCGCGCCGCAGCTCAAGGCCGTCGGCGGATGGCTGCTGTCCACCGCGGCCGGCGCGGGGTTCGGAACCCTGAAGTTCGTCGTCGCAATCATCATCGCCGGGGTGTTCCTGGCCAACGCCGAGGCCGGCGGGGCCTTCGCCCGTGCACTCGCGGTGCGCCTGGCGGGTGAGCGGGGCGCCGACTTCGCGGTGCTGGCCGAGGCCAGGGTACGCAGCGTGACCCGGGGGATCCTCGGGGTCGCGCTGATCCAGTCCCTGCTCGCCGGGATCGGCTTCATGGCGATCGGCATCCCCGGCGCCGGGCTCTGGGCGCTGCTGTGTCTGCTGCTCAGCACGGTCCAGATCGGCATCGTGCCGATCACCCTCCCGATCGTGATCTATGTCCTTGCGACGGCTGATACGGTCCCGGCGGTATTGTTCGTGATCTGGAGCATCTTCGTGGGCACCATCGACAACGTCTTGAAGCCCATCCTGCTCGGGCGCGGCGTCCAGGTCCCCATGGCAGTGATCTTCGTCGGAGCGATTGGCGGCTTCATCACGTCCGGCATCATCGGGCTCTTCGTGGGCTCCGTGGTGCTCGTGCTGGGATACAAGCTGTTCTTGGCCTGGCTGCACGACTTCCCCGAGGGACCGGTGGACGTCGCCCGCTAGCCTGCAAGAGGGGGCGGCTGATTCCGACCCGAAGGGCTTGCCTTTCGCGGGTCGGATGCACCGATCAGGCCCCGTTCCGATATCCGTCGGGCCGTCGCACACCCTTATCGCTGATAATCCCTATCCCTGACTCCGCCTCCGGGACCCCCAAATGAACCCAGGACCCATCAAGGCCACTGTCTTCGTGTTGGCCGCCCTCCTGATCGCCGGCTGCGCCACCAGCGCTCGCCAACTGATGCCGACCCCGATCCTCTATCAGCTTCCGGGCGGCCAGCCGGTCTTCGATCTCCCCGAAGAGGCCGGGCAGAGCCCGGATATCGACCTGCTCTTCATCACCGACCGCGCCCCGCCGACACCGGCCGAGCTCGAGGCCCAAGCCGAAGGCGCGGCCCCGATGCCCTACGGTCAGGAACGCGCCCGGGGCATCGTCTTCGGGTCCGCCGAGGTCCGGCTGGTGCCGGGGTTGGACTGGAGGGCCCTACGCGAGCAGAGCCAGATGGCCGAGCGTACGCGTGAGGTCAATCTGGAGCTGGGCGCGGTCCGGGAGCTGGGGGCCTTCCCCCGCGAGCCGTATCAGATCGCCAGGGGGGAGGACGGCAAGATCCTGCGGGACCGGGCCGAGCTCGCGCGCCACTTCGAGACCAAGGCCGCCCTCCAGGGCGAGGTCGAGCGCCGATTGGCGCAGGTCCCGAAGCAGGAGGTCCTGCTCTATGTCCACGGCTTCAACGAGACCTTCGCCACTGCCGCCTTTACAGCCGCAGAGCTGTGCCACTTCCTCGGCCGGGAGCAGGTCTGTGCCTTCTTCACCTGGCCCGCCTCGTCCACCGGTAACTTCCTGACCTCTTACACCACCACCACGGAGTCGGCCGAGTACGCGGTCGAGCACCTCAAGAAGACAATCCGCATGCTCGCGACCACCCCGGGGTTGGAGGGACTGCAGATCCTTGCCCACAGCCGCGGCACGGCCCTGACCCTGGCCGCCGTGAGCGAGTTGACCAACGAGGCCATCGCCGCGGGCAAGGAGCCGCTGGACCTGTACAAGATCGACAACCTGGTGCTGCTCTCCCCGGACATCGATATCGATATCGCCGGCCAGGAAATCACGGGCTTCCTCTCGGATCCGGATCTGGTCACCGTGTGGCCGGACGCACGGCTGCCGCGCGTCCTGAAGGGCCGCTTGACCATCTATGCGTCGCCGGAGGACCGGGCGCTCCTGGTCTCCAAGATCCTGTTCCGCAGCCGCAACCGGGTGGGTCAACTCCGCCCCGAGGACATCCCCGAGAGGGCGCAGCGGTACTTCGAGACCACGGGGCGCATCGACCTGATCTCCTACGAGGGCGAGCGCACGGACTGGTTCGGGCACTCTTACTTCACTACCAATCCGCAGGTGAGCTCGGATCTGATCCAGTTGGTCCGTTACGGCACGCAGTTGGGCGAGCCAGGACGGGAGCTGATCAGGACGGGACCGGTCACCTGGAGGTTCCCGGTGGCCGGGGGTACAGGCGGATAAGGATCGCTTCAAGACCAATCGAGACACCGCGGGCAGTCGGGTCGAGCTTGCCCGGCTCAACGCTCGAAGCCGGAGCAGGCCTCGCCTTGTTGGGCCTCGTGCACCGGCTCGAGCGCCTTATGCAGGTTGCGTTGCGGGCGGGTGCAGTGGTGCAGCGGGCGCTCCGGGCTCATGCGACCCTGGCGGGGACTCGTTCAAGATCTAGAAACGGCAGTTGGACGCCCCCTCACCCACGTGGTGAGCTTGCCAGTGCAAAAGAAGTCGAGGCGGCGCAATACCTGCATGTGGAACGAAGCGGCCAACTGCCGTTTCTAGGTTCAAAGGAGGGTGCCACGGCGTCGAGGGAGAACCCGGTGTTGGGTCGGGCGAGGATCTTGGGGCTCGCAGTTCGCGGACGCCGTCGCGCTCGATCAGACCGCCGCGGGCGAACCGCCCGCAGCACCCGGAGCACCCAGCGGAGGCGCGGGGGCGCGATCGGCGAGCGTAGACCCGGCCCCATCATGGTGCAGGCCCCCGCAAGGTGCAAACCGCGCCGCGCGTGGCGAGGGGAGCGGGCGAAACGCCCGGGAATCGATGTTACGATCGGGTGGATTCGTACCGGGGTTCACCGACGGATGTGGTGGCTGGTCGGTGACGCGGGTCGGTCTGCGAGCCGGTTCCGCCTCCGCGACCAGGACTTGATGCAGCCTGTGTGCAGGCTGCTTCGAAGCGCGCCGAGCAAACTACCCGGGCGCCCCGACCCTTGCCCCACACCCGCGGAAGATGCCTCATGGAAATTCAGGTCCCGCTCGCCCTGACCGTTGTGAGCGCCATCCTGGTCCTGTTGATCGGCCGCGTACTGATCGGCCGCTTCCGGATCCTGGCTCACTACAGCATCCCCGAGCCCGTGGTCGGCGGTTTGGTAGTCGCCATCGCCTTCACGCTGGTGCGTGTCGGCACGGGCACTCAGATGAGCTTCGATATGTCGGGCCAGGCCCCCTTGCTGTTGGCCTTCTTCGCCACGGTCGGGCTCGGCGCCGACGTGCGCACGCTTCGCCAGGGCGGGCGCAAGCTCCTGCTCCTGCTGGCCGCGGTGGTCGTGGCTCTGATCCTTCAGAACGCCGCCGGCGTGTTGATCGCGCTGGGGCTCGACCTGCACCCGTTGATGGGGGTGCTCGGCGGCTCGGCGACACTCGCCGGCGGCCACGGTACCGGCGCGGCCTACGGGCAGCTGTTCGCGGAGGTGGACGGTCTGCAGGGTGCGGTGGAGGTCGCCATGGCCTGCGCCACCTTCGGGTTGATCCTGGGCGGCGTGCTCGGTGGCCCTGTGGCCGGCTGGCTGATCAGTCGTCACCGGCTCCAGGCCACCACGGATGAGTCCACGACACTCGGGCCGGGCACGGTGCCCGCGGAGGAGCGCCGCCCGCTGAGCCCGGAGTCGTTCATCGAGACCCTGTTGATCCTGATGGTCTGCATCGGCTTCGGCAGGTTGCTGGCGGACAATGTCCAAATCCCTGGCATCACGCTGCCCACCTTCGTCTGGTGCCTGCTGGTGGGCATCGTGCTGCGCAATCTGTTGAGCCTGACCAAGATCCGTGAGGTGGACGGACCGACCATCGAATTGCTCGGCACCGTGAGCCTGTCGTTGTTTCTGGCGATGGCGCTGATGTCTCTCCGGCTCTGGGAGCTCGTGAACCTGGCGCTGCCGATCCTGATCATCCTGGCCGTCCAGGCCGCGCTCGCGGTGTTCCTGGTGATCTTCCTGACCTTTCGCGTCATGGGATCCAACTATGATGCCGCCGTGATCTGTGCCGGGCAGTGCGGCTTCCAGCTCGGCGCGACGCCGACGGCCATCGCCAACATGCAGGCCATCACCAGCCGCTACGGCATCTCGCCGATGGCGTTCCTGCTGGTGCCCATCATCGGCGCCTTCCTGATCGACATCTTCAACGCGGTGATCATCCAAGCGTACCTGGCCCTGCCGGTTTTCGGGTTCTGATCATGCGTACGGCACCCCCCACCCTGCGTCGATGCCTGCTCTGGCTCCTGCTCGCGGCGCCCCTGCCGCTGCTGACGGCCTGCGGCCAAGCGCCGGACGAGGAGCAGGTGCGTGCGGTGGTTTCGGCGCACCTGACCGAGACCTTCGGCGACGACACCTTCGCGCTGAGCCGCCTGCGCCGGCTCGGCAGCGCGCCGATGGCCGCGGCCGGAGATGGCAGCCCGAGGCGCATCGTGTACTACAACGCCGTGCTGACCTTCGAGCGGGATTTCGACTTCTCGTCCTGGGATACGCTGAACATTGCGGCGTTCGCGAACCTCCTCGGCGCCACCGAGCGGGGCATCGAAGGCCTCGAGCAGAACGGCAATCGGGCGGGCGACGAGGTGCGCGTCCGCGGCAGCGTCAGCTTCTCGCGCAAAGACGGTCAATGGGCACCCGTGAGCTCGGTGCGGCCAGCGGTCGCCGCGGGCGTCGACGGCGTCGACGGCGTCGGTGCCGGCGCCAGCGGCCTGGACAGCTCTCGCCGAACCATCGAGCGCATCTCCGGACTGCTCGCCGAGAAGGCCGGCGACGCCCGCGCCCGCAAGGAGATCATCGACGAGGAGCTCGGCGATGCATACCGCGCCATCAGACTGCGCCTGGACCGGCTCGATCGGGCGCTGATCATCGCGGGCGGCCCCAGCGACGGCGAGTACACCCGAATCGCGACGATCCTCGCCGACACCCTCGCGCGGCACGGCACGCCGTCGAACGCCGTCACCAGCAGCGGCAGCACGGATAACATCGCCCTGCTTCGCGGCGGCAAGGCGGACGTGGTGATGGTGCAGAACAACGTGGCGGCACATGCGCAGCTCGGCACCGGCCCGTTCGAGACCGATGGCCCCTTCTATGAGCTGCAGGCCCTCGCCAGCCTCTTCCCCGAGCCCATCCACGTCATCGTCGCGGCCGATTCGAACATCGGCGGCCTCGCCGAGCTGCGCGGCAAACGCGTCGAGATCGGCCGTCCGCAATCCGGTGCACGGCACACCACCATCGCCCTACTGGAAGCAGCCGGGCTCGCGCTCAAGGACCTCCAGGCGATCCAAGAGACGGGACTGGAGAAAGGCCTGGAGCTGTTGAGCAAGGGTGAGATCGACGCCGTCATCGCCACCATCGGCGCCCCCGCCGCCTCGCTGCAGCGGGCGGCGGCCGACGGCAGCATTCGTCTGGTGGCGCTGACGAGCGCCGAGCGCGATGCGATGGTCGCCCGCGGCAGGGTCTATGTACCCATGGTGATGCCGCCTTCCACCTATCCCGGGCAGCGCACGGCGGTGCCCACGGTCGCGGTCACGGCGCTGCTGGCGAGCCGCAGGGGGCTGCCGTCTACGGACGTCGACCGGGTATTGACCACGCTGTTTGACGACATCGACTTCGTCAGCGCCGGCAGCGCCGCCGGCTCGCTGATCGCCAGATCCAGCGCCCGCGCCGGACTCAGTATCCCGCTGCATCCCGCGGCGCTCGCATTCTTCGGCGGCGATCCCCCAAAAAGCGACCAGGCGGGCGACCAGGCGGGCGACCAGGCTGGCGATCAGATCGGCATCGGCCCCCAGGGGCAAGCGGCACCGGCTCCGGGACCGGGCGACGCAAAGGCACGCCCTGTCGGGAGCGAACAGTAGCGCTGCGCGTACCGGGCATCCGGAGAACGAGCATGATGAAACGCGCATCGCGCCACAGCGGGATCCGGGCAGTCCTTGGCCCCTGCGTTGCCGCCCTCCTCCACAGCACCGCGCCCGTCGCGCCCGACATGGTCTGGCGCGAGGATCACCCGAGCGAGGAGGTACGGCAGTTCTGGGCCTCGGAATATCCCACGATGAAGACGGTGTCGCGGCGTCTGGAGCAGGCAACCCGGGCCGGTTAGCGGGTCCTGTCGCATCTCGACATGGGGCAGTCCGCACTGGACACCTAATACCACCCGCTCGAGGCGAGGCTGCATGACCTTGAAGGACGGGCACGACTACCCCCGTCGGCCCGGCCCAAGGGTTGGTGAGCGACCCTGTCGGTGGTGTCGAGTGAGGAGGAGTATGACCATCCTCCACAAGTGCCTGCGCCAGGCACTCAAGAGGAAGGACCCTTGCGCACCCCGGCGTGGTGCAGAAACGCCTACGCCATTCCAAAAGAAGCAGGCGGAGGCAGGGAACATTGCTACCGCTTCGGCCCCTCTGCTGTGCGAATCTCGAGGCCTTGGGTCGGTAGGCGTCTGTCGCCGGAGACCTGGCTCGAGTCCCGGATCGCCGACCGCGATCGCCCGACGGGATCAGTAGACCTCGGGGATGACCTTGAACGGGTAATTGGACTCGCGGTAGTCGCCCGGCTTCTGCCGCTTTGGTAGCTCGACCTTCTCGCGGGAAAGCTCCTTGTAGGGGACCTGACTCAGCAGGTGATGGATGATGTTGAGCCGAGCCCGTTTCTTGTCGTCCGAACGGGCCACAAACCAAGGTGCCCAAGCGGTGTCGGTGGCCGCGAACATCTCGTCGCGCGCCAGTGAGTAGTCGTACCAGCGGCTGTAGGACTTGAGGTCCATCGGCGAGAGCTTCCAGATCTTGCGCCCATCGTCGATGCGCGCCTCGAGCCGCCGGGTCTGCTCCTCCATGCCAACCTCGAGCCAGTACTTGATGAGGATGATCCCGGAATCGACCATCAGCTTCTCGAACTCCGGAACGATCTCGAGGAACCGCTTCGCCTGCTCCTCGGTGCAAAAGCCCATCACGCGCTCGACGCCGGCGCGGTTGTACCAACTGCGGTCCCAGATCACCACCTCGCCCGCCGCCGGGAAGTGCGGGATGTAGCGCTGTCCGTACATCTGGGTCTTCTCGCGCTCGGTCGGCGCTGGCAGCGCCATGACACGGAAGACGCGCGGGCTCACGCGCTCGGTGATCGCCTTGATGGTCCCACCCTTGCCGGCGCCGTCGCGGCCCTCGAACACGATGCACACCTTGAGCCCCTTGTGCCGGACCCACTCCTGGAGCTTGACCAGCTCCACATGCAGGGTGCGCAGCTCCTGGTCGTAGGCCTTGGCCTTCAACTTGACGGGAGTCCCGGATTCCTCGACTGCCGCACCGCCGCCCTTTTTCTTGGCCGCCTTCTTGTCTGCCTTTCTGCCCATCGATTCGCCTCCCCTGGTTGTTGGCCGTCACCGACGATCTTGCCCTGACGCGCCGAGCGACTAGGCGAGGCGCGAGCAAGAACACGGCCAGATGTTACAGCGGCCTGAACGCGCGGCCTTCAAAACCAGGGGCTTGGCACATCATGGACTTGGCCTTGTCCCGGCGCACGTTGGCAACGTCAGCGAGCCACGGCGTCTCCGACATCCCGGAGCCTCTCCGATTTTTCGGAGGCAGGCCTTTGTCTCGTTTCAGAACCTGATCCGTGCGTCGCGGGCAGGCGGCTAGAAACCCCCGGAGCCGGGCCGCCGCAGGCCCAGTCGCTTCATCAACGACTCCAGGGTCGTCGGCTTGACGGCAAGCCGCTCGGCCGCGCCCCCCTGGCCCCGAATGCGCCATCCGGTCTGCTCCAGGATCCGGAGGATGTGACTGCGCTCGATCGCCTCCAGGCTGCCATCCGACCCCAGCGTCGGCGCACGCGTCGGACAAGCGTCGAGCGCGATGTGCAGGGTCGGTCCGCGCGCAAGGATCATCGCCCGCTCGATCACGTTGCGCAACTCGCGCACATTGCCCGGCCAAGGGAAGTCGAGCAGCGCGACCATGGAGTCCTCGGCGATATGCTCGATGGGTTTTCCCATCGACTCGCTAAGCTCCTTGACGAAGCCCCAGGCCAGCAATGGGATGTCCTCGCGCCGTTGGCGCAGCGGCGGTACAGCGATCGGGAAGACGTTGAGCCGGTAATAGAGGTCTTCCCTAAAGTTGCCCTCGGCCACGGCGTGGGCCAGATCGCGGTTGGTGGCTGAGATCACACGCACGTCAACGGCGATGGTGCGGGTGCCGCCCACCCGCTCGAAGCGGCCATCCTGGAGCACGCGCAGCAGCTTGGTCTGCAGCTCCAGCGGAAGCTCGCCGACCTCGTCGAGGAACAGCGTCGAGCCGTCGGCCAGCTCGAAGCGGCCCATCTGACGCGCCAGGGCCCCGGTATAGGCGCCCTTCTCCCGTCCGAACAGCTCGGCCTCGATCAACGAGGCCGGCAGGGCGGCGCAGTTGACTTTGACCATGGGGCGGTCCCGACACCCACTCAGGGCGTGGATCGCATCGGCCAACAGCTCCTTGCCGGTGCCGGTCTCACCAAGCAGCAAGACGGTGGAGCCCGTCGGCGCGACCTGGGCGATCTCGTCGAGCACGCGGTTGAAGCGCGGCGAACGGCTGGCGAGTGCCGGCACGGAGCGGATGCGGGCAGCCTGACGTAGATAGGTATTCTCCGCCTGGAGTCGCTCCTTCAGCCGGGTGATTTCTTCCAGGACCACGGCGAGCTCCGCCTCGCGGCGGCTCCGTACCAGGGCCTGGGCGAGCACCTCGCCGACGATCTTGAGCCGGACGATAAGATCGTCCGGCCAGGCACGGGTACTTTGGAAGGCGGTGAAGGCGATGGCCCCGATCACCCGGCCGCCGACCCGCAGCGGGATGCCCAGATTTGATTTCAGACCAATGCGCCGGCAATACTCGATCTCGGCAGCGGCCTCGGCGGGAAAGTCGGCGGGAGTATCCGCAAGCACGACGATCCGCCCTGCCTTCAGCTCACGAAGATACCAGGGCAGTGACGGACCAGGGCCGCGCGGTGTGGTCTCGATACCGTCGCGGGCGACCGAGCACAGGACATTGAGCCGCCCATCGTCACCCACGAACTCGCCGAAGGAGCAGCGATCGAAGCCAAGGAAGTCGATGAGACGCTCGAGGGCGCGCTTGATCTCGTCAATCACCTGGTCGGCGGGGAGATCCGCGAAGTGGGCAGAGAGGTCGCCCAGCAGACGCTCGAATGCGAGGCGCTCGTCGAGTGACACCTGCGCGGTAGCGGTTCCGAGCTCGACACCTGTCCGGGTACTGCTCGACCTGAGGGTCCCATCTTTCGAGCCGTCGTCGCGTGCTTCGCGCTTTTCCCACGCGCTCAGTGGCGCCTGGGGACGGATATCGGTCACGTCGATTGGTCTCCTGGGTTGCGGTCGTCCGGGCAAGGGCGCTCGTTGTTCGCCATAAGGCAGTGTAATCCCACCAGGGCACCTACCCGTAGAAAAGCCGATGGCCCGGCAGCTCACTCTGTACGCGCCGATCGTGAACTTGGACCAGGCGCTGGTATCCTGAACAAGGGGCCCCTTCGCACCGAGACCTAGCAGATGGCGGACAAGTCGCTAGGGCAGCACGTGTACAAGGGGGCGCGGGCTGACGACCCTACGACCGGCGACCTCAGTCAGAAGTTCGGTCTATACTGCCCGGCGGGTGTGCAAACCCCCTGTCCCACCACTATCCAAATTCACCACAGGAGACTTCGACTATGCGCAATTTTCGCAGCCTGACCGCGGCCGTCGTGTTGGCCGCAACCTTTCTCGCGACGGGACTCGCGCTGGCGGCAGAAGCCAAGAAACCAGACGGGACCGTTAAGATCGATGAGACGCAATTTGCCTTCATCGCGGGCGGCAGCCTCGGTGGCGGTTCCCTCACATTCAAGGGTAAGGAGTATCCGTTCAAGCTCGGCGGTCTGAGCGTTGGCGCCAACATCGGCGTATCGAAGATGAGTGCCACGGGCGAGGTGTACAATCTGAAAGACGTCTCCGAGTTCCCGGGTACCTATACCAAGGTGGACGCGAGCGTGGCCCTGGGTGGCGGTGTGGGTGGTCTGCACCTGAAAAACGAGAATGGCGTCATCATGCGCCTAGAGTCCCGGACGGCTGGCCTACAATTGAACGTGGGTACCGTGAGTGGCGTCAAGGTCACGATGGAATAATGACGGATGCTCATCCGCCGAACATCCGGCGGGTGAGCCGAGACAACCGAGGCCATTTCGACGTTGCAAGGATCCGAATCGGGTAAGTCGGTAAACGGCGATCTGAGATCGTATCGATAGACGAGATCCACGCTACCCCGCCTATTTGCCGCCACCACCGCAAGCGATCGTTCCCCGCTCAGCCCCACCCTTTCCAACAGGCCGTTGAGTCTGTCATTGAGAAGTTGCTCGCTCCCGCTCACCAACTGCCGATTGGCGGTGGGCTTCAGTCCGACCGGGACGTTGATGATTGCCGCGAGGTTGCCGTCGGGCTGAAGCCAGACCTATCCCGCACTTGCGTAATAGGCGCAATTGCGGTAAGTCGCCTCGGCGCGCCGCGCAGGCGCCTGGGGCGGGAGAATCTGTTTGAAATGAACGCAAATACACGAAAGGAGATCGGAGACCACCCACTGGTGTACGTCGGACTTCCCTTCGACTCGGCCATACGGCTGCCCCCACCGCCGCGGTCGGGCTAAAGCCCGACCGACATGACTCCGTCCCCGTGGATCGGACTTGAGTCCGACGCGGGCTCCTCAGACGGCACGGACGTCGCTATCGGGCTAACGCCGGTTACACGAGGCGGGTGACGCTCAGGGACTCGGTGATCTCGGGGGCTTCGCCCGAGCCCTTGCTGGTCTGGCGCAACGGGCGCACGTCGGTGGCGTCGCGGCCGACCGCGACGCGGATGTAGGTGTCGTCCGCGAGCAACCCGAGCGCCGGGTCGAAGCCTCTCCAGCCGGCGCCCGGAATCAGCGCCTCGACCCAGCTTTGCAGGGTCTGGGCGCGGGCCGGCGTGCCTTCGGGCTCCTCGTCGTCCGGCTCGAAATAGGCCGAGTCCTGGTAGCCGGAGACGAAGCGCGCCGGCACCCCCCAGCGGCGTAGCAATGCAATGAGCAGGTGCGCGAGATCCGCGGCCGTGCCCCGCCCCGCGTCGAACAGGGCCGGCAGGGCGCAGACGCTCTTCTGGGCGTCCGGGTCGTACTCGGCCACCGCCTGAATCCACGAGAAGGCGTCCTGGATACTCGACAGTAGGGACCTATCCTCCCGCCACACCGGCACGGGCTCCCCGGCGATCTCCGGCGGCAAGGCTGCGGTGAGGGCCCCCTGGTGAAAAACGAAGTCCCATAGCCGCGGCGCCTCCTGGAGGCTGTGGATCAGCCAGTCACGCTCGCGAATCGGATCGACGGCGGCGAAATCGAAGGGGTTGGAAAGACGGGTCTCCACCTCGGCGGTGAGCCGGAGCTCGATGGACTGATGGGCGCCGAGCACCGCGAAGTGGTGGGCCAGGTTGCCGAAGCCATCGTGGCGCGCCACCGCCTGGGCCTCGGGCGCCGTGAGCAGCTCGAGCCGGGTCAGGGACTGGGTCTCACACTCCCACGGGGTCAGTCGGATCTGGACATGGTGCTCTCGCACCGGGGCGGCGTAGTGAATGCGGCAGTCGCGTTCAATCCGATACCTCACGCGCGATCCCTCATCGCTCATCACCCAGATGGGCCTCAAAAAATTCGCCCTGCAGCGCCCCGCCAACGTCCGCCAGGAGCGCGAGGAACTGATCGAGGTATTCGTGCAATCCCTGGTTGAGGATGTCCTGGGGAGTCACGCCCTGCAGGTGCGCGCGCAGTGCGCCCATCGCCTCGGAAACCGCTGCCTGCGGCACCGGCCCGATCCGCTCGAGGGCCTTCTCCATGCCGTCGCGGCAATAGGCCAGTGAGCGCGGAAAGTCCGGGTTGAGGATGGTGAACTCCACCACGTCGATCGGGCGGATCCCGCCCTGATACATGCGCCGATAGGACTCGAAGCCCGAGAGCGACTTGAGGAGCGCGCCCCATTGGTAATAATCGAGCGGCGAGCCCACCATGCTGACGTCCGGGAGCAGCAGGTGGTAGCGGGTATCCAGGATTCGAGCGGTCATGTCGGCCCGCTCGTGAAGGCTTCCGAGTACGGTGAACCCGTAAGACTCGCCCCGCATCATGGTGCTCTGGGCCAGTCCGTAGAAGGTCGCCACCTCGCGGTGGACATAGGCATAGAACTCGGCCGCCCGCCAGGGCTGGAGCGTGGTCTTCAGGTGCTTGTCCACCGACAGCCAGAACTGGTTGATGGCCTCCCACATCTCATTGGAGATGCGATCGCGCACCACCCGGGCGTTCTCCCGGGCGAGGCGCAGGCTGTTATAGAGGGAGCCCGGGTTGTCGCGCTCCTGGGTGAGCAGATGGATGACCCGCTGCACCGTGACGCGCTTGTCCGGATAGCGCTCGGGATACAGCTCGTCGGCCCCGACGATATTGAGCAGCGGCTGCCACTGATTCTCCTCGGTGGCCCCCTCGTCCGCCTCCAGCATATAGACGACGTTGATATCCAGGATGCGCGCGGTGTCGTCCGCCCGCTCCAGGTTACGGGTCATCCAATACAGGGACTCGCCGATCCGGCTCAACATTCAGTTGTCGCTCGGCGAAGTGAAGGGAACATTGTCCGCAAACGAGCGCAAATTAATGCAAATGGATGACTCCAGGCTTTCCCATTCGCCAGCTATTGATTCTTTTTTTGCGTTCATTAGCGTTCATTTGCGGCTAAACAATTCTTCTGGGTACCGAGCTTCAGGAAGGAAGATTCGCCGAAAATGAACGCAAATAAACGCGAATGCACGAAGAGGGATTCTCCGTTTGAAATCCTTTTTTGCGTTCATTTGCGGCTAAATTCTTTTTTATTCTTTCATTGCGGCAACACACGTGCGTTCTCAGTCGGCCAGCACCCAGGTGTCTTTGCTGCCGCCGCCCTGGGACGAGTTGACCACCAGGGAGCCCTTGGTCATGGCGACGCGGGTGAGGCCGCCGGGAACCACCTCGATACCGTCCCCGTAGATGATGAATGGGCGCAGGTCCAGGTGGCGCGACTCCAGCTCGCCGTCCAGATAGCAGATGTGGCGGGAGAGCTGGACCACCGGCTGGGCAATATAGTTGCGTGGGTTCTCCTCGATCTTTTTCGCGAACTCCGAGCGCTGGGCAGGTGTCGACGAGGGCCCCATCAGCATGCCGTAACCGCCCGACTCGGCCACCGCCTTCACCACCATCTTCTCCATGTTGTCGAGGACATAGGCCCGGTCCTGGTGGTCGGTCATCTGGTAAGTCGGCACGTTCTGCAGGATGGGTGACTCGCCCAGGTAGTAACGGATGATCTCCGGGGCGTAGGCATATACCGCCTTGTCGTCGGCGATCCCGCTGCCCGGCGCATTCACCAGGGCCACGTTGCCGGCCCGCCAGGCGTCGATGACTCCCGCCACCCCCAGAGCCGAGTCCGGCCGGAAGACCAAGGGATCCAGGAAGTCGTCGTCCACGCGCCGGTAGATCACGTCGACCTGTCGCAGCCCGTGTGTGGTCTTGAGGTAGACCTTGTCGTTCCTGCACACCAGGTCCCGACCCTCGGCGAGCTCGACGCCCATCTCCTTGGCGAGGAAGGTGTGCTCGAAATAGGCGGAGTTATAGATCCCGGGCGTCAGGACCACGATAGTCGCATCGCCCGCCCCGCGCGGCGACAGGAATCGAAGCGCCTGGAGCAACAGGGCCGGGTAATGCTCCACGCGGCGCACCCGGTAGCGGGCGAAGAACTCGGGGAGTATGCGCCGCTCCACGATGCGGTTCTCGATCATGTAGGAGACGCCGGAGGGGGTGCGCAGGTTGTCCTCCAGAACCAGGTAGCGCCCCTCCTCGTCGCGGATCAGGTCGACGCCGCTGATATGGGTGTAGATATCGTGTGGCGGATCTATGTCCATGATCTCGCGGCGAAAGTCCTTGCCTCGGTAGATCAGCTCCGGGGGAATGACGCCATCTTTGAGGATGCGTTGCCCGTGGTACAGGTCCTTGAGGAAGAGATTCATGGCGCGAATGCGCTGCCTGAGCCCGGCCTCGAGCAGCTCCCACTCGGGCGCCGTGATGATGCGCGGCAGGATGTCGAAGGGCCAGACCCTCTCGATCCCCTCGTCCTGGTTGGAGTAGACGGTAAAGGTCACGCCGTCGGTGTGGAGCGTGAGGTGCGCGTCCCTGGCCTTGGCCCCCAGCATCTGCTGCCCGGCGCTCTGGATGTGCTCCCACATGGGGAGGTAGTGTTCCCGCGGCCGGAAGTCGTCTCGGTAGAACTCGTGGTAGGCCATCGGCGGCCCCTGGAGACCGCCAGCGCTCTGGAACTGAGAGGTGCCGTTGGATTGGATCTGCCTGAGCATGATGGTGTGCCTTGGCTTGAGGTCAGAATGGCCGCGGACGGGGCGATCTCGCCCAAGTCCTGATGCCTGGTCTGAAGGTATTCATCAACGCAGAGCAGGCATCATGCCAGGCAGACGGTCTGGAGAGGCGGCTGGACATCGCACGGCACGGCTTGCCCTTCTCGCCCGTGCGCAAGAAGCTCCCAAAGGGCTTACAAACCCGCCGCGACGCTCCGGGTCGCACCCGCGATCGCTGACAAATTGCTTTTTCATCAGATCATTGCACTAGGCAGCAGGGCCGAAATAGGACAGGGGCGCGCCCCGAGGTGCCCGGCAGTTGCGTCGACAGCAATTCCCTCAATGCGGTTGCGCCGCCGCTGACTGACCAGGCCCAGGCGGTTGATGCGAACGCCCCAGTTTCGCGCAGCGCCCGCGCCGACGAGCCGACTTGGTGCAAGACGCCGCGGCTGGCCGTCAGGCGCTCGCGGTGCAAACAGCCCGCCGGCTGGTGACCTCTCCTGCGCATCAGCGACAAGTGCCTGAGCCAAGGCCCCATTCCGGTGCGAAAACCGGCGTGGACGCCGCCACCCGGACGCCGTTACCATCCGCCTCCTTGCCGGGAACAATTCCTGCTCCGGCGATCCACAGGATGTTGAGCCGCCCCATCCCGGCACTGCCCCGGGCCCTGGGCAGGTGGGGCCCTTGGACCGCGCGGCACCCGGTGCCGACACCTCGGACCAGATGCAAGACCCCCGAAACGGCGGCTTCGCGGACTGATCGCCTGGCGCGTGCGCGCCGCTCAGGCGGTCCCGGAACCCTTCCGAAAACCTCTGGAGTGCGGACGCCCATGTCGATCCTCGTCGCGATCAACCACAAGACCGAGTACCGGTTCGACCGGCTGGTGTCCCTCGCGCCCCACGTGGTGCGGCTGCGGCCAGCCCCCCATTCCCGGACTCCCATCCGCAGCTATTCGCTAAAGATCGCGCCCAAGGAACATTTCATCAACTGGCAGCAAGACCCGTTTGGCAACTATCTGGCCAGGCTCGTTTTCCCCGAGAAGGCGCGGAAACTCACCGTGGAAGTGGACGTGATCGCCGAGATGATCACGATCAATCCATTTGACTTCTTCCTGGAGGAATACGCCTACGAGTTCCCCTTCGAGTACGACGCCCAACTGCAGAAGGAGCTGGCCCCCTACCGGGAGATCAAAGAGGACGGACCCCTGCTCAACGACTGGCTCTCGGAGGTGGACCGCACACCGCGCGAGACCGTCTATTTCCTGGTCGACCTGAACAAGAAGCTCCAGGAGTCGATCGGCTATGTCATCCGCATGGAGCCCGGCATCCAGACCTGTGAGGAGACCCTGGGCCTCGCCAAGGGCTCCTGCCGCGACTCCGCCTGGGTACTGGTTCAGGTCCTGCGTCATCTGGGATTCGCCGCGCGCTTCGTCTCCGGCTATCTGGTCCAGCTCACCGCGGATCAGAAGTCCCTGGACGGACCCTCGGGGCCGGAGCAGGACTTCACCGACCTGCATGCCTGGGCGGAGGTCTATGCGCCCGGGGCGGGCTGGATCGGGCTCGACCCGACCTCGGGCCTGTTCGCCGGCGAAGGTCACATCCCGCTCGCCTGCTCTCCCGACCCCCTGAGCGCCGCGCCCATCACCGGGGCCACGGACAAGTGCGAGGTCGAGCTCTACTTCCACAACCGGGTCACCCGCATCCACGAGGACCCGCGGGTCACCAAGCCCTACACGGAGGAACAGTGGCAGGCCATCGAGGACCTGGGACACCGGGTGGACGCGGAGCTTCAGGCCAATGACGTTCGGCTCACCATGGGCGGCGAGCCCACCTTCGTCTCCATCGACGACATGGAAGGGGCCGAGTGGAATACCGCGGCCCTGGGCCCCACCAAGAAGGTCCTCGCCGAGGACCTGCTGCTGCGGCTCAAGGGTCGATTCGCCCCAGGGGGTCTGCTGCACATCGGTCAGGGCAAGTGGTATCCGGGCGAGCAGCTGCCGCGCTGGGCGCTGTCCTGCTATTGGCGCAAGGACGGCGAGCCGGTGTGGCGCGACCCCGAGCGGCTCGGCAAGGAGTCCCGCGACTACGGCCACGGACCGGCCGAGGCCGAGACCTTCGCCCGCACCCTGGCCCGCCATCTGGGGGTGGATCCGGGGCATGCCCAACCGGCCTATGAGGACGTCTGGTACTACCTGTGGAAGGAGCAGCGCCTGCCGGTCAACGTCGACCCGCTCGACAGCAAGCTCAAGGACCCCAACGAGCGCAAGCGTCTCGCCCGGCTGTTCGACCAGGGGCTCGATCGGGCCGCCGGCTATGTCCTGCCCCTGCGCTGGTGGGGGTTCGGCGACGAGGGCGGCTGGAAGAGCGGCAGGTGGAGCTTCCGCGATGGGTGCCTGTTCCTGATTCCGGGCGACTCCCCCATGGGCTTACGCCTGCCCCTGGACGCCCTGCCCTATGTGCCCGAGGAGGCACTCGACCGGGTACCGGAGCGCAACCCCTTCGAGCCGGTCTCGCCGCTGCGCTCGCCCTATGACGAGGTGGCGCGCCGTTACAGCCGCTTGGTCGAGCCCGCCCAGGCGCCCCAACCGCTGCGCGAGCAGGGCGGCGCGCCGCGCGACATGGCCGCCCGTTACGGGCGCCTCACCCCCTTTGACGACTCTCACCAGGCACTGCACCCGCAGGTCGCCCTGCCGGACGACCTGCATCCGGACCTGGTGCGCACGGCGCTCTGCGTCGAGCCGCGGGAGGGCCGGCTCTACTGTTTCATGCCGCCGCTCACCCACCTGGAGCATTGGCTCGACCTGGTCCTGTGTCTCGAGGACACCGCCGCCGAGCTTGGGACGCCCATCATCATCGAGGGCTATGAGCCACCCCGCGACCATCGGCTGCAGAAGCTCGCCGTGACCCCCGACCCGGGGGTCATCGAGGTGAACATCCATCCCTCCGAGACCTGGGACCAGATGGTGCGCGACACCAACATCCTCTACGAGGAGGCGCGCCTCGCCCGTCTGGGCACCGAGAAGTTCCTGCTCGACGGGCGCCACACCGGCACCGGCGGCGGCAATCATGTGACCCTGGGCGGGCCCTCACCCGCGGACAGCCCGCTACTGCGCCGCCCCGACCTGGTGCAGAGCCTGATCACCTACTGGCAGCACCACCCGAGCCTGTCCTATCTCTTCTCCGGCATGTTCATCGGCCCCACCAGCCAGGCCCCGCGGGTGGACGAGGCCCGCGACGACCGGCTCTACGAGCTCGATATCGCCTTCCAGCAGATGCCCCCCGGCGAGGTGCCTCAGCCCTGGATCGTCGATCGGGTGCTGCGCAACCTCCTGACGGATGTCACCGGCAACACCCATCGCACCGAGTTCTGCATCGACAAGCTCTACTCGCCGGACTCGGCCGCGGGGCGCCAGGGTCTGGTGGAGTTCCGCGCCTTCGAGATGCCGCCCCACGCGCGCATGAGCCTGGCCCAGATGAGCCTGCTGCGCACCCTGGTGGCGCGCTTCTGGAAGCAGCCTTATCGGCGCAAGCCCGTGCGCTGGGGCACCGAGCTGCACGACCGCTTCCTGCTGCCTCACTTCGTGCGCAAGGACTTCGAGGACGTGATCTGCGACCTGAACCGCGCCGGCTATCCGTTCGAGCTCGCCTGGTTCGAGCCCTTCTTCGAGTTTCGTTTCCCCCACTACGGGGATCTGGTCACCGAGGGCGGCATCGATATGGAGCTGCGCGCCGCCATCGAGCCCTGGCACGTGCTGGGCGAGGAGGTCACGGCCCAGGGTACCGCCCGCTTCGTCGACTCCTCGGTGGAGCGAATGCAGGTGCTGGTCAAGGGCATGGTGGGCGAGCGCCATGTGCTCGCCTGCAACGGCCGGCGGGTGCCCCTGCGGCCCACCGGCAGGCGCGCCGAATTCGTCGCCGGCATCCGCTTCAAGGCGTGGAGCCCGCCGTCGGGCCTGCACCCGACCATCCCCTCCCACAACCCGCTGGTCTTCGAGGTGGTGGACACCTGGAACCGCCAGAGTCTCGGCGGCTGCACCTACTATGTCGCCCACCCGGGCGGGCGCAGCGAGTCGAGCTTCCCGGTCAACAGCTACGAGGCGGAATCCCGTCGCATCGCCCGCTTCCGCCTCATGGGACATACGCCAGGCCCCATCGATCCGCCGCCCGAGGAGCCCGCCGGCGAGCATCCTTACACGTTGGATCTGCGCTATCGGGCGGGGTGCTGAGGGCGCCGGCCCTGCCCTTCAGCAGCTTCCAGGCGAAGAGGCGGCTTATCGACGAAAGGGGCCTGCATCGGTCGGGGCTTGTCGCGACCAGAAAAAAAACGGCTATCGGCATCCGCACAACGCGTTCTAAATCTCCGCCCCCGTCTCGCCATCGAGCCCTCGCTTGCAGCCCAAACCACGGCGCTCCCGTGTCTGCCAGCGGGCGCCTCCATCACCCGCGGCCCCTATGCGCCGCCGCGACCCCGTCGAGCGAGGGGCGAACCCGGTCCCTAACCAGACGCCGAAAGCATTCATAGACCAATATCTATCTCATTGGCGACAAATTACGATTTCCCTTTAATCCGCCTCCTGTCTAACCTTTTCCAACCAAAATGCTGGAATGCTGTCGCTTGCATCCGGCAGGCCTTGGCAAAGAACGAGTCATGATCGAGGAGGGGAAGGTGCAACCCGACGAACGCAATGTCGGTTCCATAACGGTCGCAAGTCACGTACTCGGGCAAATCGCAAATTGCCTGCGAAAGGGGTGTGTGATCTGTATCGAGCACACGCCCGTGATGGTGCCACGGTGGTCACCGTGGAAGGCCTGGGGAAAACCTTGTTGCTACAGCGGCAATATCCAACAGGTCGACAGTGAGATCGACTGTTGTCGAGAGACGCATGCCGATCATCACATACGAATCAATATCGAGGACCACAGCTGTCGCAGTCGCTTCTCCTTCGTGGTGCACAGCCCGTCTGCCACCGCCAGTTGCTGACCTAGGCCCACCCGCCTCCGGGCGCCGACACAACGCCGTCGGCGTGCAGACCCGGGGATTCAAGGGACAGAAAGCACGAGCAACTGTATCGCTCCCGCGTACCTTGGCTTCGAGACGGGATGATTAAACTCAGAACCTACGTCTACATCGATTCGCTGCAGCCGCAGCTCGCCGCTTACATAGCGACGGTGTCGCAGGGCTTCCTGCCGGTGCCGGGTGACGCCTGCCTTTGGGTCGAGGTATCGCCCGGCATGGCGGTTCACCGACTCACGGACGTCGCGCTGAAGGCAACCCGCGTGCATCTGGCCCAGCAGGTCGTGGAGCGCGCCTACGGCTCGATGGTGATTCACCAGCGCGACCAGAGCGACGTGCGAGAGGCCGGCCGTGTCGTGCTGTCGAAGATGGGCGCTGCGGTCACCGACCGCCAATCCTGCCGCATCGCCTGGCACGAGGTGATCCGCGGCATGACCCCGGATCACTGCGTTCTGATCAACCGCCAGGACCGCCGCGGCTCCATGATCCTGCCCGGGCAGAGCATGTTCATCCTCGAGACCGAGCCGGCAGGTTACATCGTGTATGCCGCGAACCAGGCCGAAAAGGCCGCCAATATCACGCTGATCGATGTACGGGCCGTCGGCGCCTTCGGCCGATTGATCCTCTCCGGGCGGGAGGGTGATGTGGACGAGGCTGCCGCAGCGGCGATCGAGGCGGTACAGAACCCCTCAGGAACCTGAACCGGATCATTCGCCATGCACCGCCGCGAACTGCTTGCCCTGCTCGATGCGCACGCGACCCGCTTTATGGAAGAGGCGGCCTATGTGGAGCGGGCACGGGAATTCGTCAAGACGCATGAGGATTGCTTCCACTGCGATCTCTGGCCGGGCCATGTGACGGGCTCGGCCTGGGTGGTGAATCCCGCTCGCGATCGCGTGCTCCTGCTGCACCATCGCAAGCATGAGCAGTGGTTTCAGCCCGGTGGGCACGCCGACGGTGACGCCGACATCCTGCGCGTCGCCTTGCGGGAGACGTCCGAGGAGACGGGCCTGGAACCGTCACACATCCGTTTGGTGGAGGGTGCCGTCTTCGACGTCGACATCCACTCGGTTCCGGCCAGCGACCGGGGCCCACAGCACCACCATATCGATATTCGTTTTCTGGTAGAGATGGACGACGACCTGGAGATTCCAGGCAATGACGAATCGCACCAGGTGTTGTGGGTGCCGCTCCAGCAGGTGGCACGCTTCAACAATAACCGTTCGACGCACCGAATGGTCGAGAAGACCCGCCGCCTGCGCCGATAGCGGGTTGGCACCTCCGAAATCCTGAGGGTTCTGCGTGAGTGCGTCGAAAAGCTCGGAAGAATCTCGACCCTTCCCGTTCCAGCATCATCGAATGCCGGGAAGGCGTTTACAAGTGCGCAAGCCCTCACCGCGAATCCGCTATTGCGCACCTCCCGACCTTGCGGTCGGATCGAGTGAAAAGTGGTCTGCCGCCTCTCATAGGCTCTGATCGATTCCCTGTCCTAGCAAGATCGATTGGAACCCTGGCGCCTCCAGCGGAATACTCAGGCTATTTGGTTTTCCCCATCTGGATTAACGAGGTGCGATTCCGTGGAGGCCCCGCTGCATCGACTGTTTCCTTTCCTGCGCTGGTTCCCGATGACGAAGGCGGGCCTCCGCGCGGACCTGCTCGCCGGAATCACCGTGGCCTTGATACTGGTGCCCCAGAGTATGGCCTATGCACAATTGGCCGGCCTTCCGGTGGTGTATGGGCTCTACGCCTCCTTTGTGCCGGTGATCATCGCGTCGATGTGGGGTTCTTCGAGTCAGCTGCATACCGGACCGGTGGCGATGTTGTCTCTGATGTCCGCTGCGGCCTTGATTCCGTTCGCAACACCGGGATCGGACACCTTCATCCAGCTTTCGGTGATGTTGGCGTTGATGGTCGGGGTGCTGAGGCTGTCGTTGGGTATCTTCAAGCTGGGCGCAGTCGTGAACCTGCTATCCAGCCCGGTGATCGTGGGCTTCACCAATGCCGCGGCGCTGATCATCGGCCTGTCGCAGCTGAGCAAGGTCATCGGGGTGCCTTTTCCGCGCACCGAGTCCTATCTTGCCGATCTGTGGCGGGTCTTGAGGCAGATTCCCGAGATGCATCTTCCCACCTTGGGGTTCGCCCTTGGTGCCTGGTTGTTGATAGCAGGCCTGCGCCGCTACCGCCCGACCCTGCCCGGGGTCCTGATCGCCGTCGCGCTCGCCACCGTGCTCAGTGCCTTGGTGGGCTATGAGCAGAAGACGACGGTCAGCATGACCCAGATTGCCGATCCGGAGCTCGTGCAGGAACTGAAGGGCCTGGATGACGCGCAAAAGCGCATAAAGCAAAACACCAGCGCGCGCGCCGACATCAAGCGGCGCGCCGATGCCCTGGAGGCTCAAGGCAACCTCGCCGCGGTGACCCAGGCCGCGGATCTGCGCGCCGGGCTGCCGGCCTTGGCTTATGAATATGCGGCGGACAAGCAGGATGTAACGCGGCTGCTGGTCTCTTTGCACTCGGTTCGCTTGTACCGCGTGGAGCAGCCCGGGGCAGAGGTGCGGTTTCACACCCGTGCATCCCTGCCCGCGGACAGCGGGGATCCCGGAGCCGCTTGGCGCTTCGATCGCATGGCCGATGGCGAGGTGACGCTCTCTTCCGGCGGCGACGTGGTTGGAGCCATCCCGCAGGGATTGCCGAGCTTCAGCGCCCCGGTCGTGCACTGGGACCTCATATGGGCACTGTTTCCGGCCGCCCTGGTGATGGCATTGATCGGATTCATGGAGGCCACGTCCATCTCCAAGGCCATCGCGACCACCACGGGGGAGCGCGTGGATACCAATCGGGAGCTGATCGGTCAGGGGCTCGCCAACATCGCGGGCAGCTTCTTCAGCTCCTATACGGTCAGCGGCTCCTTCTCCCGATCGGCGGTCGCGGCAAGGGTGGGTGCCCGGACCGGTCTATTCGCCATCATCAGCGCCCTGGCGGTGGTACTGGTGTTGCTGTTCTTTACCCGCTACCTGTATCACCTGCCGCAAGCGGTGCTGGCAGTGATCGTGATGATGGCGGTATTCAGCCTGATCCGAATCGAGCCATTGGTGCAGGCCTGGAAGATTGACCGCCCCGGCGCTTCGATCGGCATCTTGACCTTCGTCGCCACCCTGCTGTTGGCCCCTGCTATAGCAAACGGCATCCTGATCGGCATTGCCCTGACTGTGCTGCATTTCCTGGTCAAGACCATGAAGCCGCGCGCGGATATCGTCTCACGAAAGCCAGACGGGACCCTGGGCGGCATCGTCGCCAACCGTCTCCGGCCACTGAGCGAGCGCGTGGTACCGGTCCGCTTCGATGGCTCTTTGACCTTTATCAACGTGGCCTACTTCGAGGACATCATCCTGGAGGCGAATGCCGACTTCCCCGATGCCGCGGTGATCCTGGTCATCGGTAGCGGCATCAATGACATCGACGCGTCCGGTGAGGAAAAGATCCGCGAGGTCGCCGAAGGACTGCGCAAGGTCAACGTCCGCCTGGCCTTCAGTGGCCTGAAGCACCAGGTCCGCAGCGTGCTGGAGCGTGCTGGGCTTGTTGAACTGCTGGGGCCCGAGTCCTTCTATCCGGACAAGGAGACTGCCCTGCGTACGCTGCTCGGGCAGACGGACGAACGGTCCTTCGCGAGCCGATGACCCGGCAGGAACGGCGAACGGTGCATCTCACCGATGTCTCCTTCCCGCGCCGCTGGAGCGACTCGCCCTCCTCCGAAGGCGAATCGGGCGCCGAATACGGTCAAGTGTCGGCCGGCAATCACAAGCAGGAAGGGACGGCCTGCGCCGACCTCGTCCTGGATGGCGATCTGGGGTCAGAGACCTTCGTTTTGGTCGATGGGACCCCGGCGAAGGTGACCGCTGTCGGTGGCACTGGATTCGACGGCGAGAGAAGCGCTGACTGATTGAACTTCCCAACCGGGCCAGGGATGGCCCAGAATTCTCAGCGGTCCCAAGTCGTTGGAGACACGCCCTCCCGAGAGTCACACCTCTCGGGAGGCGAGCTGATCAGATCCGCTGAGAGATTTGATCAGCCCTCTCCTGGTGTTGCTCACCTCGACGAACTCCCCGAACCGACTACACGCTGGCCGGCACCCCGCACGCCATCGCTCGAGGGCTTCGATCGGTCAAGAATGCCGGCACAGCAACGGTCGGGGAGCAAACACAAAGCAGGGCGCCGTGCCGTCATCGTGCCGGCGACGTCTGGCTACCCCGGGGCTCAGGGGCCCTTCTTGTGGTGTGCCGCCGGAGACGGGTTTGTGGCGGCCGTGGAGGACTGGCCGAGACTTGGCCACAGGCGCGCCATACGCTCATGTATGCTTGGGCTGATGCGCAATGCGAAGTCGAGAAAGGCCCGGGCCACCAGCGACAGCTCCTTGCCCTTGGGATACACCAAATACCACTGGCGCATGATCGGAAAGCCCTCGACATCGAGGATCGCGACCTGACCGTTCGCCCCCTCCAACGTCAAGGTATGCAGCGACAGCACGGAGAGTCCGAGACCGCCCACGATCGCGTGCTTGATCGCCTCGTTACTGCCGAGCTCCATGCGCACGTGGGGCCTTATTCGTAGCTGCTCGAACACCTTCATGATCGTATCGCGGATCCCCGACCCCGGCTCACGAAGGATAAATGGCTCCTCCGCGATGCGGGTCATCGGGATGTTCTTCTGTCCGACCAGAGGATGGTCCCGCGGCGCCATCACCACTAGCGGGTTCGGCGCGAATATGATCGCTTCCACATCTGACTGGTCGTTGGGCACCTGGCCCATGATGTATAGATCATCCTCGTTGGCGTTGATGCGCTCGATGATGCGGTCCCGGTTCGATACCTTGAGTGCCACCTCAATTCCCGGATACAGCTTGCAGAACTCACCGAGCACCTCCGGCGCGAAATACTTCGCCGTCGTGATTACACCGAGACGCAGACGACCGCGCTTGATCCCCTTCAGGTCGGCCACCTTCATCTCGAGGTTGGCGAGGGTCTCGAAGATTGCGCGGCAGGCTTGGTAGAGCTCGGCCCCGGCCTCCGTGGGCCGTGCCTGGCGCCCGATCTGCTCGAATAAGGGCATACCCAGGGCGTCAGCCAGCTTCTTGATCTGCATCGACACCGTTGGCTGGGTGACGAAGAGCTCGTCCGCGGCGCGGGTGAAGCTACCGAGTCGAACGATCGCCTCGAAAACCTGCAGCTGACGCAGGCTGGCATGCCTGATCAGATAATGAGGCATGGCCGCGGGCGGCGTATAGGCCTGTTCGCTCAACGGGGGCACGGGTCGTTCTTCGATTGGCTCGTGGTGAAGTGGGGGAGAAATGGCGCTGCCCGAGCGGCTGTCAGTCCGGCCAGACGCGCCCCGCCGACCGATAGGTGTCTAGCGCATCGGTCTTCTCCGGTGCCGGCGGGACGGTCTCGGCCTGACCGGTCACGCCGGTTGCATTCTGGCCCAAACCGGGCTTCCCAGCATCCGCGGGATCGCTCGCGGGGGCCGCGGCCTTTTTGGTACGGCGGATCGATGCGACCAGCTTCTCGCCGGTCTTGTCATTGGTGGTCATGCCCTGAGTACCTCTTGGATGAGTTCGCGGATCTCCGTTGCAGCGTCACTCCCCCGGCTGCCGAGGTCCATCACCGAGCGGCCATCAAGCACACTGCTGCGGTAGGCGACGCGGCGTCGGATCGCCGTCTGCGCCGTCGGCAGACCCAGCTCCGCGAGGGCCTGGCGCATCAATCGAGACAGCCTGGTGCGGGGCTCGAGCTGGTTGATCACGAGCACCGCGCGAAGCCCCGGATTGATCCGCCGCGCCTGCTCCACCTTCTCCTCGATGTGTACGGTGGCCCAGATGTCCAGCGGCGACGGCTGCACGGGGATCAGCGCGACATCGCAGGCGCCGAGCACCTGTGCGGTTTGGGCCGCATGCACCGACGGCGGGCAATCGATCACCACGAATTCGTGCTCGATGCGCGATTCACGGATCAGCGCCTCAACATTATCGGTCGCATCGAGAACCCGCACAGCGTTGTCTCGGTCTGCCAGCGCCCGCCATTGCAGTGACGACCGCTGCGGATCCGCATCCAGCACAACGGTCGGGCCATGGGCCGACAAGGCCGACGCCAGGTTGACGCACAAGGTCGTCTTGCCCGCCCCTCCTTTGTTTCCGACCAGCGCAACGACCGGCATCTGCGTCGTTCAGGCGGTGCCCACGGTCAAACACAGCTCGTCGAGGAGCTGGGCGAAACGTCGCTGTTTGTCGGCCAGTGCCTCGCTTCCCTCCTCGGCGCGGATCGTGATGTTCACGTAGTCCCGTCCGAAGCCCATATCCGGATAGAGTCCTTCGCGTTCGGAGAGCTCTGCCGCACAATCAAGAAAGTCCCTCAATGCGAGGTAGTTCTCGAACTCGTAGCGGCCTTCGAGACGTGCTGGTCGCGGTCTTTCCCGCCAAGTCTGGTTCATCAATCGTCTCCAATGATTAACCGTACGTCGCCTTCATCGGCCGATCCGCTGCTGCGGTGCTGCGGCGATCGGTCGCTCGAGCGCCTGCATCCAAAGAATCAGCTCGCGCGCATGGGCTTGCTCTTCTTCCAGCAGGGCCTGAAAGAAAACGCGATCATCATAGCTGCCGATGCGCTCGCCGTGGGTTGCCGCGTCAAGATACAGCTGCACCAGCTCCGTCTCGAACGCGTAGTCGGCCTCGAGAAGCGACCTCAGATCCTCCCCGATCATGACCGGCCGCAGCTGCGATGCATTGGGTGCGACCCCTAGGGCGAGCATGCGCGCGATGATCCGCTCGACATGCTGCATCTCTTCATTGGCCTCTTCACGCAGCCGGCGGGCCGGCTCGTCCAGCCCCCAGGTCGCGACGAGTCGCGCCTGGGTGCTGTAGAGCTGAACCGCTGATAGCTCCAGGCTGAGGGCGCGCCCCAGAAAGCCCAGGACCCGTTGGTCGCTGCGTTGCGCCGGCATCGGATCGCTTCAGGTCAAGTGCCGCGTCAGGACGCCCGCGCCGACGACTCGGCAGCACCGCCGGTCGGCAGGACCGGCTCCACCTCCCGGTGCGGACGTGCGATGATGTGCGCTGCGACCAGCCCGTCGCCGACCCGCTCGCAGGCGTCGGCCCCCGCTCGGACCGCGGCATTGACCGCACCAGTCTCGCCGCGCACCAACACGGTGACGTAGCCGCCACCAACAAACTCGCGCCCGATGAGGCGCACCTCCGCCGCCTTCGTCATGGCGTCCGCGGCCTCGATGGCGGGAACCAGCCCCCGCGTCTCGATCATACCCAACGCAATACCGTAGTTCTCGCTTGCCATCTTCATTGCTCCGTTAGGAAAGTTATGGATTGGATTGAGGTTACCGCATGGGCCACGGATGGCCCGCCATCTTCAGTCAACCAAGCGACTGAAAACGGAGTGGTCCGAGAGTCGCGCCTCTTGGAAGGCGAGCCGGGGAATGCCGCCTGGTCATTCTTCCGGCATCGAGAATTGCTTGCCGAGGACCGGCTCCACCTCACGGTGCGGACGCGCGATGATGTGCGCCGCGACCAGCCCGTCGCCGACCCGCTCGCAGGCGTCGGCGCCCGCGCGCACCGCGGCGTTGACCGCACCGGTCTCCCCGCGCACCAGCACGGTGACGTAGCCTCCGCCGACAAACTCGCGACCGATCAGATGCACCTCTGCCGCCTTGGTCATCGCGTCCGCCGCCTCGATGGCGGGTACCAGCCCGCGCGTTTCGATCATGCCCAGTGCGATACCGTAGTTTTCACTTGCCATCACTTGGTCTCCTGCTGATTCGCTCGATCGTTCTCACAGTTTCAAACGGTTGCGGGGCCTCTTCGGAGGAGGCGTCCGACACCACAGATCTCTCATTCCAGAAGTCGATGATTCCGCCGATCGTCAGATCGGTGAGCACTCCGAAGTCGCCCTGGGCATAACGGGCCGCGGATCCGCTGACCGTGAACACCTGGTTTCCGGCCCTTGCGCCCACCGGATCGGTGGCCACCTGGCGCTTGCCCTTGGCGTCGCGCAGCACCCGCAGGCTCACGTGCTTGAGTCCGTCGATACGCCGGGTGCACACCAAGGCGCCTTCCACCTCGTAGATGTCCATCACTCGACCCCCTTCGGCGGCCAATGGTCGATGATCCCGACGATCGTCAGGTCGCTCGGATATTCCTTGCTCCCCGCCGCCTCGCGTGCGGCCGAGCTGCCGACACAGATCACCCAGTCACCCGGGATACAGCCCACAGCGTCCACCGCCACCGCGCTCACCGAGCCGTCACGCACCACCTGGAGGTGCCTGTGCTCCAGCCCCGGGATCCGGTTGGTCGCGACCAGCGGTCGCTCGACCTGACAGATCTTCATCAGTGCCCCCCCGCGTTGGTTTCCGCGTTGACGGTGCATTCCAGGACCTCGATCGGCCCGTCGGCGTTGCAGTCACGCACGACCTGGAGCAGGTGCAGCAGGCCCCGTGCGGAGAGGTCCGCGTAGCGGGCCACGATGGCCGCGGTGACCCGACGGCAATGCTCGACCGCGCGATCCCGCGCCCCCGGCACCTGACCGTGGTAGTCGAAGCGGACCACCACCGGTACCGGCAAGCCATGGCGGACATTCAGGCCGGTGAAGATCCGGATGCCGACGTCCAGATCCTGGGTGGCCTCCTCGACGGTGTCGAGGTAGGCGAAATACATCAGGTTGCGCAGCTGGATCTCTTCGAATCCGACCCCGGCCCCAATGAAGCGCTCGGCATGCCCGACGTCGGCATAGTGATCCCCGTGATAGCCGCGCACGTAGGCGATCTGGGAGAGGTTGTTCACGATCAGGCGCTCGATCAGTCGTGCCATTCCCTCGACCACCCCGGGCGAAGACTGGCGCACCGCGTCGTGGATGTCGTGCATCGCACGGGAGGCGTCCAGTCGCGCGGTAGCGGTGTAGAGCTCCATCGCGTCCACGTAGCGGTGGAGTTCGATTGCGCCGTCGGCGTCCGGTACGTGCACCCGGATCGCGTCGGTGTCGGTATCCACCCCGACCAACAGGAGATCGATCGAGGCCCCACAGCAGAAGCTGTTCTCGATGGCCTGCTGGAAACCGAGCAGGCGATCCAGGCCGGCGGCCGCCGCCCTTGCGGTGTCCGAGCCGTGGGCGGCGCAGCCCTCGTGCCGGGGGTCCACCGAGCTGTAGTGATAGGTGACCGCCTTTAGATAGCGGGTCGGCGCGTCGGCGGTGTTCGGCAGCCCGACGCGGAAGCGCAGCATTTCGACCTCGACCCACTTCTGGATGCTGTCCTCGATGTCGAACATCGCCCCCGCGTAGGACTTGCGGCGCACCGCCCGGTGCGGCAGGCGCAGCACATAGCGGATCACATGCGCCAGGCGGCCGTCCGCGCAGGGCGAGATGTCCAGGGTGTGGAAACCGCAGGTCTGGAGGAAGCCCTCGAAGCTGTCCGCGTCATCCGCCGCCAGCGGGTCGCGGGTGAAGAACTCGTCGCAGAACCGGCGGTAGGTCGCGAAGGTGCACCAGGCGTAGAGGCGGCGCATGTCCAGCTGATCGACCCAGGCGTCGGCGAGGATGTCCCCGGGCAGATCGAAGCCGAGCTCACGCCGGGCAATCGCCTGGGCCTGCGCCTCGAAGTCGGCCTCGTGCTGCAGCGCCGAGATGCGCTTCAAGGTTGGCACGATCGCGTCGAAACCGGACTTCACGCCCTGCTCGTAGTCGTTGAGCCGCGCGTTCTCCTCGCCCCGGGCCAGCACGTGACCACCCGCCAAGCCCAGACCGCCGCGCACCGCGCGGCTGCCGGTCCGACCATCGCGGACCGCGGCGCTGCCGCGGGGGGTGGTGCCGGTGCCGATGGCGGCCCCCACCCCAACCGCGCCAGGGCGGCGCATCGGCGCGGTGCCGATGATCCGGTCCTGGCCCAGGGTCTGGCGGCCCCGTGATTGGCGATGATCGAGCTGCATCTTTGCCTATCCGTTGGATTGACGATCGCTGGTTCTGTCTTGTCGCGCGCCCGGTCTCAGCCGCGAGCCCCGCCCGAGTAGGTGATCAACGCACCCTTCTCCGTGTTGCCGCTGCCCCCAGTGACCTTGCTGACCGGCTCCGGCACGCCCTCCGGGCGACCCTTGGCCATCGCTGCGGCCATCGGCACCACCGGACCGCGGCGGCTCGGGTTGCGGATTTGGGCCGAGGTGCCCTCGGTGCCGGTGACTCGATCACCACGATCCCAATCGTCGCCCGTGATCTTCAGTCCCGCGTTGATACCTTCCCCGGTGATCCGCGTCTTCTCCCGGCCGTGGACCATCGCTACCTCGGCAGGTGCCGCCGGGTCGCTCGGGCCGCGCCCACCGCGTCCGAACCTGGCCTCCTCGGTGCCCGTAACCTTGCCGCTGGCCATCCCGAAGGGTCCGGTGATCCGCCCCCCCTCCAGGGCCGTGCCGGTCACCCCTGTCATCTGTCTGGGCGCCTTCGCCGCATGGGCCGGCGACTCGATACTGAATTCGGCCCAGGGCTCGGGCTCCCCGGCACCGGGCAGCGGCTGGGGAAAGTCCGGGCTGCCCGGCTCGGCGGGCACCGCGGGACAGGCCCCGGCAATCTGGTCGGCACCGACGTAGGGCGTGCCCGTGACAGGCTCGCAGGCGCCCTTGTCGTCGCCAGTCATCTTGCCGCCGACGGCGGGCTGGATGCCGGTCATCACCGAGCCGAACATCCTCTTGCTGCCCTGCATCCGCGCGGCGGCCTGCGTGACCTGTCTGGGCTCGCAATGCTCGCTGTATTGCTCGATCCCGACATAGGGGGTGCCGGTAATCGACTTGCAGGTGCCAGGCTCGTCGCCGGTCACCCGGCCGGCGCGCCCGGTCATCGTGCCGGTGACCCGCTCGCCGCCGAGGGTCGCGGAAACGCCGACCTTGCGCTCTTTGCGGCTGGGCACGGTCTCGCAGAACTGGCCGTACTGCTCCTGGCCGATGTAGTCGTCACCCGTGATGTTGCGGCAGCTGCCGGCCTCGTCTCCGGTCATCGACTTGTGGCGGCCGACCATGCTGCCGGTCACCGCTCCGCCGCTCAGGGTCCTGCTCGCACCGACCTTCGGCGGGGCGACGCCCGGGGCCCCGAGCTGCATGTACTGGGTGCCGGTCAGGGCACGGTTTGCACCGACCTCGTCTCCGGTCACCTTGTTCGATCGCCCGACATTGCTGCCGGTGACCACCTTGCCGCCGCGGCTCTCGGCGCGGGTGACCTTCGCGGGACCTTTCTCGGACTTGATCCCGCAGAACGCCTCCTGAAGATTCGCGCCCATGTATTCGGTGCCGGTAATCGCCTGGCAGGTGCCCGGCTCGTCGCCGGTGACCTTTCTGCTGCGCCCCACCTCGGTGCCGGTGATCGGGTTGCCGCCACTGGTGGGACTCGCACCCACCCGGATGGGGGTCTTCGCCGGCTCGCTCTGGCAGAAGTCACGGAAGATGTCGGCTCCCATATATTCGGTGCCGGTGACGGTGCGGCAAGTGCTCGCCTCGTCGCCGGTGACCCCGCGCTTGCGGCCGACCATGGTGCCGGTGACGTTCTGACCATGTGCGGTCTCGCTCACGCCCACCTTCCACGGTGCATCCTGTGCCGCTCCCTGCTGGGCGATGGGGCGTGCGGTGCGAACACGTCCCGCCGGCGCGGACTTCTTCTGGCCGGCGCCACCACGGCGACTGCGCTGCTCGCGCAGGGCCTTGGCCAGCTCGCGTCCCGTCAGGTCCGGATTGGTTGCCCGGGCGGTCTGTGCCGCCGTCATGCCGTTGGCGCTCAGCCCGGCCTTGCCGCGCGCGGACTGGGCCTGGCGACGGGCCAGGGACGCGGCGCGGCCCGGGTTGGTCAGGGCATCATTGCGGCGCGGCCCGCGCACCTTGGCGCGGCCGCCATTTCGACTCGCATCGGCACGGCTCGGGCTGAAGCTACGCGAGAGCGCGACCTCCCCGCTTTCCACCTCGCCCTTGCAGGCGCAGGAGCAGCCTTCCTTGCCCGCCGTCTCCCGGGCCGGGGCCGGCTCGACCGCCGGCTTGGTGCGCATGCCGTCGCGCACACGGTCCTTCCTGCCCGCCGCGATCTTGCCCCTGGTGGACATCGCCTTGCGGCGCTCCAGCGCGGCGGACCGGCTCGAGCTCGCGGCGGCGGGCGCCGCTGCCCGACGGGCAGCCACGGGACTCGCGGCAGGCCGCGACCTCGACTCCGGGGCCGGCTGTGGTTGCGGCGTGATCCTCGGGGCCGAAGTCCTGACCGGTGCCGGGACCGCCGCGGGGGCAGCGCTCACACCGGCATCCGCACGCGTTCTGCTCCGCTCGGAGGACTGCATGGCCGTCTTGCCGGCCCCCGACAAGGCCTTGCGCCTCGCCAGTGCCAGCGCGCGCCCACTCATCCCCTGTGCCTTGCTCTCTCGTGTCATGACTTCACCCGTCTACCGATTAACCGCTGGTTGCTGTCGACCCCGTGGACCGCCTCGCCGACGCGCTCGCTCCCATGCCCCGGCGTGGGAGCCAGTGCCGACGCTTCGCGTGCCTATGCCCTGCCCTCGATCACCACGAAACACACGCCCTGACTCTGGGTGTAGTTGTCGTAGCCAATCAGTCGCACATGGTGGTCCGGATAGGTGCGGTGGCAGGCGTCGATCTCCGCCATCACGTTGTCCAGGTCCTGCTCGCCGAAGAACGGCAGCTTCCACATCGTCCAGTAGTGGTTGGAGGCACGGCTCGGGTGCTCGTGCTCGATGGCCGGCGTCCAGCCGTTGGCGATCAGGTACGCGATCTGATCGTAGATCTCGTCCTGGGTCATCTTGGGCAGGAAACCGAAGGTCTCCAGGGTCTGGGCGGTCTGGTAATCGCCCATGGTTGCAGTGCTTTTCATTGGGTTGTCCTCTTGGTCGATGTCGTCGATCTCCACCGAGACCGACAGGTTCGCGCTGTTCTGGCGTGGGCGCCGATACTCGTCCCTGAGCCCTGGCTCCAACCCGGCCACCCCGGCCGATCGTTCGGCGAGCTCCCGGTTTATGAAAGAGCCTCGTCCACTGGACGAAGGGTCTCAGCTCACCCGACGTCGAGCTTGTCGACGGTCTCGAATTCGAACTTGATCTCCTTCCAGGTCTCCATCGCGATGGCCAGCTCCGGGCTGTTTCGGGCGGCCTCGGTGAGGATGTCGCGGGCCTCTCGCTCCAGCTCGCGGCCCTGGTTGCGCGCCTTGACGCAGGCCTCCAGGGCAACGCGGTTGGCGGCCGCCCCGGCGGCGTTGCCCCAGGGGTGACCCTGGGTGCCTCCGCCGAACTGAAGCATCGAGTCGTCGCCGAAGATGGTCACCAGGGACGGCATGTGCCAGACGTGGATGCCGCCGGAGGCCACCGCCATGACGCCCGGCATGGAGCCCCAGTCCTGGTCGAAGAAGACACCGCGGGAGCGGTCCTCAGGGACGTAGGACTCGCGGAGCTGGTCGACGAAGCCCAGGGTGGACTGGCGGTCGCCCTCCAGCTTGCCCACCACGGTGCCGGTGTGCAGGTGATCGCCACCGGAGAGGCGCAGGCACTTGGCCAACACGCGGAAGTGGATTCCGTGCTTGGGATGGCGATCGATGACCGCGTGCATTGCGCGGTGGATGTGCAGCAGCATGCCGTTCTTTCGGCACCATTTGGCCAGGCCGGTATTGGCGGTGAATCCGCCGGTGAGGAAGTCGTGCATGATGATCGGCGAGCCAACCTCCTTGGCGAACTCGGCGCGCTCGTACATCTGCTCCGGATCGGGGGCGGTCACGTTGAGATAGTGACCCTTGCGCTCGCCGGTCTCGGCTTGAGCCTTCTGAATGGCCTCGCCGACGAATTCGAAGCGGTCGCGCCAGCGCATGAATGGCTGGGAATTGACGTTCTCGTCGTCTTTGGTCATGTCGAGGCCGCCGCGCAGGCACTCATAGACGGCACGGCCGTAGTTCTTGGCGGATAGACCTAGCTTCGGCTTGATCGTGGCGCCGAGCATCGGGCGGCCGTACTTGTTCAGCCGGTCGCGCTCGAGCTGGATGCCGGCCGGCGGGCCATTGCAGGTCTTGATGTAGGCGATCGGGAAGCGGATGTCCTCCAGGCGCAGGTGACGTAGCGCCTTGAAGCCGAACACGTTGCCCACCAGGGAGGTCAGCACGTTCACCACCGAGCCCTCTTCGAAGAGGTCGATCGGATAGGCGACGAAGGCGTAGAAGGACTCCTTGTCCCCGGGCACGTCCTCGATGCGGTAGGCGCGACCCTTGTAGTACTCCAGATCGGTCAGAAGCTCTGACCAGACCGTTGACCAGGTACCGGTGGAGGATTCCGCCGCCACAGCCGCGGCGACCTCTTCGCGCGGAACACCGGGCTGACCGGTGCATTTAAAACAGGCAAGCAGGTCGGTATCGAGCGGGACATAGTCCGGCGTCCAATACATGTCGCGGTATTCTTTTACGCCCGCGTCATAGGTCTTAACAGCCATGATCAACTCCTGTTCTGTTGCTGGGTTGGCGGTAGTATCAGGTGTGCCCCGGATCGATAGATAGTCTATAGAAAGCCCATCTCTCGCATCTAATAAATCTTTTATCGCATATTGATAGACCGCGATCTATGTGTCGCCATCCGTGTCCTTCCGCATAGCGCGCAGGCACGCACCCCGGGTCGTCAGGACGCCAAGCGGGATAGCAACTTCGTGAAGGAAGTGAATCCCGGCTGTCATCGAGCGGCATGCAGATGAGCTCGGTTGGCGGGAGGCCTAGGGTCTCGCACCGCCCGATCGTCGGCTCGCCGCTGGGGCTTGGGCGTGACCCTCGATCGCCTCGTCGATGGCTCGAGCACATTGGCGGCGTCCGCCCCGGTATCGGGGCGAGGCCGCAAGGATGCTGGCGGTCCAAGAAGTCGTCTGGTAGCTGACGCTCCCCAGGGCCCCTTCTATTATGCCACGGCGGCCAGCACGGTGTCGGCGGGCACCCACTGACCACCGGACAGGCGGCGGTGGACGCCATCGTCCTCATCGATGCGCAAGATGTGCAGCCAGTCGTTGTCGACCAGTTGGCGCACCAGGTCGTGGCGAGCGATGACGTCGTCGATTGCGGCTTGTGGTGCCTCGATGAAGACACTGAGGCGCAGGGGCTCGTGGACCCATCCGCGGCCGTCGTGCAGGGATTGCATCGATAGCCCCACACGCAGGTCGCCGCTGTTGCCCTCGAGCACGCCGATGGCGCCACCGACGACGTTGTGGAGGACCTTGTTGCCGCTACCGAAGCGGCGGTTGTCCACCACCGAGCCGTAGTACTGCATGTTGATCCAGTTGGCCACGACCATCGGGGCGGTCATGATCAGTTCCAGGATTTTGAACCCCTCGTCCTGCTGCTAGACGTATTCGTGCAGGAAGGCGCGGCCGCCCAAGTCCGCCCCTGCTGTGCGCGGGCGCGGCGCGGCAATGAAGACGGCGTTGTTGGCCAGGGCCCACTCCGGGCGCACCTGGGACCAGTCGCGGCTGCGGCGACTCACATCGGCCTCCACCGCCCGGTCGGGCAGACCGGCGATGCCGAGCAGCGCGGCACGTTCCATCCGGGTGAGGTCGCCGGCCTGCTCCAGCCATTGCCGCAGCTGGGCCAGGTGCGGGCCCAGGGCCGCGGGCATCTCGTCGGTGTCGAAAAGGCGCACCTTGTCGGTGGTGGTGTCGTGCAGGCCAGCGATAAACCAGGTGTCCTCGGGGATGGCGATACCCCGCCCCGCCAACTCCCGGCGCACGGCCGGGTCGTTGAGCAGTGCCGCCACCACCCGGGCACTGGCCTCACCGGTCTGGCCGGCGCAGGCGCCACAGTCGAGTCCCGTCGCATGGGGGTTGTTCACCGTGGTGCTGCCGTGGCCGGCGAGGAGCACCAGGGGGGCGGAAGCCCTCGGTCATGAACATGGCGCGCAGGATGCGCTCGGCGTCTCCGAGCAGCTTCCCCTGCCGGAAGGCGCCGGTAACCTGCGCGTCATCGCCGGCCGGTACGGCGAGGCGGCCGGCGCGGCCCGCACGTTCACACCGGTGAATCTCTGGGATATGCGGCTTCAGGCCGGGGGGCAGGTTTCGCTCGACCTCCCGCCGGGGCACACCACGGCACTGTTCGTCTTGAGCGGATTGATCCGCGTCGACGGCCAGACGGTGGGCCCTGCCGAGCTTGCCCTCATGGAGCGCGAGGGTTCGGCGCTGGGCCTCGAGGCAGCCCAGGACAGCGTCGTCCTGCTGCTCGGTGGTCAACCACTGAACGAGCCGGTCGTCGGGTATGGCCCCTTTGTCATGAACACCCACGAGGAGATCGAACAGGCCCTGCGCGACTTCAGCGCCGGCCGGTTCGGGCGCATGCCCGCGTCGCGCTGACGCCGAGACGCTCACAAGACCGAGCAGCCACAGGGCGATCTGGGTGAGACCGCAGTCGGAGCGCGGCTCGAGGGGGCCGCCGAGGGTCGCGCGCGGCAGCGCTCGATGGCCGAGCAAGGCACTGGAACGACGTTGGGCAATGGCTCCTGTGGGTCGATACCACCTGTGGTCTGCGCATCCACGTCGCACGGTAAGAATTCGCAGTCCATTGTGCTCACGAAAGACCGGCGCGTCCGGCGCCGAGCCCAGGTCGAGCCCTAACCGTCGGTCCTCGATAACGTTGCGCCGGACCTGCTTTGTCGGGCGGGGTTTTGACAGGGCTGGCCCTGCTGCTTAGCCGCTTTGAGGCGGAGAGAGCGTCCGATCCCGAATACGCCCTGATCCTCTTCGTCTAGCGCATTCAGAGGGAAGGGAGGGACCGGGCGGTGCGGATCGGGGTTCCGACTGGGCCGCGCCGGCGGGCACCGGCGCGGCATTCTGGCACCCGCGCCGGGAGTACGGGCGCAATTTGGACGACCGACCCGTGCCAAATTGGCAGATTAAGGATGTACCTGCTGCCAAAAAGGCAGCTCCCTTTTTTTCGTGACCTGACCGGTTCATACGGCTCCTGCAGGCGACAGCTCCTGTCACTTTGTCAGGTTTTCCCGACTCCGCCTGGCTGATCCCAAACAAAGATCGCCGCTTGTTGGCTCTATGAAGACAAACCATTTTTTCCTTTAGTTACAGATCGATATATGTGTTCGCTGGACTCCGCGACGGGTCCGGCATGCTCCATGGCTCATTAGTTGCCTGGGAGTTGGTTCCAACTTTGCCAAAAACTTGAGAGAGGACAGGATCAAGATGAACAAGAAAATCTTGGCTGGCGCTATGGGCATTGCCCTCGCCATGGGTTCGGCAACATCTGCGACCGCCATGGACGGTATGTCGGGAATGGGCGGCATGTCCGGCATGTCCGGAATGGGCGGAATGTCCGGCATGTCGGGAATGGCCGGCATGTACGGCAGATATGAGGCCAACGAGCGTGGCGTCATGCTCTATCCGCAGGGTATGTCCGGCATGGGCGGCATGAGCGGCATGTCCGGCATGTCCGGCATGTCCGGCATGGGCGGCATGTCCGGCATGGGCGGCATGTCCGGCATGGGCGGCATGTCCGGCATGGGCGGCATGTCCGGCATGGGCGGCATGTCCGGCATGGGCGGCATGTCCGGCATGTCCGGCATGGGCGGCATGTCCGGCATGGGCGGCATGTCCGGAATGGGCGGCATGAGCGGCATGTCCGGAATGGAGGGCAGCAAGCCCTGGTATATGTTCTGGAAGTAGGCTTCCGGCGATAGAGTCACTACCGAACAACCAAGCCGCCGTCGCTCATCGATGGCGGCTTTTTTGCGTCTGTTCCACGGCCAGATGGGCCTGCAAGAGCAGGTCCAGGCCCACGTATCGGAACTCAAGGGACGCGGCGCAGCCGACTTCCGCACCCCTTGCGCGATCCGATAGACTTCGCCGCGGTCCCGACGCGGCCCCCTGTCTTGGGGCGCGGCCTGGCGACCCGATAGACAACTACTCGACGCCCACTCATTCCGCGCACAAGAGGCCGATCCCCCCATGTCCGTGCACGCACCTCCCGCCAGCGGCGACCAAGGCCAACCCCGACCGGTCACCATCGTCTTCTTCGGCTTGGGCGCCGTGGGCTCCAGCCTGTTGATCTGTCTCGCCGAGATCGCCGAGCGGGACGGGGTGGAGGTGCGATTCCGGGTCTACACGATTGATCCCGCGGGGGCGCGCGACGCCCTCTACCATGCCGAGCACCTGCTCGATCGGATCGATCTCATCGGCGTCGCCGGCTTCGATCCCTTGTTCGCCGGAGAGGCGCCCTACATCGAACAGCTCCAGGGCGCCGCGCTGCTCGTCAACGCCGCACTCCCCTCCTTCAACCTGTCCATCATCGAGCTGGGGATACGCCTGGGAGCCAACACCCTCGACCTCGCCTCCGACATGTACGACGCGGAGACCGAGCGCACCCTGACTTTCGCACAGTACCGCTACGACGCGGCCCTGCGCGAGCGCGGTGTCGCCGCCTTGATCAACTTCGGCATCTCCCCGGGCATCACCAACTTCCTGATCGGGGAGCATATCCATCACCTGCGGGCGACTGGGCGCAAGGACCTCGCCATCGAGCGGATCGACCTTTACCTGCTCGAGGATATCGATGCCGACGCGGTCATCTTCTCCTGGGCGCCCACCATCGCCCTCGAAGAGCTCTCCCAGCACCCGCTGCAGCTCGAACAGGGGCGGATGCGCAAGCTCCAGCCCTTCGCGGGGGCTCGTCTCTACGAATTCCCCCATGAGCCCAAGCCCGTACGGCAATATCCCCTCTACCAGGAGGAGCTCCTGTCGCTGCACCGTTCCTTTCCGGACATCCCGAGCATCGGTGTCTACACGGGTGGATCGGAGGTGGACCTGGTCAAGGCGCTCTATCAGTTGAATCTGTTGTCCCGGGAGGTCGTGGCCGATGGGGCGGGTCTCACCGTCGAGGCGGTGGTGCGCGCCGTGCTGCCGGGAATGAAGAAGCCCCGCCGCATCGAGGAGTACCTGCGTAACGGGACCATCCACCGGACCCACTTCTGCGCCGCGGCCGAGATCCGCACCAGCGAGTCGGTGCGCAACGAGCGCGAGACCCTGATCGAGACGGTCGGCCTCAGCTACCGGCGTTATCGCGATCTGCTCGACACCCCCTACGCGGGGGCCACCTACATCTCCTATCCGACGGCCGTGGGCGCCGCCATCCTGGCCTGGCACACCCTGGAGCACGTCCGCGAGAATCCGGCCGAGGTGCGCGGGGTGGTGACCGGCGAGGACCTGGCGAGACTGCTGCCGCGCCAGCGCGTCGACGCGGTGCGCCGTGACCTGGCGGCCTGGGACATCGACCTGTTCGAGAGCGTGCGCGACGCATCGGGCGGCTGAGTCCTTTAGCCCTCCCCTCCCCCACCGGCGGCGCCCCCACCTCGTCTTTGGCCAGCCCCCCCTTTGTGTCACCATGTTGGCCGCCCGGCCGCTGCTGGGACGACCCGGCGGCGGGTCCTTCCGGTGCCGCCCACGGTGTCGATTTGATCCGTCGCCACCATCGGGCTGCGCCCCGTGACGGGCGGCGCCGCGTGCCCCGGGCCGTGCCCCTGGGACCTGGAGGTTCGCACCATGTCCGAGCCCACGACTGACCCTGGTGGTGATTCCTCGCGCTTCGATGCGCAGCGCCTCGAGCTTGCCCGGGCCGCGGCGAGCCTGGGGATCTTCGAGTACGTACTCGCCACCGGCGCCATCCTGTGGGACGCCCGCGTGCGAGAGCTCTGGGGCCTGGAGCCCAATGAGCCCATCGACTATCCGCTCTTCCTGACCGGCCTCCATGCCGAGGACCGGGAGGCGACCCATGCCCGGGTCGAGCAGGTCCTCGCCCCCGGCTCCGACGGGCGCTTCTATGCCGAGTACCGGGTAGTCAGCCGCCGCGATGGAGAGACCCGCTGGGTCGCCGCCACCGGCCAGATCTTTGGGGAGGACACCGACCGGCGTCTGATCGGCATCGTCCAGGACATCAGCGAGCGCAAGCGGGCGGAGGCCGCGGAGCGGGATGCCACGCGCTTCGCCGCGCGGGTGTTGGACAGCCTGTTCGCCTTCGCCGGCGTGATGACCCCCGATGGGGTGCTGCTCGACGTCAACCGCGCCCCATTGGAGGCGGCGGGGATCAGAGCGGAGGACGTGGTCGGGCGCCTGTTCTGGGACTGCTACTGGTGGAGCTACTCGCCCGAGGTGCAGGCCGAGCTGCGCGAGGCGGTCGGTCGGGCCGCGCGGGGCGAGTGGGTCCGCTACGACGTGCCAGTGCGGGTGGCGGGCGACGGGCGGCTGTGGATCGATTTCCAGATCGCCCCCATGCGCGACGAGACGGGGCGCATCACCCACCTGATCCCGTCGGCCATCGACATCTCCGCGCGCAAGCGGGCGGAGGAGGAGCTGCGCCGTGCGGACCGGCGCAAGGACGAGTTCCTGGCCACCCTGGCCCACGAGCTGCGCAACCCGCTCGCGACCGTCGGGATGGCCGTGGAGCTCCTCAAGCTTCCGACCACCGCGGACGAAACCGGCCGCCGCGCTTGCGAGATCCTCGAGCGCCAGTTCCGGCACATGGCCCGACTGGTGGACGACCTGCTCGACGTGGGGCGCATCGCCTGGGGTAAGCTCGAGCTGCGCCGCGAGCGGGTGGATCTGGCGGGGGTGCTGGCCCAGGCGGCGGAGCTGGCCCGTGCGAGCCTCTACCAGGGCGGGCACGAGCTGGTGGTCTCCCTGCCCCCCCGCCCGGTCGAGGTCGAGGGCGACGCCGCCCGACTCGCCCAGGTGTTCGCCAACCTGCTGAACAACGCCTGCAAGTACAGCGAGGGCCAGGGGAGCATCTCGCTGAGTGCCGCCCTGGAGGGGGAGCAGGTGGTCGTGCGGGTGCGTGACCAGGGCATTGGCATCGCCCCGGAGGCCCTGCCGGGGGTGTTCGACATGTTCTACCAGGTGGAGACGTCCCGGGCGCGCCACCCGGGCGGGCTGGGGATCGGTCTCTCCCTGGTGCGCCGCCTGGTGGAGCTCCACGGGGGCCGCAGACTCAGTCGCAGCGATGAATCTCAATGGTCGTGTGCGCGATCTCCTCGTGCTGCGCCAGCTTCTCGCGCACGCGGTTGGGCGTCAGGTTCGGGTCTTGCGTGACCAGGCTCAAAGCGCAGGCGTAGGCGCCTCGACCCACCCGCCAGACGTGGATGTCCGCAATGCGGGTGAGCCCCGGTCCTGACCCGATCTCGACGGCGTCGCGAATCTCGTCCACCACGGGGTGATCCATTTCCCGATCCAGCAGGACCTTGCCCGTCTCGACAATCAGGTTTCGCGCCCAGATGCCGACGAGAACGGCGCCAACGATCCCCATCGTCGGGTCCAGCCACGACCACCCATAGAGCCAGCCGCCCGCCAGGGCGATGATCGCCAGCACCGATGTGGCGGCATCAGCGAGCACGTGCAGGTAGGCCGACTTCAGGTTGAGATCGTCGTGGTGGTGGCTCGGGTGGGCATGATCGTGGCCGTGGGTATGCGGGTGGTGGTGATGGTGCTCATGATCGGCCGATTTCGCCAGGATCACGGCACAGACGACATTGACGGTGAGCCCCAGGGCAGCCACCCAGATCGCCTCGCGATAATGGATCTCAGCGGGCGCGAAGATCCGCTCCAGCGACGCGACGATCATCATCAACGCCACCCCGAGCAGAAAGATCGCACTCGCGAAGCCGCCAAGGATCTCGATCTTCCAGGTGCCGAAGGCGAATCGGCGATCGTTGGCATACCGCCTGGCCGCGCTGTAGGCGAAGGCGCTCAGGCCGATCGCCACCGCATGGGAACTCATGTGCCAGCCGTCTGCCAGCAACGCCATGGAGTTGAGCCACCAGCCGGCGATGATCTCGATGATCATGGTCGTGGCGGTGATCCACATCACGGCACGGGTGCCGCGCTCCGCCGCCCGGTTGCCGGTGTTGAAGACGTGCTCGTGGGTCCAATCGGAGAGATCCGGCATTTGCATGTGGATGATTCTCTCACCAACCTCCGGTGTCGACCGCTTGCGGAACCGGTGTCGTCCTGTCGCGCGACCGGCCTAGGGTGCTTGGTGCCTCAACGGCCGAAGTGAAGGAAAGGGATCGTCGAGAGATAGAGCACCACCAGTAGCCCGAGGAGGCTCAGGAGCGCTCGCAGTGGATGGGAAGCAATGTGGTCGAACAGGGCCTGGAGCCGGCCCCGTGGTCCGCGGGCGGCATAAGCCCTGCGGGCGCCCTCGGCGCGCGCGTCCTCGTACTCATCGAGCAGCGCGCGCGCCCGATCGTACTGGTCGGCGTCCGTAAGCCAGATCGCCGCGATCGAGATACCCAGCAGCCCCGAATGGGTCTCGTGCCATTCGATGTCGTTCGCCGCGAGCAGGCGGCGGACGTCGGCCGCTTCGTCTTCCGGTACGCCGTTGAGTCGAAAGAGCAGTCTCGCCATCAGTCGATCGGATCCCGCTGCTCTTGCTGCGCCAAGCGCGCCTGCGCCCGCGCGCCGGGCGGGGCCGGAGAGGTGTCTCGAACGGGTCGCGTCCCCACACGCCGGCGCATCGCCAAATAGCCGTAGATACCGAAGTTTACCCCGATCACTATCAAGCCCAGGGCAAACCTGGCGCCTTGAGTCAGTCCGGGCGGATAGATCAGCGGGATCACATAGTGCTCGATGAAGCCGCCGGTGTAGCCGGCGCTTCCCGCTGCCGCCCTGAGCTCGAGCTCGAGTCCAGTCAGCGGGCAGGTCCAACCCGCAATCTCCATCAGGGCTCCCCAGAGCGCGCTCGGAAGGTGCAGCAGGGCGAGCCAGTGCCACCTCAGCACCAGGAATCCCCCAGCGGCGACGAAGACGATGAACGCGAAATGGATCAGAACCAATGCGTCCGCGCCGATACGCGCTGTCATGGTACCCGCCTCGCGGCCAGCCGCTCCGCGGGGCGGGTGGGACTCCGCCAGCGGGGGCGTCAAGGGTACGTCAACGATACACGAATATACGGTGATGAGGACGACGCGCTGGCAACCAAGAACCGAATCAAGGGCATGCACCGAGCCGGCGGGTGGGCCGTCGACGTGTGCCGCGCCCACAGAGACCGGTGCCGTTGGGGCTTGCGGAGCCACGCAAGCCGTGAGCTCAAGTCCATATTCGTTTTGCCGGCCCGGAGGCTGGGAGCCCAGCACGGGCACCATCTGTTCATTCAATCTCGGGGGACTGGACCAGCGCATGCCCGAGGGACAGGCGGGAACTGGCGCCGCGTCAGCCTCATCGCGCCCCGGCGCCGGCTTGTGCTTCGCCCTTACTTAGCGGCATGAAAGGAATGCTCGGCATACGCATCTCGACGCCGGTGGGGGGCTCACCGATCGTCGGCGGGCCCACGGCACTGGTTGGGTCCCCGGCGCCGGGCGGGCCGGCGGGGTCCCCGTGCACCGAAGCCGAGCCACCGACGCTCCCCGTGCCGCTCACGGTGCCACCGGCGGACATCGTCGCAGACGGCGGAACCTGACCCGACTGCGTCATGGCATCGTGGCCCTGCTGAGCGAGTGCCGCCACCCAGGGTACGGACGCGGCGAGAAGAATGCCGAGCTTGAAGCCTTGTCTGCAATTCATTGGACCTCTCCTCTTCAGTTGCGATTGTTGGCCCCAAAGGCTGTCGCCGCCTCTGGCGACCAGCCATTGTGGAGCCAGTGGCGTGCCAAGGAGAGAAAACCCGTGGTTTCTGGGACACGAGCAGCGAGGAGTCGTGCGGCTGGTGGTTTTCACGCAGGGTCGGTTGCAAGCCACCGGGCAGCCGCCGCGACGCCGGCATGCTTGCGGCGGCAGCCTCACTCGAGTCAGGGGCGCCGGCGCACATGGCTGACGCGGGTCGGGGGCTCAATCGCCACGCCAAACGACCCAGTAGCGGTGGAACCGGTCGACCAGCCGGGCGGGCTTCTCGGCGTAAAGGCGCCGCCCCAGGGGCCGGGCCCTCGACTGCAGCTCGGCGCGGTGTTGGTCGCTCAGGCCGATCAGGGTCTGGATGTCGCGCGGGTTGACTTCCCCGAGGTCGCTCGCCTGCAGTGTGTCGCGAAACACCGCCAGGTCGTGCTCGTCGCCGAGCAGACCAGACAGCTCGTCCGCGGCGGCGCCTTCAACGGCGGTCAGGGCGGGCCACACGCCCCGCAGCAGTCGCAGGTGGTACCAGTGGTACTTCGCGCGCTTTCGCCACTCGTGGAACCGCTCCGTGGTGGGTTCCTGGTAGGCACGCGACAGCGCCTTGCGGCCGCGTCTGTAGCTGAGCTCGAGCCCTTGGGCGATCGCCTCGAAACCCTTGCCGTCGATCTTCCAATCGGCCGCCCGGTGGCGGGCCACGCGCATCGTCTGGGCGACTGCCTCCAGGCGGCCATCGAGGTCCACGTCGTCCTCGAGGACCTCCTCCTGGCGTTGCGCCAGTGCGGCGCGAACCCGGTCGAACTGGCGGCGCTCGAGCTGGTCGTCGTAGTGCTCCATCAGGTCGTCGAAGGTCTGGAGCATGACGTTCGCGTCGCGTACGAAGGACAGGTCCCGCGCCGCATTCCGAAAACACGCGTTCTCACTCGAGTAGCCGTCGAACACCGGCCGAACCAGGCGGATGAGGCCACGCAGCTTCTTACACCGTTTGCGCACCTGGTGCACCGTCTCGTGGCGACCGGTCTTGCTGTCGGTGATCGCGGCGATCGCCTTGTCCATCTGCTCCATGGCCGCCTCGCGCACGCCCCGCTGGACTGAGCTCTTTCTCTTCAGCCGATAAGCCATGTCTCACCTCCCGCCGATAGCGCTTCGACATCGGCGCAGTATCCGTGCCGGCAGCTTCGATCGCGGCCCCGTGGCGGAACCGGGCGCGAGGCTCCCTTTAGGAGCCAGGTCAGGTGCGCGCCCGCTGGCGAGATCCCATGCACCGACCGCGGGTCAGATCAGCCAGATCGGCGACAGGGGCGGCCAGCTCCGCGGCAACAACGGTGGGATACACTGGGCGACCCGCGCGGGCCAGCAACCGGCGGCCGGGGCCTTGAAGTCGAGACCCCGCTTGGGTATATGGAGGGCGATCGATCAACCATTGCGAGGAGCGAGCTACCGTGAGAAAGACTGCTTCAATCACTGCCCTGGCGCTGGTCCTTACTGGCAGTCTGTACGCCGAGGACGCGCCGAACCCCAATGTCGCGGAGGCGAAGGGCATCATCAAGAGCTTCGCCACTCAACTGAAAGGCGAGCTGGAGGCGGCCATGAAGGCCGGCGGGCCGCCCAAGGCGATCCCCGTTTGTAAGGAGCGCGCGCCGGCGATCGCCGCCGATTTATCCGCCGAGAGCGGCTGGAGCGTGGGTCGCACCAGCCTCAAGACACGCAACAGCGCCAATGCCCCCGACGACTGGGAGCGCGGCGTGCTCGAGCGCTTCGAGGAGCGCCAGGCGGCCGGCGAGGAGGCGGATAAGCTGGCCTTCGGGGAGATGGTCACGACCGACTCCGGGACCTCCTTCCGGTTCATAAAGGCCATTCCGACCGCCGACGTCTGTCTGGCCTGCCACGGCACCGCCATCACCCCCGAGGTCGTGGAGATACTGGACGAGAACTACCCCGACGATCAGGCCCGGGGATATAAGCAAGGCGATATCCGCGGGGCCTTCACCCTCGCCAAGCCGATGTAATCCCGCCATTCGGCCCCGGCGCACGCGCGGGGGCCGTCCGATCCTGAACCCGTTGCAGCGCCCTTCTGATCGTCCCTCGGATCTTCTGCGAGATTACGATCGGCAAGATGTGCCGCTGGTTCTGGACGCCGTCTCCGATGCGCTTCGGGGCCAGGGCACCCAGGTGGAGTCATCGCTGGACGTTGAGATCGTCCCCGTGGCAGATTCGGATGGTCTGGTCACGATGACCATCATCGAGCGCATGGGGCAGGGTCGAAGCCAGACGCCGTGATCCGCTCAGCGAAACGCGGGGAGGTCAGTGTTCGCGGCTTCCGCCTTGGACGCGAGACTGACCTGCCCCATCCCCTTCGGTAGCCCCGCACCGATAACGGACCCGACGCAGCCTCCCATACTCCGGGTTGAGCGCAGGCGCCGTTTCCCCCAACTGACTGGCCTAATCGCCCCCGTCGCCGCGAGCGGCGGCGGACTTGTCGATTGCCCGGCTGCGGGCGAAGCGCTGGTAAGTCCAGCCCCTCTCGTAGGCTCGTTCGTTCACGAAGCCCAGCGAGTTCAGCATCCGGCTCTTCAGCACCAGGGCATCCGTCTTCAACACCTGCCTCCCCCCCTCCTCGAAGAAGGCCAGGGCCGGGTACTGGGTAAACCCAAGACGCCCGGACCACTCGGCGGGGGTGGTGCGCTCGCCCCCGGGGGTCAGCACCGGGGTGTCCGCGTCCGTGGCGTCGAGTCGGACCACATCCATCCCTTCGAGGATCGGGCGCACCTCCGGGTCCAGCAGCACCTCCCGATGGAAGCGCTCGCAGCGCGGGCACCCCGGCGTCTCGAAGATCACCAGCAGCGCCCGGCTGGCGGCGGTGCGGGAGCGGTCGAGCGCAAAGGGGGGCGCGGCGAAGAGCGGGTCGTCAATCAGCTCCGCCCCGACGGCGACGGCCGCGCCCTCCGGCTCGGTCCGTCCGGCGAGCCAGGTGCGGAACGGCTCATCCTGGTAATGACGACCGATCACGTAGTCGAGGGCCAGGGTGAAGCGCGCGGGGTCATAGTAGCCGGTGAGGCGCAAGACCAGGCGCCCCTCGAGGTCGTAGAACAGCAGGGTCGGGGCAAACTCCACGCCCTGATCGAGCGCGAAGTGCTTGACCCGGGTCGCCTTGCCAGCGAAGTCCGTGAGCTCGGCATCGTCGAAGATCTCGAGCCCCAGGGTGTCGAAATGCTCCTGCAGCCGCGCGGCGATTGCCGGATCGGCAAGACTGGTCACGATGAACAGGTGACAGTAGGAGCAGCCCTGGGTGGAGAAGAACAGCAAGAGGCCGTCCTTGCCAGCGTCCCGGCCCTCCGCGAGGTCATCCGGCAGGTTGAGGAAGCTGTCCTTGAACCAGCCCGGATACTCGATCTTCGCCACCAGGCTGTCGTCGAACCCCTCCGCCGCGGGTGCGGGTACGCTAATGACGATCAGGGTTGCCGCCAGAAGGATGATGTGGTGGAGGGCTCGGCGCATGATGAAATCCTCGGCAGGACCCGACTAGGCTAGATGGGGAGGTGGTGCTGCGGCCCGCGGCTCGCAACCAGGCACGGCGGCGGGACCCGTCGGTCTCGGCGGTCGGACTAAAGATAGCGATCCACCGCCCGGCGACTGTAGGGGTCCAGGGTGCGGGTATCCGGCACCAGGTAACGGATCCCCTGGGCATCCTGGATCAGGGCGCTGCAGGGCCCCAGTCGGCGCACATCATCCTCGCTCTTCAAGACGAAGCGCGTGCGGCCCCGGTCGGTCTCCACGCTCCACTCCGCAGGCTCCAGATAGCTCGAGACCTGTAGCACCCGCAGGATCACGGGCACGAATTCCCGCTGCGCAAGCTCACGGGCCAGGACCGCCCGCATTTCCGCGGGGAGCTCAGCCAGATCCGGGATGCAGATCAGCTCCCGCCCCTCGGTGTCGCACAGGACGACCCAGCGCCCGGGGTCGCTGATGGGAAAGGCGCGCACCGGTACCACACCCACCGTCTCGGTTCCCTCCCCGTCGGTGAGAACGAGACGACCCCAATCATCGAGGGTCAGGTCAAGCTCGGCGCTCACCGTCTGCTCCAACGCATCAACAGGGGAACGTGAGCGCAGATCCATCAGAGGCTGAGGTGCTGGGTCGCCTGCTCGAGCTGGGCATGATACAGACGCGCGTAGGTGCCCTTGCGCTCCAGCAGCTCCTTGTGGGTCCCGATCTCCACAATCCGGCCACGCTCCAGCACCACCAGGCGATCGGCCCGGCGCAGGGTACTCAGCCGATGGGCGATCGCAATGGTGGTGCGACCAAGGGTCAAGTTGTCGATGGCGCCCTGGATCCGGCGCTCGGTCTCGGTATCCACCGAAGAGGTCGCCTCGTCGAGGATCAGGACCTGGGGATCGGTGAGCAGGGCGCGGGCGATGGAGATGCGCTGGCGCTCGCCGCCTGAGAGCGACTGGCCCCGCTCCCCGACCAGGGAGTCATAGCCCTCGGGCAACCGCAGGATGAACTCGTGGGCGCTGGCGGCGCGTGCGGCCGCCATGATCTGCGCCGGGGTGGCCTCCGGACGGCCATAGGCGATGTTCTCGGCAATGGTCCCGAAGAACAGGAAGGGCTCCTGCAGCACGATCCCGATGTTGCGGCGATAGGCCTCCAGCGGGAAGGAGCGGATGTCCACGCCGTCCACCAGGATTGCCCCCTCGGCCACGTCGAAGAATCGGCAGATCAGGTTCACGAGGGTCGTCTTGCCCGCCCCCGTATGGCCCACCAGACCCACCAGCTCACCGGGTCGGATCACCAGGTCGATGTCGTGAAGCACCCGCCGCGGTCCATAGCTGAAGGCGACCCGGTGCAACTCGATGGCGCCCCGCACCCGGCCGGGGTCCACGGGTTGGGTCGGCTCGGGCACGCTGGGGACCCGGTCGAGTATTTCGAAGACCCGGTGCGTGGCGGCGGCGGCGCGCTGGATGGCCGCCACCATTCGGCTCAGCGCATCCAGCCGGGCGTAAAAGCGACCGATATAGGCAACGAAGGCGGTCAAGACCCCGACCGTCACCCGGCCCTGGGCGACCTGCCAAACACCAAAGGCCCAGACGAGCAGCAGCCCCAGGTCGGTGAGGAAGCTCACCGTGGGACCGAAGATCGCCCAGATGGTGTTCACCCGCCCATTGGCAACGACCACGTTCTCGTTGGCCTGATTGAAGCGGTCGATCTCCCGCTGCTCCTGGGTGAATGCCTTGACCACCCGGATACCGGGGATGGTGTCCGCCAGCACGCTGACCATGTCCGCCCAGGCCCGGTTGCCGCGCTCGAATCCGTGGCGCATCCGTGCCCGCACCCTCATGGTCAGCCACACGATGGCCGGGAAGGGGGCGAGGGTCACCAACGCCAGTCTGGCATCGATGGACAGCAGGATGGCGGCGACCATCAGGATCATCAGGAGGTCGTTGACGAGGTCGAGCAGGCTCGAGGAGAGGAAGCTACAGACCCGATCCGTGTCGCTGCCCACCCGCGCGATCAGGTCGCCGGTCCGCTTTCCCCCGAAGAACTCCAGCGAGAGCATCTGCAGATGGGCATAGGTCTGGGCGCGCAGATCGGCGGCGATGCGCTCGCTCACCGCGGCCATCACGTAGGTTCGCCCCCAGCCCAATAGCCAGGCAAGCAGCGCCGCCCCGCCGAGACCAGCCAGATACAGGGCCGCCAAACCCACGTTCACCGGGACGCCGCTGGCCTGGTTGGGGATCAGCACCCGATCGATCAGGGGCATGGTCAGGTAGGGCGGGACCAGGCTCGCCGCCGTGCCGGCGAGCATGAGCGCGAATCCCAGGCCGATGAGTCCGGCACGGGGCCGGGCGAATCGTACCAGGCGCCACAAGGAACGGGCCGGTGGCGGCAGCGGCGGGGCCTTGCAGAAGGAGCAGTCGCCCTCGCCGCGCTCGATCATGGCACCGCAGGTGGGGCAGACGCTCTTGTGATCCTCCCCGACCTCTGGGGCTGTGCCGGCCAAACGAGCGATGGCGACATTGACGCGCTCGCAAAAGCGCTGAGCCGCCGGGCCTCGGGCGGCGGTGTAACGCCAGACGCCGAGACGGCCCACCTCGCCCAGGGCCTCCAGCACGCCGACCCCACCCTGGTCGCGGGCACGCATTCGAACGAGCTCCCGCAGTGGCCAGGACCGCCAGCCTTCGCCCGGTCCGTCAGCGCAGCTGAGAAGCCGCCGATCGGTTAGGCACAGCCGCCCCTCGCCGTAATGGAGGCGGCGATCGAGGTCCGGCTCAAACGAGGCGAGCGAGGTCTCTCCCTCATCGAGCGGCCCCTGGCACTCGAGTGCGGGGCCTGCCGCCCGAGGCGCGGCCAATTGAACGGACCCCTGGGACTGACTCATCGCGGTTCCAGATGGCGGTAGAGCGGGAACGCGGCCGACCACCGGTCAGCGGCCGTCGGTGTGGATGCCAAAACGGGTTCGCGAGCGGGACATCTTGAGGTCTTTATTTCCAGCCAAATCTTGGGCGCTCGGTCGACACCAAGGGCAACGGCCCCAGGACTCGGGGTCGTGGCGATCGACGGGCGCGGAGCCGAAGAAGAGCTCCCGGATCGCCGTCGCCAAGCCGCTTCTCACGGAGCGACGCTCGACTTTGAAGGGGCCCTAAAATAGCATAACGGATCGTCCATTAGGCTCGGCATGGCAACTGATCTCCTCACCCTGATCAGGGATCAAAGGGTCTCCAGAGAGCCCTGGGACGATTGGACCTCCACCACGAGAGAGATCGCCAACGGGTCTGGCCCGCCGGCGTTCGTCCCAATGGTCCCGAAACAAAACGCAACCGGCGCCTGGCAAGGGCGTCTCCGACAGAACGAACCAAATGCAAATCACGCGCGTACGATGGCTGGGCGGCCCCAACCTGTGGGCCGATCATCCGGTTGCAGAGGTCTGGCTCGATCTCTCAAGCCTGAACTCCGAGGAGCTTCCCACCCTGGTCAGCCAGGTCAGGCTGGGCCTGCGTGCCTTCTTCCGAGCGGGCGCGTTGCCGCGTGCTGGCGCCCTCAAGGGCAGACCCCAGCAGTGCCTCTGGCTTGCCAAGGCCCTGGAGTGGACCATCCTCGAGCTCGCGGCGCGTCTAGGCCCCCGGCCGACCTTCAGCCTCACGCGGCGAAACACCGACGAAGACCTCTATCAGGTGGCCCTTGGCCTGCCGGACGAGTCGATCGCCGGTGACTTGGCCCAGTCGGCATTCCAGATACTCCATGCCCTGGGGATGAAGGCCGGCTGTGATCTCCATCAGGCGCTCGACGGGCTGAGGGTCTCCGCGCGGGCTGCCGAGCCCTCGCGCACCGCCGCGGCCTTGCTCGCGGCCGCCCGGGCCCGAGGCATCCCGTCGCGTCGGCTCGCTCGCGACGTGCTGCAGCTCGGCCAGGGCAACCGGCAGCGGCGCCTCGTCGACACCCGCAGCGACCGCGCCGGGCCGGCAGCCGATTGGGCCGCGGGCGATCGCGGGTTGCTGAAGACCCTGCTCGACTGCGTCGGCGTGCCGTGCGCAGCCGAGCCGGCGCTCACGGCTCAGTACCGAGCCTTGATTGTCGATGGGCGCCTGGAGGCGACCCTGCATTGGCAGCCACCTGGCCGCACCAATAGCGAGGACGCGACGCTCGAGGATGTGACGGACCTTGTCCACCCCGAGGTGGCGGCCCATTGCCGGGAGGCGGCCCGGGTCCTGGGGCTCGAGGTCGCCGAGGTCAGACTGACCGCGGACGACATCACCCAGCCGCTCGAGGCACAGGGGGGAAAGGTCACCGAGGTGATACCGGCCCCCCAACTCGATCTCTACCTGGAGACCGTCCCTGCACGTCCGGTTGCTGAGCGGGTGTTGGAAGGTCTTTTCCCGCCGGGGCAGACCGGTCGCATCCCGGTCATCGGCGTTACCGGCACCAACGGCAAGACGACGGTGACCCGCCTGCTGGGCCATGCGCTGGGTCTGGGCGGGCAGTTCGTTGGCATGACCTGCACCGATGGCATCTTTCTCTCCGGACGCTGCATCGACACCGACGACTGCAGCGGCCCCCAGAGCGCCCGGTTGGTCCTTATGAACCCGCAGGTCGAGGTCGCCGTGCTGGAGACCGCCCGCGGCGGCATCCTACGCGAGGGGCTGGGCTTCGACACCTGCGACCTGGCGGTGGTCACCAATATCGGCGAGGGGGATCACCTGGGGCTCGGCGGTATCGACACGCCGCAGCAGCTCGCCGAGGTCAAACAGACCCTGGTGCGGGCCGTCGCCCCCTGGGGCACCGCGGTGCTCAACGCCGCGGACCCTTTGGTGGCACCCATGGCCAAGCTGTGCAAGGGCGCCGTGCTCTTTTTCGCGCGCGACGGCGGCCATCCGCTGCTGCGCCGGCATCGGCGCGGCGGGGGCCGCGTGGCCTTCGTGCGGGACCAGGCCCTGGTGCTTTCCCTAGGTGAGGCGGAGCTGCCGCCCATCCCCCTCTGCCGTATCCCCCTCACCCGCGGCGGGCGCGTCGGCTTCCAGGTGGAGAACGTCCTGGCCTGCGCTGGGGCCCTGTGGGCCTTGAATCTGCCATACGAAACCCTCGTAGTCGGCCTGGAGACCTTTGGTGGCAACTTGGACCAGAGCCCGGGCCGCTTCAACGTGCTGGAGATGGACGGTGCCACGGTCGTCTTCGACTACGGCCACAATCCGTCCGCCCTGCTGGCCATGATCGAGGCCCTCGGCCGCTTTCCCCAGCGCCGGCGTATCGCCGTTTACTCCGCCGCGGGGGACCGGCGCGACGCGGATATGATTCGCCAGGGGGAGATCCTGGGTCAGGCCTTCGATCAGGTGATCTTGTATGAAGATCACTACACGCGAGGGCGCCTTCCCGGGGAGATCATGTCCCTCATCCGCCGCGGACTCGCCGCCGGCCAGCGGGTCCAGGACGTGCAGTCCATCCATGGCTGGCAACACGCGGTGGAGGCGGCGCTCTGGCTTGCCCAACCCGACGGTCTGCTGCTCGTGCAGGCGGATCGGATCGACGAGACCGTCGCCTATGTGCGCAAGCGCCTGGCGGCGGCCCGGGCGCAAGGCGAGCGGCCGATCGGCCGACCGGCGAGTGCCGGGACCCTGGGCGTGGACCTGATCCCGCTGCTCGCGCAGGCCTGAGCTCACATAGTCGAAGGGGGTATCGAGGGTGCTGGAGATTCGCCGCGTCTGGGCCCTTCTCGGGCCGAACATCTGGGCGGATTACCCGGTACTTGAGCTGGAGCTGGATCTGGGCGAGCTGCGGGACCGCTCCTCGGAGGAGATTCCCGGCTTCAATCAGCGCCTCAAGTCCTGGCTGCCCTCCCTCGTCGAGCACCGCTGCAGCCTGGGCGAGCGCGGCGGTTTCTTCACGCGCCTGGAGCGCGGCACCTACATGGCCCACATCCTGGAGCACGTCTCGCTGGAGCTCCAGACCCTGGCGGGCACCCCAGTGGGATTCGGCCGGGCTCGGGAGACCGATGTGCCGGGCGTCTACAAAGTGGCGATCGAGCTCGAGGAGGAGCCGCTCGCCCGCGCCTGTGTCGAGACCGCCCGCGACCTCCTTCTGGCGGCGATCCAAGACCGGCCCTTCGAGCTGGACCCTGAGCTCACGCGCCTGCGGGAGCTCTGTCAGGATGTGCGCCTGGGTCCCAGCACCGCCGCCATCGCCCGCGCCGCCCGAGCCCGGCGCATCCCGGTGCGTCGACTCAACAGGGACAACCTGCTGCAGCTGGGCTGGGGCGCGCGACAACGGCGGGTCTGGACCGCGGAGACCGATCGGACCGGAGCCATCGCGGAGGCCATCGCCCAGGACAAGGAGCTCACCCGCAACCTGCTGGGCTCGGTCGGTGTCCCCGTCCCGGAGGGTCGTCCCGTCGACAGTGCGGCGGACGCCTGGTCCTGCGCCCAAGCCCTGGCGGGGCCGGTGGTCATCAAGCCCCAGTTCGGTAATCACGGCCGCGGGGTCACCGCCAACCTGTTTACCCAGGACCAGATCGAACAGGCCTTTACGGCCGCGCGCGAAGAGGGCTCACGCATCGTCTGCGAGCGCTGCATACCGGGGGCGGATCACCGTCTGCTCGTCGTGGGCGATCGCCTGGTGGCCGCCGCCCTGCGGGAGCCTGCCCAGGTGGTGGGCGACGGACGCTCCACCATCGCCGGGCTGATCGCGGAGGTCAATCGCGATCCCCGACGCAGCGACGGCCACGCCACCATGCTCAGCTCGATCAAGCTCGACCGGGTCGCGCTGGCCCTGCTGCGGGAACAGGGATGGGACGGCGAATCCGTCCCGCCCGAGGGGGCCCGGGTATTGTTGCGCCGCAATGCCAATCTCAGCACCGGCGGAACCGCCAGCGATGTGACCGACCGGGTCCACCCGGAGGTTGCGGCGCGGGCAGTAGATGCCGCTCGGGTGGTCGGCCTGGACATCGCGGGCGTGGACGTGCTGGCGCAGGACATCGGCCGGCCCCTCGAGGAGCAGGGCGGCGCCGTGGTCGAGGTGAACGCCGGGCCAGGACTGCGCATGCACCTGGAACCCTGCACCGGCGAAACTCGACCGGTGGGCGAGGCCATCGTCGATCTGCTGTTCCCGCCCGGAGAGGACGGGCGCATCCCCATCGTCGCGGTGACTGGCGTCACCGGCAAGAACACCAGCACCCGGCTCGTCGCCCACATCCTGCGCCACGGCGGCACCCTGGTCGCCATGGCGACCCGCGATGGTCTCTATCTGGGAGAGCGGCGGATCGATCCCCGCGACTGCGCCGGACCGCGGGGCGCCCGCTCCGCCCTGCTGCATCCCAGGGTCGAGGCCGCGGTGCTTGAGACGGCCGTTGCCGGCATCCTGCACGAGGGCCTGGGCTTCGATCGGTGCCTGGTCGGGGTCGTCACCAACGTCAGCCGGGACCAACTGGAGCCGCAGGGCATCGAGACCCTGGAGGAGCTGGCCCGCGTCAAGCGTTGCGTGGTGGAGGCGATTCCAGCCCACGGGACCGCCGTCCTGAACGCGCGGGATCCTTTCGTCGCCGACATGGCGAGCCGCTGTCGCGGATCCGTCTGCTGGTTTTCCAGCGACCCGGATCACCCCCTGGTTAGGAGCCACCGAGCCGAGGGCGGTCGCGCCGTGGTGGCTCGCGAGGGGGTCATCCTGCTCGCGCGCGGCACCGACGAGGAGCCTCTGCTCCCACTCTCACAGGTGCCGATAACCGGCGGCGCGGGCGTCGGCTTTGAGGTGGAGAGTGCAGTGGCCGCCGCGGCGGCGGCCTGGTCCCTGGGTTGCCCCCTGGAACAGCTGCGCGCCGGACTCGCGACCTTTGGCATCGACGCCGACCTGCTCTCGAGAGACCTCGGGGAAGCCTCCGCTTTCATGAAGCCGGCGTCCTAAGCCCGGACCATCCGCCCGCCATGGATTGGTCATTCCGCTGCAGGACCAGGTCTTCGAATTCCTTCCGAACCCGGTCTAAAGACCCGCGTCCATGACGGTCCCGGCCCAATCGGAGAGGGCCTCGAGCACCGCGATCTTTGCGGGGTCCGCCGCGTGTGTCTCGGCGAGCTCGCCGATCCGCTGCTCATAGCGGTCGAGTGTGATGCTGCCGCCGCCATCGGGATCAGTGAGTCGGGTGAGCCGGTAGGCGTCCCAGGTCTCGCGTTCGTCCGGGGCCAGGGTCTGCGGCCAGTTGCGGGCGCGGTAGCGAAAGAGCATCTCGGGCAGGCGGGTATCGTCGAAATGGGGTCTGGCCTGGGCCAGCTCCTCGGGCCCCAGCCGACACAGCCGCTCCAGCACGCGGCGATCCGATTCCGAAAAGAAGGGCCCGGAATAGATCATGAGATCGGGGTCGCTCTCCACCGGGCGGTCCCCCGCCAGATGCACCGACACGACCCGCTCACGAATGGTGGCGGCCGCTGCCCCTGCTCGCCTCGCATGCTTCGCCACCAGTGCGAGGTCGATCGACCAGCGCTCCGCGGCGTGCGGAGAAAGGGTGCTCATCGGGGCCAGCATCGGGACGTGATTGACGTGGACGGTCTTGAGCGGGATGCGCCCACTGCCCTCGGGCAGCTCGGTGACGGGGGTGAAGAGCCGCGCCCGAATCTCATCCACGCCGAGGTCCAGGAGCAGGGCCGGATCCGCCCGCAGGTCGAAGCAGATGATGCCGTTCTGGTTCCCGGGGTGTGCCGCCACCGGCAGCACCGGCGCCATGCAGCCCTGGGCCGCGGGGTAGCGGGCGGATACGTGGATCAGGGGCTTGCCCTCATTGAGCATCGCGCGCACCCGATGCTTGTCGCGCAGCGACAGGGCGTAATGAAAGAGTCGTGGCTGCGCCCCTTTGAGAAGCCGCGCCAGGGCGATGGTGGCGCGCACGTCGGACAAGGCGTCGTGGGCGCCCGTGTGCGGGATACCGTTGGCGGCGGTCAGCTCCTCCAGGCGAAAGCAGGGTGAGCCACATTCACGCTTGGGCCACTCGATGCCGTCGGGGCGCAGGGCATGGGCGAGCCGCAGGGTGTCGATCAGGTCCCAGCGGGAGTTGCCGTTTCGCCATTCACGGCCGTAGGGGTCACGCAGATTGCGATAGAGGAGGTTGCGGGTGATCTCGTCGTCGAAGCGGATGCTGTTGAAGCCGACCCCGCAGGTATTGGCCTCGGCGAGGGCGGATTCGATCTGTCGTGCAAATTCCGCCTCGCTGACGCCCTCGGCCAGGGCGCATTGCGGGGTGATCCCGGTGACCAGGCAGGCCTCCGGCTGCGGGAGCAGGTCGGCGGCCGGACGGCAGAAGAGAAGCAGCGGCTCACCGACCTCATTGAGATCGGTGTCCGTTCGAACACCGGCAAACTGGCAGGCCCGATCCCGGCGCGTATCCGCGCCCCAGGTCTCGTAGTCGTGCCAGTAGAAGGTTGCGGACAAGGCCCCGAAGGGTCTTTCCAGGCGTGATCCCAGCGGGCGCCGCGCCTAAACCTTTTCCTTGATGCGGGCCGCCTTGCCGGTCAGGCCGCGCAGATAGTAGAGCTTGGCGCGGCGTACATCGCCCTTGCGCTTCACCTCGATGGTGGCGACCGCGGGGCTGTAGGTCTGGAACACACGCTCCACTCCCTCGCCGTGGGAGATCTTGCGCACGGTAAAGGCGGAGTTGAGCCCGCGATTGCGCTTGGCGATGACCACCCCCTCGAAGGCCTGGAGACGCTCGCGCTCACCCTCCTTCACCTTGATCTGAACGACCACGGTGTCCCCGGGGCTGAATTCCGGCACCTCTCGGGTCATCTGCTCGTTCTCGAGCTCTTGAATGATGTTGCTCATGATCCTTTCGTCTCCGGTTCTCGCCTGGCCCCATCGCTCGGAAGGGCCCGGCCCAAGTCGTCGAGCAGGGCCTTCTCCTGTTGGCTCAGGGCCCGCTGCTTCAACAGATCCGGCCGCCTCGCCAGCGTCCGTTTCAGGGACTGGCCAAGCCGCCAATGTTCGATGGCCCCGTGGTCGCCACTCAGCAGCACCTGCGGGACCGACATTCCATCCACCACTTCGGGACGCGTGTAGTGGGGACAGTCCAACAAGCCATCCATGTGTGAGTCCTGGGCGGCGGACTGGGCGTGTCCCAGGGTGCCCGGCAGGAGCCGTATGGCCGCATCCATGACCACCATCACCGCCAGCTCGCCGCCGCTCAGCACATAGTCGCCGATGGACCATTCCTCATCGACGTAGCCCTCGATCAACCGCTCGTCCACCCCCTCGTAGCGCCCCGCCACCAGGATCCAACCGGTGGCCTGCGCGATCTCACCGATCGCCGCCTGATCCAGCACGCGTCCCTGGGGCGAGAGATAGGCCACCCGGCTCCCCGGTGCCTGAGCGCGCGCATCGAGAATGGCGTCGCGCAGGGGCTCGACCTTCATCACCATCCCGGGGCCGCCGCCATAGGGGCGATCGTCCACCGTGCGGTGTATATCCCGCGTGTAGTCCCGCGGGTTCCACAGATGCAACTGCGCAATACCCCGGCTCAGCGCCCGGCCGGTCACGCCCAGATCCAACAGAATGCGGAACAGGTCCGGGAACAGGGTGACCACATCGAAACGCATGGCGGACACCCCGTCATGATCCGGCCCGGATTCCGCCGCTAGAACTCCGGGTCCCAGTCGACCTCGATCCGGCCCTGCGCAAAGTCCACCGAGCGGATGACATCGTCCCAGGCGAAGGGGATCAGTCGCTCCCGCTCACCCGCGACGACCAGAACGTCATTGACCCCTGTCGAGAACAGGTGGTCGACGCGCCCGAGACGCGTCCCCTCGCAGGTCCAGACCTCCAGTCCCTCGAGGTCGGTCCAATAAAACTCGTCCGCTCGCGCCGGAGGTAGCCGGTCCCGTGTGACGGCGATCTCCTGATCCACCAGGGTGGCGGCCTGATCCCGGTCGTCACAGCCCTCGATCCGGGCGACCAGACCCTTGCCGTGCCGTCGGCCCTCGACGACCTTCCTGGGGCGCTCCGAGCCCCCAATGAGCCAGGGGGAATAGCTCAGAATTCCTTCGCGGGGATCGGTCTCGGAAAGCACCCTGACCCAACCGCGCACCCCGTAGACACCGACGATGCGCCCCAGCACCACGCGCTTGTCAGCCCCCGAGCCCGGCAGCATGGGCGCGCCCCCTGACCGGATCGGCAACCCGAGGAACGACGCGTCAGGCGGCGGCGGTCGTCTCGGCAGGGGCGCTGGTCTCGGCGCCGGCCTCCCGCCTTGCCTGCTTCAAGAGCTGCTTCACACGGTCGGTAGGTTGAGCGCCGTTCTTGATCCACTGCTCGGCGCGCGCCCGGTCCACCCGCAGCGAGATCTCGCCGCCCCGCGCGAGCGGGTTGTAAAAACCGATCCGCTCGATGTATCGCCCATCACGGGCGGAGCGGATGTCGGCGACGACGATCTGGTAGAAGGGGTGCTTCTTGGCACCGCCGCGAGTCAAGCGAATCGTGACCATGTCCTGTCCTGGGTTTGAGACTGAGCGCCCCACGCGGGGCCGGCGCGGAAGGGCCCGCGAGAAACGCGCAAGTATACAGAAAACCGCTCGGAACGGAAGCTCGGGCTGGCGCGCGTTGAGGTGCGCGAAGACGACCCCGGGGCCGCGCCTTGTACCGCAGGCTCGGTTTCGACGCCGGGCACGCGGGCGGGGAGACATGCCGGGCCTGAGCGATGAGCAGGCGGTCAAAGGGGTGTGATGGTGCGGGGCAGGATATCCACCAGGGTCACATGTTCAAGGACGATGGGAGCCGAAAATCGTTGGTCGTCACATGCTCCTGAAAATAGCGCCGAACCGACCAAGCCGATTCCAGACGTACCCATGGTCGGCACTGGCGCCAGAGTAAGGTTCGGGACGTGGTCGAAGCTCCGCGACGGCGTCGAATCCTTTTCGATCCCGGACTAGCTGCTGTATGGTTAGCGGCCCGCACCGGTCGGCCACCCGGGTGGCTTCGAGCCCCACCCTCGGATGACCGATTCGGCTAAGGCGCCCGCCATTAATCGGCAGAGATGCCCGATCCATCATTCCAAGACACATCCCCTCCCGGAGACCGCCATGCACGACCGTTCGAGCACCCCCCGCCCGAGTCCGCGTCCTAATCGAGGTCCAAGCCAAAGGGTTGCGAGAGCGCTGGGCCCGATCCTGCTCGTTGCGGCCGCGCTGGCACTGCTCGGAGGCTGCGGGGCAGAGGCGCCCGAGGCTCCCGTCGCCGCCGCCCCGCCATCGGTCGTCGCGGTCGCGGCCAAGAGCGAGCCGGTGGACGAGCAGGCCGTGTTCGTGGGGCGGGTGGTGGCGGTAAATCGGGTGGAGCTGCGGGCCCGGGTGCCAGGCTTCCTTAAAGAGCGCCGATTCACCGAGGGCGAGGAGGCGCAGGCCGGCCAGGTGCTGTTCCTGATCGAGCCGGATCAATACCAGGCGATCGTCGAGCAGCGCAAGGCGGACGTGGCCAAGGCCGTGGCCGAGGAGGAAAACGCAGTCGCCCAGTTGAAACGCGGCGAAGAGCTCCTGAAGAGCAAGAACATTTCGGCGGCGGAAGTGGACAAGCTGCGGGCCGCCCAATCCGTCGCCAAGGCGAGCATCGAGCAGGCCAAGGCGGCCCTGGCCGCGGCCGAGCTGGACCTCGGATACACCCAGATCAAGGCCCCGGTGGCCGGACGTGTGGGCCTCGCCAAATACACGGTCGGCAACCTGGTGGGCCCGGAATCCGGACCCCTGGCGACGCTCGTGAGCGCGGATCCGATCTATGTGCAGTTCCCGCTCACCCAGCGGGAGGTCCTGGAGGCGCGGCGGGACATCAAGGCGAAGGGCGGCGACCCCAAGAGCGTCGTGGTGAGCGCGCGCCTGCCTGACGGCAGCCTCTACGATCACACCGGTCATATCAACTTCATCGACGTGACCACCGACCAGGGCACCGACTCGGTGACCCTGCGCGCCGAGCTGGCCAACCCCGACGGCATCCTGGTGGACGGTCAGTTCGTCGGCGTGGTCGCTCAGGCCGGGGAGCCCGAGTCGACCATCGTCATCCCCCAGTCGGCCCTGCAAGTGGATCAGCAAGGGGTCTTCGTGCTGATCGTGGACGCGGAGGGCAGGGCCCAGATTCGCCGCATTCAGACCGGCGCCCAGCAAGGCGCCAAGGTGGCGGTGACCGAGGGGCTCGCGGAGGGCGACCTGGTGATCACCCAGGGTGTCCAAAAGGTGCGCCCTGGCCAGCCCGTGACCGCATCCCCACCCCAGTCCGTCGAGTCGGCCGCTGGGGCCGTAACGGCCCCAGCCGCCGGCGACTCCACGGGGGCGGATTCCAGCGGGGGTGAGTCCAGATGATCTCCGATGTCTTCATCGACCGCCCCAGGCTCTCCATCGTCATCTCGGTGGTGGTGACCCTGGCGGGTCTGATCGCCATCACTCAGATCCCGGTGGCCCAGTTCCCGGACATCGTCCCACCCCAGGTCTCGGTGACGACGGCCTATCCGGGTGCCTCGGCCGCGGTGGTGGAGGCCACCGTGGCCCAGCCCATCGAGTCCAAGGTCAACGGCGTCGACAACATGCTCTACATGAAGTCGAGCAGCGCCAACGACGGGAGCTATTCGCTCAACATCTCCTTTGCCCTCGGCACGGACCCGGATCTCAACACCGTCAATGTCCAGACGCGGGTCAATCAGGCCATGGCCCAGCTCCCCGAGGAGGCCAAGCGTGCCGGGGTGACGGTGCAGAAACAGTCCAGCGCCCTGCTTCAGGTGGTGAACCTGATCTCGCCCAAGGGCTCCTACGACGCGCTGTTTCTGAGCAACTACGCCACCATCAATATCATCGACACCCTGGCCCGGGTGAACGGCGTGGGTAAGGCAGCCCTGTTCGGCCCGCTGGACTACAGCATGCGCATCTGGCTGGACTCCGACCGGCTGACCGCGCTGGGCATCTCCCCCGGCGACGTCATCGCGGCGATCCAGGGCCAGAACGTCCAGGCGGCGGTGGGTCGCATCGGCGCCCAGCCGATGACCGAGGACCAGCAGTTCCAGATCACCCTCCAGACCAAGGGCCGACTGACGGACGTCAGCGAGTTCGAGGGCATCGTGGTCCGCGCCAACCCGGACGGCTCGACGGTGCGCGTGCGCGACCTCGGGCGGGTGGAGCTGGCCGCCAAGTCGACCGACGCCGTCGCCCGCCTCGACGGGGGCCCGTCCGCCGCCATCGGCATCTATCTGGCCCCCGGGGCCAACGCGGTGGCGGTAGCGGCAGGTGTCAAGAAGGCCATGGAGACCCTCCAGGAGCGTTTCCCGGACGACCTCGACTATCTGGTGATGTACGACACCACGGACTTCGTCAACGCCAGTATCGAGAAGGTCATACATACGCTGTTCGAGGCCTTCGCCCTGGTCATCCTGGTGGTGTTCCTGTTCCTCGGCAGCTGGCGGGCCACGCTGATCCCTTTGATCGCCGTGCCCGTGTCCCTGGTGGGCACCTTCGCCTTCCTGCTCGCCATCGGCTTCTCGGCCAACACCATCTCCCTGCTCGCCGTGGTGCTCGCCATCGGTATCGTGGTGGACGACGCCATCGTGGTGGTGGAGGCGGTCGAGCACCTGATGGAGCACGAGGGACTCGACCCCCGCGCGGCCGCCAAGAAGGCCATGACCCAGATCACCGGGCCCATCCTCGCCATCACCCTGGTGCTGCTTGTCGGTGTTCCTGCCGGTGGCCTTCATCCCCGGCATCACTGGCCTGCTCTTCCAGCAGTTCGCCGCCGTGGTCGCCTTCTCCATGCTCATCTCGGCGATCAACGCCCTGACCCTGTCGCCCGCCCTGTGCGCCATCCTGCTCAAGCCCGGGGGCCACAAGCGCGGGCTCATGGGGCGGATCTCGCGCGGCATCGACGGCATGCGCGACGGCTACGCGGCGGTGGTCGTCCGGCTGGTGCGTATCTCCGCCGTCGTGCTGGTGCTGATCGGATTCGCCGTCGTAGGCGCTGGTTGGCTGTTCAAGGTCACCCCCACGGGCTTCCTGCCCGAGGAGGATCAGGGCGCCTTCATGGCCGAGATCCAGTTGCCCCAGGGGGCCTCCGTGAGCCGTACCCTGGCCGTCGTCAAGGAGGTGGAGCAGATCGTCATGAAGGACCCGGCGGTGAAGTACGTGATGACGGCCCCTGGCTACAGCCTGCTGGACGGGGCCATCGAGTCAAATGCCGCCCTCTTGATCGGGCGCCTGAAGCCCTTCGAGGAGCGCACCGACCCCGAGCTCAAGGCCCAGGCAGTGATCGCCCGGGTGGCGGCCCAGACCGCCTCCATCCCCTCCGCCCGGGTGATGCCCTTCAATCTGCCGCCCATCATGGGCCTGGGCACCGGCAGCGGTTTCGAGTATCAACTCGAAGACCTCCAGGGACGCACCCCCGACGAGCTGGCGGCGGTCATGCGCGCCCTGGTGCTGGCCGCCAACCAGGACCCGGACCTGACCCGCGTCTTCTCCACCTGGGCCACCGACAATCCCCAGGTGTATCTGGACATCGACCGCGAGAAGGCCCAGACCCTGGGGATCCAGATCGAGGACGTCTTCACCGCCCTGCAGGCCACCCTTGGCGGCTACTACGTCAACGACTTCAATAAGTTCGGCCGCGTCTGGCAGGTCCAGGTGCAGGGTCAGGAGAGTGATCGCGCGCGCTTCGCCGATGTCTACCGCGTCCATGTGCGCAACGACAAGGGCGACATGGTCCCGATCCGCGCCTTCATGGAGCCCAGGCTGATCCTCGGCCCCCAGCTCATCCAGCGTTACAACAACTACCGCAGCACCACCATCCAGGGCGAGCCGGCGCCAGGCAAGTCGTCGGGCCAGGCCCTGACGGCCATGGAGGACCTGAGCGCCACGACCCTGCCGAGCGGCTACGGCTACGAGTGGAGCGGCACCGCCCTACAGGAGAAGGAGGCCGGCGGCAAGACCCCCATCGTCCTCGGGCTCGCCGTGCTCTTCGCCTATCTGTTCCTGGTCGCACTCTATGAGTCTTGGGCCATGCCCATCGCCGTGCTGCTGTCGGTCACCGTCGGCGTGGTGGGGGCGATGCTGGCCCTGCTGATCACCGGGCTGCCCAACGATCTTTATGCACAGGTGGGCCTGGTGGTGCTGATCGGGCTGGCGAGCAAGAACGCCATCCTGATCGTCGAGTTCGCCATGGAGGAGCGGCGTCAGGGCCAGCCCATCCAGCAAGCGGCCATTAACGCCGGGCGCCTGCGTATCCGCGCCGTGTTGATGACCAGCTTTGCCTTCATTCTTGGGCTGATTCCCCTGGTGATCGCCCACGGGGCCGGCGAGGCGAGCCAGCGCGCCGTGGGCACCGCGGTGTTCGGCGGCATGCTGGCCGCCTCCACCCTCGCCGTCTTCCTGATCCCGATGCTCTATGTGGTCTTCCAGTCGCTGCGGGAGCGGTTCCACGGCGGGTCGGTCAGCCACGGCAGCGAACCGCCTCAGGGCGATGAGGCCCCCGTCTGATCGAAGTTAACGAAGCGGCGGAGTCAAAACGGAGGGTCGATGACCAGATCCGACAATTCTCCTTCGTTATGGGACTCGACGACCAGGGGCAGGTCCTCGATGACGGCGCGGCCGCTCGCGCCGGGCTGGGCGCACAACGACCCATCGGGCTGTCGCGATGAGCCCGAGGAGGCGGCCCGCAAGATCAGGCGCTGATGAAGCGGCAACGCGGCGACCAACTGCTGCCTGAAGGCCGCCATGCCGTTCCTGGTGCAGGAACTGCCGATGCGCAACCACACCTACGCGGTCTACCGGCTCGCGGCGCAGAAGGCTAGCAGTGGCCGATAGTGCCGGGTGCCGCGTTTCTGCGGGCTCTAGCCTTTGGCCGCACCCTGCTGTCGGCCACAGACGGTCGTAACCCTGGAGTCCACATCGATCCACGTCTGCCTCAATGACGGCATTTGCTTGGCGGGGCGGGTCGCCTCCTCGCGAAATAGCGCGGGGATCGCCCGGACGCGGCTGCCCCTGCGCGAGCCTGCCGTTTCGAAGCCGATCGTTGCCGACATCCCGGGTCTCGAACTGCGAGACGATCGACCTGCACGCGATGCGGGTCACGGCGGACGTGTACGGACGCGTGCCCGCGACGGTCATCCTACTGCTCCTCCTCGGCTCGATGCTGGCGTTGGGCATGGCGGGCTCCAACGCGGGCCTGACCCGGCGGCGCAGCCCCCTTGCTGCCGTCGTGCTGATCCTCGTCCTTGGTGCGGTCATCACCCTCGTGGTCGATCTCGACCGAGGGCGGGACGGCTTCCTAAAGGTGAGCCGATAGCCGCTCGTCGACCTCCAGGAGCAGATCGGAGCGGGGGGCGGGTCCTCCGTTGGGCATCCGAGCCCCCCTGGCGATGGGCCGCCTGATCGCTCTGAGCCACCCGCGAACAGGGGGCCAGCGCGGGAGCCTGGACGGAGCGGCTCTCCACGCGAAAACTTTGGGCTGGTGTCACCGTCTCGATCTATCATCGAATGCCCGTCCAAGTTTCGCGTGGCATCTGCGGGTGGCGCGGACCTGCGTTTCCGGATGGGCACCCATGGATTCGTCGAAGCCCAGTACTGCCGATGAGCGACCTCATTGACCGCGCCCGCCGGTTTGCCACTGAAGCCCACGAGCGCATCGATCAACGACGCAAGTACACCCAGCAGCCCTACCAGGTGCACCTCAAGGCCGTCGCGGCCATGGTGGCCGAGGTCTCCGACGACCCGGAGATGATCGCCGCCGCCTGGCTCCACGACACGGTCGAAGACACCCCTGCCACCTTCGGGGATCTGGAGCGGGAGTTTGGCTCCGCGGTCGCGGCGCTCGTCGCCGATCTCACTGACCTGAGTAAGCCGAGCGATGGCAACCGCGCGGTCCGCAAGGCAATCGACCGCGGGCACACGGCCCAGGCCAGCCCCCGGGCCAAGACCGTCAAGCTGGCCGATCTGACCGACAACTGCCGCGACATCTGCCGCCACGATCCGAGCTTCGCCCGGGTCTACCTCGCCGAGGCCGCCGCCTTGCTCGACGTCCTCCACGAGGGCGACGAGGCCCTCTATCGCCGGGCCCAAAAGGCCGTTGCCGAGTGTGCGCGGCGGCTCGGCCTGCCAAGACCATCTCAGACGGTCACGGCCGTGGAGCATGACGCCCCCCGAGGGGATCTGACCCTGTCCCAGCGCCGCGCGGCGCGGCTCTTCACCGAGGCATTCACCGCCCGGGACATCGCCGAGCCCCTGCGCTCGTTCGACCTCGTGCCCCCCGCCGTCGAGATTGACGAAATCCTGGCCAGACACGACCTTGAGGTCGCCAGCCTTCGCCGCGAGGGCCTCACCGTCGGTTACTTTCGCAGGGGGACTCAGGGCGCGCCGCCCACGGGCGAATACCTGCGCCCCTTCGCCAAGAGCCAAGTGGTGTCCGGAGACGCACCTCTCTCCGACGTCATCGGCATCCTCACCCGCTACGACTTCTGCTTCGTGACGGCCATGGGCGACGTCGCCGGGGTCATCGCCCGAGGCGATATCCAGAAGCCAGTCGTACGCATGTGGCTGTTCGGGATCGTCACGCTGATCGAGATGGACCTGGTCAACCGCATCCGCGCCCTCTGGCCGGACGGGCGTTGGACCAGCCTCCTCTCCGCCGGGCGTCTGGATAAGGCCCAGGCGCTCCTGGAGGAACGCCGCCGGCGAGGCCAGCACGTGGATCTGGTGGACTGTCTGCAACTCTCCGACAAGGCCAAGATCCTGATGGAAGATCAGCGCCAGCGAGCCGAGTTCGGTTTCCCGACCAAGGGTGCCGCGAATCGGGTGATCAAGGACATGGAGTCCCTGCGCAATAACCTGGCTCACGCCCAGGACATCATCACGCACGACTGGCCGCAAATTGCCCGCCTGGCCCGGCTGATCGAGGAGGGCATCGCCGACTTGGCATGACCTCGGACTAAGCAGAAATCGCTTGGGACAGTCGACGCCCGCTCCGCAGCAGCGCCGAGGCCTGGATGCGGCGCGTCAGACGCCCTTGACCGGCCAAGAGCTGCCGGTCGGGGGGAATCCCGTCAGCGGCGCTTCAACGCTGATCCCGGTCATTTGAGGCTGGGAGCCTGAGTGGGGCAACGACCCAGAGGCGACATCCGTCTCCTGAATCTCAATGGCAGCATTCCGACGGCCGGCGGTCGTTCGCCGCGAGCGTCCAGGATTTGCCTGTTATGCTGTAATTAAAAACAGCTATGCGCGAAATCACGCCGCGCCGCTGATAGGGCCGCCAACCCACAGGGATGGAGCACCGCGGCCCACGTCCGTCGCCGCCTTGATCCCGCCGCCACGCCGGCACCGCCTACGGGCGCGGCGCTGCAGACGGTCACGCGCCACCACCGCCCGGGACCGCTCCGCCACCCGCGGTCGTGGCGCCAAGCTGTCGCTCCTCGGCTCACGACCTGTGGGCCATGCTACTCGCACGCCTTTTCGAGTGCCTGCCGCTGGTCTGCCCCCACCGCGGCGCCGACATGCGCACCGTCGCCTTCATCTCTGAGGCCGCCCCGTGAAGCGCATCCTCACCCACATCGGCGAGCCCACGAAGGCGCCATCGATCACGCCCGTGCGCGGACCCCCGGATGGGGGCGAGGGGATCGAGCCCCTGCCGGACTGGGATGCGATGGCGCAGCCTGAGCCCGAGCACCCGTTCGACCAGAGCGTCGATTGGTAGGCGTTGCGCATACCGCCGCTCAACGCGGTGTTCCGGGGCCGTTCGTGCCATGCGTGCTCTGTCCCATGCCGTGTTCGCATTTTCCGCCCCGCCTCGCTCGGAAGTGACCCCTCGCCCAAATGCAAGCGCCGGATAGCGCCTCCGCCGGTCTTGCTCGCTAACCGCGTTCAGGCTATCGTCCGCCCGATCTCTTCGTGGGACGGTTGAATTTCCATCCCTCGGTCCATCCGACCGTGATATCCGACAAGCTCGACGGCGCCGCGGCGGCCTGGATGGGCGGCCGTGATTTCGAGGCGCGCCGCGACCTCCACCTGGCCCTCGAATGGTTCGAGACCCCGCCGACCCGATACGACCGCATCGCGCTCCAGTTGCGCGAGTTCGAGGACCTGCGCGAGCATCATCCTGTCCGCCCAATCCTGCAGCGACGGCTCCAGCAGTGGCTGGGGCAGCTGCAGGAGCAAGACAGGGAGCAGTGGCGTCGGCGCATGGCAGCCGCCGATTGAACAAGGCGACGAAGCCAGCCAGCATACAGCGGTGCCAGCTTCGGTCTTGGTCGCCCGACCGGGCGCCGAGTTGGGGCCGAACCGGATCCCCACTTCCGATAGACGATCCGAACCCAGAGAAAACCTCCGAATGCGTCCACTGACCCCTCACTCCTCATCCCATCCGCTCCGCCTTGACTCGACGGGCTCTGGCGGTGTCCGAGCGGCGGCCGTCATCTGCTGCCTCGGGGTGGTTGGCCTGGCCCTGCAGGGGTGCGCCGTCTCCGGTCCCGAGGTCACCGTGCTTCCGGCCCGCATCGACTATGTTTGCGCCAACGACCGGATCCTGTCGGTGGCGCGCACGGCGGATCAGCGCACCGCCAGGGTGCTGCTGGACGGGCGGGAACTGGTCCTGATGCGCGCGAACAGCGCCGCCCAGGAGAAGTACAGCGACGGCGACCACGCCCTCTACCTACAGGGGGAGCGGGCCATGCTCGAGCGCGACGGGCGGGTGCTCTACGGCTACTGCGTTTCGCCGGTGGCCCTACCCACTGCCTACCAGGAGCGCCGGAGCTGAGGCTCGTCCCCCCGGTCGCGGAGCCGGGGACGCCAGGATCTCTAACCCCCGGCCTATCTAGCGTCGAACCACGCGCACCGGGACGCGTACAGGCGACGCGCCGGCTGGGAGAATGACGCCCTCACATCGCCAATCGTGGGCGTCTGTTGAACGCTGCATGGGGACCCAAGCCGGACAGCGATGCAGCCAAAAGCCATCTCGACCTGCCTCGTAGCAACTGCACACCGGCGTACTCTCTGGCCATGTAAAGCGCCGCCTGTCCTGCGCTATCCTGTTCAACAAAAGGTGTCTCGGACCGTCTCATGTCAGACCTCCGAATCTTGTTGAGTTGTCCCCTCAACTGGAGGTTAGCCCGAGGCGCCCTGCATAGTATCTATCCCTCCGATCCCTCAGATACCACACCGCCCAAGGGCTTTGCGGTAGATGGATCGGCGCAGATCGACCGATCGCGGCAGCCGTCAAGACCGTCGCACCCATAGACCGCTCGACCCTGGAAGACCAAGCGTTGGGATGGCCGCACCGCGATGCCGATACGCAATCGACTGGCCCTACTCATCCTGCTCATCCTCTGCACCGCCCCGGTGGGCGGCGTCGAAGGCGAGCTCTATGCCAGCCTGAGCACTGCGGAAAAGGCCTGGCTCGCCGACCACCCAGTCGTTCGCTTCGTCAGCGACCCCAACTACGCCCCCATCGAGTTCCTCGACGCCGAGGGCCGGCATGTCGGTATTGGCGCCGACTACCTGCGCCTGATCGGCGCTCGCCTGGGCATCGACTTCACCCTGGTCCCGGTGAAGGACTGGAACGATGCCCTGGCCAAGGTGCGCAACCACGACGCCGACATGCTCGCGGTGGCGGCCGACACCGATCTACGCCGGGAGTACCTGAGCTTCACCACCCCATACATCATCATCCCCGCGGTCATCATCACCGCCCGCCCCGACCTGGACGCCATCCCCCTCGCGGAAATGACCCGCACCCTAACCGTGGCCGTGGTCGGCGGTGGTTTCTCGGAAGAGCGGGTCCTTACGCTCAATCCCAATGCCGATGTGGTGGCCACGCCCGACATCCAGACCGCCCTGCAGACCGTCTCCTTCGGCCTGGCCGACGTCATGCTGGGCGACCTATTCACCGCGTCCTACTTCATCGGCCAGAACAACATCACCAACCTGCGGGTCGTCCTCCAGGTCGAACCGACCATTGCGCTGTCCATGGGCGTGCGCAAGGACTGGCCGATGCTCCGCAACCTGTTGGACAAGGCCCTGGCCAGCCTCACCGAGGCGGAGAAGCAGACCATCAAAGACGATTGGGTTCGGCTGACCCCGATATCTTGGTGGCGCAATCCAACCTATCGGACTGCAGCGCTCAGCGTGTTGACCGCATTACTGGCCATCATCGTCACCACCCTGGCCTGGAATCGGATCCTGGCCCATCAGGTCCGCGCCCGCACCGAGGCCCTGGAGGATGCCCACCTACAGCTGATACAGGCAGCCAAGCTGGAATCGATTGGGCGCCTGGCGGCGGGCGTTGCCCATGAGGTCAAGAATCCATTGGCCATCCTCCAGATGGGCATGGACTACCTGGCCGCCGATCTGCCCCAGGACAGCGACGCGCGACCGGTGATCGCCGACATGGAAGACGCCATCCAGCGTGCGGACACCGTGGTCAAGGGGTTGCTGGACTTCTCCCGGGACCGCAAGCTGGACACGCACCCCACAGACCTCAACGAGGTCCTCAGGGACTCGCTCAAACTCGTCCGTCACGAGCTCACCCAGCACAACATCGACGTCACCGAGGCCCTTGCCCCGAAGCTTCCGGCCATCCACGCTGATCCCAACAAGCTCAAACAGGTGTTCATCAACCTGTTCATGAATGCGGTCCAGGCCATGGGGCACAACGGCCAACTGATGGTCTCCAGCAAGCTCGGCCGGGTCCGCCAATTCGCGGATCTACCGGCCAACGCCAAGGCCAGGTTCGCGGCCGGAGAGCGGGTGATCCGGATCGACGTGCAAGACACCGGCCCCGGTGTCGATCCGGCCAAGCTGGCCACGGTGTTCGACCCCTTTGTCACCACCAAACCCGTTGGCCAGGGGACCGGTCTGGGGCTTTCGGTCTCGCGCACCATCGTGGATCTGCACGAGGGCACGATCAGCCTGCGCAACCGCGACGGGGGCGGTGCCTCGCTCGTACTACTATTCAAGGCGCGAAAGGAGCCGAAATCATGAAAAAGATCCTGTTAGTCGATGACGAGCCCGGTCTCACCCGCCTGATCAAGGCCAACCTGGAACGGACCGGTCGCTACCAGGTACGAACCGAGAACCAAGGCACCCAGGCCATCCCCGCCGCTCGCGAATTCCGCCCCGACCTCATCCTGCTGGACGTGATGATGCCGGACATGAGTGGCGACGACGTGGCCGCAGCACTCAGCGACGACCCAGACTTGCGCGGAACGCCCCATATCTTCCTCACCGCCATCGTCACCCGCGATGAAACCGCCGGGGCCGGCACCCAGATCGGCGGGCACATCTTCCTGGCTAAACCGGTCAAGACGGCGGAACTGGTCGCCGCCATCGAGCAGGTGTTGGGGCCACACACTTAGCGAGGCAGGCCTGCGACCAACGAGGCATAGCTGGCCCCCTCCCCGTCTGGTTCTGTTGGATACGAAGCTCCAGCTCCGTATCCCACGCCGGACGCAGCCGATATGTTGCGGGCTTCGTGCGGTGCAGCGCCACCATCCCAGGGGCCGTAAGCTGGGATTCGTTATCGCTCTCTGCCCACCCTACGCACTGGGAGTTCCCCCGGCGGCGTGGCGCTGCGCTGGAGCTGGATCGATGGCCCGACCGGAGGGACTCTGAGCTCTGTTGCCACTGGAGGCCGAGCCCCGACCCGCCATGCGCTTGGAGCAGAGGGGCGTTCAAAGCGCGATTCTCGATCTCTGCGCGAATCGGCCGGAATCGGATGACATCCTGACCTTGATGTCCAACAACATCGAGAACCTGCTACGGGGCATTTGAAAACGCCCTGAACCCTGACGAGTCCCAGAGCCGCAGGGCCTTTCGGAGTCCCGATCACGGCGGTTCGTCATCGCAACCCACGCGTCATTCCCCCGCATCCACCGCCCCGCTGTCGGCCATTGGCCCTTCGGACCGGTCGTACACCCAGGCCAGGAGCAGCTTGTAGCCGAGCACCAGGACCACCGCGCCCACGAACAGCCCAATGATGCCGGAGGTGATGAAGCCCCCAATGGCTCCCACGAAGATCACGGCCATCGGCACGTCCACGCCCCGACCGAGCAGGATGGGCTTCAGCACGTTGTCCAGGCTGCCCACGATGATGCTCCAGATGAGGAAGAGCACCGCCGGCACCGTATCCGCCGTGGAGAAGACGTAGATCAAGATCGGCAGGGTGATCGGCACGATACCGATCTGCACCGTGCTGAGCAGCAGGCACAGCAGCGCCAGGAGTCCGGCGCCGGGGATCCCCATGACCATGAAGCCGATACCCGCCAGGATGGCCTGGATCAGTGCCACCCCGAGGATGCCCTTGGTGACGCTGCGCACGATGGCCTCTGCGAGCTTGGCGAACTCCTCGCCCTTCTCATCCGCCAGCCGCACGGCGGCGGCCCGGGCAAATTCCCCCGCGGACTCCGAATGGGCCAGCAGCACCCCTGCAACGATGATGGCGATGATGAACTGCAGGACGCCGAATCCGGCCCCTGCGGCAGTGGACAGCAGCCATCCCCCCGCGGCCTTGAGCTGAGGGGCGATCTTGGCCGCGGTCTCGGTCAGATTCTGAGACGCCTCGACCCAGAAGGCGCTGAGGCTCTCGCCCACCAGGGGCCAGCCCTTCACCGACTCGGGCGGCGGCGGCACCAGGGTGCCTTCCTGCAGGCCCTTGGCGAGTCCCTGGGCGCCGTCCAAAACAGTGCCGCCCAGCATCACCGCCGGGACCAGCAGCACCAGGAGACCGAGCACCGCCATCAGGGTGGCCGCGGTTGTACCGCGCCCTCCGAGCCAGCCACGCAGTTTGAGATAGCCGGGGTACTCCGCCACCGCAACGATCGCCCCCCACACGATGGGGATGACGAATGGCTGGACGATGCTGAAGCACCAGGCCACCAGCAACAACAGGATGCCGATGCGGACGGTGGCCTCGAGGGCATTGGCCACGAACTCTCTCTGCTGGGGCAAGTGGATCTCCTCAAGTTTGGATAGAAGGCGTCAGCCAAGGGTGTCAGCGGCTGTCGCCTGAGGCGCGTCCGAGCCAGTGCGCGATGGGTAGAATACCCGGAAGAACGATTCGTTCATCCATCGGTCGCACAGGAGAAAACCAATGGCCCCCGTCAGCCGTCCCGGCGCCACCGAGCATGCCCCGGAGAGGCAGTACGGCAAGCCCGAATCGGGGCTCCGCCTCATGCTCTACACGATCATCTTCGAGGCCGACACGCGCGCCGGACGAGCGTTCGACGTGGCCTTGCTCGCAGCCATCTTGGTCAGTGTGGCGGTGGTGATCATGGACAGTGTCGACAGCATCTCCAGTCGGTACCGCGACCTGTTCCAAGTGCTGGAGTGGGGCTTCACCCTGCTGTTCACGATGGAATACGCCGCCCGGCTTTGGTGCGTTCGCCACCCGAGTCGTTATGCGGGAAGCTTCTTCGGCATCGTGGACCTGCTCGCGTTCCTGCCTAGCTACCTGGCCCTTCTGTTTCCGCAGGCGGTGGCATTCCAAGGGATACGCGTCCTGCGGTTGCTACGAATCTTTCGGATATTCAAGCTCAGTGCCTACGTTGCCGAGTACCGTGCTCTGGGACAGGCACTTCGTGGCAGCACGCGCAAGATCCTGATCTTTCTCTCCGTGGTGCTGATGGCAGTGCTCCTACTCGGGACCACCATGTACGTGGTCGAGGGCCCGGAGAACGGCTATACGAGCATCCCGACTTCCGTGTACTGGGCCATCGTCACCATGACCACGGTTGGCTACGGGGACGTCACACCCCACACGGACCTGGGTAAGCTCATCGCCTCCGCGATGATGCTGATCGGCTGGGGCATCCTGGCTGTTCCCACCGGTATCGTCACCGCCGAGATGACCGCGCAACGCTTTCTTCGCCGCCCGACCACCCGCACCTGTCACGAGTGCCTGAGCGAGGGGCATGAGCCGGATGCCAAGTTCTGCAAGGACTGTGGCGCAAAGCTGCCCGAATACACGCACGACTGGCGATCCTGACGACCGTCGGTTGTAACTCACGACTTTCGTCGCCCTCCTTGTCCTTGTCCAGCCCCCGGGGTCCAGCTCTGCCGGCCGCGTGGATCGTGGGGTGACGAACGCCGGACGCATGATCTGGCGCCCCCGCTACGGCAATCGACCTGGGTGGCGTGCCACCTTGTCATCGTCCCTGATCAGGCGCTCCCAGAAAGGCCGTTGCCAGATTGCGCGGACCCGCTTGCTGCCCCCATACGTATTGCGCTGACTGGCGATCCATGCGGCGGATCGCGACCTGCGCTTCGGAGACTTCGGATGCCCAATCCGGCATCCTTGGCGAACGACAGGGTCCACTGACCGGCCTGTCGCAGTTGGGGCTCGATCGTGCGCAGCGCACCCTCAAGGTTCGAGGACGCCGCCTCTCGGAAGTCTTGCACCGGCCGACCGATCAGCGGGATGAAGGACAGGTTTGGCGCCGGCGGCAAGTCCAAACCGCCTTCCACTAAGCCTCGATTCAGGCTCTGCGGGCCTTGGACAGGGTTCCGCTCGGCATCACAACGGGACCAAGTAGCACCACCAATGCCAACACGGCGAACAGGACCGAGGCAAGGGCGCGTCGTCCCGCAGCGGCGCGAAGCAGTTGACGATGGCCGGGATACACGGCATCGGCGATGATCACCCCCCAGACGATCGCCACCAGAAAGGGCCGCACGATCAAAAGGCAGAGGGTCAGCATGAGGGCCAGGAGCCCGAGGCGGATGGCGATCTGGACGGCGCCATTGACAGCCTTATTCTCTCCACGCGATCGGTGTTCGATCATCGGATGATCGGACTCGCTCATCAGGTCTCGGTCTCGTGTTAACCCCTGTGGCGAGCGGCATCATGACCCCTGCTCGGCCGCTGCAGCCACCCGGATGTGTCAGTGTCGACTGGGAGGTGGCGTCGACTAGGAGGAGCCGACCTCCAAAAAGTAAGTGCAATACCGCTATCGCCTATTGCCCCCGACGCGGCCTGACCACTGACGACGCTAGAGTCGCATCAAGGATTTTTTTCACCGTCCGAGGGATCGACGGCGGGAGACGCATGCCAGAGGTCTTTCTCCACGACGACCGCCTGTTCTGGCTGCCTGTTGAAGTGCGGCGACATGATCTGCACCCCGTATTCGTTGAAGACATCGAGGATCTGGGCATTCAGATCGGAGAGGATGCGGATGCGGTCCTCGACCCGCTCCAGGCGCACCTGCAGCTCGTATTCGACGTAGAAGTCCGACAAGGCGAGCTGCAGCACCACGGGGCGCGGCTCCTTGCGGATCCCGGGGGTCCGCGTCGCGGCCAGGTTCATGAGCGCATGGACCTGTCGCCAGGGGGTGTCGTAGCCGATCGTCAGCGTGGTGCGGGCGACGGCGCCCTTGCTCTCCGCCCGCCGCGAGAAGTTGGTGAGCCGGTTGCCGACCACCACCGCGTTTGGAAGCGTCACTTCCTCTTGCTGGCGGGTCACCACCTTGGTGGAGAGCAGACCGACGTGACTCACCAGTCCCTCGGTCTCCCCAAGGCGGACGTAATCACCGACGCCGAAGGCGCGGGCATAGACAATCACCAGGCCGCTCATGATTTGATTGATAAAACCTGCCGATCCCAATGACACCATCAGACCCACGAAGACGCTCACGCCCTTGAAGGCGGCGGTATCCGACCCCGGGATATAGGGGTAGGCAATGGTCAGCGCGAAGATCCAGATCACGGCCACCGTCAGCCGGCGGGTCGCCCCGATGGTCCCCGCCTCGATCCAGGAGGGTTGCAGCCGGCCGTCCTCCACGGCCTTGAAGAAGGCGTTGATGCTCCCGACCACCAGCCGCGTCAGGAAGAACACGATGAGCACGGTGAGGAGGCCCGGGATGCCCTCCAGGATGCCGGTCGCCAGACCCGCCAAGAGATCACTGAGATACGCGCCCAGGCCCGTCCCCCAAGGTTCCGTGTAGGGGAACTGCACCAGGAGAAAGGTGACCCAGAGGTAGCCGCCGATCAGCGCGACGGCCAGGGCCGCGAGCTTGATGGCATAGCGCTCGATTGCGCCGAGCAATGGGCGTATCTGGACTCCGAAGATCCGCCAGCGGCTGCGTTGCGCGCTGGTGCGGAGCCGGCGCTCGACGCGGGCTTTCACGCGAATCAGCGCCACGAGGAGCAGGGCGTACACCAGGGTCGCCCCCAGAGCGAAGCCGATGCCTCGCAGCAGGAGCGGCAGGCGCTGCTGTTCCGCCCTGGCCCGGAGCACGTCGCGCAGCCGTTCGACGCCTTCGCGGGCGGTCTCCTCCACGGTCCTTCCCGACTCCAGATCGAGATCCTCGGGCAGGATGCCGACGATGATTTCATCACGCACCAGGATCAACCATCCCCGCAACCCACCAACCTGCGAGAGCTCGGCATGGACCGCGTCACCGAAGTCCTCCGGCGGCAGCGCCTCGATGCGTCCTTGCACCTGCTCCGCCCGCTGCGCCGGCTCCATGGCCCCGATTGCGGCGCGCAAGGTGACGATGGGCCGATTCCAGACCTCCACGGTGGCCGGCGCGGAGCCGACCCGGACCTCGGAGGCGTTTAGGGACTGGAGTGGTTGGGCGGATGCCTCGCTCGCCGCCAGAAACAGGGCGGCAAGCGTCAGGCGCCGATAGAGAATCCGCATGGTGTGTCGAGGAGCCTCACTCGCGGTTGTGGGTTAGAACGCGCCAGGTGTGCCTCCTCGTCCTTCGGCGGGACTATAGGGGGCTTCCGGAAACACCCTACTCGCAGAATGGGAAAACCCGTGCAATGGAGCTCGAGCAGAGCACCAGGGTTGGACGGGCGTGCCCAAGATGCGAGCCGCGGAGCGGGAAAGATGGGCACACCCCGCGCACGCCGTCGCCAACACCAGACACTGCGTGCGGGGGCCTTGCCCATCCTACCGGAGACGATTGCGTTGGTTAGGCGATTCCAGGCAGTCGGTCAACGCCTTCCCCGACCGGATCTCCCGTAATAGTCGTTGCGGCGATAGTCCCGGCGTCGGTCGTCGCGGCGGCGGTCGCGATGGCTGCTGCCGCTGATGGCACCGACGGTGCCGCCAATCAGGGCGCCCGTCGCAGCCCCGTCACTGCCACCCACGATGGCACCGATGACGGCACCGCCGATCGCGCCCGTGATCGCCCCGCGCGCAGCCCGACCGGCCTCGGCGTCAGTGGACAGGACGGTGAGTTGAGCAGACACCAGGCACACTGCCAGGGTGATGGAAGCCAAGCGCGCTTTAGATAATGTCATCCTTTTTTCTCCCCGTTTTCCCAGGTTTCGACGGACTGTTGTTGGCCTTCCTTGGTGACCAGCACCGTTCCGGTCGGCTTGCCCTCGACAAAACGGCCTTGATACACATCCCCGTTCGGCGCGAGATAGGTTCCAAAGCCATTGGGCTCACCGCCGGAGAACTGGCCGATGAACACCCCGCCTCCGGCGGCGTCGTAGGTGCCGGCGCCGGAGGCGACCCCGTCCTCGAACTCGCCGATATAGACGTCCTGATTCGCCTTGATCAGGTGGCCGATCCCATCGCGTTTCTCGTTCTTGGCTTCGCCAAAATAGATGTCGCCCCCTTCGTTGTAATAAACCAACCCCGTACCGACCGGCTTCCCATTTTCGAAATTGCCCCTGAACACGTCGCCATCGTTGGTCTCGATCATACCGGGGCCGTTTTGTTCGCCGTCCTTGAACCCGCCGGTGTAGGTCCAGCCTTTGCTGGAAACGAGCTCGCCCTCTCCATCGAGCGTCCCTTTCGCAAAGCCGCCGGTATAGCTGTCGACACCACCTGTTTCCTTATTCCTTAAAATCATTCGGCCCTGGCCTTCGGGACGGCCTGCCTCCGCATTGCCCGAATAGATCCCAACGAGACCGTCCGGATTCATGACGACGAGGACGCCCGTACCGCTGGCCTTGCCGTCGAGGCAATCGCCCGACCAGGCGACCTTCTCCGTCCCCGCGTTATCGGCAAGAAAGACCTGGCAGCCGGTCAGGGTATCCTTGATCCAGTCATCCGCCGCCGCCGGGTAGGCGACCGTCAGCGCGACACCCACGGCGCCCAGCGCGGCATAGATCGGTGGTTTATACATTCTTCGCTCCCATCTGATTTGCATGGAAAGATACGATTCGACTCTGTCGTTGGGAAGAGGCGAATGGATTCTCGTTGGTTATGGCATTCGCTTTCTGCGTCTGCTGGAGAAGCCGTCGATTTCCCCAGCGTGAGGCTGGTATGCGGAAGATGGAATCTGCCGCACACCATCGGCCAGTACTGGACCTTCGGCCGGAGGCAGGTGAGGGTGAGGGTTAGGAAATCCAAACGCATCAGCGCAAAATAGGCTGGAGCCTCGCCTGAGGTTGGGCCTCGGTCGAGGCAAACCGAACTGCCGCTCAGAGCCTGGCCGCGGGCTCTTGGGACGACGCGGAAGATGTGCAGAGCCACACCACCTTCGCCCCCGCGCCAATCGCGCCACCAGCCTTGCAAAGGTCGAGCCCTAAGCCCATGTCCTGAGGCGGTTGCGCGGAGGTCGTCCACGTTGCAGTGACGCTGGCTCGGACCGCGCAACCTCGAGCGCCGGCGAGGACGACCCGGAATCGGCCTCTCGCCATGCCACGGAACTGTTCCCCAACTGCCTCGCATCGACCAACCAAACAGGACGAGCCCATGAGCATGACAGAGCAGAACCCACCCCACGGGATCGCGGCGCAAGCGCCCCTGAGCGCGGAGGAGCTGCGCCTGATGGAGGCCTGGTGGGACGCCTGCAATTACCTCTCGGTCGGCATGATCTATCTGCGCGACAATCCGCTGCTCAAGGAGCCGCTGCGGATCGAGCACGTCAAACACCGTCTGCTCGGCCATTGGGGCGCGAGCCCAGCCCTCTCCTTTGCCTGGGTGCACCTCAACCGGGTCATCAAGCGCGACGACCTCGACGTGATCTTCATGGCCGGCCCCGGCCACGGCGCGCCGGGCGTGCTCGGCCCCGCCTATCTCGAAGGCGCCTATTCCGAGGTCTATCCCGACAAGAGCGAGGACGCGGAGGGCCTTCAGAAGTTTTTCAAGCAGTTCTCCTTCCCCGGCCACATCGGCTCGCACGTCACTCCCGAGACCCCCGGCTCCATCCACGAGGGCGGCGAGCTGGGCTATAGCCTGTCTCACGCCTACGGCGCCTGCCTGGACAATCCCGATCTCATCGTCGCCTGCGTGGTGGGCGATGGCGAGGCCGAGACCGGGCCGCTCGCCACGGCCTGGCATTCCAACAAGTTCATCAACCCCATCCGCGACGGCGCGGTGCTGCCGATCCTGAACCTCAACGGCTATAAGATCGCCAACCCGACCATCCTGGCGCGCATCAGTCATGATCGGCTGGCGGCGCTCTTCCACGGCTACGGCTACACGCCCTATTTCGTCGAGGGCGAGGATCCGGACACCATGCACCAACGCATGGCGGCAACGCTGGACGCCGCCATCGCCGAGATCCGTGCCATCCAGACGGCGGCGCGCGAGAGCGGCAAGGCGGAGCTGCCGAGCTGGCCGATGATCGTGCTGCGTTCGCCCAAGGGCTGGACCGGACCTAAAGAGATCAACGGTCACAAGGCCGAGGGCTCCTGGCGCTCGCACCAGGTGCCCTTCTCGGACGTGCGCACCAATCCCACGCACCTGAAGCTGCTCGAGGACTGGATGCGCAGTTACCGACCGGAGCAGCTCTTTGACGCGGACGGACGGCTGGTCCCCGAGCTGCGCGAGCTCGCCCCGCGCGGCACGCGGCGCATGAGCGCCAACCTGCACGCCAACGGCGGACTGCTGCGCAAGGAGCTCAAGCTGCCGGATTATCGCGACTATGCGGTGGAGGTGAAGGAGGCCGGAAAGGTGTTGTATGAGAACACCAAACCGCTGGGCGAATTCCTGCGCGACGTGATGCGCAACAACATGACCAACTTCCGCCTCTTCGGGCCGGACGAGACCGCGTCCAACCGTCTGCAGGCGGTCTACGAGGTGAGCAAGAAGGTGTGGATGGCGGAGCTCTTGCCGGAGGACGCCGACGGCGGCGAGCTGTCGCGCGACGGACGGGTGATGGAGATGCTCTCCGAGCACACCCTGATCGGCTGGCTGGAGGGCTACCTGCTCTCCGGCCGGCACGGCTTCTTCCACACCTACGAGGCCTTCGCCCATGTGATCGACTCGATGTTCAACCAGCACGCCAAGTGGCTGGACATCAGCAAGAACCACGTGCCCTGGCGGGCCTCGGTGGCCTCGCAGAACATCCTGCTGTCCTCCACCGTCTGGCGTCAGGACCACAATGGCTTTTCGCACCAGGATCCCGGGTTCATCGACCTGGTCACCAACAAGAGCCCGAGCGTCACCCGCATCTATCTGCCGCCCGATGCCAATACCCTGCTGGTGGTCGCCGATCAGTGCCTGCGCTCGACCGACTGCATCAACGTCATCGTCGCCGACAAACAGAAGCACCTGCAGTTCAGCACCATCGACGAGGCCACCGTGCACTGTGCCAAGGGCATCGGCATCTGGGCGCGGGCGAGTAACGACGAGGGCGTGGAGCCGGACGTGGTGATGGCCTCCTGCGGCGACGTGGCCACCCAGGAGGCGCTCGCGGCCACCGCGCTCTTGCGCGAGCACCTGCCGGAGCTCAAGGTACGCTTCGTCAACGTGGTCGACCTCTACAAGCTGCAACCGGTCTCCGAGCACCCGCATGGCTCGACCGAGCGCGAGTTCGACAGCCTCTTCACCACGGACAAGCCGGTGATCTTCAACTTCCACGGCTATCCCTGGCTGATCCACAAGCTCGCCTACCGCTTCAAGAACCACGACAACCTGCACGTGCGCGGCTACAAGGAGCGCGGCAACATCAACACGCCGCTGGAGCTGGCCATCCTCAATCAGACCGACCGCTTCACCCTGGTGATCGATGTCATCGACCGGGTGCCGGGGCTGGCCGCGCGGGCGGCCCATTTGAAGGAACGGATGAAGAACGAGATCATTCGGAACCTGGCCTATGCCCACGAGCACGGCACCGACATGGACGAGTTCACCAACTGGGTCTGGCCGCTCTAGCCTCCGTCCGGCGTCCGCTGCGTCCCCTCTAAACGACGTCTCAAGAACAACGGAACCGTCTGGTCTCCGAGCCCCTCGCTCCAGCCCCTCGTCCCAGCCGGAGAGGGGCGAGGGCAGAGGGCCGGACTCACCTGTTGCGGTTGTTTCACCGCCATCACCGAGGAGTGACCGCTTTGACCAGCACCACCCGCCCGACGCACGCCAAGGCCGGCTCCCCAGACAGGCTCGATCCGCGCAGCGGCCTGCGGGCCGAGGACCTCAAGCAGGCCGTCACCGATCATCTGAGCTATTCGCTCGGGCGCCTGCCGTCCGTGGCGACGCCGCATCACTGGTACCACGCCCTGGCGCTCGCGGTGCGCGACCGGATGCAGCGGCGCTGGATCGACACGACCCAGACCTATTTCGATCTCAAGAGCAAGGTCGCCTGCTATCTCTCGGCGGAATTTCTGATGGGTCCGCATCTGGGCAACAACCTGGTGAATCTCGACATCGAGCAGGCGGCCCGGACTGCACTGGCCGAGCTGGGCCAAGACCTCGAGGAGGTGCTGGCGTGCGAGGAGGAGCCCGGTTTGGGCAACGGCGGTCTGGGCCGGCTCGCTGCTTGCTATTTGGATTCGCTGGCGACCCTGCAGCGCCCGGCCATCGGCTACGGCATCCGCTACGAGTTCGGGATCTTCGATCAGGAGATCCGTGACGGCTGGCAGACCGAGATCACCGACAAGTGGCTGCGCCACGGCAATCCCTGGGAGATCGCCAAGCCCGATGTCGTCTATTACGTCAACTGGGGCGGCCATACCGAGTCTTATCAGGACGAGGCTGGCGCCCATCGCGTGCGCTGGGTGCCGCACCGGGTGGTCAAGGGCACCGCTTACGACACCCCGATCCAGGGCTTTGGCGTCAACACCTGCAACACCCTGCGGCTCTGGAGCGCGGAGGCCGTCGAGTCGTTCGACTTCCAGTCCTTCAATACGGGCGATTACTACCAGGCGGTGGCGGAGAAGCTGGACTCCGAGACGGTCACCAAGGTGCTCTATCCCAACGACGAGCCGGATGCCGGCAAGCGTCTGCGTCTGGGGCAACAGTACTTCTTCGTCTCCTGCTCGCTCCAGGACATGCTCCGTATCCTGGACTATGCCGGGGCGCCGGTGGAGCAATTCGCCCAGCGGTTTGCCGTGCAGCTCAATGACACCCACCCCTCCATCGGCGTCGCCGAGCTGATGCGCCTGCTGATGGACGCGCGAGGGCTCGACTGGGATCGGGCCTGGGCCATCACGGTCGAGACCTTCGGCTATACCAACCATACGCTGCTGCCGGAGGCGCTGGAGACCTGGCCGCTGCCCATGTTCCGCGAGCTGCTGCCGCGGCATCTGGAGATCATCTACGAGATCAACCGGCGGTTTCTCGATGAGGTCCGCGAGCGGTTTCCCGGAGACGAGGCCCGGATCGCGCGGATGTCGCTGATCGCCGAGGAGGGCGACAAGCGCGTGCGCATGGCGCATCTCGCCACCGTCGGCAGTCATGCCGTCAACGGCGTCGCCGCACTGCACTCCGAGCTGCTCAAGGCCAGCGTGATGAAGGATTTCCATGCGCTCTGGCCCGAGCGCTTCAGCAACAAGACCAACGGCGTTACGCCGCGTCGCTTCCTGGCGCTCGCCAATCCGGGGCTGCGCGCGCTGCTCGACCGCACCATCGGCGACCAATGGCCAACGGATCTGACACAGCTACGTCGGCTCGAGGCCCACGCCGATGAGGCCGTGTTCCAGCGCGAATGGCGCGCGGTCAAGGAGGCCAACAAGCAGCGCCTCGCGAAGGATGTCCAGCGGCACACCGGCATCCTGCTCGACCCCGGCTGGCTGTTCGATATCCAGGTGAAGCGCATCCACGAATACAAGCGCCAGCACCTGAGCGTGCTACACATCGTCGCCCTCTACCGCCGGCTCAAGGAGAACCCCGGGCTGACGATTCCGCCGCGCGCCTTCATCTTCGGCGGCAAGGCGGCACCCGGCTATTTCATGGCCAAACGCATCATCAAGCTCATCAACGCCGTGGCCGAGACGGTCAACGCCGACCCTGACGTCAACGGTCGGATGAAGGTCGCATTCCTGCCCAACTTCAACGTCCAGAACGCCCAGGTCATCTATCCCGCCGCCGATCTGTCCGAGCAGATCTCCACCGCCGGAAAGGAGGCCTCGGGCACCGGCAACATGAAGTTCATGCTCAACGGCGCGCTGACCATCGGCACGCTCGATGGGGCCAATGTCGAGATGCGCGAGGAGGTCGGCGCGGAGAACTTCTTCCTGTTCGGGCTCACGGCCGAGCAGGTAGAGGCCGTCAAGCGCGCCGGCTACCGTCCGGCGGATCATGTCGCCGCGAACCCCGAGTTGGGCGCGGTGCTGGACCTCATCGGCAGCGGTCACTTCTCGCGAGGCGACACCGAGGTCTTCCGGCCGCTGATCGACAACCTGACGCAGTCCGATCCCTTCCTGGTATTGGCCGACTTCGCCGCCTACGTCGCCTGTCAGGAGCAGGTGAGCCAGGCGTGGCAGGAACCGGAGAACTGGGCGCGGATGTCGATCCTCAACACCGCGCGCAGCGGCAAGTTCTCCTCCGATCGCGCCATCGGCGAATACTGCGAGGAGATCTGGCGGGTGCAGCCGGTGACGGTGCAATCGTAACCGCTAGATTGGCACTCCCCGCGCCAGGCGCTGGCGTCTGGGAGGTGAGGGGGCGATCATCTTCACCGCACCGCGGCCCCGACCGCGATCTTCAACATCACTCGGAGGACAGGACAGCATGGCCGACATCTCGCACAAGCAAGGGGTGGCCGTCGCGCTTCTCGACCGGTTCGAGAAGTTCCGACTCCCAAGGGCGCTGGACATCAAGGCGAAGGTCGACCGCGGAGAGCGACTCGACGAGACCGATATCGCCCACCTCCGCGACGTCCTCGTGGACTCGGAGGAGGTCAAGCGCCTCGTGGACGAGCGGCCGGACCTGCAGGACATCTATACGCGTGCCATCGCGCTCTACCAGTCCATCACGAAGAAGGCGCTGGAGAACGAGCAAGGGCCCGGAAGCGAGTCCGGAGCGGATCGCGACCTTCCGTGAGCGCCGGAGCCGCTCGCCATTCAGCCGGGACGATCGCCCATGAAGCCTCCCGTTGAGCGCGGCACGAGTCACCCCCTGGGGGCGTCGGTGCGCTCCCAGGGCGTCAACTTCTCGGTCTATTCCGAGGACGGCACCGGCGTCGAGCTGCTGCTCTTCGATACGGTCGACGATCCGCGGCCGGCGCGCGTGATCGCGCTCGACCCGGTACGGCATCGCACCGACCACTACTGGCACGGCTTCGTGCCGGGCCTGGGCTCCGGTCAGCTCTATGCCTACCGCGTCCAGGGTCCGGCCGAGCACGAGCGCGGCCTGCGCTTCGACCCGGACAAGGTCCTGCTCGATCCTTACGGCCGCGCCGTGGCCGTCCCGCCCGGCTATGACCGCCAGGCCGCCGCGGCGCCCGGGGACAACACCGCCGTCGCCATGAAGAGCGTTGTCGCGGACCCCTTCGGTTACGACTGGGAGGGCGACGCGCCGCTCCGGCGGCCCTTCTCCCAGACCGTCATCTACGAGATGCATGTCGCCGGCTTCACGCGCCACCCAAGCTCGGGCGTCGCGGCGGACCGACGCGGCACCTATGCCGGCCTGATCGAGAAGATCCCCTACCTCCAGGATCTCGGCGTCACCGCGGTGGAGCTGCTCCCCATCTTTCAGTTCGACCCCTTCGACGCGCCTCCTGGACGGGTCAACTATTGGGGCTATGCGCCAGTCTCTTTCTTCGCGCCCCACCAGGCCTATAGCTCGCGCAGCGACCCGCTCGGTCCGCTCGACGAATTCCGGGACATGGTCAAGGCGCTCCATCGCGCCGGCATCGAGGTCATCCTCGACGTCGTCTTCAACCACACGGCCGAGGGCGACGCGCGTGGGCCGACCTTCTGCTATCGCGGCCTGCAGAACGACGCCTATTACATCCTCGAGCCGGACCGCGCCCGCTTCGCCAACTACAGCGGGACCGGCAACACGCTCAATGCCAACCACCCCGTGGTGCGCCGGCTGATCCTCGACAGCCTGCGCTATTGGGTCGAGGCGATGCATGTCGACGGCTTCCGTTTCGATCTCGCTTCGATCCTCAGCCGCGACGAGACCGGCCAGCCCATCGCCAATCCGCCGGTGCTCTTCGACATCGAGACCGACCCGATCCTGGCCGGCATCAAGCTCATTGCCGAGGCCTGGGACGCCGCCGGTCTCTATCAGGTCGGCAGCTTCGTCGGGGAGCGTTGGAAGGAATGGAACGGGCGCTTTCGCGACGATGTCCGCGGCTTCGTCAAGGGCGACAGCGGCACTGCCCCGCGGCTCGCCTCGCGGCTGCTGGCGAGCCCGGACCTCTACGCCCACCAGGAGCGCGAGCCCGAGCAGAGCGTCAACTTCGTTACCTGCCACGATGGCTTCACCCTGAACGACCTGGTGTCCTATGACCGCAAGCACAACCAGGCGAACGGAGAGGACAACCGCGACGGCGCCGACGACAACCGCAGCTGGAACTGCGGGGTGGAAGGTCCGAGCGACGACCCGGCGATCGAGCGGCTGCGCCTGCGCCAGATCAAGAACCTGCTCGCCCTCAACCTGTTGGCCCTGGGCACCCCGATGATCCTGATGGGCGATGAGGCGCGGCGCACCCAGCTCGGCAACAACAATGGCTACTGTCAGGACAGCGCGCTCAATTGGCTCGACTGGACCCTGGTCGAGCACGAAACGGGGCTGCGTCGGTTCGTCACGGAGCTGATCGCGCTTCGTCTGCGGCGCGAGCTGTCCGTGGGGGAGCATGGACTGACGCTCAACCAGATCCTGCGTCAGGCGCGCGTCCAGTGGCATGGGGTCCGCCTTAATGCGCCGGACTGGGGCGAAGACTCCCACAGCCTCGCCTGCACCCTCTGGAGCATGAGCGGGCAAACCCGGTTCCATCTGATGGCCAGCGCCTACTGGGAGCCGCTCGCCTTCGAGCTGCCAGAGCCGCCGGGCGGCTGGTCCTCGGGCTGGCGACGCCTGATCGACACCGCCCGCGACACCCCCGACGATATCGCCGCGCCCGGCGATGCCGCGACCCTGACCGCAGACCGTTATGAGCTGCTGGGGCGTTCCGTGGTGCTGCTGTTCGCGCCCGGCGGCCAGGATCGCTGAAGGTGATCGCAGGCACCCGGCTCCAGAAATGCCGGCTGACGCATGCCGCGGGCGCCTTGACCATATCGCGATTCCGAGACGCGAGGGCAGGACTCCGCTCGGCCCCCTGCGCCAAGCACACCTGACCCGGGACCAGACGCCTCAGGGTGACTCGTCCCGATAGACCTGCAGGGGGATGGGTTGGTCGAAGAGGAGCGCGGTCCGCACCAGCAGCCGCTCGACCGGACTGAGCTCGGCGCGTTTTGCCAGAACGGCGCGCGCCAACGCCGGTTCGTCGGTGATGACGCCCGCCACGCCGAGCGACATCATGCGCCACATGGATACCGGGTCGTTGAGGGTCCAGACATAGACCTGCTTCCCCAGCGCCTGCGCCTGGCGCACTAGGCTGGCCGAGGCCATGCCCTGGTTGACGGCGAAGAAATCGGCATCCAGCCGGGTCAGGTCTCCGATGGCCTTGGCCGACAGCAGACCGATGGTCCAGTCGGGCCTGAGCGCGCGGATCTTCTGAATCGCTGCGTAGTCGAGCGACATGATGACGACCTCGGACGCCATGCCGGCCGCCTCGACGCGGTCGACCACGCGTTGCTCGAGCTGCTGGTCGTGTCCGTAGTACTTGAGCTCGATGACGACCCCCACCTTGCCGCGCGCCAGCTCGAGCACCTGGCCCAGCGTCGGCACCCGTTCCCCGCGGAAGGCGGGCCCGAACCAGGCGCCGACGTCGATGGCGCCGAGTTGGTCCAGGGAGGCATCCCAGACCTTCAGATCGACGCCCGCCAGCTTCATGAAGTCGCTGTCATGGACCACCACGACCTCTCCGTCGCGGGTCTCCTGAACATCGATCTCGACCCAATCGGCACCGTCCTCGATGGCCTGGCGAACCGACGCCAGCGTATTTTCGGGCGCCTTGCCCGCGGCCCCACGGTGCGCCACGATCTTCACCTGATCCTCGACCTGGAGGCCCTGGAGCAACCAATCGCCGGTCCCGGCGGCGACGACGACGCCGGCGACCAGTATCGAGACCAGGGCCCGCCAGCCCAACCTTGGCCCAGGCCGTCCGTGCATCGCCCCCGCCGTCACGTCATCGGGCTGCCCGAGCGTTACGACGAGCCGCTCGCCCAAGACCAGGATCGAGAAGGCGAAGGTTGCCGCGTTGAAGATGCCAAGCAGAAAGCTCAGTCCAGCCCACAGCGCCACCAGACCACCGAGGACGAGGATCATCAGCCCCGGCTGGTCGTGGAAGAGCGGGACGATCCAGTTGCCAGAGCGCTGGAAGACCCAGAAGACCGCCGCGCCGAGCAGCAGGGCGACCAGGGCCCAGAGTGTCAGGACCCCGAGCACCAGCCGCCGCCCAGGCCGCGTCTGGCGCTCGCTCTCTGCGAAGGCGCATCCGGGCGAGGTCTCCGCGAAGAGCACCAGCGGCAGTGCGAGCGACCAGTCGATGAGCTTGCGCACCAGCAGGATGGACATCAGCAGCATCAGCGCGCCGACGATGAGCAGCGTCAACCAGAATTCGCTCGGTCTGAGCGCGAGATAGTAATTGATGTCGTAGTCGCTGATCAGCAGCCAGGCCACCAGCGCGCTCGCGCCGAGGAAGGGCGCCGCGAGGATGACCAGCCGCGCGATCAGCCGCACCGAGAAATCAAGGATGGGCCATGCCCGGCGTGCCGCGAACCGGAGTGACGCGAGCGTGGGCGAGCCGTTGCCGCGAGGCCCGCGACCGAGGTGCATCATGGATGCCTGAGCCAGCGTCTGGATGGCAATCAGGATGGCGGCGAAGAGGGTCAGGGAGGCGGCGCCGACCGGGGTCAGTAAAAAGGACGCGATGTCCTGATCGGCCAGCACCGACTGGCCCGACAATCCAATCAGGAACCTCCCGACGACCCCGCTCAGCGGCACCAGCACGATAATACCGAGCGCCGCATAGACGAGATTGACGCTCAGCAGCGACCGCCACGTCATCCCGATACGTCTCAGCGATTCAGTCCAGATCTCAAGCACCTGTCGCGCCATACCAACGTTTTCCACTCTGGACCCGGTTTAGAGACCCACAAAAAAATTGATCGCGATCGCATTCACGATATCGATGAAGAAGCCGCAGACGAGGGGAACGAGCAAAAACGCCTGGTGCGCGGCCCCATGCTGCTTGGTAACGGCGGTCATGTTGACGATTGCCGTCGCCGTCGATCCCAGGGTAATCCCGCCGAATCCGGATGAGATCACAGCCGCCTCATAGTCCTTGCCCATCAAGCGGAAGACGACGAAGACGGTGAAGAGCACCGACATGAGAATCTGCAATGCCATCACCGCCGTCAGAAAGGCAACCGTGCCGTTCAGCTCCCAGAGCTTGAGGCCCATCAAGGCCATGACCAGGAACATCCCCAAGGCGATATCCGAGATCAGCGCCAGCCCCTGCTCCTGACCCGGCCAGGCAATGCGCGGGAAGAAACGATGAGCGACATTGCTGATCAGTATCCCGGCGATCAGGCAGGAAACGAACAACGGCAGTTTCACGCCCGCCTCCTTGAGGCCCAGATCGAAGATGTAGCCCATGATCATCGCCACGTTCAACCAGAGCCAGGCCCAGAGCACCCCGTAAGAGTCCACCGGCGTGTGCTGCTCGTCATGCGAGACACCGATATCCAGATCGTCATCGCCGCTGGTCACCAGGCGATCACGGTTGATCAGGTAGTTCGCGATGGGTCCGCCGACCATACAGGCCGCGATCAGGCCGACGGTGTTCGCCGCAATGCCGATCTCCTTGGCGTTCGCGATGCCGAGCTGCTCGACGAACATGGGCGCCCAGGCGACCGTGGTCCCGACGCCGCCGGTCAGCGACACGGAGCCCGCCATCAAACCGGCCTTCGGGTCCATGCCGAAGGCCGAGGCAACACTGATTCCAAGCAGGTTCTGCAGCAGGATATAGCCCGCGGCGAGCAGGATCAGGATCGCCAGCGGACGCCCCCCCGACAGCAGCGTCTTGATGTCCGACTTCAGGCCGATCCCAGCAAAGAAGTAGAGCAGCAGATACTCCTGCACATCGAGCTTGAAGGTGACCTGAAGGTCGAACGCAAGAAAGATCACTCCGACCAGGATCGCGGCGAGAAAGCCACCGATCACCGGCTCGGGGATGCTGTATCGACGCAGGGGTTCGTAGCGCGTCAGTGCAACCTTGCCGATGAACAGCAAAATGATCGCGAGCGTGAAGGAGACGAAGCCTCCGATTTCGAGTTGTTCCATTGGCCCCTTCTTCGTCGTTGTCAGATGAGGAAGCGCGTGTGCGAGCGCGCACCGAAACAAGAGTCACTCGTTGTCGAGTCCACCGCCACCCTCGTGACGGCCGCCCCTGGTTGATCAGCGTCATCGTTCGGCGAAGCTTGGCTTCGTCGAGCTCTGGCCGGTGACGCAGCGATGCTACCAAACGTTCTCCCTGGATCTCCTACGTCCGCTCAGGATTCGGCGCCGACGTCTCTTGTGTCAGACGATGAGTGTTGCAGCCGCAAATTCTGAGATCAAATGGACCGATGCGTCTGTGAATGGCGGCTATGGGGAGGACTGCCGTCATCATGAAGCTCCCATTCTGCGATCGCCTTCGGCGTGCTTCGGAAGCGCTCAGGCGCTAGAGGACGATCATGGCACTCAGCGGAGATTACATTCGTCTTCGGGCCAGTCCACACAGCCTCCTCTATCGCTATTTGTCCCCGTTGACCGGGAACCGCCAGGTCACCCGCCCCGTCTTGATCAGGTCTCGCCCCGGCTCGCCCAACTGTTTGCCGTATCGGATCAATTGGATCAGATCGGAGCTGACCTGCGGATTGGTCGTGAAGTAGGAGTGCCCGAACAGGTCCGTGCGCTTACCCTCGTAGGAGATCAGGTCGATGCGTCCTGCGGTCTCGAAGTACAGCTGCGCCCTGTCGGGAAGGTCCTCGGGACGCAGTTGGCCCACCCGGTTGCGGCTGCGGAATAGGATCTGGGAGATCAAGAGTGCCCGGTCCTGCGGCGACGCATAGATGGTCAACCGCCCCTTCAGGACGCGCGGCAGCCGCCCCTCCGGCCACACCGTGACCAAATCCGGGTCCGAGAGATAGCCGGTAATTTGCTGGCCGGCGATGTCCACGTCGATGTCCGGCGAGACCAGCACCAGGTTGTCGATCTTGTACAGGTCCACGGGCTCTTTGCCGGCGGAGAGGGCCTCGATCACCAGCTCCCGCACGGCCCTGAGGGTAAGAGCGGTACCGCGGCTGTGGGCAAGGATCTGCAGCCCCTCCACCCCGGGGGTCGTTCCGAGCATGCGGATGCTCTTCTTAAGATGCTCGACCGCGTACTCGGCGGACTCGGTGGTGGTGGTGTAAGAAGTCAGGAAGTTGCCGCTGGACGAGGCGGGCCAGGTGAAGAAGGCGCAGACCTGCTCCCGTCCAAGGAAGTGGCACAGCTCCGCGGCGGTATAGGCCGCGGTGGCGAAGGTCTCGTTGAAGCCGTGCACGTAGAGCAGGACCTCCTTCTTCGGTGCCGCGGCGAGGCGGCGCTGGACCTCGGCCTGGAGCCCGGCCTTGGCCTCGACGTGGCGCGCGAGCTCCGCGCGGTCCCGCAGGATCTTACCGTCCGCACCCCTGGCGATTTGGTAAGGCTCCTGGGGGAAGGCCCCCAGCTCCCGGACCGGGCCCAGCTCCAGATTGACCTCGCGCGTGCGTTTGGCGAGCTGGCTCTGCTCGCGCAGGGTCTCCCGGTCCAGCCCCGGCACCACCCGCACCTGGGCGGAGCCGAAGGAGATGTGCCCGGCCCGTCCCTGGCCGTAGGGCAAGGGGCCCTGTTCGTTAGCCTCGGCCTCGGCCTTGGTTGTGGGTGCGCGGTCGGTGATGAACAGCAGGTCCAGGTCCGGGTTCTGCCGGGTCTCCTGGGGCCGATCAAAGATAGGCTGGCCGCCCGGAAGCTGGTATATGGTCGGGGTCGGCATCAATTGGCGCGCGCCGGTGGCGCAGCCGCCGAGCAGGAGGACGGCCAGCGTTGTGACGGCCGCATTGATGAGTATCCGTGGCATTGGGGTCCTAGGAGCGGAGGCGGGAAGCGAGGATTATCATTGAGGCGCCCCCGACTGCACGACGGCGGGGGTGGAATGGGGTCGGGTCGTTGCCTCTTTAGGACAGCGGTTGTGGATCGATGCCGTCCAACGGCCGTCTACCGGTCAAAATGCAGCCGCGCGCGACGGAGAGTCTCCTCGAACGCCGAGAGTTACGCGCGCCGACGAGAGCATATTGCCATTTCGAGAGCATATTGCCATTTAAGGATGTACAGGGCGTACCCGAATCGACAGGCCGGCACCAGGGGCGCATCGGTGCGGCCCTGACCGCCGCGGGGACGCCCATGGGCAACAACGACCTTTGGATCGGGGCCCATGCTGCGGCGGACACCCTGACCCTGGTCAGCAACAACAGCCGCGAGTTTGATCGCATCCCGGGGCTTCAGGTCGAGAACTGGGGCCGCAAGGGTTGAGTAAGACGCCGCGGTCCGTCCCCGGTTTCGGCTTCCCCGGTTTCCGATTAGGGGCGGATGTGCTCCCTCGATCTAGGTCTTGGGAGCCGTCGATCACCAGTTCCAGGGCATCATGCGGCCCGCCCGTCCCATGGTCGAGTCCACTCCACCCGCCATGATCGACATCTGCACGTGCATCCCCTGGACCTCGGTAGCCAATATGGGCAGGGCGTCCATCTTGCCGTTCAGTCCCTGAACGTCGCTTGCTATCGCGGGCAGCGAGTTCATCTTCGCATTCATCGAGCGCATCTCGTCGCTGATAGCTCGCATCTCAAACTTCATGGAACGTACCTGGGCGTCCATGTCCGGCATGACCGCCACGGATCTGCTCATGTCCGCCAGAAAGTGTGCAACCGCCGCACCCGCGTTGAAATCGGGGGAGACATCGAGGTACCGGCCCACCCAGTCGAGCCGTTTTTCGAACTGGTCGATGTTCGCACGCTCCTCGGCCGGAAGCGCATCGAGCATCTGCTTCCGCTTTGCCGCGGCGGCCTCGGGATCAGTGAACGCCAGCTTCGGCGGCAAAACTCGGGCGAGAAGATTGTCCGCCTCTGAAATTGTCAGAGAGACCGTTCCACCCAGGATGATCAGCGTCGCGACGAAGAGGGCAACCCGGACGCGCCGGTTGGCGCGCTGCGTGGCATCATAGTGAGTCTGCAGCTGCTCCATCGCCACTGCGAGGCGGGTCAGTGCGTCCGCGATCTGCTTCTGGTCTTCGCTCGTAGTCGGCATGCGATACCCCTGGGGCTTGCTGCGGGAGGCAAGGCGGTTAGATGCTTGAACCGGACAGGTATCTTACCGCCGCTGCACGATCGTCTGCTCATGCCGCCTCCTAATTCGTACCCGTTAAGCCCCCTGCCAAACAACCCTAGAAATAACTGGTGGATCGGGGGCAAAACTAGCGCCGTATGGGAATCCCGGTTGGCCGGGAAGGCGCAAGGGGATTCTTGGGGTCAGCCGCACGCGGCAGTTGGCTATGGATGCGGAGTAGATGCACCGGCCAGAGATCTGCACAGCCTGCGGTTCACCGTTGGGTGAGGATCTGGCTTACCGTCCTTACACGGGTCGCCTGGGCCTTGATGTGGTGCCGCCGGATGGCACCAAGTGTCCAGTCTTGGGCCCGGCGCGGCGACGCCCATGGGCAACAACGACCTTTGGATCGGGGTCCATGCGGCGGCGGACGCGCTCATCGTGGTCGGCAACAATAGCCGCGAGTTTGAGCGTATCCCGGGGCTTCAGGTCGACAACTGGGGCCGCAAGGCGTGAGCAGGAAACCGTGGTCCGTTCCCGGTTTCCGCTTGCCGGCCCCACCGACCGTGGTTAGCATCCAACAACGCGTCATCTCGATCAGGCGAAACCTGCTTCATGCCTACGATCAGGCAATTCTTCGGCATCGTCATCCAGATGTTGTGGAGGGAGCACACGCCGCCGCAGTTCCATGCGATCTATGCGTAGCATGAGGCACCAATCGATCTTCGCACATTGGCGGTCATCGGTGGCAGCCTACCCAGGCGTGCCTTGAGCCTCGTGATCGAATGGGCCAACGAGCACCGAGAAGAATTGATGAAGGATTGGAAGCTATGTCAATCGAGGCAACTGCCGAAGAGCATCAAACCGCTGGAGTAACCCCTAACCCCCCGTGGCGGGTCAGAGCCGCTTCAGTACTGCCAGACTATCTGCCGGTGGTGACGTTTCAGGACGGTACGAGTGGCGTCGCCGACCTCTCGTCGGAACTGACGACTCGCAAATGTGGTATTTGTGAGCCGTTGAAGGATTCGGCTTTCTTCGAGCAAGCAGGCGTCGAACGAGGCGTTATCACTTGGCCCAACGGGGCAGATCTCGATCTCGTCTGGATGTATGAGGGGCTAAACAAGTCCAGAACTTGGTCTGCCCCCATTTAGCCGCCTCACCGCCTCCGTCATGCAGGAGCCCCATTTATGAATTGCCTTTCCCCGACCGGTCGGTCGCAACGTAACAACACCGGGCGACGACTCCCGGCCGTCATCGGCGTCACGGCAATGTTGCTATTGAGCGGCTGCGCAGCCATGCAGGGCACACCGCCCGAGTCCGAGACGCTGGAGTTGGTCCCGATCACTAGCGAGCCCACCGGGCAACACCACCCGGGGCGTTTTGTCTGGCATGACCTGCTGACCAATGACCTGGCAGCGGCGAAACAGTTTTACGGTGGCCTATTCGGTTGGACCTTCGAAACCCGCGGCATCTACACCATCATCTCCAACCAGGGCATCCCCATGGCCGGCATGGCAGAGGTCGTGTTCAATCCGGGCGTCTCGCCCTACTGGCTCCCTTACCTGTCGGTAGGCGATGTCGATGAATCGCTGGCCGCCGCAAAAGAGGCCGGTGCCCAACTGCTCAAGGGTCCCGGAGAAATGACCAATCGCGGCCGCTACGCACTGATCGGGGACCCGCATGGAGCCCGCGTGACCCTCCTACGTTCGAGCAACGGCGACCCGACCCCGGGACCCGTCACCGTAAATGGCTGGCTATGGGACGAATTGTGGACCAGTGACTTGAACCGGTCGCTGGCGTTCTATCGGCAGCTCGCACCCTACAAGAGCCAAGTACCAGTGGGCGCCGGCGAGCAGCAATACCGCATCCTGACCATTGATGGAAAACCGATCGGTGGCATGACCACGCTGCCCGACGCAAACATCAATTCGCAGTGGGTCCCGGTCGTGCGCGTGACTGACCTGAAACAGTTACTGGAGCGGGTAGAGAAGCTCGGGGGCCGCACCCTGATAAAACCCGACCATTCCCTTAGCGAGGGCGCCGTCGCCCTGGTTCAGGACCCTACCGGCGCTATATTCATGGTAGAGCCATGGGATCCGCAAAACCGTCCCACTGACGACGATGGCAAGGAGACCCGGCCATGAGCAGAGCAATCCGGCTCACCGGCTTCCTGTTACTGACGCTGCTGGCATCACAACTGACCGGCTGTGTCGTCGTTGGGGTCCGCCCGGGTTATTACGGGAACATCTCCGGCTCCTACTATTGGGGAAACTATGGCTACCGCCGCGGCGGCTATTATGGCGGCCACCATCACCGCCATATGGGCCGACCCGCTTATCACGGTGGCAGACACCGATTTGGTGGACACCGCGGTGGTGGACACCGCCGCCGTTGATGCGGGTGCCGGTCGCCAGGCGTCAAGGGCCACCAGTTGTCGCGGCCTGGCAAGGCCGCGCTATGCGCCAATGTAGGTGAGACTGCACCTCTCGTTAACCAGTCATGGGTAATCCCCCGACTTCGCCGGGGAAACAGTAACAGTTGGATAGTTCAGCGATCCCATCGGTGAAACTGCGCACGCAAGGCCCGGTCAGAAGCCCGGGACAGACGGAGGCCCGGAACAGACCACGGTTTCCTGTTCAGGTGGGCGGATCGAGTTGATCTGTTGGGCAGGTGTTGGTCGCGCGCATGGGGCCCGCTCAATTCAATTCCTCGTCTTTCCAGTATTTGGTCCCCGCCACGCTGCCCCGGGCCATGGCCCCTGTGCGGGTGAGTTGATAAACGCCGATGCCCTCCTTGATCTCGACCTCGCGTCCGCCGCCGCCCTTCCCGTCCGCCCTGGCCACCGCCGCGGCATCGCCCCCGAAGGTCCAACCATTGTCCAGGAATTCCTGGAGGATCTTGCGATTCTTGAAGACCAGAACGGTGCGCAGGTCCTCGAACCCGACCCCCAGGCCAGCCCGAACCGCGCCCATGCGCATGAAGGTCTCCTTGCCCGTCAGGTTGTCGCGCAGAATGCCGCGCCCACCGCTTCCGCCGAGGAAGAAGATGTGTGCCCCTGCGCTCTCGAACACCGCGTAACCGGCGGCGCCCCGGATGGCGACCCGCGCCTTAGGGTCCTCTTTGTACAGCGCGGCCAGGGTCTCTTTGCGCATGTCGCGAAGGGCGGCACGGGCCGCCGCCGCGTCCGCGGAACCGGATCTCCCCGTCTCCGCCGCCCCGGCTGGCAGGGACACGGCAAGCAGCAGGCACAATAAGATTAGGGTCGGGAGGCGATCAGGCAGACGCAGGGGGTGAACCATGGGCTTTCTCTTCTTGTGCAAGGCGGCGGCCATACGACTCGGTCAGGATTGGACCGAGGACGGCGGTCAGGACCATCAGGACGATGACTCCATTGAGTACCGCCTCGGTGATCAGCGGCACGTCATCCGGGTTGACCGCCGCGAAGGCGGCCATCGCGGCCGCTAGGGTCGCCGCCACCTGCGGGAGCGACAGGGACCACTGGGTGAGAATGGCGGTGCGCCCATACCCGCTGAGCAGGCCGTTGCCCACCGCCGCGCCTAGCTTGCCGGCGAGCAAGGCCGCGACCAGGGCGAGCACGAAACCCAGGCTGGTGGCCAGGGTCGCCCAGAAGACGGGCAAATCGAGTCCCACTCCGATGGTCGATCTCCAGCCCCGCGATGAACATAAGGAAGACCCGCCCCAGGGATGCGAACAGGTCGACGGTCCCGGAGGTCGGGGCGACCTGGATCATGCGTCCGCCGTCCGAAGTCCCACGATCCACGCGGCCGGCACCAGGACGAGGAGGGCGACGAACGTCGTGATGATGACCATCACCGATACATCCGGATCCTCGAAGTTCTGCAAGGTGACAATCAATGCCACGGGCACGTTGCGGAATCCCGCTCCAAGTCCGAGCACCGACCGTCGGGCGACACCTCCTGTCCCCAGTGACCAGCCTGCCAGCGCCGCAAGGAGCGTGAACAAGAGCGCGGCCGCGATCGCGCCGGATCCCGAAATCCGGACCACTGCGTCGAAATTGACGGTCATCACCACGATGATCGCTGCGATGAGGAAACTGGTGGAAACCCGATCGAGAATGGGTCGCAGCCTGTCCGCAAAGACCGGACGGCGTGCTCTCAGCATTAGCCCGCCAACCAGCGGCAGCAGCATCAGCAGAACGAGAAACCGCGCAATCCTCAGCGAATCGACCTGTGCGCCCACGACTACCTGCGGCAGGACGGCCGGCATGTAGATCGTCGTTCCAACCATCAACAGGACCACTAATCCCGCAGACAGCGCGACATCGCCCTTTGCAATCCCGGCCACTTTCGGCATGAATGGCGCGCCGGCCGAAAGCCCCAGCACGAGCAATCCGGTCGCCAATGTCGCCGCGAGGCCAAACAACCGGCCGACACCCACCGCCACCAATGGCACGATGATGAAGTTCGTGATCGCCGCGAACACGACGAGCCGGAAATTTTCCAGCGGAACGCGAATCTGCCGCAACGTCAGTCCAAGCCCGATCGCCGACATGTTCGAAACGACAAAGGCTTCAACCAGCCACGGCTCCAACTTGTCGAGAATTTCAATCACCTGTGCGATTCCATCGGTGCTTCCGCAGTGCTTCCGCCTCCCGACCCGCTAAGCGGCGGCGGATCGGGAATTCAACCACCCGAGACCGGATATGGTCCCGATCATAGCCACTCGGACGTGCGGCTGAGACGCCCCGCGAGACTGGATGCGGGGCTGGCGGAGGTAAAGGGGCGCGGTCAGTACCAGCCCGGCACGACCCGTATGTTCCGCCCGCGTGTGCAGCGGTATTGGTCCGCTGGGCGCGCTCACCAGGAATTGCTCCGATCGAACCCGGGCTCCGGTGCCCGTTGCGCCCCGGCCGCCCAGTCCGGAAGCGTTCGAGCAGATCATCCCAGGCCGGCGAGCCGAGGGGTGCGGTCGGTTCGCCGAGATGAGTCAGGATGCAGTTCACCGGCTCCGCCGCGGTATCGAAGGCGATCAGACGCCGCACGGCGGCCAGAGCAACGCGAAGGTCGCGAACAGCCGCCCGAGTGGGACCGTCCAGCGGCAGCGGGTCGTGGACGCACCCGCTGCGCATGCCGCCAGCGCGGCGGCGGGATCGGCGCGGCGAGCCGGTCGAGCAGTTCCAGTGGGTGAGGGGCAGCGCGGTGCGACCGTCGGGCTGGGCTTTCGCTAACCGGATGGAGGCCCTTCCAGCGTCATGCCTTTCCATACTCCGGCATGGTTCGGGCATCGACCGGTTGGGCCCCGTTCCAGTGCCCTTCCAGAATCCCCCAACTCCTTTCCCGCGACCGGCACCCGGCGCGCTAGACAGGCGCCTTCAGCCACCCCTTCTAGCTCCTTCTTGATGATCTCCAGATCACGGCGGACGCTCTCGGGCGTGTCGTTCGTCCGGCTGCTTCGGTAACACACAAACTTAGGCATCTCGCTTGGGGCGGGAGTTTAGAATGTCCCCGACCGGCACGAATCAACCATCAACCATCGTGTTTTCCGATCGAGCATCACCCTGCGGCCGAGTAGGCGTCGAGAGGCCGAGCGCCAGGGCGGCGGCGAACGGGATGATCTCACCGAACCCGCATGTGCTGTCGATTGCTCCCAGCGCTTTCTCAAGCTGCGCGGCCATGAACACCCACAGCCAAGAGGCGAATTAGAGATCATGCGACAAACGGTATCGAAAAGACTGCCAGGATCATTGCCTTGGCATCGCGCGTCCGTCTCGGGCAGCGCGGCCATCATTGCGATGTCCGCGCTTGTGCTGGTCGCCTGCGACTCGGGCCCGAAGCAGGCGGTCGAGGCGCCGCCCCCGGGGGTGCTGGTGGCAAAGGCGGCGCTGCGGCAGATATCGGAGACCGTCGAGTATGTCGGCCAGACCGTCGCGGTGAACGACGTCTCGCTGCGCGCCCAGGTCTCGGGCTATCTGCTGGAGCGAAAGTTCGACGAGGGCCAGGATGTGACGCAGGGCGCCGAGCTGTTGGTCATCGATCCAGCGCTCTACGAGGCGAGCGTGGCCGCCGCCGAGGGGGCGGTCGCCGAGGCGCAGGCAGCGGTCGCGCGAGCGGACAAGGACGTGAAGCGTTATCGGTCGCTGGGCCAGAAACAGTCGGCGAGCCAGCAGCAGGTCGATGCCGCGGAGAGCGACTTGCTGAAGGCGTCGGCCAACCTCAAGACCGCCGAGGCGGAGCTTCTGAAGGCGCAGATCGATCTGTCTCACACCGTCATCACGGCGCCCATTGGCGGCCGCATCGGGCGGGCCGCGTTCAGCGTCGGCGACCTGGTCACCCCGCAGACCGGCGAACTGGCCCGGCTGGTGGAGCTGGACCCCATCTATGCCAACTTCAGTGTCAGCGAGCGCGATGTGATCGCGGCCAAGCGCCGCTATCAGGCGGGGAACAACGAGGATGCTCTGGACAAGATCGAGGTCAGGCTGCGTCTCCCCGACGGTAGCCTGTACGAGCACATGGGACGGGTCGACTTCATCGATAACGTGGTGGATCGCAAGACCGGCACCATCGTGCTGCGGGCCCGCTTCGACAATCCGCAGAAGCTGCTGGTGCCGGGCCTCTACGTCAGCACCATGCTGGGCCGGGAGGAGACCTCGGACAAGCTGATCATCCCGCAGGCCGCGGTGCAGGAGGATCAGGCCGGGGTTTTCGTGATGGTGGTGGGGCCGGACAGCAAGGTCGAGCGGCGGCGGATCACCATCGGCCAGGCCTATGCCGGTGACCTGGTGGTCGATTCCGGACTGGAGGCCGGCGAGCAGGTCATCGTCGAGGGTATCCAGAAGGTGCGGCCGGGCCTGCTGGTGGATGCCAAGTTTGCCCCCAGGCCATCGATGCAGCAGGGAGGCGAGGCGGGTGACGGGGACGCGCGCGAAGCGCCCGCCGCGCCACCGCAAGGGGCCGACGACGAAACCAAGGGGCGCTAGACCATGTTCAGCGCCTTCTTTATCGAACGGCCCAAGTTTGCCTTCGTCATCTCCATCGTCATCACCATCGCCGGACTGGTGGCCATGGGCGCTCTGCCTGTCGCCCTGTATCCGGAGCTTGCCCCGCCCCAGGTGCAGGTGATCGCCGTCTATCCGGGTGCCGATGCCGAGACCGTCTCGGACACGGTGGCAGGCCCCATCGAGTCCAAGATCAACGGCGTTGAGAACATGATCTACATGTCCTCCAACAGCGCCAACGACGGCAGCTACATCTTGACCGTGAGCTTCAAGGTGGGCTCCGACCCGGACATCAACACGGTCAACGTGCAGAACCGGATCAGCCAGGCGATGGCCGAGCTGCCGGAGGAGGTCAAGCGCCAGGGCGTGACCGCCACCAAGCAGTCCACCAACATGCTGATGGTGGTTAACCTGTTCTCACCCAATCAGACCTACGACAGCCTGTTCCTGAACAACTACGCCAACATCAATGTCAGCGATTCGCTGGCGCGGGTCGACGGCGTCGGCAAGGCGTCGATCCTGGGCGTCCAGGACTACGCCATGCGGGTGTGGCTGAACCCCGAGGCGCTCGCCAGTCTGGGGCTGACCACCGACGACGTGCTGGCGGCGGTGCGGGAGCAGAACGTGCAGGTCGCCGCGGGGCAGATCGGCGGCTCGCCGGCGGCGCCGGGGACCCAGTTCCAGTGGAACCTGCGCAGCCGGGGTCGTCTGAGCAGCCCGGAGGAGTTTGCCGACATCGTCATCCGGGTGGGTGAGGACGGCGCCCGGGTGAGGCTCGGGGATGTGGCCCGCATCGAGCTCGGCTCCAAGAACTACGACGCCTACGGTCTGTTCAACGGTCAGCCCAGTGTCGTTCTGGCCATCTACCAGCTGCCCGGGGCCAATGCCCTGGAAGTAGCCGCTGGCGTTCGTGCCGAGATGGAGAAGCTGGCACAGCGCTTTCCGGACGACCTAACCTATGAGATCGCCTACGACTCCACCGAGTTCGTGGTTGCCTCGATCGCCGAGGTGAAAGAGACCCTGTTCATCGCCGTCGCCCTGGTGGTGCTGGTGGTGTTCGTGTTCATCCAGGACTGGCGGTCCACGCTGGTCCCGACCATCGCCATCCCGGTGTCCCTGATCGGCACCTTCGCCGGATTGCTGGCGCTGGGCTACTCGATCAACCTGATCACCCTGTTCGGGCTCATCCTGGCCATCGGCATCGTCGTGGATGACGCCATCATCGTGGTGGAGAACACGCAGCGCCACATGGCCGACGGTCTTTCACCCAAGGACGCCACGCGCAAGGCCATGGGGGAGATCTCCGGCGCCGTCATCGCCACCACCCTGGTGCTGCTGGCGGTGTTCGTGCCCCTGGCCTTCGTCCCGGGGCTCACCGGCGAGCTGTTTCGCCAGTTCTCGGTGACGATCTCGCTCGCGGTCGCCATCTCCTCGCTCAATGCCCTCACCCTCAGCCCCGCGCTGTGCGCCACCCTGCTGAAGCCGGAAAGCGGGCAGATGGCGACCACCGGCTTTTTCGGCGCCTTCAACCGCGGCTTTGATCGCCTGACCGTCGGCTACACCGGTTGGGTCTCCGCGATGGTGCGCCGAAGCGCGTTTTTCATGCTGCTGTTCGGGGTGCTGGTGGGGGCGACCGTCTACCTGTTCGGGCAGATGCCCACGGGCTTCGTGCCGCTGGAGGACCAGAAGGGCTTCATGGTGGATACCCAGTTGCCCGAAGGGGCATCGCTGCTGCGCACGGAACAGGCGATCAGCGAGGTGAACGCGATCCTCGCCGAGGCGCCGGGCGTGAGCGACGTGATCTCCGTTCCCGGCTACAGCGTCATCAAGCAGGGCATCGCCTCGAACGGCGCTCTGTCGATCGTGGTGCTCGACGACTGGTCGGAGCGCCGCAGCCCCGAGCTCCACGAGCAGGCCATCCTCGATGCGGTCAGCCCCAAACTCAACGCCCTGCCGTTTGCCACGGTGTTTCCGTTCCGTCTGCCGCCAATCCCGGGAATCGGCAATACCGGCGGCTTCGAGTTCATCCTGCAGTCCACCGCCGGCGACACGCCCCAGAACATGGCGGCGGTGCTCGGTGGCCTGGCGGTGGCCGCCAACGAGACCCCGCAGCTGAGCTCGGTGTTCAGCACCTTCAAGGCATCGGTGCCGCAGATCTTCATCGACATCGACCGCGAGAAGGCCAAGACCCTCGGGGTACCGTTGGATTCGATCTTCAATACGCTTGCGAGCTCGACGGGAAAGGCCTACGCCAACGACTTCAATAAGTTTGGCAAGACCTACCAGGTGCTGGTCCAGGCGGATGCGCGCTTCCGTCAGAACGAGTCTGACATCTATAGCCTGCAGGTGCGTAACAACGACGGCGACATGGTGCCCCTGCGCACCCTGGTGAAGGCCGAGCCGCTGTTCGGTCCGGATCAGGTCAGCCGCTACAACATCTTCCGCTCCATCACCATCAACGGCTCCGCGGCACCGGGCTACAGCTCCGGCGACGCGATCGCGGCCATGCAGAACCTGGCCGATACCACCCTGCCGCCGGGGTATACCTACGAGTGGACCGGGAAGGCCTACCAGGAGATCATCGCCAGCGGTCAGGGGGGCATGATCTTCGGCATGGCCCTGGTGTTCGTGTTCCTGTTCCTGGTGGCCCAGTACGAGAGTTGGTCCATCCCGATCCCGGTCCTGATGTCGGTACCCCTGGCCATTCTGGGCGCGGTCCTGGGTCAGACCTGGGCGGGGCTCGACAACGATGTGTATATGCAAGTGGGCATCGTGCTGCTGATGGGACTGGCGACCAAGAACGCCATCCTGATCGTGGAGTTCGCCAAGGAGCAACGGGAAAAAGCTGGGCTGAGTATCTTCGACGCCGCGGTCACGGCCGCCCGGCTGCGGCTGCGCGCGGTGCTCATGACCGCGTTCTCCTTCGTGCTCGGCGTCATCCCGCTCGTGATCGCCACCGGCGCCGGCGCCGCCAGCCGTCGCTCCCTGGGCACCGCGGTGTTCAGCGGCATGGTCGCCGCCTCCATCCTGGTGCCCCTGTTCGTGCCGATGTTCTATGCCGTGGTGCAGCGCATCCGCGAGAAGGTCAAGGGGATGCCGCCAGCTGCGGCCGCCGAGGCCCGGGCGGATAGAACAGGTTAGGGGCCCATCAAGCCCACTGAGCGTGGGCTTGAGCAGAACAGGCAAAAGGGGCGATCGGTGCAGGCGGCGTCTTCATCGTCTGACGGACAGGGGCGGTCAGTGGCCGCAATGGCGGGGCCAGGGGCTAGGCGACTGGCACTCATCCGGCCTAGTGTGTGTTGGTGAGAACATCGCCACGTCCTGGAGGCCATAACCCATGCCCAACCGACCCCGTACCCGCAGGACCAAGATCGTCGCCACCATAGGCCCCGCCTCGGACGCCCCGGAGACGCTCGCGGCCATGCTGCGCGCGGGCATGAATGTCGCGCGGCTGAACCTGTCCCACGGCAGCTTCGAGGAGCACAAGGCAAGGCTGATGCGCATCCGCGCCGCGGCGGAGACCGTCGGCGTGCAGGTGGCGATCATGATCGACACCCGGGGGATCGAGATCCGCACCGGACCCGTGGCCGAGGGAGTAGTGGAGCTGAAGTCCGGCGAGGACTTCTCGCTCTTCACCGACAAGCGCCCCGGCGATGCACGCGGCGTATCGGTCTCCTATCCGCGTCTGCCCCGCGAGGTGAACCCGGGCGAGACGGTGCTGCTCGACGACGGGGCCATGGAGCTTCAGGTACTCGCGACCACGGAGCGCGAGGTGCGCTGCCGGGTGGTGGTCGGCGGGCTGCTGCGGGCGAGCAAAGGGGTCAATCTGCCGGGCACGCACCTCTCGGTGACGGCGGTGGACCCGGAACACCGCGACGACGTGGTGCGCGAGCTGACCTTCGCGGCCGAGAACGACGTGGAGTACATCGCGGCCTCCTTCATCCAGAGCGCCGACGAGGTGCACCGGATGCGCGAGATCCTGCTCGAGCGCGGGGTGGAGATCCCCATCATCGCCAAGATCGAGAATCGCGCCGGGGTGGCCAACCTGGAGTCCATCGTGCTGGCGGCCGATGGCGTCATGGTTGCCCGCGGGGATCTGGGCGTGGAGCTGCCGCTCGCAGACGTGCCGAGCACCCAGAAGAAGATCATCCGCACCACGGTCAGCAACGGCAAACCGGTGATCACGGCGACCCAGATGCTGGCCTCCATGGAGCGCAACCCCAAGCCGACCCGCGCCGAGGCGAGCGACGTGGCCAACGCCATCCTCGACGGCAGCTCGGCGGTGATGCTCTCCGGCGAGACCGCCGCGGGCGCCTACCCGGTGGAATCGGTGCGCATCATGGCGGAGCTGGCGGTGCGCGCCGAGGCCTCGTTGCGCGAATACGGCTGGCTCCAGCAGACCCTGCCGCACCCGTCCAACGTGGTCACCGAGGCGGTGGCCCATTCGGCGGTGCGCATGGCCGAGCAGCTCAATGCCGCCGCCATCCTGACCCTCACGGAGACCGGCTTCACCTCCCGGCTGATCTCCAAGCACCGACCCGAGTGCCAGATCCTGGCGGTCGTCTCATCGCTCAAGGTGGCCCGCAAGCTGTGCCTGAACTGGGGTGTGGTGGCGGTACTCTACGAGGCGGGCATCTCCGACGACGAGAAGATCGCGCGGGCCATCGCAATCGCCCGCGAGCGCGGCCTGGTGCAGACCGGCGACCTGCTGATCGGCACCTGGGGACACACCCAGAGCGCCGGCGGGACCGACGCCATCCGGGTGCTGATCGTGGCGGATTAGCCGCGCATCCAGGCCCGGCGCCCGCTTCCAGCGCCCCTGTCTCCACTGACGGCATTCCAGGCCCCCGGCCCAACAGGAGAGACCCAATGAGCCGACTGATCACCACCCTGTTGCTTGCACTCCCACTGGTCCTGCCAGCTGAGGCCCCGGCCGGGGAGCAGCTCCTGCCCGGCGCCCTGGAGGTGGTGGCGGAGCTCCCCATCAATCCCGGCAACCTGGCGGTGACCGCCGAGGGCCGGGTGTTCGCCACCGTCCACCAGTTTCGGCGGGCGGACGCCCAGCTCATCGAGATCACCGGACCCGAGAGCTACAGACCCTGGCCGGACGAGGCCTGGAACGGGCCCTTCGCATCCGGGCCGGACGTGCTGAACAGCGTGCTCGGCATCAGCATCGACCGCAAAGGGCGCCTCTGGGTGCTCGACAACGGGCTCGGCGACCCGCCCCAACCGCCCAAGCTGCTGGCCTTCAGGCTCGCTGACGGCAAGCCCGTCTTTCGCTACGACTTTCCGCCCGAGACCGGGCCGGTCGGGAGCTTCCTCAATGACCTGGCGGTGGACGAGGAGCGGGGCTTCGTCTATATCGCGGACCCCGGCGGCGCACATGAGCCGGCCCTGGTCACGGTAGACCTGGGCAACCGGACCTCCCGGCGCTTCACCGATTCCACCGCCCTGCAGGCGCAGGACGTCGACCTGGTGGTGGAGGGACGCACCATCGGGACCAGGGACGAGGAAGGCGCCTTGAAACCGGCACGCATCGCCGTCAACCCGATCACCCTGTCGGCCGACGGGGAGACCCTTTACTTCGGCGCCATGAACGGCAGGACCTGGTACCGATTGCCGGCGCGGCTGTTGCGCGAGGGCGCGGACGACGCGGCCGTCGCGGCGGCCATCGAGACGGCGGGACCCAAGCCGGTGTCGGATGGGGCCTCAACCGACGCCGAGGGCAATCACTACTTCACCGACCTCGCCAACAACGCCATCGCGGTGCTGCACCCGGACGGCGGCGAGGAGACCCTGGTGCAGGACGAGCGGCTCGTCTGGCCCGATGCACTGAGCTTCGGGGAGCCGGGCTGGCTGTACATCGCCGTGAACCAGCTCCACCGCTCGCCACCGCTCAATGGCGGCGTCGAGGCCGCCGCGCCGCCTTTTCACATCCTGCGGGTCTATACCGGCACCGAGGGCATCGCTGGACGCTGACTGGATCCGCAAGACATCCCGTGTCGGTCGAGCTTCAGTCCGGACGGGGATCTCTCATAGATTCCCAACGTGGCTGTCGGGCTGAAGCCGGACCTGCAACGTCGGTCAGTGGCGGGAGAGGATGCGGGCGAGCCAACGCCGCGGGCGGGGCCGCCGAGGCTCGGCCTTATCCTGCCCCCCGAGCGCGGGCGGGGGTGCCACAAGGGCGGGGTCGAGATCCTCGATGACGGCCCGCGGGCGCTCGCCGACCAGCCGCTCGGCCTCCCGGGCGCCGACCCAGCGGGCGGCGGCCTCACGGCCCTCGGCCAACAGCGGCGGGCGGTGCGCGGGCGTATGGGCATCGGTCGCGAGCAGATGAACGATGCCATCGTCGAGCATGCGCTCACCCCAGTACCTCGGGCGGCTGCCGAAACGCCCGGTGAGGGCCCCTGCCGTGAGCTGGAGCCAGGCCCCCTTCCCCGCCGCCTCAACGAACCACCGGTAATGCGCCTCGTCAAGCCAGTGGAGCCGCTCGGGGTGGGTGATGACCGGCACATAGCCGCTCGCCAAGGCGTCGAAGATGGACTCCAGGAAACGCACCGGGGCCCGGTGGTGGGGGGGCTCGAAGAGAAAATAGCGCGAGCCGTGCAGCGTCGGGTAGAGACCGGACTTGAGCCGCTGGACCAGCTCAGGGACCAGTTGGATGTCGGCGCCAAAGGTGAGCTCCAGGGCGATGCCCTCGGCGAGAAGCTGCCGCCGCAGCTCATCAACGGCTTGCCGGATCTGCGCCGCGTGGTTCTCGTAGAGACCCGGATAGATGTGCGGCGTGCAGGCGCTGAGCCGGATGCCGTCGGCGACGGCGATGCGAGCCATCTGGAGTGCCGTCTCGAGGTCGGGGGCCCCATCGTCGATGGCGGGCAGGAGGTGGCAGTGCAGATCGATCACGCCAGGAGCACAGTTCTCGGCGGTCCAGCCCAGTTGGGACGAGATGGGATTGTAGTCCCGCTGGCGGGGTCGTGCGGCCCTATGAGGACGGCTCGAGGACTCCTTCCCTCGAATGCCCATCCAGGAAACCGATGGGGCCTGCTCAGCCCGGCCGGCCGTCGACCCGCGGGCTGACCAGCATGGGGCCGTGGACCCACAGGAAGGCCGCGAATGCGAGGGTCCAGAGCGCCCCTGAGAGCAGCAGCCACTGGGAATAGGTGCCGGGCCAGAGCAGCGGACCCACGACGCGCGTGAGTGCCGCCAGGTTCATGGTCGTGAAGGCGGCGATCATGGCAGCGGAGGCTCCCATGGGGCGCCCCGTATGACCGAGGATCACCCGCGACATCATGCCCAGGGTGATGACGCCGATGGCGCCGACGGTCAGGGCGTGGAGCGCCGGCTGCGGCGCGACCAGCCCCAGATGCGCCAGGCCGGTGAGCGCCAGCCCCAGGACCAGCCATCCATAGCCCGCATAGAGCACCGCCAAGATGGGTATCGCCCAGACGCGTCGATGATGCCAGCCGGCGAGGCGCAGGGCCTGCACCGCGGCCAGCATCAGGGCCAGCACCCCGGTGAGGTTGTCCTGCCGGCGGGTCGCATCGCCGAGCACCCAGAGGCCCCAGAGCACGAAGGTGGCGGTCTCCACCCAGGGCCGGGTGACGGGCGCCGATCCGGCGACGGCGGATTTCGTGAAGAAGGGCAGCACGCGCCCGGCGACCAGGAGCAGGACGCCGAGAATCAGGCCCAGCATCAACCTTTGTCCGGGCAGCGCGGTCCCCTGGGTGGCGCCGAGCATCTCCAGGTGCACCAGCAGGGCGGCCAGACTCATGCCAGCGAGAAAGCCGATGAAGACACGGTTCACCTTGTTCTGACCCAGCCACAGTGGACGGAAGAGCGAGAGGGCCAGGGCCAGCGGAAAGGCCGCGTCCAGGACGGCGACCAGTGCGCCCGGGAGCGGCAGCCAGGGGGCCAGCCGCCCGGCGAGCCACAGACCGGCGAGACCCGCGAGCTCGGCGCCCGTGGCGGTGGCCATACCGGTCCAGTTGCGCACGGCGGTGAGCAGAAAGCCCGCAATCACGGCGGTGCCGTAGCCGAACAGCATGGCGTGGGCATGCCAGGCGAGGCCCTGGTAGTAGGGGTTGGACGGCAGCCAACCCCGCAGCACCAGCAGCCACAGGGGCAGCGCGATCGCCGCCCAGAACCCGGCGGCGAGGAAGAAGGGCCGGAAGCCCAGGGCAAGGATGGGCGGGGTCGTCCGTGCGGCAGAGACAGGAATCTCGGGCATTTGAATCTCCCAATGGTGGTCCGGCGCAAGCTAAGGTGGGCGCGCCGGCTTCGCACTTGACCGCCGTCAAAGCCGCGTGATCCGCCAACACCCTCCAACGGCAGCGCCAGCGACCCTGCCGCAGCTCGAATAGCAGTTGATCTGGGTCAACTGTGCCTGTGTGTAATGACCCGGGGCCCGCGGGATTTAATCTAGATCAAGTCGTCCGCGAGCCCCTCGCCCGTAGCCTTCGCCCGTTCCCGAGCCCGGGATCCTTGCACTTCCATCACTCTCAGAGGGCGGAGCGAATGCGAAAAACTCAAATTAATCGGCTGGCCTTCGCGACCGGTCTGGTCCTGGCGGCCGGGGCCGCCACCAGCGCCTGGTCCGCGGAGGACCTCAAGGGCGTCATGGAGCGGCGCGGACTCACCGAGAAGGACCTGCTGGCCGCGGCCAAGACCTACACCCCCACCGGTGGTCGCGATGAGTATCTGGCGTTCAGCTCCGGCGGCCAGTCGGGCCAGGTGATCGTCTACGGCATCCCGTCCATGCGGATCCTCAAGTATATCGGCGTCTTCACCCCCGAGCCCTGGCAGGGCTACGGCTTCGACGATGAATCCAAGGCGGTGCTGGCCCAGGGCCGGGTCCGCGGCAAGGACCTCACCTACGGCGATACGCATCACCCGGCGATTTCCGAGACCGACGGGGACTATGACGGGCGTTATCTGTTCATCAACGATAAGGCCAACCCGCGCCTGGCGGTGATCGACCTCAAGGACTTCGAGACCAAGCAGATCGTTGTCAATCCCTTCTTCAAGTCCGAGCACGGCGGGGCCTTCGTCACCCCCAACACCGAATACGTGATGGAGGCGACCCAGTACGCCGCGCCCCTGCTGGAGGACGGCTTCGTCCCGCTGGAGGAGTTCAACGACAAATACCGGGGCGGACTCACCTACTGGAGCTTCGACAAGGAGAAGGGGCGGATCGTCCCCGAGAAGTCCATCGTCATCGAGCTGCCGCCGTACAGCCAGGATTTGTCCGATGCGGGCAAGGGTCCGAGCTACGGCTGGGGCTTCACCAACTCGTTCTGCACCGAGCGTTATGTAGGCGGCATCGAGCGGGGGCGTCCGCCCTTCGAGGCCGGTTGCTCCTCCAAGGACACCGACTTCCTGCACGTGACCAACTGGAAGAAGGCCGAGGAGCTGGTAAACGCGGGTAAGGTCGAGCAAAAGCGCGGCATGTATTTCATCCCGCTGGAGCAGTCGGTGGCCGAGGGCCTGGTGTATCTGATCCCGGAGCCAAAGAGCCCCCACGGCGTGGATGTCACCCCCGACGGGAAGTACCTTATCGTCGCGGGAAAGCTCGACAGCCATGTGTCGGTGTTCAGCTTCGAGAAGATCCAGAAGGCGATCGCCGACGGGAAGTTCGAGGGCAAGGACCCCTATGGCCTGCCGATCATCGCCATCGCCGACGCCTTGGAGCATCAGATCAACTTGGGACTGGGGCCGCTCCACACCCAGTTCGATTCCCAGCCCTGCATCGCCTACACCTCGCTCTACGTGGATTCCATGGTCGCCAAATACGACTACTGCGAGGGCAAGGTGCTGGACAAGCTGGCGATCCATTACAACATCGGCCATCTCATGACCATGGAGGGCGACACCATTCATCCGGACGGCAAGTACCTGGTAGCGTTGAACAAGCTGGCCATCGACCGCTTCAACCCGGTGGGGCCGCTGCATCCGCAGAATCATCAGCTCATCGACATCGGCGGCGACAAGATGCAGCTCCTCTACGATATGCCGCTACCCCTGGGCGAGCCCCACTATGTGGTCGCGATCAAGGCCGACAAGCTCAAGCCCGAGGTGCGCTACAAGTCCGGCTGGAACAGCCGCGCCGACGAGAAGTCGCCGTTCGCCACCCGTGCCGGTCGCGAAAAGACCGAGCGCACCTGTGACGCCGAGGGCAAGTGCACGGTCAATGTCAACGGCACCGTGATTCGCTCGCACATCAACCCCGAGATCATCGAGGCAGAGGTGGGCGATACGGTCGCCATCCATCTGACCAATCTGGAGCGCGCCGAGGACGAGGTCCACGGCTTTGCCATGCACGGTCAGAACGTCCAGCTCTCCATCGAGCCCGGCAAGACCTCCAGCGCCACCTTCGTGGCCGACCAGGAGGGTGTATTCCCCTACTACTGCACCGAGTTCTGTTCGGCGCTGCACCTGGAGATGCAGGGCTACCTGCTGGTGAAGCCGAAGGGCTACCAGGCCACCGCGGCCAAGATGGTCGAGGGCACCCTCTACACCCAGGCGGACTATGACACCCAGGTCAAGACCAACCTGGACACCCAGGCGGTCATCGACCAGGTGGTGGCCTACATCACCAGCAAGGACTTCAAGTCCAACCCGACGGTGCTGGCCCTGGTGGAGGACGCCACCGATCAGCTCGGCTTCTCCAAGGAGGCGCAGGCCAAATCCGAGGCGGCCGCCGCCACTCAGGATTGGCAAAACGCGATGCTGTGGGCCAACCAGTGGTGGCAGTATCAGGTGAAGGCTGCGGATCTGGGTCTGCGCGCCAAGAACCTGCTCGACGAGGCCGCACCCGCCAAGTAGACCGCGACGCGCGGGAGGCTTCGCTCCCGCGCCCAACCCCGTCGCCGGCCGGGCAGTGTCCCGGCCGCAATCCGTTGGTCCCCTATCATCACGAGGTGAATGATGCAGTCCAAACGCCTGCCCGCGATCCTGACGGGCCTTGCCCTCGCCCCCCTTGCGCTCTCCGCCGCATCTGCCGATGACCTCGACGGCGCCAATCTTTATGTCAAAAAGACCTGCGTCGCCTGTCACGGCAAGGGTGCCAATACACCCATCCTGCCCATCTATCCCAAGCTCGCGGGCCAGAGCGCCGACTATGCCTTCAACCAGATGAAGGACATTGCATCCGGTGCCCGCAACAATGGCCAGACCGCCGCCATGAAAGGGGTCATGCACCTCGTCAGCGAGGATGAAATGCGGGCCATCGCCAACTGGCTCTCCACGCTCAAATAACACCTATTTTTTCTGATACTTATCGCTTGATGAAGGTCAAGGTGCGGATTTCGTCGATGGCTATCCTTGGTGCGTCAACGCGAACAGGTGCGCCCTGAATCGGGCGCGCCGCGATTCGGTCGTCGGGGCCTTCAGCCCCTTTTCCTGTTCCGGAGATCCATCATGAGCACATTCAAGACCCGCCTGGCCGCCGCGGCGGTCGCCGCCCTCGTCGCCAGCCCCCTACTCGCCTGGAACGAAGAGGGCGGGGAGAAGGACGAGGCCCTGCACCTGACGGGTGATCCCGAGAACGGGCGTGACGTCTACGAGGTCTGCTCTGCCTGTCACCTGCCGGAGGGCTGGGGCACCAAGGACGGGACCTTCCCGCAGCTCGCGGGTCAGCACGGCACCGTCATCATCAAGCAGCTGGCGGACATCCGGTCCCTGAACCGCAACAATCCGACCATGTACCCCTTCGCCCTGCCCAGCCAGATCGGCGGTCCGCAGGCCCTGGCGGATGTGGTCGCCTACATGGCCAAGCTGCCCATGACCCCGGATAATGGCGTGGGTCCCGGCACCGATCTGGAGCTGGGCAAGCAGCTCTACGCGGACAATTGCGTGCGCTGCCACGGGGCCAACGGCGAGGGCGACGCCGAGAAGTTCTATCCCAAGCTCCAGGGACAGCACTACGAGTACATCCTGCGCCAGTTCCGTGAGATCAAGGCCGGGGAGCGCAAGAACGCCAACCCGGACATGGTCAAGCAGGTACATGAGTTCACCGAGCAGCAACTGCTCGCCGTCTGCGATTACGCCTCGCGTATCAAGCCCCCGGCGGACAAGATGGCCCCCTCGGCGGACTGGAAGAACCCGGACTTTGACTGATCCCCGCCCCCGCCGCCCGGGAGCCATCCCGGGCGGCCCTATCTTTGCCCAGCATTAGCCCAGCCTTACTCAGTGGTACCCAAATGAATGCGCAAGCGAGCGGGCGACACACCCTCGTCGTCGGTCTGTTGTCCCTGATCGGGGTCGCCCTGCTGGCGGTCATCTATTTCACCCCGGTGTGGTGGGTCTCGCTCACGGCGCCCAACTATCCGCCCGAGGCCTTCCCGGATGGGGTGCGTATCCATTTCCACATGAATGGCGTCTTCAATGGCTGCCAGAAGGTGGAGAAGGCGGAGATCCAGGAGGAGGAGGCCCTGGATTGCGTCCATGAGATGGACACCATCAATCACTATGTGGGCATGTACCCCATCGCGGCGGGCGGCGTGCTGGAGAAGACCTTCTCGCCCTTCCTGATCGCCATGCTGGGGGTGATGCTGGTTGGATTCGCACTGACCAAGCCGAGTCTGCGGGTCGCGGTCATGGGGGTCGGCTTCGCGGCCGTCCTGGCCTGGATGTTCGCGGCCTACTACGGGCCCGAGGGCCTGCGCTGGCAGAGCACCGGGTTCGTGCGAGCCCTGGTCACATCCCTCGACCAGGAGGCCGGCAAGGGCGAGGAGACCCAGAAACCCCTATCCGCCGGCGAGGCGCTGATCGCCCAGCTCAAGGCGGAGTTGGCCAAAAGCACGGGCGGCGCCCAGGCTCCAGCGCCGACCGAGTCGGCCGACTCGGGGGCCGGCAGGTCGGAGAAGGAGGCCCTGATGAACAGCCTGCGGGTCACCTATGAGCGCGATCAGGAGCGCGCCGGCGACGCCGCCGAGGCCTGGACCGGCAGCGGCTCCCAGATCATGGCCTGGCACTATGGCCAGAGCCTCGGTCGCTATTTCAACAACCCCGACGAGATCCGGCCCATGGTGGCGACCATGTCGGGCGTCGGCCACGCCCTGCCCTGGCTGCTCCTGGGCGCCATGCTGCTCCTGCTGTGGGGGGCGCGGCGCACCGGCGGCCCGCTCTACTGGCTCCTGGTGCTGGTGCCCATGGCCCTGCCCCTGTTCTTTCTCATCGATTATTCGGCCTGGCTCTGGTGGTACGGCCATAGCCTCAATGCGATGGGGGCCTTCACCGTCAAGCCATTCATGCCGACCGTCTTCGGCGACGGCAAGGTGGCCCAGTTCGCCACCCACTCCTATCCCGCTATCGGGTTTGGGCTGATGCTGCTCCTATCCGCCGTGCTGGCCTTTGCCGCCCTATTGCGGCGGAAGGATCTCAAGGGGTGATGACTGGGAGAGGAAGATTGTCCGCAAATGAACGCCAATTAACGCAAATGAAGAGGTTATTAGATAAATCGCTGACTTGCGTGTCTTTCACTGGTACTCGTTGGCGTTTCCCCATTTTGCGCTCATTCGCGTTCATTCGTGGCGCCTCTTCTCCCTCCCCCACTTGTCCGGCTACTACTCGTGTTCATTTGTGTTCATTTGCGGACCCTCTTCTTTCCTCACTCCTGCTGGTCGTCGCTGCGCTGCTCGCACCAATGCCGGTTCGCGCCGATTACCCGCCCTTCCAGCCGCTGGTCGACGCGGCACCGGAGGGCTCGGTACTGACCCCGGCGCCCGGTACCTATGCCGGGCCCGTCGTGCTGAGCAAGCCCCTGACCATCGACGGCGGCAGTCAGGTCACCATCGACGGCGGCGGCAAGGGGACCCTGGTCCTGGTCCAGACCAGCGGGGCCACGCTCAAGGGGCTGCACCTGACCAACTCGGGCGACTCCCACAATGACATCGACGCGGGCGTGCAGGTGCGCGGCAACTTCAATGTCATCAAGGACAACGTCATCGACGATTGCCTGTTCGGCGTCGACCTGCAGCAGTCCGAGGACAATGTGGTGCGGCGCAACCGCATCTCCTCCAAGGCCGTGGACCTGGGGGTGCGCGGCGACGCCATCCGCCTCTGGTACAGCTTTCGCAACAAGGTGACGGACAACGTGATCCGCGACTCCCGCGACACCGTCGTCTGGTACTCGCGCGACAACCTGATCGCCCGCAACGACGCCCGCGGCGGGCGCTATTCGCTGCACTTCATGTACTCCCGGGCCAATCAGGTGGAGGACAACCACTACGAGGGAAACACGGTTGGAATCTTCCTGATGTACAGCGACGGCGTGACCGTGCGCAACAATTACATCGCCAATGCCGCCGGGCCCACGGGCATCGGCATCGGATTCAAGGAAACCTCGGACGTCACCATCGACGACAACCGCGTCCTCTATTGCGCCGTCGGTCTCTATCTGGATGTGTCCCCCTATCAGCCCGGGACCACCAACCGGTTGCGCGACAACCTCATCGCCTACAACGGCGTGGCGGTGCGCTTCCTCAACGACTGGCAGGGCAACGTCTTCATCGGCAACAAGTTCCAGGGCAACATCACCCAGGTGGTGGTCGAGGGCGGCAAGACCGCGAACCGCAATCACTGGGAAGGCAACTACTGGGACGACTACGAGGGCTTCGATCGCAACGGAGACGGCGTCGGCGACACCCCCTACGCCCTCTACGGATACTCCGACCGACTCTGGATGGACGTCCCGCCGGCCCAGTTCTTCAAGGGGTCGCCGATGCTCGAGGTCGTGGATTTCCTCGAGCGGCTCGCACCCCTGACGGCCCCGGATCTGCTGGTGAGCGACGCCCGGCCGCTGTTGGGTGCCGGGGTCGAGATCGCCGTCGCCGATCCGGATGTCGCCCTGCCCGGCGGCAAGGGGGAAACGGGTGCCGAGGACGAGGAGGAGGCGGCCCCATCCCAGGACCCCGGTGCCTTCGATGCCCTGAAGGCGCTTCGGGAGTCGCTCGGCCGCTAGGCGGGCATGAGCTTGGCGCGGCGCCAGGTGCCCCACGAGAGGGACTTGTCGGACTGAAGTCCGACCTACGCGCATCGGTCGGTCGGACCGCCGGCGAGTTGGGCTCCAGGGCCCGGATCACCTGAAGTTGAAGAATCCCATGAACGAGCAATCCACCGGAAAAAAGCCAAAGCCCCCACTGAGCAAGGTCCGGCGGGAGCAGAACCGCCGCGAGTTCCTGCGTACCGCCGGTCTCGCCCTCGGCATGGTTGGCGTCTCGCTGTCCGGCCTGATCCCGCTCCTCGGCTCGGCCAACGCGCGGCTGCGCCCACCCGGGGCCATCAAGGACCTGCTCGACGAGCAGCAATTCCTGGCCGCCTGTATCAAGTGCGGCCAGTGTGTACAGGTGTGCCCGGTGGAGGCGATCCGACTCGCCGACCTGACCGACGGGGTCGGTGTTGGAGTCCCACATATCGATCCACGCGCCCAGGCCTGCGACTTTTCCTGTGACGGCCTGCAATGCGTCCTGGCCTGCCCCACCGGCGCCCTGACCCATGACCTCGATTTTCCGGCCGACACCCGCATGGGTCTCGCCCGCCTCGCCCGCCCCGACGCCTGCCTGGCCATGCAGGGCAAGGGATTCCATGGCCTTGCCAGAGGACCGGACCATCCGGGCAAGCTGCGCTACTCGGAAGTGGACCGCTGGACGCCGATCCCGGTCGCGGACCACCCCTACGACCTGGAGCTGTGCGATCTGTGCGTGCGCCAGTGTCCCATCGAAATCCGCATCACTGAATGCGCCGCGGAGAAGATCCCTGAGCCCGGTAAACTGGCCAGGGTGGCCGAGAAGGTGGGTAACGAGTGTCCGCCGCACCACGCCATCGCCCTGGAGCCCAGGGCGGACGGCGTCGGCATGATGCCCGTGGTCAAGGACGGCTGTGTGGGCTGTGGCGTGTGCGAGATGATCTGTCCGGTCGAATCCGCCGCCATCGTGGTGGATATCGATCGCACCGCCGGGCCCATCGTCGTCGCGGCGGGAGGTGCGAAGTGAGCTATTTCCTGGACTCCCTGCGTCAGTTGGTCGGCGCCAAGCCAAAGAAGCCCAGCCCCGAGCAGATTCCGGTGGAGGTGCGGGCCATCTACACGCAGAAGCGCAAGGAGAAGCTCACCGAGGAGGCGCTGCGCGCGGTCGAGCACAAGCACGAGCAAACCCCCGGGCGCCACAAGTGGCGCAATCGCCGTTGGACAACCCTGATCGTCGTGAACCTGTTGTTCGTCGCGTCCTTTGCCCTCGACGTGCAACTGGTGGAGGGCTCACTGACCGGCTCCCGGGTCCTCGGCTTCCACTTCGCCGATCTCAATTCAGCGTTCCAGGTGATGCTCGCCTACAAGCACGTGGTTCTGAACCTGCTGATCGGTATCGTCACCGTCTTCGTCCTCTGGTGGCTGCTGGGTGGCCGCACCTTCTGCTCCTGGGTCTGTCCCTATCACCTCATCGCCGAGTGGGCCGAGTCCCTGCACCTCAAGCTCGCGGCACGGGGCTGGGTGCGCGACCTGCAGTTCCATCGCGGGGTGCGGGCGGTCTTGTATGTCATCTTCGTCGTGCTCGCGCTGGCGACCGGATACACCGTCTTCGAGACCCTTTCACCCACCGGTATCCTGAGCCGGGCCCTGATCTACGGCCCCGGACTCGCCCTGCTCTGGGTGCTGGCGCTGCTCGCCTTCGAGGTTCTCGTCTCACGCCGCTCCTGGTGCCGCTACGTCTGCCCCATCGGCATCACCTACGGATTGGTGGGCAGCCTGGGCTCGCCGCTTCGCGTCCAATACAATGTCACGGGCTGCCACCACGAGGGCGACTGCCGCAAGGTCTGTCTGGTCCCGCACGTGCTCGACGTGACCATCCGCGGGCGCGCGCTCGGGGTGAACACCGATATCGGCGCCGACTGCACCCGCTGCGGGCTCTGCGTGGATGTCTGCCCAACGTCATCACTGAATTTCACGGTCAAGGGCCTCGGCGGCCTGGTCTAGTCACATGATTCGTTTCGAGGCCGTCGGCAAGCGATTCCGCCGCCAGCAGGTCCTGGACGGGATCGACCTGACCATCGAGCGCGGCCACCGGATCGCCCTGGTCGGCTCCAACGGGGCCGGAAAGACTACCCTGATCCGCTGTATGCTCGGCGAATATCTCCACGAGGGACGGGTGCTGGTGGATGGCCTGGCCCCGCGGGAGCATCGCCGCGAGGTCCTGTCACGCATCGGCTTCGTACCACAGCTCCCGCCGCCGCTCAGGATGCCGGTGGGCCAGCTGGTGCACTTCGCCGCCCGCCTGTGCGAGGCCGATCCAGGCGAGATCGCCGCGGTCGCCGCCCGCCTGGGTCTGGACCTGGACGGCTTCCGTCATCAGCCCTTCGTCAAGCTCTCCGGCGGCCAGAAGCAGAAGCTGCTGATCGCCATCGCCCTCGGACGTCGCGCCGATATCCTGGTCTTGGACGAACCGGCCGCCAACCTCGACCCGGAGGCGCGGCGGGTCTTCTTCGAGATGCTCGCCGAGCGCCAGGAGAGCGCTGCCATGCTGATCTCCAGCCACCGGCTGGACGAGGTCGCCGCCCTGGTGAACCGGGTCATCGAGCTCGATCAGGGCCGGGTGGTGCTCGATGACCGGGTGGCCGACCTGGTGGACCTGTCGAGCCGGCTCGACTGCACCCTGCGGCTCACCCGTCCCGACGAGGCCTTCGCCCGCGCCATCGCCGCCTGGGGCTTCACCCCCAGCCAGGGCGGCATCCTGTGGCGGGGCACCGTGGCAGGTCCGGACCGGCTGCGCTTCCTGGGACTGCTCTCCCGCTACGCGGCGCTGCTTGGCTCCATCCACTGGGACGAGCAAGAGACCCTGGAGGGACGTCGCCGTGCCCTCGCCTGAGCGGCTCGGTGCCTGGGCCCTCACGCTGGTCCTGACCCTGCTGCTCGGCGCCTGCGGCGACCCTGGCGCGGGCCCGGTCGATCTCCGATGGGACCGCGTCGCCTGCGAGCGCTGCCGCATGGTCCTCAGCGACCGCCACCACGCCGCCCAGGTGCGGGTCCCGGAGGGCGGCGGGCGGTCCCGCGTCCACGCCTTCGACGATCTCGGCTGCGCCCTCATCTGGCTGGACGACAAGCCGGCACGGGACGACCCGACCACTGAGATCTGGGTCAACGACTGGCGCACCGGCGACTGGATCGACGCCCGCCAGGCCTCCTACGTGCCAGGCCAGGTCACGCCGATGGAATTCGGACTCGGCGCCCAGCCAGACCCCGCCCCCGGGACCCTGACCTTCGAGCAGGCCCGGACCCGGGTGCTCGAGATGGAGCGTCAGCACAAGACCCACGGCGCTCACCAAGGGCCCCTGCGAAACCACTGAACCCCTGCCAGGTGGGATGAAGCGCCATCGGCCGGGCCCCTCCCCGGCGGCAGGGGGAGGGTCGGGGAGGGGATCGAACCGCGCTGGTCGGCGCCGCGGCCTCCGCGGCACCCTCTGGACGTCGATGCCCCGGTGAAGGTCCAGTGTCGAACCCCCATCCTGGCCTTCCCCCTGCCAGGGGGAAGGAAGCGGACGACCCCCAGTTCCTCCCCCTCCCTCGTGAAACAGAGATCCCCAAGTTCCTCCGCCTCCCTCGGGCAGGCGGAGGGCTGGGGAGGGGGTCGAATCCCCACTCATCTTCCCCTGCCAAGGGGAAGGAGCGCGAATCCGTTGCGCCCCACGATCTGGACCCCATCTCCACCACGGGTTGCGACGACCTTATACAAGCTGCCAGAGGAAAACTGTCCGTGCCGCATACAAGCGTCCACCGGCCGCGCCGCGCCGCGCCGGGTTGACACCGTCGATCGACCGTCTTTCGCGCTTCGCCCGCGAGCACCCGCGACTCGTCGTGCTCACCGGGGCGGGCGTGAGCACCGGCTCGGGCATCCCCGACTACCGAGACGCCCAGGGGCGGTGGAAGCACTCAGCCCCGATTCAGCACGCCGACTTCGTCGCCCGGCACGCGGCGCGCCAGCGCTACTGGGCGCGCAGCCTGGTGGGCTGGCCCTGGTTCGAACGCGCGGCGCCCAATGCCAACCATCGGGCCCTGGCGGCACTCGAGCGGGCCGGACTGGTTCGGCGGCTCATCACCCAGAACGTGGACCGGCTCCACCAGCGTGCGGGTTCCAATCGGGTCATTGATCTGCATGGCCGACTGGACCGGCTGCGCTGCCTGGGGTGCGGCGCCGAGGGTCCGCGGGCGCCCCTGCAGGATCGATTGGCCGCGGAGAACCCGCGGTTCGCGGCGCTTGCCGCTGAGATGGCACCGGATGGGGACGCGGCAATTGGGGACCTCGACGTCTCCGGCTTCCAGGTCCCCGGCTGCGAGCACTGCGGGGGCGTTCTGAAACCCGACGTGGTGTTCTTCGGCGACGGCGTACCCATGGAACGGGTCGATGCCGCGATGGCGGCGGTGCGGGCGGCGGACGCACTGCTGGTGTGCGGGTCCTCGCTGATGGTCTATTCGGGCTACCGGTTCTGCAAGGCCGCCGCCGAAGCGGGGCTGCCGATCGCCGCCCTCAACCTGGGGCAAACCCGCGCGGATGCGCTGCTGAGCCTCAAGGTCGAGGCGAGCTGCGAGTCCGTCCTGCCCGCCTTGGCCGATGCGCTCGCGCCTTAGTCCAGCCGCGCCCGCATGGACCCATGCATCCGTAGGCCGGATCAGGCGCGCGGCACTCACTGCGCCGGGAGCTTGCCGAGCGGTCCACCCGCGCCGTATCCCCCGGCCAATGGACGCCGCCTCAGGCCATGCCGGTATCCGCACCGATACGCCTGCCGGTCTCCCCATCGAACAGGATGATCCCGCCCGGGTCCAGGGCGAGCGCGATCTCATCGCCAAGGGCAAGGGAGCGGTCTGCGCCCAGACGGGCGGTGAGTCGCTGCCGCCGGTCCGCTATGAGCTCGGGGCCCAGCTCCCGTTGCAGGGCCGCGACCGGCTCGCCGGACCAGGCGGGCAACTCGAACTGCAGGTAGAGATCGGCCCCCAGCCACTCCAGGGCCTCGACCCGGACCCGGAAAGCGCCCTCCCCGGAGGGCCCCGGCTCCCCAATGTGCTCTGGCCGAATACCAGCCACGCAGAGGCGAGGCCCTGAGCCCGCGGCGCCGCGAAGCGGCGGCGGCAGGGGCAGCTCGAGCATGGGCAGGATCAGCCGGTCCGCCTCGACCCGCGCCGGGATCAGGTTCATGGCGGGTGAGCCGATGAACCCGGCGACGAAGAGATTGGCTGGCTCCCGGTACAGCTCCCGCGGGGTGCCGACCTGTTGGAGCTCCCCGGCGCGCAGCACCGCCACCCGGTCCCCCAGGGTCATGGCCTCAGTCTGGTCATGGGTGACATAGACGGTGGTGGTGCCGAGCCGGCGCTGCAGGCGCGAGAGCTCGGTGCGCATCTGCACCCTCAGCTTGGCGTCCAGGTTCGACAGGGGCTCGTCCAACAGGAAGGCGGCGGGCTGACGCACGATGGCCCGGCCCATGGCCACCCGCTGGCGCTGTCCCCCGGAGAGCGCCGCGGGACGTCGCTCCAGCAGCCCTTCCAACCCCAGGATGGCCGCCGCCTGGGCCACCCGTTCGGCGATTTGCTGCCTGGGCAGGCGCGCGAGCTTCAATGGAAAGGCCAGGTTCTCGCGCACCGTCATGTGCGGATAGAGGGCATAGCTCTGAAAGACCATGGCCATGTTGCGGTCCTTGGGGTCCAGGTCCGTGACCGCCACGCCGTCCACCAGCACCTGCCCGGAGCTCGGCCGCTCCAGGCCCACGATGAGTTTGAGCAGGGTGGATTTGCCGCAACCCGATGGGCCCACCAGAATGAAAAGCTCGCCGTCGTGGATGCTGAGGTCCGTCGGACGCACCGCCTCGGTTCCGTCGGCGAAGCGCCTGCTGATCCCCTGGAGCCGGATCTCGGCCATGTCTACCCCTTGACCGCCCCTGCGGTCAGTCCGGCGACGATGCGATGTTGGAAGGCCAGCACCAGGGCGACCACCGGCAGGGTCACCACCACCGAGGCGGCGGCGATGGACCCGGTCGGCAGCTCGAAGCGCGAGCTGCCGGTGAAGAAGGCGATGGCGGCCGGGACGGTGCGGGCGGCGCTGGTGGAGGTCAGGGCGGCGGCGAACAGGAAGTCGTTCCAGGCGAAGATGAACACCAGGACGGCCGCCGTCACCACCCCCGGGGCCGCCAGGGGCAGGATCACGTAGCGCAATGCCTGCCACCGGGTGGCCCCGTCGACCCGCGCCGCCTGTTCCAGGTCCCAGGGCAGGTCACGAAAGAAGGCGGCCAGCACCCAGATGGCGAGCGGCAGGGTAAAGGTCATGTAGGGCAGGATGAGCCCCGGCCAGGTGTCATAGAGCCCCAGGGTCCGCCACAGGTCGAACAGCGGCCCGATAATGGCAACCGCCGGAAACATGGCGATGGAGAGCGCCGCCCCCAGGATGAGCCTGCGGCCACGAAAGCGCAGCCGCACGATCCCGTAGGCCGCGAGCACCGCCAGCAGGACCGAGAGCAGGGTCGCGCTCGCCCCGATGCCAATCGAGTTCCACAGGGCCGCCGGGAACTGGGCATCGGTGAAGATGGCCTTGTAGTGCTCCAGGCTTAGGTTGCGCGGGATAAAGCGGCCATCTCCCAGGTCCGCGGCGGGTTTGAGCGACAGGGACAGGATCCAGGCCACCGGCAGCAGCGCGTAGCCGATGACCAGCACGCTGCCCAGACGCCAGGCCAGGGCCTCGCCAGCGTCCGATGGGGACCTCATGGCCCCTCCCCCTCCCGCGCGAGGCGCGCGCCCAGGACCTTCACGAAGAGCACCGCGATAGCCACCATCGAGAGAAAGATCAGCACCGACACCGCCGAACCCAGACCCAGGTTGAGGCGCGTGACCAGGGTGTCGTAGCCGAGGATGGAGACCGTCTCGGTGCCCTGGGCCCCGCGGGTCTGGACATAGACGGTATCGAAGAGGCGGAAGGCGTCGAGGGTTCGGAACAGCAGGGCCACCAGGATGGCGGGCCGCATCAGCGGCAGGGTCACCCGCAGGAAGCGCTGCACGGCCCCCGCCCCGTCCACCCGCGCGGCCTCCAGGAGGTCGCGGGGCACCAGGGTGAGCCCGGCGAGCAGTAACAGGGCCATGAAGGGCGTGGTCTTCCACACCTCGGTGAGGATGATGACCAGCAGTGCCGACCAGCGCTCGGCGAGCCAGGCCTGATCCGTCCCCAGCCAGGGGTTGACGAAGCCCGTCACGGGGTCGAAGGCGAAGCGCCAGGCCAGGGCCGCGACCACGGTGATGATGCCGTAGGGCACCAGCATGGCGGCCCTCAGGCTGCGCCGAAGAAAGAGCGCCCGGTGCATCAAGAGGGCCAGTGCCATGCCGAGCACCAGCTCGATGGAGACCGATGCCAGGGTGATGACCAGGGTGTTGCCCAGGGACTGCCACCAGAGCCCCGAGCTCAGCACGGTCGCGTAGTTGGCGAGTCCCAGGAAGGCGCGCTCATCGGGGAAGCGCAGATCATAGCGATAGAGCGAAAGCCAGAGCGCGTAGAGCACCGGGTAGGCCGTCACCAGCAGCATGGCGAGCGCCGCGGGGGCGCACAGGAGCCAGCCAAGACGTTCTTCCGATCGATCCGGAGTCCGCCCCGTGGCCCCCTCAGACCGCCCGCTCACAAGAGGCCCTCGGAGCGCAGGGCGCGCCCCACGGCTTGGCGCAGACGCTCGATGTCGCGCTCGGGGTCGATCTGCGAGAGCGGGTGCAGGGTGCGGCTGATGGCGAGCGAGACGTCGCTGTAGACCGGGGTCTGAGGCCGCTGGACCGCGTCGGCCAGGGTCTCGCGCAGCAGGTCGGCGAAGGGAAAGGTCTCCCGCACCTCGGGGTCCTCGTAGAGTGCCTCGACGGTGGGCGGCAACCCGCCACGAGCGGCGGCGATGCGCTGATTGTCCTCCCCCGCGATGCAGGCGGCGGCCCGAAGGGCCAGACTTGGATGGCGGGAGAAGGCCCCGACACCCAGATTGATGCCCCCGATGGTCACCCGGCTCGGGCGCCCCGGGTCCACCGCCGGCCAGCGCGCCCAGCCCAGGTGCCGGGCCAGCTCCGGGACATTGGACCTGGCGCTCGGCCACACATAGGTGTAGTTGAGCATGAAGCTGGGTCCGCCCGATTCGAACGCGCGCCGGGTCTGATCCTCCCGGGCATTGGCGAGCCCGGGGTCCGAGGCCGGGGACCGGGCGAGCCGGCGCAGTATGCCCAGGACGCGGCGGGTCGGCCCGGGCTCCAGGGCCACCGACTCGCCGTCTGCGCTGAGCACCTGGCCACCGGCGGAGGCCAACAGGGAGACGAACAGGACCGTCAACCCCTCGTAGCGCTCGCCCTGGACCTGGATGGCACCCCGATCGCCGAGTGACTCGGCCACCTGGATCATCTGGTCCCAGGTCCCGGGCGGCTGGGCCACCCGGTCGGTGCGGTACCACAGCAACTGGGTGTTGGTTGTGAAGGGGGCGGCCCAGAGACGCTGCTCATAGGTGGCGCTGGCGACCGCCGCCGGGATGCGCCCCGCTTGGGCCCGGCTGGCCTCCTCCACGGGCCAGGGCAGGATCCAGCCCGCCCGGGCCAGCTCGGCGGTCCAGATCACGTCCATGCCGATGATGTCGATCGCGGGATCGCCGGCGGCCAGTCGGCGAACCAGTTGCTCGCGCTGCTGGTCGGCGTCGGCCGGAAGCGGCGCCATGACCACCCGATAGGCCCCGTCCGAGCGCTCGGAGCAGCGCCTGGCGGCCTCGGCGAAGGACCCGGAGGGCTCGTCGAAGACGTACCAGCGGAGCTCCGATGTCGCGGCGCCCGGCTCGCGCTCGCATCCGCCCGATGCGATCGCCAGGCTCGCCGTCAGCACCGCCGCCGCGGCCCGCAGGGCCCTCGGAACCAGTCGCCAGCGCCTCGCCAATGTGTCTCCTCCCGAGCTGGATGAGACCCGCCGTCGGGGCGAGCCGCACGTCAGTCTAACCCGATCCCGGATCCTTCTCAGTGGGGCCAGAGCGATCAGGCGTCCGGTTGACGGGTCTGGACGGGTCTGCATCCTGGGCGAGGATCCGCTGCACCACGATGCCGGCCAGGGTGAGGCCGAACAGGGCGGGCAGATAGCTGACAGTGCCGTTGACCGCCCGCGGCCGCCCACGACCGGTGTCCTCCGGGGGCAGCGGGGCGCGTGGCGACTCGTCGGACCAGACCACGGTGACGCCCCGCCCGATGCCGCGACGGCGCAGCCGCCCGCGCAGTGCCCGCGCCAGGGCACAGACGTTGGTGTCCATCAGATCGCCGACCCGCACCCGGCTGGGGTCCAGCCGCCCACCAGCGCCCATGCTGCTGACGATAGGCACCCCCTGCCCCAGGGCCGTCGCGATCAGCTCCACCTTGCAGGACAGGCTGTCGATGGCGTCGATTACCTGATGGAAGCCCATCGACAGGAGCCCCGGCATGGCGTCCGGCTCGAGGAAGCGCTCGATCAGGGTGAGCCGGCAGCCGGGATTGATGTCACGGATGCGAGCGGCCATGACCTGGGCCTTGGGCTCGCCCAGGGTGGACCCCAGGGCGACCAGCTGACGGTTGAGGTTGGAGGGGGCGACCACGTCGTGATCCGCCAGGGTCAGGTCACCGATGCCGGCCCGTGCCAGGGCCTCGGCGGCGAAAGAGCCCACCCCGCCGAGGCCCGCGACCAGCACCCGGGCCCGCTTCAGGCGTGTCACCCCGTCGTCTCCCACCAGGATCTGGGTGCGCTGAAACAAGGGGTCGATGGCCGGCGGATCCATGGCGACCGGGTCTCCGGGAGGTCGGCCGTCAGCGCGCCCCGCGCAGCCGCGGGTCGAAGGCGTCGCGCACCACATCGGCCAGCAGGTTGGCCGCCAGGACCAGGGTGAACATGAACAGGAAGGCCGCCGCCAGGGACCACCAAACCACCGGGTCCCGGGCCAGCTCGAGTCTGGCGCTGTTGATCATGTTTCCCCAGCTGTTCATGGTCGGGTCCACGCCGATATTGACATAGGACAGCACCGCCTCGGCGAGCACCAGGCCGCTGAAGTCCAGCACCAGGGTGATCATCACGATGTGCAGCACGTTGGGCAGAATGTGGCGCCCGATGATGGAGAAGTGTCCGACCCCGAGGGCCGCGGCGGCCTGCACATAGTCGGACTCGCGCAGCTTCAGTGCATCGCCGCGCAACAGCCGGCAGAGCCCGGTCCAGCTGGTCACCCCCAGGATGAGACACAGGAACAGGAGCCGCAGATCGGCCCGCTCCACCAGGCTCTCGAACTGCTCGGCGTTGTTGCTCATGTAGACCTGGAGCATGAGGATGGCCGCGGCGATCAGCAGCACCCCGGGGATCGAGTTGAGCGTGGTGTACAGATACTGGATGACGTCGTCCACCCAGCCGCGGAAATACCCGGCCATGATGCCGAGCAGGATGGCCGCGGGCAGCATCACCAGGGTGGTCAGGGTGCCGATCACCAGCCCGGTGCGGATGGACTTGAGGGCCTGATAGAAGACGTCCTCCCCCACCTTGTCGGTGCCCAGTACATGGTACTTGAGGGCCAGGGCCCCGACGGCGAAGGCGAGTCCGAGCATCAGGCCCAGAGTGATCAGGATCACCCGCCAGGGCACCGCCGAGGTACGCCCCCCCATCACCGCGGCGCCCACGACGGCGAAGGACTGGCGCCGGCGCCGCGCCAGCAGGGCGATCAGCCCGGCGCCGAGCAGGGCCCAGAGGATGAGCCCCTGGGCGAGCCCGAGCAGCCCCGTCAGCGCGATATCCCGGCCCGCCTGCCCCGGATCGGCGAGATGGCTGCCGCCGTGGACGAGGCGCGGGTAGTCGCGCACCACGGTGCCGTCTGGCGCGGTCACCGCCTCCTTGACGAAGAGGTGGGTGGCGAAGGGGGCGGAATAGGTCTTCTCCTGGCGCTCGCGCAGCGGCGCCAGCCACAGGTCCAGCAGGCTCAGGACCTCCGGGTCAAAGCGGGTTTCGGTGCCGGGGCCCCGGTCGGGGAGCGGCACCCGGAAGTGCACCGTGTCGAGGAGCCCGATGATCACGTAGAAGCTCAGGATCACCAGGGTGGCGACCCCCACCCGGGAGTGGGCCACCCGGCGCCAGGGGGCCCTCAGGTGCTCGTGGCCGGCGGCGTAGAGGCCAAAGCCGACGCCGAGCGCCACCAGCAGGAACACCAGGGCGTCGGTCCAGAGCAGGACCGGCATCACCGGCATGGGACGGCCCCGCTCATTGCAGGCGCACCCGCGGGTCCACCAGCGTGTAGGAGATATCGGTGAGGATCAGTCCCAGGATGTAGAGCACCGCGCCCAGGAAGACCATGGCGCGCACGATCGCGAAGTCCTGGTTGTTGATGGCGTCGATGGTATAGCTGCCGAGCCCCGGGATCCCGAAGAAGGACTCGGTGATTAGGCTGCCCATGAAGAGCAGGGGCAGCACCACCACCACGCCGGTCAGGATGGGGATCAGGGCGTTGCCCAGGACGTGGCGGAACAGCACCCGGCGCTCCCCCAGCCCCTTGGCCCGGGCGGTGCGCACATAGTCCTTGCCGATCTCCTCCAGGAACAGGGTGCGATACCAGCGGGTGCCGGCGCCCACGCCGCCGATGACCCCGACGATGACGGGCAGGACCAGGAACTTCCAGGCCTCGAGCCCCGTGTCGTAGCCGGAGATGGGCACCAGATGGAAGAGCTTACTCAGGATGAACTGGCCGCCGATGATGTAGAAGAGTCCGGAGATCGACATCATGGCGACCAGCAGAACCACGCTCCCGATGTCCACATAGGTGGCACGGAAGAAGACGATGAAGAGGGCGAAGCTCAGGTTGATGGCGAGCCCCACCAGCAGCACCGGCACCGCGATGGCCAGACTCGGCCACATGCGCTGGGAGATGTCGTAGCCGATGTCGCGCCCGTCGTCCGATGAGCCGAAATCGAAGACGAAGAGCCTGACCGAGCGCTCGAAGAAGATGGTGTCGGTGAGGCGGCCCAGCCCCTGGGCGGAGGCGTTGTAGAGCAGCGGCTTGGCATAGCCGTGCTCCTGCTTCCAGGCCTCGATGGCCTGAGGGGTGACGCGCTTCTCCCCCAGGTGCATGCGCGCCATCTGGTCCGGCGAATTGAGCACGAAGAAGAGCACGAAGGTGAGCAGGTTCACCCCGATCAGGATGGGGATCGCATAGAGCAGGCGCCGGACGAGATAGGCGATCACAGGGCCCTGCCCCGCTCGCGCTGGCGCACCAGCCACAGGGCCGGAACCACCAGGGCCAGAGCCAGAACCAGCAGGCCCCACAGGGGCCATAGGATTGGCGGGTTCCAGTCGGCGCGTAGCCGGGCGCGCAGATCCGGATCCAGGCGCCGGTATTTGAGCGTGTTGTTGGCCATCTGATTGGGCACCGCATTGTGCAGCCACTGATGGTGGAGGCTGAAGGCCTTGGGGTTGAAGCCCCAAACCCAGGGGGCCTCCCGGCGGGCGATCTCCACCATGCGATCGATCACCGCCTGACGCTCGTGCCCATCGTCCATGTCCTTCATCTGGTCGAAGAGGCGGTCGAACTCCGCGTTCTCGAAGTTCGACGCGTTCTCCCCTTGATGCCGGACCTTGCCATTGGGGCCATAGAGCAGGAAGAGAAAGTTCTCCGGGTCGGGATAGTCCGCGTTCCAGCCCCACATGAAGACCTGACCGGTGCCGTTGGTCATCTTCTCCTGGAAGCGGTTGTAGTCGGTGGAGCGGATCACCAGCTCGATCCCGAGCTTGGCAAACTGCTTGCGCATCCAGGTGAGCCGCGCCTTGTCGTCAGGCCCCGTGGCCACGGCCTCGAAGTTGATGCTGAGGCCCCGGCCGGAGTCGCGGTCGCGCCCGCCCGGGTAGCCGGCCTGCTCCATCAGCAGCCGCGCCTCCTCCAGGCCACGGCGCACCGCCCGTGCGTCCCGCCATTCGTAGACGAAGGGGTTGATGCCGGCCTCCCCCTCCCGATGGCCGAAGATCCCCGGCGGCAGCGGTCCCTGGGCCGGCAGGCCGCGCCCATTGGCGAAGATGGAGATGAACTCCTCGTAGTCCATGGCGATGGAGATGGCCCGGCGCAGCAGCCGCGCGCGCTCCGAGTCGCCCCCGACCACCGGGTCCAGCATGTTGAAGCCCATGTAGAAGACCGAGGTCTCCACCGAGGTCAACAGCTCGATCCCCTTGGACCGCATCTCCTCGGTGAGGATGGGCTCCCCATCGGCGCCGATGCGCACCGCCTGATCGAAGGCGTCGGAGGCAATGCCGGAGCTGTCGTAGAAGCCCTGGAGAAACTTGTTCCAACGCGGCACGTCCTCCTTCTCCAGGCTGTAGACGGCGCGATCCACCAGCGGCAGCGGCCGCCCGGCGTCGGCCAGACGCCCGGCCTCTTGGTCCCCGGGCATGCCCTCGGTGGGATAGGTCTCGGGATGAAAGTTGGGGTTGCGGGTGAGCACCATCCGCAGGTTGGGGTTGTTCTCGCTCAGCATGAAGGGACCGGTGCCAACCGGGTACCAGTCGAGCACGATGTTGCGCTCCTTCATGCCGGGCTGGGCATAAAAGAGCTCCGCCTCCCAAGGCATGGGGGCGAAGAAGGGCATGGCGAGCCAGTAATTGAACTGCGGATACTTGCCCTCGACCCGGATCCGCAGGCTGTAGCGGTCAAGGACCTCGACCCCATCGATCGTCGCCTCGCGCAGGGCCTCAACCCGTTGTATCGGGTCCCTGGGATCGCTCTCCTTCAAGCGCCCGGACAGGTCGCCGAAGCCGCGGATATGGGACTGCATGACCCCGGCGATGGGTGAGCTCAGCCAGGGAGCGGCCAGGCGCTTGATCTGGTAGACGAAGTCGTCCGCGGTCAGCTCCCGGGTGCCGGTCTCGGCAAAATCCGCCAGCCGGTTGATACCGGCCAGGTCGGACTCGCTCAGCCCGTGGTAGCGGTAACCGCCCCCGGCATCCAGGGCGAAGGCCGGGTGTGGCTGGAAGCGCACGCCTGGATTGATCCGGATCAGATAGTCGCTGTAGGCGATCCGCTCGGGTGGCGCATCGGCGGCGAGCGGCACACCGTCCGCATCGAAATAACTCGGAACCGGCAGCTGGGTTGCGGACAGGGGCACCAATCGATAGGGGCGCAGCAACAGATGGTACTGGAGCGGCGGCTCATAGATCTGGGCCAGGAAGGCGTTTTCGTTGGTGCTGTAGGAGCGCACGGGGTCCAGGTGCTTGGGGCGCTCGGCAAATGAGCTGTAGACGGTGTTGCTGGTGGCCTGCCCCTCGGGGTAGGGATCGTTCCAGGGGGCGGGTCCACAGCCGGCGATCGCTATGATGGCGATGAGGAGCAGGAACCGAGCCAGGCCGCCCGGCAGACGCGGGCCCAGGGAGCATCGGGGCCCAGGACCTTCAGGAACGAGAGGCGCCGATCGCCGCCCTTTCGCCGAATTGCGAGTTTCTGTAGTGTTGGCGGTCCGCATGAGGGCGCCATGATCGCACGGCGTGCAGGCTCGTCGAAAGCCGAGCGTCGAGGCGCCCGGCGCCGCCCATCCTAATAGAGAGACGAGCACCCATGGGATTTTTACAAGACAAGCGCATCCTGATCACCGGTGTGGCGAGCACCCGCTCCATCGCCTGGGGCTGCGCCACGGCGATGCAGCGCGAGGGGGCCCGGATCGCCCTCACCTATCAGAACGACAAGCTCAAGGGCAGGGTCGAGGAGATGGCCGTCCAGCTCGGCTCCGACATCACCCTGCCGCTGGACGTCGGCAGTGACCAGCAGATCGAGGAGCTGTTCAAGCACCTCGCCGGACGCTGGGACGGGCTCGATGCGGTGGTTCACGCCATCGCCTTCGCGCCGCGGGAGCAACTGGAGGGGGACTATCTGGATGCGGTGACCCGCGAGGGGTTCGCGACCGCCCACGAGATCAGTTCCTACAGCCTCGCCGCCCTGGCCAAGGCCGCACGCCCAATGATGGCCGGTCGCAACGGCGCCCTGGTCACCATGAGCTATCTGGGCGCGGTGCGGGCGGTGCCCAACTACAACGTCATGGGCGTGGCCAAGGCCAGCCTGGAGGCCAACGTGCGCTATCTGGCCGCTTCCCTGGGGCCCCACGGGACCCGGGTCAATGCGGTGTCCGCCGGACCCATCCGGACGCTGGCCGCCGCCGGGATCTCGGACTTCAGATCCATGCTCAAGCAGGTCGAGGAGCGCACGCCGCTGCGCCGCAATGTGACCATCGAGGAGGTGGGTAACGCCGCCGCCTTCCTGTGCTCGGACCTGGCGAGCGGGATCACCGGTGACGTCCTCTACGTGGATACCGGCTACCACATCCTGGGATTGGGCTGAAGGGATCGCGATCAGGGCCTGCCCTGGCCCTTCGCGGCCCGCCTGGGCCCTGGATCAACCCTCAGAGGGGCTCGTCATCGGCTTGCGCTCGACGTCGGCCCGCCGCTCCATATCCTCGAGCACCGCATCGTAGGCCTGACGACCCATCAGGCGACCGAGGGTCGATCGGGCCTGGTCGGGGCCTTGTTGGGGCGCCGGGGTCACCTCACCGGACTCCACCCTGGTCACCCGCACCACGGCCGCGTCCCCATCACTGAAGGTAGCCGTGCCGATGCTCGCCTGGCCCCCGGTCGGCACCGGCAGGGTGAACGCCACCTCACGCACGGGCGCCGGTAGATCGGGGTCGCTGCGCCCGACCAGCCCGGGCTCCTCGACCTGATCGCCAGCCGCCACTGAGGCCCAGTCAGCACCGCCCTTGAGCTTCTCCTCGGCCGCCGCCGCGGCCGCGGCCGCGGCCTTGCGTGCCCGCTCCTGGCGCAACGCGGCGACGATGTCGTCACGTACCTCATCCAGGGGAAGGGTAGCGGCCTCGCGGTGGTCCACGACACGCACCACGACGGCCTTCAGCACGTCCTTCTCGGGCTCGATCAGGTCGCTGTTTCGGCGCTCGTTGAGCACCTCCTCACTGAAGGCCGCGGCCGTCACCTTCGGGTTTGCGAGCAGGCCCTCAACGCCCTCGCGTCCCACCCAGTCACTGTGCTGGATGCTGAGTCCGAGCTCCTCGGCCGCCGGCTCGAGACTGTCGGAGGATTCATAGACCACATTGGCCAGGCGCTCGCCCATGTCGTAAAAGAGGCCCTCGGCGCGCTGCCTGGCGACCTCGGCCCGCAGCTGGTCGCGTACCTCCTCGAATGGCTTGACCGAGGCCGGGGTGACAGACTGGACCTCGATCAGGTGGTAGCCGAAACGGGTCTTCACCGGCTGGCTAAGTTCGCCCGGCTGCAGCGAGAAGGCGGCCTCGTCGAAGGCGGGATCCATGAGCCCCCGCTCGATCTCCCCGAGAGAGCCGCCCTGGGCGGCGCTGCCCGGGTCCTTGGAGACCTCCTGGGCCACCTGGTCGAATGGCTCGCCGCCCTCGATGCGCTTGCGCACCGCCTCGATCTCGGCGAGCACGGCCGCGCTGGCGGCCTCATCCGCACCGGGGGGGATGGGCAACAGGATGTGGCGGACCTGCCGGCGCTCCGGTTGCCCAAAGCGCGACTGGTCGGACTCGTAGGCGTGACGCAGCTCCTCCTCGCTGATCTCGGTCTTGTGCGCGAGGGCGTCGACATCCAGCACCAGATAGTCCAACTTGACCTGCTCCGGGGTCTGGAAGCGTGCGGCATTCGCCTCATAGAAGGCGAGCACATCGGCCTCATCGACGGGTGCCTCATCGAGAAACCGGGAGGCGGGGATGCGCAGCCAGTCGATGGCGCGCTTCTGCCCGCTGAGCCGCAGGAACTCTTCCCGCTCGGCACTGGTCACCAGCTCGCTTTCGACCACGGCCCGGGCCAGCTGGGTGCCGACCAGGCGATGGCGCAGCTGGGCCTCGAACATGGCCGGGGACATGCCCTGGAGCTGCAGCGTGCGCTCGTAAGACTCGGGGTCGAAGTGGCCGGCGCTCTGGAAGGCCGGCTCGCTGAGGATCTGGCCGCGCAGCTCCTGATCCGAGACCCGCAGACCCAGCCGGCTGGAGACGTCCACCAGCAGGGTCTCGCGGATCATGGCGTCCAGCACCTCACGACGCAGCTGCCTGTCATCGAACTGGGTGGCGTCATAGGAGGCGCCGAGCTGCTCGCGCAGCCGCATCCGTGCCTGCTGCACCCGTCGGTCCAGGTCCCGTTGCGTGATCTCGATCCCGTTGACCTTGGCGGCCACGGGCTCACCACCGATGCCCAGGTAGGACTGTATTCCCCAAAGGGCAAATGGGACGCTGATCAAGAAGACGATTACCCAGGCGATCCAGCCGTGGGCGCGGTCGCGAATGGTCTGCAGCATGGCTTCGGCTCGAGTGGAGACTGACTTTCAGGCAACCCCTTGGATTGCGCTTCAGGGGACGATGCTCCCGTGGCTTCTCGGCATTCGTCTGTAGGTAGACGATCGCCGCTCGGGACGCGAGCGAAAATCGTGATGGCTTCAATGACCCTGTTGGAGTTTACTCTCGGAGTGCAGCGGATGACGCGCGCACGCGAATTCACGGCTCATACGAAAAGGGGTATCCAGCCTGGATACCCCTCTATTCGTTAAGATGGCGGAGCGGACGGGGCTCGAACCCGCGACCCCCGGCGTGACAGGCCGGTATTCTAACCAACTGAACTACCGCTCCGAACGTCGGGTCCTGTGACGATCAGCATCCTGCTAGACGGGTGTTCTGTACTCGTGGTGGGTGCTGCAGGGATCGAACCTGCGACCCTCGCCTTGTAAGGGCGATGCTCTCCCAGCTGAGCTAAGCACCCGGGCTACCGGGTTAGGCGGCATAGAAGAACAATTATTGTACGGCGTCCTTGAGGGCTTTTCCAGCCTTAAATGCCGGCGTCTTCGAGGCCTTGATCTCGATGCTGGCGCCGGTCTGCGGGTTGCGCCCGGTCCGGGCTGCCCGCTCCTTCACCGAGAAGGTGCCGAAGCCAATCAAGGAGACGGTCTCGCCGTTCTTGAGCGCGACGGCGATGCCGTCGGTCAGGGCGTCCAGCGCCCGAGCCGCCGCCGTCTTGGAGATATCCCCCGCATCAGCCATCGCTTCTATCAGATCCGATTTATTCATTGCTCCCCCAATTTCTTGCCACTTTGATTCGCGAGTGCACGTCCGATGTCCGTGCTTCCATTGCAGACCCGCAGACCTCTTCAGAACGCCCGGCCCCCCGCCTTCCGAGCGCCCGTCGCGCATCTGAATGCTAATGCGGAGTTGGGGGCGGAGCAACCGGGTTTTCTCCCCAATTCGCAAAAATACCTCGGCCAGCGTTAACAAGCTGGCCGAAACAACCTATTCCGCCCTTCACTTGAATCCGCGGACGTAAGGAAGTTTCCCACAGGCTCCAGGGGCCGCCCCATCAATGGCGGGTCCGCACCCTTTGGTCGCGAGCGGGCTCTGCCGGTTTTTCCGCCTTCTCTTCCGCGACCAAGGCCGTGTCGTCGCCGCCTTCAGACTTGATGTGTCCGACCTCAGGACGCTGGGTCAGCGCGATATCGAGCACCTCGTCGATCCAGCGCACCGGCCGGATGTCGAGATTCTGCTGGATATTCTTCGGCATTTCTTTGAGATCCCGCTCGTTTTCACTCGGGATTATGACCGTCTCGATGCCCCCCCGATGGGCCGCGAGCAGCTTTTCCTTGAGTCCACCGATGGGCAGGACCTCGCCGCGCAGCGTGATCTCTCCGGTCATGGCGACCGCCGAGCGCACCGGAATCTTGGTGAGCGCCGACACCAGGGCTGTGCACATCGCCACACCCGCACTGGGTCCGTCCTTCGGTGTCGCGCCCTCGGGGACGTGGATGTGGACGTCGAAGTTGTTGTGGAAGTCGGGCGCGATGCCCAGGGCCACCGCCCGCGAGCGCACCACGGTCATGGCCGCCTGGATGGACTCCTGCATGACGTCACCGAGCTGACCGGTGTAGGTGAACTTGCCCTTGCCGGGTACCAGCGCGGACTCGATACGCAACAGTTCGCCGCCAACCTCCGTCCAGGCCAGTCCGGTGACCTGTCCGATCTGGTCATGTTCGTCTGCCCGGCCGTAACGGAAGCGCCGCACCCCGAGGTATTTCTCCAGAGACTTGGCGGTCACCGTCGTTGCGGCGTCACCGCGGCTCTTGAGCAGGACGTCCTTGACCACCTTGCGGCAGATCTTGGAGATCTCCCGCTCCAGGTTGCGCACCCCGGCCTCACGGGTGTAGTGGCGAATGATGTCGCGCACGGCTGCCTCGCGGATCACCAGCTCCCCCTTCTTCAGACCGTTGTTCTTGGTCTGCTTGGGGATCAGGTAGCGCTCGGCAATGGCGACCTTCTCGTCCTCCGTGTAACCGGAGAGGCGGATCACCTCCATACGGTCGAGCAGTGCCGGAGGGATATTCAGCGTATTGGCGGTGGCGACGAACATCACCTCGGAGAGGTCGAAATCCACCTCCAGGTAGTGATCGTTGAAGGTGTGGTTCTGCTCGGGATCCAGGACCTCCAGCAGGGCCGAGGCCGGATCGCCACGGAAGTCCATCGCCATCTTGTCGATCTCGTCGAGCAGGAAGAAGGCATTGCGGGAGCCGACCTTGGAGAGGTTTTGGATGATCTTACCCGGCAGGGCACCGATGTAGGTGCGCCGGTGGCCGCGGATCTCCGCCTCGTCACGCACACCGCCGAGCGACATCCGGGCGAACTTGCGGTTGGTGGCGCGCGCGATCGACTGCCCCAGCGAGGTCTTGCCCACGCCAGGGGGCCCGACCAGGCACAGGATGGGTCCTTTGAGCTTGCGTACCCTCTGCTGGACGGCGAGATACTCGAGGATCCGCTCCTTCACCCGCTCCAGGCCATAGTGGTCGGTGTCCAGGACCTGCTCGGCCACCCGGATGTCGTTGCGGGTGCGGGTGCGCTTGTTCCAGGGGACATTCACCAGGGTGTCCACGTAGTTGCGCACCACCGTCGCCTCGGCGGACATGGGCGACATCAGCTTGAGCTTGTTGAGCTCCGACTGCGCCTTGGCCTTGACCTCCTTGGGCATACCCGCCGCCTCGATGCGCTTGCCCAGCTCCTCCAGCTCGTTGGGCGCCTCCTCGAGCTCCCCCAGCTCCTTCTGGATCGCCTTCATCTGCTCGTTAAGGTAGTACTCGCGCTGGTTCTTCTCCATCTGACGCTTGACGCGGCCGCGGATGCGCTTCTCCATCTGCAGGATGTCGTTCTCCGACTCCATCAGACCCATCAGGTGCTCCAGACGCCCCTGAACCTCGATCATCTCCAGGACGTGCTGCTTCTCGTCCAGCTTGAGCGACATGTGCGCCGCCATGGTATCGGCGAGACGCCCGGCGTCGTCGATGCTGGAAAGCGAGGTCAACACCTCCGGCGGCACTTTCTTGTTGAGCTTGACGTACTGATCGAACAGGGTGACAGCGGAGCGCATCAGCACTTCCTGCTCGCGCTCATCGGCGTCGAGCCGCTCCTCGAGCGGCTCGATCACCGCGGAGAAGGACTCCTCGGTCGTCAGGAAACGCTGGATTCGGGCCCGCTGATTGCCCTCCACCAGCACCTTCACGGTACCGTCGGGAAGCTTGAGCAGCTGAAGGATATTGGCCAGGGTACCGATCTCGTGGAGATCCTTGACTTCCGGGTCGTCCACGTCGGCACTCTGCTGGGCCACCAGCAGGATCTGCTTGTCGTTGGCCATTGCCCCGTCAAGGGCACGGATCGACTTGTCACGGCCCACGAACAGCGGAATGACCATGTGGGGGTAGACCACCACATCCCGCAGGGGCAGGACCGGAACCTCTTGGTTGGACTGGGAGGTTTTTCTGGAAGACTCGTGTTGCGCCATGAACAATCTCGTGTGGCGCCGACTCACCGCGGCCTCGACCAGGCCCGGATCCGCTTTGCGGCAAACGAGCTGTGAGGCCGGCGGGGGCTCGGCTGGGTAACGTGATTAAGGAACAGTCAGGGCGAGGAGGCCCCAGTTCAACGGCCCCGAGATCCCCCATTAACCGCATGGAGGGCCCTTGACAAGACGCAGGCGCTGTCTCTGTGACTCAGTCGCCAGAAGCCGCCTGCTTCTCGACGCCCTCGTAGATCAGGAAGGGCTTGTTCTCTCCGGCGATGACCGAGGCGTCCACGACCACCTTGCCGACGTTGTGCATGGAAGGGAGATCGTACATGGTGTCGAGCAGCACCTGCTCCATGATGGTGCGCAGCCCGCGGGCTCCGGTCTTGCGCTCCATGGCCCGGCGGGCGACGCCGCGCAGGGCATCCTCGCGCAGCTCCAGCTCCACGCCCTCCATCTCGAACAGGCGGGCATACTGCTTGATGAGGGCGTTTTTCGGCTCGGTGAGGATCCGCACCAGCGCATCCTCGTCCAACTCCTCGAGCGTGGCCATCACCGGCAGACGCCCCACGAACTCGGGGATGAGCCCATAGCGGATCAGGTCTTCCGGCTCGACGGCTGCGAGCAGCTCACCGATCTGTCGCTTGTCGTCCTTGCTGTGGACATCCGCCGAGAAGCCAATGCCACCCTTGCGCGAGCGATTCTGGACCACCTTGTCGAGGCCGGCGAAGGCACCGCCGACGATGAACAGGATGTTCCTGGTATCCACCTGGAGGAATTCCTGCTGCGGGTGCTTGCGCCCGCCCTGGGGCGGCACCGACGCGATGGTGCCCTCGATGAGCTTGAGCAGGGCCTGCTGTACGCCCTCTCCCGAGACGTCCCGGGTGATCGATGGGTTGTCGGACTTGCGGGAGATCTTGTCGATCTCATCAATATAGACGATGCCGGTCTGGGCCTTCTCGACGTCGTAGTCGCACTTCTGTAGGAGCTTCTGGATGATGTTCTCGACGTCCTCGCCCACGTAGCCGGCTTCGGTCAGGGTGGTCGCGTCGGCGATCGTGAAGGGCACGTTGAGCAGTCGCGCGAGGGTCTCCGCGAGCAGGGTCTTGCCCGAGCCGGTGGGCCCTATGAGCAGGATGTTGCTCTTCGCGATCTCGATTTCGTCTTTCGAATCAGCGGACTCGAGCCGCTTGTAGTGATTGTAGACAGCGACCGAGAGGACCTTCTTCGCATATTCCTGACCGATGACGAACTGGTCCAGGCTGTCGTTGATCTCACGGGGCTTGGGCAGATTGCTGGTGGCGTCGCCCACCCCCTCCTGCATCTCCTCGCGGATGATGTCGTTACACAGCTCGACGCATTCGTCGCAGATGAAGACCGACGGCCCGGCGATGAGCTTGCGCACTTCATGCTGACTCTTGCCGCAGAACGAGCAGTAGAGCAGCTTGCCCTCGTCGCTCTTACCGTGATTGCTTCCACTCATCGGGCGTGGCTCTCCGGGGGGCGGGTGGCGACAGGGGCCAAAGGGGCCCCCATCGTGGCAGTTTCAATCATAACCTTTTGCGCTTGGATGGCAAGACGGTTAAGAAACCGCGACTAGGGTCGCCTGGCGCCACGCCGGCGCTGGCGCACACCGTCTAATCAGTCGGTTACCATCGAATGGATGGGCATCGGTCAGGCGGAGGCGGCAGGACCCCGCTCGTTCAGGACCTTGTCGATGAGGCCATAGGCCTGGGCCTCCTCACCGCCCATGAAGCGGTCGCGCTCCGTATCATCCGCAATTTTTTCAATAGGTTGACCAGTATGATGCGACAGGATCTGATTCAACCGGTCGCGGATATACAGGATCTCCCGGGCGTGGATGTCGATGTCCGTCGCCTGGCCCTGGAAGCCGCCCAGTGGCTGGTGAATCATCATGCGCGAGTGGGGCAGGCAATATCGCTTGCCGGCAGCCCCGCCCGCCAGCAGCAGGGCGCCCATGCTGGCCGCCTGACCGACGCACATGGTGCTCACGTCCGGGCGAACGAAGCGCATGGTGTCGTAGATGGCAAGTCCGGCCGTGACCGAGCCGCCCGGTGAGTTGATGTAGAGATGGATGTCTTTGTCGGGGTTTTCCGACTCGAGGAACAGGAGCTGGGCGACGATCAGATTGGACATGTGGTCTTCCACGGGCCCCACCAGGAAGACCACGCGCTCCTTGAGCAGCCGGGAGTAGATATCGAAGGATCGCTCACCGCGGGCGGTTTGCTCGATCACGATCGGAACCAGACCCAGCCCCTCAGGCCGCCAGTCACTGCCGCCGCCGTTCATGTGTCGGGGATTGTTCATGAGGTGCTCGTGTAACTACCTGTTTGGGCGCGTGGAGCGGAGACCCCCAGGGCCTCCGCGAAGTCTTCCCTGGGCGCGGGTCCCGCTCAGGCGGCGGAACCGGACTCGGTCACCTGCGCAAACGTCATGGCCTCGTCTTCCACCGTCATCTGCCCCAGGGCCCAGTCGACGACCTGCTCCTCAAGCACCAGTGACTCGACCGGCGCCAGCCGCTTGCGATCGCCGTAGTAGTAGTCGATCACCTCCTGGGGCTGCTCGTAGGTGGAGGCCATCTCTTCCACGGCGGCCCGGATGCGGGAGGCGTCGGCGGTGATGCCGTTCGCCCTCACGATCTCGGCGATGATCAGTCCCAGGGCAACTCGGCGTCGCGCGGACTCCTCGAACAGATTGTCGGGAAGCTCCATTTGCCCGCCGCCCATGTTCTGGCGCATCTGATCCTTGAGGCTCTTCACCTCCTCGGCGACCAGCACCGAGGGGATATCGATGGCGTTCTCCGCCACCAGGACGTCCATCACGGACTCCTTGATGCGGGCCTTGATGCGCTGTTTCAACTCACGCTCCATGTTGGCGCGGACGTCGGCGCGGAAGTGTGCGACATCGCCATCCTCGACCCCGAAGTTGCGCGCGAATTCCGCGTCCACCTCGGGCAGGACCGGCTCGTCCACGCTCTTGATGCTGACCTCGAAATGGACCGGCTTACCCGCGAGGTGCGCCGCGTGATACTCATCGGGAAAGCGGATGTCGAGGCCGCGCGTCTCGTTGGCGGCGGCGCCAATCAGACCCTCCTCGAAACCCTGGATCATTCGCCCGGATCCGATCTCGACCTGACTGCTGTCGCTCGAGCCGCCCTCGAAGGGCTCGCCGTCGATGCTGCCCACGTAGGAGAGGGTAACGCGATCACCGGCCTGGGCGGGGCGCTGGACGGGCTGCCACGACCGACGCTGGGTGCGCAGGCGCTCGATCATGGACTCGAGATCCCCATCGGTCACCTCGGCAAGGGGGCGCTTGACGACCTTACCGGATAGCGGAGCCAGCTCGAACTGCGGCAACACCTCGAAGATCGCCGTATAGGCGAAGCGCTTCTCGTCGCGATCGATGTCGGGCTCGATCCGTGGCATGCCGGCGGGGCGCAGGGCCTCCTTGGTAACCGCCTCGGAAAAACTCGACTGCACGAGCTCGCCAAACACCTCCTGGTGGACCTGATCCCCATAGCGCTGGCGCACCATCTTCATGGGCACCTTCCCCGGTCGGAACCCAGGTACGCGCGCGTTGCGCGCCAGCTGCTGGAGCCGCTTGTCCACCTCGCCCTCAATACGCTCGAAGGGCAGATCGATGCGCAGCCGCCGCTCCAGTCCCTCTCCCGTCTCCACAGATACTTGCATGCTCGTCGTCTCCAAGCGGCACCGACGCCGCACCCGACCCCGGCCTTGCCAAGCCTGAGCCTGGCGGTGTTCTCGTTCACCGCGCGGTCCGCCCGCCGGCATTAGAAAGCCGGGCAGTATAGCGAGCCAGGCCCTAGGGGTCCAAGCGTTCGGCCGCCACGCCGCGCTCCCTCTCACCGCTGACCCGCAGCTCGCGCTTGAGGATTTTGCCCGCCGCGTTCTTCGGCAGGACCGGATGGATCTCGATGCGGCGGGGTATCTCGTGACGCCCCAGGCGCTCGCGGCACCAGTGGCGCAGCTCCGCTGGGCTGGCTGAGGCCCCGGGCTTGAGCGCCAGGTGAGCCACCGGGATCTCCCCGTGCCCCGGGTGGGGATCCCCGACGACGGCGACCTCGGCAACCGCCGGGTGGGCGTAGAGCACCTCCTCGATGGCACGTGGATAGACGTTCATGCCGTTGACTATGATCAGGTCCTTGATACGGTCGACCAGATAGAAGTAACCATCCGCGTCCCGCGTCCCCAGGTCGCCGGTGCGAAACCAGTCCCCGAAAAAGGCCTCCCGGGTCGCCTCGGGCTGATTGAAGTAGCCCTTCATGACGTTCGGACCGCGCACGCACACCTCGCCAGGTGTGCCGTCCGGGACACCCAGCCCTTGGGCGTCCAGGATTCGCATCTCCACCCGCGGCACCGGCAGGCCCACCGAGCCCGGCTTGCGCACGCCCCGGGGCGGGTTCACGCAGGTCACCGGTGAGCACTCGGTGGGGCCGTCGCCCTCCAGCACCGGCACCCCGAATCTCAACTCGAATCCCTGCATCACCGCCGCTGGCATGGCCGCCCCACCGCTGACGCACAGGCGGAGGCTCGACCATTGGGAGAGCGCGGCGTCCTCGAGCCGCAGCAAGACCCCGTACATGCTGGGAACCCCCAGGAACAGGGTGGCCCGGTGATCGGCGATGGCCTTGCTCACCAGCCTGGGCTCGAAGCGCGGCACCGAAACCACGGCGGCGCCGTGCAGCAGGGGCGTGAGCACGCCGACGGTGGCCGCGAAGGCGTGGAACATGGGCAGGACCACAAGCACCCGATCCCGGCGGGTAACTCCCAGGACCTCGGCGACGCTCGCAGCGTTGGCCGCCAGGTTCCCATGGGTCAGCATGGCGCCCTTGGGCCGGCCGGTGGTGCCCGAGGTATAGAGAATGGCCGCGACGGCCTCCAGCGGATCCAGTGATGGGTTGGGCGCCTCACCGGCCTCCGCGATCAGGTCCGCCAGGCGTGGGAGGCCGGCCTCGGAGGTTCCCCCGCCCACCCGCAGGCGCAGGGGCGGTCCCTCTGCCGCCCGAGCGGCGGCATCGAAGTCGACGTGATAAATCAGTGCGCAGGCGCCGCTGTCGACCAGGATGTAGGCGATCTCCCTGGGGCTGAGCAGCAGATTCAGCGGCACCAGGGTGGCGCCGGCCTTGAGGACGCCGAGATAAGCGACGACAAAGTCGACGCCGTTCGGACACAACAGGCCCACGCGGTCTCCGGGGGCGACGCCGCGCACCGCCAGGGCGCCGGCAAGGGCATCGGAGCGGCGGTCGAGCTCAGAAAACCGCAGGCCCGCGCCCCCGTCGGTGCCAGCGTCGGTGACGGCGACCGAGTCAGCGGCCCTCGCCGCCGCCGAACGGAAGAGATCGGGAATCGACAGGAGCGGCGATGGGCTCATCCTGGTCGGACGGGGTGAACGCAAGTGCGCCCGCGGCTCGGGTTTGCCATTGCGGGGCGGCCCACTCAGATGACCCTGGAGAAGCCGACTGGCCCGGTCTTCGCCGCCAGATAGGCGTCGAAGGCCATGCAGATGTTACGGATCAGCAGCCGTCCCCGCGGCAGGACCTGAATACCAGCGGCATCCAGATCGATCAGCCCGTCATCGGCCATCGGCGAGAGCCGCGTCAGTGAGTCGGCGAAATAGCTGGCGAAATCGATCTCCCAGCGCTGTTCCACCTCCGGTATTGCCAGCTCGAAGTGACAGATCAGCCGGGTAATAACATCGCGGCGGATCTCATCGTCGCGGCTGAGCTCGATCCCCCGGAAGACGGGCAGCCGTCCGGTGTCGATGTCGGCGTAGTAGGACTCCAGATCACGACGATTCTGACCGTAGGTGTTGTCGACCTTGCCGATGGAGGTGACCCCGAGTCCGATCAGGTCGCAGTCCGCATGGGTCGAGTAGCCCTGGAAGTTGCGGTAGAGGGTACCCGCCTGCTGGGCCAGTGCCAGCTCGTCGTTCGGGCGGGCGAAGTGGTCCATGCCGATGTAGACGTAGCCGGCGTCGGTCAGGAACTGGATGCTCGACTGGAGGATGTCGAGCTTCACGCCGGGCGCGGGCAGGTCGGCGGCATTGATGCGACGCTGGGGCTTGAAGCGCTCCGGCAGATGGGCATAGTTGAAGACCGAGAGGCGGTCCGGGGCGAAAGCGACGACCCGCTCGAGGGTGCGCAGGAAGCTCTCAACCGTCTGAAACGGAAGGCCATAAATGAGATCCACGCTGATGGAGCGGAAGCCCTCGGTGCGTGCGGCCTCCAGCACCTCGAGGGTCTCGTCCTCGCTCTGGATGCGGTTGACCGACTGCTGCACCCGGGGCTCGAAGTCCTGCACCCCCAGACTCATGCGGTTAAAGCCGATGCGCCGCAGCAGGGTCACGGTGGCGGCGTCCGCCTCCCGCGGGTCGATCTCGATGGAATATTCGCCGACGCCGTCATCCGCCAGGCTGAAGCCCCGCCGGGTCTCATCCATCAGCCGCGCCATCTGATCGTGGCTGAGGAAGGTGGGCGTGCCGCCGCCCCAGTGGAGCTGCTCCACCGGACGCCCGGAATCGAAGAGCTCCGCCTGCAGGGCGAGCTCCCGGTGCAGCCGATCCAGGTAGGGCGGGGCCAGGGTCCTGTCCTTGGTCGCGATCTTGTTGCAGGCGCAGTAGAAGCAGACCGTGTCGCAGAACGGGATGTGGAAGTAGAGTGACAGAGGTCGCCCGCTCCCATTACTGCGGGCACACGCCGCCCGGTAGGACTGATCCGCGAACGCCTCGGTAAACTCGAGCGCCGTGGGATAGGAGGTGTAGCGGGGCCCGCTCTGGTCGTAGCGGCGGATGAGATCCAGATCAAAGGTGATTCGCTGGTCCATTCAAAGCCCCCTGTCGTCAAGCGCCGCGCGTACGAGCTCAAACATTTTCACCCTCGACATCCAGACCCCAACGATGGGTCTCATTGATCTGCTTGAGCAGGCCATGGAAGGGGATCCCCCCGGAGAACTTGGCGGCGATGTCCATGAAGGGCAGATCCTCGCGACCGAAGGCGCCGGCGTTCATGGAGTCATGCAGGGGGGTGATCCCGGACTCCAGGGGGTCGAGGAAGGCGGGGGACTTGGACAGGTCCTCGACCTCATATTCCAGGCCGTGGCGCAAGTCATTCACCTCGAACATCGCCTGCCGCACCCATTCCGCATCCTCGTCGACGCTTCGCGCTCGTCTCAGGCCCACCGCCTCATGCCTCCTCAAATTCGCGCTGACAGCGCTCGATCTGCTCCCGTGTCAGCAGCAGCACCCCTTCCCCGCCCCGCTCGAACTCGAGCCAAGTCCAGGGCACGTCCGGAAGGCGGCGCTCCAGCTCCGCGGCGGAGCTGCCGACCTCCAGCACGAGGATACCCTCGTCCGTCAGGTGTCCCGCCGACTCGCGCAGGATGCGCAGGACCAGGTCCAACCCGTCCTCCCCGGCGAGCAGCCCGAGCTCCGGCTCGCGTCGATACTCGGAGGGGAGCGCCAGGTACTCGGGCCGCGACACATAGGGTGGATTGGAGACCACGACGTCGTAGCGGTTACCGACCAGTCCGGCGAAGAGGTCAGACTCCAGCACCCGCACCCGGTCTCCGACCTTGTGACGCTCCACGTTGCGGCGCGCCACCTCGAGCGCCCCCGGGGAGATGTCCACCAGATCCACGTCCGCGTCCGGCAGATAGACGGCCGCGGCGATTCCGATACAACCGCTCCCCGCGCACAGGTCCAGCACGCGCCCGATACGCTCCCCGTCGATCCAGGGGTCGAAGCCCGCCTCGACGAGCTCGGCAATGGGTGAGCGCGGAACCAGCACCTGATCGTTGACGTGGAACTCCAGACCGGCGAACCAGGCGCGACCGGTGAGATAGGCCGCCGGCACGCGCTCATTGACACGCCGCTCGATCAGGTCGGTCACCGCGACCCGCTCGCCCGGGGTCAGCCGGCACTCGCGAAAGCTCGCCGGGAGTCCCGGCTCCAGGTGCAGGCAGTGGAGCACCAGCTGGGCCGCCTCGTCCAGGGCGTTATCGGTCCCGTGGCCGTAGAAAAGCCCCGCCCCGTTGAAGCGGCTCGCGCCCCAGCGGATGTAGTCCTGAATCGTGATCAACCCGTCCGGCTGCTCGGCCATCGCGATGGAAGTCCCCGTCGTGCAAGTCACCGCGCCCGCCGACGCGGCCCCCGCTCCCGCAGCGGGGCCGCATAGCATAGCACCGGCCGCGGCAGGGTCCCGGGACGGGGCGCCGGGATCATCCGAGCAGTCGAGCCCGATCGCCAGCGATGACCCGGTGAGGAGCTACGGACATCCTGGCGACTTCACGGGAATGAACCCGGCAGGGCGCACCTGGCGGGTTCCGAACAAGGCGGCCTTCGAGCCGCCGCGCACTCGGGGGCTCTGCCCTCAGGCGGCGCGGCGCTTCCGCTCCGTTGCAGCCAGCTCCGCTCGCACCGGATCCTTCTGGTCCCTGCCGCGCTCCACCAGGTCCGCCAGTGTGATGCCGCTCAGGAAGCGGAAGATCTCGTCGCTCAGCTGATTCCACAGGTGATGGGTCAGGCAGCGCTGGCCGTCGCGACAGTTTTCCCGGCCCCCGCAGCGGGTGAACTCCACCCACTCGTCCACGGCGCAGATGATGTCCGCGATCGAGATATCCCCCGACGGCTTGCCAAGATAGTAGCCGCCCCCGGGCCCGCGCACGCCCCGCACGAGCTGCTTGTTGCGAAGCGCCGCAAAGAGTTGCTCGAGGTACGACAGGGAGATGCCCTGATTGACCGAGATATCCGCCAGGGTCACGGGACCGCTGCCGGAATGCAAGGCCAGATCGAGCATGGCGGTGACCGCATATCTGCCTTTGGTCGATAGTCTCATCGTTGTATGCCTGCCGGTTGAGGGCCCCGTTTCGCGCCGCGGGACCTAAGCGACTCTGACTAAAGTAGTCAGGCTTTTTGCGATTTCAATGGGTTGGAATCAATATCCCGACGCCCGGTAAGTCAGTCATTGACCAACATGGTTCCCCGGCTGGGGCAATCAAGTGCATCAATTGATCGGGAAACGCGACGGGGTGAACGGGAAATGAACCACCTTCCCGTCAGACCCGGCCCCCGGATCGACGGGGGCACCTCAGGTGCAGGAGACGATCAGGCGGCCGTTCGCCGTGGCGGGCGGGGACCCGGCAGGCTCGCCGCCGAAGCGGTGCCCCTGTTGCAGGCAGTAGGAGAGCCACTTCCACAGGAAGAGATTGACCCGCCATTTGGACTCAAGGGCCGGGGGCTGGTAGTGGGTGAGACTCGGTAGCGCGGTCTGGCAGAGGTCGAGAACCTCGACCTGGTGGGCGTCGTGATAGACGCGCAGCCGCGCGTCCGGATCGGCGCCGAGCCCGGTCTGGGCATCGGCACCTTCGGCAAAGAGATAGGTGAGGCGCAGCCAGGTGGTGTAAGGCGCCTGCCCCTCGATCTCGAGGTGCAGATCCACGCCGTCCCTGAGACGGGACACCGAGGCCCCTCGGCTGGATGACAACTGCGGCGCAAGCCGCGACAGGAGATGAAAGTTCTCCTCGCAGAGCGCCACCAGGTCGCCAAGGGTGGGACGCCCGGACACGAGCCCCGACTGGGTCGGCAAGTGGACTGGATGACCTGGCATGGACCTCACCGGGCGCCGCAGGACGGGCCTCAGGCGTTGCTCGTCTGCTGCTCGGCGATCTGGCGCTTGACCTCGGCCATGTCCAGGTCCTTGGCCTTGCCGAGCAGGTCGCGAAAGCTGCTCTCCGGCAGGGCGCCGGGCTGGGAAAAGATGATGATCTGCTCGCGGAAGATCATGAGCGTCGGGATGGAGCGGATCTGGAAGTGCGCTGCAATCTCCTGCTCGACCTCGGTGTTGATCTTCGCGAAGACCACATCATCAAAGTCGTCCGAGACCTTCTCGTAGACCGGCGCGAAGGAGCGGCAGGGACCGCACCAGGGCGCCCAGAAGTCCACGATCACGAAATCGTTGTCCTTGATGGTGTCCTCGAAACTTTGCTTGTCGAGCTCTACGACTGCCATGGGGAGCTTCCTCTGTGGGTAAGTGTTTGGCCGATACTACCAGAATCGGCAGGGGGCGCGAGCCGGGCGGACCGGCCCCTGCCGCCCGCCGCACCTGCCGCCAAAGAAAAAAACCGGGCTTGCGCCCGGTTCTTTCGTCGTTCGATTCGCGCGGTTGCCGCGGCGAGTCGTGTCGACCCGATCAGACGGACTTGAGCTGCCCGATGATCTGGTCGCGGATCTCGTCGACCGATCCGATGCCGTGGATCTTGATGTACTTCGGCGCTTCGTCACCGCCCTGCTCCGCCCAGGAGGAGTAATAGGCGATCAGCGGCTCGGTCTGGTCGTGGTAGACCTTCAGGCGTGCCTTGACTGTATCCTCCTTGTCGTCGTCACGCTGGATCAGCGGCTCGCCGGTGACGTCATCCACGCCCTCGCTCTTGGGCGGATTGAACATCACGTGATAGGTGCGCCCGGAAGCCAGGTGCACCCGGCGGCCCGACATGCGCTTGATGATCTCCTCATCGGGGACGTCGATCTCCACCACCGCGTCCACGAACACCTCGGCATCCTTGAGCGCGTCGGCCTGGGCCAGGGTGCGCGGGAAGCCATCAAACAGGTAGCCGTTCTTGCAGTCGTCCTGGGTGATGCGCTCCTTGACCATGCCCATGATGATGTCGTCGGACACCAGACCGCCCTCGTCCATGATCTTCTTGGCCGCCTTGCCGAGCTCGGAGCCCGACTTGACGTGGGCTCGCAGCATGTCTCCCGTGGAGATCTGGGGGATGCCGAAGGTCTCCTTGATGTAGTTGGCCTGAGTGCCCTTACCGGCGCCGGGACCGCCAAGCAGAATAACGCGCATGAATTCGCCTCCTCGTCGTATGTAAAGACGGCGCAGTTTGCCACAAGGCCTGCGGAACCGACCAGCACAGTGTGCGCCGAACAGCCGCTCATCGGCGCTCGTGGCACGCCAGGTCGGGCTCGAGCCCGACCCCCGCCGGCGCTATCTCCCCGACAGCAGCATGCTCATCATCAGGTTGTTGAGGCGCCCGACGAACGCCGATGGGTCGTCGAGCTGTCCGCCCTCGGCCAGTTGGGCCTGATCCAGCAGGATGAGCCCGAGATCCTTGAAGCGGCTGTCGTCGCTCTCGCTCTCCAGGCGCCGCACCAGCGGGTGATCCAGATTGAGCTCCAGGATGGGCTTGGACCCCGGGGCCTCCTGGCCCACGGCCTTGAGCACCCGCGCCAGGTTGGTGCTCAGATCATGGGCACCCACCACGATGCAGGCCGGGGAATCGACCAGGCGTGTCGAGACCCGCACCTCCTGCACCCGATCCTCCAGCGCGTCCTTCAACCGCTTGAGCAGATCGCCATGCTCCCTGGCCGCCTGCTCGGACTTCTCCTTTTCCTCCTGGTCCGCCAGCGCCCCCAGGTCCAAGTCGCCCTTGGCGATGGATTGCAGATGTTTGCCCTTGTATTCGTGGAGGTTGCTCACCAGCCATTCGTCGACCCGGTCGGCGAGCAGCAGCACCTCCACGCCCTTCTTGCGGAAGACCTCCAGATGGGGACTGTGGCGGGCGGCGGCGTGACTGTCGGCGGTGATGTAGTAGATGTGCTCCTGCCCCTCCTTCATGCGCTCGATGTAGGTGTCGAGTGAGACCGTCTGCTCGTCGCCATCGGTCTGGGTGGTGGCGAAACGCAGCAGGCCGCCGATGCGCTCGCGGTTGGCGAAGTCCTCTGCCGGACCCTCCTTGAGGACGCGCCCGAACTCCTTCCAGAAGGTCTGATAGTGCTCCGGCTCGTCCTTCGCCAGGGTCTCGAGCAGGCCCAGCACCCGCTTAGTGTTCGCCTGGCGGATGGTGTCGATCTTGCGGTTGTGCTGCAGGATCTCCCGCGAGACGTTGAGCGGCAGGTCGTCGGAGTCCACCACGCCCTTCACGAAGCGCAGGTAGTGCGGCATGAGCTTGTCGGCCTCGTCCATGATGAAGACGCGGCGCACGTAGAGCTTGACGCCGTGCTTCTGCTCCCGGTCCCACAGGTCCCAGGGGGCGCGCTTGGGCACGAACAGCAGGGTGGTGTACTCGTTGGTCCCCTCCACCCGGTTGTGGACCTGGGCCAAGGGCGCCTCGAAGTCGTGGGAGAGGTGCTTGTAGAACTCCTGGTACTCCTCCTCGGTGATCTCGGACTTGTTGCGCATCCACAGCGCCGTGCCGCGGTTCACCTGCTCCCACTCCGGGGTCTGCGGCGCGTCCTTTTCGTCGCCGTGGTGCTCCTTGAGCATCTCGACCGGGATGGCGACGTGATCGGAGAACTTGGCAATGATGCCGCGCAGGCGCCAGGACTCCAGGAACTCCTTCTCCTCATCCTTGAGATGGAGGATCACGTCGGTGCCGCGACCCGGCTTCTCGACGGTTTCCAGGGTGTAGCTGCCGCGCCCATCGGACTCCCAACGCACCCCGTGCTCGGCCCCCAGACCCGCCCGACGGGACACCAGGGTGACCTTGTCGGCCACGATGAAGGCGGAATAGAAGCCCACGCCGAATTGGCCGATGAGCTGGCTGTCCTTGGCCTGGTCCCCGGTGAGGCGCTCGAAGAAGCGGCGCGTGCCGGAGCTTGCGATGCTGCCGATGGTGTCGATGACCTCCTGACGGCTGAGACCGATGCCGTTGTCCGACACCGTCAGGGTGCCGGCGTCCTTGTCCAGGCTGACCCGGATGCGCAGGTTGCCGTCACCCTCATAGAGACCGTCGTCGGCGAGGGACTCGAAGCGCAGCTTCTCCGCGGCATCGGAGGCGTTGGAGATGAGCTCGCGCAGGAAGATCTCCTTGTTCGAATAAAGCGACCGGATCACCAGGTCCAGCACCTGGCTCACCTCGGCCTTGAACTCCAGTGTCTCTTTGTGGGCATCGATGGTCATGTTGGCTCAAACCTCTCGCAAATCTTTGAACTTTTCAGGCCTGTTCGGGCCCGGTCGGGGTGGGCCGCGGGGCCTTGCCTCGCTGGCGGAGTCGCGCGCATCAGACCGATCGGTTATCGCCCTCAGCCGCTCAAGGGCTAGAATCGCCCCCGGCGCGCCCGGCATGCTCCGCGGCCCAATCAATGTAGGCATTCACACGAGACTCAAGGGGTTGAACATGGAACCGCAGGTCATTGCCACGACGCCGTTTGAAGGTCAGCGGCCGGGGACGTCCGGACTGCGCAAGAAGGTGCGGGTCTTTCAGCAGCCGCACTACCTGGAGAATTTCGTCCAGGCCATTTTCGACACCCAGCCCGAGCTCAAGGGCGGCGCCCTGGTGATCGGAGGGGACGGGCGCTTTTACAACCGGGAGGCGATCCAGGTCATCCTGCGCATGGCTGCCGCCAACGGGGTGAGCCGGGCGCTGGTGGGACGTGGTGGCATCCTCTCCACCCCCGCCGCCTCCTGCCTGATCCGCAAGTACAAGACCCAGGGCGGTATCGTGTTGTCCGCCAGCCACAACCCCGGCGGACCGGACGAGGACTTCGGCATCAAATTCAACGGCCCTTCCGGGGGGCCCGCCTCGGAATCGGTGACCGACGCCATCTTCGAGCGCACCCGCCGCATCGACAGCTACCGCAACCTGGATTGCCCCGACACCGACCTGGACCACATCGGCACCCTCGGCATCGGGGCCATGGAGGTCCGGATCATCGACCCGGTCGCGGACTATGCCCAGCTCATGGAGTCGCTGTTCGATTTCAATGCCATCCGCCAACTCTTCGACTCCGGGCTCTTCCGGATGAAATTCGACGCCATGCACGCGGTCACCGGCCCCTATGCCACCGAGATCCTGGAGAATCTCCTCGACGCGCCGCCCGGCACCGTGATGAACGGTATTCCGCGCGAGGACTTCGGCGGCGGTCACCCGGACCCCAATCTCGCCCACGCCCACGACCTGGTGGCCCTGACCCAGGGTCCGGATGCCTTCGATTTCGGCGCCGCCTCCGACGGCGACGGCGACCGCAACATGATCCTGGGCAAGAATTTCTTCGTCACCCCGAGCGACAGCCTGGCGGTGCTGGCCGCCAATGCCCATCAGGCCCCCGGCTACCGGTCCGGGATTCGCGGGGTCGCCCGCTCCATGCCCACCAGCCAGGCGGCAGACCGGGTGGCAGAGGCACTCGGGGTGGAGTGCTTCGAGACGCCCACCGGCTGGAAGTTCTTCGGCAATCTGCTCGACGCGGGCCGCATCACCCTGTGCGGAGAGGAGAGCTTCGGCACCGGCTCCGACCATGTCCGGGAGAAGGACGGACTCTGGGCCGTGCTGTTCTGGCTCAACCTGCTCGCCGTGCGCAAGCAATCCGTCGCCGAGATCGTCCACGAGCACTGGCGCCGTTTCGGGCGCAACTTCTACACCCGCCACGACTACGAGTCGGTGGACTCCGCCGCGGCCGAGGGGCTCATGGATCACCTGCGTATCCTGCTCCCGGACCTGCCGGGCAAGCGCCTGGGCGGCTACACCGTGAGCTATGCGGACGACTTCGCCTACACCGACCCCATCGATGGAAGCGTTTCCAAGAACCAAGGGATACGCGTCGGCTTCGAGGGCGGATCGCGCATCGTCTTCCGCCTGTCCGGCACCGGGACCGAAGGGGCCACCCTGCGCGTCTACCTGGAGTTCTTCGAGCCCGACCCCGGCCGCCACGATCAGGATACTCAGGAGGCCATGGCCCCGCTGATCCTGATCGCCCGGGAGCTCGCCCAGATCGAGGCGCGCACGGGCCGCGCCGAGCCGAACGTCATCACCTGAGAGGCCCGAGGCCGCGCGCCCCGAGCGCCGATCGCCCAGTCCGACCCCGGCCGCCGCCCCAGCGGCGCGCCGGGTTATACTCCCGTGCCTTCCCGACCACCTCCCCGCGGACCGACGCCACACCATGCTGGACAAGAGCTACGACCCTCAAACCCTGGAGCAGACCTGGTACAAGCGCTGGGAGGACCGGGGCTACTTCGCCCCCGCGGGGACCGGCGGGCAGACCCAAGCGACCGATGGTGCCGGATCCTATTGCATCATGATCCCGCCGCCCAACGTGACCGGGCGGCTGCACATGGGGCACGGGTTCAACAACACCCTCATGGACGCCCTGATCCGCTACCACCGCATGAAGGGCGACCGCACCCTGTGGCAGCCCGGGACCGATCACGCCGGCATCGCCACCCAGATGGTGGTCGAGCGCCAGCTCGAGGCCGAGGGCAAGACCCGGCACGACCTGGGCCGGGATGCCTTCATCGAGCGGGTGTGGGAATGGAAGGGTGAATCCGGGGGCAGCATCACCGACCAGCTGCGGCGTCTCGGGTCCTCGCTCGACTGGGGCCACGAGCGGTTCACCATGGACGAGGGGCTCTCCGCCGCGGTGCGCGAGGTCTTCGTGCGGCTGCACCAGGAGGGCCTGATCTATCGCGGCAAGCGACTGGTGAACTGGGACCCGGTGCTGCATACCGCCGTGTCGGACCTGGAGGTGCTCTCCGAGGAGGAGTCCGGTCACCTGTGGGACATGCGCTACCCGCTCACCAACGGCACGGGCCATCTGGTGGTCTCCACCACCAGGCCCGAGACCCTGCTGGGGGACTGCGCGGTGGCCGTGAACCCCGAGGACGAGCGCTACCGGCACCTGATCGGCGAGCTCGTCGAGCTGCCCCTGACCGGCCGGCGCATCCCCATCATCGCCGACGAGCACGCGGACCCGGAGTTCGGCACCGGCTGCGTCAAGATCACCCCGGCCCACGACTTCAACGACCACGAGGTATGGCTGCGCCATCGCGACGAGACGACCATTGCCGGTCAGCCCCACGGCGGCCTCATCAACATCTTCACGCCGGATGCGGCGATCCGCGACAACCTGCCCGAGGAGGGGACGCTGATCCCGCCCGCCTATTGCGGGCTCGACCGCTACGAGGCGCGCAAGCGGATCGTCGCCGATCTGGAGGCCCAGGCCCTGCTCGCGTCGGTAAAGGAGCACCGGCTCCAGCAGCCCAGGGGTGACCGCTCCGGCGCCGTCATCGAGCCCTATCTCACCGACCAGTGGTATGTGCGCATCGCGCCCCTCGCCGGACCGGCCATCGCCGCGGTGGAGGACGGGCGCATCCGCTTCGTGCCGGACAACTGGAAGAACACCTATTTCGAGTGGATGCGCAACATCCAGGACTGGTGCATCAGCCGCCAGATCTGGTGGGGCCACCGCATCCCCGCCTGGTACGACGCCGAGGGCAACGTCTACGTGGGACGCTCCGAGCAGGAGGTTCGTGACACCCACGGCTTCGGAGCCGGGGTCGTCCTACTCCAGGACCCGGACGTGCTCGACACCTGGTTCAGCTCAGCACTCTGGCCCTTCAGCACCCTGGGCTGGCCGGAGGACACCGAGCGCCTGAGGGCCTTCTACCCCACATCGGTGCTGATCACCGGCTTCGACATCATCTTCTTCTGGGTCGCCCGGATGATCATGATGGGACTCAAGTTCACGGGGGACGTACCCTTTCGGGACGTCTACATCCACGGCCTGGTGCGCGACGCCCACGGCGACAAGATGTCGAAGTCCAAGGGCAATGTTCTTGACCCCATCGATTTGATCGACGGCATCGATCTGGAGTCGCTGGTCGAGAAGCGCACCCGCGGCATGATGCAGCCCCACCTGGCCGAGAAGATCGCGGCCCAGACCCGCAAGGACTTTCCCGACGGAATTCCCGGCTTCGGCACCGATGCGCTGCGCTTCACCTTCGCGGCCCTGGCCACCAGCGGGCGCGACGTCAAGTTCGACCTGGGGCGCATCGAGGGCTACCGCAACTTCTGCAACAAGCTGTGGAATGCCTCGCGCTATGTCCTGATGAACACGCAGGGGCAGGATTGCGGGCTGGAGGGCCGAGGCCCGGGGGCCGAGGGCCAATCGGCGGGCCTGGAGCTGAGCGCGGCTGATCGCTGGATCCGCTCGCGCCTCGACGCGACCATCGCGACGGTGACTGACGCCCTGGACGGCTATCGCTTCGATCTTGCCGCTCAGGCCATCTACGAGTTCACCTGGAACGCCTTCTGCGACTGGTATCTGGAGCTCTGCAAGCCGGTCCTCACCGGCGAGGGCGCCTCCGAGGCCGCCAGGCGCGGCACCCGCCGGACCCTGGTCACCACCCTGGAGGCCCTGCTGCGTCTCGCCCACCCCTTGATGCCCTTCATCACCGAGGAGATCTGGCAGAAGGTCGCCACGCTGGCCGGCGTGAGCGGCGAGACGATAATGCTGGCCCCCTACCCCACCGCGAGCGGCACCCCGGAAGATACGGGCGCCGTGGCGGAGATGGAGTGGGTCCAGCAGTTCATCCTCGGCGTGCGCCGCATCAAGGGCGAGATGAACATCCCCCCAGGCAAGCCCCTGCCGGTGTTGATCGCCAACGCCTCGGACCAGGACCTGAGCTGGATCCAGGCCGCCCGCCCTTATCTCGACTTCCTCGCCCGCACCGACTCCATCGCTATCCTGCACGATGAGGCCCAGGCCCCCGAGTCCGCCATGACGCTGGTTGGCGAGATGAAGATCCTGATCCCCATGGCCGGTCTCATCGACAAGGACGCCGAGCTCAAGCGCCTGGACAAGGAAATCGCCCGCCTCACCGACGACGTCGCCCGCACCGAGTCAAAGCTCTCCAACCCCAAGTTCGTCGACAAGGCCCCCGAAGCCGTGGTTCAGAAGGAGCGCGACAAGCTCGCCGACCACGCCACCGCCATCGCCAGCCTGCGCGCCCAGCGGGAGCGGATCGCCGCGATCTGAGCCAGGTTGCAGGCGCGCCTCCCGCAACACATTCCACTCGGCGGGAACCTGACAGCGCGACCGGGGATGCCGCCCGACCTCGGAGCTCCGACCACGCCTACCCGCGCCGCCAGCAGATCGGACTCCCTGGCACCGAAGCACTTTGGAGCCAACGGATCTGTTGGCGGCCGTCACCGAATGAACGGTTGGGCCGGGCCCGACTAGACTGGGTCACATCTCGCCGGGATCGAGGCTCACTTCGAACCAGCGGCCGAGCAGCGGAGGCCACACACAATTGAGGCATCGCCCATGGGACCCGACCGCTTTAGGATCCTGTTAGACCAGGCACCCATCTGCATGCACGAGATTGACGCGGATGGGCGCCTGCTCACGATGAACCGAGCTGGCCTGGCCTTGATGGGCGCCGACAGCGAGGAGACGATTCGGGGACGCAACTACCTGGATTTCGTTGGCCCCGGCGACAAGGACAGGATCCGGCGCCTCATGAACGAGGCCTTCGCCGGCCGGGCCAGCGAGTTTGAGTTCTCCGCTGCCGGGACCGCTCGCCCTCGCCATTTCACCTCCTGTTTCATCCCCTGCCCGAACGCCGAGGGCCACGTCGAGCGGCTGATCGGCATCTCCGGGGACATCACGCTGCACCAGGAAACCGAGGCGGAGCTGCGTCTTCTGAGCCGCACCCACGCCCTCCTCTCGCGCTGCAACCACAGCCTGGCCCGTGCGATCGACGAGCGGGAACTCCTGAGGGCCTTCTGCGCCACCCTGGTGGAGGTGGGCGGGTACCGTTTCGCCTGGGTGGGCTACACAAGCAAGAAGCCTGAACCGCGGGTACGCATGGCCGCCCACGCGGGTCAGGAGCACAACGATTTCACGGCGGAGGCGCTGGCCTGGGCCAACGCCGGCGACCGCCCGAGTGCCTGCCGCGCCGCAATCGAGAGCGGCCGCCCGTCGATCCTGCCCGATATCGCGAAGGCGCCGGACCTGGCACCCTGGGCAGACACCGCAGGGCGCTACGGCTATCGCTCCATGATCGCCCTGCCACTCATGGCAGACGAGGCACCCTTCGGAAACTTCAGCCTCTTCTCCGCCGAGGTGGACGCCTTCAGCGAGCCAGAGGTGACCCTGCTTACTCAGCTCGCCCAGGACCTGGCGTGGGGCATCCGTTCCGCCCGCGCCCGGGCGACGGAGGCCCAGCGGGTGCGCCAGCTCCGGGACGAAGTCGAACGCGACGCCCGCAAACGCATCGCGGCGACGCTGCACGACGTAGTCGGCCAACCGATGCAGGCCGTCAACCTGGGTCTGAAGCGTGTCCAGGGGATGGTGATGCAGGGTGCGCTAGCCACCCCCGAGCTGCTCGACCCGCTGATCGCCGAGGTCGGCCGCGCCATTGGCGAGCTGCGCGCGATCAGCCAGGAGCTGCGTCCGCTCTTTCTCGAGCGCCTGCAATTCCTCAACGCACTGCGCTTCCACTGCAGCGAGACCTCCGACCGCGCCGGCATCCCGATCCAGGTTCTGGCCGATGACACCCACTTCGATGTGGACGAACGGGTCAAGGAGCAGTGTTTCCTGGCCTTTCGCGAGGCCTTGAGCAACGCCATCCGGCATGCCCAGGCCAGCCGCATCGATGTCATCCTGAAGGTCCGGTTGCCGGGACGCCTCTGCATGGCGATCATCGACGACGGGGTCGGCTTCGATACCCACGCCGCCTTCGGGCACCCCGCCGGCTTGGGGCTTTGCATGATCCGCGAGCGCGCCGAGAGCGTCTTCGGCCGGGCTGGCATCCGCAGCGCACCCGGCAAGGGAACCCGGGTGCAGATCAGCGTCCCGCTCGCCAAGGAGGCTGTCCCATGCCCATAGGCGTCATCGTTGCCGACGACCATGCCATTGTCCGTCAGGGCCTTGCGTACCTGCTCCAGGCGGAAAGCGACATCGCGCTGCTCGCCCAGGCCGCCGACGGCGCGGAGGCCTGGGTGCTGATCGAGTCACTGCGACCCGACCTCGCCATCCTCGACCTCAGCATGCCGCAGCTCACCGGCATCGAGGTCGCCCGTCGGGTCGAGGCGGCCGGACTCGACACCCGGGTCGTGCTGCTCACCATGCACGACGATCCTTCCGCCGTGCTCCAGGCACAGGAGGCCGGTGTCGCCGGCTATATCCTCAAGGACAACTCCTTCGAGGAACTGGTGCAAGCAGTCCACATCGTCGCCGCCGGGGGCACCTTCGCCACCCCCTCCATCCGCGCTAAGCTGCGCGCCCTGCAGCGCAACGGCCGCCCCCTCGTTGCCCTGTCGCCGCGCGAGCGCGAGGTCATCCGCCTCATCGCGCTCGGAAACAGCAGCAAGGAGACCGCCCGCATCTTGGGTGTAAGCCCGCGCACCGTGGACACCTACCGCAGCCGCTCGATGGAGAAGCTCGGGCTGCATTCCCTGGCCGACGTGGTCCGCTATGCGGTCCAGTCGGCGTTGGTCGGCTGAGTGCGGCCCCCTCCGCCATTCAATTGACTGGCCTCGACCTGCCCCCTGTTTTGGTTTCCCTGCCCACCGCTCCAACTGCCCACTCGGCCGCTTTCGGTCCGTAAGTTAACGGACAGACCTGTCCGCTCACGCGCGGGCATCCGGACCCCGGTCGATTGCGTAACCTTGCATCGACGCCGCTCCACTGGCCCTTCGCATGAGGCCCGGCGCCGACCAACCCAAGACGTAACGAGGAACAGGATATGTACACAGGCGACATAGTGATTCACATCGACGAGGCGCTGGATGACGACCGCATCCACGACCTGGAGCATCGCACCGATTCGGCTCGATTCCAGCGTACGCCTCGAACGACGAGCTAGCATAAAAAGAGGAAACGACCATGAACCGACTCATTGTCCTGACCCTGCTTCCGATCACCATCGGCGCGAATGCCAACTGCTTGACGGATGCCCCCGAGATCGGGGACATAGGTCCCGGCTCCGACCTGGTCTGCAACGCGCTGGAGAGCCGCTACCCCGGCGTCGCGCTGGCGGTCGAGGGCCGCGCCATCCGCTCGCCGACCGAGGTCACGGTGACCGCGTCCGTGGACGGGCGGCCGGTCGCACTGCACTACCAGCTGAACGGCTACACCTGGCGGGTCGACGGGACCGATGCCCGCGTCGCGACCGTGGCGAAGCCGTAAAGGATAGGAAATTCGGAGGCGGTAAAGAGGCGGTAAAGAGGCGGTAAAGGGGTCAGATCCCTTTGGAAAGATAAGGGAAAGATAAAGAAGATAAAGCAGAGATAAAGGGGTCAGATCCCTTTGTAGAGGTCCAACTCCATGAGCGGCTACGACCGGGGGGCTCTTCGGCCTCCCCCGCGTGCTGTATCGGTCCTTAACGCCAAGTGCATCCTCGCGCCAGTTCCGGGAGCCTGGAGCAGACGCTCAAGGCTGACGCCGGCGTGGTCTCGGCGGAAAGTCCCGTCCACCTGCCCCAACTGCTGCTGGTGGCCTACAACGCCGCCCGCACCAACTCGGGGCAGCATCGTCAAGCAACTCAGCCGTGCCGGGCTGCACGTGCACCTCGTCGGCTGCGCCTGAGGCACCCGCGCCGACCGTACGCTCAAGGCGCTCTCTGGTGTGCGACCGGCTTCAGGTCCGAATTTGGCGGCCCGGGCTGTCCGCCGCGACAGATCTCGCCGCCGGGGAAATTGTCACTGCAAGAGGGTCATCGTCACCATGGACGCCATCAATCGCCTGCAACCGCTTCCTCTCGATCCGCCCGCCGGGGTCTGCCGGAAAAAGCTGATGGTCGTGCTCGCCTCCGGACCCGAAGATGGCGGCACCCGCGCCACCCTCGCCCTGTGCGCGGCGGTCACCGGGCTCTGTCTCGATCAGGATGTCGAGGTCTTCCTGATCGGCGACGGCGCCTACTGGGCCTACGAGGGACGCACCGACGGCATCCAGCGCAACGGCTTTCCGGCGCTGGCGACGCTGATGGAGAACCTTCTCGACCTCGGCGGCGAGATCCATGTCTGCTCCGCCTGCGATCAGGTGTGCGGCATCCCGGATGAGGCCGTGGCCGATCCGCCGCGGCGGCGCCCCGAGATCCGCCCGCGCGGGCTGGCGGCCGTGCTCGGCAACTTGGCGGCCGGGGCCTCGGTGACCTTCTGAGCCGGCAGGCCGGTCGGGGCTAAGGCCCGAGTCCCGCCTGCGACAAGGAGATGGAAATGAGCTGCCTGATCCCTCCCGCCTGCGTCTTCTGTTGTCACTACCACGCGGCACGCAACGAGCGCAGCGACGGGCTCCCGAGCTGCGATGCCTTCGCCGCCATCCCGGACGAGATCTTCCTGGGGCGGTTCGATCACGGCCAGCCATTTCCCGGTGACGGCGGCGTGCGATTCAGCCTGATCGAGTTGGACCGGCTGGACTTCCTGGAGCTCAACGCCGTGCGCCGTGAGCTGGGACTGCTGGCCTACCGTGAGCCCGCCGAGGGACATGCTGGGGTTGGAGATGTTCAAGCGACGGGTCTAGAACCCGCTGCGCAGCAATCCATCGCCAATCGAGCGTAGGGAGCAATCGCCACAGGGGCGCTATGCGAGACTTCCCAGAATGATTGCGCCGGGATGGCCCCACCGCGTGACGCAACGCGGCAATCGACGATCTCATTTCTACGCGTCTCCACGGGGACCAATCTCCAGGACAAGAATCACCATCCGATCCTGCTCCATGCGGTATAGCGCGCGGTATCGGCCGATCCTCAAGCGATAACCTCCCGGCCAATCATCGGCTTGATATCCAGATCACGACGTTTCCGATCGGCGCGAAGGCCTCGAGCGCCGCGAGGAACTGATCGGCTGCGGCCCCGGAAGCTTGATCAACGCCTTTCTGACAGGCCGTGGGGATTCGTATTTCGAACATGCCGAGAGTCTATGGGGACAGTGTTTCCGGCGTAGTAATGGCGCTAAGGGTCATCGTGGCGACTGGTTTCGAACGGCTTTCCCGTTTCGGTTTCCCTTCCAACCGCTCCAACTGCCCACTCGGCGGCTTTCGGTCCGTAAGTTAACGGACAGACCTGTCCGCTCACGCGCGGGCATCCGGACCCCGGTCGATTGCGTAACCTTGCATCGACGCCGCTCCACTGGCCCTTCGCATGAGGCCCGGCGCCGACCAACCCAAGACGTAACGAGGAACAGGACATGTACACAGGCGACATAGTGATTCACATCGACGAGGCGCTGGATGACGACCGCATCCACGACCTGGAGCATCGCATCGGCGACGAGCACGGGATCTTCAGCGCGTGCATGCACGTGCGGACGCGCCACCTGATGGTGGTGGACTTCGATGCGAGGCAGGTGCGCCCGAGCGGGATCGTCCAGTCGTTCCGCACTCATGGGTTGCATGCGCAGATGGTGGGCTTCTAGCGTCGGCCGATCGCCTGAATTCCCGGCGCCTCGCCCGGGGCGGACAAATCCTCGATGGCATCCGGGAGAAGGGCAAGCTCAAAAGAGCCCGGAAGTACTACCAAAGGGAAGCGCGATGCAGCGCGAAACAACCTAGACACCTGAGGATAAGGATCATGAGCAATCTGCGACTCGAAACGAGAGCGCCCGCGAGGCACCGTCCGTCTTTGCTGCCGGCGGCCGCGACCTATCTGTTGTTGAGCCTGAGCCTCGTCGCTCAGGCCCACGGGTACCGGGATGCCGACACCCTCTATATCGGCGACGTCGGTGACGACACCGTCAAAACCTTCGATGCCAAGACCGGCGACTTTCTCGGCGACTTCGTCACCTCCGGCAGCGGCGGCCTCAGCGGCCCCATGGGCTTGATCTTCAAGGGCGGAAAGCTCTTGCTCGCCAATCAGAACGTCGATGCCGACAACAACGGCGAAGTCCTGCGTTACGACCGCGGCACCGGCGACTTCGCGGATGCGCTCGTCGCCGCCGACGCACCCAACGCCCCCTACGCCCCGCGCGGCATCTTGCGCGCGCCCTTCGGTAACCAGCTCTACGTGGGCGACGTCGGCACCCAGGGTGACGACTGCAGCAACGAGGGTCGGATCGCCCGCTATCGGCTCTCCAACGGCAAGTTCCTCGGCGACTTCGACCGCGACGGCTTTGATGCGGAATTCCACCCGCGCGGCCTGGTGATCGGCCCGGACGGCCTGCTGTACGTGTCGGCGATCGGCTGCCCCATCCCGCCCGACCCGCTGTTCGATCCGCTCGCCGGCTATGTCCTGCGCTTCGACCCGCGCACCGGCAAGTTCGTCGACGTCTTCGCCTCCAACGCGACCATCCCCGACCTGCACCGCCCGGAGGGCCTGGTGTTCGACGAGCGCGGGAACCTCTGGGTGACCAGCTTCCGCGCCGATGCGGACGACAACGACAAGATCCTCGAGCTGAGCGGTCCTGGCCAGCACAAAGCCGGCAAGCTCAAGCGCGCGCTCCCTCTCGCCGACCCGGCGAACGCGGGTGGTCTGCGCGCCTACGCTCAGGCGATCCTGTTCGGCCCGCGCGGAGACCTCTACATCCCCATCGCCGGCGGAGACGCCACCACGGCGGGGCAAGTGCGCCGCTGCGACACCAGGCACCTGTCGTGTAAGGTCATAGTGCCGGCCGACGGCACCCTGTTCGCACCTTACTATTTGAGCTTCGAGCACACCGACCCCTCGACGCTGGAGTACGACGACTGAGCCTTTGGCAGCATCAGCCATTCGACAGCGCCTGAATCGTCGATACTTCCGCGAATTCAGGAGCCGCACCAGCCCGGCGCCGCCAGCTGACGTCGCCTCGCGAGCGACCAGCGGCGGCGCCGTGCCGGGCGGATCCGGGGTGTTGACCGTCTCGTCTCTGAGCCCGGAGCTCGCCTCCGGGAGCGAGGTGTTCGTCGGAAGCGGCGGTGCCGGATCGCTCGGCGTCTACGGGTTCGAGAGCGCCATGTCCACCGACCTCATCCAGCCCAACGCCGCACTCGCCACCCCACCTCCCGGTTGCAGCGGGACTTCACCGGCTTCACCAGCCTCAACACCGGCGGCGTGCACACCGCGTTCATTAGACGGGGGGTGTCTCGGACGGAAGGGGATCTACCTCGCCAGCACCCTCACCAAGGTCATCGCCGCGGGCGACGCCCGCGCGGGCAAGACCGTCACAGACTTGCGCCTCGGTGCCGGGGCCTCGACCGCACGCGGCTCACCTTCACCGCTCAGCTTCGCCGATGGCAGCGAAAGGACTGGATTCGGCCGCCGCGGGACCCGAACGGCGTCGGCCGGGTCTACCCACAGCGTTTCACGGCGTCTCTGGCGTGCAGTTGGCGGTAGGTCCCTGAAATCGCTTCAGGCGGCGTCCGCGCAAACCGCGGCCTTGTGCGCCGTCCAAGGGGCCCCTCGTCGGGCTAAAGCCCGACCTACGCCGACCCCACATGGAGTGACGAGCGGTTTTCGACGTCAAGGAGACTGGATGACGCGGCACATCCCTATGCCGCTGAAGCCGCTTGTTTAGGGGCGACTGGCCACCTTGAGAACGGTCTGCGGAGCGGTTGGCGCGGCTGGCGACCACAAGCTGCTGGTGGTCGTTCCCTTATCCTTCTTGTCCTTGCTGCAGCCGTCTCCGGCGTGGACGGGCGCGAGGGTGCCGGCTACCAGAAAGGCTCCGAGCAGGCTGGCGGTGGTCAGGGTCGAGACGCGGATACTCATGGCGGTGACCTCGTCGGTAATCGGGAACTTGGATGAACGGGGCGGGCTCAACCGCCCCTGAAGACCAGATCGGGCCTTCCACCGAAAGACCAAGTCCGTTCGTCGGTTTATGAGTCGGTGCTCTACACGTGCGGTCCGCTCGTCGGCGCCGTCGATCCGGATCAGGCACGCGGCGTGCGTGATGCCTCAGTTCCCTGACGCGCCTGTGGTAATCTCCGGAGCACCCGACGGGCCGCGCCGCCACCCCGATGCGGTTCGCACCGACCCTTGCACCGGGCCCAGCCATGCTCAACTCGATTCGGCTCAGCACGGAGGTCGCCGCCAGCGGGTCGATGCGCTCACCGAGGCTCGCCTTGGCCCTCTGCACCGTGCTCGCAAGCGGGGGGCTCGCAAGCGCAACGCTTTCGGCGTCCGTGGACGACAACGACGCCAGCAACCTGCTGAAGGTGCTGGAACACCAGACCGAGCTGGCCACCAAGACGGGCATGAATGCAGACTACATCCCCGGCATGGTCACCATCCTGTCGGGTGAGGACATGCTCGCGCGCGGATCCCGCACCGTATGGGAGTCGCTGTCGCTGGTCCCCGGCATCAGCCAGGGGCTCGAAGTGACCGGCGAGCGCCAGTTGTTGAGCCGCGGTGTCGGTCACGGATACGCGTCGGGCAACATCAAGATCCTGCTCGACGGCGTCTCCATGAACACCACTCTCACCGCCCGGGCGAACGCCGTCCTCAACATGCCCATCGAGCAGGTCGAGCGCATCGAGGTGATCCGCGGTCCCGGCTCCTCGGTCTATGGCGAATACGCCTACGCGGGCGTCATCAACGTGATCAGCCGGCAGCGGGATCGGACCCTGCACCTGCAGGCGGGCGAAGATGCCGGTGCGGGCGGCGGTGGGGTTTGGTATTGGCAGGACCCGGACCTGGGTCTCACCTCATCCATCAATTTCATCGGGATCGAGGGCAACGGCGGCGTGGAGGTCGATGAGGATGCCCTCTTCGCCATCGGACGGCCGGAGCTGTCGAATGCGCCCGGCCGCTCCAACGAGGCCACGCGTTTTGGCTCAGTGATCGCGAATGTGCAGTGGCGGGATCTCTTCGCCTCCTTCTCCGTCCTGGATGATGCCTATGGCGACCACTTCGGGATCAATCATTTCCTCCCCCCGTCCGACGATCATCTGGCGACGCACCAGCGCTACGTCACGGGTCAGATCGGCAGTGACTGGCGGATCTCCAAGGCGCTCGATGGCCGGATCCGATTCGAGGTCCAGCAGCAGGACCGGGACCGCGAGAACCTCTATGTCTTTCCGGCCGGCTACTTCAGCGAGCGGGCGATCACCATGGACCAGGATTACCGCGAGACCAGCTATTTCGGGGCCGCTGACGTCCATTGGCGGCCGGCGCCGCGCCATGAGGTGCTGCTGGGCCTGGAGGCCAAGCAGATCCAGGTCGACGAGGCTTCCTGGACCTTTCGGAACTTCTTCCACCCCTTGCCGCCGACCTGGCTGGACACCACCACACAGCGGCGGATCCTGAGCGCCATTGTCCAGGACGCCTTTCGCTTGAGCGATGCGCTCACCCTCACCGCCACCCTGCGCTATGACGACTACGATGACGTCGGCGCTTACGCCAGCCCGCGGGCCGCGGCGGTCTGGCGCATCGATGATCAGAACATCCTCAAGTTCCAGTTCGCCCAGGCATTTCGCCCGCCGACCTTCTATGAGCTCGCCTACGCAGGCGGGTATTCCATCGACGTCAGCGAGATCACGACCTGGGAGTTGGGCTACATCCTGAGACGGCCCCTGTGGGAGGCCCGGTTCGTCGCCGTCCACTCCGATCTGTCGAACCCAATCGTATTCGACGAGTTGGGAATCGGCGCCTACACCAATGGCTCTGACATCGAGCTCAACGGCGTCGAGTTGGAGTACGTGCATCGCTTTGGCTCCCACGTCAAGCTCGATGCCAATCTGTCCTACGTGGACGCGAAGCGCCAGGGCTCTGGTGAGGATCTCCCGGGCGGCACGCCCCTGTTGGGCAATGTCGCGCTCCTGTGGCAGGCCAGCGACCGCATCGGGGCGGCGCTGCAGCTGCGTTATGTGGGCGAGCGCAATCGCGAGGCCTGGGATCAGCGTGCAGCACTGGGCGACTACACACTCCTGGATCTGACCCTGAATTGGGGTAGCAGGCTGCGCGGTCTCAACGGGCACATCGGGGTCAAGAACCTGACCAACGCCGACGTTCGCTACCCGGATCAGTTCACGAGCTTCGACGGGGTCGAGCTCCCCTACTCCCAAGACTATCCGCGACCCGGACGCCGCTGGTGGCTGTCGATCGGTTACAACTTCTAGCCGCGGCGCCTGGCGGGAAGCACGTGACGCGGGGCCCCAAGCCGCTGGCAATCCTGGTGATCTGCCTGTCCATGGGGCTACACATCGGGTTGGCATTGGCCGACCCGCTCTGGCGGGAGGAGGCGCAGCGCCTTCAGGTGGGTCTCAAGGTCTTCCCCGCGGTCCTGGGGGCGCTCGAGGCGCTGGAGGCGCGGCGCTCGAGCGACGGCTCACTCGAGGTCATCGTGGCCCACGAGGGGGCGGAAGAGACCGCTCGGCAAGCGGCCTCCGACTTGCGGGCCCTCGGCCAGGTCCGTGGCCTTCCGCTGACCGTCGAGGTCCTGGAGGCCGCGGCGCTCGACAAGCTCAAGGCCGCGCCGATCGCCGCCGTCTTCGTCGCCAGCGTCGGCATCAGCGCGCGACGCCTGGGCGCCTGGTCCGAGCGCTTGCAGACCCTGGTCTTCTCCCCTTTCGCCGGTGACGTGGAGGCCGGGGCCGTCGCCGGGATTCATGTCACGGACCAGATCCTTCCCTTCGTGAACCTCAGCCAGGCGCAACGCGCCGGGGTCCAATTCAAGCCGTTCCTCCTCCAGGTGGCTCGCCGACATGAATGAGTCCCCACCCGTCGCCACCCGGAGTCCGTCGCTGAGGCACGAGCGAAACCTGGCGGTGCTCTTCGCCCTACTCGGCATCCTGTTGACCGTCCTGATTACCCTGCACTGGTTTCAGGTGCTGGAGCCCGCACTGCGCGCCGATGCACGCAGCCACTCCCGCATCCTCGCCCAGGCCCAGGCCAAGGGGATCGCGCAGGTGCTGGTCACCGCTTATCCCGAGCGGATGGCCCAGGAGCTCGCCACCGCCCTGGACGAGCTGCTATTGATCAGGGATCAGGCCACCAACCTGCCCTTCATGCGCCGCATCTCGTTGACGATGGACTACGACCAGCTCTCCGGCGTCCCCTCGGGAAGCCTGGATGTCGCCCGCGGGGCCGAGCATTGCATCGAGTGCTTCGTCTCCGAGATCCCGCTCTATCACCCGCGCAGCCATCAGCTCGTTGGAATCGCGAGCTTCTTTGCCAACCCGGAGTGTCTGGAGACGCTGGTCATCGACCTCCGCACCAAGCTGCTGTGGGCGGCCGGGGCCGTACTGCTGGTCATCGCCCTCGCCTGGCGGGGCGCCCAGCGCCGGCTCAGACGCCTGGCGGAGAGCGAGGACAATCTGCGCAACCTGTTCGAGGCGGCCCCATTCCCCATGATGCTGCAACAGCAGGGGGATGCCGGGCTGAGCCGCGCCAACCAGGCGGCACAGGACTATCTGGCGCTGCGCCCGGACGGTCGCGGACTCCTCACCAGCGAGGCGTGGCGCGCCGTCAGCAAGGCGGGCCTGCCGGAGGACCCGGCCGAGCGCCTTGAGACCCTGCTCCCGGGCGAGGGCGACCGCTGGGCCCTGGTGTCGGCAATGCCCCTGACGATCTCGAGGCGGCCCTGCCGGCTGATCTCACTGGTCGACGTCACCGAGTTGAAGGCGATCCAGAAGGAGCTCTACCGGACCTCCCTGACCGATGGACTCACCGGTCTCTATAACCGCCGCCACCTGTTCCGCAAGCTCACCGAGGAGATCGAGCGGGTCGTGCGCTTCGAGCACCCCTTCTCCATCGTCCTGTTCGATCTCGACCACTTCAAGGCCGTGAACGATACCTACGGGCATCGGGTGGGTGATGAGGTCCTGGTGGAGGTGGCCGCCGTCCTCAAGGCCGAGATTCGCGACATCGACAGTGTCGGGCGCTATGGCGGCGAGGAGTTTCTGATGATCCTGCCCTACGCCAATGCCGCTCAGGCCATGCATGTCGCCGAGCGCGTTTGCGCCAGGGTCAAGGCATTGACCTGGCCCCAACCCGGGCTCGAGGTCACCATCAGCGGGGGGGTCTGCGAATACGCGGGCATGGACATCGACGCCTTCGTCGATGCCGCCGACCGCAAGCTCTATGAGGCCAAGGCCGGCGGTCGCAACCGCGTGATCGCATAGCCGGGCCCGCACATCAGCGGGGCGGGCACCACTCGCCTCAGGTCTTGACGCCCACGCCCTTGTGCAGCAGCCGCAGGCTGTAGCCGGTGAGCGCGACGATGAAGGCGAAGATGATGGAGAAGGCGATCCCGAGTGGAATGTCGGTCACCCCATTGAGACCATAGCGGAAGCCGTTGACCATGTAGAGTACGGGGTTCGCCAGGGACAGCCCCTGCCAGAACGCGGGCAGCAGATCGATCGAATAGAAGACCCCGCCGAGATAGGTCAAGGGCGTGAGCACAAAGGTGGGGATGATGGAGATGTCGTCGAAGCTGTTGGCATAGACGGCGTTGATGAATCCCCCCAGCGCGAACAGCATCGCGGTCATGAGGAAGACCAGCAGGGTGACCACGTAGCTGTGGACATGGAAATCCGTGAAGAGCATGGCCACCAGCAGCACCGCCAGCCCGACCGCGAGTCCGCGGGCCATGCCGCCCGCCACGTACCCGGCCAGAATCACCCAGTTCGGGGCCGGCGAGACCAGGAGCTCCTCCACGTAACGGGAGAACTTGCTGCTGTAAAAGGAAGAGACGACGTTGGAATAGGAGTTGGTGATGACCGCCATCAGCACCAGCCCGGGCACGATGAAATCCAGGTAGTCGAGCCCGCCCATGGTCCCGATGCGCTCGCCGATCAGGCGCCCGAAGATCACGAAGTAGAGGGTGGTGGTGATCACGGAGGGCAGGATCGTCTGCACCCAAATGCGGGTGAAGCGCAGGATCTCCTTGGTCAGGATGGTCTGGAAGCTGACCCAATAGCGCCGCCAGTCTGTGAGGCTGGGGCTCATCCCTCGCCCCCCGCCCCGGCGCGTGCGACCGCCTGTCGCCGGTCCAGCATGTCGAGGAACAACCGCTCCAGCCGATTCTGCTTGTTGCGCAGGCTGATCACTTCGATCCCGTTGCGCGACAGGGCGTCGAAGAGGCCGTTGATGGTGTGCTCACGACTCATCTCCACCTCGACGGTGCAGTCGTCGACGGAGTTCAAGACGAAGCCGCCGAGCTCGGGCAGATCCGCCACCCGTCCCTTCAGGTTCAGCACGAAGGTCTCGGTCTGCAGTTTGCCGAGGAGGGCGGCGACGCTCGAGCGCTCCGCGATCTCCCCGTGGTTGATGATGGCAATGTTGCGGCAGAGGCTCTCCGCCTCCTCCAGATAGTGGGTCGTGAGGATGATGGTCGTGCCGTCCGCGTTCAGCTCCCTCAGGAACTGCCACATGGAGCGGCGGATCTCGATGTCCACACCCGCGGTGGGCTCGTCCAGGATCAGCAGGCGCGGCTCATGGACCAGGGCCCGCGCGATCATGGCGCGCCGCTTGAGCCCGCCCGAGAGCTTGCGCATCTCCGTGGTGCGCCGGTCCCACAGGTCCAGCTGCCGCAGGTAGCGCTCCGCCCGCACCCGCGCCCGGCGTCTGGGGATGCCGTAATAACCCGCCTGATTGAGCAGCACCTCCTCGACGGGCAGAAAGAGGTTGAAGTTGAACTCCTGGGGCACCAGGCCGATACAGGACTTGACGCCCTCGGGGTCCAGATCCAGGTCACGCCCGAACACCCGCACCTGGCCCGCGGTCTTGTTGACCAGGGAGGCGACGATCCCGATCAGGGTGGACTTGCCCGCCCCGTTCGGCCCGAGCAGGGCGAAGAAGTCGCCCTCCTCGACCCGCAGATCGACGCCCTTCAGTGCCTCCAGTCCGCCCCTATAGGTCTTGGTGAGCTCTACGACATCGAGGGCTGGGGTCATGGCTGAGGGCGAAGGAGAGACCGGTCGGGCTGAAGGAGGGCCTAAGCTAAAGGTCCGCGCGGGTGGTTTCAAGCCGGGCGCCGCGAGCGCCTCACTCGGCGCCCGCGTGGTGGTCGGCGTGGGGCGGGGCGCCGGCGCCATGGGCCTCGCCGTTGGCGGGCAGGTGGATGTGCAGATGGCTGTGGGTATGGCTGTGGGGGTGGCGATGGATCACCGCCGGCTCCAGGCGCCCATCGGTGAGTGCCACCGCCCGGGTGGCCAGACGCTCGAGGAAGACCCGGTCGTGGGAGACGATGATCATGGCCTGCGGGGCCGCGGCCAGATGCTCGGTGAGGCGCGCCTCGGTGGCCTCATCGAGACCATTGGTGGGCTCGTCGAGCAGCAACACCTGCGGATCCATGGCGAGCACCGTGGCCAGGGCCACCAGGCGCTTCTCACCGGCCGAGAGGCGATGGGTCACCCGCTCCTCAAATCCGCGGAGGCCAAGCCGGTCCAGGGTATGGCGCGCGTCGACCAGCGCCTGAGCCCGGGGGCGGCCGAGATTGAGCGGGCCGAAGGCGACGTCCTCCAACACCGTTGGGCAGAACAGCTGGTCATCCGAGTCCTGGAAGAGCAGCCCGACCCGGGCGCGGACCTCATGAAAATCCGCCTCGCGCCGCCGCGGCCGGCCGAAGACCCGCACCTCACCGGAGCTTGGGGCGCGCAGCCCCACCAACAGTTGCAGCAAAGTGGTCTTGCCGGCCCCGTTTGGCCCGATCAGGGCCAGGCGCTCCCCGGCCGCGAGCCGCAGATCCACACCCTTGAGGACCGGGCGGTCCGGATGGCTGAAGTCGATGCCGCAGAGCTCCAGCACCGGCTCGGCCGAGGCCGGGGGCGGAGCGGTCACAGCAGCCGCTCCAGGGCCAGCACAGCGCCCAACGCCAATCCCAGGGACAGGGCGGCGAGCCCGTCCCCCGCGCCCCAGGAAGGCGAATCCAGCAGATAGAGCCGGCCGCGGAAGCCGCGGCAGCGCATGGCGCCCATCACCCGGCGCGAGCGGTCCAGGGCCCGCACCAGGAGCATGCCGATCAGCCAGCCGTAGCTGTTCCAGGTGTGGCGGTCGCTGCGCGCGACAAAGGCGCGGGCACGCATGGCCTGACGCAGGCGCCGGTGCTCCTCATGCAGCAGATGGATCTGCCGCACCGTCTGCAGGAGCAGATGGACGAGCTTCTCCGGCACCCGGAGCCGGCCCAGGGCGTGTCCCAGGACCACCGGCTCCAGGCCCCCGACCAGGCCCATCAGGGCCAGGGCCACGGCGTTGGCCTTGAGCAGGATCAGGAGTGCCCGCAACAGCCCCTCCCGGCTGGCGGCGACGAGACCGAGATCCAGCACCGGGGTGCCGGGGACCGTGAACGGCAGGGTCAGCATCAGGAGCGCCATGAGCCCCTCCAGAACCAGGAGGCGCCGACCGAGCTGGGACCAGGTCAGACCGCCGCCCATGGCGAGGGCCAGGGCCAGGACCAGGGCGGCGAGCAGGGCCGGGATCTGATGCAGGCCGAGGACGACCAGGGCGAAGGCCACGGCAGCCACCACGCGCAGCCGCGCATCCCGCTGGGCCAGCCAACCGCCCCGCCCCTTCGCGGGGCCCAGGACGACGGCACCGGGCGCGCTCATGGACGGTCACCGGCGCGGCGGGAGCGCCACCAGGCGGCCAGACCCGCCACACCCAGGATGTAGCCGATACCACCGAGGATATCGCGCAGCCGCGCCCGCTCCTGGGCCGCCATCAGCTCCTGCCTCAAGGGCCCGATCTGGCGGCCGACCGCCTGCTCGATCAGGGCGAGCAGCGCCTCATCGGTCCCCGCTGTTGTCGGGGCCTGTGCCGCCGCTGGGCCCGGGGGCGCTGGGGCCCCGGTCGGCGCCGCCGTCCCCGGGAATGCGGCCGCCAGCTCGGCGGCGCCCACCCGCCACTGGGCCCGGTGACCCTCGCCGGTCTCGGCCACGACCAGATGATCCGCGGGCGCCTGGGCCTGATAGCTGAAGTTGCCCTCCCCATCCGGGACCGGCTCGGCCAGCACCTTTCCCGCCGGATCGAGGATGCTGATCCGTGCCCCCGTGGCCGCGCCGCCCCCGGCGAAATAGGCCGACCCCTCGATGCGTGCCCCATCCGCGAAGGCGAAGACCTGGAGCTTGTGGGCCAGGGTCTCGGCGCTGGCGAGCACCAGCACCAGCGCAAGCCAGCGGCGGCTAGGCATGGGAGGTCTCGGGTCGGGCGAGTGACTCCGGGTCCACGCGGCGCAGGAAGACGACCACGGTGCCGGTGATCAGCGCCTCCACCAGTGCCAGTGGCACAAAGGTCAGGGCGAGGACCCGGGCCGCGGGCAGGAAGGCCGCATCGCTAAGCCCGAGGGAGAGGGCGACCAGCAGCCCGGTGCAAAGCACCCCCAGACCACCCGCCGCGGCACCGACCCAGAAGATCCCCCGGGCCCCGGCGCCGGCGAGCCGCGAGCGCAACAGCAGGGCGCAGAGCAGCGCCGGAAGGGCCATGTTGAGCGTGTTGACCCCCAGGGTGGTGAGCCCGCCATGCCCAAAGAAGGCCAGCTGGAGCGTCAGTGCCACCAACAGCGCCGGCACCGCGGTCCAGCCGAGCAACAGGCCCATGAGCCCATTGAGGAGGAGATGCACGCTCGACGGCCCCAGGGGCACGGTGATCAGGGAGGAGACGAAGAAGGCGGCGGAGAGCACCGCCGCCTGAGGCAGGCGGTCATAGTCGAGCCGCCGCAGGGCCACCGCCAGTAGCCCGGCCGTGGCGAGGGCACCGCCAATGAGAACGGGTGCCGACAGGACGCCATCAGGAATGTGGGCCATCTGGGGTCAGCGCATGTCCCGGACCTGTACCCGGATCAGGCCGCCCATGCCCATCACCGGCCCCTGCTCCATGGAATGAGTAAACCGCAGATCGAGATGCAGACATCCGGCGCCCTCCGAGGACAGGATGTCGTGCGACGGGATCAGCTCCTGAAACTGGGCGCGTTCGATCAGGGGCCAGGCGAGGAGCAGGGACGCCGCCCTGCAGACGCCGGGCGCACGGGCGCCGCTCACCGATCGCTCGGCGCCCAATGATGTCGCCGACTCTTGCGGCATGGGGTACCTCGGCCGCCGGGGCCTGGACAAGGGGGCGTCCCTGGGGTCGGCCCGCCGGGGCCGGCTGTGGGAACGCCGCGTATTACGCAATTGCATCCCATCATACCGCCACTGTCAAACACGGCGGCCTTGGGGGATGCTGGCGATGTCCGGAGCGGGCGCCCCGCGGGCCAAGCTCAGCGGCAGGGAACTGACGCCGTACTGGTCGGAATGGTCACCGGGGAAATCGTCAGGGCTGTCGGTCGACGGAGGTCAGGATCATGCGCTCCACGTCTGCCAGCCGGACCACCTGTCCATCCAGAGTCCGGAAGCCCCGCCCCTCCACGTCGCGGCGGCGGGCGCGGTAGTCGGTTACGGCCCCGGTGTTGGCGTTCACCACCTGGACCTTCAGGATCTCCCGCCCCTCGTCCCAGCCGCGGATCAGATAGATCCCGGTCCCCCCGAGCATCAGGGCCAGGACCCCATAGGCGGCGATGCGCACCAGTCGTGGAGAGATGGGGGACTCCGGCGCGGGGGTGCGGACGCGCGCCTGGGGGCGGCGCTCGCGTTCCATGCGGGCGCGGATCACCAGGTAGGCGCCGAGGATGACGGCAGCGGTCAACAGGAGCTTCCAGAACATGCGCCTAGGGTATCACGGGCCCCCTGGCATCCGGTCGAGGTCCCCCGCCTTGGTTGCGACTGCCAGGCGCCGGCCTTACCATCGGCCGCCTACCGAAGCGCCCAGTCCGAGAAATGAGCCTCGCCAAACTGCTAGTCATCGCCCTCGCAGCCCTGCTGCTGACCGGGTGCGCCAAGCCGGCGCGGCCTACGGTCAACCTGCATCGGGCGGTACAGGTCGGGGACCTCGATCAGATCAAGCGCCATATCTACTGGGGCACAGACCTCAATCAGCCCGATCCCAATGGCGACCTGCCGCTGCACGTGGCGGCCCGTGCCGGTCAGGTCGGCATCGCCCGAGAGCTCGCGAGTCATGGCGCCGCGCTCGCCGTGCCCAACGCCGCGGGTGAGACGCCCCTGGATCTGGCACTGGCGAACGGCAAGACCCAGGTGGCCGAGCTCCTGATCGAGGCCGGCGCGCCCTTGGACGCACAGCAAGGGCTGGTATCGCTGGTGAAGGCCGGAGTCTCGGATCGGGACTCCTTTGATTTCCTGCTCCGCCGGGGCGCCGACGTCAATCGGCCTGACGGTTCTGGCGATGCGCCCCTGCATCTGGCCGTTCGTCTGGGCCGGCTGGAGGCCATGCGGCGACTGCTGCAGCGGGGTGCGGACGTCAACCAGCCCGATGGCAGCGGCGCCACGCCGCTCGCCCTTGCCCTGAGGCTCGACCCCAGGGCGCCGGACAGCAGCGACATCATCGCCACCCTTCGACAATCTGGCGCCAGGCTCCCTCCCGAGCCACCTGGCAGCCCTTCTCCTATTCAACCTGGTAGGGAGCCACAATGACCGAGCGGGCCGAGGATCTGACCGTCACCTACAGCGAGGACGGCATCGACACCACCAAGGAGTTGGACAAGGTGATCCTGTCCAAGGGGAGCTGGACTACCATCATCTTCCGCTATCAGGACTGGGATCGAGCCAAGGGCGACTATGGCCCGGAGAAATACAGCATTCGGCGCTATCAGAAGCGGGGCGGCGAATACCGTCAGCAGTCCAAGTTCAACATCTCCAGCCGCGCCCAGGCCGAGGCCCTGGTCGACGCACTCCAGGGCTGGATCGACAAGGCCCAGGACTGATCGCCACAACCCAGGCCCAAGACCCAATACCAGGCGCAATCGGAGAGCAGTCAATGAGGATTGCACGGTTTCAGGATCCAGAGGGCGTCATCCATCTGGGTGTACCCCTGGATGGGGGTCACGCATCGCGCCTGGCGGGCGACCTCTATGGTGGTCTGAGCGACACCGCAGAGACCCTGGCGGTGACCCGCTGGCTCGCGCCGGTGCAGCCAGTCAACATCTTCGGCATCGGACTCAACTATCGGGCCCACGCACAGGAGACGGGGGCCCCTGTCCCCGAGCATCCGGTGATCTTCATGAAGCCGACGACGGCGGTGTCAGACCCCGGTGCCCCAATCCCACTGCCGCGTGCTTGCGATCAGGGTCCGGAGGTCGACTACGAGGCCGAGCTGGCGGTGGTGATCGGGCGGGCGGCGCGCGACGTCCCCGTGTCGGCCGCACTCTCCCACGTACTCGGCTACACCTGCGCCAATGACGTCTCGGCCCGACGCTGGCAAAAGCATGGCGGGGGTGGCCAATGGATTCGCGGCAAGAGCTTCGACGGCTTCCTGCCCCTGGGGCCGGTGCTCGTCACGGCCGACGAGATCCCCGATCCACAGGCACTGAGCCTCAGCTGCGCCCTCAACGGCGAGCGGGTCCAGTCCGGTCACACCAGTGACATGATCTTCAGCGTGGCCGAGTTGATCGCCTTCCTCAGCCGCGACACGACCCTGCTCCCCGGCACCCTGATCATCACGGGAACACCGCCGGGGGTGGGCATGGCCCGTACCCCACCACTGTACCTCAAGGATGGCGATCGGCTGGTCGTCGAGATCGAGGGCATCGGCGCCCTGGAGAACCCGGTGCGCGCGACCCGCTGAGACCGCGGGGCCGCGAAAGCGCGGCCGCCGTGCGGATCAGGGCGGATGGAGGCGACGGTGATCGGATGGAGGCGGATTAGGGCGCGGAGCCCCAGCCGTTGCGCGACCCGGTGATCCCCGAGTAAGACAGGTTGCCCGAGTTGGAGTCCCGCCTGGGGGTCCAGACGTCACCAAAGGGGTAGGGATCGGCCCGTCCCAGCGGCTTGTAGCCGAAGACGATGTCTCCCTTGGTGCCGTCGCTCAGCGTCAGCTGGCCGATGCCGTTGCGCCCATCGGTGTCGAGGATGATGTCCGCCCAGCCGGAGCGGCCGTCGTCGCAGTAGACGTCGAAAAGGGCATCGCGCGAGCCGGTGAAGGCGTTGTAGGAGCCGCGGCAGCCGTTCGGTCCGTTGGAGACGCGAAAGCTGGCCTGGAAGGGCGGCAGGGAGTCGTAGGTGCCCATGTAGAGCCCACCGTCCATGGCCACGGCGAATGGACCCGAGGTGGATTGGCCGCGGGGAATCGTGTCGGCCAGCGGCTCGTCAAAATAATCGAGCACCGTGCTCAGGCAGGACGGATAGTCCTCGAGCTCGACGCTGCGGCACAAGCGCTCGCCGTAGTCCTCGGGGGATACCCGGGTGGCGATGCCCCCGGCGTTGCCCGGCAACAGGAAGCCGCAGCCGCCGAGCATGGCAACCGACCCCGCGATGGCGCCGGACAATAGAAGCCTCATGAGGGTTTGGAACACGCGTCTTCTCTCCGCCGAAGCCCCTCTCACAAGGAGCCGATGATGAGTCACGCGTCCGCTCGACAACGCTTGCCGGCAGCGGTCACGAACCCGACGCCGCGAGTGTAGCCGCTTCCGGTTCGCCAATATGCAGGCCGGTTCTCGCTCCGGTCATCGCGCACGCCTTGAACTGGTGCCCGGTTTTACAAGCCGCGCTCGGCCATCATCCCCTCGCCGCGCCCCATTCCGCATCGAGCGACCCCTGGGGCTACAGTTGAGGGGAACACGGCTGGATCACAAAGACCCCTCGGACCCGCCATACCGAACGGAAACCATGATCATGCAGACAAAGCCGCTCGTCAGACATCCAGCATTCCCGCGGGTCCCGTCACTCCTGCTTGCGGCCCTGGCCGTGCTGCTGCTTGGCGGCTGCTCCCGCCCATTGGTTCTCGACGAGACGCTCCCTCAGCAACTCCAGGAGATCGGATGCATCAGCCGCTGCCAGGAGACCAAGGTGAGCTGCGACGCCGATGCGCGCTTTGATTACCGGCAGTGTGAGGCGGGCTATAGCCGCAGCTTCCGCGACTACCGCTGGTGCAACGCATCCAGCCGCGAGCACTGCGGCTACCCCTGGTGGAGCTGTTCCGAGAACCGATACGGCTACTGCAGCAACCGCTATTGGGAATGCCATCAGGGCTGTCTGAGCACCTACCGCCGGCCCGACGCCCCTTGATCTCAACGGCGCGCCGACTCCATTGACGGCGCCCCATGGGCCCCGGGGATTGCCCCCGGGGCCTTCAGACCTAAGACTCTGCAAGCAGGGCCGCGTGGGCGGCGGCCAGCCGGGCCACCGGCACCCGCGGACCCGAGCAGCTCACGTAATCCAGGCCCGCCTTGTGGCAGAAGGCGATGGATTCGGGGTGGCCGCCGTGCTCACCGCAGATCCCCACGTGCAGCTTGGGCTTCACCGAGCGGCCCCAGTCCACCGCAAGCTGCATCAGCTTGCCAACACCCTTCACATCCAGCACCTCGAAGGGGTTGTCCTGCAGGATCCCACACTGGTTGTACAGGGGCAGGAACTTATTCTCCGCGTCCTCGCGCGAGAAGGAGAAGGTCGCCTGGGTCAGGTCATTGGTGCCGAATGAGAAGAACTCCGCCTCCTCGGCGAGTGACTCGGCGCGCATGCAGGCCCGCACCACCTCGATCATGGTGCCGAACTTGAAGCTCACCGGGTGGCCGATACGCTGGGCGATCTCCTGGTGGATCACATCCACGAACTCCTTGACCTTACGCAGTTCCTGCACCGTACAGACCTGGGGCACCTTGATCTGGGGGTGGACCTCGATGCCCATCCGCGAGCACTCGGCGGCCGCCTCCAAGATGGCCCGGATCTGCATCTGGTAGATCTCGGGGAAGGTGATCCCCAGGCGCACCCCGCGATGGCCGAGCATGGGGTTGGTCTCGTAGAGGGCCCGCACCTTCTTGAGCATGGCCTCCTTCTTGTCGATCGCATCCTGGACCAGGGCCGGATCCACCAGCCGGCGCATGCCGTCGATGTCGTGGCGCAGCTTGTCACCGGCGTGGAGCAGACCCATGGCCCCCGCCAGCACGTTGAGGCCGCGGCTGTTCGCCGCCAGCGCCTTGAGCTCCTCGATCTCGCGCTCCAGCACGTGCTCGCTGGGCAGGAATTCGTGGATCGGCGGGTCCAGCAGCCGGATGGTCACCGGGTTGGGCGACATCACCTCGAACAGCTCCTTGAAGTCCTTGCGCTGCAGGGGCAGGAGCAGATCGAGCGCCGCCTGGCGCTGCTCCGGGGTGTCTGCCACGATCATCTCGATGACGATGGGCAGCCGCTCCGGGTCGTTGAACATGCGCTCGGTACGGGCGAGCCCGATCCCCACGGCCCCGTATTTGAGGGCCCGGCGTGCGTCGTCCGGGGTGTCGGCATTGGCCATCACCTTGAGCTTGGCCTCCTCGTCGGCCCAGCTGAGCAGCGTGGACAGCTCGGGGGTGAAGTCTGGCTCCACGGTGGCGATCTCGCCCAGATAGACCTTGCCGTTGGTGCCGTCGATGGTGATGACGTCGCCCTCCTTAAAGCGCGTCTCACCGACGATGGCCTCGCGGCGGTTCACGTCCACGCTGATGCCCTCGGCGCCGGCGACACAGGGCTTGCCCATTCCGCGGGCCACCACGGCCGCGTGGGAGGTCTTGCCGCCCCGCGACGTGAGGATGCCCTGGGAGGCGAAGAAGCCGTGGATGTCCTCGGGCTTGGTCTCCTCGCGCACCAGGATCACCTTCTGACCCAGATCCTTACCGAGCTGCTCGGCCCGATCGGCATCGAACACCGCGACCCCGGAGGCGGCACCCGGTGAGGCGGGAAGCCCCTGGGCCACCGCATTGGCCTTGACCGATGGGTCCAGACGCGGGAACAGCATCTGCTCGAGCAGGTCGGGCTTGATGCGCAACAGGGCCTCCCGCTTGCTGATCAGACCCTCACGCTCCATCTCCACCGAGGTGCGAACCATGGCGACAGCATTCATCTTGCCGTTGCGGGTCTGCAGCGAGTAGAGGGTGCCGCGCTCGATGGTGAACTCGAAGTCCTGCACCTCCCGGTAGTGGGTCTCCAGGCGGTCGCGCAGCTCGTCGAGCTGGGCCGCCATCTCCGGCATCTCCACCTTGAGCCGGTCGATGGGCTTGGGGGTGCGGATACCCGCGACCACGTCCTCGCCCTGGGCATTGACCAGGTACTCACCATAGAGCTTGTTCTCGCCGGTCGCCGGGCTGCGGGTGAAGCCCACACCGGTGGCGGAGTCGTCGCCCCGGTTGCCGAACACCATGGTGACCACGTTCACCGCGGTGCCGTTGGCCATGTCGGGGGTGATGTTGAACTGCTTGCGATAGTCCACCGCCCGCTTGCCGGACCAGGAGTTGAAGACCGCCTTGATGGCGATCTCGAGCTGCTGGTAGGGGTCCTCCGGGAAGGGCCGCCCGGTGGCCTGCTCCACCACCTTGAGGAAGCGCTCGCTCACCTCCTTGAGGTCGGAGGCGCTGAGATCCACGTCCTGCTTGGCATTACAGGCCTTCTTGACCGTGTCGAACTCTTTGTCGAAGAGGGCGTCAGGGACCCCCAGGGCCACCTTCCCGAAGAGCTGCACGAACCGGCGGTAGGCGTCGTAGCCGAAGCGCGCGTCGCCGGTGGCGCGGATCTCGCCCTGCAGCGTCTCGGCGTTCAGACCCAGGTTGAGGATGGTGTCCATCATGCCCGGCATGGACATGGCGGAGCCCGAGCGCACCGAGACCAGGAGCGGGTTCTCGGGGTCGCCGAAACCCTTGCCGGTCTTCTGCTCGAGGGCCCGCATCTGGGCGTGGACCTGGTCCATGAGCCCCGGCGGGAGGCTGCGCTCCGGCGAGCCCAAGTACTCCAGGCAGGCGGCGGTGGAGATCACGAACCCCGGGGGGACATTGAGCCCGATCTGGGTCATCTCGCACAGGTTCGCGCCCTTGCCGCCCAAGAGCTTCTTGTCCTTACCGTCTCCTTCCTCGAAGGCGAACACAAATTTCGTGGTGTCAGCTGCCATAGCTCCCTCGTACCTCTCGTCTCACTGTCACAGGTTGATCAAAAACGGGGCGCTGACGCGCCCCACTGGAATCGAGTTGCCTATTGTCGCAGAGCCGGCGCTCTTTGGAGTGCAGATTTCTCACCGATTTTGCGGTGGATCAGACAACGCGGTCCGATGAGGGTCCTGCGGCCGGAAAACCGGGACCCGAAGAAAAGCGTCTCGACGGATTCATATCTATCGTGTCAGACTTCTTTGTTATGTCCTCTTCCTGACCCTCGGATCATCAGCGCCACCTCCAGTGGGGTCCGAGTCGCGGTTACGCGTGCGCCGCACGGTCGGACTCCGGTCCGATGCCGCCTCACGGCTCCCACGGCTCCCCAGGCGTGCGCTCAAGTTCGACCGCCGGGAGGAAACGTCAACCGCGCCCGCAGTTGTGGTAAACACCTCTTGCACACTATCCTCTGGGGGTGAAAATTTTGCAGCTGGCGTAAACCATGCAGGATTTCGGGGAGGCATTTGGCGTCGCCTGGCAGTTGGTGCTGCGCGCCGACGATAGTCTGCTGGAGGTGGTGTGGTTGTCCCTGCGGGTCAGCACCAGTGCGGTTCTGCTCGCCTGCCTGATTGGCTTCCCCCTCGGCGCCGCCGTGGCCATGGGGCGCTTTCCCGGCCGCGCCGGGGTCGTGGTCCTGATCAACGCCCTCATGGGCCTGCCGCCGGTGGTGGTCGGACTGCTCGTCTACCTGATGCTCTCCAATGCCGGTCCATTCGGTTGGATGCAGCTCCTCTACACCCCCACGGCGATGATCATCGCCCAGACGATCCTGATCACCCCGATCGTCGCCGCCCTCTCGCGGGAGGTGATCGAGCAGCTCCACAACGAGTACGCCGAGCAATTTCGCTCCCTCTGCATTCCGCCGCACCGGGCCATCGCCGCCCTGCTCTGGGACGCGCGCTTCAGCCTGTTGACCGTGGCGCTGGCGGGATTCGGCCGGGCTGTCGCCGAGGTCGGCGCCGTGATCATCGTCGGCGGCAACATCAATCACCTGACCCGGGTCATGACCACGGCCATCGCGCTCGAGACCTCCAAGGGAGACCTGGCCCTGGCGCTGGCGCTGGGCTTCGTGCTCATGAGCATCGCCCTGATCGTCAACTCCGGCGTCATGACCCTGCGCTTGACGGCGGCCCGTTACGCCTATGCCTGAGGGAGCCCTCGCCCTGGGTTTCGATGGGGGGACGGCGCGCCCGACGGTCAGCCTGTTTCCGCTCGAGGTCGAGTCCCTGGCCTATGTGATCAATGGCAAGCGTCTGCTCGAGGATGTCAGCTTCCGGGTCGAGCCGCACAAAATCACCGTCGTCATGGGACCGAACGGCGCCGGCAAGAGCCTGCTTCTGCGCCTGATGCACGGTCTGATCGAGCCCACCAGCGGGAGGATCTCCTGGGGTGGCCGGCCGGCGGAGCACGAGGTGCGGCGCCGTCAGGCCATGGTCTTCCAGCGCCCGGTGCTACTGCGCCGATCCGTCATCGCCAACCTGGAGTTCGCCTTGAGGTCCCGCGGCATCAGCTCCGAGCGGCGCTGTCTGGATCTGCTCGAGCACGTCGGGCTGTCAGGGCATGCGGCCACACCCGCGCGCCGGCTCTCCGGCGGCGAGCAGCAGCGTCTCGCGCTGGCCCGTGCCCTGGCCGTCGAGCCCGAGGTCCTGTTCCTGGACGAGCCGACCGCAAGTCTCGATCCCGCCTCGACCGCCGCCATCGAAGCCATCGTGGAGGCGGCCCATCGACGGGGCACCAAGATCATCTTCGTCACCCACAACATCGGGCAGGCCCGGCGGCTCGCGCACGAGGTCCTGTTCCTGCACGATGGCCGCCTGGTCGAGCAGACACCCGCCAGCGAGTTCTTTATCCAGCCGAGCTCACCCCAGGCCCGGGGCTATGTGGAGGGCCGGCTGGTCTATTGAGCGTCCCAAATCAAGAAACCAACCAGGAAAGGAGAGAGTGAATCATGTACGCACTGAAACCCTGGACGTCCCTCGCCGTCCAGGCCATTGCCGCCGTCATACTGATCGGCTCCGCGGCAACGGCGCTGGCCGCCGATAAGGCCATCATCGTCCAGTCCACCACCTCCACCCAGGCCTCGGGTCTTTACGACTACCTGCTGCCCCTCTTCACCGACAAGACCGGCATCAAGGTCAACGTGGTCGCGGTCGGCACCGGGCAGGCCATCAAGAACGCCATGAACGGCGACGGCGACGTGCTGCTGGTCCACGCCAAGCCAGACGAGGAGAAGTTCGTGGCCGATGGCTATGGGGTCGAGCGCTTCGACGTCATGTACAACGACTTCATCATCGTGGGTCCGGCGAGCGATCCGGCGGGTATCGCCGGCTCCAAGGACGCCGCCGCGGCGCTGTCGAAGATCGCGAGCGCAAAGGCCGTCTTTGCCTCGCGCGGCGACAACTCCGGCACTCACAAGAAGGAGCAGCAGCTTTGGAAGGACGCGGGCATCGACGCAAGCAAGTCGAGCGGGGACTGGTATCGGGAGACCGGCTCTGGAATGGGCGCGACCCTGAATGCAGCGGTGGGCATGGGGGCCTATACCCTGACCGATCGCGGCACCTGGATCAGCTTCAAGAACAAGGGCGACTTCGAGATCCTGGTCGAGGGCGACCCCAACCTGTTCAATCAGTACGGCATCACCCTGGTCAACCCGAAGAAGCACCCCAAGGTATACCGGGAGGCGGGGCAGGCCTTCATCGACTGGATCCTGAGCGATGAGGGCCAAGAGGCGATCGCGAGCTTCAAGATCGACGGCCTGCAGCTCTTTTTCCCCAACGCCAAGCGCTGAGCGGCGGCGGGGTTCGTGGACGTCCACTTCAACGGCCGCGTGCCGTTGAAGCGGTGGGCCCCGGTGAGGCCTGAGGGGCGGGGCTTGACCCGGCCCGCGCAGTGGCCGGTCGTTAGTCGTCCACGGCAAGGATGACGTCGCTTGCCTTGACGACCACCATCACCGCCTTGCCGGACTCCAGACCGAGCCGGTTGGCAGAATCCGCCGTGATGGTGGAGGTCACCACGTTGCCCCCGCCGATGTCCACCTGGACCTGGGCCGCGACGGTATCCTTGCGGACATCCACGACCGTCCCCTTGATCATGTTGCGTGCACTGAGCTTCATCTGTCTGCCTCCCCTGTGAAGGGCCCTTAGCCCCCGTTGAAATGGACCTTGCCGAAACCGCTCACATCATAGCCCGCCAGCTCCGACGCCCTGGTCAGAAAGGCGCTCGAGCGGCAAAACTCGAACAACCGCTGCAAGGGTGGATCGAACCAGGCGGCCCGGTCCACCAGCACATCGAAGCGCTCCCGAAGCAGCGGAACGAACCCAAGGCGCAGCTGCTCGGCGATCGCCCGCAGACCGAGCGCCGCATCGGCCTTGCCCTCGAGGACGGCCAGCGCCGCATCCGATTCGCTGCGTGCGGTCTGCGACCATTCGACCTCGCCAGGCGCGAGCCCGGCCGCGTCCATCAGGTGCTGGAGCAGGGTCTGACTCCCCGCCGCTCCCTGACGGGGAACCACCCGATGGCCCCGCAGGGCCGCCACGTCGCCGAAGTCGGGCTCCGTCCCTGCCGCGACGATGAGCCCGCGCTCGCGCCAGGCGAATTCTACCAGCGCCACCGACGCATGACCGAAGCGCGCCCGAACCACGGACAGGTTCCAGTCGCCGCTGTCGGGCTCGAACAGGTGCAGACCGGTGGCCACGCCGTCACCGCGCCCGAAGCGCTCCAGACCGTCGAGACTGCCGTCGAAGAAGGTCGCGAGCTCACTGCCCGATGCACGCAGCGACCATTCCAGCAAGGGGTCGTGACTGCCGAGGAAGACCCTGCTGCATTGGGCCGGGCGATCGGAGGAGAGGCCCGTGCTGTGGCGCGCCACCCAGGATTCGATCGCCTGACGCGGAAACAGCAGCTTGCCGGTGGCGCGGGAGCATGGCACCTCCCCGGAGGCGGCAAGCTCATAGACCTTGCGCTCCTTGAGGCGCAGCAGGTCCGCCAGTTCTTTGGTGGTCAGAAACTCGATCATCATCCAGGTCGTCCGCTTCCTCTGAGCTCGGCCTCTCGCAGGGGGCGCTCCGGAATTTTTGCAGGATTTTGCAGGAAAGGCAAAGAACCCGCCGCGGGGGTCAGCCGCCGCACCAGCCCCGCGCCGATCGCCCGCCACCCATGACGTCGAGAACCCGCCCATTCGAACCCTGTTCCCCCCAGGAGGCGTTCGACTGGGCGGACGGCTGGCCGCTGCCGGTCGGTATCGAGCGGGTCCCCCTGGCGCAGGCCGCGGGCAGGGTGCTGGGCGAGGACCTGGCCGCCAACGCGGACATCCCGTCCGAGGCCCGCAGCGGGCGCGACGGTTACGCCCTGCGAGCCGCAGATACCCTGGGGGCCAGCGACTACAGTCCACTGTCCCTGCAGCTCCTGGGGGCGCCCCGCGCGGTGGGGCGTGGTTTCGCCGCCCCAGTGGTCGAGGGCGATCCCCTCCCCCCTGGGGCCGACGCCGTCCTGTCCGTCGAGCAGGGCGAGGCGCTGGGCCTGGTATTGGAGGTCGGCGTCGGCCTCGCCAGCGGTGAGGGGGTCGTCGGCGCCGGCGAGGAATGCAGGGCCGGCGACCTGCTGCTGGGGGCGGGCCGGCGGCTGCGTCCCCAGGACCTGGCGCGGCTCGCCTCGGCGCATCTCGCCGAGATCCCGGTGCGCCGCCGCCCCCAGGTGCGCATCCTGCTGGCCGGCCGATTCCATGGGGATGCCGACGGCCCCCTGCTGGCCGCACTGGCAGGGCGCGACGGCGGCCTCATCGAGGAGATCCGGGTGACGGCCGACGAGGCCGCCCTGACAGAGGCCCTGCAGCCGCCGGGGGCCGACCTGGTGCTGGTCGCGGGCGGCTGTGGCAATGGCCCGGGGGACTTCGCCCTGGCGGCGCTGCGGCGGTGCGGATCCGTGGATCGGGACGGGGTCGCCATCCACCCGGGCGGAAACCTCGTCCTCGGCGAATCGGCCTCGCGCCCGGTGCTCCTGCTGCCGGGGGCGCCACTGGCCTGCCTGTGCGCCTATGATCTGATCGCCGCGCGGCTCTTGCGCCGCTTCTCCGCTCGACCCGAGGCCTTGCCCTACCGCCGCCGCACCTTGACGCTCGCCCGCAAGGCCCCGTCCAGCATTGGGCGCCTGGAGCTGGCGCGGCTGCGAATCTCCGGTGATCTGGCCGAGCCCATCGCGATCGCCGACGGCCGGACCCTGGCCACCGCGGTCCGGGCGGACGGCTTTTTCCTGATCGGCGAGCAGAGCGAGGGCTACCCCCCGGGCAGCCGGGTCGAGGCCTATCTCTACGACGACTACGACTGAAGCAGCGACAGGAGCCACGATGGTCGACGCAAGCTCATTGATGCAGAGGCGCCAGGCCGCCAGCCAGCGGCAGTTCCTCGATGTGATGACGGCGCAGGACGCGCTGCGGCGTTTCCGGGAGGCCCTGAGGCCGGCGCCGGTGGGGACCGAGCGCGTCGCGCTGGCCCAGGCGCTCGGCCGGGTCCTGGCCGAAGGCATAGCGGCGCCGGTGGACGTGCCGGGTTTCGATCGCGCCAATGTGGACGGCTTCGCCATCCGGTCCGAGGATTCTGTCGGCGCCCGTGAGGGCGCACCGCGCCTGCTGACACTCACCGACGAGGTGCTCACCCCGGGTCAGCCCCCGCGGATCACGGTCAACCCGGGTCAGGCGACGGTGATCGCGACCGGGGCCATGGTGCCGCGGGGAGCCGATGCCGTGGTGCTGGTGGAACAGACCGAGCTGGTGGAACAGGACGGCGTCCAACGGGTCCAGCTCACCGCGGCGGTGCCGCCGGGCAACTTCATCACCTTCGCCGGCACCGACATCGGCCGCGGCGAGTCGGTGCTGCGCGCCGGTCAGGTTCTGAGCTCCCGCGAGATCGGGCTGATCGCCGCCGTGGGCCTGGCGGAGGTGCCGGTCTACCGCCGTCCCCGGATCGCGGTGATCTCGACCGGCGACGAGCTGATCCAACCCGGAGATCCCCCGCGCCCCGGCTGCGTCTTCGACTCCAATTTGGCCATCGTGGCCGCCGCCCTCGAGGAGCTCGGCTGCGAGCCCCTGAGCCTGGGCGCCGTGCCGGACGACTGGGAAGCACAGAAGGCCGTCCTGGCGCGCGCTCTCGAGCACGACGGGGTCATCCTCTCCGGGGGCACCTCCAAGGGCGCGGGCGACCTGTCCTACGAGGTGGTCAGCACCCTGTCGGACCCCGGCGTGGTGGTCCACGGGGTCGCCATCAAGCCGGGCAAGCCGCTGTGCCTGGCGGTGACCGGCGGCAAGCCGGTGGTGATACTCCCGGGCTTTCCCACCTCCGCCATCTTCACCTTCCACCAGTTCGTCGCCCCCATGCTCAGGCTCATGGCCGGCGTGCCCCAGGAGACCCAGGAGCAGGTGCAGGCGGAGCTGCCCGTGCGCGTCAGCTCAGAGCGCGGTCGCACCGAATACCTGATGGTCGGGCTGATGCGCACCGAGCGCGGCTACGCCGCCTACCCGGTGGGCAAGGGCTCGGGGGCGGTCACGGCCTTCAGCAGCGCCGACGGGTTCATCCGCATCAACCCCCAGAGCGAGCAGCTCCCCGCCGGCACCCCGGTGACGGTCCAGCTGCTCTCCCGCCGGCTGGCGCCGGCCGATCTGATCACCATCGGCTCGCACTGCGTCGGGCTTGATTATCTGCTGCAGCTCCTGCAGCGCGAGGGCCTCACCACCAAGTCCATGCACGTGGGCAGTCAGGGTGGTCTGGCGGCGGTGCGCCGGGGCGAGTGCGATCTCGCCGGCGTGCACCTGATGGACCCCGCCACCGGCGAATACAACCGCCCCTACCTGGGCGACGGCATGCGCCTGCTCCCGGGCTACCGGCGCCTGCAGGGCTTCGTGTTCCGACGCGGCGATCAGCGCTTCTCGGGCTGCGCCAGCCCCAGGGAGGCGGTCGAGGCGGCCCTGGCCGACCCCGACTGCATCATGATCAACCGCAACGCGGGCAGCGGCACCCGGGTGCTGATCGACGAGCTGCTGGACGGGGCCGAGCCGGCGGGCTATCCGGTCCAGACCAAGTCACACAACGCCGTGGCAACCGCCATCGCCCAGGGACGAGCCGACTGGGGCGTCGCCATCGACACCGTCGCGCGACTCTATGACCTGGCCTTCCTGCCCATGCAGGAGGAGCACTACGACTTCGCGATCCCGGAGTCGCGCTGGGAGCGCCCGGCGGTGCGGCGCTTCGCCGCCCTGCTCGCGGAGCCGGAGGTCAGGGACGGCCTGACCGCCCTCGGGTTTCACCCCAGCGACTGAGGATTCGGCACCCGTCTGGCGGCCGCCCGTCCCGCCGCCACGTCCACCCGCGAGAGCAGCACGGCGCCGATCAGGAACAGCAACAGGATGGGCAGGAGCGACATCCGTGGCTCGCCGGTGAGCACCGCGGTGCTGCCCACCAGGAAGGGTCCGAGCACGGCGGCGAACTTACCGACCATGTTGTAGAAGCCGAAGAGCTCGGCCGTCTCGCCCGGCGGGATCAGACCGGCGAAGAGCGCCCGCGAAAGCGCCTGGATGCCGCCCTGTACCAGCCCGATGGCGACCGCCAGCCCGTAGAAGTGCTCGACCCGCTCCATCTGAGTGGCGGCGGCAACGACGGCCATGTAGCAACCGATGGCGAGCAGGATGCTCGGCTTGGGCCCCCAGCGCGCTCCCAGGCGCCCGAACGCCAGGGCGGCCGGGAACCCGATGAACTGGGTGATCAGCAGGGCCGCCATCAGGCTCGAGTCGGGGAACCCGAGCGACAGTCCAAAGTCGACCGCCATGTACACGATGGTGTCGACGCCGTCGATATAGAACCAATAGGCGACCAGGAACAGGAAGGTGTTGGGCAGGCGGCGGATCTCCCGGAAGGTGCCCGCCAGCTCGCCGAAGGCCCCGCGAACCGCCCCGGTGAAGGTCTTGCGCCCCGCCCCGCGGGACTCCGGGACGAACAGGACGAGCGGTACCGTGAACAGGGTCCACCACAGGGCCACCCCGAGGAAGGCGGTCTGCACCGCCGCGCCCTTGTCGGCCAGGCCGAAGCGCTCGGGGGCGAGCACCATCGCCAGGTTCAGCGCGAACAGAAGACCGCCGCCCAGATAGCCGAGGGCATAGGCCAGGGACGAAACCCGCTCATAGTCGCCGGGCTCTGAGACATCGGTGATGAGGGCGTCGTTGAAGATGTTTCCGCCGAGGAAGCCCAGCAGCGCCAGCAGATAGAGGACCAGGGCCGCCACCCAGTGCCCGGCGGCGAGCCAGTAGAGTCCGCCGGTCGCGACCACCCCGGCCGCCGTGAACCACAAGAGAAATCGCTTCTTGGCCCCCAGTTGGTCGGCCAGGGCGCCGAGCACCGGGGCCGTGCACACCAAGATCAGGCTCGCCGCGCTACTGGTGTAGCCCAGCCAGCGGGTGCTCTCGGTGGCGGCCAGGTCGCCGGCCCAGAATTGTTTGAAGAAGACCGGGAAGAACCCCGCGATGACGACGGTGGCGAAGGCCGAGTTGGCCCAGTCGTAGAAGGCCCAGGCCAGCGCGGCGCGGCGGGGCGTCCGTTGCGGTCGCCCCGTCCGGCTCAAGCTCCGGGCTCCCGGGCGACGATCAGCGCCATGCGCACCAGCTCCGCCAGGGACTCGGCCCGCATCTTCTCCATCACCCGCGCACGATGGGCCTCGACGGTCTTGGTGCTCACGCCGAGCGTCGCGGCCATCTCCTTGTTGGACTTGCCGTCAGTCACCATGCCCATGACCTCGTGCTCGCGGGGGGTGAGCTCGGCCAGCCGCGCGGCGATCTGCGCCCGGGTGGTCTGGGTCACCCGCTGCCGCTCATCGAGCTCCAGCGCGTTGCGGATACTGCGCAGCAGGTCCTCGTCGTGGAAGGGCTTCTCGATGAAATCAGCGGCCCCCGCCTTCATGGCCTTCACCGCCATGGCCACGTCCCCGTGGCCGGTGATGATGATGACCGGCAACCGGTACCCCTCGCGGGCCATGTAGCCCTGAAGCTCGAGGCCGCCCATGCCGGGCATCCGCACGTCGAGCAGGAGACAGCCGGCACAGCTGGGGTAATAGGCGGCGAGGAAGGCATCGGCGGAATCGAAGGTCCGCACCTGCATGCCGGTGGATTCGATCAGCCACTTGAGCGAGGTGCGCATGGCCTGATCGTCGTCCACCACGAAGACAGTGGGTTCACTGGTCATCTGTTCGCTCCTAAGGCCCGCATGGGCTCCAGCTCGGGATCGGATTCGGGCTCCGCCTCGGACTCGGGCTCGCCCGCCGCGGCGGGCTCCGAACAGGGCAGGGCCAGGTGGAAGACGGTACCGCGCCCGGGCTCGGACTCTGCCCAGATGCGTCCGTCGTGATTCTCGACGATGGTCTGGCTGATCGGCAGGCCCATCCCCATGCCGCCCTCCTTGGTGGTGAAGAAGGGATCGAACAGGCGGGCGAGCCGCTCGGGGGCCACGCCGGGTCCATTGTCCTCGACGCTGACGCGGGCCTCGCTGCCCTGTGCCCGGGTGCGAATGCTGAGCCGGCGCCCCTGCGCCGGGGCCTCCTCCAGGGCGTCCAGGGCGTTGCGCACCAGGTTGAGCAGCACCTGCTCGATCTGCACCAGATCCACGTGCACCGGGATGGGCTCCGCCGCCAGGTCGAGCTCGATCTGCAGCCCGAGCTTGGCGGTCTCGAACTCGACGAAGGAGCAGACCTCCCGCACCAGGTGATTGAGGTCCGCGTCGGCCCGAATGGGTGGCTGCTTCCCCACCAGGGCGCGCAGGCGGCGGATGATCTCACTGGCCCGCTGGGCCTGGGCCGTGATCTGCCCCAGGGCCCCCACCAGCTCCTCGGTCTGTCCCGCCCCGCTCTGCATGCGCCTGGTGCAGCCGTTGGCATAGTTGACGATCGCCGAGAGCGGCTGGTTGAGCTCGTGGGCCATCCCGGTGGCCACCTCGCCCATGGTGCTGAGCCGGCTCACGTGGACCAGCTCCGCCTGGTGCTGACGCGACTCCTGCTCCGCCCGGCGCACCGCGGTGATGTCACGGGCGTAGATGTTGACATAGCCCAGGTCCCGGATCGGGGCGAACAGCAGGGCGTAGACTTGGCCGGCGAGGTCGGTCTCGCGCTCCCTCGGCTCCCCCAGCTCCAGCGCCTGGGCCACCTCCCCAACCCACTCCTCGGGCAGGGACTCCCCCTGTTCGGTACCCCAGGCAGACAGCAGGGGGCGGCTGGCGTTGTTGGCATAGACGATGAGACCGGTGCCGGTCACCCGCAGGATCGGATTCGGGCTCTCGGCGGCGAACCGGGCCAGGCCCTTGATCTCGTGCTCCGCCTGCTTGCGGCTGGTGATGTCGTGGATGTAGAGGGTATAGAAGCGCTCGGACTCCAGATCGATGGGGACAATGGAGATCTCCACCGGGAATTTGGCGCCACCGGCGCGCAATGCCACCAGCTCGCCGCGGCCCTGGGGCTCCAGGCCTTCGTGGCGGGAGCGGTCGAGCAGACGGCGAAAGGAGGGCCTGGCCACCTCGGGCAGGAGGCGCTCGGCGAAGTCCGCACCCATGGCCTCCTGGCGCCCCAGTCCGAAGGCGCGCTCGGCGGCGGGATTGACCTCGATGATCCGCCCCTGGTGATCGAGGGTGACGATGGAGTCCAGGGAGGCCTCCATCATGGCGGCCTTCAGCGCCTCGCTCTCGCGCATCTCCGCCTGGTGGCGGCGGTTCATCTCCTCACGGGCCTTGAGCACCAGCTGGGTGAAGTGCTTGATCCACTCCTCCAGGAGCAGCAACTGGTTGCCGTCGCGCTGGAAGCCCGGCTCCTCGATCCCCAGGGCCCGCTGGGAGAAGCGCGTCATGCGCTTGAGCACCCGGTTGAGCCGGGCCGAGACCAGATAGATGACCCCGGTGAATGCGAGGATGAAGGCCAGCGCCGCATAGAAGCGCTGACGCCGCTCGAAGATGCGCACATGGCGCTGCATGCGCTCGACGCTCGTTTGCGGCACGAAGGTCGCGAACAGCAGGTTGGAGTCCGATCCCTCGTATCCGGGGAGCGACTGGGAGGTGACCAGATAGCCGTCGCTCCACATATCCAGCGCGGTGCCGGGGATCAACGACTCCGAGTCGAGACTGGCGACGATGCGCTGATCGTCACCGTCCACCAGCGCCACAGCGGCGCGGTTGGGGTCCATCCCGCGCTGGGAGGCGTTCAGGAAGGCCTCGTCGATGGGGACCAGCGCCACCAGGTGCCCCATGGGATAGCCCCCGGAGTCCTCCACCGCGTCGCTGACCAGCAGGTACAGCACCTCGTCGAAGCGCACCGGCACGATGCGCACCTCGCTCGGATCCAGGAACTGGGGCGGCACGGCCGCGGACAGCTCCTCGGGCAGGGGTGCGCTGCCCGCCTGGTAGTCCTCCCGCACGCGCCCCCTGGTGTCCACCAGCAGGACGTGGCTGGGCGCGCGCAGGGCGTCGCGCCCGAAGAAATCGGGCAGCCAATAGGGACGGAAGTCCCGGTAGACCACCGGTTGCACCGACGACTCCTCCGACCAGAACAGGGGCTCCAGATATTCCGCCAGGCGCCGGTGATTGGCGAGCAGCCGGGCGGTCATGCCGTAGGAGTCCAGGTAGCGGTCGAAGCGGATCAGGCTCTCGCGTGCCTGCAGATCGAGCTGGGCCTGGAGCTCCTGGCCGAAGATCTTGGCGACCTGCCGGCTCTGGATCTGGTCGAGCGCCCCCCACACGGCCAGACCCGCGGCGATGCCAAAGAGGATGGCAATGACGGGCATGGGTACCCGGCGAAGCAGGCGGTACAGGAAGGGCTTGTCGAAGGCGGTGCTCAATTGAATCGGATGGATTGGCGGAGCGTGAGGGGAAGTCTAACGAAAAGGGCGCCACCCCGGGCTACGGCGGGAACGTGGCGCCCTTGGCCCTGCCGGGGGACAATGGGGCCGATCGCAGACAGCCACGGCCGAACGACCCATGCAAGAGAGCGCCCTCACGTCGCCATCCACACCGCTGGCGCCCTCGCTTGGGCGCCGATTGGGTGCCCTGCTCTACGACAGCCTGCTCCTGTTCGGCCTGCTCATGCTCGCGGTCGCCGCCCTCATCATCCCCTATGACCTGATCGCCACGCGTCCCTATCCCCAGGCGGAACCTCTCTACCGTCTCCTGATGCAGCTCTACCTGGCGGCGGTGATCGTCGGCTTCTACGTCTACTTCTGGACCCAGGGGGGTCAGACACTCGGCATGCGCACCTGGCGCCTGCGGGTCGTCAGAGACGACGGCGGCCCCCTGAGCCTGGCCGACGCCCTGCGCCGCTTCGCCTGGGCCACGTTGAGCCTGCTTCCCGCCGGGCTGGGGCTCTGGTGGTGTCTGTTCGACCGGGAGCGCCTGGCCTGGCACGATCGAAGGTCCCGTACCCGACTGGTCCTGGTTGCGGGCTGAGGACTGAGGGCGCGGCGTCCGGGACTCATCCAGTGCTCAACCGACGCGCCGCAGGATCAGCATGGCCGCAGCGATGAAGAGCAGCGGCGGCGCCATGGCCGAGATCAATGGGTTAAGCCCGTAGAGGAGCGCCAGGTAGGTGAAGGTGCGGCTCACCAGATAGTAGAGAACCCCCACCAGCACGCCCACGAAGATTCGCGCGCCGATCCCGCGGCTGCGGGCCGAGCCGAGCAGAATGGGCGCCGAGACGAAGACCATGGAGAGGGTGAGCAGCGGGTAGACCACCTTGCCCCAGAACACCACCTCGTAGGCGCTCGCGTCCTGCTCGTTCACCCTCATGAAGCGGATGTACTTCCACAGCCCCCAGGCCGGAAGCACCTGGGGGTTCACCACCACCACCTTGAGCAGCCCCGGGTCCAGCATGGAGCTCCAGATCGAGCGATCCAGGTGCTCCACCTCGACCCCTTCGGATCCCGCGCGGCTGCGGGCGATATCCTCGAGCACCCAGTCCCCGTTCAGGTAGCGGGCGCCCTTGGCGTGGGTGGCGACCAGGGTCCCGGCGTCGCTGTCGATCTGATAAATGTAGATGTCCTTGAGGCTGGTGCCCGACAGGATCTCGCGGATGTTGACATAGGCCCGATCGTCCACCGCCCAGAAGCCGAAGGGCGTCTGCTGGGCCACGTCGCCCGACAGGGCCGCGCGGCGCAGCTCGGTCGCCCGCTGCTCCGCCGCCGGGACGAGCAGCTCACCGACGGCCACCGCGACCGTGGCGAGCAGCAGCGCGCCCAGGAGTCCGGACCCGATGATCCGGGCCACCGAGACACCGGCCGCGCGCATGGCCACCAGCTCCGAGCGGGAGGCCAGGGCCCCCAGCCCCACCAGGGCACCGATCAGGGTCGCGATCGGGAAGATCTGATAGGCATAGCGCGGGAGGGTCAGGAACATCACCAGCAGGGCGTCCTGAAAGCGGTAGTGCTCCACCCCCACCTGCTCCATCTCGTCGGCGAGGATGAAGAACCCCAGCAGGGGCAGGAGCACGGCGAGCGCGACGGCGGTGCCGCCGATGACCGCTCCCGCCAGGTGTCGGTCGAGGATTCTCATGCTCACCTGCTGTCGCGATGTCGGGACTCGGGATCCAGGCCGGCCCGACGTCCGCCGCTGACTTCGACTGCCGGGGCGATTCCGGTAGACTCAGGCCCTCATGCTAACACCCGAGCGGGCCGCCGGACCGGGTTCCGCTGTGCCCAGGAGCCTCCATGGAGTTCAAGATCAAGAGCGGCGATCTCGCCACCCTCAAGACCCCCTGTCTGATCCTCGGGGTCTTCGAGAAACGCAAGCTGTCGGCTCCCGCCGCGGCCGTCGACGAGGCGAGCGGCGGTCGCCTTTCAGAGCTGCTGAAGACGGGCGACCTCGACGGTGAGCTCGGCCGCACCTTGATGCTCTATTCCCTGCCGGGTATCAGTGCCGAGCGCGTCCTGCTGGCCGGCTGCGGCAAGCGCAAGGAGCTGACCCGCGCGACCTATCGCCAGGCCCTGGCCGCGGCGGTCGACCTGCTGCAGCGCACCCATGCGGGGGAGGCCCTCTGTGCCTTCCCGGAGCTGGCGCCCGAGGGCACCAGTGCCTATCTGGCGGTGCGCGACGCCGTCGCGGCGGCCGCCGATCGGACCTACCGGTACTCCGCCACCAAAGAGGACAAGCAGGCACCCAAGACCCCGCTGCGCCGCCTGACCCTCTGGGTCCCGACGAATCAGGACCTGCCCCAGGCCGAGCAGGCGGTGCGCCACGGCTCGGCCATCGCCGCCGGGGTGCGGCTCGCCAAGGAGCTCGGCAACCTGCCCGGCAACATCTGCACCCCCGCCTATCTGGCGGAGCAGGCACTGGAGCTCGGGGGGCGCTTCGACAAGCTGCGCGTCGAGGTGCTCGAGGAGGCCGAGATGGAGGAGCTCGGCATGGGGTCCCTGCTCTCGGTCTCCCGCGGCAGCCGCCAGCCGGCCAAGCTCATCATCATGGACTACCGGGGCAGCAGCGACGGCGCCAATCCGGTGGTGCTGATGGGCAAGGGGCTCACCTTCGACGCCGGCGGGATCTCGATCAAGCCCGCCGCCGAGATGGACGAGATGAAATACGACATGGCGGGGGGAGCCAGCATCTTCGGCGCCGTTCAGGCGGCCTGTGAGCTGGGCCTCCCGATCAACCTGATCGGCGTGGTCCCGGCCTCCGAGAACCTGCCGGACGGGGCGGCCAACAAGCCCGGGGACATCGTCAAGAGCCTGTCCGGCCAGACCATCGAGATCCTCAACACCGACGCCGAGGGCCGCCTCATCCTGTGCGATGCCCTGACCTACGCCGAGCGCTTTGACCCGGAGCTGGTGATCGATGTGGCGACCCTGACCGGGGCCTGCGTGGTCGCCCTGGGCAAGCACGCCTCCGGGCTCTTCACCAAGGACGACAAGCTGGCCCAGGAGATCATCGCCGCGGGCGACGACGCCGCCGACCGCGCCTGGCGCCTGCCCCTGTGGGACGACTACCAGAGCCAGCTCGACAGCAACTTCGCCGACATGGCCAATGTCGGCGGGCGCGACGCGGGGGCCATCACCGCCGCCTGCTTCCTCGCCCGCTACACCAAGGCCTTCCGCTGGGCCCACCTGGACATCGCCGGCACCGCCTGGGTGAGCGGCAAGGAGAAGGGCGGCACCGGGCGCCCGGTGCCCCTGCTGGTCCAGTTGCTCCTGCAGCGCAGCGGCGAGCTTCCGGCAAAGGTCTGATCGCGCTTCGATCACCCCCTGGCGGCACGCTGGGGGGAGAGCAGCGCGATGGCCCCGGTCAGGGTGAGGGCCGCGCCGAGCAGCAGGGCCCCCACCAGCGGATTGCTCAGGCGCTCCGGGGCCGTGAGCATCAGGACCCCGAGCCCCAGCATCATCAGTCCCGACAGGAGCTTGAGTACCCGGCCCTGCTCCTCGCTCAGCTTGCGGCTTCCCAGGGTAAAGGTGAAAACGAGCACGATGGCGAGCAGCGGCAGCACATAGATCAGGTTGTAGAGGGCCAGATAGCCATAATAGGCCCCGGCCGGGAGCTCGTTGAGCGTCAGCACCCGCGTGAAGACCATGGGAAAACCGGCAGTGCACAGCAGCTCGTAGCTGTTGGCGGCCAGCGCCAGCGTCACGGTGCCGATCAACAGGGCGGCCAGATTGTCCGCCGCGATCAGGCCGCGCATGCGCCGGAACAGACCCGGCTTGACCCCCTCCGGGATCGACAGGCTGGGTCCGCGCCCCAGCCAGACAAAGTCCTTGATATTCAGGATCCCGATGAGCACGGCGATGGCCCCGGCCACCGCCGTCACCACCGGCGCCCCGCCGACGACCAGGAACAGGTTCAACCAGGCGGCCATGAAGAGGAAATAGACCAGCCCCGAGAACAGCACGAAGGTGCCGCCGATCAGCAGCATGCGCCCGCGGCTGCGGGCGTGCACCATCAGGCTCAGCAGGAACAGCAGCACGAAGAAGGCGCAGGGGTTGAAGGCGTCGAGCCCGGCGATCACCAGGGTGAAGAGCGGCAGGGACAGGGTCCCGAGCGAAAGGGTGCCGAGGATAGGCACCTCGACACTGGCCGGGCCCCCGCCTGGCGCGGCGCCGGGCGCCCGGGGCGCGGCCACCGCCTGTCCTGCCGCGCCCCCGCCCTGGGCCGCCTGACGGCAAAGGCGCGCCAGCCCCAGGAGGCGCTCTCCCATGCCCTCGTCGCCATCGAACCCCGTCAACATCTGACCGCACACGAAGAAGGCCGGCACCGAGCGTGCCTCCTCCCCAAGCCCCCGGGCCAACTCCAGGTAGCGTTGTACATGGGCGGGGCTGGTCGTGAGCTCATAATCGAGCACCTCGATCCAGGGCTCCTGATCGCGCAGCCGCTCGAGAAACGGCAGTGCCGCCTGGCAGTGGGGGCAGCGCCTGGACCAGAACACGTAGAGCCGCACCCGCCGCCCCCCGGCGCCGTCCTCCACCAGCCAGACCGGGGCATCGCCGGCCGCTGGCGTCGATGGCTCGGGTTTGGCCTCGGCCCCTGCCCAGCCCCCTGCCCAGGCCCAGAGAAGGCTCAGCAGCAACAGCCAACGGGAATGGCGGGCAAGGACCGCGGACATGGAGAGCTCCCCGGGGATGGACGGCGTCGCAGGATCTTAACCCGGTAGCGCGTCCGGTGCGCCTGGCCCCGGTGCTAGACTGATACCACGGCGCCGGCCGGAAGGCGGCCGCTCGCTACCGTGGAAGCCGGCGCTGCGGCAAATTCCCGCCAGGGTTCCAACCCATGACCAAGGCCAATGAACATCCATCCCTCACCAGCCGCCGTCACCGGCCCCGGCATCGGGCGTTGCTCCTGCTCATGGTCGCGGTGTTGCTGCCCGCGGCGTGCTCCGCGGAGGATCCCATGAGCGCCCGCCGCGAGGCGCTGATCGCCGAGGTGCAGGAGGACGTGCGCCTGACGGCGCATGCCCTCGGCTTCTCCCGGCTGAGCCCGGAGGTGGTCGAGGCGCTGCGCGCGGTGCCGCGCCACGCCTTCGTGCCCGAGCGTCAACGCGACCTCGCCTACGGCAACCACCCCCTGCCCATCGGCGGCGGCCAGACCATCTCCCAGCCCTACATCGTCGCCATCATGAGCCAGATGCTCGGGGTCGGCGCCGGGGACCGCGTCTTCGAGCTCGGAACGGGCTCCGGCTACCAGGCCGCCGTGCTCGCGGCCATGGGGGTAGAGGTCTATTCGGTCGAGATCGTCCCGGAGTTGGCCGAGCGGGCGGCCGAGACGCTCGCGGAGCTGGGTTACGACAAGGTCCGGGTGCGCGCCGGCGACGGCTGGCTCGGGTGGCCAGAGGCAGCGCCCTTCGACGGCATCATCGTCACCGCCGCCGCCCCGCGGATCCCCGAGCCGCTGGTGGCCCAGCTCAGGACCGGCGGTCGCCTGGTGATCCCGGTGGGCGACCCCTGGGACATACAGCAGTTGCTGGTCTACGAGAAGGCGGAATCCGGCGAGCTGATCGGGCACAGTCGGCTGCCCGTGCGCTTCGTGCCCGTGACCGGGAGCCAGGGGAACTGACCCTGGCGTCAGTGGTTGAATTGGCCTTCGCGCCACACATCTCAGGGGGCGCTACATCCCTGACCGAGGAGCCCAGATGAGCCGAACCCTGAGCCAACTCCTTTTCGTCCTCCTGTCGATCGCCGGCGCCGCAAGCGCGGCCGCGGAGACCGCCGGCCTGCCGCCCCCAGAAGGCGCGGCCCCGGTCGCGCCCAGCGGTCAGACCTTGGACCCGATCACATCGGACCTGAACAAGGAGAGGCGCTGGCGGGAGCAGATCGTGGATTCCCTGGTCGATGGCGAGGCGGTCGATCTTCACGCGGGTGACCTGACCTTCCTCGGGGTCTACACCGAGGCCACGGGCGCGGGCGGAGGCCCCGGCGAACGGGCGGCGATCGTGATACACGGCATCGGGGTGCACCCGGACTGGCCCCAGGTGGTTCATCCCCTGCGCGTGGGGCTTCCGGAGATGGGAATCAGCACCCTCGCGATTCAGATGCCGGTGCTTGCCAACGAGGCCAGCGCCTCGGACTATCTACCGCTCATGGACGCGGTGTCGCCGAGGCTGGACGCCGCGATCGCATTCCTGAAGGACGCCGGCGCCAGGCACATCGCCATCGTCGCGCACAGCCTCGGGGCCACCATGGCGGCGGACTATCTGGCCACCCACCCGGGCGCGGTCGACGCCTACGTCGCCATCGGCCTGTCAGGCGCGTCCAACGGCGAGTCCAAAGCAGGCGCCGGGCGTCTGGACAACACCAGGACCCTGGGCCGCATCCGGATACCCATGCTCGACCTTTACGGCCAGCTTGATCTGGAGGGCGTTGTGGACTCGGCACCCGCAAGGGCCAGGTCGGCGGTGGAGGGCGGAAACCTCGGCTACAACCAGGCCCAGGTTCCAGCGGCGGACCATTTTTTCGAGGGCCAGGACCAGGCGTTGGTGGAGACCGTTGGCCAGTGGCTGGACCAGACCTTGCCCCGGGGTTGACCCGCCATGCGGCCTCGTACGCGGCACACCCGCCTTCAGCGGGCGGCACCGCAGAAGCTCCTGCACTCCTCGATGCTGTCAAAGAGCCTACGGCCGCCGCAGCGCCTGCCGCTCGTGGGCCTGCAACTGTCGATCTGGTAGTCGTAGTAGTAGCGACCACGCCCCGGGGAACAATTGCTGCTCCCGGCACCGCTGACACAGCTCACCGGGAGCTCGCCCCCGTCGCCGACCGCGCCGCGGCCGCCGCACCCGGCGAGCACCAGAATCAGGCACAGCGAGACCGCAAGCGGGAATCCGCGCATAAAGGCTCTCCAAAGGATGACGGGCCCCAGGGCCCCGAAGATCGAATACCGGAATATGCTACGCGCCCCGCCCCCACTGCGGCGTGGCTGCCCTCGCAGATCGAGCCTCAATCCGGAGCCCCTCAGCGTCCCGCGCGGACCACAGCCCCGGTGGGCGCACTCTTCCACCAATCCTTGTGGCGAAACTCGGTCCCGTCCCTGGCCATGGGACGATAGCTGCCGTTCTGTATGAAGCCCCAGCCCTTGACGCGGGGACCGTGCAGGAACAAGGTCCAGGCGGAGCGGCCGCCGCGCAGCACGACCCGGTGGTAGTCCTCCCCGCGCAGGCGGTTGATCCGCCAGGGCGCGACGAAGTGCATCGAGGTCCGCTGCGGGTCCGCCGGGGCCCCCCGGATCTCGTCGTAGCCCCCCGTGAGCACCAGACTCAGGGCGCGCGCCCAGGGGTGGTCGTGCAGCCCGCGATCCGGATCGGAGTCGACGAAGCGATGCAGATAGGCGTGCCAGCCCAGGGCACCGGCCAGGTAATAGCGTTCCAGATAGGGCTCGCCCTGCTCCCCGTCGATGATCCGGCAGGGAAGGCGGGCGCTGATGCGTTCGAGCAGGCGTTCGATCACTGGACTGGCGGGCCGATCGGGTTGGAGATGGAGGGCAAGTGTATCCTTGCGGGGGCTCAGTCCGTGAGTCCGCGCAACGGCCAGCTTGCGTGGACGGCGACGTTTTGGGGATCGATGGGTGAGGCAATGACTGATCGGGATCCGGGCGAGGAGATCCGCCGCCTGCGCTGGCAGTGCCGGCGCGGCATGCTGGAGCTCGATGATCTGCTCCTGCGCTTTCTGGAGCGGGGATACCCAGACCTCAGCCCGGCCCGGCGGCAGCAGTTCGTGGCATTGCTGGGTCAGCAGGATCAGGATCTGAGCGACTGGTTCATGGGGCGCCGCGCCCCCGATGATGCGGCCACCGCGGACCTGGTGCGCCACGTGGTTGCCGTGGCCGGGGCCGCGTCGGGCTGAAGCCCGATCGACCCGAGATTCCCCGGGGCATGACCTCCCACACTGAGCGCCCCCCGCTCCTGATCCGACCGCGGTTCTCCTGGCGCCTCGCGGCCCTGGTGCTCGCGACCCACGCGGCGGCGCTGGCCGCACTGCTGGCCCTGCCGGCCCCCTGGAGCCTGATGGCGATCGCGGTGGTCATCAGCCTCATCTATCAGGGCCATGTCCGGGTACTGCGGCGCGCCCCCTGGTCCATCCTTAGCCTCGTCTGGCAGGCGGACGGGACCTGGATCATCGGATTGGTCTCCGGCCGCGAGATCGAGGCCATCCTGTCCCCGTCCACCTTCGTCAGTGTCCCCCTGATCGTCATCAATCTGCGCCGGGGTCACCTTCGCCGCTGGTCACTGCCCCTGTTCACCGATGCCCTGGACCCGGACCAGTTGCGCCGCCTGCGCCAGCGCCTGCGTATCGACGGGGACAGGGGCGACCGGGGCCCGGTGTCTGCCTGATTCGGACGGGAAACCCGCCCCTGCTGACAGGCTGTGTCCCTGGCGGGCGGATCGGCGGCGTAAACTGCCGCATCACCCTGATTGAGCGGAGACGAACCGATGCGGGTACTGGTCACGGGCGGCGCCGGCTATATCGGCAGCCACACCTGTGTGGAGCTTCTCCAGGCGGGCCACGAGGTGGTCGTGGTGGACAACCTCTGCAACAGCAAGGAGGAGTCACTGCGCCGGGTGCAGGCGATCGCGGGGCGCGGGCTCGTCTTCGTCGAGGCGGACCTGCGCGACGGCGAGGCCCTGAACGCGCTCTTCGCCACCCACCCCGTCGAGGCCGTCATCCACTTCGCCGGCCTCAAGGCGGTCGGCGAGTCGGTGCAGATGCCGCTGCAGTACTACGACAACAACATCTGCGGCACCCTTTCGCTGTGCCGCGCCATGGCCGATGCGGGGGTCAGGGACATCGTCTTCAGCTCCTCCGCCACCGTCTATGGTGACCCGGCGAGCGTGCCCATCCGCGAACACTTTCCGCTCTGTGCCACCAACCCCTACGGCCGATCCAAGCTCTTCATCGAGGAGATCCTGCGCGATCTCAACCGCGCCGACCCCGCCTGGAATGTGGTGCTGCTGCGCTACTTCAATCCGGTGGGCGCCCATCCCAGCGGGCTGATCGGCGAGGACCCCAACGGCATCCCGAACAACCTGATGCCCTATGTGGCCCAGGTCGCGGTAGGCAAGCTGGAGCGCCTGCGGGTGTTCGGCAACGACTACCCGACGCCCGACGGAACCGGGGTTCGCGACTACATCCACGTGGTGGACCTGGCACGCGGCCATCTGGCCGCACTCGACAAGCTCCGGGAGAATCCGGGCGCCGTGGTCTACAACCTGGGCACCGGGCGCGGCTACAGCGTGCTGGAGATGGTGGCCGCCTTCGAGCGCGCGAGCGGCCGGGCCGTCCCCTACGAGATCGTCGCGCGCCGTCCGGGCGATATCGCCACCTGTTACGCGGACCCGGCCGAGGCGCTCGCCCAGCTCCACTGGCGGGCCGAGCTCGGGATCGATGCGATGGTTCGCGACGCCTGGCGCTGGCAATCCGAGAACCCCGAAGGGTTCGGCTGAGCCCCAGGCGGCGGTCGGGACGGCCTGAGGGTCACTGTCGGACTGAAGTCCGACCCACCTTGAAGCCGCGTCCGAGCCCTAAAGCCGCTGTCGGGTTCCTGCCCGACGCGTCGGTGCCGATTACTCGGTTTCCGGCAAGGCGCCAAGGGCCTCGATCAGGGCCAGCCCCTCGGCGCTGCCCCCCGCCAGCCTGAGGTGACGCCCATCGGGCCGGTAGTCGAAGTGGATGGTCAGGTCGGGCGGCGGCAGGGCCCCGATGCCGCGATCCGGCCACTCGACCAGGAGCAGGGCCTGCTCGGCGCTGAGGTCGCGCAGGCCGAGGTATTCCAGCTCCTCGGGGTCGGTGAGACGGTAGAGGTCCAGATGGTAGACCCGGGCCCGCGCCAGCTCGTAGGGCTCGATCAGGGTATAGGTGGGGCTGCGCACCGGACCCTGGTGTCCGAGCCCCCGCAGGATGCCGCGCACCAGGGTGGTCTTTCCCGTGCCCAGCTCTCCCTCCAGATAGACGACCAGGCGCGCGGGCAGGTTCGAGCCGAGCCGGGCGCCGAAGGCGGTCTGGGCATCCGCGTCGGGGAGCTCGATCTCCATCAGTCTCCCCCCTCCACACCGAGACCATTGGCAACGCCCCGCAGGGCGTCGAGCAGGTCGCCCGCGAGCAGGCCCTTCTCGCCCGCAAGGGCCGCCCGATCGCCCGCCGCGGCGTGCAGACAGACGCCGGCACAGGCCGCTTCGTCGGCGGACAGGCCCTGGGCGCGCAGGGCGGCGATGACCCCGGTCAGCACATCCCCGCACCCCGCGGTCGCCATGCCCGGATTGCCATCGCTGCACACGGCGGGCGGGCGGTGGGAGGAGCCCTGGACGATGGTTCCCGCCCCCTTGAGCACCACGGCGCCGCCATAGCGGTCTTGCAGGGCCTCGGCCGCGGCAAAGCGGTCCCGTCCCACCTCAGGGGTTGAAGCCCCGAGCAGGCGGGCGGCCTCGCCTGGGTGCGGCGTGAGTATCCAGTCCGGCGCCCCTGGCTCCCCGCCGCCATCCGGCTCCCCGGCCTCGGCCAATAGGTTCAGGGCATCGGCGTCCACGACCAGGGGTCGGTCCAGGGTCCTCACGCGGGTCCACATCGATCGGCCCCAGGGCCCGAGGCCCAAGCCGGGACCGATGGCGATCACGTCGGCGCGCTCGATCAGCGGGTCCAGATCCGCCCCATCGGCGACGCCAGCCACCATCAGCTCCGGCCGGGTGAGGTTCAGCAGGCGCGCGTGCTCCGGATGGGTGGCGACCGTCACCAGGCCCGCCCCGGCCCGCAGGGCCCCCTCCCCCGCCAGACGCGCGGCCCCCGACATGCCGGGCGCCCCGCCGATCACCAGCACATGGCCGAAATCGCCCTTGTGGGCGGTCCGGCGACGCGGGGCCAGGGTGCCGGACTGCTGTGACCAGTCGATGCGCCGTGCCGCGAGGATCTCCCGGGAATAGATGACCGCGGGGACCTCCAGGGCGCTGAAGCTCAGGGACCCACAGCAGTCGGGGCCGTCCCCGGTGAACAGGCCCCGCTTGAGTCCGATGAAGCTGATGGTGGCCTGGGCGCGGATGGCAGTGCCGAGGACGGCGCCCGTGTCGGCGTGCAGACCGGAGGGGACATCGATGGCGAGCACCGGGACTCGCGCGGCGTTGACGGCCTCGATGGCTGCCGCCCAGGCCCCCTCCACCGGCCGCTCCAGGCCGGTGCCGAGCAGCGCATCCACCACCACCCCGCCATTGCCCGGCAGAGACCGGTAGGGCTCGCAGCCTCCCCCCGCGGCCCGAAAGGCGGCGAAGGCGAGGGCCGCCTCGCCCTTGAGCCGTTCCGGATCCACCAGGTGGAGCACCCGCACGTCCAGTCGATCGGCGAGGGCCAGGCGGGCCACCACATAGCCGTCGCCGCCGTTGTTGCCACCGCCGGCGAGCACCGTCAGCCGACCTTGGTCGGGCCACAGCCCGCGCAACAGGCGGTAGGCCGCGGCGCCGGCCCGGTTCATGAGCTCGATCCCAGGGATGCCGTGGGCCTTGATGGCGGCGCGGTCCAGCGCACGCACCTGCTCGGCCCGATAGAGGGCGTGGGGGAGGCCGGGAGAGTCCGGAAGGGTGCGGGTCATGTCAGAGGTCCCATCGCCAGCGCCGCGGAATCCGGCCTCATCACGCCGCCCCTGGACTGGGCACAGAGGACCTGACGGGCGGCGGTACCGCCAGGCGCGGAATCAGGCGCGGATGTGGTGGTAGATGTCCAGATACTGCTGACCGGGCCTGTTCCAGGAGTTGTCCATGCGCATGCCGTTCACCCGCAATTGCCGGAAGTATTCGGGGAAGCGGAACCAAAGACCGATGGCGCGGCCCAGGGCGGACTCGAGGCCAGCCTCGGTGAGGTCATCGAAGAGATAACCGTTGCGCTCCTCGAAGGGCTTGTCGGAGTAATTGGCATCGAACACCGTGTCCGCCAGCCCCCCGACCCGGCGCACCACCGGGACGGTCCCGTATTTCATGGCGATCATCTGGGTCAGACCGCAGGGCTCGTAGACGCTCGGAATCAGGATCATGTCGGCCCCGGCATAGATGAGATGCGACAGCTCCTCATCATAGGAGAGCTCGAGCTGGCAATCCGCGCTGGGATCCATCTCGCCCTTGATCCGCCAGAATTCGGCATTGACGGCCGGGTCAGGGGCCGAGCCCAGCAGCGCGAACTGGCAGTCATTCGCCAGCGCGTAATCGATGCCGTGACGGATCAGGTGAACACCCTTCTGGCGGTCCAGCCGGCTGATCACCGAGACGATCGGCTTGAAGGCCTCCTGCAGCCCCAGCCGGGCCCGCAGGGCCTTCTTGTTGGCCGCCTTCTGGGGCAGGCGCTCCGGGCCGAAGGTCTCGGGTATGTGGGTGTCCAGCTCGGGGTTCCAGATCGAATAATCGATGCCGTTGAGCACCCCGCCGAACTTGCGGTCGTGATACTGGAGCACCCCCTGCATGCCCATCCCCTGATCCGTATGCTGGATCTCCCAGGCATAGCGCGGCGACACGGTGGTAATGAAGTTGGAGAACACGATCCCGCCCTTCATCAGGTTCACCGCCCGGTGATTGGCCGGGTCGAGCATCCGTTCCATGACCATGAGCCGATCCGGCTTCAGCCCCACCTGGCGCAATATGTATTCGCCCACCACCCCCTGATGTCCCATGTTGTGGAGCGTGTAGCAGACCCTGGGCTGGGTGAGCCCCAGGCCCTGGTAGATCTCGTAGAGCAGCACCGGGATCAGGCCGGTCTGCCAGTCGTTGCAGTGGATGATGTCCGGGCGCTTACCAGACTTCAGCAAATATTCGAGCACCGCCCGCGAGAAGAAGGCGAAGCGGTCCGCGTCATCCGACTCCCCATAGATGGTGCCGCGGCGGAAGAAGCCCTCGGGTGCATGCTCGTCGATGAAGTAGCACTTGAGGCCATCGACCTCACCGTATTCCACGTCGCAGTGGATCCATTGATCGTAATAGGGCACCCAGAGGTCCCTGTGGCACTTGGTCATGCCCCAGATACGGTCGTAGCGCAGCACGTCGTACTTGGGCAGGAAGATCTCGACCGCGTTGCCGCGGATCGAGAGTTCCCGGGAGAGACCCTGTACGAAGTCACCCAGGCCACCGGCCTTGGCTATCGGTGCGCACTCGGCGCTTACCATCGCGATATACATGCGCCCCGCCCCCTGATTCGTTGGTATTTCCAGGCCGATGCGCGGTTAGGCCCGCAGCGACCGGTCCTCATGGGTCCCGGCGGGTCGAGAGCTCTGGCGGCGGCGCCCCCTCCAGCGCCCGGCGCAACAGGGCGGGATCCTCGACCCGCAGCACCAGCAGGAAACGGCCTCCCGGACCAACACGGTACGGGAAGCCCAGCAGATCGATGGTGCTGTTGGGCTCGGCGCGACCCAGGATGCGCAGCTCCGCGTCCAGCTCCACCCCAGTCGCGCGGGCCGCCGGGCGCTCGTAGGTGAGGGGCTCGATGCGCACATTGATGCCGGGGAGCACCCCCCCGGGCTCAGGCCCCTCGGCCCCCCGACCCTCGGGCTCCTGCCCATCCTGCCGTCCGGCGCCTCCCGCCGCCAACCCGGGACCGCCCGCAGGCTGCCGTGCGCCGATCGCCCCTTGCAACCGGGTCGCGGGCAGGGCGGCGAGGGTCTCGACCAGTGACTGGATCGGGGCGGCTCCCATCGCCGCGACCGCCGGCAGGGCCACGAGCCCTCCCCCGTCCGCGCAGCTGTACTGCACCCGGGCCGCGCCATCGCCCCCACCGGTCGAGCTCCCGGCGCCCGGGACCGCATCCGCAGCGTGCACCGAGGCGGCCAGGAGGCTGCGCAGTGCGGTCACCACCGGGAAGCTCGCGGCGACGAGCTCCGAGGGGCCCGCGCCCAGCGCCGGCTCGCCATCCGGGTCACCCGGTCCGATCGCGTCTGACTGGACCGGCGCCTGCCCCGCGGCGCCGGCAGTCAGGGACTCGGGAGCAGAGGCGGGTTGCGCATCCTCCGGCGACTCGGCGGGGCTGGCCGGGACGTCGAGCCCCACCCCCACCGCGTTGTAGTGCCCATTGGAGCGGGCCAGCATCAGCCAGCCGCCGCCCCCATCGGTGAGACCGAGCTCCGCGCGATAGAGACCGTGATCCCTGGGCAGCGAGAAGACGGCCTCGCCCGCACCGTCCCGCGTCCCGGCGCCCAGGGGACGCTCGTCGACCAGGTCCGTACCGCCGCCCGCCCGGTCGCGGCGCAGGCGCAGCACGGCCGCGGGCCTCTGGCCGTTGACGGGAAAGCTCGCCGCGGCCTGCTCGAAGTCGTCCCGCTCGAGAGACCAGTGGACCCGCATCCGTCCCGCCGACGCCACATAGAGGACGACGCCGGTGCCGCTTTCATCCAGCGGGAACGCCGGGGCCAGGTTGGCTCCAGAGGCCGCCAGATCCGGCGTTTCACCAAGCGGCTCACGCGGGGGCTCATTCAGGGGCGGGACCACCGGGTGGGCGGCATCCAATGGCCTCTGCGCACGTCGCTTCACGAAGGATGACGGGGAGTCCGCTCGCCCGGTGGTGGAGGTGGTGGTTGACATTGCATTGGATCTTGGCCGGCGTACCGGATGGGCATCACTGGACGCGGCCGGGCCTCAACGTCGGGGGCCGCGCCTGCCGCCGCGGCGTCCCGATCCACGGCCAGTACCTCGTCCTGGACCGGCTCGCTGGATGGGTCTGCGGGTGGCCGCACCGGCTTTCCTGGCCACGGGGCCAGACCCGGGTGTCTTGTGCGCCTGCCGCTTGAGCCCGGACCGACGGGACGGCTTGGCACCCGGGCGGGGCCTGATCCCGCGCTCGCGTTCAACGGGACCCGCGGAGGGTCGTCCCTGCCCCGGCGCCGGCCCGGATGGAGCGGCCGGTTGCGGGCTCGCGTCCATGGCGGCGGACAGGGCCTGCTCGACCCGGTCGAGCGCCTGTTCAGCCGGGCCCGTGCGCTCGTAGAGGTGGGGAATCCAGGCGTCGCCCCAGAACAGGAAGCAGCTGGTCTCCGCCTCCAGGATCAGCCGGCGGGATTCATCGAGCCCGCCGGACAGGGCCTCAAGCCCCGTATCCGAGCCCTCGGCGCGGCGACGCAGGCCCCAATACCGGGCGCTCAGCCGCGACACCGTCTCCACGGCCGCCTTCTGGCTGTCGCTGCCCGCCCATTGGGAGAGGTCGCGACCGGCGTTTCCGCCGATGTTCCAGGCCCCGGTCTGCACCTGGGCGTAGGCCTCCGCCGGGGTACGGCGCAGGTAGTCGCTGAGGGACACGGGGGTGATGGGGTAGTCGCCGCCGCGGAAGTGCTCCATGTAGGGGGCGAAGAAATGGCCGAAGAAACCGGAGCCTTCATGGGTCTGCCGGAACCAGCCGCCATTCTCACCATCGGACCAGGTGGTCACCAGGCGCGACTCGTGGGGCCGAGCGGAGCCCCCCACCCGCCAGCGGACCTCGTTCTGAAACCAGTTGGGATCAAGCCCGCTCTCCTGGGCATTGGAGACGTCGCGGTCACGGGGAATGATGCTGATACAGACACCCTCGTGGCACGCCAGATAGGGCCGGAAGACGTCGCTGATGCCGTCCTCGGGTCGGACGTGCACCCCGTCAACCACCACATAGTCGTAGCCGGCCTCCACCAGGGCCGGGATCATCTCCATGCTGAAGGCCATCTCGGGGGGCCAGAAGCCGCGCGGGGCACGACCGAAGGCCCGCTGCATGATGTCGATCCCCCGCTCGAGCTGCTCCATCCAGTCCGCCCGCGGGATGAGCGGAAAGATCGGGTGATAGAAGCCCATGCCGATGAGCTCGATGGTGTCGGCCTCGGCATAGCGGGCCAGCATCTGGGGGATGTCCAGGATGTGCCGGTAGCGGTCGATGATGGCGGGATCGAGGAGCTGCTCCAGCAGCACCCCCGAGAATCCGATGTGCAGGCGGGCCACGTCGCGGTACTGCAGGGCATAGCGGGCGGGGCGCTCATAGCAGCGAATGATCTGCTCGGCCTCCCAGGGGTTCGACTCGATCAGCAGGCGCAGGTTGCCCGGCGGCTGGTGCATGTGCAGCCCGAGGGCGTGATAGATGCTGCTGCGAGTCATGGATCCCCACCGCGAACGGGGCGGCCCGGGGGCGGCCGCGCCATACCGCTACGATCATCGCATGGCAATGGGGTGAAAACTAGCTAGACAAGTGACCGGTCAAGGCGGCGCGGCCCCGGGGCCGGCGTGGCCTCCTGCCCGGCCTCTTTCTCGCTTAAGGCCGGCCCTCGAGCACCACCACGCTGTGCGAGCGGACCACCAGCGCATCCTCCGGGGCGGCCGACTGATCCGGGGGCGCGGGCAGATCCGTGGGCGAGACCGCGCCCGTATCCAGGGCGCAATACCAGGCCCGGCCGATGAGTCGGGGGAGCTCGAAGCGACGCGCCTCAGGATCCATGTTGACGGCGATATAGAGCAGATCCTCATCCGGGCGGGTCGGTGCCAGGGTAAGGGCCAGGGTGCGGGCCTGCGGGTCGTCCCAGGCGGGGCTGTCCAGGCGCACGCCATGCCAGCGAACGTCCGGCAGCTCGGCGCCGTTGCGCGCCTGCCCGGCCAGGAAGCGTCGCCGGCGCAGGCTGCCGTGGCGCTTGCGCAGCGCGATCAGGCCGCGCACGAAGCGCAGCATCTCGGCGTTTCTGTCCAACAGGGACCAGTCGAGCCACCCCAAGGCGTTGTCCTGGCACCAGGCATTGTTGTTGCCGCCCTGGCTCCTCAGTACCTCGTCGCCGGCAAGCAGCATGGGAATCCCCTGGCTCAGCAGCAGCAGCGCCATCAGGTTCTTCGCCTGGCGCCGGCGCAGGGCCAGGATGGCGGCATCCGCGGTCTCCCCCTCGACGCCGCAGTTCCAGCTGAAGTTCTCGTTGGTGCCGTCGCGGTTGCCCTCGCGGTTGGCCGCGTTGTGCTTGCGCTCGTAGGAGACCAGGTCCCACAGGGTGAAGCCATCGTGACAGGTCACGAAGTTGACGCTGTTGATGGGCTGGCGCAGGTTGGCCCCGTAGAGGTCGCTGCTGCCGGCGAGCCGGGTCGCCAGCTCCGGGACCAGCCCCGGATCGCCCCGCACGAAGCGGCGCAGGCTGTCGCGATAGCGTCCGTTCCATTCCATCCAGCGATACCCGGGAAAGCTGCCCACCTGGTAGAGACCGGCGGCGTCCCAGGCCTCGGCGATGATCTTGGAGGCCGCCAGGGTATCGGAGAGCTCGATCCCCCAGAGTGCCGGCGGGTTCTCCATGGGCCGGCCGCTGCCATCCCTGGCCATGGCGCTGGCGAGGTCGAAGCGGAAGCCGTCGACGTGCATCTCCCGCACCCAATACTCCAGGCAATCCAGGATGTAACGGGCAACGAAGGGGTGATTGGCGTTGACCGTGTTGCCGCAGCCGGTGAAGTCCAGATAGACGCCCTTGTCGATCTGATCCAGGCAGTAAAAGGTCTCGTTGCCGAAGCCCTTGAATGACAGCGTCGGCCCGCCCGCGTTGCCCTCGCTGGTGTGGTTGAAGACCACGTCCATGATGACGCCGATGCCGGCGCGGTGCAGCGCACGCACCATGTCGCGGAACTCGCGGCGGTGGCTGCCCCGCTCCGGGGTCACGCAGTAACCCGGGTGGGGCGAGAAGAAGCCATAGCTGCTGTAACCCCAGAAGTTACTCAGGCCGGCATCCCACACGCCCTCGGGGACATCCTGAACGTCAAAGGCCATGACCGGCATCAGCTCCACATGGGTGATGCCGAGGTCCTTCAGATAGGGGATCTTCTCCACCAGTCCGGCAAAGCTGCCGGGATGGCGCACGCCTGACGAGGGGTGTCGCGTGAAGCCCCCGACGTGGAGCTCGTAGATGATCATCTGCTCCGAGGGGACGCGGATGGGGCTATCGCCACACCAGTCGTACTCATCCGCCAGCACCACCGCCCGCGGGGAGTCGTGGGGGCTGATCCCGTCGCGCTGCCGCCGCCAGCGATCCCAGCCGCAGGGGTTGACCGCCCGCGCCCAGGGATCCACCAGCTCCACGGCGGGGTCGAAGCGCCAGCCGTGGGTCCTCGGGTCGTTGGGTCCGTCCATGCGCCAGGTGTAGTGGGTGCCCGGCGGCAGATCGACCACCATCACATGCCAGGAGAAGAAGCTGTGGTTCTCCTCCGGATCCAGCCGAACGACCTGAAAGGGCTCGGGGCTCGCGGCGCCCTCGTAGAGGAGCAGCTCAGCCCCCACGGCGTGGCGGCTGTAGACGGAGAAGTTAACCCCATCATCCTCCACGGTGGCGCCTGGCGGATAGCGGCGCCCGGGAAGGATCCGGTAGGGACCTGGCAGATGGGACATGGCGATGATGCGTTGCGTCCGCGGTCCCATGGGACCGGCGTTTTTGTCGGGAGGGGACGGCCTGCAGGCCGATCGGACGTCAGATGGTACTCGATCGGCGACCCTTTTCGGCGCCCGGGGCGCCGATCCGCGACCCATGCGGATCAGCGGCTCATGGCCTCGAGCAAGCGTTGGTTCCAGTAGGGTGTGGTGCTCACCAGAACCCGGCCGGTACCGGAATAGGTACGCATCATCTTCTCGCTGGAGAGCCAGTAGCCGATCAGGTTGCGGATGGGCCGGCGCACCTGGTAGCGCAGGTTGGCGGTGCGCGCGATCACCAGCTTGCCCTCCACCGAGATGGTCTCGTCGTTCAGCTCCAACTCCTCCACCGGTCCATCGGCATTGAGCACCGTCACGCCGCTCCCGCTCACCTTGGTCTGATAGTCGATGAAACCCTCGCCGGCCCAGAACGACGTGATCATCGGCTCCCGGTGCAGACCCAGGACCACGTTCCCATCCGAGGCCCAATAGGCACCCTTCTCCAGGATCCATTCCTCCCCGCGGAGATCGAGGCTGTAATAGCCCCCCATCGATGACTGCAGGAAGACGTCGCCACTCCCCTCATAGCGAGGCCGAACCGCGGATTCATCCGAGAGGGCGCGCTTGATGATCTGGCCCAGACTCGGGACCTTGACATCGACGTGGATCTTGCCCCGCATATAGGACAGGGCGCCGGCCTCGGCGTGCATCACCTCGTTCTCGAGATGCCCCCGGACGTAGCGCGTTCCCTCAAGCTCGATGATGTCGAATCTGGCCATGGTGCCTTCCAGTCCGCGGTTGCGAGACCCGCGGCGCCAAGTCTCTGATGATTAGGGTGATATTCCCAGCTCCCGGAACGCACGCTCGGCGCCCGGGTGCAGTGGCGCCGTGAGTCCGACCCGGGCCATTTCAGCGGCATCCAGCCGCGCCAGTGTGGGATTGGAGGCGCGCAGGCCCTCGAGGTCAGAAAGCAGGGCCCTCACGAGGTCATGGACAACCGGCTCCGGCGTGTCGGCCCTGGTCACCAGGGTGGCCCGGCCGCCGAAGGTCTGGACATCCTGGGGCAGCCCGTAGAGCCCCTTGGGGATGGAACCCTTGGTGTAATAGGGGCGCTCGGCGATCAGCCGATCGACCTCGGGGCCCTGGATCTGGATGAACCAGTGGGGACACTGGTCGACCTCCCGCGCCACGATGGGCGACGGGTGGCCGACCACCATCAGATTGGAATCGATCTTACCGGCGCAGAGGGCCTGGCCGGCGGGCTCAGGACGCATCTCGACGGCGTTTCGCACATCATCCGGGTCCCAGCCGAGCGCCGCCTGGAGAAGGTCCCAGGTGGCACGGGTGCCGGACCCGGGGTTGCCCACGTTCAAGCGTTTGCCGCGCAGATCGCCAATGGACGCGACACCGGAATCCGCCCGAACCAAAAGGGTCAGGAGCTCCGGCTGCAGGGACATCACCGAGCGCAGCGCCGTGAACGGGTGGCCCGCCCAGTTCCCCTCGCCCCGATAGGCGGCGAATTGGGCGTCGGACTGGGCCAGCGCAAAGTCCAGATCACCCTCGACCAGCCGCTCCAGGTTGTACACGGAGCCCGGGGTCGGCTCAGCGGAGCAGCGGATCCCGTGCTCGCGCCGCCCCTTGGCGACCACCGAGCAGAGCGCACGCCCAATGTCGTAATAGAGGCTCTCGCTGGTCCCCAGGGTGACGAAGGTCATGGGCGGACCGGCCGCGGACGCGGCGCCCTCAATGAGCGCCATGAGCAAGGCGGTCAGGACCGCGAGAGGACGGCCGCCGCGCAAACCGGATTGCCGGGTCATAGGTGGGTCTCCGATGGTGGATTCAGCGCCGGGTGCGGCCACATGAGGACTCCGCCACAGTTGGCGTTGGCTGCCACTAATCCTCATCCCAACGCATCACGAAGTCGTAGACGCGTTGATAGGCATCGGTTGCCACGCTGACCTCGCCGCGGGTGGGTCTGTCCATGGCGAGCACCAGGAAGATCATCATGCCGAGGAAGAAGGACACGATCCCACCAAGAAACAGGTGCACCCGCAGCCGCGCATCCAGCAGCCAGAACAGGACCATATTGACACCGGCGCCCACGATTACCACGAACCAGAGGATGCCCGGTATGGCGACCCAATTGCCCATGATGCGTGACTGCCGCGCCTCCCGCAGGTCTCTGAGACCCGACAACGCCTGATCGTGAAGGATCTCCTGGGTTTTGGTCTGGGGCTCGAAATCGGTCAGACGCCGCTCGATGACGGCCAGGCGTCTGTCTCCGCCTGGATTGATCCTTCCCTTCTTCTGCGACGGCCAATCCTTGTGGATGACGTAGAGGGTGTAATCACGCAGCAGGGATTGCACCTCACCACGGGTCGGCTCCGGATAGGCCGAGACCGTGCGGTAGAGTGACCCGAGCGTGGCCGCCTCCACGCCCACGTAGCCCTGAATCCGGTCCATGTTCTGATAGGCCGCCACCGAGAGCAGACCCAACAGCAGGCCGTACAGCAGGCCGAAACCCGAGGAGGCGTGGCTGACGAGCTCGTTGCTGCCCGGCTGGTTGCGCAGCCACAGGCGCAGGATGGGCCGGATGAAGATGGTGCCAAACCAGGTGAGACCGACGAAGAGCACCGCGCAGTAGAGCGCGAGCGTCTCGTTCGGCAAATCGTAGAGCCAGTCCCACATGACGCTCTCCTTGATGCGCTTGAGACGAAACCGAGTCCAGACCTAGCGAGGGCTGGAGTGCGCATGGCGCGCCCAGCTCTTTCTCGGGCTGCGGCCGTGGAGTCCGCAGACTGGCAAGCGAGCCCGAGCTTAGCCGCCGAGTCCCATCGCGGCAACGCCGGCACCGACGTCGCCGAACACGCGAGCGTGCTTTACCGACAGCGCCACTGCGCCAATCCTGAGCTTGAGCCTCGAGATGGGGCCCGACCAAAGCCGCTATCCGCGGGAGCCGTCCAGATCCACCCAGCGCCAGACCGCCGCCAACCCCAGCAGGGCGGCGACGGCCCCGAGTGCGAAGGTCGTGAAGGGTCCGGGGCCATCCCAAAGGAGACCCCCCATGAGGCTTCCGACCGCCCCCCCGGCACCGAAGCTGAGGCTGTTGTAGAGGGCCTGGCCGCGGCCCTGGGTGCGGCCCGGGAAGTACCGATGGACGAGATGGATGGCGGCGGCGTGGAAGGTTCCGAAGGTGGCCGCGTGCAGGGTCTGGGCCAGTACCTGAACGGCGGCGAGCTCCACGAAGGCGCCGATCAACAGCCAGCGGATGGCCGCCAGCGCCAGGCTGCCCAGCAGCACCCGGCGCGATCCGAAGGCCAGCAGCAGCCGGTGCATGACCAGAAACACCAGCACCTCGGCGATCACGCCCAGGGCCCAGAGCGCGCCCACCGCCGTGCTCGAGTAGCCCGCGGCCTTGAGATGGATGGAGTAGAAGGCGTAATAGACGCCGTGACTGAGCTGCATCAGAAAGCAGGCGCCGAGGAAGGCCTGAACCTCGGTGCGACGCAACAGGGCGCGCAGGGTCGGGGCCTGACCTTCGCCCTGCACCGGCCCACTGTCGGGAATCCGCAGTGAGCTGGCCCAGAGCAGCACGAACAGGGCACCGACCCAGATCGGCACCACGGCGAGGGACGCATGCTCCAGTTGCAGCCCCAGCCCCGCCACCACCAGGATGAAGCCCACCGACCCCCAGAGCCGGATGCGGGCGTAGTGCACCGCGCGGTGGCCCAGATGGTTGAAGGTGACCGCCTCCATCTGGGGCAGGGAGGCGTTCCAGAAGAAGCTGAACAGGGTCATGGCCGCCGCCATGGACCAGAACCCATCGGCCAGGAAGACCAGCGCGAACACCAGGACCGCGGACAGGGTGGCGCCGCGCACCAGCGGCATGCGCCGGCCACTCAGGTCCACCAGGTGGCCCCAGATCATGGGGGCGACGATCTTGGTCCCGGCCAGGGTGGCCATCAGCTCGCCGATGGCGAGGGCGTCGAAGCCACGTGACTGCAGGAAGAGTCCCCAGTATGGGACCAGGGCGCCCAGGGAGGCGAAATAGAAGAAGTAGTAGGCGGACAGTCGCCAGTAGGGCAGACCGCCCCTGGACGGGTCGCTCATGCAGCCGGGTTCAGCCGGCGGCGCGGCCAGGGATGGGAGGGGTTCGCGGGATCACATCGCCGTTCTGGGCGCGCTGGCGCAGGAAATGGTCCATCAGCACCAGGGCAACCATGGCCTCGGCGATCGGGGTGGCGCGGATGCCCACGCAGGGGTCGTGGCGCCCGGTGGTCACCACCTCGGCGGGTCGGCCCTCGACATCGATGGTCCGCCCGGGCAGGCGGATGCTGGAGGTGGGCTTGAGGGCGATGCGAGCCACCACGTCCTGGCCGCTGGAGATACCGCCCAGGATGCCCCCCGCATTATTGGACAGGAAGCCTCCGGGGGTCATCTCGTCGCGATGCTCCGTGCCCTTCTGCTCGACGCAGGCGAAGCCCGCACCGATCTCCACCCCCTTGACCGCATTGATGCTCATCAGGGCGTGCGCCAGATCGGCATCGAGCCGGTCGAAGATGGGCTCTCCAAGGCCTGCGGGCACGCCGCTCGCCACCACGGTCACCGCGGCGCCGATGGAGTTTCCCTCCCTGCGCAGGGCGTCCATGTAGGCCTCGAGCCGCGGCACCGTCTCCGCGCAGGGGCAAAAGAAGGGATTGCGCTCCACCTGGTCCCAGTCGAACCCGACGGGGCTTATGGGTCCGAGCTGGGAGAGATAGCCCCGGATCAGCACCCCGCAACGCTCACCCAGATATTTCTTGGCGATGGCGCCGGCGGCCACGCGCACGGCGGTCTCGCGGGCGGAGGAGCGGCCGCCGCCGCGGTAGTCGCGCAGGCCGTATTTCTGGTCGTAGGTGTAGTCGGCATGCCCGGGGCGGTACTTGGCCGCGATCTCCGAATAGTCCCTCGAGCGCTGGTCCTGGTTGCGGATCAGGAGCCCGATCGGGGCACCCGTGGTGCGGCCCTCGAAGACGCCGGAAAGGATCTCCACCGCGTCCGGCTCCCGGCGCTGGGTGGTGTGGCGCGACTGGCCGGGCTTGCGGCGGTCGAGATCCCGCTGCAGGTCCGCCTCCGTCAGCGCCAGCCCGGGCGGGCAGCCGTCCACCATGCCGCCGATGGCCGGCCCGTGGCTCTCACCGAAGCCACTGACCACGAAAAGCTTGCCGAAGCTGTTACCGGACATGGTGAAGGGGTCGGCCATGGGCACCCGACAGTCGTGAGCGGACCGAAGGCTCCGCTCGAGAACGGGAGAGGTGACCTGTGCAGCTCACTGACGAGCGCCGCTGGTGACTGCCCACTGACGGCTTCTTCAATACGCCGTGGCCGGAGGCGGCACCGTGTCGGCGGAGGTCAGCCAGGCGTTACCCTTTTCCAGGACCTCCCGGGTCAGGGTGCTGGTGGCCTGGTGGAGCTTGACCCCGTTGATGATGTACGCATAGCGGGCGACCAGGTAATCGAACTCCGCCTGGAACAGGTTGCGCTGGGCGTTGAGCACATCCACCTGGGTGCGGGTGCCGACCTCCAGACCGGCCTGGGTGGATTCCAGGGCCGAGCGGGCGGAGAGGATGGCCGCCTGACGGGCCTTGACGTCCTCGATGCTGGACTGGATGCCCCGGAAGGCGTCCTTCACCTGCTGGGTCACCTGACGCCGGGTCTGGTCGAGCCGGTCCTGGGCCGCGCGGAAGTTGTAGCCGGCCTGGCGGGTGCGCGAGGCGACGGCGCCGCCCTGATAGATCGGCACATTCAACGTGAGGCCGACGAAGGCGTTGTCGGAGTCGGTGTTGAATTCGGCCCCGGAGCGGGCGATGTCGTAGCCCGCCTGGAGGTTGACGGAGGGGAAGTAGCCGGAGCGCTCGATCTCGATGGTCTTCTTGGCCGCGTCCGCGGCCTCGGCCGCGGCAATGATCCCATAGTTGTTGCGCAGCGCCGTCTCCGCCCAGGCATCCATGTTGTTGGGCTCGGGCGGCGCCAGGGGCAGCTTGTCGCCAAGCCGCGCCAAGGGCACGTTGACGGGGCCGACGATGACCCGCAGGGCCTCCCAGGCATTGTCGTACGCCACCTTGGCATTGATCAGATCGGCGCGGGAGCGGTCATAGGCGGCCTGGCTCTCGTTGACGTCGGTGATGGCCACCAGCCCCACCTCGAACCGCTGTCTGGATTGCTCCAGCTGGCGCTCATTGGCCCGCACCAGTGACTCGCTTACGGTGACCGCGTCCGCGGCACGCAACACGGCAAAGTAGCTCTCGGTAGTGCGCACCATCAGGTCGATCTGGGCGTTGCGGAACTGGGCCTCTGCCTGCGCAATGACGTCGTTCGACTGCTTCAGCGTCATCCAGTTGGCGCGGTTGTAGATTGACTGGTTCAGGACCGCCTGGGCACCCTGAGTGCTGAAGGAGTCGCGCCGGTCGAAGCTGCCGAAAGTCGTGGTGCCCCGGCTGTGGAGGTTGTTGTAGTCGGCGCTTCCGGTGGCGGCGAGGTTGGGCAGCAACAGGGCCCGGGCCTGAGGCTTCACCTCGCGGGTGGCGAAGAGCTGTTGTTCGGCTTCCCGCAGGACTGGATCGGCGCGCACGGCCAGGTCGTAGATCTGGATCAGGTCCTCGGCCTGGGCCAGACCCGGCATCAGGGACATCGAGCCCGAAACCAGTGCGGCGGTCAGGGTGCAAAGCAGTTTCCGCATCGGGTGAATCCTAGTGCCGGTAGGGCGGCAGTGTGACGAGAATGGGGGCGGGTCGCGCACGAAGGCCCGCAGTATAGGCGACCAGACCGAGGGGGCTCAACGCGAGCACGCATGGCGGCCCCCGGGGACCCCGCCGGGGCTTGGGTTAAACTGCGGACGGTCCAGAGGACCCAGCCGCTGCGCCATGACCATCGACACCGAGCCGACCGCCGAGACCCTGCGAAGCCGCCCCTACGACTGGCGCGAGCTCACCCAGATGGTGCTCCGCCACCGCCGGGAGCTGATCCTGGCCAACCTGCTCGCCGTGCTCGGCACCCTGGTCAGCGTCCCCATGCCGCTGCTGATGCCACTGCTGGTTGACGAGGTTCTGCTCGACCAGCCCGGGGCCATGGTCGCGACCATGAACCGGCTGTTCCCCGAGGGCTGGCACGGACCCGTCGTCTACATCCTCGCCATCCTGTTCTTTACCCTGATCCTGCGCCTGATCGGCCTGACCCTGGGGGTGCTACAGACCCGCCAGTTCACCTGCATCTCCAAGGACGTCATCTTCCGGATGCGCCGCGACCTGCTGGCCCGGCTGCAGCGGGTCTCCATGGCCGAGTACGAGACCCTGGGCAGCGGGGCCGTGGCCTCCCATCTGGTGACCGATCTGGACACGGTCGATCGCTTCGTGGGCGGGGCCACCAGCAAGTTCCTGGTGGCGGTGCTGAGCATCATCGGGACCGCCGTCGTCCTGCTGTGGATGAACTGGAAGCTCGGGCTCTTCATCATCCTGTTGAATCCGCTGGTGATCTACGTCACGACCGTGTTCGGGCGCAAGGTCTCGGAGCTCAAGAAGCGGGAGATCACGGCCTTTCAGGCCTTCCAGGAATCGCTCTCCGAGACCCTGGACGCCATCCAGCAGATCCGCGCCGGCAACCGGGAGCGCTTCTATGTCGCGCGCACCATCGAGCACGCCCGGGACATCCGCGACTACGCCACCGCCTACACCTGGAAGAGCGACGCGGGGAACCGGCTCTCCTTCAACATCCTCATGTTCGGCTTCGACATCTTCCGCTCGCTGGCGATGGTGATGGTGCTCTTCTCGGGGCTGACCATCGGCGAGATGCTGGCGGTCTTCTCCTACCTCTGGTTCATGATGGGACCGGTCCAGGAGGTGCTTGGGATCCAATACGCCTATCACGCCGCCGAGACGGCCCTCACCCGGATCAACCGCCTGCTCGCCATGGACCTGGAGCCGAGCTACCCGCACCTCCGGGACCCCTTCGCGGGCCGGCAGACGGTCTCGGTGGAGCTCGAGGACGTCCGCTTCTCCTACGGCGACGGACCCCAGGTGCTCGATGGCATCTCGCTGGCCATCGCCGCCGGGGAGAAGGCGGCCTTCGTGGGGGCGAGCGGCGGGGGCAAGACGACCCTGGTCCAGGTGATCCTGGGGCTCTACCCGCCCTCCTCCGGGGTGGTGCGCTTCGATGGGGTCCCGGTGGATCGGATCGGCATGGACCTGGTGCGCGACAACGTGGCCACGGTGCTGCAGCAGCCGGCGCTCTTCAACGACAGCGTGCGCATGAACCTGACCCTGGGGCAGGAGATGCCCGATGCCGACCTGTGGCGGGCCCTGGAGGTGGCCCAGCTGCGCGAGGTGGTGGAGGGGCTGGATCAGGGACTCGACACCCTGCTGGGACGCAACGGGGTGCGCCTCTCGGGCGGCCAGCGCCAGCGCTTGGCGGTGGCGCGCATGGTGCTCTGCGACCCGAAGGTCGTGATCCTGGATGAGGCCACCTCGGCCCTGGACGGCGAGACCGAGGGCCGGCTGCACGCGGCCCTCACCGGCTTCCTCAAGGGCCGTACCACGATCATCATCGCCCATCGGCTGAGCGCGGTGCGCCAAGCCGACCGGGTCTATGTGCTGGAGGACGGCCGGGTCGCGGAGCAGGGGCGCCACGAGGACCTGATCAACGCCGACGGACTCTACGCCACCCTCTACGGGCGCCAGACTGGGGAGCATGAGGGCCGCAGCGGAGACGCGGCGCGCGTCCCCTTCCCCGCCGCGCCGGCACCTGGCTGAGAGAGGCAACCATGGGACTCATCCTCGAGAGCCGCTTCCGACCCGCCTGGTGGCTGCCGGGCCCCCATCTGCAGACACTCTGGCCCACCCTGGCCCGGCGCCGACCGCGGCTCCAGTTGACGCGCCGGCGGGTGGAGCTCGCCGACGGCGACTTCATCGACCTGCGACTGGGAGACGGCGGCGGCCCGCGCGTCCTGATGATCCACGGGCTGGAGGGGGATCTCAGATCCCACTACGCGGGGACCCTTCTCGATATCCTGGCCCGGGCCGGCTACCGGCCCGTCTTCATGCACCTGAGGGGCACCTCCGGGGAGCCCAACCGGCTGGACCGCTCCTATCACTCGGGCGCCAGCGCCGACCTCGCCGAGGTGCTGGCCTGCCTGGCCGCCGATCCGGAGGGTGCGCCCCTGGCCGCCATCGGATTTTCCCTCGGTGGTAACCTGCTGCTGAAATACCTGGGTGAGACTGAACGGCCGCTGCTGCAGGCCGGAATCGCGGTGTCGGTCCCCTTCGTCCTGCGAGACGCCATGCTGAGGCTCGATCTCGGCGCCTCACGCCTCTATCGAAACTATCTGATCAACAAGCTCAAGGCCGCCTTCCGCCGCAAGTTCAGCGACCGCCCCTGCCCGCTCGCGGTGGACATCGACTCCATTGGCGACTTCAACACCTTCGACGACCAGGTCACCGCCCCCCTGTGCGGCTTCGCCGGCGTCTTCGACTATTACAGCCGGGCGAGCTGCCGGCAGTTCCTGCCCCGCATCACCACCCCCACCCTCGTCCTCCACTCCCGGGACGACCCCTTCATGTTCCCTACGACGGTCCCCTTCGAGCACGAGCTCGGCCCCGGAGTCACCCTGGAGCTGAGCCGCCGCGGGGGGCACGTGGGCTTCGTCGCGGGCGCCGCGCCCTGGCGACCAGTCTATTGGCTGGAGGGCCGCATCCTGGATTTCCTGGAGGCTTGTAGATCGGGCTTCAGCCCGACAGCGACGCCTGGCTCGCCCGAGATGTTCGTGTCGGACTGAAGTGCGGCCTACACCGCCACCGCACAGGCGCTGGTGCTCAGCCGCCCTCGATCCCCGGCATGGGATGGTAGCGGGGGAGTGCGGCGAAGCGCCTGAGCCAGGCCTGCACCGCCGGATAAGGCGCAAGCGAGACGCCGGCCTCATCGGCGAGGGCGGCATAGGGGTAACAGGCGATATCTGCAATGCTGGCCGCCTCGCCGACCAGCCAGTCCCGGTTCGCGAGATGACCCTCCAGCACCGCAAGACCGGCCCTTCCCTCGGCCTGACAGGCGGCCAGATCGAATGGCCGATCGAACAGCAGGGCGGAGCGGGCTCGCGCCAGCCCATAGAGGAGCTCGTTCTCTGACAGGGCCAGCCATTCCATGACCCGGGCCTCCCCCAGAGGATCGGCGGGAAGCCAGGGCCCCTCAGCACGTTCGGGATTGCCGTAGCGACGCGCCAGATAGACCAGGATCGCCAGCGAGTCCCAAAGCCGCACCTCGCCATCCTCCAGCACCGGGATCTGGCCCCGCGGATTGAGGGTCTTGAAGGCCGGCGTTTGGGTCTCGCCCTTGCTGCTGTCCACCCGCACCCGCTTGTAATCGAGCCCGAGCATGTCGAGCAGCAGTCGGACCTTATAGCAGTTACCCGAGAGCTCGAAGTCGTAGAGGCGCATCAGGCGATCCCAATTTGCTGGGCCTGCAGCAATCACGGTTGGTCCATAAGTAGGCGCGATCAGATGACGCCGCCTCCATCGCGGCTATTCCGAGCCGCCTCGGCCGCCAGCCGGGCCTCCAGCTCGGCGATGCGCCGCCTCAGGCCGTCCAGGTTCTGCTCGCGCGCGCTGCGGGCCTGGCCGAGCCCGTGCGCAAGCCACGACAGCCAGGCGTCCAGACCCTCGCCCGTGGTGGCGGAGACCTGCACCACCGAGAGCCCCGGGTTCACCCGGCGCGCGTATTCGATGCATCGGTCCACGTCGAAGCTCACATAGGGGAGCAGATCGACCTTGTTCAGCAGCATCAGGCTGGCCGCGTGGAACATGTCCGGGTATTTCAGCGGCTTGTCCTCCCCTTCGGTGACCGAGAGGATCACCACCTTGTGGGCCTCTCCGAGGTCGAAGGGGGCCGGGCAGACCAGGTTTCCGACGTTCTCGATCATCAGCAGGCTGTCGTCGGGTAGCGCCAGACGTTCAAGCGCGTGGCCGACCATATGGGCGTCCAGGTGGCAGCCCTTGCCGGTGTTGATCTGAATCGCCGGGGCCCCGGTCGCACGGATGCGATCGGCGTCGGTGCTGGTCTGCTGGTCACCCTCCACCACCGCGACCGGGAAGCGCCCCTTGAGCCGCTCGACGGTCTCGACCAGCAGGGTGGTCTTGCCCGATCCCGGGCTCGACACCAGGTTCACGGCAAAGATCCCGTGCTCCGCGAGATAACGGCGGTTGTCCGCGGCGTACTGGTCGTTCTTGCCCAGGATGTCCTGCTCGATACGTACCATGCGCTCCTGACTGAGGCCCGGCGCATGGGCATGGGCGGGCCCCAGACCATAATGCAGATCACCGCCGGGCCGCCGCTCGGCGCCCTGCTCCCCGGCGTGGGAATGCCGGCGTGGCCCGTCCGATTCGTGGACGTGGACGTGGTCGTGGGAGTGCTCGTGTGAGTGGGGGTGGCTGTGCACCCTGCCGTCGGCGTGGCGGTGCTCGTGGCTGTGGTCGTGGTCGTGGTCGTGGTCGTGGTCGTGGTCGTGGTCGTGGTCGTGGTCGTGGGCATGATCTTCGATCGCCTGTTCACCCTGGCCGCAGCCGCAGACTGTACACATGATTTTCGACTCCATAAGCTATTCGACGAGCAGGTCTTTGACCCGCATCTCGGTCCCGCCGGTGGCCTGGACCTGATAACCGCCGCACCGGGGGCAGGCATCGTACAGGGCGGCAATCTCCACCGTCTCCCCGCATCCCAGACAATAACCCTCTCCGGGCAGGCGCTCCAAGGCGACGCGGGCCCCGTCCGCCAGGCTGCCCCTGAGCACCACGTCGAGGCAGAAGCTCAGGGCCTCGATCTCCACCCCCGAGAGGGCACCGATCTCCAGGCGCACCTCGGTGACCCGCTCGAATCCCTGACGGGCGGCCGCGTCCTCCACGATCTGCAGTATCCCTTCGGCCAGGGACATCTCATGCATCGCGGATCTCCAGGTCGAAGGCGACACAGGGGTCCAGGGATAGGAGCGCCAGCCGCGCGTTCGGTTCCAGGTCAGGATCGGACCCGTCGAGCGCCGCCAGGATCTCGGCCAGGGCACCCTGGGGGTGACAATTCCATTCAGTGGGCGCGAGGATCCGGTAGTCGGCGACCCTCGCGTCCTCGAGCCTCACGGCGTGGATCAACAGACCCCGGGAGGTCTCGACACCGGCGACGCCGATCCCCTCCTGGGGACAGGTGCCGCGGACCACCGCCGGAACCGCTGTGCGCTCGTCGCGCGCCCGCAGCCGCTCGGGGAGCCGAGCAAGTTCGATCAGCCGTGCCAGCAGGCGCGCGCCCAGACCCTGCCGCCGTTCGCGGATCCATTCCGCCAGCAGGGGGTGGGTCCGGGTGCGGGCGAGCGCGCCGGTCTCCGCGGGCCGGCGAAGCCAGAGCGGGCGGGCACAGAATCGCGGGTCATCGAGTGCCTCGAGCGCCAGAGCCGCGAGCCCCCCCGGGCCGAGATCCGCCAAGGGGGGCAGCAGCGGGGCATGGCTGGCGGCCCGGTCAGGACCTGCCCCCAGGCCGGCAAGGAGCCTCGCCGGTAGGGTCCCGCCATCGGCGCACCACGCATCGAGCCCGGCCAGGTCGCGCCCCTGCCAGTCCCGCGGCGACTCACCCAGCAGCCGGGTATTGAGCAGACCCTCGAGACCGTCGGCAAACCGGTCGGGGGTGGCCGCCGCCTGGCGCAGGGCCACCAGGGTCGATGGGTCTGGCGGCAGGCCGCCTGGGACACATCCGGGCCAATCGAGCAGCAGGCGCCTCGCGTGCTCCTGGGCCAGCTCGATCAGGACCGTCCGCTCCCGGTCCGGCAATGGCGCTGCGCCTGCACCCGGCCCCTGAGCGGCCTCACAGGCGGTCTCGGCGGCGACGCGCTGGGCGCGACCGCACAGACTGAAGACGAGCCCCGCCAGATTGGCGGCCTCTTCCGGGGTGTGCCCGCCCATGAGCCGCTGCGCGAGCTGAGGACGCGACGAGCGGATCTCCGCGCCGAGCGCCCCGCCGCCACCTCGGTTCAGGCGGACCTGAATGCGGCCCTCCAGGTCTGGGCTCAAGACCGGCCTCCGGGAACGAGTAAGGAGCCTAGGAAGCCCCGGCGGCTCAGGGGCCGCTGCAGCACGGCGCCACCGCCCGGTCCGGGCCCACGATCGAGCCCCTGGCCAAACTCCGAACCAGACTCGGCGCCCGCCTCGGGCGCCTTGAAGACCTGGTCGAGGATGGAAGACGCAACGGAGCGGGCCTGCTCCATGTCCTCGAACGCAAACATGGGTGAGAACAGGGAGCCGGTGAGATAAGGCCCCAGCGACTCCTCGGAGGCGGTAAGTAGCTCATAGCTGGCGGATGGAAGCTCCAGCTCCCGAGTGCTGCCGCTCGGGCATTCGGCCCAGCGGGAGCTTCGGCCCGGCAGGCAGATCAAGCTCATGAACCAGGGCGTGATCAGGACCCCCACCGAAACATCCCGCCAGGGTCGAAAGCCGATCGCCTCCACCTCCAGCGCCGGGTTGAGGATCGGCATCCCAACCATGCGGGTGGCGGCGATGCGGCGGAAGACCTCGGCCAGCCGCTCGCCCTGCTCCGTGGCGGCCGCGTCAGACATCGAGCAGCATGAATTGCTCCTGCGCCCCGTCACAGTTGGGACAGCGCCAGTGGTCCGGCAGATCGGCGAAGGCGGTGCCGGGCGCCACCTGCCAGACCGGGTCGCCCGCGATCGTGGGCTTGCCCATCATGACCTTGGGGTTCGAGACGACCGGCATGGCGATGTACCTCGGCAATGGCGGTGTCAGCCCGCCACACTGCGACTGATCAGGGTGAATCATTATGCAGCAGCCCGGAATCTGGGGCACAGTCAACCCCAACGACCGGGGCGATCCAAACTGATTTGGTCGTCGAATCTGTCACGCGGTTGCTTGAGTTGATCCTGCCAGTCGGCGGACCACTACTGTTTGCTCAGTTAGCGGTGATAGGCGCGCACCGGGGCGTCGGCATCGGGCACGCTGGCGGACTCCAGCGCCTCACGCAACGCGGCCAAGACCGCCGGGCGTCATCGGATCAGCTTGTCAGTGTGGCAGAAACGGATTGACGACCCGCACCCCGTCATAGTCCTGGCCATGGGTCAGGTCCTCCGAATACAGCACGCCGGCTCCCAGGGCACGGGCCGCGGCGATGATCGCGGCATCCCAGTATGAAATCTGAAAGCGGTCCTTCAGGCGTAAGGCGTCGACGAGCAAGGCCGCATCCGTCGCCACCGTGGGTCGGCGCAGGAGTTCGCGGATTGCCGTCACCGCGTCGGCGTGTGCCATGGCACAGCGCGGTGGTCGCACGACGTTGACGTAAAACTCCTGTAGGACCTGCACCGACAATCCCCAAGCGTTCCCGCTGAGTACCTTCCGGGCGTGTGCCCGTTTGCTGGCCTCGTTCTCATCGGTGGAGACCGAGTAGAGCAGGACATTGGTGTCGATGAAGGCGTCAGCGTTCATGGGCCTCCTCGCGCGTCAGCCGGTCGGCGGCGCGGAAGCCTTGGGCGCGATCCAAAGCGGCAAAGAGGGCTGCTGTGGCGTCCCACTCGCCGTCGCTGGGGCGGGCAAAGGTACGAAGATAGTCGCGCACCAAGGCGCTCACCGTCGTGTTGCGCTCCGCGGCGGCGATACGCGCAAGCCGGTAGGTCTCTTCATCGACCGACAGCGTAATGTTCTTCATCGGCGGGTCCACAGTTGCACAGTCACACAGAATCCAATATAGACCTTGCGCGATGCCGGGTTCAATTCCGCTCTCGCCTTCTCCCCTCACCCAACCCCTCTCCCCGCTGCGGCGAGGGGCTTTTACGACACCCTCACAAGTGGGGAGGGGGACCGAACCTGGCCTCGGCGCAGGGCCGCGTGCTCGCCGTCGCCGCTCGCCTACCGGCGGGCACGCGGGTCTTGTCCCGGTTGAGCGTCAGCTCCAGTCGCTGCAGCACCGTTTCGAGCACCGCCATGGCCGGCTCTGTCGTCCCGCGACACAGGATCACCGCGTCGTCGGCGTAGCGCACCAGCCGCGCCCCCAGGCGCCCCTCCAGGTCGTGCCGTTCCCAGATCCGGTCCAGCAGATGCAGGTAGAGGTTGGCCAGCAGCGGCGAGATGGCAATTAGGTAAACTGTCCCCGGAACTGCGAACTGCGAACTGCCTCGGCTTGGTTGTCCTCGGTGTCGGCCAACGTCACCGTGGCTCCATCGACCAAGAGCACACGACGCCCGCGCCAGTGCCACCAGCCGGGTGCAGCGTTGGCAACGATGTCGCCGCACCCGCGTGCCAGGGTGGAGATCATCGCCACGGGCAGACGCGCCCGCGCCTTGCAATAGGCACCGGTGTCGGTGCTGCCAGGCTCCAGTCCAGCGATCAGCCGCGTGACCATGGCGGCGTCCACCGCTTGCTGGCAGCTCCCATCCGCCGACAAGACCTGGGCGACGAACATCGACAGTGTCTCGGTCGGCGGATACAGCCGCTCGCGGTGCGCCGGCAGCGCCACCTCGACCCGCTCCAGGAGTTGGGGACCCGTCAACAGGTTGAACAGCGCCGGGGCATCGGCACTGCCGGCATGACGGCGAACCCGTTGTTGTCGTCTCGTTGCCGGGCGCTGGCTAGCATGCATGTGGGCTGGCCCCTCGGGTGGTTGCTGTGGTCTCGCAACCTGCAGCGTATCACCCGGGTCGCCCGGCCCGCCATTTTCAACGTCAAATCAGTCAGTTCTGAGCTGGACCCTCAAGAGGTTGGCCTTAAGTCAGTGCCATTCGGTGCTGGCGGTGATTTGCCGCAAGCGCGAGTACCTGGGGCAGATGGACCTGAATGCGCGTTCGGAGCTGGTTTGGGAGTTCTACGACGAGACCCTGGGGAAGCTCAGGGACCACGGCGCCAAGATCATCCGACTCGACGCCTTCGCCTATCTGCACAAGGAGCCGGGCAGGGCCAACTTCTTCAACCGGCCCGGCACCTGGAACTATCTGGAACGGTTGAGGGGGATCGCGCGGAAGTACGACCTCATCATCTTCCCCGAGGTGCACGCCGAATACGGGAGCGGCATGCACGAGGATGTGGCGGGGCAGGGGTTCCCGATCTACGACTTCTTCTTCCCCGGGCTGGTGATCGATGCCCTGGACCGCGGAACCAACCAGGCGTTGCTGCGCTGGGTCGCGGAGATCCAGGCCAAGGGGCTCAAGACCATCAACATGCTGGGTTGCCACGACGGGATCCCGGTGCTCGACCTCAGGGGCAAAGGCGGGAACGGGTCGTTCAACCCTGGGTTGCTGGAGGAACAGCAGATCGAGGCCACCATGGAGCGCATCATCAGCCGGGGCGGGAGGGTCAAGAACCTGTTCGGCCATGACGGCAAGCAGATCGCCTATTACCAGGTGAACGCGACCTTTTTCAGCGCCCTTGGGGAGGACGAGCGCAAGCTGCTCCTGGCCCGTGCCATCCAGATGTTCATGCCCGGCATCCCCCAGGTGTGGTACCTGGATCTTTTCGCCGGCAGGAACGATTACGTGGCGGCGGACAGTGGGGGTGTCGCGGGACACAAGGAGATCAACCGGACCACGTTGAGCCTCGAAGATGCCGAAGAACGCCTGAAGCTGCCTGTGGTGCGCGACCAGATCGCGCTCATCCGTCTGCGCAACCTGTCGCCGGCATTCCGGGGCGAGATGCAGGTCGTCGAGACCGAGCCGCATCTGTTGCACATCACCTGGCGGCACCCGACGGCCACGGCGACCTTGAAGGCCGATCTGCGCGATCAGTGCTTCACTGTCTACGAGGGCGACGGGGTCTCCGAGACACCGCTGATGACCATCGGGCACGGTCAAGCCGCTCTTCCTGCCTCCTCCACGCCCTCAGGTCAGTCAGCGTCGCCCGCGCCGCTATGACATAGGATGCAGCCCACCGGCTGGCCTTTGGCGACAGTCACCGTGCGACCCTCGTTGCTCAGGGTGCGATCCGCCGCCGCGCGCGAGAGCACGGTGCCGGGTGAGTCGCGCCGGCTCGTGCCCCCATGGCAGGCGAAGCAGGCACTGTCGTTGTTCTCGGCGATGTGCTCGTGGCCGCCATTGGCGAAGCTGGTGTTGCCGACCACATGCATGCCGTGCGGTCCTCCGAGTGCGTCGCCGCTGGAGGGCTCCCACCCGGCCCCGTGGCAGGTGCTGCACTCGCCGATCACGCCGGTGTGACCCTGGACCTGGTTGGCCGTCACGTTGTCGTTGGCGTTAGGGTTGGCGTTCGGCCACTCGGCGTGGGTCGCCCCGTGGCAGCCCTCGCACATCAACCCGCCATGGCCGGTGCTCACCCGGTACAGCTTGGGATTGCCGGCACCGGGGTTGGCGAAGCCATTGAAAGACGCAGGGATCCCCGGCTCGGCGAAGCGCTTGTTGGTCGGCACGATGGGCGTGGCCTTGGCGTCGCCGGTCTTGTACGCCTGGATGAGGCGGATGTTGTCCGTGTTGCCGTAAACGTCCGTGAGGTTCTTGATCACCCCGTTGCTGCTGGCCAGGTTGCTGCGCGCGTCACCCGTGTGGCAGGAGCCGCAGCCGGGCTCGTTGGCCCAGGGCACCCGCGGCGTGGCGGAGTTTGGATCATAGAAGCCCTTGGCGAGGATGAACTTGCCGGGTCCCTTAGTGCCATCCGCCGAGAGGGTCGGCTGGACGTTCTTCGAGAAGTCGTTGCCAACCTGCTGCATGCTGCCGTGGCAATCGCTGCAAAGCATGTCCCCGTTGAACATGGCACCACGCAGGCACTTGGTGTTCTTCCCAGGGTGGCACTGGTAGCAGCTGTTCTCCAACGCCGCAAGGCGCCCATCCTGGTTCGTCACCGTGCCCGCGGCATTCTGGCTCGGCGGGGGGATATCGGGGAACATGGCGATCCCGTTGCGATCCGTCGCTGTGATGGAGCCGTGGTGGTTGTGCATCACTCGGGAGTTCGATTGATGGGCCAGCTGGTTGCGCCCGTTGGCCTCGGCGCCCGGGGCGCCCGCCATGGGGCCGACCTGAGCCAGGTCGAGCGCCGGCGTGTAGTGACAGACCTGGCAAACTACCGGCTTGTTCTGCACCAAGGCCTTGTTGGTCAGGCAGTTCGCCGTGCCGTTGGGGTTCGATGCATCGATGGCACAGGGGGCCGTCGCGCCGGTCGGCGACACATAGCTGGCGCCGTGCTTGAGATCGTGCAATCGCAGCACGTTCACGTCCGACGCATACTCCAGGCTGACGTTGGGCGGCATGTCGGGGGCGGGGTCGTCCAGGCTGTCGGCGACCGGCAAACCGGCATCGCTGAGCTTCTGAGCGGGAAGGTCGGTGCGGTTTGCCGCCCCATGCACGCTGGTGAAGTCCGCGTTGGTGCTATGGCAGTTGGTGCAGCTGGCCTCGCCGGAGATCGGGAGCACGGTATCCACCGTGGCCACCGTCGTTCCCTGATTCGTGTCTGTTACCCCCGAACGCGCCTGTACCCGTACCAGCGGGTAGGCGTTCTCGCGCCCGAAGTCATCGAAGACGGCGAACGGGATGCCGGCCGCCTCGTACCAGTCGACGTCGTTGGCGACATAGCCGAAGGGGAAGTTGAGGAAGAACGGCTTATCCCCGTAGAACTCCTTCACCCGCTGCGGGCTGTTGGCCACATAGGGGTTGCTGACGCCGGGCATGCCGTGCTGCACGGCGGTCAGGGTGCCGTCGCAGCTCGCGCCGCCCGCACTCGGTACCTTGCACTTGTCCACCAGCCCGTCTGGGCCGATGTAGAGCTCCTCGACGTTGGGCACTGGCAGTCCGACATCGGGGTCGGTGGGAAACACGCCAGTCGAAAGCGGCGTGATGCCCTTCCCTCCCGGGTAGAAGGGGTCGTAGGCGCCCTTCTCGACCGCTTCAAGCCAGAAGTTTGTCTTGTAGGTGCTGCCGTCGCCCTTGAGCCCGTCCCGCACGCCTTGGGAAAGAATCGGGTCATTCGGGTTGGAGGCCGCGGAGTAATAAAGGCTGATCCCGGACGGATTGAGCTCCGGCTCGCCGCCCTTCTTGACCACCTGGGCGAGGAGGACCTGGAAGGGCGGAAGGATACTGGCGATTCGGGTGTCTAGGTCGCCGCAGTGCATGCCGAGATCGTTGATCGCCAGAACGCTATAGCCGCCGTTCACCACCTTCGGCTGCTCTGCGACCACCATGACGTTGGCCGCGCCCGAGTCCTGACTGGTCGAGTTGATCGAGGTAGTGGGCACCGGTCCGGGGCTGCCGCCCCCCGGGGGGGATCCGTCGCACTTCGCAGCGGCAAATGTCTTGCTATAGGGCTGGAAGCCGTCGGCGAAGCCGAACAGGGTGATGTTGCCGTTGTCGTCGGCGGGAACGGTCAGGTCGTAGCGGCCCTGGCTGGCGCCACAGGAGAACATTTTCTGGCCGTTGGCCAGCACCATTGCGCACAGGGGCGCGCCGCCAAGGGACTCGATCGCGCCGCGGATACGCACCCGGTTGTTGGCCGCGCACCCCATGTCCCGGTTCATGGCAATCGACGGGCTGCCGGGGTCCGCGGTGTTGGTCTCGACAACGGCGGGCAAGCCGGCCGGGGCAGCGGTGACCCGGTAGGGAGCGAAGCCGTCGGCGAAGGCGAACAGGGTGACCTGACCCTTGTCGTCGAGCGGGACCTCGAGGCTATAGGCGCCGGCGCCGCCGCAGGAGAACATGGACTGGCCGTTGGCCAGCACCATGGCACAGACGGGGATCCCGTCTCCTGTGCGCACATTTCCGTGGATCGACACCCAGCTCGCCGCGCGAACTGGTAGCGCCGCCAGACACAACAGCGCGACGAAAGCCTGGATACGACGTGGTCGTAGGCCTGTTCTTTTAACCATTTGCTTTGGCCCGCCTTCTTTTAACCCGAATTTCCAGAGTGCGAATAAAGAGAACATAGAACAATCTGTCCGTTACCGGAAATGGGCGCCATTGACCGGGTACCGGTACACATGCGCGCGCCGTCTTTGGTGTGCTGCTTCAGCAGAAAACGGAATATTGCCCCGTCGTTTTGGTCGGATGGATACCCACGGTTTGAGGCCAAGATACCGGTCTCGGCCACCCCTCCTGGCGAAGAGATTACCTTGGGGCGTGGGGCACCATGAAGCCTGGCGTCCTGCGCGGACTGCGAGTGCGCGCTTCTCCCCGACGCAAGGTCAAGGTTGCTCGCGCTGTGAAGATCTAGGCCAGGGTGCGCCCGTCGCGGGCGATAAAGGGCTGTGCTTCGAGCACAGGCGCGCTGAATCAGCTCAGGCGCAACTGGCCGACCAACGGTCGCTCAGTGGACGGTGCGTGCATGTTGCTTTCCTCGCTTGTGCCTAGCGATCAGAACCCTGAATCGGGACTGCCTGATCGCCGTTGCGGCACGCTACCTAAAGAAAATCAACAGCCTGAAAAGAAATTGGAGCGGGAAACGAGACTCGAACTCGCGACCCCAACCTTGGCAAGGTTGTGCTCTACCAACTGAGCTATTCCCGCATGAGAGCGCGTTATTTTACGAGCTGCCCGAAGGCTGTCAAGCCCGGCAACGCTTGCTCATCGGGGCTCCTGGTGCAAGTCCGGAGCGGGGCCATGCCGATCCTGGCCAGACAGGCTTGGCCAGGCCGCGCGCAGATAGAGCAGCATGGACCACAGGGTGAGGATCGCCGCCAGGTACAGGAGCCAGAGCCCCATGTCGTAGAGCCAGCCGGGCAGGGCCGATTTGCGCAACAGCATGAGGATGATGGAGACCATCTGGGCGGTGGTCTTGAGCTTGCCGATCAACGAGACGGCCACCTGTCGCCGCGCCCCGACCTCCGCCATCCACTCGCGCAGCGCCGAAACGGTGATCTCGCGCCCGATGATGACAGCGGCCGGAAGGGCCACCAGGATGCGCGGGTCCGCCTGGACCAGCAGCACCAGCGCGACGGCCACCATCAGCTTGTCCGCCACCGGGTCCAGGAATGCCCCCAGCGGTGTCGTCTGACCCCAACGGCGCGCAAGGTAGCCGTCGAGCCAGTCGGTGAGTGCCGCCGCGCCGAACACCAGGGCCGCGGCGTAGGGCGCCCAGCGGGCCGGGACGTAAAACACGATGACGAACACCGGGATCAGGACGATCCGCAGCAGCGTCAGCAGATTGGGGGTGTTCCACATCGCTCGGCCGGATGCGTGGAGGTCAGGAAGTCGGTGCCTGCAGGTGTAAGGCGTCGTGGATTCGCTGGGCCAGCTCGTGGCTGATCCCGTCCACCTGGGCGATATCCTCCACCCCCGATCGCGCCAAGCCGCGGATTCCGCCGAACGCCTTGAGGAGCCGTTGCCGGCGCTTGGGACCAACCCCTTGGATCTCCTCGAGCACCGAGGCCGTGCGAGCCTTGGCACGACGCTGGCGGTGACCGGTGATGGCGAAGCGATGGGCCTCGTCGCGGATCTGCTCGATCAGATGCATGGCCGGGGAGTCGGCCGGGAGTATAACGGGCACCCCCTGGCCCAACAACCAGAGCTGCTCGGTCCCCGGCCGCCTGTCAGGCCCCTTTGAAACACCGACGACAAAAATGCCGCTGAGGCCGAGCTCCTGCAGCGCCTCGCCGACGGCGCGGACCTGACCCTTGCCGCCGTCGATGAGGAGCAGATCCGGCACCGGATACTCCCCCTGCCTGACCCGGGTGTAGCGCCGGCTCAGGGCCTGATGCATCGCCGCGTAGTCGTCCCCCGGGGTGATGCCGTCGATGTTGAAACGCCGGTAGTCGGACTTGCGCGGCCCCTCCCCGTCGAACACTATACAGGAGGCCACGGTGCGCTCGCCGCGGGTGTGGCTGACGTCGAAACACTCCATTCGAGCGGGCAGCTCCGGGAGCTCGAGGGCGTCTCGCAGGGCCTCCAGGCGAAGGGTGTATCCGGCCTGGCTGCCCAGGCGCGACTGCAGCGCCACCCGAGCGTTGCCGCGTGCCATCTCAAGCCAGCGGGCGCGTTCGGCGCGCACCCGGGACTTGATCTGCACCCGATGCCCCGCCCGTTCGCTCAGGGCCACCTCCAGCAGCTCCCGCTCCTCGGGCTCCGCCGAACAGACCAGCTCCGTTGGGATCAGCTTGTCGGCATAGAACTGGGCGATGAAGCCGGCGAGCACGGTGGCCTCGTCCGTTTCAGCCGGGGCGATGGGAAAAAAGGCTTTGTTGCCGAGGTTGCGCCCGGCCCGGATGAAGAACACCTGGACACAGTTGACGCCCCCCTGCTGGGCGCAGGCCAGGATGTCCAGGTCGCCCCCCTCCCCGCTCACATACTGGCGCTCGCGGATCCGCCGCAAGGTGGCGATCTGATCGCGCAGCGCCGCCGCACGCTCGAATTCCAGGGCCGCCGCGGCACGCTCCATGGCCCGCGCCAGGTCCTCGATCACCTCATCCGCCCGGCCCTCGAGAAACTTGATGGTGCGCCCGGCGTCCTCGCCATAGACCTCCGGGCTCACCAGGCCGCAGCAGGGTCCGCTGCAGCGCCTGATCTGGTACTGCAGACAGGGCCTGGAGCGGGTGCGGTAAAAGCTGTCCTCGCACTGGCGCACCGGGAACAGCTTCTGGAGCAGCTGAAGGGTCTCGCGTACCGCCCAGGCACTCGGATAGGGCCCGAAATAGCGCCCCGGGCCCTTGCGCGAGCCGCGGAAGAAGCTCAAGCGGGGAAAGGCGTCCTGGGTCGAGAGATAGATATAGGGATAACTCTTGTCGTCCCTCAGAACGACGTTGAAGCGCGGTCGCAGGGACTTGATGAGGTTGCTCTCGAGCAGCAGGGCCTCGCCCTCACTGCGGGTGACGGTGACCTCGATGTCGGCGACCTGGCTGACCATCAGCTGCAGCCGCCGGTCGAGCGCCCGCGTGAAATAGCTCCCGACCCGGCGCCTGAGGTTGCGGGCCTTGCCCACGTAGAGCACGGCGCCTTCGTGGTCGATCATGCGGTAGACCCCCGGTCCCTGGGGCATCTGCTTCAGCCGATCGCGCGGGTCGGGCGGGGTGGAGCGAGCCGAGTCAGGCGACATCGAGGCACCCCCTCGCCCGCTCGAACACCGCGTGGAACATGGACTCGGTCAGGCGGCCCGTTTGGGTGTTATAGCGGCTGCAATGGTAGGAGTCGATCAGGGTCCGGTCGCCTGGCAAACAGTGCTCGGACCCGTGGCCAAAGGGGTGACTGGTCTGGGACAGGCCCAGGGCGCGCAGCACGGCCAGATGGGCAACCCGACCAAGCGCGAGCACCACCGAGCGCGCCCCCAGTCGCGACAGCTCCCCCGCCAGAAAGCCGTTGCAGGTGAGCACCTCGGAGCCGATCGGCTTGTTTTGCGGCGGCAGACACTTGACCGCGTTGGTGATGCGGCAGTCGAGGAGCCGCAGTCCGTCGTCGGCCGCCGTGGACTCGGGGCGCTCGGAGAAGCCGAAGCGATGGAGCGTGGCAAAGAGCAGGATGCCCGCATGGTCGCCGGTGAACGGGCGGCCGGTGGCATTTGCCCCGTGCATCCCGGGGGCCAGGCCCACGATCAGGAGCCGCGCCCCAGGGTCGCCGAACGGGGCCACGGGTGCACTGTGATAGCCAGGATGCAGGGCCCGCACCTGTTCGAGATGGGCCGCGAGGCGCGGGCAGCGCCGGCAGTTCGGGTCGAATCCGCTGGCGGGATCGCTCCGCGGGGTCGAGCGATCAGCAGCCGCCATTGGGACCTTCCCCGCCCTGCAGGGTCGGCCCCTCGGCGGGCGGGCACCGGGATCGCTGCGCCTCAGGGCCGATCCTGCAGGATCCCATGTCGGAAGGCGAGCCGGGTAAGCTCCACATCGGTATGAACCCCGAGCTTTTCGTAGATGCGCTGCCGATAGGTGCTGATCGTCTTGGGGCTGAGCGAGAGGCTGTCGGAGATGTCCTGGGTGCGTTGGCCGTCAAGGATCATCATCGCCACCTGAAGCTCACGGGACGACAGCTCCGTGAAGGCATTGCCGCCGGTGCCCTGCCAGTCGGCCAGCATCCGGGTCTGGGCCACCAGTGAGTCCACGTAGGGACGCCCGCCAGCCACCGAGTGCACCGCCTTGACGAGTTCCTCCGCCGGGCACCCCTTGGTCAGGTAGCCCATGGCGCCCGCCTCCCGCAGTTGGCCGGGAAAGGGGTCGCCGCCCAGCACCGTCAGGGCGATCACCCGGCTATCGGGTGCCACCCGACCCAGGCGCCGGGTCGCCTCGATGCCCCCCATGCCCCCGGGCATGTTGAGGTCCATCAGCACGATGTCCGGGGCGAGCTTCTTGGCGAGCCGCAGTGCCTCCTCCCCATTCTCGGCCTCGCCGACGACCTCGATCAGGTCCTGGTCCTGAAGGATTCGGCGGATCCCGGCCCGAAACAGGGCGTGGTCATCCACGATGAGTACCTTGATCATGAGCCGTCTTCGCAGCTGGGGCAGACCCGGGCGTTCAGGCGGACGCTCAAGGAACTGCGGATGTGGGACCCTGGCCCGTGCGCGCGGCCGAGGTCCTGACCCTTCGAATCTTGGGGATGAAAGGCTCCAAAATTACGAAGCATCAAGGGGTCAGGTCGTGCGCACCATCGTCTCGCACGGCCGCTGGCAGCGGCCCGCGGGATCGACGCTGATCCTGCCGCAATGGACGGGCGCGAGGCCGTGACGGAATCCTAGCTTATTGTATTTGGCGGAGAGGGAGGGATTCGAACCCCCGGAGGATTGCTCCTCAACGGTTTTCAAGACCGCCGCTTTAAGCCGCTCAGCCACCTCTCCGAAGCTGAACCGCGCCCGCTGCACCCTTAGGTTGCAAGCGGACGTTCCGCCCCTATCTGCGGGACATCCAGGATAACCGAAGCCCGACCGCTGACCCAAGGTGTGGTTCACTGGCGAGCCGGGCTCCGCTATCCTTTCCGGAGCTCAATGCAGGATGGAAAGCCCGGCAAAGCGGGTTCCTGCTTGATTTTAGGTAACAAACGAGGAGTGAGTGTCCACATGGCAAACACCGATTTCACCCTGACTCGGGGCGCACAACAGACAGTCGCCGCGAACAAGGTCCTGAAGAACACCTATCAACTGCTGGCGGCCACTCTGGGCTTCAGCGCCCTGACCGCCATGGCGTCCATCGCGCTCCAGATGCCGACCTGGACCTACCTGGCGGCCGTGGTCGTCTCCATGCTGCTCGGCATCTTCGTGCTCCCCAAGGCGGCCAATTCCGCCAGCGGTGTGGGCGTGATCTTCGCGATCACAGGCCTGCTGGGCTTTGGGCTGGGGTCCATTCTGAGCCAGTACCTGGCCCTGCCAAACGGTGAGCAGACGGTGGCCGTGGCCTTCGGCGGCACCGCGCTGATCTTCCTCGGCCTGTCCGGCTATGCCCTCACCACCAAGCGAGACTTCAGCTTCATGGGCGGCTTCATCTTCGCCGGCATGATGGTGGTGATCATCGCCATCATCGCGAATCTCTTCCTGGCGATGCCGGCCCTGTCGCTGGCCATTTCGGCGGCCATCATCCTGCTGATGAGCGGTTTCATCCTCTTTGACACCAGCCGCATCGCCCGCGGTGACGAGGACAACTACATCATGGCCACCTACGGGATCTATCTGAGCATCTTTAACATCTTCATCAGCCTGCTGCAGCTCCTCGGAATCATGGGCGACGAGTGATACTGTCGCGCCGAGGCTGTCAGGACCCCGGCCCAGCGCCGGGGTTTTTCTTTGTCGATCTAAGACCTGAATGAGGAGATTGAGCGATGGAGCTGTTCCTCAAGATCGCCATGGGCGCCATCCTGGTGCTGTTGCTCTTTCGCATGTGGCCCGCCTATAAGCAGTGGCAGGAGAGCGGACGCAAGGCCGAGAAGGGTGACTGGCAGGCCGCGATCCTGCCCCTCGGGGCGGTGACGATCCTGGTGATCCTGCTCATCATGTCAGTGCGTCAGTGAGACAGTGATCGATCAGCCGTCCCCGCTATGGCGGCTACCGCCCCGGGGGATTCTCGGACCAACCCTGGGCCCGCTGCTAGAATCGCGGCATAGACCTGACGCCGCAGATTTCCCAGACGCCGAAGATTTCAGTGACTGACCCGGCACCACGCACCGCCACTTACGAGGACCTGTTGCAGGTCCCGTATCGGGGCTTCTGGCTGCTGCTCGGGGTGCGAGAGGGTGCCGGTCCGGTTTCGACGCCGCCCTTTGATGCCATCAGCTTCGAGCTTTCCGAGCTCTGGGCGGACTGAGCCGGGGATGACCCGGGTCGAGCACGTCGGCAAAGCCCTCTAAGGGCCCCTGCTCAGTTGAGGATCTCGGCGCCGCCCATGTAGGGGCGCAGGGCCTCGGGGATCAAGATGCTGCCGTCCGCGCGCTGATAGTTCTCCAGCACCGCGACCAGGGTGCGGCCGACGGCGAGACCGGAGCCGTTGAGGGTGTGCACCAACTCGGGCTTACCGGTCTGCGGATTGCGCCAGCGGGCCTGCAGCCGACGGGCCTGGAAGTCACCGAAGTTGCTGCAGGAGGAGATCTCCCGGTAGGTCTGCTGGCCGGGCAGCCAGACCTCCAGGTCGTAGGTCTTGCGCGCCGAGAATCCCAGGTCTCCGGTGCACAGGCTGACCACCCGATAGGGCAGCCCCAGGCGTCGAAGGATGGCCTCCGCATGCCCGGTCAGGACCTCGAGCGCCTGGAAGGATTCCTCGGGACGGACCGCCTGGACCAGCTCCACCTTCTCGAACTGGTGCTGGCGGATCATGCCACGGGTGTCCTTGCCGTGGGAACCGGCCTCACTGCGGAAACAAGGCGTGTGAGCTACCCATTTTCTGGGCATGCTCCCGGCATCGATGATGACGTCGCGCACCAGGTTGGTGACCGGCACCTCGGCGGTGGGGATGAGATAGAAATCCCGCTCGCCCCCCGATCTCCCCAGGGGCACCTTGAACAGTTCGGCCTCGAACTTGGGAAGCTGGCCGGTGCCGTAGAGGCTGTCGGCGTTCACCAGATAGGGCACATAGGTCTCGGTATAGCCGTGCTCGGTCGTGTGGACGTCCAGCATGAGCTGGATCAGGGCCCGTTGCAGACGCGCCAGCGGGCCGGCGAGGACCACGAAGCGGGCGCCTGTCAGCCGGGCGGCCGCGTCGAAATCCATCCAGCCCCGCGCCGTCCCCAGATCCACATGGTCTTTGGGGGCAAAGTCAAATCGGCACGGCTCGCCCCACCGGCGCTCCTCGCGGTTGTGAGCCTCGTCCGCACCGTCCGGGACACTGGCGTCGGGCAGGTTGGGAAGGTTTAGACTGATGGTCGTCAACTCAGACTGGATGGCATCGAGCCGCTCCTGAACGGCCTTGAGCCGATCACCCAGATCCGCCACGGCGGCGAGCAAGGGAGCGACGTCATGCCCCGCCTTCTTGGCCTGGCCCACCGATTTGGCGCTTTGGTTGCGCTCGTTCTGTAGCTCCTGTACCCGGGTCTGCAGACCCTTGCGCTCGAGCTCGAGCGCCTCGATGCGTGCGGAATCGAGCTGGATGCCGCGGCGGGCGAGCTGCTCCCGGATCAGGGTCAGGTCGGTGCGCAGCAAGCGGGGGTCTAGCATCTGGAATCCTCTGCCTCGATGGTGACCGGCCAGGACACCAGGTGCCCAGGCTTGATGAAATCCTTGATGCGCTCGATGGCCTGAGTCGCCTTTTCCGGCCGGTCGAAGAACTCAAGGATCAACGGCAGGTCAAGGGACAGGTCCACCAGCGAGGCCGTGTGCAGCCGGCCCGAGGTCCCGTAGCCCTCGATGCCGCGCATCACCGTCACACCGCACACCTTGAGCTCATCGTGCAGACAGGCGAGCAGGTGCTTGAGCTCGTGATCGGCCTCAGAGAGATAGACCCGCACCATCACCGCCTGGACCTGAGTCATAGGGACCTCCCCAGAATCACGCCGATCCAGCACGCCAGCAGGCACAGGAGCACGCTGGCGGCGACGTTTAACAGGGCCCTCGCCAGTTGGCCCCCCTCCAGCAGGCTGAAGGTCTCCATGGAGAAAGTCGAGAAGGTGGTCAGGGCGCCGAGAAATCCGACCAGGACGGCCGCCCGCCACTCGGGCGCGGCGGCCAACCGCTCCAGGAAGAGGACGAACAGCAGGCCCATGGCGAAGGAGCCCAAGACGTTGACCGTGAGGGTGCCCCAGGGGAAGCCCTTGCCCAACAGATGATAGACGGCGTTCGAGACCCAGAATCGCGACAGGGCCCCGAGCGCCCCGCCCCCGGCGATGGCGAGCATATGTAACACGGCCTGCCCCGTCCCGCGGGCTGGATGCCCGCAAAGGCGTGGATTCTACCACTGCCCGCGGGCCGGCCCAGCCAGATCATACCCCCGATGCTCGCCCACATTCGCGCCCGCCGGGTATCCAGGAGCCCGAACGCTGCGGAGCACCCGTGGGATGGCAGAGCCCCTCGCGGCTTGGCTCAGGAATCGCGAAGTCCCGAGGATGGGCAGGCGCGACAACCTTACGCGGCCAACTCAATGGATCGACCACGCGCTCTGCCCATCCTACGGGTACGCGGCGCAGCCTCAGTCCTCGGAGCTGAGCAGACAGAGCGGCACCATGAGCTCAGCGCTGGTCAGGCCCCCGTGGTGACCAATCAGGTTGTGGGGCTCCTCGAAGGGCAGCAGTTGCCGAAGCACCCGGCTTCCGGTTGGCAGCAGACAGTAGTCGCCAATGCGCTCGTCGAAGCGCGGGTGGGTCGTGCCAAGCCCGAACCAGCCGCAATCGCGCAGCTCAGGGCTCGGGCGGATCTCAACCAGGCCTTCGAGCGGACCGGCGCAGTAATCGAGGAACCTGCGCTCGCGTCCCGAGCGCAGATAGGCGAAGGCGGCACGCGGCTCACCGCACAGGGGCAGGGCCAGACAGTCGGCCAGCCGCGGGTGGTCGCCGAGGTCGATCACGTCGGCGGCGCTGCCGTCCACCTGCCCATGGTCGGCGGTCACCAGCACCAGCGTGTCGGTGCCGGCGACGCGTCCCATGAACTGGGCGAGGGCCTGCTCGATCGAGCGCAGATGATTGACGGCCGCCGGGCTTTCCATGCCCTGGTCGTGCCCGATCGAGTCGAGCTCGGGCCAGTATACATAGACATAGCTCGGCCCACGCTCCCGCCACAGGACCCGCTCGACGCATCGGAACATCTGCCGCATGGACCGGAAGCCCAGTACCCGCGCCGAGCCGGTGTGGGCAAGGTTGAAGTCCGAGCGGGCGATGCGACCGGGTGTGACCACCCAAGAGGGCGTCGCGATCCGGTCGAATACGGGCCTGTGCCCGAAGAGCCGCGCCGGGTCCAGTCCGGCCTTGCGATAGGGCACGCCGCCGAACCTCGGGGTGCCGGGCAGCACCTTCATCACGCACCCAAGCTCCGCAAACCAGGTGTGCCAGCCGGTGAGCCCGTGTGCAAGGGGGGCATCGCCCGTGAGATAGGTGGTGATGGCCGTGGCGGTGGTGGAGGGAAAGACGGAGGTCAGGGCGCCCAGACGGTGGCGGCTGAGCAGTCCGGCCGGCGAGCGCCGGGCCAGCCAATCGTCCCCAAGGCCGTCGATGACCAGCAGCACCAAATGGGTCCTGCCCATAAGGATCGCGGCAGGCAGCAGATCGAGCGGCGGATGCTCAGGCGTCCCGCCGCGCCCCCGAATGATCGATGCCATCAGATTGACGATGCCCCCGCCCCGGTAGTCGGGCGTGAGCGCAAGGGGTGCATCCATGGGTACAGCGGCGCTCACAGGGGTCGATTCTCCGGAGACCCGCGGCCTGCACGCCGGTTCGCTCGGCGATGCTGAAGGTGCCAGACCGGGGGCTCGGCAGCAGGGTGCGGGGCGCGGGGCGCTCGGGCGTCAGTGTAGCCGAGGGAGCGCAGGCGCGAGGCGGCCGGGCCCCGAGCCCTCAAGCGAGGCCGGGCAGCGCGCTCGCCCTGCCCGGCCCATTCAACGTCAGGAACCGCGATCGTCGTGGGGGGTCTTCCCGTTCCCCTTTGGACGGGCCGGGCGGGATGCCGGCGCGACCTTTTTGGACAGGGTCTTGGCTGGGCCGCGCTTGCGGGGGGCGGCCTTTGGGATTTCCGACACCGCTGCAGCGCCGGCCGCCTCCGAAGCGGCGGGCGTCTTACGGGGCTGGCGCTTGCGGGTCCGCGGCACGGCTGGTGGGGCCTCTGAGCCGGAGGCGGCCTGGTCCACAAGTGACGTCGCATCCGCGGCACCCGAGCTTGCCCTTTCCGCGGAAGGGGGTGGTGGGATCAGATCCGGCCTCTTGGCCCGGTTCCTGGGTGCGGCGGCGTCGGTCGCCGCGGCAAAGGATGGTAGCCGGGTGCCCGCACCCGCCAGTGCCCGGGCGCCGCCCAGCGAAGGGGCCGTCGGCGGGGTGCCAGGCGCGCCCGGCGAAGACGCCGAGCCTCCGGGGGGCGCACCGGATGACCGGGGACCCTTTCTCGCCAAGACGGCGGCTGAGGGCTTGCGAGGGCCCGGCAGCAGCCGCCTGATCCAGCCAAAGACCGCGGCGATGCTGCCAAAGAGCCCGAACAGGGCCGAGATCAGCGCCCCCCAGAGCTTGAGCAGGATCCGCGTCCACACCGGCGTGGGGCGGGGCCGCTTATCGGGGGCGGCGGCAACGCCAGGGCTCGACCCGCTGAGCCCCTGGGGCGCCCGTTGAGCGACCTCGCCCGCGCCGACCTCGGTCTCGAAGTAGCGCTGGGAGAGCTCGATCTCCCCCGTCTCCGTCTCCACCAGATAGAAGCGGCGGCGCAGGCTGATGCAGCCCAGCGGGATCACGATGACGGCCATCAGCGTGCCGACGCCGGCGCCGAAGAAGATGGACACCGCCATGCCCTGAAAGATGGGATCCGAGATCAGGGTCCAGGCACCGCCGATGGTGGTCAGGGAGGTGATCAGGATGGGCCTCATGCGGATCTCGGCCCCGGCCATGGCCGCGTCGGTGACGTTGCGACCCTTCGCCACCTCGATCTTGACGAACTCCACGATCAGGATCGACTGGCGCACGATGATGCCGCCCAGCGCGATCAACCCGATCATGGAGGTGGCGGTGAATTCGGCCCCCATGATCCAGTGGCCTGGGATGATGCCGATCAGCGTCAGCGGGATGGGCGCCATAATCAGGCCGCTCAGGGCCAGATCCCGGAACTGCCAGACGATGAGCCCGTAGATCAGCAGCAGGGCGGCCATGAAGGCGATACCCATATCCCGGAACGTCTCGTAGGTCACGGTCCACTCGCCGGTCCATTCGAATCCAGACACCGAATCATCCGCCGGTGGTCCGATCAGTCCCCAAGGCATACCGCTGATCTTGACCCCATCGGGCGCCCGATAGTCCTCGAGCAGATCCTCGACGCCGAACATGCCGTAGATCGGTGCGCCCAGAAATCCCTCCATCTCGCCCACCACGTACTCCATGGGGCGCAGATCCTTGTGATAGATCAGCGGGTCCTCGGGCTGCTTGACGAAGCGTCCGAGCTCCGCCAGGGGCACCACCTCCCCGCTCGGGGTGGCGATCGGCAGGCTGCTCAGGCTCGAGAGCTCGGCGCGGTTCGCCAGGGGCACCTGAAGCACGATATAGGTGGGCTCCAGCACGGTGCCGCGCTTGACGTCGCCGACCCGGAAGCCGCCCATGGCCATGGCAAGGTTCTGGTTGATGGCGTCCACCGAGACCCCGCGGCGCACCGCCTTCTCGGTGTCCACCTCAAAGCGCCAGTAGTCGTAGGGCTCCGCCATATAGGTGTCGACGTCCACGATGTTCGGGACCTGCTCGAAGATCCCGGTGAGATCCCGGGCGGTCTGCCGACGCACCTCGGCGCTGGGCCCGTAGACCTCGGCGACGACGGTCTGGAGCACCGGCGGCCCGGGTGGCATCTCCACCACGGCGATGCGCGCCCCCAGGCTCTGGGCGACCGGGGTCAGCAGGGCGCGCGCCGCCACGGCGATCTCGTGGCTGCCACGCTCGCGCTGCCGCTTGTCCTTGAGCATCACCAGCAGGTCGCCGTCCCAGGGGCTGCGGCGCAGGTAGTAGTGGCGGACCATGCCATTGAAGTTGAAGGGCTGGGATGTGCCGGCATAGGTCTGGACGGCGGTGACCTCGGGGATCTCCCGGACCTTGTTCGCCAGCTCGTGCAGCACGTTCGCGGTGACCGGAAGCGCGGTGCCCTCCGGCAGGTTGACGACGACGCTGAACTCGGGCTTGTTGTCGAATGGCAGCATCTTGACCGGTACCGTCTGGGTATAAAACAAGACGCAAACGGCGGCGGTGGCGACGATGGTGGAGATCAGAAAGGTCCGACCCAGGAGACGATGCTCGATCAGCGGCGTCACCAGGGGCCGATACACCCGGCTCACCAGCTCTCGCGTCTTCTCTTCCCGCCGCTCGGCCTTGTGCAGGGCCTCCAGCCGCGGGCGCACCCGAAGCGTGAACCAGGGCGTGAACACGAAGGCGGCGAACAGCGAGAAGGCCATGGCCGAGGAGCCCAACACCGGGATGGGTCGCATGTAGGGCCCCATGAGGCCGCTCACCCAGCCCATGGGCAGCAGGGCGGCGATAATGGTCAGGGTCGCCAGGATGGTGGGGTTGCCGACCTCATCCACGGCGCGAATGGCCTCGGCGATGGAGGTCTCACCCTCCTCCAGCCAATGGCGGAAGATGTTCTCTACCACCACGGTGGCGTCGTCCACCAGGATGCCGATGGAGAAGATCAGGGCGAACAGGCTCACCCGGTCGATGGTGTAGTCCACCATCATCGCCCACCAGATGGTGAGCACGATCACCACCGGGATCACGGTGATGACCACGAAGGCGGCGCGCGCCCCCAGACCCACCAGACACAGCACCGAGACGATGACCGCCGCCTCGAACATGGCCCTGAGCAGCTCGTTGACCTTGTCGTTGGCGGTCTTGCCGTAGTTCCGGGTGATCTCGACGTTGACGTTGGCGGGGATCAGCCCGCCCTTGAGAGACTCGAGCTTATCGAGCACCGCCTGGGCGACCACCACGCCGTTGGTCTTTTCCTTCTTGGCGATGGCGAGGGTCACCGCCTGCTCCCCGTTGGCCGGGCGCGAACCTTCATAGGCGGGACCGGTGGAGTGGGTGACCAGGTGCCTGGTGTCCTCCGCGATGTGCTGCACCCGCGCGACGTCGCCCACGTAGATGGGACGCCCGCCCTGGGTCCCCACCACCAGGCGGGCGATATCGTCGGCCGTTCGCAGAAAGGCCCCGGAATAGACGTTGAAGGCCGCCCCGCCCGACTCCGAGGCGCCGGTCGCCAGCTCCGAGTTGGCCCCCTTGATGGTGCCGGCGATGCGGTCCAGGGTGATGCCGTAGCCTGCCAGGCGCTCCATCTGCACCTCCACCCGGATCTGGTCCTCGCGCCCGCCCACCACGAAGCCCTTGCCGACGTCCGAGACCGAACCCAGGCGCTGGAGCACATCCAGCGCCAGGGTGCGCAGCTGGGCATCCCCCACCTCCGTGGACCAGAGGGTGGCGGTCACCACGGGCACGTCATCCACGCTCACCGGCTTGACTAGCGGCAGACGCACATCCGGCGGCACCCGGTCCATGTTGGACTGGAGCTTGTCGTGGACCTTGACGATGGATTGACCCATGTCCTCGCCCACGAAGAAGCGCACCGTCACCATCGCCGCCCCACGCTGGGTCGCCGAGTAGACGTGCTCCACGCCGGGGATCTCCATCATGATCCGCTCGAGCGGCTCCGTGACCAGGCTCTCCACCTGCTCCGAGGAGGCGCCGGGATATTGGACGAAGATGTCGATCATCGGCACCGAGATCTGCGGGTCCTCCTGGCGTGGGGTGAAGAGCAGACCCATCACGCCCAGGCACATGCAGGCCAGGAGCAGCATCGGCGTGACCGGGGTGTTGATGAACATGCGGGCGATACGCCCGGCGGGACCCACGGCGGCCGCATCGGCACGCGGTGCGGGCAGGCGACGGGGATCGGGCGGGCTGGAGAGGGGACGGTCCGACATGGGCGCGACTCACTCGGTGGCGGTGCCGGTGCGGCCTGGCGCGGCGGTTCCTTGATTTAAGGGTCGCCCGCGAGACACGACGTAAGGGCTCCGGACCGAGGGGCCACCGCCGGTTGCATCCTCGAGCGCAGGGGTGCACCGCAGCGGGCAGCTCATCCAGCCCTGTCCCTTCGACTCTTGTTGGCCCTTCCATGGCCGTTGCGAATTCGCATTGCCCGGTTAAAGCTAGTCCAGGAAGAGGTTCCCCACAAGGAGCGTCCGGTTATCCCCTACCAACGACTCCAGAAATGCTGCCGCGGGTCAAGTTTGGACAACAAGGCTTGACAGTATTTAAGCGAGCACTTATATGGTGGCCAGTGAATCCTAACGTCGCGTCTCGTCCGACGCTTTCCAGAGGCCCCATGATCATCGACACCCTGTCCATCGCCGGCATCCTCGCTACCGGGTTCTATTTGCTTGCCTTTGTCTGGTTCGGGCGCGAGACGCTTCGCGTCGAGGAGGAGGAGCCGGCTCGCCAGGAAGCGGCCGTCAAAGGTGCCTGCCCGGACTGCTGATCCCCGCCCCGGGACCCGACCCAGAGCCGTCTCCGGCCTGAATTCCCTCGGCTCCGAATCCTTTGACTGCCCGTTGGATGGGCGGTAACGGACGCGCCAGACCCGAAAGTTGACCTCGATTGCCGACCGCACCGGCGCCTGCGACCTTCAAGGTCGTTGACGCCCACGCCTTCCGAGCCGCGCGACACCACCCGGCTTCACACCAGGCCCCTCCAATCTCACGAGGACGGACCGTCCTGAGCCAGACCTCCATGACGGGCCCTCGGATCGGCTATCCTGCGCGAATTCCGGTTCAGCGCCCTGGAGTCGCCGATGAAGATCGTCCTGGCACCGAATGCCTTCAAGGGCAGCATGTCGGCCATGCGGGCGGCCCTGGCCATGGAGCAGGGGGTGCGCGCGGCCTTCCCCGGTGCCGATGTGGTCAAGGTTCCCGTGGCAGACGGCGGGGACGGTCTGGCCGAGGTGCTCATCGACGCGCTGAGTGGCGAGGCTCGGGTCGCGGCCGTTCGCGGCCCGCTCGGCGAGCCCATCGAGGCGGCCCTCTGCCATGTCCCTGCCCTGGGTCTGGCGGCGGTGGAGATGGCGGTGGCGAGCGGCCTGGCGCTGCTGTCTCCCCAGGACCGTGACCCGACCCGCACCACCACCTACGGCACCGGCGAGCTGATTCGCACGGCGCTCGACCTAGGTGCCCGCCATATCGTCGTGGGGATCGGCGGCAGCGCCACCAACGACGGCGGCATCGGCATGGCCGAGGCCCTGGGGATCCGCTTTCTCGACGCCTCGGGCGACCGGGTCGCGCCGGTGGGCGGGGCGCTGCGGGCGATCTGCCGCATCGACACCAGCGGCTTGGACCCGCGCCTGGCCTCGGTGCGCTGCGAGGCCATCTGCGACGTGGACAACCCGTTGCTCGGTCCCCGCGGCGCCGCCCATGTCTACGGCCCACAGAAGGGCGCATCGCCGGCCCAGGTGGAGGAGCTCGACGCGGGCCTCGCCCATCTGGCGGAGATCATCGCCGCCGACCTCGGGCTGGACGTGCGGGAGATGCCTGGCGCCGGGGCGGCCGGCGGGCTCGGCGCCGGGCTGCACGCCTTCCTGGGGGCGGAGCTGCGGCGTGGCGTGGACCTGGTGCTGGACCTGGTCGGGCTCGACACCCAGCTCGCGGGTGCCGACCTGGTGGTCACCGCCGAGGGCCAGATCGATTTCCAGACCGCCTTCGGTAAGGCCCCGGCCGGGGTCGCCCAGCGGGCCAAGGCGAAGGGCATCCCCTGTATGGCCATCGCCGGCGGCATCGGTGAGCGGATCAGCGATCTGCACCAGATCGGCATCGACGCCGTCTTCAGCCTGTGCCCCGGCCCCCTCAACCTGGACCAGGCCATGGAGGCCGGACCGGCGCTGCTGCAAGCGGCGACAGAGCAGGTCGTGCGCTGTTTCTTCAGCGCCTCCCACCGCGGGCGCTAGCAGCGCACCGCGCCGATCGCGCCCGCAGCCTTCAAGCCCCAACCCGACATCCGCGTCCCGGAGTAGATCACCATGTGGCTCATTGCACTGTTGGTTCTATCCATCCTCTTCATCGTCCTGGCCACCACCAGGCTCAAGATGCACCCCTTCCTGGCCCTGCTGCTCACCGCCTTCGGCTTCGGCATCCTCTCCGGCATGCCCCTGAAGGACGTCGTGGATTCGGTCAACAAGGGCTTCGGTGGCACCATCGGCTATATCGGCATCGTCATCCTGGCCGGTGCCATCATCGGGGCCTTCCTCGAGAAGTCGGGCGGGGCCTACCGACTGGCGACCAGCATCCTCAAGCTCACCGGCGAGCGGCAGGTGCCATTGGCCATGGCGGGAATGGGCTACATCGTCTCCATCCCGGTGTTCTGCGATTCGGCGTTCGTCCTGCTGTCCTCGCTCATGCGGGCCCTGGCGAGCAAGGCCGGGATCACCCTCGCCTCGGCCGCCATCGCCCTGAGCCTGGGGCTCTACGCGACCCACACCATGGTCCCGCCGACCCCGGGGCCGGTGGCGGCAGCGGGTATCCTGGGCGCCGATCTGGGTCTGGTGATCCTGTGGGGCATGCTGGTCGCCGTGGTCTCCATGCTGGCCGGCTGGCTGTTCGCGGTGCTGGTCGCCTCGCGCACCTACATCGACCCCGAGGAGGCCGGCCCCCTCGGCATCGCAGAGACCACGACCGACACCGGTCAGGTGCCGGCCGCGGCGGCCGAGTCAGAGGGGCCCACGGTCCTGCGCTCGCTCCTGCCCATCTTCCTGCCCATCGTGCTGATCGTTGCCCGCTCCATCAGCGAACTTCCGACCAAGCCCTTCGGCGAGGGCGGCGCGCTGATCGAGCTGCTGGGATTCCTGGGGCAGCCGGTGGTCGCCCTGCTGATCGGTGTCGGCCTTGCCATGACCCTGCCGAGACGGTTCGATCGGGAGATGCTCTCCATGACCGGCTGGGTCGGTGAGGCGATCCTGGGCGCGGCCACCATCATCATCATCACCGGGGCCGGCGGGGCCTTCGGCAAGGTGCTGCAGAATTCGGGGATCGCCGACGTGATCGGCGGCGCCCTGACCGGGTCCAACCTGGGCATCTGGCTGCCCTTCGTCATCGCCGCCGGGATCAAGACCGCCCAGGGCTCGTCGACGGTCGCGATCATCACCACCGCCGGGTTGATCGCCCCGCTCCTGGAGAGCCTGGGCCTGGGCGGGGACACCGAGAAGGCCCTGGTGGTGGTGGCCATCGGCGCCGGCGCCATGGTGGTCTCCCACGCCAACGACAGCTACTTCTGGGTGGTGACCCAGTTCTCCGGGATGGATGTGAAGACCGGCTACAAGCTCCAGACCCTGGGCACCCTGGTCCAGGGTACGGTAGCCGCGCTGACGGTCTATCTGGTGACCGTCCTGGTGCTCTAGTACCGCCGCGCCGAGCCACTGTAACCCTCCGTCGGGGATAAGGCGCGCGGCAGGGCGCCACGGGTTCACCGCGAAGTCGGGACGCGACGCATCTCCCGGGGCGGCTTCGGTGGATGCGCTTTCGCTTATCCACCCGACCCCTGTGGTTGGATTTGTAAGCAACCGTGTCAGGATTTGGGTCTCGGGGACAGGCAGGTGCCTGCCCTCGTTTCGCCATCGCGGGATTGCCCGGGAGCCTGGGGGTGAGGCCGCTATACTGCGCTCGTATTCCCAACGCGCCTTATTTGCCCGGCCAAGGCATCGAATGGCCAATCCGGCCGCAGCAATGGCGGCCCCCGCCCAGCCTCCAACCGGAGATCGGACCATGTTCAAGCGCTATGTGCTCGCCACCGTCCTCATCGCCGTCACCCAAGCCGCCCTCGCGGACAATGGCCTGGTCTCGGTCCAGAGCCGATTCGATGTCCCCACCACCGCGGAAAGGCTGGTGGCGGCGCTGGAGGCCAAGGGGATCAAGGTCTTTTCCCGCATCGATCATGCCGCGGGCGCCAAGAGCGTCGGCATGGAGCTGGCGCCCACCGAGCTGGTGATTTTCGGAACGCCCAAGGTGGGGACGCCGCTGATGCAGTGCGGTCGCAGCATGGGCATCGACCTGCCGCTGAAGGCGCTGATCTGGAAGGATGACGACGGCAAGGTCTGGCTCGTCTACAACGACCCGGCCTACCTGGGCGAGCGCCATCGGCTGAATGGCTGCGAGGGACAGCTGACCACGCTGAGCAACACGCTCGCGGGCCTTGCGAAGACCGCCACCGACTAGGCGACACCGCCAGATCTCTCCGTCTCGCCCGTTGGGCGTCATCATCCGCGGCTGCCGCCGCAATGGCTTGTATTGCAGTGCAGCACGTGGCGCTCTCAGAGGGTGCCCGCTAGAATCCGGCGATCGAGCGACGCTTGCCGCCGCACCCGCCAATCCGATCCCAGACGACCCCGGAGCCGACCCATGAGCAACAGCTACAAAGCCAAGTCCACCCTCGAGGTGCAGGGTCAGGACTACGAGATCTACCGGGTCGACGCGGTCCCGGGCAGTGCCCGGCTGCCCTACTCCATCAAGATCCTGCTGGAGAACCTGCTGCGCAACGAGGACGGGGTGACCGTCACCCGCGAGGACATCGCCTTCTTTGAGACCTGGGACCCGAAGGCCGAGCCCTCCAAGGAGATCCAGTACCGCCCGGCCCGGGTGCTAATGCAGGACTTCACGGGCGTGCCGGCCGTCGTCGACCTGGCCGCCATGCGCGACGCCATGAAGGCCCTGGGCGGCGACCCGGCCCGCATCAATCCGCTCCAGCCCGCGGAGCTCGTCATCGACCACTCGGTGCAGGTGGACTACTTCGGCTCCGATGACGCCTTCGCCAAGAACGCGGAGGTGGAATTCGAGCGCAATCAGGAGCGCTACCAGTTCCTCAAGTGGGGCCAACAGGCCCTGGACGGCTTCAAGGTGGTGCCGCCGGATACCGGCATCGTCCACCAGGTGAACGTGGAGTTCCTCGCCAGGGTGGTCTTCCCGAAACCCCTCAACGGGACCACCCAGGCCTATTTCGACACCTGCGTCGGCACCGACTCACATACCACCATGGTCAACGGCATCGGCGTGTTGGGCTGGGGCGTGGGGGGGATCGAGGCGGAGGCCTCCATGCTCGGCCAGCCGGTCTCCATGCTGGTCCCCAAGGTGATGGGCTTCAAGCTCACCGGCCATCTGCGCGAGGGCGTGACCGCGACCGACCTGGTGCTCACCATCGTCGACATGCTGCGCAAGCATGGCGTGGTGGGCAAGTTCGTGGACTTCTACGGTCCCGCCATCGCCTCCCTGCCCATGGGCGAGCGGGCCACCATCGCGAACATGGGGCCGGAGTACGGCGCCACCTGCGGCCTGTTCCCCATCGATCGGATCACCCTGGACTATCTGCGGCTCACCGGGCGCTCCGAGGAGCAGGTCGCACTGGTGGAAGCCTACTGCAAGACTCAGGGAGTCTGGCATACGGCCGATGCCGCGGAGGCCGATTACTCGGAGACGCTGAGTCTCGACCTAGGTGACGTGGTGCCCTCCCTGGCCGGCCCCAAGCGGCCCCAGGACCGGGTGCCGCTCACTGAGATGGCCGCCCATTTCCCCAAGGCCCTGGCGGCACTCAAGGCCGAGCGCAACCTCCCGGACAAGGGGCCCGTCAAGACCATGATCGACGGCCAGGAGGTGGAGATCGGCGACGGCTCCATCGTGGTCGCCGCCATCACCTCGTGCACCAACACCTCCAACCCCTCGGTGATGCTGGCCGCGGGCCTGGTGGCCAAGAAGGCCGCGGATCGGGGCCTCAAACGCGCCCCCTGGGTCAAGACATCCTTGGGGCCAGGCTCCATGGCGGTGACCCGCTATCTGGAGCGGGCCGGGCTGATCGAGCCGCTCAAGGCGCTCGGCTTCCACAACGTGGGCTACGGCTGCACAGTCTGTATCGGCAACACCGGTCCACTGCCGGCGCCGGTCTCCAAGGCCATCGCCGACCACGACCTGTGCGCGGTCTCCATCCTCTCGGGTAACCGCAACTTCGAGGGCCGGGTCCATGCCGAGGTGCGCATGAACTATCTGGCGAGCCCGCCCCTCGTGGTGGCCTATGCCATCGCCGGGCGTATCGACATCGACCCCTACACCCAACCCCTGGCCCGGGACGCCGCGGGCAAGGACGTCTACCTTAAGGACATCTGGCCCTCCCAGGACGAGATTAGCTCGGCCATCGCCGACTTCGTGACCGTCGACGAGTTCACCTCCGCCTACGCCAACGTCTACGACGGCGACGAGCGCTGGCGCTCCCTGGAGGCCGCCGGCGGCCAGACCTACGACTGGCCCGACTCCACCTACATCCGCAACCCGCCCTACTTCGAGGGCATGACCATGGAGGTCGGCGAGGCAAGCGACATCGCGGGCGCGCGCTGTCTCGCCGTGCTGGGCGACTCTATCACCACCGACCACATCTCACCGGCTGGGTCCATCAAGCCCGACTCCCCGGCCGGCCAATATCTGATCGCCCACGGGGTCGACAAGAAGGACTTCAACAGCCTCGGCAGCCGGCGCGGCAACCACGAGGTGATGATGCGCGGCACCTTCGCCAACATCCGGCTGCGCAATCTCATGGCCCCGGGCACCGAGGGCGGGGTCACCCTCCACCAGCCCACGGGCGAGGAGATGTCCATCTACGACGCGGCCATGCGCTACCAGGGCGACGGGGTGCCGGTGATCGTGCTGGCGGGCAAGGAATACGGCTCGGGGTCGTCCCGCGACTGGGCCGCCAAGGGACCCCGCCTGCTCGGGGTGCGTGCGGTGATCGCCGAGAGCTATGAACGCATCCATCGTTCCAATCTGGTGGGCATGGGCATACTGCCGCTCGAGTTCACCGATGGGGCCAATGCCCAGTCGCTGGGGCTGACCGGCACCGAGACCTTCGACATCCTCGGGCTCGCCAATGGCGAGGCCAAACAGGTGACCGTGAAGGCGACGGCAACCGACGGCTCGGTCAAGACCTTCACCGCCCGGGTGCGCATCGACACCCCCAACGAGATCGACTACTACCGCAACGGCGGCATCCTGCACTACGTGCTGCGCAAGCTCGCGGCCTGAGAACCCGTCTTGATTGGCCCGAACGACTCGGGGGCGCGCGGGGCCGGCATCTGCCGGCCCCGCGCGTATGGATCCTCGGAGTGGCGAGTGGCGAGTGGCGAGTGGCGAGTGGCGAGTGGCGCAGATTCACCGACGATCAGCGTGGTGCAACCGCTCCGGGACCCGGCGAGGATTCATGCGCCTTGGGAAGACGCGCGGCCTGTAGAACCAAAACGATCGAGGTCCCGCGTTGGGCTTCGTACCTCCGCCCAACCTGCGCGGGTTTCTCGGAAGAGGGGGACAGTTTTGCCTTTTGCGCATCACGCTCCGGCAATGTCCCGGCACCGTAGGCTCGAGGCAAATGACAAGACCTATGGCCCCCGCCGCCCTCGAGCGTAAGATCCAGAGCGTCTTCAGATCAAGCTGCAACGCGTCGAATGGCGCGACCGCGATCACGTCTTCTCCCGATGCGTCGGCGAGCAAACGCCATTGCCCGTCCTCCAAGCCGTAGGCTTCCAGAGTGCGGCGCACGGGATCGACAAGCCAGGCGAAGGGCACGCCATAGTGGGCGTCTTGATCTCGCGGTCCTTGCTGGCCGTCGACGGGGAGAGGATTTCGCAGATCCAATCTGGGGTCACCTCGAAGCGGTGGTCCCCTGGGATGCGGGGCATGCGCGTTCGCCGCCAACCGGCGAGATCGGGGACCGCAACCTCGCAGTCCCGGACGTAGTGGACCTCAGGCTCGATGAACAGCCACCAACCACCCGGTCCTTCACCGTCGTCATAGCTGCGCCCGATCGCCCGATCCAATACAACGCTCGCCCGCCCGTGCGGGCCGGCGGGATGCGGCTGCGCATGCAGCTGACCATTGAGGATCTCTCCAGTGAGTCCTTCCGGCAGGGACTCCAGTTGTTCGTATAGCGTTGGCTTGAAGGCGGCTTGCATGACTGTTGCTTGCTCGAGGATGGCCAGTGTTCACCTGCACCCAGTTGGAGACATCGGCCTCTGAACCATAACCGCTGGCGGGCAACCTGCCCGATTCTGCACCTTTGGATCCGCGGGTGCATGGCCCAGTCGATGCAGAGCGCCCAGGACGGGGGCTCAACCCCCGGTTTCTTGCTCGAACCTTCGCCAAGGAGCCTTCAGCTGCGCAATACCGAGCCTGGTAACTCGTCTAGACGATGACCTCGTCGGACGGGACTCGCGGGGCGAGCCACCAGCGCGCGACCTCGGCCACCCGGGTGCACGCCGCCGCGACACACGCAACACTTGGTCCCAGGCATCGCGCCGTGCGAGCCGCAGGAGACCCCTACCAGCGCACGCCTGCACCAGATGAGTCCATCGGAATGCCTCGCCTGGGAGCGCCGGCAGGACACCCGCCACGCGTACGTCAACGGCGCGGTCTTCTCCATGACCGGGGCGAGCCGCGCCCCCAATCTGGTCTGTGGCAACGCCTTCGCCCTGCTGCACGGTCAACTCCGGGGCGGGCACTGTGAGGTCTAGGCCGACGATATGCGGGTGAAGGGGTACTGATCCCGGAGGTGCTCTCCGACTCCGCGGAGCGCTACGACCCTGGCGCGAAGTTCGGCCACTATCGCCGTATTGACTCGCTGCAGGAGTACCTGTTGGTCAGCCAGACAGAGATGCGCGTGGAGCAGTACGTCGCCTTCCTGGAGGCGGTGACCAACCGGCAAGGTCTTCCTAAATCCCGATCCACTCGAACTCGTCCATGGAGACCTGGTCGCTACGCCGGTCATAGAGCCGCGTTATCTTGGGGCGGTCGAGCTGTTGTTCGCAAGACCGCAGGAAAGGGAAATTCCGGGACGTGATCTCGGGTGGCATGTCCAGGCGGTCCTGGGTGTCCTCTTCCGCCAACGTCCTGTTCATAACTGCTCGCTTTTCGCTTTTCCAAGAACGTGATGAAAATTGGCGGTGCAGTCGCGCCCTTCCGTCCAACAAGCAGGGGTCTTCCGACGTTTTCTCTCCTACTGGCCGCCTTCGCTGCCTATGGCAGCAAGATCGCGGGCGCCCTGGTCAGGGCATCGCCGGCGACAGACCAGGAATTGCAGGGAACTTGGATTCTCCACAATCCCTGCAACCACGCCGTAGCGGCGCGTCACAGCTCGAGCCCTCACGCCGTCTGCCCCTGAAGTCACCCCGTCTCCTGATGAGTAATGAGTTTCAGCCATCCGGATCCGGCGCTCCGGGCACGGACCACAAAGGATCTCGGCGGCGCCCCGCCTCGGCCCGGCCGGCGCCAAGTCGGGAGCTCGGCGTCGCGTGCAGGCCCACCGGGGAGCACCGGCCTTGGTGCCAACCTGCCTGAGCGGTGGCTCAGGCCGCCTGCGGCGGCTTGGAACCGGATTCGCTCGGCACCGGTTTCTCGTCCGCCGTCAGGTCCGAGGCCCAGGCGCTCTGGTCCGGGGGCATGCCCGAGGGAGGCCCCTCGGACCGCGGTGGACCGACGGCCTGATCGCGCGGGACCGCCTCTACGGCCGGCAGGACGTCGGCGAACTCCACCCCGTAGATCCCCCAGATGGACACGAAGAGCGAGGCGATGACGGGGCCGATGAAGAGCCCCGGAAAGCCGAACATGAAGATGCCGCCCAGGGTGCTGAAGAAGATCAGGAGCTCGTGCATCTTGGTGTCCTTACCGACCAGGATGGGACGCAACACGTTGTCCAGGCTGCCGACGATCAGGGCGCAAAAGGCGGCCAGGGCGATGCCGGTCGTGGTGTGCCCCTGCAGGATCAGGATAGCGGCGGCCGGTATCCAGACCAGGGCCGCGCCGATGTTCGGGATGGTCGACAGCACCGCCATCACGGAACCCCAGAACACCGCGTTGGGGATACCGGCCACGGCAAAGGCGATACCCGCCAGGGTCCCCTGCAGGACGGCGATCAACAGCGAGCCGCGCAAAGTCGCCCGGGTGACGGAGGTGAAGCGCTCCAGGAGCAGGCCTTCGTCCCGGGCATTGAGCGGCAGGTAGTAGAGGATGCGATCCAGGAGACCGCGCCCGTCCAACAGGAAGAAATACAGGCTGTAGAGGAATACGAAGGTCAGGAACAGGAAGCTGACGGCGCCCAGGGTGACGCTGGAGAGTCCATCGACCAGCGCCTTGCTCAGACCCGCGGTTGCCTGTCCCGCCTGTTTGGCCAGGGTGTTCCAATGGGGTGCGAGCTGGTCGTGGAACGGCAGGTTGTTCAGGAGCGCCGCGCGGGCCTCCGGCTCCTCCAGATTCGTCTTGAGCCACAGGCCCACCGACTGGCTGAGGTCGAACGTCTGCGCGACCAACAGGCTGCCCAACAGTGTCACCGGAAGGACCACCATCACGATCAGGATCGACAGGGTCGCGATCGAGGCCAGATGGCGCCGTCCACCAAAGAGACGCTGCAGGCGAGCGAACAGCGGATGGGCGAGCCCGGCAAAGATTCCAGCCATCAGGATCGCCAGCAGGAACTGATGGATCATGGCGAGAAAAAGCGCCGAGATCCCCAGCGCCAAGAGCAGCACAACTGCCTTGTTAACGCCGTCCTGAGTCATCAGCGAAAGATCCCCCTGGGCCTTGCTCGAGGCGCCGACTCCCCGAGACCGTGAATAGAGCGTCCGGGGGGGCGCCCCCAGCGACCGGAGATCACCGCCGGGCGAGTCCCAGCGGCCGGCGCCCTTGGTCGGCCCCTGCGGCCCCCTCCCCTCGATTCGATCGGCGGGGGACGCGGCTCGACGTCTGCGATCTCAGGCGCCCTGGGTCTCCAGCCGGCGCACCAGCGGATAGAGGTGCTCGGTCTCGCGCTGGATGCGGTCAAGGACCAGGCCGAACATCTGGTTGGTATCCTCGACGAAGGCCGCATGGTTGGCGATCTTGAGCTCGTGCTTGCGCTCGTCGCACCAGTCCTTGAGATAGGCGGCGAAGATGCGCTTGATCTCGGTCGAGCCCGCTAGAAAGCGGTCGGCTGTGTTCTTCATGTCACGGTCCTGGCTCTTGATGAGCCGGGCACACAACTGGGAGTCCACCAGTTCCACGTGCTCGCGCACCTTGGCGACATAGTCGAAAAAGAGGTTGCGCGCGCACTCGGTGTCGCACATGGGACGCTCGCGAATCAGGTAGAGGAAGACGTTGGAGACCTCGGTGATCCTGTGGTTCTGGGCATGAAGCTTGGCAAAGTCGGCCATTCCGTCCCCCTGTCGGTCGTAAATGGGTGAATGCTGGTGGTTGGAAGGAGCGCCCGGCAGCTTTAGCGCTTCGCGCGATAACGCCCCCGGCGCACCGAAGGCGAGCAACCTAACCCCCCGCGCGCGCCTTGACAAGCCGGCAGCGGTCAATCGCCGCGCGAACAAGGACAAGGCCGCCCGAAGGCGGCCACATGGGGGAGGGATCGGTGGGGTCGCAGGCCCGGGGCAAGCCCGAACGAGAGGCCTGGCTCACTCGATTCTAAGGGTCCGGCTCGCGGGCCCCGGAGGGCTGCGCTCAGGCGCAGCCGAGGGACGACATCAGAAATTCACGCTGACGGCGGCATAGATGGAGCGGCCCGGTCCCGGCACCGGCGTTCCCCACTGGGGCTGGTTGGGCAGGGGCGGGATCGTCATGGTCGTCCCCTGACCCACGTAGGCCCCTCCCAGCGGCAGGTCATAGAGGCGGTCGAACAGGTTTTCGACGCCGACCTCCAGACTCCATGTCTTCTTTTCATAGCGGCTGCGCAGATGGGCGAGACCGTAACCCGAGGTCTCCATCTCGTTGCGCACCTGGGAGACGTCGTCCTTGGCGGCGACGAATTCACCTTCCAGGGTGTTGCGCCAGGGTCCCAGCTCTTGCGTCAATGCCAGTCTCGCGTTCAGCGGCATGATGTTATAGAGGTTGTCCCCCGTGTCGTCATTCTCCCCCTTGGCATAGCTCGCCACCAGACGGCCCCTGAAATCGCCGAGGCCGGTGCCACTCGCGACCAGGTAATGGGCCGCGAGGTCGACACCATAGAGACGGGCGGATTGATTGACATACCTGAGCACGGTGAAATTGTCGACCACGGGCACGATACGGGGGGCATTGGTCATGGAGTCCCACTGCACCGCGTCGATGTAATCCTCCACATAGGTGTAGTAGGGCGTCACCCGGATGCCCCAGCGCTCTTGTTTGGCGTCGTGCCAGTCACCGGTGAGGCTCACCGTGCTGGCGACCTCCGGGTTGAGATCGACGTTGCCCACGTAGCCGTTACCGTCGCCCACGAAGTTGTTCATGAAGGCGGCCATCTGCCAGGTGGACCAGGTGTAGCGCTCGTAGAGGTTGGGCGAGCGGGTCTTGCGCCCCACGCCGACCTCGTAGGTCTGGGTGGCGTCCGGCCTGAAACGGGCAATCCACGAGAGGTCCCAGTTGTTGTCCGTCTTTGAGCGGTCCTGGGCGTTGAAGAGCGCGGCATCGCGTGTCTGATTGCCCAGCCCACCGACTCCGCTGATCGGATAGGTCGCCAGGTTGTAGCCGTGCACCGGGTCTGCATCCATCGCCACGGCCTCATAGCGCAGGCCCAGGATGTGCGTCCAGCGCTCCTTGCGGATCTCCCACTCGCCGAACACCGCATAGCGGTCGCGCTGTCCGCCGTTGATGTTCCAGAAGGTGTAAGGCCACATGCCGGCGCCCGAAGGCGACCACCAATCGTCCAGGCGATAGTTCTGGTACTCGCCACCGAGGCGCAGCAAGTCTCCCGTCTGCAGCGGGATATCGGCGCTGACGACGAGCCCCGCGTTCTTTCCGTCAGTTTCCATCGGCATGCCGGCGGCACAACCGACCATCATGCCGTTGATCATGCGCACCCCTGAGATCGGCGAGCACGGGGTGCCGTTGATGGCGATATCGCCGCCGGACCCGAGTGGCGGCTTCCCTGGGCCATACCAGAACCGCTTGTCGTCTCCGAAATCCATCTCGTGCTGGGTGTGTTGGTAATAGGCCCGCGCCTTCAGAGTGCCCCAGCCCTGCTCTCCCGTATATGCCAGGTTGAACTGGTCGTTCTGGTTGTCCGTCATGTCCATCCGCTGGTTCGGGAAGGCCTCGTAGGGGATGTGCTGGCGGCCCGCGGTGAAGTCGACCAGCTGGCCGCCATTCTTCCACCCGAGCTTGACGGCCTGGTTGCTGGCTTGATATGCGGTGGACCCCACCTCATCCAGATCCAGGGTATGACCCGCCCGGCCGGTGAAGATGTAGTCCTTGAAGTCGCCTCCGGCCTTGTAGTTGTCGGACTGGGCGTAGGAGCCGGTGTAATTGATGCTGGCGCTATCGGTGGCAAAGGTACCGGAGACATTGCCGCCCCAGCTGTCACCGTTGCTGCGGTAGAAGGTGCCCGCCTCGCCGGTCATCAGGCGCCCGCCGGGGTCGGCGAAGGCGGGGGCGGCGGACTGCACCAGGATGCTGCCGCCAATGCTGTCGCCCCCCACACTGACCGGGGTGACGCCGGGATAGACCTGCATGCTCTCCACGGCCGTGGGGTCGATGTAGGACAGCGGTGAGTTCATGTGGTTGGGACAGGCCGCGGCGAGGTCCATGCCGTCCACCTTGGTGCGCAGGCGGTCATCGGCCAGGCCGCGGATGACCGGCAGGCTGGACACGCCACCGGCGCCATAGGTGCTGACACCCGGAATGTCCCTGAGCAGGCTGGCGGTGTCACTGGTGCGGGCGCGCTGGGGCCGGATATCGGCTGGCCCCAGGGAAAAGGGACCGGAGCCGAGGGGGGCATCCAGGGGGGCCGTTACCTGGACCTCCCCCAGGGTGGACACGGGCTCTTCTGCCGATGCGGGCGGCGCGGCGCCCAGGCCCGGCCCGATGACAGCGCCGAGCAGGACCCCCGACAATATTGTTTCAAATCGTGTCCCCATCCCCAATTCCCCCAAGCTTATGGGCTCCAAATCGGAGCAGGCGCAGCCTAACGGGGGCGGGGGCTCAGGCTCAATGGCATGGGTGTTGCCGCCTGGCTACCGGACGGAATTCGTGGAAAATACCGGACACACTGCGGCATATGACGCAGTCGAAAACCGGCTGGACGAGACGCGCGGGCGGCAGGCGGGTCGTCAAGTCCGGGTCGGGTCAGGCGGATGGGAGTGGTCGAAAAAGCCGGAAGTAGTTGTCGCTCGTGATCGCCGCGAGCTCATCCGGGGGCAACCCGCGAAGCTCGGCGATACAGGCGGCCACATGGGGCACGAACCGGGGCTCGTTGGGCTTGCCCCGATAGGGAACGGGGGAGAGATAGGGCGAGTCGGTCTCGATCAAGAGCCGCTCGAGCGGCACCCGGCGGGCCACCTCACGCAGCGCGGCGGCGTTCTTGAAGGTGACGATGCCCGAGAAGGACACATAGAAGCCGAGGTCCATACCCTGGCTCGCCATCTCCCAGCTCTCGGTGAAGCAGTGCAGCACACCGCCGACATCCCGAGCCTGCTCTTCGCGCAGGATACGGATGGTATCGTCCCGGGCGTCCCGGGTGTGGATGATCAGCGGCTTTCGGCAGGCGCGGGCGGCGGCGATGTGGACCCGGAAACGCTCTCTCTGCCAATCGAGATCGCCCTCGCCATGGAAATAGTCGAGTCCGGTCTCACCGATCGCGACGTTGCGTGGATCCTCGGCCAGGTCCACCAGCTCGTCCGGGGTCGGCTCCCGGTGCCCGGGACCTTCGGGCTCCTGATTGGGGTGGACACCGACCGAGACCGACACGTTCGGATAGGGATCGACCAGGGCGCGCATGGCCGGATACCCGCCGAGATCGATCGAGACGCAGAGCATGGCCGAGACACCGGCCTCTGCCGTCGCGGCCATCAGGCGCGAAAAATCGCCCTCATAGCGCGCTAGATCCACCCGATCGAGATGGCAGTGCGAATCGACATACATGGGATCATATCCGGCAACGTCGCGATGGCCACCTCGCCCCTCGCCCCTCGCCGCTCGGCGCTCGGCGCTAGGCCCTAGGCCCTTCCTACATGGTATGCGTCGGCCGCTCCGAGTTGACGGCGCCCACCAGATACTCCTCAATCTTGTGGCGGGCCACACCCTTGTCCTGGTCGCTGAACTGGACCCCGACCCCGACGGACCTGTTCCCCTCGGCCCCGGTCGGCGTGACCCAGATCACCTTGCCGGCGACCGGTATGCGATCGGGCTCGTCCATCAGTTGGAGCAGCAGGAATATCTCGTCGCCGAGCTGATAGCGCTTGGTCGTCGGAATGAAGAGCCCTCCGTTCTTGATGAAGGGCATGTAGGAGGCGTAGAGGGCGGACTTGTCCTTGATGACGAAGCTCAGGATGCGTTGCTGGCCGCCGAAGGCGCCCATGGGATTCATCGGGGTGCTCAAGGTCTATTCTCTGACTTTGCCATCATTGAGCGGGGCGACTCGAATTTCAACGTCCATTCAGCCGGGACCAGAGGATCAGCAGGGACTCCAGTAGCAGGAGTGGATTGACGGTGGTATCCACCAGCCCCCGGGCCTCGAGGACCCGCCGCAGCAAACGATGAGTCGGGGCCGGATCGAGCCGGGCCCCGAGCTCGCCGAAGGCATCTCGAGAGCCGGGATCGTCGAGCCTAGCACGGGGACCGCCCTGTGCCATCCGCACCAGGTCACAGAGCCAGCCGGCGAGCCAGTCCAATGATAGCCGCGCCCCGACCTGGTTCCAACCGTCCGCTTCGCGCACCGGATCGAGCGCGCCGCTGGCCAGCCCGGCGAGGCTGGAGCGCAGCCGGGCGTGCGCCTCGAGGGTCGACGGCTCCAGCTCCGTGAGGGCGCGCAGCGGTCCCCCATGGGCGAGCCCAAGCCGGACGGCGCTCGCCTCGGGGTCGCAGAGGCGCCCGCTGAGCCAATCGAGTGCCTGCTCCCTCGGTGGCACCCCGAGCTTGAGGAGCTGACAGCGGCTGCGAATGGTGGCCGGGAGCCGCTCGGGCTGCTCGGCGATGAGCACCAGGAGCAGGGGCCCGGGTGGCTCCTCGAGGGTCTTCAGCAGGGCGTTGGCGGCGGCGGTGTTGAGGCGGTCCGCCGGGTCGATCAGGACCTGTTTGCGCGGCCTGCGCCCTGCCGTGAGGGAGGCCCATTCGGTTAGGGCGCGGACCCCATCGATTCCGATCTCGCCGGATTTCGACTCTGGGTCCGGGACCAGGCGCCGCAGATCCGGATGGCTTCCGCCGGCGCTGAGGTGGCAGTCCTGGCAAAGGCCGCAGGCCCTGCCATCGGCACGGGGACTGGCGCACAGGAGCGCCCTGGCCAGGAGCTCGCCGAGCCAACGCTTACCGACTCCCCGCGGACCGGCGAGCAGCAGGGCGTGGGGGAGCCGATCCGCCCGGGTGGCCTGACACAGTCGTTCCCACTCCGGAACCAGCCAGGGGACGAGCTCGACCTCCGGGACGGCAGGGGCCTCACTCATGGGTCTGGCGGCCCCCACCGAATGAGGTCCGCGAATCGGCGAAGTCACGGATGATGCCCCGCACCTGCGTGGTCACCGATCCCAGCGGCTGCGCGGCATCGATGACCCGACTCGGTCCGTCGGCCTTCCGGGCACGCTCCAGATAGACGGCGCGGACGCGCTCGAAGAAGGCGAGGCGCTCGGATTCGAAACGGTCGGCCCCCTCGCCACGACCGCGCGCCCGGGCCAGCCCCAGCTCTGGCGCAAGATCGAAGACCAGGGTGAGATCAGGCCTCAAAGTCCCCTGCACCAGGGTCTCCAGGACGGCGATGCGCGCCGGGTCCTCGCCGCGTCCCCCGCCCTGGTAGGCATAGGTCGCATCGGTGAACCGATCGCACAGCACCCAGATCCCCCGGTCCAGGGCCGGAATCACGACCTTCTCCAGGTGCTCCGCCCGGGCGGCAAAGACCAGCAGCAATTCGGCCAGGTGGCTCATGCCGGTGTTCTCCCGATCGAGGAGCAGGCCGCGAATGCGCTCGGCGACGGGCGACCCGCCGGGCTCGCGGGTAGTCAGGACCGCGATGCCCCGTCTGGTCAGCGCCTCATGGATGGCTTCGACTTGAGAGGACTTGCCCGCCCCCTCGATCCCCTCCAGGGTGATGAAGGCGCCCCTTTCAATCATCGAAGGAGACCGTCGCCCATGCTGCGAGTGCCAGCTGCGCTATCACTGCCAGGCCCGGTGCGGACTCACGGCTTGCCGAGCTGGAACTTGCGCACGGCGCTGTTGTGCTCGCTCAGGGTGGCGGAGAAGACATGGCTGCCGTCGCCGCGCGCAACGAAGTAGAGGCTGTCTCCGGGGGTCGGGTGCAGGGCGGCATGGATCGCTTCGCGACCGGCCAATGCGATGGGTGTGGGCGGCAAGCCGTCGATCAGATAGGTGTTGTAAGGAGTCGCCTCCTGGAGATCGGAGCGCCGGATGTCGCCATCGTAGCGCTCGCCCATCCCGTAGATCACCGTGGGATCGGTCTGAAGGCGCATGCCTTTCTGCAGGCGCCGCACGAAGACCCCGGCAATCGCCGGGCGCTCGGCCGGCACCGCCGTCTCCTTCTCGATGATGGAGGCGAGGATGAGGGCCTGGTAGGGGTTTTCCAGAGGCAGCCCGGCGTCGCGGCCCTCCCATTCCTCGCTCAGGACCCGTTCCATACGCTCATAGGCCCGGCGTAGGACCTCCATGCCGGTGGTCCGGCGCGGAAAGCTGTAGGTATCGGGGAAGAGTCGACCCTCGGGATGCACGCCCGCATGCCCCAGGGCCGTCATCAGCTCGGCATCGCTCCTGCCGGCGAGATCGGCGCCGAAGCGCGGGTCGGCGATGATGGCATCGACCGCCTGACGGAAGGTCCAGCCCTCAACCAGTGTGATCGGGTATTGGATGGTGCGACCCGAGACGAGCCGGTCGAGCAGGTCGGAAGGCCGCATGCCCGGGGTCAGCTCGAACTCACCCGCCTTGATCCGGTCCTGGTCACCGCGCTGGTAGGCCAGGGCGATCAGGTAATAGGGGTGCCTCAGGATGCCGCGCGCCGTCAGATCGGCGCCCACCTGCCGCAGACCGGCCCCCTGTTGGACCTCGAAGACCGCGGTGCCGTCCTCGACGCTCACGGGTGTCTGGGCGAAACCCCGGTAATCGAGCCAGAGGCCGCCGAGCAGGAAGGCGGCGGCAAGAATCAGGACGGCCAGGGCCCGCAGCATCAGCGCCATGGGCCCTCCGCCCCGCATGCCGCCTGATTGAGCCGGGCGATGAAGTCCAGCGGCAGCCGGTCGATCTCGAACGGCCGGTCCTCGAGCCGGCGCACCGGCCACACGCCGGCCACCGAGTTGGTCAGGAAAAGCCCCTGGACGCGCTCGAGATCCGCAGCCCTGACCGGCGCCTCGGTGCAGGGGATCCCCTGCGCTGCCGCCATCTCCAGGGCGAGCCCACGCACGGTCCCCGCGACGCCGCCGCGCTCGAGCGACGGGGTCGACAGCCTACGGCCATCCCAGAGGAACAGGTTGGTCATGGTGCCCCCGATGATAGCGCCGTCAGGCGCAGACATCAGGCCCTCGGCGATGTCGGGGTCATCCCATTCCGCGCGGGCCAGTACACTGTCGAGCCGGTTGAGGTGCTTGATGCCGGCAAGGGTCGGATTGAGCGTGGCGGTCGTCTCACAGTGCCGGATCGTAACGCCGTCTCGGTACCACTCGGCCGGATAGGAGGGGGGCGGGTGGAGCGCCAGGATCCGCCGGGGTGTGCTGGCGGGCGCCGGGCGATAACCACGTCCCCCGTCACCCCGGGTGATCAGGATCTTCAGCACCCCCCGGGCGACGCCGTCGGTCAGGGCCGAGGCCTCACTGGCGAGAAGCTCCGCGGGCGGCACGGTGATGGCCAGGCGGCGCGCGCCCCGCTCCAGCCTGCGCCGGTGCCTTTCCCACTGGCGGGGGCGACCCTCGCGCACCAGGAGGGTCTCGAAGAGCCCGTCGCCATAGCTCAGTCCGCGATCGGTGATCGGCAGCCCCAGGCCCGGCTGACCATCGATCAGACTTCCGTGAAGACCGGCAGCGTCAAGGCTGATCACCGATGAAACCAATCGCACCCCGGCCGAGGCTCGCGCGACCCGGTCACACCCGACGGAAGATCAGGGTACCGTTGGTCCCGCCGAAGCCGAACGAGTTGGACAGGGCATACTCGATGCGCATCTCGCGCGCCGTGTTCGGCACATAGTCCAGATCGCAGGCCGGGTCCGGCGTGTCATAGTTGATCGTGGGCGGCGCCACCTGATCGCGCAAGGCCAGGATAGCGAAGATGGCCTCGGCCCCGCCGGCCGCGCCCAACATGTGTCCCGTCATGGACTTGGTGGAGCTGACAGGGATCCGGTAGGCCCCGTCACCGAAGGCGCGCTTGACCGCGTTGGTCTCGGCCGCATCACCCGCGGGGGTGGAGGTCCCGTGGGCGTTAATGTAATGGATCTGCCCCGGATTGAGCCTGGCGTCCGCCAGGGCGAGGGCCATGCAGTCCGCCGCACCCTCCCCGTTTTCGGAGGGGGAGGTCATATGATAGGCATCCGAGTTCATCCCGAAGCCCGCCACCTCGGCATAGATGGTGGCGCCACGGGCGACCGCCTGCTCGTACTCCTCCAGCACGACGACACCGGCGCCGTCACTCAGCACGAAGCCGTCACGGTCCTTATCGAAGGGGCGGCTGGCGAGCTCTGGGGCCTCATTGCGGGTGGACAGGGCGCGGGCCGCCGCAAAACCGCCCAGACCGACCGGAGAGGTGGCCATCTCGGCCCCCCCGGCCAGCATGGCGTCCACATAACCATGGCGGATCATCAGGGCAGCCTCCCCGATGTTATGGGTACCGGTGGCGCAGGCGGAGACGATGGAATAGTTGGGACCCTTGAGCCCGAACTTGATCGAGAGGTCACCGGCGACCATGTTGATGATGTTGGCCGGCACGAAGAACGGGGAGATGCGCCGCGGGCCCTTGCTGCGAAAGGCCTCGTAGTTGTTCTCGATACCGGTGATGCCGCCGATCCCGGAGCCGATGGCGACTCCGATGCGGCGCCGATTGGAGTCGTCGATCACCAGCCCCGAATCCTCGATCGCCTGACACCCGGCGGCCAAGCCGTAATGGATGAACTTATCCATCTTCTTGGCCTCCTTCTCGGCGATGTAGTCCGTGGGATCGAACCCGTAGATCGGACCGCCAAAGCGGGTGCTGAAGGCCGAGACGTCGAAATGGGTGATCGACTGGATTCCGCTCTTGCCGGCCAGGATGTTGTCCCAGGACGACTTCACGTCCAGCCCAACCGGCGCCACCAGACCCAAGCCGGTCACCACCACGCGTCTGCCTGCCATTGCCTACCCCTTCGTTCAGATTGCCGCAGTCACCAAGAACGCCGCGCGCGAGCTCCCTCCGCGAGCGGCGGCCGCCCCGTCCAGGAGAGCAGCGCCTAGGCCTGGTGCTCGTTGATGTAGTTGATGGCCTGCTGAACGGTCGTGATCTTCTCGGCATCCTCGTCCGGGATCTCCGTCTCGAACTCCTCTTCGAGGGCCATCACCAGCTCGACGGTGTCGAGTGAATCCGCGCCCAGATCGTCGACGAAGGACGCCTCCGCGGTCACTTCTTCTTCCTTGACGCCCAATTGTTCGACGACGATCTTTCGAACTCGCTCTTCAACGCTGCTCATGTGAGTCAATCCTCCGAATGGAAAAAGATGGCCGATTCGGGCCACGCGGTATTCTAGTGACAATCGGTGGGCGATGAAAGCCGATGGATCGCCCCCGCCATTGCCGCTAACAAGTTGATTTCAAAAGACAAGCCCGCTTCGAATCGAGCCTTCAGGCCATGTACATGCCACCATTGACGTGTAGGGTCTCTCCCGTGATGTAGCCGGCGGCGGGTGAGACGAGGAATAGCACCGCGGCGGCAATTTCCTCGGGACTGCCCAGACGGGCGAGCGGAATGGCGCTGAGCAAGGCCTCGCGATGGACCTCGCCGATGGAGCGCGTCATATCGGTGTCGATGAAGCCCGGGGCCACGCAGTTGACCGTGATGCCACGGGACCCGACCTCGCGCGCCAGCGACTTGGTAAAACCCATCATGCCGGCCTTGGAGGCGGCGTAGTTGGTCTGCCCGGCGTTCCCCATGGCACCGACCACCGAGGCGATATTGACGATACGTCCCTTGCGGGCCTTGGACATGGCGCGCAGGCACGCCTTGGACAGCCGGTAGACGGAGCCGAGGTTCGTATCGATGACCGACTGCCACTCGTCGTCCTTCATGCGCAGAAGGATGTTGTCGCGGGTGATGCCGGCATTGTTGACCAGGATGCTTGGGGCGCGGAGACGCTCCCCCACCTGGGTCATGGCGGTCGCCACCGACTCGCCGTCTGCCGCGTTGAGCACCAGTCCGACCCCGGCGAGTCCCGCCGATTCCAGCGCCTGCTCGATGGCATCGGCCCCCTTCTGGGTGGTGGCGGTGCCCGCCACGGCCGCGCCCTGTTGCGCCAGGGTCATGAGAATTGCCCGACCGATGCCCCGCGAGGCCCCGGTCACCAGTGCGATTTCACCCTCGAGCATTGCCGATCGCCTCCAGTGCCGACCTCAGCGACTCCGGATCTGTGACCGGCAGGGTCGTAAGGTTCTTGTCGATTCGTTTGTTGAGCCCGGCGAGCACCCTGCCCGGCCCGCACTCGATCGCCAGGGTGAGGCCCGAGGCCGCCACCGCCTGGACCGTCTCCACCCAGCGCACCGGCCGGTAGAGCTGGGCGACCAGGCGCTCGCGCACCCCGGACAGGTCCTCGGCCGCCGTGACGTCCACGTTGTGTAGGACTGGAACGCGCAGAGCGCGCAGATCGACGCCTGCAAGCCGCTCGGCCAGACGCTCGGCGGCTGAGCGCATCAGGGCGCAATGGGAGGGCACGCTCACCGGCAGCACCAGGGCCCGCTTGGCCCCGGCGGCCCTGGCCGCGCCGACCGCCCGCTCGACCGCGCTCGCCTGGCCGGCGATCACCACCTGACCGGGCGAATTGAAGTTCACCGCCTCAAGCACCTCGCCCTCGGCCTGTTGCGCGCATAGGGCCATGACCTGCTGGTCGTCGAGGCCTAGCACCGCGGCCATGGCGCCCGCCCCCGCCGGCACCGCCTCCTGCATAAGACGGGCGCGGTCAGCGGCGAGACGGATGGCATCACCCAGGGACAGGGCCCCGGCCGCCACGAGGGCGGCATATTCGCCCAGGCTGTGCCCCGCCATCACCGCCGCCGGAGCCCCGCCAGACTCCTGCCAGACGCGCCACACGGCGATGTCGGCCGCGAGCATCACGGGCTGGGTGTTCTGGGTCTGATCCAGTGCCTCCTTGGGGCCACTGCTCGCAAGGCCCCACAGATCCCGGTCCAAGGCCTGTGACGCCTCATCGAAGGTCTCGCGAACCTGCGGCCAGTCGGCGGCGAGGGCATCGAGCATGCCGACGGATTGGGAGCCCTGCCCCGGGAAAAAGACGGCGAGCCTGGGTGCTGTGGTCATGGGTCTTGTCTCGATCGCGCTCGGACTCAGTAGCGGGCCAGAACGGAGCCCCAGGTGAAGCCGCCGCCGAAGGCCTCCATCAGCAGCATCTCCCCGCGCTGGATGCGCCCGTCGCGCACCGCGCAATCGAGGGCCAGCGGGATGGAGGCGGCCGAGGTGTTGCCGTGCTCGGCCACGGTCACGACCACCCGCTCCATGGGCAGGTCAAGCTTACGGGCCGTGGCCCGGATGATGCGGATATTGGCCTGATGGGGAATCAGCCAATCGATATCGGACTTCTCGAGGCCGTTGGCACTCAGGGTCTCATCGACGATGCGGCCCAGGGTGGTGACCGCCATACGAAAGACCTCGTTGCCCTTCATCTCAAGGTAGGCGTTGGAGCAGTCCCCATTGCCGATGCCGCCGGGGATCTGCAACAGATCCTTGTAGGCGCCGTCCGCGTGCAGATGGCTGGAGATGATGCCCGGGGCCTCGGCGGCACCCAGGACCACGGCCCCGGACCCGTCGCCGAACAGGACGCAGGTCCCGCGGTCACTCCAATCCAGGACACGCGACAGAGTCTCGGCACCGACCACCAGGGCATGACGGGCAGCACCGGTACGGATGAACTTGTCTGCCACCCCCAGGGCATAGACGAATCCGGTGCAGACCGCCTGCAGATCGAAGGCGGCACAGCCATGGACGTCGAGGCGCTGCTGAAGCAGGCAGGCGGTGCTGGGGAAGAACTGATCGGGGGTGGTGGTCGCGACCAGGATCAGATCCAGGTCGGCGGCGGCCACGCCAGCGGCCTCGAGTGCGCGCCGGGCGGCGCCCTCGGCCAGATCGCAGCAAGTCTCCCCCTCGCTCACCAGGTGGCGCTTCTCGATCCCGGTCCGCTCGCGGATCCACGCATCGGTGGTGTCGACGACGGCTTCGAGGTCGGCGTTGGTCATCACCCGCTCGGGTAGATAGCCACCGGTCCCGAGGATTCGGGAGTAGATCATCAGGCGGTTGCCCTGAGGCGTCCGCTGCCCAGGTGATGGCCGACCTGCTCGGCGATCCGCCTGGGGATGTCACAGTGGATCTCCTTCTCAGCGATCCGGATCGCGTTCTCAAAGGCGATCTCGTCGGCGCCACCGTGGCTCTTGATCACGATCCCGCGCAGTCCAAGCAGGCTGGCCCCGTTGTAGCGTCTGGGATCGACGCTGCGGCGGAAGCGCCTGAGGATGGGCATGGCGATGAGTCCGGCCGCCCGGGTGAAGAGGTTGCGCTTGAACTCCTGACCCAACGCGTGGCCCACGAACTTGGCGACCCCCTCACTGCTCTTGAGCGCCACGTTACCAACGAACCCGTCGCTCACCACCAGGTCGGCGTCGCCCAGATAGATGCCGTCGCCCTCGATGTAGCCCACATAGTTGAGCCCGCTGGCGGCCAGAAGCTCATGGGCCTTCTTGACCTGCTCGTTGCCCTTGATCTCCTCCTGGCCGATGTTGAGAAGCGCGACGCGCGGCTCGGCGACACCATCGACCGCCTTCACCAGCTCGCTGCCCATGACGGCGAACTGGAACAGGTGCTCCGCCGTGCAATCCACATTGGCGCCCAGGTCGAGCATATGGGTGTCGCCGTGCACCGAGGGCACCGCGGTGATGATGGCCGGGCGATCGATGTTCGGCAGGGTCTTGAGAACGAACCGGGCCGTCGCCATCAGCGCGCCGGTGTTGCCGGCGCTCACACAGGCGTGGGCCTCGCCGGCCTTGACCAGGTCGATGGCCACCCGCATGGAGGAATCCTTCTTGCCGCGCAGCGCCTTGGACGGCAGATCGTCCATGGTCACCGTCTCACTGGCGTGACGGATGCGCAGCCGATCGGGCACCGATCCGCCCAGGCGCTCCAGGATCTGGTCCTCCTGTCCGACCAGTATCAGGTCCAGCTCCCGGCGACGGGAGAGAAAGCGCAGGGCGGACGGAACGACGACATCGGGTCCGATATCGCCGCCCATGGCGTCCAATGCGATCGTGCAGCGAGCAGCCACGGATGATTCCCCGTGACGGACGGACTGGCGGCTCAAGTTGGGTCGAATGACGACGGGGCCAGTCGTCACTCCGTCTTGTCCACCACCTTGCGGCCACGATAAAAGCCGTCGGCGGAGACATGATGACGACGATGGGTCTCGCCGCTGGTCGGGTCGACCGACAGGGTCGGCTTGGTCAAGGCATCGTGCGAGCGGCGCATGTCGCGGCGCGACGGGGACTTACGATTCTGGGGGACGGCCATCTGTTCTCTCCGCTTGAGGCCCGGGGGCGCACTGCGCCGGGGCTTACACCTGATGTTGGATCGATCGGGATTGGCGACGCCAGCCGGCGGCGCTCACTGCCCGACCATGGAACTGAAATTCAATGCTCCGACCGCGGCCGCTTCAGGCCGGCCAGGACCGCGAACGGATTGTCTGAGGCCGCGTCGCCCTGATCCGCCGCCGGATCGCCGTCGGGCTCGACCGAGGGCTGCTGAAGTATCGCGCACCCACCCTGCGGGTGCATCGGCACCTGGGGGAGCGAGAGCAACAGCTCATCCTCCACCAGGTCCAGGGGGCGCACCCGGCCGTCGTCCATTTCGAGCGGGTCCAGATGATCCGGCAGTGCCAGGGCCGAAACCGCCCGATCGGGTACCAGGGCCAGCGCTATGGGCACATCCAACCGGATCGCCACGGGGTCGAGACAGCGCTGGCAGATCGGCCTTACGGTCAACTCGGCCCCGCCCAACACCACCGCTCTTCCGTCGTCGTCGCGCCCGAACCGCAGGTGGTAGCGCGCCGGCCAGTCGGCCTCCCCGCCACCCGTTCTCAGCGCATCCGCGAGCCTCGGAAGATCCTGCGCAGAGGCCCCGCCTTCGAATCCGAGCCCGGATCGCACGGCGCGCCACACATCGAGGTGCGACCCGGGGTCGGAGCGCCCGGTGCTGTCGCGAGACACTGGAGCCGACATAAGCGTGCAAATTTAGCCCATTTCCGGTGGTTTCGTCAATTTCCAGAGGGACCGGGGGGACCATCGCAGATCGGCCTCAGGTCCCAACCAGTGCGAGCAGCACCCCAGCGGCGATCGCCGAACCGATGACCCCCGCGACATTGGGGCCCATGGCGTGCATGAGCAGGAAATTGTGGGGGTCCTCGTCCAAGCCGACCTTGTTCACCACCCGCGCGGCCATGGGCACGGCGGAGACGCCGGCCGCCCCGATCAGGGGATTTACCTTGCCGCCGGTGACCCGGTGCATCGCCTTGCCCATTAGCACCCCGGCCGCGGTGCCGATACAGAAGGCCAGAGCGCCCAGGGCCAGGATGCCCAGGGTCTCGACGCTCAGGAACTTGTCGGCCGAGAGCTTGGAGCCCACCGCGAGCCCGAGCAGGATCGTGACCACATTGATGATCTCGTTCTGGGCGGAGCGGCTCAGGCGCTCCACCACGCCGCTCTCGCGCAGCAGGTTGCCGAGCGTGAGCATTCCGATCAGCGGGGCGGCCGAGGGCAGAAAGAGGGCGCACAGGAGGAGGACCGAAAAGGGGAACAGGATGCGCTCCAGCCTGGAGACCGGACGCAGCTGCTGCATCACCACGCGCCGCTCCTTGGCCGTGGTGAGTGCGCGCATGATCGGCGGCTGGATGATGGGCACCAGTGCCATGTAGGAGTAAGCCGCGACCGCAATGGCGCCAAGCAGATCGGGGGACAGGCGCGAGGCCAGAAAGATGGCGGTCGGCCCATCCGCGCCGCCGATGATCGCGATGGAGGCCGCATCGGACATCGAGAAGTCGAAGCCCGGCACCGCATTCAGTGCGACGGCCCCGATCAGGGTGGCGAAGATGCCGAATTGGGCCGCGGCCCCAAGCAGCAAGGTCCAGGGCATCGCTATGAGGGCGCCAAAGTCGGTGAGCGCGCCGACACCCATGAAGATCAACAGGGGAAAGACGCCGGTCTCCACCCCCACGTGGTAGATCATGCCGATCATGCCGTCCGGCCCACCGATCCCGGCGACCGGGATATTGCATAGGATGGCGCCGAAGCCGATGGGCACCAGCAGCAGCGGCTCGAACTTCCTGGCGATCGCCAGGTAGACCAGCAGACCGCCGACGCCCATCATCAGCACCTGACCCCAGGTCAGGTTGGCGATTCCCATGGACCCCCAGAGCTTGATTACAGCTTCCATGAGGGCTCAGGCGAGCCTCAGGAGGGTCTGGCCGACCTGCACCGAATCGCCCGGCTTGACCGCCACCTCCATGACCCTTCCCGCCTCCGGGGAGCGCAGCTCGGTCTCCATCTTCATGGCCTCGAGGATGAGGATCAGGTCGCCGCGATTGACCGCGTCCCCGGCCTTGACCTTGACCCGCACCACATTGCCGGCCAGGGGCGCGGGGACGGAACGCCCAGGCGCCGGCGCCGCCCCGGACGGGGCGGGCGCCGCCGGGGTCACGGACTCAACGGCGCCCTCGGGGGAGACGCGCACGCTGTAGCTGTGGCCGTCGACCTCGACGCGATAACTCTCCGCTGCCGCCGCAGCCACGGGGGCGGCGCCTCGATCGGCCGGGGGCGCGGCATCGACGATCTTCCACGGCGCTGGCTCGAAGGCCTCCGGATGGTCCCGGTTGGCCAGAAACTTGAGTCCGACCTGGGGAAACAGGGCATAGGTGAGGACGTCGTCGATCTCCTGGGCGGCGAGCTGGATGGAGCGCTCCTGTGCCAGGGCCTGCAACTCGGCCCTGAGCCGCTCGAGCTCGGGGCTTAGGTTGTCGGCCGGCCGACAGATGATCGGCTCCTCGCCCGCTGCGAGCACCCGCGCCTGCAACGCCGGATCGACCGGTGCCGGGGTGGCCCCGTATTCGCCCTTGAGCACGCCCGCCGTCTCGTTGGTGATGCTCTTGTAGCGCTCACCCATCAGCACGTTGAGCACCGCCTGACTGCCGACGATCTGGGAGGTCGGGGTCACCAGAGGGATGTAGCCGAGCTCCTTGCGAACCCGCGGGATCTCGTCCAACACCTCGTCGAGCCGATCGGCGGCGCCCTGCTCGCGGAGCTGGCTCTCCATGTTCGTCAGCATGCCGCCCGGGACCTGGGCTACCAGGATGCGCGAGTCGACACCCTTGAGCGCACCCTCGAATTTCGCGTACTTCTTGCGCACCTCGCGGAAGTAGGCGGCGATCTCCTCGAGCAGATGGAGATCGAGCCCAGTGTCGTGCCCGGTGCCCTGGAAGATGGCCACCACCGATTCGGTCGGCGAGTGCCCATAGGTCATGCTCATCGAGGAGATGGCGGTGTCCACCATGTCGATCCCCGCCTCCACCGCCTTGACGATGGTGCTGGTGCTCATGCCGGTGGTGGCATGGCTCTGCATGGCGATCGGGATGGCGCAGGTCTCCTTGAGACGGGTGACCAATTCCTCCGCCACATAGGGCTGGAGCAGTCCGGCCATGTCCTTGATGCAGATGGAGTGACAGCCCATGTCCTCGATCCGGCGGCCCATGTCCACCCAATAGTCGAGATTGTGGACCGGGCTCACCGTGTAGGACATGGTCCCCTGGGCGTGCTTGCCCGTGGCAAGGGCCGCGGTGACCGCCGCCTCCAGGTTGCGCAGGTCGTTCATGGCGTCGAAGATGCGGAAGACATCGATGCCGTTGACGGCCGCGCGCTCCACGAAGGCCTGCACCACGTCGTCGGCGTAATGCCGATAGCCCAGCAGATTCTGCCCGCGCAGCAGCATCTGCTGGGGGGTCTTGGGCATGGCGGCCTTGAGGCTGCGCAGACGCTCCCAGGGGTCCTCGCCCAGATAGCGGATGCAGGCGTCGAAGGTCGCCCCGCCCCAGGTCTCCAGGGACCAGTAGCCGACCTGGTCCAGCTTGGGGGCGATCGGGAGCATGTCCTCGATGCGCATGCGTGTCGCGAGCAGGGACTGATGGGCGTCGCGCAGGACGACGTCGGTGATGCCGAGCGGCTTGTGTGCGGTCATGGGTTGGATCCTGTCTGCGGATTCGTGCGGTCCCGATCGGCCGCCAGTGGTTCCGGACCCGGGTCGGGCTGATCGCGGCGGCGGTTGGTTCCGCGCCCTGCCCTCCGCGCGGCAGCTGCGCCCGAGCTGGGCCCCGAATCGCCCCGACTCCCAGCGGGTTGCGCGCGCGACGGCGCGGTGTCGCGAGGAACAGGTGCGGCGCCGGGACTCAGCTCCGATGGCTGTGGCGATATTGCCGGACGGCGGCCGCGATGACGGCCACCAGTCGCGGATCGGCGGCGCCCGCCCCCCCAAGAGCTGGCACCGATGGTCCCGAATCCGCTGGTGCCTGATCCGAGGCGAGCCGCGACGCGAGGCCGGACATGCCAAACAGCATCCCAACCAGGAGCAGCAGGAAGCCAAAGACGATGGTCATGCCGACCATCATCAGCTTCAGGCCCTCGATCAGGAGCTCGGTCACGGTCGGTTCCATGGCTTGGCGTTTCGCGATCGGAGTCCTGGCCGGGGAGCGGGTCGAGCTCAGGCCTCGAACGGGTGGCGCCGCACCAGGGTCTGGCTGCGGTCCGGTCCGGTGGAGATGAGGTCGATAGGCAGCCCGCTGTGCGCCTCGATGGTCTCCAGATAGGAGCGGGCATTCGCCGGCAGGGCGTCGAGGGTCGTCGTCCCCAGCGTCGACTCGGACCAGCCCGGTACCTCGACGTAACGGGGCGTGCACCGGGCCAGGGCGTCCGCGCCCACCGGTGGGACCTCGAGCACCTCGCCGTCCATCTCATAGGCGGTGCAGATGCGGATGGTCTCCATACCGTCGAGCACGTCGAGCTTGGTGATGCAGAGTCCGGTCACACTGTTGACCGCAAAGGCGCGCTTGAGAGCGACCATGTCGAGCCAACCGCAGCGGCGCTTGCGCCCCGTGGTGGCGCCGAACTCATGGCCGCGCTCGCCCAGGTGGTCCCCGTCGCCGTCGAACAGCTCGGTGGGAAAGGGTCCCGCCCCTACCCGGGTCGTGTAGGCCTTGACGATGCCGAGGATATAGTCGAGATCCTTGGGCCCCACCCCGCTGCCGCTGCAGGCGCCGCCCGCGGTGGTGTTGGAGGATGTCACATAGGGGTAGGTGCCGTGGTCGATGTCCAGCAGTGAACCTTGGGCCCCTTCGAACAGCAGGTTCGCACCCTGTAGGCGCAGCCCGTGCAGCACGCCGGGCACGTCCACCACCAGTGGCCGCAGCTCCTCCGCCTGGGCCAGGGCCTCGTCCAGCACGGCGCCATAACTGACCACGGGTGCCTTGAAGTAGTGCTCCAGGGCGAAGTTGTGGTAGTCGAGCACCTCGCGCAGCCGCTCCTTGAAATGATCGGCGTCGAGTAGCTCCCCCAGACGGATACCGCGGCGCGAGATCTTGTCCTCATAGGCCGGTCCGATGCCGCGGCCGGTGGTGCCGATGGCCTTCTTTCCACGGGCCAGCTCGCGGGCATGGTCGAGGGCGATATGGTACGAAAGGATCAGGGGGCAGGCGGCGCTCAGACCCAGCCGCTCGCGCACCGGCACCCCGGACGCCTCCAGCATCGCCATCTCTTCGAGCAGGGCCGCCGGGGACAGCACCACACCGTTGCCGATTAGACAGCGCACGCCCTCGCGCAGCACCCCCGAAGGGATCAGGTGCAGGACCGTCTTGTGCCCGTCGATGACGAGCGTGTGCCCCGCGTTGTGGCCGCCTTGGAAGCGCACCACGGCGGAGGCGCGGTCGGTGAGCAGATCCACGACCTTGCCCTTGCCTTCATCACCCCACTGGGTGCCGATCACGACGACGTTGTTGCCCATCTTGAAAGATTCCTACCGCTCTTCGATCGCTTTCAATTCCCAACCGGATTGGCCCTGCACCAGTTTCCGATCGCATCCCAGGTCCCACGGCTCGGTCGCGTCGCCCGGCAAGGCGACGAGCACCCGATCACCGCCCCCGCGCAGGGCCTCGATGGCTGACAACAGTGTCGGATCCGCCGACCAGGGCGCATAGACGGCGCCGCCCTGCCGGTAACGTTGATCGAGCCCCTGCCCCAGGCGTAACAGACCCTTGAGATCCGTGCTGAAGCCCACCGCCGGTCGGGCTCGTCCGAACACCGCGCCGATGTCGTCATAGCGCCCGCCGCGGGCGATCTCCAGGCCCCATCCCGGTACAAAGGCCGCGAACACGGCCCCCGTCTTGTAGTGATAACCCCGAAGCTCGGCCAGATCGTAGTGCACCGAGACGTCCGGATGAAACCGGTGCAGCGCCTCCGCCAGGCGACGCAGGTAGTCGAGCGCCGCCCCGACCTGGGTGTCGGCCCCGCGCAGAACGCGCTCCGCCCGGTCCAATGCGTCGTCCCCGTTGAGGTCCGCGAGCTCGACCAGCATCCGTGCCACGTCCGGCCGCACATCGAGCCCTGACACCAGGGCCTCGATCTCGGGCACCGCCTTGCGCTGCAGGGCCTCGAAGAGCGCGTGCTCCTGATGGCTGTCCAGTTCTGCCTGGCGGGCCAGACCGCGAAATATGCCCACATGGCCCAGGTCGAGGTAGCAGCTCCCGATACCGGCTGCCCCGAGCGTCAGCAGGATCAGGCGCAGGATCTCGATATCACTCTCCACCCCGGCGTGCCCGTAGATCTCGGCCCCGATCTGGAAAGGGGCGCGGCTGCCGGCAAAACCGTCGGCCCGGGTGTGCAGGACGGTACCCAAGTAGCACAAACGGGTCGGGGTCTCGCGACGCAGGTGATGGGCGTCCATCCGCGCCACCTGGGGGGTCATATCCGCGCGCACCCCGAGCTGCCGACCGGTGGCCGGATCGGTCAGCTTGAAGGTCTGGAGATCCAGGTCCAGCCCGGTCCCGGTGAGGAGTGACTCCAGATAGTCCACGAAAGGCGGTATGACCAACTCGTAGCCCCAGGACCGATAGAGGTCGAGCAGCTCCCGCCGCAGTGACTCCATGATGTGGGCCTGGGGCGGCAGCACCTCGTCGATGCCGGCCGGCAACAACCAGCGCTCCTCGTCGATGGGCATCGCTCAATTCACCAGATACAACAGGATTACCCCCAGCACCATGCTGATGAGCCCCGCGAAGCGGAGCTGACCGTCGCCCTCGGCGGCGACCAGCGTCAGGGCGCGCCGAAAGCTGACGGGGCTCAGGAAGGGCCAGACCCCTTCGATCACCAGCAGGAGCGCGGTCGCGATCAGGAGCTCGTGCAAGCCTGCGAATCTCCAAGGCGACCCCAGTCGGACAGCAGAACGCAGGCACCGGGTCCTGCACCTACCCGCTCAAGGGCGCGAAGTGTTCCAGACCCGGCGCCCTTTGTCCAACCCGAAGGCCCGGATCGGCAAGCGGCGGCGCCCGGCGGGACGGCCGACGCCTGGGGCCCACGGTCAGTTACCGGACTGTTCGCGGAAGAAGCGGAAGAACTCGGAATCGGGCTGGAGCACCATCATGTCGCCCCCGTTGCCGAAGGCGCCCCGATAGGCGTTGAGGCTGCGGTAGAAGGCGTAAAAGTCCGGGTCCTTGCTATAGGCATTGGCATAGATCTCGGCGGCCTTGGCATCGCCGGTGCCACGCAGCTCCTCGGACTCCTTGTAGGCGTCGGCCAGGGTCACGGTGCGCTGCCGGTCCGCGTCCGCCTGGATGCGCTCCGCGGCCTCGTGCCCCTTGGCCCGCAGGTCGCTTGCCACCCGCTCACGCTCGGCACGCATGCGTGAATAGACGGACTCGCTGACCTCCGGCGGCAGGTCGATCTTCTTCACCCGCACGTCCACCACCTCGACCCCCAATTCGGCCGCATTCAGGTCGATGGCCTTGCTGAGCTCGGTCATCAGCTCCTGGCGATCCTCGGAGACGACCTCTTGGATGGTGCGCTTGCCGAACTCGTCCCGAAGACTGGTGTTGATGCGCTCCGAGAGCAGCCGGGAGGTCCGGCCGACGTTTCCGCCGGTGGAGCGGAAATACTGGGCCGGGTTGGCGATCCGCCACTTGGCATAGGAGTCGACGATGACGTCCTTCTTCTCGATGGTCAGGAAGCGCTGAGGCTGAGAATCCAGGGTCTGGATACGGCGATCGAACTTCTTGATGTCATTGAGCACCGGCACCTTGAAGTGCAGCCCCGGCGGGTAATCGCTCCCGACGATCTCACCGAGGCGCAGCTTGATGGCGGACTCCCATTCGTTGACCACGAAGGTGGAGGCGTAGATCAGCAGCGCCAGTGCGGCAAGGACCGCGGGCAACAGGTTCTTGTACCGGCTCATCAGCGAGTCCTCCGTTCACGGTCCACCGAGCGCGCCGGGGCCTGACGCTGCTCGGCGGGCGCGGGAGCCATGGTCGATTGGGGAGCCTGCAGAGCGCCCATGTCCTGGCGCTGGCGCATCATCTGGTCGATGGGCAGATAGAGCAGGCTGTTTCCGCCACCCTTCTGAACGTCGAGCACGACCTTGTTGCTCTCGCCCAGCACCTCCTCCATGGTCTCCAGATAGAGCCGCTGGCGGGTGACTTCCGGCGCCTTCTGATACTCGGCAAGCACCGAGGTGAAGCGCGACGCCTCACCCTCGGATTCGGCCACTACCTTGTCGCGATAGGCCTTGGCGTCGGCGACGATGCGCGCCGCCTCACCGCGGGCCTGGGGCAGGATCTGGTTGGCGTAGGCCTCCGCCTTGTTCTCGGAGCGCTCCTTGTCCTCGCGCGCCTTGATCGCGTCGTCGAAGGCCTCTTTGACCTGCTCCGGCGGCTTGGCCGGCTGCATATTGACCGAGGTGACCAGCAAACCGGTCTTGTACTTGTCCATCAACTCCTGGACCCGCTGCTGAATCGTGGCCGCGATGGCGCCGCGGCCCTCAGTCAGGATGAAGTCGAGCTTGCTGCCGCCAATGGTCTTTCGCACCACGGTCTCGGTGGCGTCCTTCAGGGTCTTGACGGGGTCCTGATCCTGAAACAGGTAGTCCGCCGCGTCCTGGATGCGGGACTGAACCGTCAGCTCCACGTCTACGATGTTCTCATCCTGAGTGAGCATGGCGGCCTGATGGCTGAAGGTGGCCAGCTCATCGACGTTGACACTGACGACGGACTCCACCGGCCAGGGGATGTGCCAGTGGGGACCTGGATCCGTGGTATCCACATAGTTGCCGAAGCGCAGCACGACACCGCGCTCCGCCGGCTCGATGATGTAGATCCCGGACGCCAGCCAGAGGACGAGCAGGATTCCCGCCACGATCGCGACGGCCCGAGAGCTGAAGCTCCCGCTCGGCAGGCCGAATCCCCCGCCACCCGAGCCGCCCCCAGGGCCATTGCCCGGACCTCCGCCGGTCGGCTTCTTGCCCCCGAAGAGTCCGCCAAGACGCTCCTGAAGCTTGCGCACCACCTCGTCGAGGTCCGGTGGCCCCTGCCCCTGATCGCCTCCGTTTTTGCCGCTCCAGGGATCTCGGTTGCCGCCACCTGGCTCGTTCCAAGCCATAGCTACTCCACCTGTGGTCGTGAAATGAGGTTTGAAGATCGCGGCGACATCGGGATGGCACCATGACCGGTGTGTCTGACCCTCAGGACAGGGCCCCGTTCCGCGGCTATCGCAGATACCGGTCGGGCAGGATGCCGCCAGGGTCCAATCGTATCAACCAGACGAGTCACGGCTTGGCGCCGCGTGAAGGGGTGAGCCGAGGATTCTAAGGAAGGGAGGCGGTCGGGGCAAACCGCTGCACGCCCCGATTGTGCCGCAGGGGGTATCCCGTGGCGCGTGGGGCCCGCGGCGGCGCGCTCAGGCACGGGCACCGAGCCGCGCCCCGATGCCTGGCTCCCGGGCCTCGAGCCGGTCCCAGTCGATCGGGCTGATCAAAAGATCCATCTCCCAGCCACCGGTATCGGCCGGTCGGTCGGCGATCACGGTGGCATGACCGAAGATCCAGGCGCGCAATCGACCATCGGCCGGGCTCAGGTGCAGGTGACGACGCACCCGGGCGCGACCGGTCAGCTCCGCGATCGCCTGGCGCAGCAGCTCGACCCCGTCGCCACGGGACGCCGACAACCAGACGCGAATGGGCGCGCCCGCGGCGTCGCGTTCCAGCCGCGGGGTCTCCCCGGCGATGAGATCAATCTTGTTCCACACCTCCAGGCGCGGGATCTCGGCGCAGCCAATCTCCTCCAGCACCGCCTCCACATCCGCGATCAGGCGCGTCCGGTGGGGGGCGGCCGAATCCACCACATGGAGCAACAGGGACGCGTTGCGGGCCTCCTCCAGGGTGGCACGAAAGGCCGCCACCAGCTCATGCGGCAATTGGCTGACGAAGCCAACCGTGTCCGCCAGCAGGGCGCGCGCCCCATCCGGCAGGGCAAGGCGTCGCAGGGTGGGATCGAGCGTGGCGAAGAGCTGATCGGCCTCCAGCACGCCCGCGTCGGTCAGTCGGTTGAACAGGGTGGACTTGCCGGCATTGGTATAGCCCACCAGCGAGACCACCGGCAGCTCGGCCTTCGCCCGGGCGCGCCGACCCTGGGCCCGCTGAGACTCGATCCGCTCCAGCCGCTGCCTGAGCAGGGCGATTCGCCTCGCCAGCAACCGGCGGTCGGTCTCTAGCTGGGTCTCGCCGGGACCCCGCAGACCGATACCTCCCTTCTGACGCTCCAGGTGGGTCCAGCCCCGCACCAGGCGCGTCGACATGTGGCGCAGCTGGGCCAGCTCGACCTGAAGCTTGCCCTCGAAGGAGCGCGCCCGCTGGGCGAAGATGTCGAGAATGAGACCGGAGCGATCGACGACACGGCATTGGAGCAGGCGCTCCAGGTTCCGCTCCTGGCCCGGGGAGAGTGGGTGGTTGAAAATGGCGAGCTCGGCGCCGGTGGCGGCGACCAGATCCTTGAGCTCCTCCGCCTTGCCGGACCCAATGAACAACCGGGGGTCTGGCAGGGCACGGGAGCCCCCGAGGGTCCCAACCACCTCGGCGCCCGCGGCGGTGGCAAGGAGCTCGAACTCCTCCCGCTCGTCGGGCTCCGCCGCACCGCCGACATCGAGATGAACGAGCACGGCCCGCTCGCCGCTCTGAGGGCGCTCAAACATGGGGCCGGCCCTGGCGGGCCTCGGTGCTGCCCAGCCGGTCTCGCAGCCCCGGGGGTGGCGAGTCGCCGATTCGGGGCACCAAGGCCCTGCCGTGCCTCAGGTGCAAGCCGCAGCCCACGAGATCAGCTGTTTCCAGGCTCGGGGGCCTCGTCGCCTGCGACCGGCAGCTTCACGTTGCGTGCCGGAACCACCGTGGAGATGGCGTGCTTGTAGATCATCTGGCTGACGTTGTTCTTAAGCAACACAACGAACTGGTCAAATGACTCGATCTGACCCTGCAGCTTGATTCCGTTGACGAGAAAGATGGAGACCGGGATGCGTTCCTTTCGCAGCGCGTTGAGAAAGGGGTCTTGCAGGCTTTGGCCCTTCGACATGATGTGACTCCTTGTTGTAGTCGTTACGCGAGTACTGCCCAGCTCGAAGCGGTCACCGAACCCATGGCCGGGAACGGAAACAACGGGTTGGTCGGCAGCCGGGACATGCCGTTCCACCCAAAAAAATACGGTCCAAATACAGCGATAGTGTCGTTGATCGATTGATGCCACGCTACTGCGGTTTTCCACTAGTCGGTCCCGAACCGCTCAGGCCATGGCTTCCTCGATCAGCCTCGAGACCACATCCCCCGGGGAACCCAGGTCGGCGATCCAGGTGCAATGGGCCTCCGCCCGCAACCAGGTGAGCTGTCGCTTGGCCAGTTGTCGCGTGGCCTCGACACCCCGCCGAAACATGTCGTCGTAGGTGCACTCACCCCAGAGGTATTTCAAGACCTGCCGATAGCCGACGCAACGCATGGACGGCAGATCCGGGCTGAGGTCCGGGCGCGCCGCCAGGGCCTGCACCTCCTCCAGCAACCCCTGCTCCAACATGGCGTGGAAGCGGCGCTCGATGCGCTCGTGCAGCACCTGACGGTCTTGGGGAGAACGCACCAGCTTGAGCAATCGGTAAGGAGGCCGAGCCTGCTGCGAGGCGCGGATCAGCGTGCTCATGGCCTCGCCGGTGATCGCCTGGACCTCGAGCGCCCTTTGTATGCGCTGGGGGTCGTTGGGATGGATCCGGGCAGCCGATTCGGGATCGAGCCGCGCGAGCCGCTCGTGCATGGCCGCCCACCCGACCCGCTGCGCCTCATCGAGCAGGGATCGTCGCAAGTCCGGATCGGCGTCGGGCAGACGCGCGAGGCCCTGCTGGAGGGCACGAAAATAGAGCATGGTGCCGCCCACCAGGAGCGGGATCCTGCCCTGGGCGCTGATCGCCGCCATCTCGCGCAGCGCGTCGGAGCGGAAGCGGGCGGTCGAATACGACTGCGCCGGGTCCAGGATATCGATCAACCGGTGGGGTGCGACCGCCAGGACCTCGGGCCCAGGCTTCGCCGTGCCGATGTCCATGCCGCGATAGATCATGGCGGAGTCGACACTCACGATGTCGCATGGCAGGGCGCGCACCAGCTCCACCGCAAGGTCGGTCTTGCCCGATGCGGTCGGCCCCATGAGCAGGACGGCAAGCGGGAGCCGTTCTGCGATCCCGGCCTGGTCGTGTTCGTCCGGTTGACCCAAGGTTACGAAAATCCAGCAGAAGGGAAGGTCTTAGGGTCGCCCCACTCAGGCCACGAGCGGATCCCGTGGCGGGTGGGGCCTTGGTTCGGCGCGTACTATCGGCCCCGCGCGAAGAGCCGGTCCAATTGCGCGTGGGTGATTTCGATCCAGGTGGGTCGGCCGTGGTTACACTGGTCGGCCCGCTCGATGCGCTCCATGTCCCGCAGCAGTGCATTCATCTCGGGCAGGGAGAGCCGCCGGTTGGCACGCACCGCCCCGTGGCAGGCCATGGTCGAGAGCACGGCATTTATACAGTCGCCCAGGCGCTCCGGGGAGCCGTGCACGGCCAGATCCGAGAGTAGGTCCCTGACCAAGCCTTCGAGGTCCGCATCGCGCAACAGGGCGGGGGCCTCGCGCACCGCCAAAGTGCCGGGACCCAGGCGATCGACGACCAGCCCAAGCCGTGCCAGGTCATCACGGTGCGCCTCCAAGAGGTCGGCCTCACCGGGACCAACCTGCAGGCTCACGGGCACCAGCAGGGGTTGGCGGGTCAAGCTGCCGCCGGCCCCCCAGGTCTCTTTCAGGCGCTCATAGCCGATCCGCTCGTGGGCGGCATGGATATCGACCACGATGAGCCCTGCCGCTCCCTGAGCCAGCAGATAGACCCCGTTGAGCTGGGCCAGGGCGAATCCCAGCGGCGGCACCTCCGGTGCGGCATCGCCAGCGGCCTGCCCCGGCTCACCCGTCGGCCGCTGGAGATCGAGCGTCGCGGCGTAGCCGCCCCCTGCTTCGCCCAGACCCAGGGGTAGCCAGCCGGGACCGCCCGTCCGATAGCCTCCGCTCGGGGCAAGCCCGGGGGCCGCGCCCGCCGGGCCGCCGATCGAACGCGGCACCGGGGTTTGCGGCGAGCCCGTGGGCCCAAGAGCCCCGTCGGCCAGGCGTCGCGCCAGCCCCCTGAAGATGAAGTCGTGGACCTGCCGCCCCTCGCGAAATCGAACCTCGCTCTTGGCCGGATGGACGTTGACGTCCACCAATCGGGCCGGCAGAGTCAGGAAGAGCAGAAAGGCCGGGTGGCGGCCATGGTGGAGCACGTCGCTGAAGGCCTGACGCACCGCGTGAGTCACCAGTTTGTCGCGCACCATGCGCCCGTTGACGTAGAAGAACTGCCGGTCGGCCTGGGTTCGGGAGAAGGCGGGCCTGAGCAGCCAGCCGTGTAGCCGCAGGTCCCCCGCCTGCTCGTCCAGCCACAGGGCCTGGTCCCCAAAATCGGCGCCTAGCAGGGCGTCCAGCCGCTGGCGCACACGCCTCGCGTCCTCGCCCGCCGGTCTGAGGTCGAAGAGCGTTCGCCCGTTGTGACGCAGCGAAAAGCCCAGGTCCGGGCGGGCCAGGGCGATGCGGCGCACCACCTGCTCCAGATGGCCGAGTTCGGTCTTCTCCGCGCGCAGGAATTTGCGCCGGGCTGGGGTGTTGTAGAAGAGGTCGCGCACGTCAACGGTGGTGCCGGCGGGATGGACCGAGGGACGCGGCTCTCCGGGGGCGCCGTCGGGCCCCACCGAGACCTCGAAGCCGGTCGCCTCCCCCGCCGTCCTGGAGATGAGGGTGAGCCGGCTCACCGAGGCGATGCTCGGCAGGGCCTCGCCGCGAAATCCGAGGGTGGTGACGGCCTCCAGGTCTGAGAGGTCCGACACCTTGCTCGTGGCATGTCGGCTCAAGGCCAGGGCCAGTTGGTGCGGCGGGATGCCGCCGCCGTCATCGCGCACCCGTAGGCGCTTCACGCCGCCCTGCTCGACCTCGATCTCAACCCGCGAGCAGCCCGAGTCCAGGCTGTTCTCGATGAGCTCCTTGGCGACCGATGCCGGGCGCTCCACGACCTCTCCGGCGGCGATCTGATTGACCAGATGGCTGGGCAGGACGCGGATCGGTCGCGGCGGGTCGGTCGAGGCGGGCGGCGGAGAGGGCGAGGTTTCCGTGGATGGGCTCATGGGCCAGGATCGGGCGGCTGGATCGGCTGCGCAGGCTCGAGTCTAACCCGTCATCCGCCCTCGGGTATGGTGAGTACCTGCCCCACCCGAATCGTGTCCCCGGTCAGATTGTTGGCCGTGCGCAGGGATGACAGGCTGACGCTATGGCGCTTGGCGATGTCGACCAGGGTGTCACCGCCGGCGATGACGTATCGGCGTCCCTCGCCGGCGGCTGCCTCCGTGGACATGCGACTCCCCTGGGGCGGGTATTTCCTGAAGTAGGCCTTGACCCCGGCGAGAATGGCCTCTGCGAGCCGCTGCTGGTGGCGCTCCGTCTGGAGCCGCGCCTCTTCCTGGGGATTGGTGATAAAGGCGGTCTCCACCAACATGGATGGAATATCGGGGGACTTGAGCACGACAAAGGCGGCCTTCTGGACCTGAGCCCTGTGGGTGTCCCCCAGCCGACCGAGATGCTGCAGCACCGCGGTCGCCGCCTCGCCGCTGTGCTCGATGGTTGCGTTTTGCGACATGTTGAGCAGCACATTGGCCAGCACGTCATCACTGACGCTCAGGTCCACGCCCCCGACCAGATCCGCGCTGTTCTCCCGGTCCGCCAGCCACTTGGCAGCCTCGCTGCTGGCACCGCGCTCGGAGAGGGTGAACACCGAGGAGCCGCGTACCTTGGGATTGTTGAAGGCGTCGGCATGGATCGAGATAAAGACGTCCGCCTTGTGCTCCCGGGCCTTCAAGATACGCTGGCGCAACGCCACGAAGTAGTCGCCGTCACGGATCAGCACCGGACGCATGCCCGGCTCCTTTTCGACCAACTTGGCGAGACGGCGGGCAATGTCGAGGGTTACGTCCTTCTCCCGGGTGCCGTGCGCGCCGATGGCCCCCGGGTCCTGACCCCCGTGGCCCGCATCGATGGCTACCACGGCGGTGCGCGCCACGCTCGCCCGGCTGCGCACCGGCAGACGGCGGGCGTCGGCGGTGCCGACCTTCGTAGCCGAGCCGCCCTTCGGGATCAGATCGATGACCAGACGATGACCGTAGCTGCTGTCCGGGCTGAGCACGAAGCTCTTCACCCGGGCGGGCTGCTTGAGGTCGAGGACCACGCGCAGGTCGTCGCCATCGCGCACACCGCTGCGCAGCCCGATCAGAGTGGGATCCTCCGGGTCCGTCTCCGGCAGCCGACCGGCGATGCGCGCATCCGGGATGTCGATGACCACCCGATCCGGCTCGTCGAGGGTGAAGATCCGATGATCGACCGGCCCGTCCGTGTCCATCACCAGACGGGTCTCCTCCGGCCCACTCGCGACGCGGACCGACTGCACCGCGACCTGGGAAGAGGCGTCCGGCGCCGCCGCGATGAACAGGAGCAAGGGCGCCAATGCCAGGAGTGTATCGATCAGTCGCTTCACGCCAAGGCCTCGTGCCAACGCCGCTTGGTGCGGCTCGAGTCTTCCGAGAAGATAGCATCAAACGGCGGATCTTTCCAAATGAAATCCTGGAATTAGGAACCCTACCTCAGATTTCGCTCAGCTCGTTCAGGGCCTTGGCGGACCCTACGGCGTTACCAGTCCGCGATTCGGGAAGGCGCCGAGGGGGCGATCGGGTCCTCAGCCCTTCTGATGACCGCTCACAAAGGCGTGCAGCGGCTTGGTCTCCTCGAACAGACTTTGCTGCTCGGCGCTCGCCTCTTTCTGGTAGTGCCGCTTCCAGTCCTCATAGGGCATGCCGTAGATGGCCTCCCGCGCGGTGTCCGGGCTCATGTCGACACCCCGCTCCTGCGCCGCGGCGAGATACCACTTGCTGAGACAGTTGCGGCAGAAGCCCGCCAGGTTCATCAGGTCGATGTTCTGCACATCCGTTCGCCGCTGCAGGTGCTCCACCAGGCCCCGGAAGGCGGCCGCCTCGATTTCAACGCGTGTCCGGTCGTCCATTGGTTTGATCCTCTTAACTGTCAGGCTCGGTAGTCAGGTTTCTGGATGTCGGCCGGTCAAGCTTTGCCACCAGGGTCGGCATATGGAGGCGGGCCCGCAACCGTCGGCACAGGAGAAAAGTTCCCACCATCTTGCGGTGGAGGAACAGGGTTTCCGGCGGCGGCGCGCGCTGGAAGCCGCGGCGAAAGACCAGGTCCTCCCCCAGGGCGCGCAGCCGATCGAAGAGGTCGGTGTGGGCGAAATCATAGATCCCGGGCGCCCGCAGCGGCTCGGCGGCGACCAGCACCATCTCGGTCAGGGCGTCCACCATGGCCCCCTCCTGCGCGGCACCGAGATAGCCAAGTGACCGGGCGGCATCGCGGATCCTCGCCCGGTCCTGGTCCAGGGCCGCCCAGGCCAGGTCCCGATAGCCCGCCGCCAAACTGGGCGGGATGGGCCGCACGGCGCCGAAGTCCAGCAGGGCGAGTCGGTTGAGGCGGGGGTCATAAAGAAAGTTGGCGAAATTGGGGTCCGTCTGCATCAGCCGCAGGTCGAAGAGCTCGCTGAGCACCAGCTCCGACAAGGCGGCGGCCACCCGATCACGCAGTCGCTGCGGATGGGCGCTCACCGCCAGCTCGTCGACGGGCAGCCCCTCGGCGAATTCGCTGGTCAGCACGCGTTGGGAGCAGAGCTCGGGGACCAGATCGGGGACCCAAAGCATTCCGTCGACCCCGCGGGCCGCCTCCTGCAGCCGGCCGCGATAAGCCAGGAGGGCCTGCGCCTCCGCCAGGTAATCGGACTCCTGACGGAGCTGGCGGCGGGTCTCCTCCACCAGAGGCGCGATGTTCATCCCGCGCGGGATCAAGCCCGCGAGCCGCAGCAGGACCGTGATGTTGTCGATATCGCTGTCGATGCTCTCGCGCACCCCCGGATACTGGACCTTGACCGCCACCCGACGGCCGTCGCGCAGGGTTGCCGCGTGCACCTGACCAATGGACGCGGCCGCGATGGGTGCGAACGCGAAACCGGCGAAGGCGCGGTTCCACTCCGGTCCGAGCTCGGCCTGCAGCACCCCAAGGAGCTGACTCAGCGGCATGAATCTGGCCTGGTTGCGCAGAACGCCGAGCACGCGGGAGAACTCGGGCGTCAGCAGGTCCTGACCGTCCATGGAGAGCATCTGGCCCAACTTGAGCGCGGCCCCCCGCAGATGGGCGAGCCGCCCGGCCAGCCGCTCGGCATTGCCGGGTGTCAGCAACAGCTCCGAGAACGGGAGTCGCTCGCCGCGGGTCCAGGCCGCCGCCCCCTCCCCGAGGGCCCCGGCAAGCATGCCGCCGGCGGCTCGACCGAGCTGCCAAAGCCGGCCGGTCCGCCCGCGCGGCACCGCCAGACCCTGCTTTGCGTCCACTCCGCTCATGCTCTATCTTCGCCTCTCACCCGTCGTCCACTTGGCCGAGGTGGCAGCGCCGATCGACTTTGCAAGCACCGTTCCGTGGAGACCGCGAGCCCATGACCTTTCTCAGCCTGTCCCGCGCCGCCCGCCTGGCCGGTGTGACCCGAGCGGAGCTGCAGCGGCGCATTCGCCGAGGCGACGTCGAAACCTTCGAGGGCGCCGTCGCCGTGCAGGATCTGCTGAGGCTCTATCCCCAGGTCTCGCTGAGTGACCACGAGGCCCTGGATCGGGTGGAGCGCATCAAATTCGAGGCCCTGCCCAAGACCGGCGACCCCGACTCGGTGCTCCCCAACCCTCAGGTGCTGGTGTCCCGCCTCAAGAGCCTGAGCGACACCCTGGTGGAGCGGCTGTCGGCGCTGAGCGCGGCGGAAGACCTTCTGGATGAAGTGGGAGAACGTCTGGAGGCAACGGCCCGGGAGCCGGACCCGCAACGGGCCGCCGCGCAACTCGAGGCGACCCGGGGCTGGCTCGCCGAGGCCCGGGTGGAGCTCGCCGCCCGGTCGGCGCCGGACCAGCGCGCGCAACTTTTTGCCAAAGATACCTTTCTGCGCATCATGGCCGCCAACGTCAAGCTGATCCCGAGTGGACACGATTTTTTCGTCGAAGGCACCGAGTCGATCCTCGATGCCTCCGTACGGGCCGGGCTCAAGCTCGGCTACGGCTGCTCCAGCGGTAACTGCGGGGCCTGCAAGGCGCGGCTGGTGAGCGGCGAGGCTTGGCGGATGCGCGATCACGACTATGTGCTGAGCGAGCGAGAGAAGCAGATGGGCTACATCCTCACCTGCTCCAATACCGCCATCACGGACCTGGTGATCGAGGCCGCCGAGGCCGAGACGGTCGCCGATCTACCCCATCAGGAGATCCGCGCCAGTCTGCGCAAGCAGGAGCGCATCTCGCCGAACCTGATCTCGCTCAATGTCCAGACCCCCCGCACCCAGACCCTGCGCTTCATGGCGGGACAGCGCGCCCGCCTGACCCTGGAGGACGGCGCTACACGGGAGCTACCCATCGCGAGCTGCCCCTGCAATGGCCGCAGCCTCTGGTTCTATGTCCGCCAATCCGATGATGCCTTTTCGGCGTCCCTGTTCGGCGGGCTCAGCAGCGGCCACATGATCAAGGTGGAGGGGCCCGAAGGGGATTTCGTGCTGCGCGAGGACTCACCAGAACCCGCGGTCTTCGTCGCCATCGGCGACGGGATCGGACCCATCAAGAGCCTGATCGAGCACGCCATCTCCATCGACCTGATCGAATCGTTCCACCTCTACTGGGGCACCGATTATCCGGAGGGACCCTACCAGGGGCGGTGGGGGCGGGCTCTTAAGGAGTCGCTGGACAATTTCAGCTTCACGCCCCTGGTGAGCGCCGATCCCGACGACCTGATCGCCGTGGTCCGCTCTGATCTGGCCGAGCTGCGTGGCTTGCGCTACTACCTTGCGGGGCCAGCACCCGCTATCGACACCCTGTGCAGCGCGCTTTGGGAGCTGGGTGTGGCGAAGGATCGAATCGCACTGGAGCACACCGACACCTGAGCGCCGCCATTGGCGTGGCCCTTGGGATTCTGACTGCGGGACCTGATCTCACCGCGCGGGGGCAATGCCATCAGGCTCTGAGGGCGGAACGCTGGGCCCGGAGCGGGATGATGCTAGATAAGCGGTTGACTGCATCTGAACGAGCCGGCTTTGAAGCCGCTCATGCGGGTATTCGCGAATGCCTCCGACATAGAGCCCCTGCACGGGCGCGTGAGCCGACATGATCAGCTTGACCCGCTGATCGTAGAGCTCATCGATCAGGTGGACGAAACGCCGCGCCGCGGCCTCGTTGGAGGGACTCAGCAGTGGCACTCCGGAGAGGAGCACCGTGTGGTGCTCCCGGGCGATCTCGATGTAGTCGTTCACGGAGCGGGGTGTCCCGCACAGGACCTCGAAGTCGAACCAGATGACGTCGGTGCCCCGCCGGCGAACTGGAAAGGACCGTCCATTGACGCTGTAGGTCGTCGCGGGTTGGGCATGCCCCCCGGTCAGGCGGTCGAAATAGTCTTCGATCTGCCGGTCACCCAAGCCCGCGTCGAAATACACTCCTTCCCGGGCGAGGGTTTGGAGCCGATAGTCGATGCCGTGGTCGAGCTCGAACACGCATGTGTGGCGCTCCAGTAGATCGATCGCCGGCAGGAAGAGCGCGCGCTGGAGCCCGTTGCGATAGAGGTCCCGAGGCCGGGTATTCGACGTGGCCACCAGGGTCACGCCGCGCTCGAACAAGGCGGTCAACAGACGGTGCAGGATCATGGCATCGGCGATGTCCGTGACCACGAGCTCGTCGAGACAGAGGACGCGCGTCTCGCGCCGCCACTGATTTGCGACCACATCGATCGGATCCGGCTGTTTGGGTAGTCCGGACAGGGCCTCGTGCAGGTCCCGCATGAAATGATGAAAGTGCAGCCGGCGCTTGCGTCGCAGCGGCAGCTCGTCGACGAACCAGTCCATCAGATAAGTTTTGCCGCGCCCGACGCCGCCCCAGAGGTAAACTCCCGAAATTAGGTTCTGCCGTCCGCTTGGTCGCACGAAGAGACGCCTCAGCCGCCCCTTTCGCGCGGCATTTTCCGCGCCGGCGAGGCGCTCGTGCAGGTCCTTAAGCAGGCACACCGCCTGCCTTTGGGCATCATCGCGCGGCTCGAAAGGAACTTGACTAGCGCGGGCCTCCGGTCTATCGCTTCTGTACACGATGTACCTTGAACCTCTCCGGATCACGACTTACCGGTTGGGCGGACGAGCGCCAAGGACGTCGTCCGGTTTTTCAAGTTCATTAGTCTTGCCGGCAACGATACATGCTGTTCAACTCATACGGCTTTATTTTCATCTTCTTGCCAATTTCCTTGGCGGTCTTCTTTTGGATCGGGCGATTTGGACACGAGGCGGCGATTCGCTGGCTGGTGCTCGCGTCACTGTTCTTCTACGGATGGTGGAATCCGGTCTATGTTTGGCTGATTGTTGCATCGATGCTGGTTAATTTTGGCATCGGCAGGCAGCTTGGCCACAGCTACACCGCCGGCCGACGGGGAGTAGGCAGAGTATGGCTCACCCTGGGAATTACTCTCAATCTGTCTCTTCTGGCCTGGTACAAATACGCCAACTTCGCCGTCACTGCAATCAACGACTTGACGGGAAGTCAGTTTCATCTCCATACCATCGTATTACCACTTGCTATCTCATTCTTCACTTTTCAACAGATCGCCTACCTAGTGGATGCCTACCGCGGGGTCACCCGAGAATACAAGTTTTCACACTACCTGCTGTTCGTGACGTTTTTCCCGCAACTCATCGCTGGCCCAATCGTGCACCACGGCGAGATGCTACCCCAGTTCATGACCCGTGGCACTTTGCGGCCGCGGCCGGACCATATTGCCATCGGACTCACAATATTTTCCATCGGTCTCTTCAAGAAGTCGGTCCTGGCGGATGGCATCGCGCCTTACGCGACACCGGTATTCGATGCCGCTGCCCGTGGTGAAACTCTGACCCTCATCCAAGCATGGGGCGGCGCCCTCGCCTACACCTTCCAGCTCTATTTCGATTTTTCCGGCTACTCGGACATGGCAATCGGAGCCGCACGCCTTTTCGGAATCATACTGCCGCTAAACTTCCATTCGCCTTACAAGGCGACCAGCATCGTAGAGTTCTGGCGCCGGTGGCACATGACCCTATCACGCTTTCTACGAGATTACCTTTATGTACCATTGGGCGGCAACCGGCACGGACCCGCGGCCCGTTACCGCAACCTCATGATCACCATGCTATTGGGCGGGCTCTGGCACGGGGCTGGATGGACCTTCCTCCTTTGGGGGGCACTGCATGGTTTCTACCTCACTGTGAACCATGCGTGGCATAGGGTTAGCCGTTGGCTCTGGCCTCGAGGCGTCTTCTCGCCCGGAGTTTCCCGCCTGCTTGCTTGGGCCCTGACCTTCATCGCCGTCGTCGTGGGTTGGGTGCTTTTCAGGGCCGCCGACGTGGAGGCTGCGCTGCGCATGTTGCGGGCAATGCTGGGAATGGACGGTGTCGCCCTGCCAAACGCCGTTGCGGTCCGTCTGGGCCTTCTTTGGGCCCTGCTCTCCCAATGGGGTGTTACAACCTACCTCGGCGGAGGCGACGCCTTCCTGAAAACCTGGCTCTGGATCACGGCCCTGCTCCCATTGGCGATCCTCGCTCCCAATACCCAACAGGTTATGTCCCGGGCGCAGCCGGTTCTGGATCTTTACGTGGGGGGTGACGAATACGAGATCCGACTGTTGCGGCGTCTACTAGAGAACTGGACCTGGCAGCCCAGCGGCCGTTGGGCAATCGCGGCGGGTGTCACGGCAGCCCTCGGCGTCTTGGCCCTAACCCAGATCTCCGAGTTCCTCTATTTCCAATTCTGAACTGCCCGGAGCACATCCATGGATTCGACGGGAGCGAATCTCAAATATCTGACCCTGATGGGTGCAAGCCTCGTCGCCACGTGCGCGCTCGCCGCCGGCTTCAATCTGCTGGTCGATCCTTATGGGCTGTTCGGAAGCCCCCGAATCTCCGGCTTCAACGCGCTCAAACCGGCCGCACCTGATAGGATTCGATACACCAAGGCGTATTACGCGGACCGCATGATGCCGCGGACCATAATCGCAGGTAATTCCCGACCGGAGATGGGTCTCGATCCGAGCAGCCGCTGCTGGGATGTTACCGAGCAACCCGTATTTAATGCCGGGATTCCCGGCGCCGACCTCTCCGATCAAATTGCATACATCGAGCACGTGATCGCCATCGGACATGTTCGAAGCGTACTTCTCGGGTTGGACTTTTTCGATTTCTTTGTGGATTCCGCCGCGACCCCTGATTACTCAGCGTGGCCCGGCTCTTTAGAGGAAAGCCGCATCAACCTCCGAGCTCACATGGACGGTACGCCCAATACGCTATACTCGTTCCATCGATTGCGAGACTGGCTAACCGGATTGTTTTCCCTTGAGGCTCTGGCGGATTCGATCTCCACTGTGGCTCGCCAAGACATTGGTCACTCCGCGACACGCCGCCCCGACGGCTTTAATCCTGCTTACGACTACTTGCCAATTATACAGTCCGAAGGACAGGCCGTATTGTTCGCCCAAAAGAACCAGGAGGTGATACGCACTCTGATCAGGCGCAAGCGGGCCATCTATCAAGGAGCAAACGACTGGTCATGGACCTTCGAGACTCTTCGCCGCTTTATCAGCCGCGCGAAGGACAGGCGCATTGACGTAATGCTCTTCATTAACCCCTATCACGCGGAATACTTGGCCGCAATTGCTATTACCGACAGATGGGATCTCCTCGAGCAATGGAAACGGACGCTGGTGAATATCGCCGACGAAGAACACATCAACCTCTGGGATTTTAATGTCTTTGACGCGCGGACCGAAGAACCACCGCCGCCATCCGGCGATCGGGCGACGCAGCTTCTCTGGTTCTGGGAGCCATCCCATTACCGCCGCGAATATGGGGAGGAAATGCTCGCGTCCGCGCTGATGCGCAACTGCGCCTACGACGAGCCTCAACACCTCCCAACCCGAACCGGCACTCTAATCACCCCAAGCAATATCGACTCGCATCTTGCGACCTTGCGCGCGGGTCTCAAGAATTACCTCGACGACCATCCGGAGAGCATCTCGCGACTGGAAGGTGCTAGGTCGGAACTGAGGCACGAATGATGCTGCACAACCTTAACGCTATCAAAGCCGCCCGTGATGGGAGCGATAGCATTTAATCGGATTGTGACCATGAGGCTCCGCGGGCACTTTCATCGGATCTCGTGGGTTAACTCCAACATACGGTATCCGTCACCAGAGTGCAGTGGGATATTTTCAATTGTAACGGTATCTCCACTCGCTACAGCCGTACCGGACAATTCCCCGCCGTTCCATGACCAGGCAATAATCGCTCCCGGACCCACATCAAAGTTTTTAGTGCGCCTCGGGGTCACACTCACGGTGATGTCGGTTGGCTGATCTGGAATGCCCGGTCCGATGTCCGCTCTGGCGTGATACTTGAGTGGGAATACCAGTCTCTCCGCTGTATCGATAATTCCATTCCAGTCCCATGTCACGCCCAGATTGTAATGTCCCCGCGGATAGTTAGCCTCTTCTACACGTAGTTCCTGTGTCAGCGGGAAATTGCCCGTACTCTTCGTGATCGCAGGGTGGGCGCGGTCAATAGTGACATCCTGCTCCGCAGTCTCAAACCTTTCCACATGTGGATTCAGCACGCCTTTCTCGGTCGGGTTATGTCCATTCTTGACCCAGAAAAAAGCGCCTCCGATCTTATTTCGCTCGATGACGTTCACGAACTCGAGCTGAGTGCTCCCGACTGGCCCTCTGCTGAACATGTCGTCGGAGGAAAATTGCCCACGGTAGTGGATGCCGCGAACAGTCGGGTCTGAGACTGCCCTCCTTACAAAATCCACGTCGTCCCAGACCTCAGTGCGGCCATCGTCCGCGGGCCAATACTTCGAGAACTGCTTAGGATTGGCCTCATTCACCCGGCGCGGCATGACGATACCTACAACATTGTAGGAATAGGCGATTTTTGATCGCCATCGCTCGGGTAGGAGCATAGTCTGCGTGATAGCGCCGGTGCCACCCATCGATTTTCCGCCAAGCACGAGGCCGTAGGTATTCTCGCGGATCTCAGGATAGCGCTGAGCGATGAAGTCCAGCGTCGCAGCGATACGGTTGCTCGCATAGGCCTTGCCGTCCTTGGAGTAAGTCCACCATTCGCGCCAATTACTGTCATAGGTCTCGGCGTCCACGTTCCGGACCTCAATTGACCCCCGACTTGGGGCAAAGGGTTTATTGACAGAAGCTTTCCCCCCCCCTGATCCGTGAAGCCATACGACGATATGTGTCTTACTTAGGTCGGATCCGGCAATTCTGGAGTAAGCCCAATCGAAGTCGGTCAGGTGGTTGCTGAATTCGGTGTTCGCGGCGATTGAGCCCTTAAAGTACTGCCACCTTTGCCTTGCCTCTGTTGGCACCTCTGACGCAGCCACCTCGTTCACGGCTGCCGTTAGGCGCAGCCCCGATGACGACGGAGTAGCAGGGACATCCGGCTCCACCTGACAAGCAAGCATCCAAAGAACCATGAAGACGATTTTTTTCATACCGAGTACCTTCGTATCGCGATGGCGACGCTATAACTATCACGCTCACGGCCGCCGACCAAACCGTCGGTTTTCCACCGAGTTAGTCCGGTCTTAGTTCGCGAGGGTGGTGAAGTCGTTTCGGAGGTCGAGAACCCCTGTCAGGCATTCTGCTGCGTACGTCATTTCTCAGGACCAACCGAAGGGTGCGTTCTCGGCGCCGGTTAGTCCGGAAAACAAGCGATATGCTGCTTCACAATCTTGCCCGTGCGACGGGCTCGCGGCGCCGGGCCATTCCACTACCCAGGCGAACCGGGATCACCGAGCGACGCTGGCCTACGCTCGCTGGGCGCCTCGGTTTACGCCTGACGTACCTGAGCCACAGGCGCGGGGTCGGCGAGGCTCGCTGCGACAAGTGCGCTTAACAACCACCCGCTTGGCACGCGGGGATGACAAAAGAATCCCCTTCTAATATTCTGGCGCCCATTCTTGGCCGACGGAGGTGCCCAGCCCAAAGGCGCTAGGGACTCAGGAGACGCCTGCGGATGCTGAACAAATTCAAACGCCTCACTACGTCCCTGCTGCCCGTCGACCGGAATCGGCGCGGGGCCTGCAATCGCTGCGGGGCTTGCTGCAGACTGCCTTTCCCCTGCCCCTTCCTGCGGGTCGACGACGAGGGATTGAGCAGCTGCGCGGTCTATCATCTCCGGCCCGCGAGCTGCCGCAAGTATCCCCGTACCGAGTCGGAGAACCTGACCCCGGAGCGGTGCGGCTATTATTTCCTGCGATCAGACGAGGTCCAGTCGACCCCCTCGACGCTAAACCCGGTTGTCGACCACTCGTGACCCGCCGGCCCTAAATCCGAGCTCCGCGCCGAGCCCGGGCGCCAGTCGCTCGAGCACTACATCTTCTGGTACCAGTCCGCGGCCCGCTTGAAAATGGTCTTTTCAGGCGTCTTCCACCCTGCGTTCCGCACCCCTTTGTCCGGTACCGGAGGCTCAACCGCCGGAGCCGGTATGCCCTCCTTGCGGTATCGAGCGGCAATGGCAGCGACACCCGAGGTCATCGCCACCAGGGTGTAGTAGTAGTCGAAGTAAGCCAGGCCAAGGAAGGCACCGCTCGCCGCATAGCCGATCAGGCTCACATAGAGCATCGAGGCGAGATCACGCATCCAGGTCAACTGCTCGTGCTGCGCGGCGAATTTGCGAACACTGTTCAAGGTCAGCAGGGAGCCGACCCCGATCGAAAGGAAGATGGCGAGACCGATGAAGCCCTGCTCCCCGAGGACCTCGAAATAGATGCTGTGCGCGTCATGGAAGTTTTCGGGTTTCGGCGCGTATTGCAGGAAGGTCCGCGGATTAAAGACTCCAAATCCCCCACCCGTCAGGGGGTGGTCCAGGGCGACGTACCAGGCCGTCCACCACGCATTGATACGTCCGAGCGCCGAGCCGTCCGTGTCATAGGTTTCGATGGTCGCCATGCGCTCGTACCAGCTCTCGGGCATGTACAGCAACACGACGGGGATTGCCGCCACCAAGAGAACTAGAAGAGCGGACTTCTTGCGGCTCTTGAGCACAAGATAGGTCACCATGGCCACCAACCCAACCAGGGCACCCCGGGATTGAGTCCCGATAATTGCAAAAAAGGTCGTGATCATCGATACGAGCATCGCTTTCTTGACGAATTTCTCCGTGCTGGAAAGCTGCAGGTAGCGCATGAGCGGAATGGTCATGATCAAGGCGAGACCAATCTCGTTGTTGCCACCGATAAAGGTTCCCGGCGGTCCCCAGACGGCATAGCCGCCCCCGGTCGTGATGGTGAATATACCGCCCTTGACGCCATAAAAGCCCAGCGATATCACGCAAACCCAGACCATTGCATGAAGACGCTCGCGGCTCGTCAACAGGGTGATGGCGACGAATGTCATGAGCATGATCTTCCAGACCTTCGACCAATGGGTCCAGGGGTCAGCCAATGCAAAAAAGGAGGTGAAGAGCATCCAGCCCCACCAGATCAGGAGGAGCACGGCAATCGGCGTCCAGGGAATGCTTTTTTTTTCGTCCTTGTTGATGACCCAGCCGATGAGAATCGCGAGCGCGACCAGTTGAGCAAAGGGCATGGTCGTCGCGAACCCCCAGCACAAGCGGTGGGGATTCATCAATCCCAACCAGGTCCACACCAGAACACCGAAGAAGGGCTTGCGCAGAATCAGCGGGAGGCTGCCGAAAACGAGCAACGTAACAATAAAATCGCGCATGGATTCAAGGGGCCCCGGACTTGTAGTGAGCGCCTAACTCCCGCCTGGCAGAGTGGCGCGGGACAATGAAGCTGAAAGCGGTGGGATCGGCTCGACAAGACCGTCTCATCGCAAGTGCCGCCGAACTGGTCGTGACCAAAATAGGGTTATCTACATCGGCAGGATTCAGGCTGGTGCGGGCACGCGGCCCTCAACAAGGAGTGAAAGCAGCCTCGTCACCGAGCGACCTTACTCACCACATAGCGGAATTTGCCGGAAGGGTCCGCGGGTAATTGGTCCACCGCCTCGACGTCCACCTGGACCTCGGGACCCAGTCGCGCCTTGAGTCCGACGACGATGGTCGCGGCGGTCGTCTGCCCATAGCCAGGCCCTGGCTCCACCAGGACCCGGGTGTGATTGAGGCTCTCCTGGATGATCTTGAAGCGCTCGATTCCATCCAGGTCCCGGATCACGTAGATCAGCGCCAGGCCGTGCATCAGGGTTCCGTCAAATGCCACCACAAAATCGGTTGCCCGCCCCTGCAGGTCCTTCAGAACGGGCAGTCCGCGCCCGCAGCGGCAGGGTTCAGCACCCAGGACGCCCATGTCACCGGTCCGATAACGGATGAACGGGAAGTCCCCTGTGGCAAAATGGGTGACGACGATCTCCCCGAGCTCCCCGCTCGGAAGGATCCTGCCCTCGGAGTCGACGATCTCCACCAGGATGTCCTCGGCGGTGATATGCAGTGCACCCTCGGGGCACTGATGGGCGATGAAGCCCGCATCCCTTCCCCCGTATCCGTTGGCGACCCGACAACCGAAGGCGTCCTCGATGTCGGAGCGCTGATCGTCGTAGAGCCGCTCGGAGGTGACGAAGGCGACCCGGATGCCAAGATCATCCATTCGCTGACCGCGTTGGCGCGCGTGGCGCGCGATCAGGGACAGGGAGGAGGGGTAACCGAAGAGCATCCGTGGGCGACGGACGCGAATCTCCCCGAGGAACCGATCCAGGTTCTCCGGCGACATCTCGAACGCCGGGATCAACCGGGTGCGCAGCAGCCGATCGCGCCACTGGCGAACCCGATCCTGGGCGGAGAGCTCGATCGGAGACCCCCACACGACGACCTCCGGATCGCCGATGTCGACGCCCCACCAGCGGGTAGCGCGCCATTTGGCGGCGACATCATGGCTGACCCGCTCGCTGCCGATGAAGAAGATGAGCGGCTCGCCCGAGGACCCCCCGGTGTTGAAGCGGGCCAGCCCACGGGCGTCACGGGCCTTGAGGTCGTCCGCGTGGGCCCGGATCTCGCTCTTGGTAAGGAAGGGGAAGGCCCCGATGGCGTCGAGCGAGTCCATGTCCCGCGGATGGATACCGCGCGCGTCCATGAGCCGCCGGTAATAGGGAACCTGGGCATAAGCCCGCTCGATCAGGGCCTTGAGGCGACGCAGCTGGAGCGCCCGCAACTGCGCCGCGCTCCACCATTGGCTCTCCTCCAGTGAGCGGCGCACGGCCACACTGGTATGGCCTTTGATACGCTCGTGGAGCGGAAAGATCAGGCCGCTGGCGATGGCTGTATAGAGTCCCGGCACCTTGGTCATGCTCCATGGGATTGAGCGGAGGCGAAGCGGCGAGGCTCCGCGGACGGAGCGTCGCTAGGCGGCGGCCTTCCGGGGCGCCAGCCGCCCATAAACGGCTCGGTAACGCTCTACGATGGCGGGCCAGGCCCGCTCGCGCTCGACGAAGTCCCGTCCAGCTCGCCGCTGGGTGTCCCATCCATCCCGCGCGGCCAGAAAGTCCCTTGCTGCCGAGGCTAACGCCTCCGCGCTACCGGCGGCGAACAGCCGGCCCGTCTCGCCGTTTCGGATCAGTTCACGATGCCCGCCCACGTCGGATGCGAGCAACAGCTTGCCTTGGGCCATCGCCTCCAGGGGCTTTAGGGGGGTCACCAGCTCGGTGAGCCGCATCGGCAGTCGTGGGTAGAGTAGGACATCGACGAGGCTATAGTAGCGGTGAACCTGGTCATGGGGGACGCGCCCGGCCAGCGTCAGATGCCCGTTCATCCCGAGCTCCGCGGCCAGGCGTCTCAGCTCCGACTCCTGGGGGCCGCCACCTACCAGCAGCAGGTGGGCCTCCGGCCACTGCTCGCGGATCCCCGGCAGGGCGCGCACCGCCAGCTCGAGCCCCTCGTAGGCGTAAAAGGACCCGAGAAACCCGAAGACGGTCCGGCCCGCGAGTCCAAGCTCCGCGGCGAGCGCCTCGTCACGGGGCAGTCCATACTCGAAGCGCTCCACATCCACCCCGTTTGGGATCACGGTCACCTTCGATTCGGGGATCCCCCGCGCCAGGATGTCGGTGCGCAGGCCCTCGCAGATACAGGTGACCGCATCAGCGTGCTCAAAGACCCAGGTCTCCAACCGGCGGGACAGCCGGTAGCGCATGCCCCACTCCGAGCTGGTACCGTGGTCGGCGGCGGCGTCCTCCCAAAAGGCCCGGCACTCGTAGACCACCGGCAGGCCCAGCCGTTTCCCCACGCGAACCGCGGCGATCCCATTGAGGCTCGGTGAGTGGGCGTGAAGGATGTCGGGCCGCTCCGTGGCGATGACGTCGGGCAGTCGCCGCTCCAGGCCGCGCACGATCTCCCACTGATTGATCACCGGCAACCGGGCGACCGGCCCCTTGGATCGACGGGTACGATAGAAACGCAGACCCTCGGCCTCCTCCGTGGGCGCATCGGCACCCTTGTGCTTGGCGGACGTGCAGTGGGCGGTCTCCCACCCAAGGGCCCGTTGGCCCTGCAGGATGGCCCGGGTTCTGAAGGTGTAGCCGCTGTGCAGTGGAAGCGAGTGATCGAGGACGTGCAGGATCTTCACGCGGCCGCCTCGGCCTGGGGTCGGGCGTCCGGGGCAAGCACCCGGCGCACGAAGGCCTCGAACATGAGCAGGCTCCAGATGGCGGCGCTGTAGTCCTTGACCCCGGATTGGTGGTGCTCCACCAGATGGGCCAGATAGTCGCGATCGAACAGACCGGTGTCGGCCAGGACCGGGCCCAGGATGGCGCCGCGGACGCGCTCGCGCAGGGGCCCCCGAAACCAGCTCGCCAGTGGAACCCCGAAACCCATCTTGGGGCGGTACAGGATGTCGTTGGGCAGATAGGGGGCCAGGGCGCGCTTGAACAGGTACTTGCCCTCGCTCCCGCGCAGCTTGAGGTCCGGGGCCAGGGACGACATCCATTCCACCAGCTCGTGATCCAGGATGGGCACGCGGACCTCCAGGGCGTGAGCCATGCTTGCCCGGTCCACCTTGGTGAGGATGTCGCCCACCAGATAGGTCTTCATGTCGAGATACTGGATCAGGGACAAGGGGTGATCCGTCGGTGCCCGCTCGGCATGGCGCCGCAGCACCTCCACGGCCCGGTAGCCCTGGAGCTGACGACGGAACGAGTCGCTGAACAAGCGATCGCGCATGTCGTCATGGAGGACCGAGACGCCATGGAAATAACCCTCCACGGTGTCCCGCGCCAGGGCCTGGAAGGTGGATTTGGCCCGAAATACCCGGGGTGCCCAGTCAAGCTTCGGATAGGCACCGCCCAGGACGCCAAACAAGCCGCGGCGGATGCCCAGCGGCAGGACGGAACGCATCCTTTCCTCGTAGGTGTGCCAGCGGTAGCGCCGATAGCCGGCCAGGTTCTCGTCACCGCCGTCACCCGAGAGTGCCACGGTCACCTGACGGCGGGCCAGCTCGCACACCCGATAGGTAGGCATGGCGGAGCTGTCCGCATAGGGCTCGTCGTAGAGACCCGCGAGCTGGTCCAGCAGGCCGAAATCATCCGGATCGACCTGCTCCACCCGGTGATTGGTGCGGTAGCGCTCGGCCACCTGGAGGGCGAATGCCGATTCGTTGAACTTGGGATCACCAAAGGAGATGGAGCAGGTGTTGACCGGGGCGTCGGAGAGCCCGGCCATCATGGCCACCACGGCGCTCGAATCCACGCCGCCGGAGAGGAAGGCACCCAGCGGCACCTCGGCGATCAGGCGAATCCGCACCGCCTCGCGCAAGCGCTCGACCAACTCCGCCTCGAGATCCCGCTCGCTCGCCGCGGGGGCCGTGCCAAAGGGAACGTCCCAATATTCCCGAGGCTCGACCGGCGTGGGCTCGCCCCGACGCAGCGTGAGCCCATGTCCAGGCGGGAGCTTTTTCGCCGCCTTGAGGATGGTGCGCGGCTCCGGTATGTAGCCATAACCGAAATACTCCTCCACCGCTTGAGGATCCAGGTCTCGGGGAAGGGCCGGGTGCAGATAGAGCGCCTTAAGCTCGGAGGCGAAGATTAAATGACCATCGGGCAGAAATGCGTAATAGAGCGGCTTGATCCCCAGCCGGTCGCGGGCGAGAAACAGGGTCTCGCGATTGCGGTCCCAGATCGCGAAGGCGAACATGCCGCGAAAACGCTCCACGCAGGCGGCGCCCCACTGCTCCCAGGCATGGACGATCACCTCGGTGTCGCAGTGGGTGCGGAAGATGTGCCCCGCTGCCTTGAGCTCCTCGGAGATTGACTGAAAATTGTAGATCTCGCCGTTGTAGACAACGACCACGGTCTCGTCTTCGTTGAACAGGGGCTGGGCGCCGCCCGACAGGTCAATGATGGAGAGCCGGCGGTGGCCGAGCCCGACTCCCGGCTCAGTGTGGAGGCCACCCTGATCCGGTCCACGGTGGTACTGGCTGTCGTTCATGCGGGCAAGCAGATCGCGCCCGATCTCGCGTCGTCCCTGGCAGTCGAAGATTCCGGTCAAACCACACATAGCATCACTACCGTCAAGGCCTTTCGACACGCACAGTTGCCGGCTGGACGGCGGAGAGACCCAATAACTCGTCGTAAAGGCGAAGGTATTGTTCCACGCAGCGCTCCCAGCTGAAATGTCGCGCCACGAAATCCCGGGCCGCCGCGCCATAGCGGCCACGCCGCTCGTCATCCGTCAACAGCCGGGCGATAGCGTCTGCCAGGGCGTCGACATCCCGCACCGGTACCAGGGCGCCGGTGCGGCCCTCTTCGACCAGCTCCGGATTGCCACCGACCCGGGTCGCGACCACGGCGAGCCCGCCGGCCATGGCCTCCAGCACCGTATTGCTGATCCCCTCCCCCAGGGAGGGCAGCACGAACAGATCCATGAGCTGCATCAGGTCCGGCACGTCGCCTCGGTCGCCCGCCAACCAGACCCGGTCAGCGACGCCCTGGGCCGATGCCTGACGCGCCAGATCATCACGCAGTGCACCCTCGCCGACGATGATGAGCCGCAGGCGTGGGGCCAGGTTCTGCCTCGTGGCAACGAGTCGCGCGAAGGCGGAAAGCAGGCTCGCCTGATCCTTCACTGCCGCCAGGCGCCCCACGGTTCCCACGACCAGCGCATCCGCGGGTAGGAATCCCGGCGGTGCCAGGTCCCGCCGCGGGGCCACTTGCGGAGCAAACCGATCGAGGTCCACACCATTGTAAATCTGGCGGATGCGCTCGCGCGGCACCCCCAGGGTGGCCTCGAGCCAATGGGCCAGATCCCGGCTCACCGCCACATAGCGCTGCACCAACGGACGAATGGCCCGCCGCAGGAGATTGTACTTGCGGTTGGTCCCGGCGATGTCGAACACGTCCCGACCATGCTCGCCGTGGACGCGGCGCACCCCGGGAAGCAGGGCGGCCGGTATCTGGCCCTCGAGGGCGCCGAGGTTGCGCGTGTGAACGACGCTCGGACGCAAGTCCCGCAGGACGGACCAGAGCTGTCCGTAACGGGCGAAGTCGTGCCCCGGTCTGCAGTGAAGCTCGACGACCCGCACATCCGGCTCGAGACGGGCGAGGAAAGGACCCGCGTCGGTGAGACAGACCAGAGCATGTCGATAACGCCCCGGCGGCATACGGTTGATGATGTTGACGAGGCCGTTCTCCAGGCCACCGGTTCCGAAGACCTGCAGCACGTGAGCGATCAGGGGTAACTGACCCGTGATCCCTTTCATGGCGCCGGGACCAGGACCGAGCGATCGATCTGGGCCGCGATAATTGGCGACATGGTCGAGATGAAGTCCTCCAGCAGGCTGGCGGCACTGCCTTCGCTCTCGCCCATGGGGGTCGCTACCGCAATCAAGGCGCCGTCTCGGCGGCCATGAATCAAACGGTAGCCGGCCTCGAGGAGCTTCGCCGTCACCGGATTGCTCGTCTGTCTATCGCCCACCCGGTACCAGTACCAGACCAGCAGGTGTTGACCCTGCCGGGACACGAGACGGTTCTGGTTCACTCTCATCTCACCCGCCGAGGTCTCGATGGTCCGCGTCGACGACTCTTTGTTGCTCCATTCGGGGTCACCTTCGAGCACCATCTGGTTGAGCGCGTTGACCAGCTCGGCCCCTTGTCGCTGGCTGCGGAAAACCGCGATAGAGAGGCTCGCCGGACCCCCGGCGGACCGATAGAAGCCCCAGACCGACCCATCCGCCCCTTGCACGCTGGGACGCCAATTCCACAGCTCCCCGGAATCGGACGCCCAGGCGCCGGCCGGAGGCGGGAGGTGCACGACGACGGCCGCATCACCGCCCGCCGCCGCACGCTCCAGGGCCCAGGCCAGCCCCGACCAGAAGCCGGCCGCGACCAAGGCGGCCAGCGCCACTTGGAGCAGACCGGATCCGCTTCGAGGCGGCATGGCGATCGCCTCGAGGGCTCGCGGGCGGATCGCGCCAGATGGAACCGATGGCGAACATGATCGCGATGACGATACCGAAGAACACCCAGCCATAGATCAGGTGGTCCACGCCGGTGGCCAGCCGCATATCGCTCAGATGAGCGATCATCACGATGATGTAGGCACGCAGTCCATTGGCGACGACGGGAACGGCGATGGCGAAAAGGACGAAGGCCAGACGTTTCCAAAGTTTGGTATAGGTCAGATAGGCATAGAGCACCCCGAGGGTGACCGAGGCCAGGAGATACCGGATACCGCTACAGGCCGCAACCACGGACCAGTCGCCGCTGGGAATGGAGAAAAAGGTGCCGTCGCGGTACACGGGCACGCCGGTGAGCCGCAGCATCCCGACCGTAAAATCGGCGGTGAAGCCCATCATCGGATGGACGAGCCCCTCGCCCACCGGGACCATGAAGAGGAGGAAACCGATGGGAAAGGCGAGATAGCGGGCAACGGGAGTGCCAATCAGGGACCAGATCACGAGGATCACCAGGGTCACGAAGGCGTATTGCTGCACCACCGCGACGCCCACCAGATGGGCCAGCAGCCAGCCCATCCCGACTGGAACCATCAACGCCACTGGAAACAGCGTCGGGTCGGGGGATGCGGTGGCGAGGCCGCGCCGCTTCTCCCAGATGAGCCACAGGCTGATGGGCACGATCAGAAAGCCATGCGCATAGGTGTCGCTGCTCATCCATTGGAAGACCATGGACCAGGCGCTCTCGGAATAGATGAGCACCAAGGCGGCCAGAATGAGCACCAGGGCCGTCAGGACCCTGCCCCACCCCAGCAGTTCCCGATCGGCGTTCCTCAGCTCATTCACGGTCGTGGCCATATCCGCCTCAAAACATCTCCTGATTAGAAAGGAACTTCAGCTAGCACCGCCGAGCGTCGTAGCACGTTTCCCAAATGACGGTTCCCAGGGTTGATCCGCCACGAATCCGGCAAATTTTGCACCTTCGGCGCACCTGGTTGACCGCTTGCCAGCCGAAAAGTCGCCCAGCTGAAACATCTTTCTAATCAGGAAACATCTTGGCCCCGAGGCCTTGCCCGGGAACCAGCGCGGTACCGTCATCGGTCGGGAGCGAGCGATCGGCGATGGCCGCCCGGCTCGACGACAGAAGACTCAGGAGCCGATCGGTGGCTTGGTCCCAGGAGTAATCGCTCGAAACGCGGCGTCGCGCCGCCTCCCCCAGCCTGGTGTGTCGACCCGAGAGCACGGCCAGCACCGCGTCGGCGAAGGGCCGCGGTTGATCCGCAACCAGCACCTCGTTTGCGTCGGCGGCGATGCCCTCGAGCCCCGAAGGCGTGACGACCACCGGGCGGGCCATGGCCATTGCCTCCAGGACCTTGTTCTGTATCCCTCGAGCGATGCGCATCGGCGCCACGACCACGCTCCCATGGGCCAGGTACGGCCGCACGTCCGGTACACGACCCGTCACGATCACGCCCGTGCCCGCAAGGGCCGAGACGGCGGCGCTCGGGTTGGAGCCGACGATGACGAAGCGCGCGGCGGGGCGACTGGCACGCACCAGCGGCAACACCTCCCGGGCAAACCAGACGACGGCATCGACATTGGCCCAGTAATCCATGGCACCCGTGAAAACGATGGCCTCGGTTCCCGGCTCGAAGGGCGTGGCTCCGCCATTGCGCGGGTCGAAATAGGCCGTATCCACCCCATTCGGGACCTGGGTGACACGACCGGGGTCGTGCCCAAGGCGCGACTGGAAGAGTGTTGCCTCCTGCGCCGAGACCAACAGGCTCAGATCGAAGGCGCGTGCGAGCCCTGACTCGTAGGACGCCAGCCGCCTGCCTTCACGCCGGTAGACCCAGCTCAGCGGCCATGGCTTCGCCTGGGCGTACTGGCTCCACTTGTCCGAATCGACGTCCACGAAGTCGATGACGCGCAGCGCGCTGGACGCTGCCTTTGGGGTGACGTATTGCGCCATGGCCGACGAGTAAACGAACACGCGAGCGCCGGGGCTCGAGGCCAGGCGATCCCTGACCCACCGCGCCATCACTCCATCTCGGTAATAGGGCAGCGAAAGCGGTCGCCCATCGATCAGGCCCCCGAGACTGCGCAGGGTTGCGGTGCGGCGCCTCAGAGGCCGGAACAGCGACGAGGTGCAGGACGCCTCGATGCGGGCCACATGGCGCCAGTCGTCCGGATCATCGATGAAAGCCCCCAGATGGACACGAAAATGCTCGATCAGGGTCTTCCACCACCGATAGGAACGAATCTTGTCGCCCTTGTCCGGCGGATAGGGGATCCGGTGACAAAGAAACAAGAGCTCCGGCCGATCGTCCGTCAGGGGTTGGGGCACCGGCGGCTCCGCGTCATCCGAGATTGCGCGCAAGCAATGGACCAACGGCATTGGCGATTGGTAGGGGCAGCCTCTTCCAGGCCTCGATGAAATACCGGTACTTCGGGTTCCTGGGGTTGACCTCCGGCATCTCGCTCGCCTTGACGAGATGGTTTTCGTAGAAGAGCGGCTCGGGCGTGAAGCCCCAGTTCTTCTTGAAGTCGTAAGAACCGGAACCGACCTTGCTGCGTCCATAGTCGAATACTCGCGCGCCGCGCGCGGCGGCGCGACGCATCAGGTCCCAGTACATGAAGTCGTTTCCCTTGAGTGCACGCGCCTGCGGGCGGCTGCCGCCGTAATAGGGAAGCACCTCGTCACGGAAATAAAAACTCAGGACAGCGGCGATGTCTCCCGGCGGCCCGGCAATGAGCGTGATCTCGCTGTCGTCACGGAATTCATCGAACAGCGTCCGGAAGAAACGTCTCGGGAATACCGGCGTGCCGAGGTTGCGAACGCTTTCCGCATAGATTGCAAAGAACAAATCCGGATCATCCACCGCCCGCGAGGTCAGACCGGCCTCGATGCCCTTGCGCACCATTGCACGCTGCTTGCGCGGGATCGCCTTGAGATTCTCCTCATCGCGCTCGCTAATCGCCTTGCGAAAGGTGACGTAGAGGTCCTTGGTGGGCCAGTCGGACCGATCCGGCCGGCGGTTGCGCATCTCCAGGGCATCGACACGCAGCCACTCGGCGAGCCGTACCGCCTCGTCGGTGAGCGCGCGGCGCGCCTCGCCGCTCACCGCGGCGACCCCGCCGTAGACGCAGCAAGGGGTCGACACGAGCGTATGGCCGAAGAGTCGGCTGCGCACCTCGGCCAAGGGCAGAATCCCCTCGATGACGCCGTCGCGCTCCGCCAGAAGATGGCGGCAGCGATGACGCAGCCCCTGCTCGATCACACGCTGCCAGCCGGCCCGGTGGAAGAAGGTGGCCTCGGGACAGGAGGCCACGAAGGCGTCCCATCGCCCCCAGTCGGAGCTCGTGCAGGGCCGCACCCGCAGACCGGTCGCTGCGCGCGCGGAGGTCTGGCCATCCATCAGCGGTCGTACCCCTTTTCGAGAAAGACCTCGTCCATGCGGCCCCAACTGAAATCCCGCAACAGCCTTTTCAGTCGTTGCTCGACGCGCTCCAGGTTCAGGTAGTGGCGAATCCGGGTCTTGGTGTCGAGACCGGGCTGGCGCGGCTGATCGGGGTCGATCTCCCAGGGATGGAAGTAAAAGACGCAGCTCTCGGCGTCCTGGCGGTTCACGCGCCGCATGGCCCAGCGCGAGAGGGCGTAGGGGAAGAGCCGAAAATATCCACCCCCGCCGCAGGGAAGCTTGCGCCCGCGCCAGACCACCGTGGTGACGGGGATCTCGATAAAATCGGAGCCCGGGTGTGGCTGAAACCTGAAGCGGGGCGCGTCGGGCATCCCATAAAGGTCGTGGCGGATCGGGTAGATGCTGGAGGAATAGCGGTGGCCGGTCTCATCGAGGATGCGCAGCGCCCAGAGGTTGCGCTCACCGATGGAATAGCTCGCCGCCCGGTAGCCCCGCACGGGACAGCCGCCGGTATCTTCGAGAAAGGCCTTGGTGCGCACGACATCGGCGCGGAAATCCTCCGCGGACTGCTCGGTGGCCCGGATGTGGGACCAACCGTGACTCGCCAGCTCATGCCCCTCCTCGACGATCCGGCGAACCATGAGCGGATAGCGCTCGGCGATCCAGCCCAGGGTGAAAAAGGTCGCGCGTATGCCATGATCCGCGAAGAGTTGCAGGATGCGGTCCATGCTGCCTTCCACCCGGTGGGGCACGCGGTCCCAGTCGTCCCGGCTGACATAGCGCTCGAATGCGGAGACCTGGAAGTAATCCTCCACGTCCACCGACATGGCATTGATCGGACGCGCGGCGGCAGCGTATGCACCCGTGACGCGTCGGCCGTGAGAATGAGCCACCGCCGGGCTCCAGGTCGATTCATTCATGCGCGAGCCTCCGGTCGTCCATCCTCAGGTGCCGTCGCGAAGCCCCGAAAACCAAGCGATGATCTCTTCACGGATGCGCTCCGCGGCTCGACCGTCCCACAGGTCGGGAACCCGGCCTCGTTTGCCGCCGTTGCAAAGGACATCGGCGACACAGGCGAGGATCTTCTCCGGATCCGCGCCAACCACCGTGTTGGTGCCCTCGCTCACGGTCACCGGGCGCTCCGTGTTCTGGCGAAGGGTCACACAGGGAACCCCGAGCGCCGTTGTTTCTTCCTGGATGCCCCCCGAATCGGTCAATACCAGCCGCGCCGATGCGACCAGGGCCAGCAGGTCCAGATAGGGCAAGGGTGGCAGCACGACGAACCGACGCTCCACCTGATCGAGGAGGCCCGTATCGGCGAGCCGGGACCTGGTGCGAGGGTGTACCGGGAACACCAGTGGCAGCGACTCGGCGACCTCCGAAAGGGTGCCGATCAGGCTGGCCAGGATCTCCTGGTCGTCCACGTTCGCCGGGCGGTGCAGGGTCAGGACCCCATAGCCCGGCGCCTCGAGACACCGCTCGCCACCCGCAACACCGGCGAGGACATCACCGGGTCGGGGGCAGCGGGCGCGTTGATGCAGCAGGGTATCGATCATCACATTGCCCACGAAGCGCACCCGGCCCCGATCAATCCCTTCCCGGGCGAGATTCTCCTCGGCGTGTCGCTCGGTCGTGAACAGCAGGTCGGAGAGCTGGTCCGTCAGCACCCGGTTGATTTCCTCCGGCATGGTCCGGTCGAAGCTGCGCAGGCCGGCCTCGACGTGAATCACCGGCACGCCCTTCTTTGCCGCCACCAGGGCACAGGCGATGGTCGAGTTGACATCCCCGACCACCAGCACGGCGTCGGGCGCACGCTCCTCCAGCACCAGCTCGAACCGCTTCATGATCTCCGCCGTCTGGGCCGCGTGACTGCCCGAGCCCACGCCGAGATCCACGTTCGGCTCCGGGATATTCAACTGCTCGAAAAAGGACGCCTTCATGGCGGCGTCATAGTGCTGACCGGTGTGCACCAACTCGGCGTTGACCGCGGGAGATTGACCGAAGGCGCGCATGATCGGCGCGATCTTCATGAAGTTCGGGCGCGCACCGACCACGCACAGGATTGAGATCGACTCGGTTGTCACCGGCATTGCTGTCTCGCTGACGACCCGTCGCCGACCGGCGGAAACACCTCTGCTGACTGCCCACTCCCCGGCGTTCGCCGAGGGCAAGCGAGGGACCGCCCTTCTAGGCTCGTCGACCAGACCTTCCCGCCGGCGCTCATAGGGCCCAATCGAAGGTCAACATGACACGGTTCTCGTCGTAATCATCAAAATCGTAATCAGACGTCCGAATCAGATGGGACACAAAGACGGAGGTGCTGCTCCGCTCGTTGAGCCGATAGGTCAGCTGCAATGATGCGAGGGACTGAAAGAAGTCTGCGCTATTGACGTCGTCCACCTGATGTTGCCAAAGCGTCAGCCGCGCGGTCCCGATCCAGCGGGGATTCAGAAGCCGATCCCACTGGAGCATCCCATACGTGTCCGAATAACCGAGGTTTGTCCTCTCGTAGATGCGTTCACTGCGCCACGCGGACAATGACAGGTTGCTCCGCCCCAACCGATAGTTCAACGTACCCCTGAGCCGCTCCAGGATGAACACGTCGTCCACGAGAGCGGGGTTGGTGATCGTGCCCGAGAGGTCCTGATTCTGGGTCGGATCCTCGATTGGATTCCCCGCCGGATCCTCGAATTGAACCACATCCTGGGTGAGCAGGTAGGTACGCGCATCAGAAATGGTTTTTTCGTACTGCGCGGTCGCGATCAGCTTCCTGAACCGGTGCCGGTATTGCAGGTACCAATCATCGCCACCATAACGATTGCCATAGCCCACAGCGAGCGCGGTGTTTTCTGAAGGAGTCCAACGCGGAGTGATCCGCCAGCGCGGGGTCTGCGTATCGGACTGCGTCAGGTAGGAGCCGCTATCGTACCCACCGAGCCCTTGGATGCTCCAGATCCGATTGAAGCGGTACGTCATGGTGCCGTACAGCGTCTCGTAGTTCGTGTTACCCGCGGAACCCCCGGATTCGTACGCATTGGTCTGCCAAACGACGCTCCAAGGTAGCCGACTGAAGTAGTCCCCGCTGCGCACCGATACCTTGGAGCGCGTTCCCGCGCCACCGACATTGTTATCCCCTGACGCAAACACATAATTGATGCCGGGCTCGATCTGAACCACCGCATAATTGCTGCGAATCGGTATGCGAATGACCGGGGTCACGCGCACCGCGACCGTCTGCGCGAAGGCATCGGGGTTACCAATGGCGTCGAACCCGACGCGCCTTCGGGTCGGATCGATGACGTTCTGGTTCGCACGTGCACTCACCCGAATACCGAGGTACTCGTCGACCAACTGAGCGGCGCCGTCCGCCTGAAGCACGTGGAAAAAGGTGTTTAGATTGGAATTCCCTCCATAGATCAGCACGCTTGGACCATAGTAGAAGCGATAGGACGATCGCCCCGTGGACCGCGCACCTGAGATATTGGGCATGACCTGCAGGATGATGTCGCTTTCCGGGTTCTCATGGGTGAAAAAGAGATTGTCCGTGAATATGAGTCGCGACAGAACCCCGGCTCTGGCGAAGACCGGCTCGGCCGTGGTGCCGGTGCCACCCGTTTGAGAGGGCACTTCCCCCGCAGTGTCGATCGGCGCGGCCGTCGTGGCCCCGACCATCAAGGCCAATACGATGATTACGGCGATTCTCAACATCGGCCACTACTGCCGCGGGCGCTTGGACGTGTTCGGCACGAACGCGATGAATCCTGCATCAACGAAGAGCATATCGGAGCGGATGGAGCCAGCACTCCCAGATTGAGGAACGACCGATCAGGCGTCCTTCCCGACCCCCTCTCCGTATGAACCGTAGCCGTAGCCGTAGCCGTAACCATATCCGTAGCCATAGCCGCCCTTTCCGGTAAAGATATTGCCCTTGCACTTGTTGAGCACGAGGTAGACGTTCTCGGTGGATTCGAAATGGGCAAGGGTCTCCCGGACGATGCCATGGGCGGTGCTTTCATGCTCGACGACCAGCACGACCTGCCCCATGAGTGACGCAAGCACGCTCGACTCCGTGGTTTCCAGGACGGGAGGTGAGTCGAATAGGACGATACGGTCCGGGTAACGAGACGCCATCTCGGAGAGTAGACGCCGCATGGTATTGCTCGCGAGCAACTCGGTCGAGCGCTTGTGGGCGGTTCCCGCCGGAAGGACCGTCAGCTTGGGGATGTCGGTCGTCAGCAACACCTGGGAAAGATCCATCGACTCGTCGACGAGACAGTCGATCAGGCCCGGACGGTCCCTGATCCCGAGCTGCTTGGAAAGGCCTGGCTTGGCCACATCGGCATCCACCAGAAGCACCGTGCTGTCCAACTCCATGGTCACCGAGATCGCAAGATTCAGCGACGTAAAGGTCTTGCCTTCGCCCTGAACGGAGCTGGTGACCATAATCAGATTTGGATATTTCACCCCCAAGAGCGGCCGCTCGAAGGCGTTGTTGAGGAGGGGTCGCTTGATGACCCGGTATTCCTCGGCCGTACGCGAGCGGCCGCCCTCAGGCGACAACAGGAAGTCCCGCTCACTGGACACGAGAAGAATATCGGGCCCCTCCACCCTCGTTGGCGGAACGTGTACCGCTCCCCCAACGGTACCCCCGGCCCCGGGGGCATAGGCGCTACGAGGGCCGAGTGGCGCGCCTGCGGCCTTTGGTTGAGCGGATCGATCGCCGCTGAGGCGCTCCGCTGCCTTCTCGATAGTGCTCATCGTTGACCTCGCGCTGTTTTCACTGCCGTCCGCCAACCGCGGATCCTGTGAGGCGATGGGATGCCGCCGTCAAATCCCAGGTGTCGTCAAATCGGCAGCTTTGATAGAACGTCGATCTGCAGCATGAAGACCGCGAGCACCGCCGCGAAGGCCCCAAGCAAACCCAACAGGGTGAGCCCGAAGGCGACGTTGCCCCATCGTTTCTTTCGAAGCTGGGGTTCTGTCCAGACCATATCGACGCTCCCGAGCACCTGAAGCCCGGTGGTTTCGGCGAGTTGCCGACGGTCGCCGAAAACGGGTCGGATCATCGAGATCAGGAACGCCAGACCCATGCCCGCGACCAGGGACCCGGCGAATATGGCAGACGCCAGAAGGACGCGATTCGGATCGCTTGGCTTGTCCGGGACCTTCGGCGGATCCAGGGTCCGAAAGCGCACCGTGTCGACGCTCGTATCGACCTCCCGGGTCAGCCTGGCGGTCTCAATGCGCTCGAGGAGCGCGCTGTGGTTGGCCTTCAGAATGGAGTAGTCGCGATTGAGCTGCTGCTGCTCGGCCTCCACCTGCAGGACGCGATCAACCGACGCCTGGTACTTGTCGATATCGCTCTTGAGGTTCTCCAGTCGCGACTGAGAGGCGACGATGTCCGACTCGGCCTCAGACAGTCGCAACCTCAATTGCTGATAGAGCGGGTTGTTCGACAGCGACTTCACCACCGAAGACTGATCCTGACTGGCGAGGAACTGCTTCTTGGCCTCCTCGCGCTGGTTCTTCAAGCGCTGCAACGACTCCTTCATCGCAACGATATCCGGATGGACGTCGGTATAGCGAAGCTGCATGTCGTCGATTTGCTTTTCCATCTCGGCAATCCGCTGATCCGGTTCGGCGAGGGCCGATTTGAGCGCGTCCGCCAGATATCCCTCGTAGTCCACGCTGTCGGCACCTTCTTCCTCGAAGATGGCGATCTGGTCCTGGAGCTGGTCGCGGCGGCGCTTTGCGATCTCGACCGCCTCTGACGTGCGCTTCAGAGATTCCTTCGCCGCCTGCAGACGGGTGTAGTAGGTCCCCTGATCGGACAGCACGTCGAGGTTGCGAACGCGAAAATCCTTGAGCTTGCGCTCCCCTTCGATCAGGCGCCGCTCGTAGTCCTTGACCTCGCGCTGAAGGAAGCGCTCGGCCGAGTCTTGGCCCACGCGCGATGAACCCAGGTTCGACTCCACGAAGATGGTCAACATCGACTGAACCACGCGTTTGGCAAGCTCGGGCGAGCGGTCCTCGAACTTGATGAGATAGATGTTGTCGCCCTGCCGGGACAGGCTCACGCGCTTCTTCAATTCCTGCACCAGGGCGTCCATGTCCGCTGCAGTCTTGGCCCGCAGATCCATATCCGTCATGCGCGCGAGCTTCTCCATATTCTCGCGACTGAACAGGACGTTGGTCATCATCGCAACGCGCTTGCTGTCGTTGGTCTCGAGTGCCAGGCCCTTGAGCAGGGGCGTGAGCACCGAGTCCGTGTCGACGAACACCCGCGCCTGGGAAACGTACTCGTCCGGCAAGGCCGCAGTGTAGAGCCACCCGATCGGACAGGCGACCAGGGCCACTGCAAGGGCATACCAACGATGCCGCCAGATACCGGCGAGGTAGACGAAAACAAGCCGTAGGATGTCTTGCATAGGACTCGTGCTGCTTGCGGTATGAAAACTAGAACCAGGATTCCGGAATGATCAGGATATCGCCGGGACGCATGTCGACATTCGCCGTCATGTCTGCGTTTCTGATCAGATCATTGATCCGGACCGTGTAGCGCTTCTTCTCGCCCTCTTCGAAGCGCATCAGCACCGCCCGGTTACCGGCGGCGAAAGGCGTGAGACCGCCTACCTGGATCATCAGGTCGAGCAGCGTCATGCCGTCCTTGTACTGGAGGGCGGTGGGCCTGGTCGCCTCACCGAGCACCCGGATCTGCTCCGGAAAGACGCCCTGGAAGCCCTGGACGATGACGGTGACCAGTGGATCGCGCAAATAGACGGATAGGGCCTGCTCCAGATCCCGCGCCAGCTCCGTGGGTGTCTTGCCGGAGGCAGGTACGTCCTCGAGCAGCGGCGCGGTGATGTAGCCATCGGGACGCACCGGAACCGTGGTACTGACCTCCGGGTAGCGCCACACGAAAATTTCAACCGCATCCCCGGGTCCAATCTTGTATTTGCTCTCGGACCGCAGCTCGTAGGTCGCCTCGGGCAAAGAGGGATATCTTGGCTTGGTAAAGGAACAGCCGACCACGAGAGCCGCCAGGATCGTGGCCCCCAAGATTCCAAACTGACGCACTGCTCTATCGCTCCCCACGTAAAATTCAAGACGCCGTTGCGGCACTGACAAAGGCCACGAGCATCAAACCCCACCGAATCCCTGCCCCAAAAAAGCCTGTGGTGAAACAGTGCCCACCCCAAAGACGAAGACACAAACGTTGCGATTATCGCATAGGCCGACCAGGCAAAGAGATGCGTAGCTTCCGAAGCACCCCGATACCGGGACGAGCGGCTTGACCTAACGGGGCCGCTGGGATCGCCTAGGGCCGGAATCCATCGATTCGGTCGAGTGCGTCGTCGATCGCCTTACGTGCGCGCGTGTAGGCAAAGCGCACATGGCGCCCAGCCTCATGAGTGCCGAAGTCCGCGCCTGGCGTGATCGCGACCCCCGCCTCCTCGAGCAGCCGGGTCGCATAGGTCATGGAGTCGAGGGCGACGTCGTCGGGCAGCCGAGCATAGACATAGAAGGCGCCCAGGGGGAGACCCTCGGCACGGAATTCAAGAGCGCGTAAACCCGACAGCAGCGCCAGGCGCCGACGCTCCAGGGTCTGGCGACGATCCTCGAGTATCGGCGTCGTGCCGTCGTCGAAGGCCGCACAGGCGGCATGTTGGGACAAGGTTGCGGGGGCGATGAACAGATTCTGGGCGAGCCGCTCCAGGGTTTCGGCCGCACCCTGAGGTCCCACGATCCAGCCCAGGCGCCACCCAGTCATGCCGAAGTATTTGGAGCAGCTGTTAACGACGAAGAGCCCCTGGTCCCCGAGCGTTAGGGCGGCGTGATCCGCCACGCCCTCGTAGACCAGCCCCTGGTAGATCTCGTCGACGATCAATGCGGCGCCGTGGCACTGACAGAGCGCGTACAGGTCAGCGAGCTCCTGCGCCGAGAGTACGGTGCCGGTCGGGTTCGAGGGCGACGCCACCAGAAGGACACGGATATCCGGCGTCCAGGCCTGCTCCGCCAGCGCCCGGGTGAGCTTATAGCCGCTCGCCGGACCAACCGCCACCACGCGCGGGGAGGCGCCGGCCAGCGCCGCGACCTGTCGATAACAGGGGTAGGATGGGTCGGCGATCATCACGCCGTCGCCTGGGTCTAGGAGCGCCAGCATCGCCAGCTGCAGCGCCCCCGAGGCCCCCGGGGTCACCAGGATCCGCCCCGGATCCACAGGGACCTGGTAGCGGCGCAGATAATAGCCGGCGATGGCCTCGCGCAAGGCCGGCAGACCGGCCGCCGGCGTGTAGTGGGTGTGGCCGGCGACCAGCGCCCGTCGGGCGGCCTCCACCACGGGACCCGGCGTCGGAAAGTCCGGCTCCCCGACCTCCAGGTGGAGGATCCGGCGGCCGCTGGCCTCCAAGGCCTGGGCCCGGGAGAGGAGCCGCATCACGTGAAAGGGCTCCACGGCCAGAGCCCGTGCGGCCAGACGGAGCGCCGACGCGGGCCGGGCGGCGGCGCTCACGGGTCTGGGTAGACCGACCGGTGCAGGCGATCGAGTACCGCAAGATCCACCCAGGGGCTGTCGCCGAGGTCGCCCTTGACGACATCGACCGGGGCGCCGGGATCCCCGAGCCCGTCAACGACCAGCGGCGAGGCGCCGAAGTCCTGTCCCCGGGTATAGGTGCTCTCGGTGATCACCAAGGCCTGTAATCCCGCGGCCAGTGCCGAGCGGGCCCCGTTATCGGAGTCCTCAACCGCCACACAATCCCGCGCGCTCAGACCCAGTTGCTCCAGGGCCAGCAGATAGATGTCCGGAGCAGGCTTTTTGTTCGGGACCACGTCACCGGCCGCGACCACCTCAAACCAGTCTGCCACCTCGGGAACACCGCAATGGGCGAGCAAACCGGTGACGTTCTCAGGGGTGGTGGTGGTGGCGACCGCCAGGCGCACCCCGGCATCACGGGCCTCCCGCAGCAGTCGCAGGACCCCGGGACGCAGTGCAATGGCGCCGGTCTCTAGCAGCGCCAGGTAGTGCTTGGTCTTGGCGCGGTGCAGCCCGGCGATGAAGCTATCGGGATCGAGCAGCGGGTCCAGTCTGATTCCATCCTCCTGCAGAAAGCGGCGGATGCGCTCCTTGCCGCCGGTCACGGCAAGGAGTCGCCCATAACGCTCCAGATCCCAGTTCCAGTCGAGTCCGGCCTCCGCAAAGGCGGCGTTGAACGCCGGGCGATGCCCGTCGCGCTCCGTGTCCGCCAGGGTCCCGTCCACGTCGAGGATGATGGCCTTGAATCTGTACATCCGTTACTCCAGGAGTGTCAGCAGCATCGACTCGGCGGCACCGGCATGGGCCTCCCGCGCATCCGGGCCACCGAGGGAGGTGGCAGATTAAACCAGCAATGCGGTCGGCGCAGCAGCGCGATCGGCGACGCAGGTCGCATTACCCGGCCTTGCGCCGGCACCTGCGGGTTGCCCGGCGGGCACGGATCTGGTAGTAAAGCTCGTTTTTCGCGGGGCCGCGCTCTTGGCGACAGCCAGGGCGCGGCCGCCAGGTACAACGTGGAGCCAGGGGAGCACGTTCATGGTCGAAGCAACCAACCAAGAGGCCAAGGCGTTCGGGTTCGAGCCCTACGACGTCCTTAGCGGCGAGGAGTACATGAGCCCGGCCCAGGAGGAGCACTTTCGCAAGATCCTGCGCGCCTGGAAACAGTCCCTCATGGAGGAGGTGGACCGCACCGTCCATCACATGCAGGACGAGGCCACCAACTTTCCTGACCCGAATGATCGCGCCACCCAGGAATCCGAGTTCAGCCTGGAGCTGCGCACCCGCGACCGCGAGCGCAAGCTGATCAAGAAGATCGACGAGGCGCTCGACCGCATCGAAGAGCACGAGTACGGCTACTGCGAGGCGTGCGGGGTGGAGATCGGCATCCGCCGGCTCGAGGCCCGGCCAACCGCCACCCTCTGCATCGACTGCAAGACCCTCGACGAGATCCGCGAGAAACAACGCGGCTGAGCCATTCCGTGGGCGCATCCGCGCCACCAGTCACCAGGCCGCCCCCGCCTTATCGGGGGCGTTTCGCCCCCTCTCCCACCGGCCAGCTCCATTTCGGCTCCTTGATCGCGGCGGTCGCGAGCTTCGCCGATGCCCGTTCCAGGGGCGGCGAGTGGCTGCTGCGCATGGAAGACCTGGACCGGCCGCGGGAAAGGACCGGCGCAGCCGAACAGATCCTGCGCACCCTGATCGCCTTCGGCCTGAGCTGGGACGGGCCCGTGGTGCGCCAGAGCCGCCGCTCGAGCGCCTACGCCAGTGCGTTGGGGCAGCTCGTCGACCTGGGGCTGGTCTACCCCTGCGCCTGTACCCGAACCGAGATCGCCCGTGCCGGCGTGCAGGGAGTCGAGGGGCCCATCTATCCGGGCACCTGCCGCGCTGGCCTCCCCGTGGGCCGCCCGGGCCGAACCCTGCGCATGCGAGCGCATGGCCCCGAAATCCGCTGGCGCGATCGTATTCAGGGCGGGCAGCGCCAACGGGTTTGCACGCACGTCGGCGATTTCGTCGTGCGTCGCGCCGACGGTCTGCACGCCTATCAGCTCGCGGTCATCGTGGACGACGCCTGGCAGGGAATCACCCATGTGGTGCGCGGGGCCGACCTGCTGAGCTCCACCCCCCGTCAGATGCTGCTGCAACGGGCGCTGGGGCTCCCCCGGACAGAATACGCCCATGTTCCACTCGCCCTGGATCGAGAGGGGCGCAAGCTGAGCAAGTCACTCGACTCGCTCCCCGTCGATCCCCTGCATCCGCTGCCGGCCCTGCACCAGGCCTGGTCCTTTCTCGGTCAGGAGCCGATCCGGGGCCCGGCCTCCCCCCGGGATTTCTGGCGCCTGGCCCTGCCGCTGTGGCGCATCGAGCGGGTGCCGGCGCTCGTCTCGACCCCCTTCGAATAACCGCCGCGTCCCGCAGGGCGTTCATTCGTTCGTCACGCGCGGACTGTACTATCCTTGAGCCCCAATATCGCTAGAGGCCCAACCAACGAGGAGAAACCAATGGAACATCAAGCCGCTGCGACGGGCGGGGACCAAAAGCCCCTGTCCCCGGAGATGCTGGAAAAGCTCGATGCCTACTGGCGCGCCTGCAACTATCTTGCCGCCGGCATGATTTACCTGCTGGACAACCCGCTGCTGCGCGAGCCGCTCAAGGAGGAGCACATCAAGAAGCGGCTCCTCGGCCACTGGGGCGCGAGCCCCGGTCTGTCGTTCATGTACGTGCATCTGAACCGCATCATCAACGCCCACGAGCAGGAGGCGATCTTCCTCGCGGGCCCCGGCCACGGTGCGCCCGGCGTGCTGGCCCCGGTCTATCTGGAAGGCACCTACTCCGAGATCTACCCCAACAAGAGCGAGGACGAGGAAGGCATGAAGGCCTTCTTCAAGCAGTTCTCCTTCCCCGGCGGCATCGGCTCCCACTGCACGCCGGAGACCCCTGGCTCCATCCACGAGGGCGGCGAGCTCGGCTACTCTATCTCCCACGCCTTCGGGGCCGCCTTCGACAACCCGGATCTGCTGGTCGCCGTCGCGGTGGGAGACGGCGAGTCCGAGACCGGGCCCCTGGCCACCTCCTGGCATTCCAGCAAGTTCTTGAACCCCATCCGCGACGGGGCGGTGCTGCCGATCCTTCATCTCAATGGCTACAAGATCAACAATCCGACGCTGCTCTCGCGCATCCCCAAGGAGGAGCTGGCGGAGCTGATGCGCGGCTACGGGTGGACGCCCCACTTCGTCGAGGGCGACGACCCGATGGCCATGCATCAGCAGATGGCGGCGACCATGGACGCCTGCTACGCGGAGATCCGCGCCTTCCAGGATGAGGCGCGCAGCTCCGGCAAGGCGACCCGCTGCCACTGGCCCATGATCGTGCTGCGCACCCCCAAGGGCTGGACCGGCCCCAAGGAGGTCGATGGCCGCAAGGTCGAGGGCTTCTGGCGAGCACACCAGGTGCCGCTCTCGGGTCTGCACAACAACCCGCCCCATCTGCATCAGCTCGAAGCCTGGCTGAAGAGCTACAGGCCCGAGGAGCTCTTCGACGAGAGCGGCAAGCTGATCCCCGAGCTCAAGGCCCTGGCCCCCAAGGGCAACCTGCGCATGAGCGCCAACCCACATGCCAACGGCGGTCTGCTGCGGCGCGCCCTACGCATGCCCGACTTCCGCGACTATGCCCTGGAGGTACCCGAGCCGGGAAAGGCCCGCGCCATGAACACCAAGCCGGTGGGCGAGCTGTTGCGCGACATCATGGCCAAGAACATGGACAACTTCCGGGTCTTCGGCCCGGACGAGAACACCTCCAACAAGCTCGACGCCATCTACGAGGTCTCCAAGAAGCTCTGGCTCGCCCAGTACAAGCCCGAGGACGCTGACGGCGGCGAGCTCGCCCCCGATGGGCGGGTGCTGGAGATGCTCTCCGAGCACACCCTGGAGGGCTGGCTGGAGGGCTATCTGCTGACCGGCCGGCACGGCTTCTTCGCCACCTACGAGGCCTTCGTGCATGTCATCGACAGCATGTACAACCAGCACGCCAAGTGGCTGGCGATCAGTGAGCAGATCCCCTGGCGGGCGCGCATCTCCTCGCTGAACCTCCTGATCACCTCCACCGTCTGGCGCCAGGACCACAACGGATTCACCCATCAGGACCCGGGTTTCCTCGACGTGGTGGTCAACAAGAACCCGGAGGTGACGCGCATCTACCTGCCCCCGGACGTCAACACCCTGCTCTCCACGGTGAACCATTGCCTGCAGAGCCGAGACGACATCAACGTCATCGTGGCGGACAAGCAGAACCACCTCCAGTACCTGGACATGGACGCCGCCATCAAGCACTGCACCAAGGGCATCGGCATCTGGGAGTGGGCGAGCAACGACCAGGGCAGCGAGCCCGACGCCGTGCTGGTGGGCTGCGGGGACATCCCCACCAAGGAGGCCCTGGCTGCCACAGCGCTCCTGCGCCAGCACTTCGCAGACATCAAGATCCGCTTCATCAACGTGGTGGATCTGTTCAAGATCCAGTCCGCGGGCGAGCACCCCCACGGGCTCTCGGATGCGGACTTCGACAGCCTGTTCACCAAGGATCGGCCGATCATCTTCAACTTCCACGGCTATCCCTGGCTGATCCACCGGCTCGCCTACCGGCGCACCAACCACGCCCATCTGCACGTGCGCGGCTACAAGGAGAAGGGCAACATCAACACCCCGCTGGAGCTGGCGATCCAGAACGAGATCGACCGCTTCAGCCTCGCCATCGACGTCATCAACCGGGTGCCACGCCTGCAGGTCGCGGGGGCTCACGTCAAGGAGAAGCTCAAGGACATGCAGATCGAGTGCCGCAACTACGCCCACGAGTACGGCACCGATCTACCCGAGGTCGATGAATGGCTCTGGCCCTTCTGATTCCGGGCCTCCAGCGCCGATCGCCGCGGCACACAGCCGCTCGAGGCCGCGGTAAAACAAGAAATCGGTCGCGCCATCAAGGGCGCGACCGAGCGACACTGGGCGAGCATTCGCGGCCCGAACTCGGTCCCCGCCGCCCTCCGACCTATCAAAGCGAGCCCCAGTCATGAGTACCGTGCCAGTCACCGCCGGATGGCCCTCCACCGCTCCCATCTCAGGCACCACCCCGGGCCCTGCACGCGAGCACACCCGCACGGGCATGTCCAAGGAGGCGCTAAAGCAGGCCTACGTCGACAACCTCTTCTACATCCAGGGCCGTTTCCAGGAGGTTGCGACACCTAATGACCTTTACATGGCGGCGGCCTACACGGTCCGCGATCGGCTCCTGGAGCGCTGGCTCAAATGCGCCCAGATCTACAAGAATTCCAAGGCGCGGACCGTCTGCTATCTGTCGGCCGAGTTCCTGCTGGGGCCCCATCTGCTGAACAACCTGGTGAACCTCGGCATCACCGGTGTGGCCCGCGAGGCGGGCGCGGAGCTGGGACTGGACTTTGAATCCATCCTCGCCCAGGAGGAGGAGCCGGGGCTCGGCAACGGCGGACTCGGCCGGCTCGCCGCCTGCTACATGGACTCCATGAGCACCGTCGGCATCCCCGCCATCGGCTACGGCATCCGCTACGAGTTCGGCATCTTCGATCAGGTGATCGAGGGCGGATGGCAGGTGGAGAAGAGCGATACCTGGCTCAAGAACGGCAACCCCTGGGAGCTGCCCCGCTACAAGCTGCGCTTCCCGGTCAAGTTTGGCGGCCACACCGAGCAGTACCAGGATGAGCACGGGGCCCTGCGGGTGCGCTGGGTGGCCGACATGGAAATCTGCGGCGTCGCCTACGACACCCCTATCCTCGGCTACGGTGTGGGCAACGTGAACCTGCTGCGGCTATGGAAATCCGAGGCCCCCGAGTCGTTCGACTTCCAGTCGTTCAATGTCGGCAACTACTACGGCGCCGTTCACGCCAAGATCGATGCGGAGACCATCTCCAAGGTCCTGTATCCGAACGACGAGCCTGATGCCGGCAAGGAGCTTCGGCTCAAGCAGCAATATTTCTTCGTCTCCTGCTCGCTCCAGGACATGGTGCGCCTGCATCTGAGCACGGTTGGGCCCCTGGAGAGCTTTGCCAACAAGTTCGTCGCCCAGCTCAACGATACCCATCCCTCCATCGCCGTGGCCGAGCTGATGCGTCTGCTGATGGACGAGCACGGGCTGGGCTGGGACCCGGCCTGGGACATCACCCGCCGTACCTTCTGCTACACCAATCACACCCTGCTGCCGGAGGCCCTCGAGACCTGGCCGGTAGCCCTGTTCGAGAGGCTCCTGCCCCGGCATCTGGAGATCATCTACGAGATCAACCGACGCTTTCTCGATGAGGTCCGGGTGCGTTTCCTGGGCGACGAGGGACGCGTCGCCCGTCTGTCGCTCGTCGCTGAGGAAGGCGGGCGCCGCGTTCGCATGGCCAATCTCGCGGTGGTGGGCTCGAGCGCAGTCAATGGCGTGGCCGAGCTGCACTCGGAGCTGATCAAGACGACCACCCTCAAGGACTTCTACGAGCTCTGGCCCGACAAGTTCCACAATGTCACCAACGGCGTTACGCCGCGGCGCTTCATGGCGGTCAGCAACCCCCGGCTCAGCGAGCTGATCACCGAGGTCTGCGGCAGCGACCGCTGGCTGCGCGACCTCGCCTGCCTGCGCGATCTCGAGCCCCACGCCGACGACGCGGCCCTCAAGGAGAGGTGGCGCCGCGCCAAAACCGCGGCCAAGCGCGACCTGGCCCTGTGGCTGCGCGCCCACGCGGGCGCCCATGTCGATCCGGAGAGCCTGTTCGACGTCCAGGCCAAGCGTCTGCACGAGTACAAGCGCCAGCACCTGAACCTGCTGCACATCGTCTCACTCTACCAGCGCATCAAGCAGGATCCAGGCTATGCGATGGCCCCGCGCACCTTCGTGTTCGGCGCCAAGGCCGCCCCCGGCTACACCCTGGCAAAGCTGATCATCAAGCTGATCAACTCGGTCGGCGAGGTCGTCAACCACGACCCCGCGGTCAATGGATTCATTCGTGTCGCCTTCATGCCCAACTTCAACGTCCAGAACGGGCAGCACCTGTTCCCCGCCGCCGATCTTTCGGAGCAGATCTCGCTGGCCGGCAAGGAGGCCTCCGGCACCGGAAACATGAAGTTCGCCATGAACGGCGCCCTGACCATCGGCACCCTGGACGGCGCCAATGTGGAGATTCGCGAGGAGGTGGGGCAGGAAAACTTCTTTCTTTTCGGCATGACCGCCGAGGAGGTAGGTCGCCAGCAGGCCCAGGGCTACCGTCCCTGGGACCTCTACCAGGGCGACCCGGAGCTGAAATCAGTGATCGACCTGATCAACTCCGGCGTCTTCTCCCATGGGGACAAGTCCCTGTTCCGTCCCTTGACCGACAACCTGATCAACCACGACCCGTTCATGGTGCTCGCCGACTTTCGCTCCTACGTGCAGTGCCAGGAACGCGTGAGCCAGGCGTGGGCGGACAAGTCCCACTGGGATCGCATGTCCATCCTCAACGTGGCACGCATGGGTAAGTTCTCCTCCGACCGCTCCGTCCGCGAGTACGCGCAGCGTATCTGGCACGTGGAGCCGATGCCCATGCAGATCTGATCCTGGCCGCAGGGGAGGAGATCGGACGGGGCGCCCCCGTGAACCGGGCGGACAGGCGATCAGGAAGATCCGCCGCTCGCGCCCGCGCCGGTGGCCTTTAAGGCGCCCTTGGAGAGCCACAACAGGGCCGGCTCGTCGGCCTTTCCGAGCTCCCCATCCTTGAGCAGGAGCATGCCGCCGGACGTCGGGAAGGTCGCCACCTCGGCGCGCACCGTCGGGGCCGGTTCGGATGGGGACCGCTCCCGCGCCGACGACACGGGTGACGGCCGTCCCACGCGGCGCTCCACCCAGGCGCGGATCCGGTCGTGGTAGGCGGGCTGGTAGATGACCTTGACGGCGCTGAGCTGCCCGGCGCTGAAGTACAAGGTGACGGCGCGCGCCGGGTACTGATTGAAGGAGCCGATGGGCGCGGCGCAGAGCCGGTCACCGAAGGGCGTCGCATCATCGGAGCAGCCCAGCTCGAGGGCGGGGAAGCTCTCCCGCAGGCGCGGCTCGGTCAGCTGATCGGTGAAGGACTCGAGGGCGGCATTGAATGCCGGGCGGCCAAGGAGGCTCATCAGGACCATGTCGGTGCGCCTTTGACCGTCCTGGGTGAACATCAGCCAATAGATGGGTCCGAGCACCGCCACCAGGGCGATCAGGGTCTTGTAGAGTCGGGGGATACGCAGGTCGCTCTTCATCGCCCGATTCTACCCGAACCGGGGGGGCGAGACGGCGCGCTCCCCCCCGATGCCGACCCGTTGAGGGGCTGGGATTGACACCACATGGACGTCCGCCCCTCGGGGGTGTCTGGTAGACTCCCGCCCGGGAGCAGGGGTGCAGAGGCCGGATTGAACGGTGGAGTTGGCCCTGAGAATCCGCCGTTGCACGCTGAAGCCCGCTCCGTCCCACCCGTTGCGCCGCTCCCAGGCCACGGCCTCAAGGTCCGCCTCTCGGCCACGGGCTCCATTGGGGCCCAGATGGTAGTCCCAACATGCAATTGCCACGTTCGACCCTGCCAATCGCCCTGCTCGCGCTGCTCCTCGTCACGCAGAGCGCAGGTGCAGATGCCGGAGCCAGCCGGGAGGCCATGGCGGACGCCATGGCACGGATGATGGAGGCGATGGGCTTTCTCGGCTCGGGCGCCAATTCGGCCAGGTCCATGGCCAGCGGCCAGATGCCGGGAATGCCAAGCGCCTTCGGGTTCCCCGGCATGGGGATGCCCGGTTGGCCCTCGGGCGGCATGCCCTTTCCCGGCGGCAGCCAGATGGACCAGGCCGGGCGCATGATGGATCAATTCTCCCAGCAGGTTCCGGGCCTCGGCCAGATGCCGTCCATGCCCCAGATGCCGTCGATGCCCTGGTCAGGATCGATCTTCGAAGGGGTCTGGGAGGCGGCAGGCGGAGGTCTGCTGATCGTGCAGGGCAGCAACTACCGCCTCTATTCACCCAACGGCGATTACGTCGACGGCAGCCTCCAGGTGAGCGGAAACCGGATGCGCATGACCAACCCCGAGGCCGGTTTCGATCTGGACTTCGATTTTGTCCACGACCAAGGGCGCCTCGCCCTGCGCGATGAGAACGGCCAGGTCTATTTCTATCGGCGGCTGGTGCTGGACGGCGGCGCTCGCTGAGCCCGTGCCCGGCGCTCTACCCAAGGGCGAGATAGGTGGCCATCACCAGCAGGAGCACGCCGAAGGCACGCTTGAGCGTCCCCACGGGCAGGGCATGGGCAAGCCTCGCCCCCCAGGGGGCGCTCGGCATGCTGGCGACCAGGATCAGCCCGACTGCCGGCCAGTAGACGAATCCGCTGCTCCATGGCGGTAGCCCGTCCCGGCCCCAGCCGACGGCCATGAAGCCCAGGGCGCCCGCCGCCGCGATGGGCAGGCCGCAGGCGGCCGATGTCCCCACCGCCTGGCGCAGCGGCACGCCGCGCGCGCTGAGGAAGGGCACCGTCAGGGTGCCCCCGCCAATCCCCACAATGGCCGACAGGGCGCCGATACCGCCACCGGCTGCGGCCAGACCCAGATTGCCTGGCAAGGCCCGCACGCGCCGGCCCACCACGGGTGCGAGCATGCGGTAGCCGACAAAGGCCAGAAAGGCGGCGAACAACCGTTTCATCCACAACTCCGGCAGGGTCCCGGCGAGTGCCGCTCCCGCCCAGGCACCGATAACGATCCCGGGGGCCAGCCGCGCCGCCAGGTCCCAGCGGACGCCTCCCCGGCGGTGGTGGGCGAGCGTCGAGGCCGCGCCGGTGCCGACGATGGCGGCTAGCGAGCTGCCCACCGCCAGGTGAGCCACCCAGCCCCCACCGACGCCCAGGTGCCCGAATAGGAGGATCAGGGCCGGCACCACGATCACTCCGCCGCCCACGCCGAATAGCCCGGCGAGCAGTCCCGATAGGGCGCCCGTGAGCAGGAAGCCGGACAGATCGAGTATGGACATGGGTGCAGCGCTTCTGCGTTAAGGGAGCCGACAGGCGTCGGCACCCGAGGGGCCGGGGGGACGGAGCCGGACGGCTCGAGACGGTGGCCCTCACGGGGCCCGGGACACTCCGACCGCCCTAAGCTCCCTGGGAGCAGGCACCGCAGATGCCATAGATCACCAGCGAGTGATCTTCGATGCGGAAGCCCTGATCGGCGGCGATTACCCTCTGGCGCTCCTCGATCACCGGGTCCATGAACTCCACCACCTGGCCGCATTTGACGCAGATGAGATGGTCGTGGTGGTCGCCGCTGTTGAGCTCGAACAGGGACTGGCCGCCCTCGAAGTGACGACGGCACACCAGCCCCGCCCCCTCGAACTGGGTCAGCACCCGGTACACCGTGGCCAGACCGATGTCATCCCCCTTGCTCAGCAGCTCCTTGTAGACATCCTCCGCGCTGAGATGGCGCCGCTCGCTTCGCTCGAGCACGGCGAGGATCTTCTCCCGCGGGCGGGTGATCTTGAGTCCGGCCTCTTTGATCTGCTGATTGTCCAATCCTGTACCTCTCGACCGAGTGTAGCCGGCGGCGTGCTCATGCCCGAAGGGCCTTGGCTCATGTATGATGCCCGGGATCATTTGCCCGGCTCTTATCATAGCAAGATGCGAAAGCTTCTCACTCGGTGTGCGATCTTCCCCACCCTGTTGGCCGTCCTGGCGCTCGGCGCCTGCGGTGGGGAGGAGAAGCCCGACGAGTATCAAAGCTCGATGCTTGAGGACCTGCCGTTCGTCTACAAGATGACGGTCCAGCAGGGGAACATCCTCACCGAGGAGATGGTGGACGGTCTGCAGCTCGGCATGACCAAGCGCCAGGTGCGCTACCTGCTCGGCACGCCGCTGCTCACGGACTTCTTCCATGCGGACCGCTGGGACTACGTCTACACCATCCGGCGCGGTCACGAGGACATGCAGTCGAAGAAGCTCACCCTGTATTTCCAGGACGACGCCCTGGCGCGCATCGAAGGCACCATGCGCCCCAATCCCTCGCGCGCGGCCGGGCGCGAGCCGGCCGAGATCCTGGTCGACGTGCCCGACTACACGCAGCGCAAGGGTCTGATCCGGCGCAGTCTGGAGGCCATCGGCGTCGAGCCGACCGACTGATCCCGGTCCCAGTCCGCATCAGTCTCCACCCACACCCTTGCGCATCGGCTTACCCTCCTGTGCCCGACGCTTGCGCGCCTCCTTGGGGTCCGCGATGAGCGGCCGGTAGATCTCCACCCGGTCCCCGGCCTCGAGGACCTGGTCGAGCCTCGCCAGCTTGCCGTAGATGCCGACCTTGAAGTTCCCGAGATCGATCTCGGGGCATTGCGCCAGCACCCCTGAGCCCTCGATGGCGGCCTGCACCGTGGCCCCCGGCGCCAGTTCCAGGGGCCGCAGCACCTGATGGACGGGCCCCACGTAGGCGACCGAGACCTTGATGGTGTCAGCGGCCATAGACCTGGTCCGCACGCTTGCAGAAGGCGTCCACCAGACTGTTGGCGATCTGGTGGAACATGGCGCCGAAGGCCCGATCGATCAGCCGACCCGAAAACTCGAAATCCAGCTCCAGATCGACCTTGCAGGCGTCCTCGCGTAGGGCGGTGAATCGCCAGCCACCGCGGAGCTTGCGAAAGGGGCCATCGAGCAGCTCGATGTCCATGCGCTCGTAGCGCGCGAAACGGTTGCAGGTGCTGAAGGTCTGGTGGATGCCGATGCGGGCCACCTCGATACGGCCGCAGATCTGGTCATCGCTCTCCGAGATCACCTGGGCGCGATGGCACCAGGGCAGGAATTGTGGATAGGACTCCACGTCGTAGACCAGATCGAACATGCGCTCCGCCGAATAGGGGACCAGGGCGGATTTCTTGACCAGGGCCATGGTCAGGCCGACCCGATGGCGGGCAGCACGCCCAGCGCGTTGAGCAGCACCACGCCGACGGCGAGCGGCGCCACATAGCGCACCAGGAAGCGCCAGAGCGCGTATCCCAGACCGTCGCCCAGCTCGTCCTCAGTGACGCGCCGCGGAAGCACCCAGCCGGCGAAGACCGCGATCAAGATGCCCCCCAGGGGCAACAGGACGTTCGCGGTGACAAAGTCGAACAGGTCCAGCACGCCCTTACCGAACAGGGTCCAGCCGGACCAGACGTTGAGCGACAACAGGCAGGCGATCCCGAGCAGCCAAACCGTCAGTCCCGCCAACACCGAGGCGCGCACGCGGCTGAAGCCCCGAGTCTCCACCAGCCAGGCGACCACGGGCTCGAGCAGCGAGATGGCCGAGGTCCAGGCGGCGAAGATCAAGAGCACGAAAAACAGGGCCCCGAAGAAGGACCCGCCCGGCATCTCACCGAAGGCGATCGGCAGGGTCTGGAAGATCAGCCCGGGGCCGCTGCCGGGCTCCAGGCCGTGGGAGAAGACGATGGGGAAGATCGCCAGCCCCGCGAGCAGGGCCACCAGGGTATCCATGGCCGCGATGATGATGGTGTTCTGGGCAATGGAGGTGTCGTGCTTGAGATAGGAGCCATAGATCATGATGGCCCCCATGCCGAGGCTCAGACTGAAGAAGGCCTGGCCCATGGCACTCAGGATCGCCTCCCCCGCGTGATCGCCGAAACGCGCGAAGTCGGGTGCGAACAGGTAGCGCGCCGCCGCCCCCAGGTCCCCCGCCTGGGCCGCATAGCCCACCATGACCAGCAGCAGCACGAAGAGCGCCGGCATCAGCCAGCGCACCGCCTGCTCGAGGCCGCTCGCCACCCCGCGGGCCACCACCAGCACGGTCATCACCATGAAGATCGTGTGCCACGCCAAGAGCCGCTCCGGATCCCCCACCAGGGCGCCGAACATGGCCCCGGATGACTCCGCGTTGATCCCGGTGAAGCCGCCGCCCGCCGCGCGGAAGACATAGGCCAGGGTCCAGCCGGCGATCACGCTGTAGAAGGACAGGATCAGAAAGCCCGAGACGATTCCCATCCAGCCGAGCAGGGACCAGGCGCCCGGCTTGCCCTCCTGCAGCGCCAGGGTACGCATGGTGTTGATGGGGCTCTGGCGACCACGCCGCCCGATCATGATCTCCGCCATCATGATCGGAATGCCGATGCAGGCGACGCACAACACGTAAACGAGCACGAAGGCGCCGCCCCCATACTCCCCCGCTGTATAGGGGAATCGCCAGATGTTGCCCAGACCCACGGCCGAGCCGGAGGCGGCGAGTATGAAGGCGAGCCGCGTCGACCACATGCCGTGGATCGAGGTGGTCGGGGACATGGCGGCTCCTTAATCGGTTGTGCGCGAATCAGTTATGCCCGGATGGGTCGTGCCCGGATCGGTCGTGCGTGCAGATCCTGCCGGGACCCGGCGCAATCCGGCTCGCCAGCTCAGTGGCCACGCATTCTCCGGTAATCCTCCATGGTGCTCAAGGAAGCGAGGGGGCCGGGACTGCGCCGTTGCCCGCGAACCAGGATGTCGAAGCCGAGGAGTACCATCGAGCTCGGCGAGCGGGACTCGAAATTGGCGCGCGAGAATGCTTCACTTGGCACCGGTGCGGCGGCGCTCGCCGCGGCCTCTCCAGCGATTCGCGACGCCCGCGTCGACCGACGCCCCGGCCCTGAGAGTCAAACCATGAAAGTCAAGCCACTGAAACGCCCCTCCACGAGCGCCCTGCTCCTGACCCTTCTGCTGCCATGGGCCGCAGCCATCCTCGTCGGGCTCGCCCCTGTCAGGGAGGCCGGGGCCGGGGAGCACGCAAGCACCGGCACCGCGGCCCCCAATTCGCCAGAAGCAGTATGGGAGCAGGCCAAGCGGGACTCGACCAACGCCTGGAATGAAGCATCCGAGACGTCCAGAAAGGCTTGGGAGACCGCCCGGGATGAGTCCACCCGCCTGTGGCAACAGGCGACCGACCAGGAGACCTGGCGTAAGGCGCAAAAGGATTCCAACCAGCTGTGGCTCAAGACCCAGCAGCAATCACAGGAGGCATGGGACGAGGCGGCGAAGCGCTCCCAACAGGCCTGGGAATCGACCAAGGACTTCACGCAGGAGCAATGGGAGCGGGCGAGATCGGCCGTGATGGGCGGCGCCGGGGGCAAGAGCGCCGGCACATCCGAGCGATGATCGCCGCCAGGGCCTCACGCGACTGACGCCTTTCAATGAGCGGCTGAAGGAGGAAGGCCATGAACGTGCCAAAACTCGGGGTCATATCGGCAGGCATGTCTTGATTTTCGCCGTTCAGTTGGAGACGGCCAAGGCGGCCATCACCACGATCACGGGGGCGGCGATACTCCAGCAGCCGTACCGACAGGTGTCGGTGAGGCACAAGGAGCTTGTGCACGGGGGCAAGACCGAAGAGGCGTTCGGCTGGGCACACCGCGCATGCAGGCCCAATGGAAGGCTGTGCCCGCCAAGGAGCGCGAGATGATGACCTCAATGAGGCGATGTCCCAGACTCGGAAGGACGACGAGGCGGATTTCAACAGGACTGGCGTGCTCACCATCCATGGCTCAGCCGCCACGCTCAAGATCATGAAAACCCGAAGAGACGCGCGCGGGAGCAGCACCGAGACGCTCACCCAGTCATTCCAGATCGACGGCTCCAGGTGCGCCATCTCCCGTTGATAGGACTCACGCCGCATCACTCACGCCGCCCCCAGTAGGCGCACTTCCGCGCCCTCACTCGCAGGGCCTCACGTGGCGCGGCGGCTGCGCCGACGGGATCCCTTGATGGAGCACCAGTTTGAGCAGCGGCGGCGTCACCAGGCTGGTCACCATCACCATGAGCACGATGGCGGAGAACATCGGTGAGTCAATGACACCGAGGCTCTTGCCGATGGAGGCGAAGACCAACCCGACCTCACCGCGCGGCATCATGCCGATCCCCACGGCCAGTCGGTTCAGGCCCCCGGCTCGGTTCACCCCAAGACCCGCCGCGAGCTTACCGATCACTGCGGCCGTGGTGAGCCCCAGGGCAAGTAGAAGCACATGGGGATCGAGAAAGGTCTCGAGCTTGACCTGTATCCCCATGAGCACGAAGAAGATCGGCACCAGGATCGCCTCGATGGGGGCGAATAGCTCCTTGATCGAATACTTGTGCCGTCGGTGGTCTCCCCAGAGGTCGAAGTGGCTGTCCATCAGCAGCAGACCGGCGGCAAAGGCCCCGACGATGGTGGCCAGCCCCACCAGATTCGCCGCCCAGGCCAGGGTCATGACAAACAGGAAGGAGATGAAGAGCTTCGCCTCCAGCACGTCGAGACGCCGCATCAGAAACACCAGGACCCGGATGATGTACTTGCCGCCCAGCAGGACGGCGACGATGAAAAGGCTGGCCAGCGCCACGATGCGCAACGTCTCGACATAGGCAAAGACGCCGGTGACCGCGATGCCGGAGACGATGGCGAGCAGGACCAACCCCAGCACGTCGTCCATCACGGCGGCGCCCAGGATCACGTGCGCCTCGCCGGAGCGGGTCTGGTCGAGATCCGACAGGACCCGGGCGGTGATGCCGATACTCGTGGCGCCGAGCGCGGCACCCAGAAAGAGGTGTTCGGCATAGCTCCCGAGCGGATCGACCCAGAAGGCGACGCCGAATCCCAGTACGAAAGGAACGACCACCCCGACAACCGCGACCCGCAGCGAATCGGCACCGACGTGGCGCAGCTCCGCCACGCAGGTGTCGAGACCTACGTGAAAGAGCAGGAAGATCACCCCGTAGCGGGAAAAGACGTCCACTGCCTGGGCGATGTGAGCGTACTCGGCGCCATGGGGCCCGCGTAGGAGCTCGAGTAAACGGGCGCCGTCGGGTCCCATCACCTGAGCGGCGGCCGCGTCCCAGGACTCGCCGCCCAAGGTGAGCGACACCATGTCCAGACAGGCCGTGCCCTCGCGCAGGACGAGCATCAGCTGGAAACCGCAGCACACCAGGAAGTTCCCGAGCAGAACCCCGGTGACCAGCTCCCCGAGCACCGAGGGCTGACCCAGGCGTCGCGCCCCATAACGCCCGATCAGGGCGGCGGTGAGGATGAGCGTCACGCCGAAGATGACTGGAGCGATGGGGTCACTGTGGCTCACCTGAATCTCCCGCGGGGCAACGCCGCGCCCGACTATATAAGCCGGCACTTCTAGAGGCATTCTAGACGCCCTGGGACGGGGCGACCGAAAACCTCTCGGCGCCCCATCGTCGCGTTGCGGGCTCGGTGAGCACTTGCAACTTCAGCGTCAGCTCAATGATCCGAACCCAAACCGGGATCGTCAGGGTCGCGGATAGAAGTTGTCGGTCATCCCGATCTCCACCAGCGGCACCTCCCAACACGGCGAGCGACATAGATCACGAAAGGCGGGGTCGCCGCCCCCGCGCAGACGCCGAAGCAGGGCGACGATCCTGATGGCACCGATCCGCGCCAGTCTCGGCTGCCACTCCGCCGAGCCCCGTCTGGACAGACGCGCGACGGGAAGACCCGAGCCATCGAGAAGCTGAACCCAATCGCCCTGGGCCCGCGCTTGGAGCAGGTCCCCGGTCCGCAGCGCCGCCAGGCCCGCGTGGACCGGGTGCGCCGCGGGCATACGCCCGGCATAGCCCAGGTCCAGGTCGGCGAGACCGAGCAAGCAGTAGCGACGGGCGAGGACGTCGGCGGGGGGGGCGTCGATCCGGGGCTGGAGGCGGACCAGCCAGTCGCCATCGAGCCCGTCCATCCAGGGATTGCCACTACCAGCCACCAAACCCAGGGTGAGAGTCTCCTTCGCCCGGGTCATACCGACGTAGAAGAGGCGGCGCTCCTCCTCGCCCGATTGCCCATGTCGCCAGTCGCCGTCAGCGATGAGGACGTGCGGGAGCTCCAACCCCTTGATGCCATGCAGAGAGGACAGCAGCACGCCCTTTCCCAGGACGCGTTCCCGACGCTGCTCCGCCAGGGTCTCGTAACAGAGCTCAAGGATCTGGGCGGCAGGCACGGCCGTCTCTCCCGCCTCCTCCGACCAGGTGCGCACCAGATCGAGAATGACGCTCTCCCAGGGATTCCCCGTCTCGGAAGCCGAGACACATCGGCCCTCGGCGCTAAGCAGCTCCTGGGCCGTTAGCGCCTCCCGCCCCAGCGCCTTCAGCCGGTCCAGAAAGGCCGCGATCTCGCGCACCCGGTGCAGCGGCGGCAGCTCCTCCCGCCAGGCGACCGGGATGCCGGCGGTCTCACAGAGGGCCCGCACGGGCTCCAGGACCGACCGGGTGCGCCCGAGCACGGCGAAGCTCGACCAGGGAGCGTCGCGCAGACGGCGCAGCTCCTGGATGCGCCCGACCAGGGCCGCGGCCTGACGCCCGGGGTCCGGCGTCTCCAGCACCAGCACCCGCCCGCGGGCCAGGGGATCCAGGGACTCCCAAGGGCCGCCTGGCGGCTCCGCACTCCGGCGCCGATCGATCCGGATGGGCCGATCGGTCTTCATGCGATCCTGGTTGCGGGCAATCAGCGCGTTCGCGGCGGCGACGATGTGACCGCTGGAGCGATAGTTCTCCACCAGGTAGTGGACCTTGGCCTCGTAGTCCTCCCGAAACCGCCGGATGTACTCGACGTTGGCCCCGCGGAACCCGTAGATGTTCTGGTCGTCGTCACCCACGGCGAGCAGCGTCAGCTTGCCCTCCTCCCGGGTACGGCCCGCCAGCGCCGAGATGAGTCGATACTGATTGGCATCGATGTCCTGGTATTCGTCGACCAGGATGTGTCGATAGCCGGCCATGAGGCGGTCCCGAAGGGCGTCGGGCTCGATGCCGGGGACCTCCGCTCGTCCCTCGAGGAGGTCACAGGCACGGGGGATCACGGATTCCAGATCGGGACCCAGGTCGCCGCAGCCCTCGAGCCGCTCGGCAAAGGAGTAACCGGTCAGCCGCATGGCGAGCCCGTGATAGGTCTGGACGGTCAGGCGCCGCGCCTCGTCGCCCACCAACTCCAGAAGGCGACGCCGCAGCTCCAGCGCCGCGCTGCGGTTGAAGCAAACGACCAGGATGCCCCGCGGAGCCACCCGGCGCACCCGCAACAAGTAGGCGCAGCGGTGGACCACGACGCGGGTCTTGCCGGAACCCGGACCGGCGAGCACCAACCGGTTGCCCTCGTCGGGGGCGGCGACCACATCGATTTGGTCAGGATTGCCAAGCGCCTCGACTATCTTGCGGAATGACTCAGCGGTGGTCGCGCGCTCCAGGACCTCGCGCCGGTCCGCAAAGAAGCGCTTCACGAACTGCACCTTGTCGAGCGTGAAATAGGCGGTGATGAGCGCGAGCGCCTGGCGGATCCGCTCCACCCCCAGGCGCGCATACTCGTTCATCACGTGGATCTGGAAGATGCGCTCGCCGTAGTGTTGGGCGAGCGGCTGGTACTGGGCCTTGCTGTAGCCCCGACGCTGCCCCTCCGGCAGCATGCGCAGGGTCATGGCTTGGCGGAACACCGCGAGCCCGCGCTGCAGTACGATGGCGCCCTGCTCGTGCAGGAACATCAGCCCACGATCGGCCGCGGCCAGGGGGTCGCGCAGGGTCGCCGCGAGTGTGAGGTCCGCCTGCAGGGCACGGGTCAGCTCGTCAGTGCCGAAGCTGACCAGCAGCTCGGCCCCCGCCGGGGCATCCGGCGGCAGCCTCGCGATGAGCGCGGTGAGGATGACCCCGGCCACCGCCTGACGACGCTCGGCGGTCGCGGTCAGCGCGCTCCAGTCGCGATGCAGCCTGACCAGGTAGTGATCCCGCTCGGTCTGGCGAAACTCCAGGCTGCCCCGATCGCCAGCCAAGCCGCGGCCGTCGCGGGCCAGGCTGGACAGCAGATTTCGCAGGGTCTCCGGGTTGCTGTCCCGCCCCTCGTCCAGCAGGCGCTGGTTGAGCCGGCGCAGCGATAGGGACTGCCAGGCGCCGGCCTCGGCGTCCGGGGACTCCAGACGCAGTGCCCCGAGCATGGCCAGCTCCAGCTCGCACACCCGCCGCAGGATCTGTCCCGAGTTGTTCCGGACCTTGTGCCGCAGAAAGGCGCTGAGCTGGGGACCCTGGTGGAGCAGCCCGGCGTTGGCCATGTCGTGCAGGGTGCGGAGGACCCGCAACGAGGCCGTCTCCCCCGTGTCCCAGGTGGCCGGCTTACCCTCGACCCGCTTGAAGACGGACAGCCGAGCCAGCTCATCCGCCGTGAAGCCCTCGTCCGGATCGGCATTGATCAGCGCCTCCAGCACCGCCATCCAGCGCCCTTTTTGCTCGGCGGAGAGACCCAGGTCGGCGATTCGACGGCGCGCCTCCTCCAGGCTAGCGACCGCGGGGCGGCCCTGGAAGATCCGGGTGCGGTTCTCGTTGCGCTCCACCAAACCTGCCCTTTCGAGCCAGGCGACCGCGACCCGCACCCTTGTGTCCGCCTGATGGTCCTCGGAGTCGAAGCCGAGCCGCAGGTCCTCGTCGCGCAGCAGCTCGCCGCTGGTCAGTACGACCGTATCGGCCTCCCCGCGCCGCGCTCGGCGCAACCCGCGCAGGATCTCAGCAATGTCCTGACGGCTGAGCTCCGACAGGGCCTCCATCTGGAACTGACGCTCCACATCCTGCTCATCGTAGAGCAGAACGCACAGGGCCGGGTTGCGGTCGCGCCCGGCCCGGCCCGCCTCCTGCACATAGCTCTCGAGGGAGCCTGGAATGTCCAGGTGCACTACCAGGCGCACATCCTCCTTGTCCACCCCCATGCCGAAGGCATTTGTGGCGCAGATCACCCGCACCTCACCGCGGACGAAGGCGTCCTGGATGCGCCGCTTTTCGGGGGCGGAGAGCCCCGCATGGTAGGCCTCCACCGCCCACCCCTGGTCGCGCAGCCTTTGGGCGAGATCCTGGGTGCGCTGACGGGTGGAGGCATAGACCACGGCCGCCCCGCCGTCGCCCAGGTGCTGCTCGAGGATGGCGTGGACGCGCGCCGGCTTCTCCATGACCCGGGCGATCTGGACCTCGAAGGCCAGGTTGTCCCGCTCCATGCCCCCCTCGAAGAGCCGCAGTTCCAGGCCCAGATGCTCGCGGAAATAGGCCAGGACCTCGGCGGTGACGTCGCGCTTGGCGGTGGCGGTGAAGCAAGCCACTGGCGGCACCGGCACCCCCTGGCGCTCTGCCAGCTCCTTGATAAAGCGCCCCGCATAGAGGTAGTCGGGGCGGAAGTCGTGGCCCCATTTGGAGAGACAGTGGGCCTCGTCGAAGACCCAGCAGCCGATTTCGCGGGTCTCCAGCACCGAGCGGAACGAGGCGTTGCGCAGCTGCTCGGGCGAGCAATAGAGGATGGCCGCATCGCCCAGGCGGGTCCGCTCCAGCACCTCGCCCCTCTCGGGCGGGGTCAGCATGCCATAGAGCGCCACGGCGGCGGTGGTGCCGGTCTTGCGGGCCAGGTTATCCACCTGATCCTTCATCAGGGACTGAAGCGGCGAGATGACCACCGTCAGCGCCCCGCGGCGCAAGTTGCGCACCAGGGCCGGGAGCTGGAAGCACAGCGACTTGCCCCCTCCCGTTGGCAGGATGGCGAGCTGAGAGCCACCACCCATCCCGTGCCGCACAATCGACTCCTGGAGTCCGGCACCCGAGACATCCGCCGGTTGCGAACGGAAGCCGTCGAAACCGAACCAGCGCCTGAGCTGGGCGCGGGGATCGTGAATCTCCGCACACCAGTCGCATTCAGGGTCGCCACACGGAACATCGCGAAGCCGGTGCAGCAGGTCAGCCGTCTCCGGGAAGCGTTGACGCACCCAGGGCGGCAGCACCGAGCGGGCGCCAGCCACCTGGAGCCAGGCGGTGGCATAGGCCACGGCGGGCCGCAGGCGCGGCTCGCTGAAATAATCCAGGGCCACGGCCGGACCGGCCGACTGGCAGCCGCGTCCTGACCAGAGACGGCTCAGGCTCGCCGTTGCGATGTGCACCGACGGAAGCTCCGCACCGAGGGCGGCGAATACGAGCGAGATGCCGTTCCCGCCCTTGGTCGCGGATTCCAGGTCGGTGGCACCCCGAAAGCAGAAGCGGTAGATGGGTAGGAGCCCCGCGTCCTGACCGCCGGCACGGCGGGTGAATTCATCCCACTGCTCACGGAAGACGCGAGCCGCGAGGCGGCAGTCCGCCACGGGGTCTGCGACTGAGTCCCGCACCAGCTTGTAGTCCTTGACCAGTCGGTGATACGGATTTTCCGGAAAGGCCAAAGGGGATAGGAACAAGGTGTCCACCACCCGGCGTCCCAACAGGGCCAGTGCGGGCTCCCGGGCCCGCAGCGCATGCAGGTCATGGCCAAGCAGGTTGTGGCCGAGCACCAGCTCCGCGTCTGTGGCGAAGGCCTCCAGCTCCGCCAGCGCACGGTGCTCGTCGAAGCGCCCCTGGCGCAGGAAGGTCCGCTCGCCCCTGATGGCGCCGATCTTGTGGATCTCGCCATTGGGGCCCGTCTCCAGGTCGAGCAGGAGGCAGCGTGACAGCAGGTCGTCAAGGCGCGGGTCCACGTGCCGATTATGGCGAAGCCCGGGGGCGGCCGATAGCGAGCCCGCGGAGTACCATGGAACCAGCAGGCATGGCAGGCGCCCGGGCCACCCGGCTCGGCGTGTTACCATCAGCCACCCAATCGCAACGAATGGGATAGGCGATGTACATCCTACTGCTGAGCATTCACGGCCTGATCCGCGGGAGCGACCTGGAGCTGGGGCGCGATGCGGACACCGGCGGTCAGATCAAGTACGTCGTGGACCTGGCCCGGGCACTGGGCGAGCGGGCGGACGTGGCCCAGGTGGACCTGGTCACCCGTCGGGTGCTGGACCCGGCGGTGAGCCCGGAGTATGCCGTCCCCATCGAGGCGCTGACCGACAAGGCGCGCATCGTGCGCATTGAGGCCGGCCCCGAGGGTTATCTCCCCAAGGAGCAGCTCTGGGACCACCTCGACGGCCTGGTGGACAACCTCCACGAGTGGCTGCGGGTCCAGGGGCGCTGGCCTGACCTGATCCACAGCCACTACGCGGACGCCGGTTATGTGGGGCTGCGCCTGTCCCACCTGCTCGGGGTGCCCCTGGTGCACACCGGTCATTCATTGGGGCGCGACAAGCGCCAGCGCCTCCTGGCCTCAGGCATGGACGGCGAGGAGATCGACCGGCGCTACAACATGGTGCGCCGCATCGACGCCGAGGAGGAGACCCTCGCCACCGCCGACCTGGTGGTCACCAGCACCCACAACGAGATCGAGGAGCAGTACGGGCTCTACGATTACTATCACCCCGACCGCATGGTGGTGATCCCGCCCGGCACCGACCTCACCCAGTTCCGCCCGCCCGCTGCGGACGAGCCGCTCTCCGAGCTCGCCGCCGAGGTCGACCGCTTCCTCGATGACCCGACCAAGCCGCTGATCCTGGCCCTTTCCCGGGCCGACCCGCGCAAGAATATCCTGTCGCTGGTGCAGGCCTTCGGAGAGTCCCCCGAGCTCCAGGCCCTGGCCAACCTATTGATCATCGCCGGCAACCGGGACGACATCCGCGACCTGGACGAGGGGGCGGCGGGGGTGCTGACCGAGATCCTGCTCACCGTCGATGCCCTCGATCTCTATGGCCGCGTCGCCATGCCCAAGCACCACCGGGCCGAGCAGGTACCGGAGATCTACCGGCTGGCGAGCGCCTCGCGCGGGGTCTTCGTCAACCCGGCCCTGACCGAGCCCTTCGGCCTGACCCTGTTGGAGGCGGCCGCCACCGGGCTGCCGGTGGTCGCGACAGAGAACGGCGGACCGGTCGACATCATCGGCAATTGCGGCAACGGCATCCTGGTCGACCCGCTCGATCGCGGCGCCATCGCCGCGGCTCTGATCCGCATCCTGGGCGAGCCGGAGACCTGGCAGCGCCTCGCCACCGACGGGCTCGCCGGTGTGCGCGAGCACTACGCCTGGTCCGCCCATGCCCAGACCTATGTGGAGCGGGTGCGACCGCTCCTGGGGCGTCACGCCCCCACCCCCGACACCCGCCCCATGCGGCGCAGCCTCATCTACCGGGATCGGGCCCTGTTCACCGACCTGGACCAGAGCCTGCTCGGCGACCGGGAAGGCGTGGAGCAGTTTGCGCGGACCATGCGGAGCAACCGACGCTGCACCAACTTCGGCATCGCCACCGGACGCCGGCTCGATTCGGCCCTGGGGGTGCTCAAGCGTCACGGCATCCCCATACCGGACGTCCTGATCACCAGCCTCGGCACCCAGATCCACTACGCGGCCCATCTGGTGCCGGACGCCCATTGGGCGGAGCACGTGGATTACCTGTGGAAGCCGTCCGCGGTGCGCCGCGCCCTGGAAGACCTGCCGGGCCTGGCTCGCCAGCCCGCCATCGAGCAGAGCCGGTTCAAGATCTCCTATCTCTACGACCCCGCGGTGGCGCCCTCGGTGGAGGAGATCGTCACCCTGTTGCGCACCCGCGACCTCACCGCCAACGTCATCCATTCCTTCGGTCAGTATCTGGACATCATCCCGGCCCGCGCCAGCAAGGGCCAGGCCCTGCGCTATGTGGCCCACCGCTTCGGCATCCCGCTCGAGCACATCCTGGTGGCGGGCGGCTCCGGGGCCGACGAGGACATGATGCGTGGCAACACCCTGGCCGTAGTGGTCGCCAATCGTCACCACGAGGAGCTCTCCCAGCTGGCCGAGACGGAGCGGGTCTATTTCGCCGAGCGGCCTCATGCCTTCGGCATCCTCGAGGCCATCGACCACTACGACTTCTTCCACAGCTGCAGGGTGCCGGACGCCGAGCCATGAGCCCGCTGCTCTTGTGTACCGACCTGGACCGCACCCTGATCCCCAACGGGGCCGAACCCGAATCCCCCGGGGCGAGGGAACGATTCGCCGGGTTCGTGGCCCGGGAGTCCGTCACCCTGGCCTATGTCACGGGCCGCCACCGCGCCCTGGTGGAGCAGGCCATCAGCGACTACGCCCTGCCCCTGCCGGACTATGTCATCGGCGATGTGGGGACCAGCATCTACGCGGTGAGCGGCGATGGCTGGGACCAGGTCGGCGAGTGGCAGCAGGTCATCGGCGCCGACTGGGCGGGTGCCGATCATGCAAGCCTGGCCGCGCTCTTGGGCGGTATCGAGTGGATTCGCCTCCAGGAGCCGGAGAAGCAGAACCGCTTCAAGCTGAGCTATTACGCCCCGCCGGACCTGGACCAGGAGGCCCTCATCGAGCGCATCCGCTCGCGTCTGGCGCCCACGGGCGTGAAGGCCAGCCTGGTCTGGAGCATCGACGAGGCCGCCGGGCTGGGACTCCTGGACATACTCCCGGCGAACGCCACCAAGTATCACGCTGTGGTGTTCCTGATGGGCCTGACCGGTCACGACGAGACCACCACCCTGTTCGCCGGCGACAGCGGCAACGACCTGGAGGTGCTGGCGAGCGCCATCCCCTCGGTGCTGGTCGCCAACGGTCACCGGGCCGTGCGTGCCGAGGCGCAACGTCTGGCCGAGGCGGGGGGCCACCGGGAGCGCCTCTACGAGGCCATCGGCGGCTGGGGCGGGATGAACGGGAACTACAGCGCGGGTATCCTGGAGGGCGTCGCCCACTTCCGCCCCGATCTGCTTCCAATCCCCTGACCCCAAGGCCCTACTGATCCCGATGCCGGCGCCGCGACATCAGTCCCGTCGGCACCGGCCAATCCACTCCAACCAATCGCGAGGACGACCCGTGCGCCAGGTACCCGTCTGTGTCTTCGGAGAAGTGCTGTTCGACCTGTTTCCCGACGGCCATCGGGTGCTCGGTGGGGCGCCATTCAACGTCGCCTGGCACCTCAACGCCTTTGGCGAGAGGCCCTATTTCTGCAGCGCCGTGGGAGACGACGAGCCCGGGCAACGGGTTCGTGAGGCCATGGTCGACTGGGGGATGGACAGCAGCGGACTGCGCACGGACCCCGACCACCCCACCGGCGAGGTCGCCATCACCCTGACCGGGGGTGAGCCCAGCTACGACATCCTGCCCGACCGGGCGTACGACCACCTTCATGAGCTGCCGGGCGCCTTGCGCTGCGACCTGCTCTACCACGGAACCCTGGCCCTGCGCGGAGCCGTGTCGGCGAAGGCGCTGGATGCGATCAAGTCGGGGGAGCCCAAACAGGTCTTCCTCGACGTCAATCTGCGCGACCCCTGGTGGAACCGGAACCAAGTGCTTGACCTGGTGGCCGGGGCGGACTGGGTGAAGCTCAACCGCGACGAGCTGGAGCTGCTCAGCGAGGGCGGCTCCAGGACCGGAGATGACCTCGCCGCCCGCGCCGCCCGGTTCCGGGAGGCCCACGGCCTGACAGGCGTGATCCTCACCCTTGGTGCCGGCGGGGCCCTTGGGGTGACGGCCGCTGACGCAGGGGTGAGGGTCGCACCGCCCGCCGACATCGCGGTGGTCGACACCGTGGGCGCGGGCGACGCCTTCGCGGCGGTGTCGATCCTGGGTATCCGGCACGGTTGGCCGCTCGCCGAGACCCTGAGCCGCGCCCAGCTCTTCGCGGCCCGGATCGTCGCCCAGCGGGGAGCGACCGCCGCGGCCCCGGCGCTCTATGAACCCTTCATCGATCGATGGGGACTGGCACCCGAACCCTAGTCCGCACGGGCTCAAGAGCGGATCCTTATCCCAACCCCGGACCACCGACCAACGACCCCGAGCACCATGTACGAACAGGTCTCCCACGCCCTGCTGAATGACGTCCTGGACGAATTTCGACCCGAGCTCGAGGCCGAAGACCTGCGTCACTTCTATACCCGCCTCGGGGCCAACTTCTACGCCATCCATACCCTGTTCCATCAGCTCTATGGCCGCCGGCCGGACTTCAAGGAACAGATGGTGCACCTCACCGAGCGGCTCGCCCAGGCCTATATCGACCGCCCGCCCAACCTCAAACAGATCGACATGGCCCGGGAGGAGGACCACACCTGGTTCCTCTCCGAGCAATGGGTTGGGATGGCCCTCTACTCCGACGGGTTCGCCGGAGACCTCAAGGGGCTGACGGAGCGCCTGCCCTATCTGAGCGAGCTGGGCGTGAACATGATTCACGTGATGCCCATCCTCAAGTGTCCGGAGGGGGCGAGCGACGGCGGCTACGCGGTGAGCAACTTCCGCGACATCGACCCCCGGGCCGGCACCCTCGATGACCTGTGCGAGCTGGCCGGCAGTCTGCGCAAGCGCGGCATGCTGCTGACCCTGGACGTGGTGGTGAACCACAGCTCCGACGAGCACCCCTGGGCCCAGCAGGCGCGCGCCGGTGATCCCGCCTACCAGGACTTCTATTTCTGCTTCCCCAACCGGGACGTGCCGGACATGTTCGAGGAGACCATGCCGGAGATCTTCCCCGAGACCAGCCCCGGCAACTTCACCTGGGACGAGCAGATGGGCCGTTGGGTGATGACGGTCTTCAACAGCTACCAGTGGGACCTGAACTACACCAACCCGGCGGTGTTCATCGAGATGGTGGACATCATCCTGTTCTGGGCCAACCGGGGCGCCGACATCGTCCGGCTGGACGCGGTCGCCTTCCTGTGGAAGAAGATCGGCACCAGCTGCCAAAACCAGCGCGAGGCACATCTTATCCTGCAGATGATGAAGGACTGCTGTCAGGTGGTGGCCCCCGGGGTGCTCTTCATCGCCGAGGCCATCGTGGCCCCGCTGGAGATCATCAAATATTTCGGTGAGGACGCGGTGATCGCGAAGGAGTGCGAGATCGCCTACAACGCCACCTTCATGGCACTGCTGTGGGACGCCGTGGCCACCAAGAATGCCCGCCTGCTGAACCAGGGGCTCAAGAGCCTGCCCAACAAGCTGGACCTGGCGACCTGGCTCAACTATGTGCGGTGTCACGACGATATCGGACTGGGCTTCGACGACGGGGACATCCGCGCCTGCGGCTATGAGCCCCACGCCCACCGGCGGTTCCTGGTGGACTGGTTCACCGGCCGCTTCGAGGACTCACCCGCGCGGGGTCGGCCCTTCGGCGTGAATCTCAAGACCGGAGACGCGCGCATCGCGGGGGCATTGGCCTCGCTCGCGGGACTCGAGGAGGCCCTGGAGCGCCAGGACCAGGAGGCCATCGATCAGGCCGTCGACCTGATCCTGACCCTGCACGGCATGATCCTCTCCTTCGGTGGCATCCCGCTCATCTGGTACGGCGACGAGCTGGGCACCCGCAACGACGACTCCTTCCTCCAGGACGCCGCCAAGGCCGGCGATTCGCGCTGGGTCCACCGGCCCCGCATCGACTGGGAGAGGGCCGGGCAGCGGCACAATCACGGAACGCCAGAGCAGCGCATCTTCGACGGCCTCAAGCACCTGATCGCGGTGCGCAAGACCACCCCGGCCTTCGCCGATTTCAACAACCGGGAGTTGATCGACGTCGACAACCCCCACCTGTTCGCCTTCCTGCGCACCCATCCGGCCATGCAGGGAGATCGGGTGCTGGTAGTCGCCAACTTCGATATTGCCCCCCAGTACCTGGACCTGGAGAACCTGAGCAAGCGCGGCCACTTCCGGCTGCGCCAGGTCCAGGATCTGGCCAGCGGCCACAGCCCCGCCCTGTTCAACGGACGGCTCGTGATCCCACCCTGCCGCTTCTACTGGCTGACCGAGCAGGGTCCGGCGCTGGGGTTCTGACGCCTCAGGGCTCCTGCGGGGTGCCCTGCTCGCGCGCGAGGCGGCATTGAGCCCGGGTGACGGGAGCGGCGCCCCACCACCATATGCGGATCGCGGCGGGTTTGAGCCCGGCGGCATCACGACGATCGTCATTGAATTCGCTGCACTCAGCACCCAAAGCTGGCACCAAAGAAACCATCGCCGATTTTCAGGCGGGCGCATCCGCGGCTCTCAGACGATTGGCCGGGTGATGGATCGGACGGCAGCAGGTTCGCCTTTTTGACAGCAATGATGGGCACTCGGGCACTCGCGATACTCCTCGTCATCAGTACCGCCGGCTGCGCGCATCGGGACGATCTGCCCGACCCCGCCACTCAGACCACCCCGGCACAAACCTCAGAGCGTGCGGCCCTAGAGCAGCGCGATCCCCGCTATGCCATACCCAAGGCCGAACCCCGGTCGCTGACCATCTACCTGGGGTCCCAGACCTTCGCCTACGTGGAGAGCGATCGGGTGGTCGCGAGCGGATCCGTCTCCTCTGGGTCCCCGCAGCACCCCACGCCGACTGGGAGCTTTCGGGTGTTGAGCAAGCAAAAAGACAAGCGATCGGGGAGTTACACCAACTACTTCGACCAGAACACGCCCATGCCCTACGCGCTCCAGTTCCACGGACCCTACTTCATCCACGAGGGCTGGTTGCCCGGACACGCGGACTCTCACGGCTGCGTGCGGCTGCGCTACGAGGACGCGCGATTTCTCTTCAGCCGGATGAAGGTTGGCGATGAGGTCGTAGTCACGGCAGATGCGCGACCGAGTGTCGCCCGTTCCTGGCTGGACCTGTTCCCGGTGTTCTGAAAGGCACTCGGACGGGCCCAATTCACCGATTCAGACTGCATCTTTGTGCATTAGCGTCCGTTCGCGGTACCGCCAAGGACGCTCCCGTCAAGAACCTTGCGGAGGAAAGTCCGGCCGTTGCCCGGCCTGAGATAGTGTCGGTACGCTTGCGCCCCGAACCAGCTCGGCGCCAGCAGATAGATGGTCGCGGTCATTTGTTGCTCGGTCTCGAATCCGTCGCCAGGAAGGCCGTCCAGCATGTGCTGACGCGCGGAGTCGGACATCGTCGAGAACATGGTGACGTACGCAACATACTCGTGGGCCTGGATGGTCGGCTTGGGCACGGAGAAGTTGCTGGCGGCGATGGCGTGTGCCACCTCATGCGTAATCAGACTGCGGTAGAGGAGCGGATCAACCGACTGTCCGATGGACCGTGCCTGCTCGCTGAACTTGTCCAAAGTCAGGGCGTACACACACCGCTCGGCATGGATATAACAGCCGGCGGCCGGGAACTCTATCCCGGCGGGCAACCGATCCAAGATGTGGATCTCAATGTCCGTGCTGGTGTCGAGTCCCTCACCACTGAGAAACCTGACGGCGTCGCCAGCGCCCTCGCAGACACTCATTGCCGTTAGCCGATCTGCAGCGTCGATCACGATGTTCGGCATCGGGCACCGCAGCTCCAGGGCCTGGGCGCTGGTCAAGGCGAGCGACACCCCGGCAAACAAACAAAGCATCAAGTGCAGCACGAGAGCTCCTTTCGTCGATGCGTGGGGACCTTGAGACAAGACTCCGGACCACCCTGTGCCCTCAAAACAGACTTCCACGCTTTCAGGATAGTGCATTGCAGCTAACTTATTGAATCTAAAAGACTGGTCGCAGCTCCTTCAGCGCCGATTCTGACCCCAACAGCGCCATGAGCGCTATCGCTGGAACCGGTCGGCCCGGGCCCTATGTCACCTCAGCCAGTTAGTTCTTCATGCGGCTCCTGTCGGTTCCGAAACTCGGCGAAACACGGCATGGGCACCCTTATGTGGCCGAATCGTCATACAACCTGAATCGAACGAAAAAAAAGCCCGGCGGTTGCCGGGCTTGAACGTCTCATGTTGAGAGAGACGAGGAGGACAGGGTGGAGATCGGGGCGCTCTTATGGTTTTTCGCGCCGCCCGACTCAATGCATGAAGAGTCCGCCGTTGACCGGCAGGTTGGCGCCGGTCACGTAAGCGCTGTCGTCTGAAGCGAGGAAGGCCACCGCGGAAGCGATCTCCGCCGGCATGCCCATGCGGCGCATCGGAACGGTCCCGATGATCGCGTTGCGCACGCCCTCATCCATCGCCAGCGTCATCGCGGTCTCCACGTAGCCCGGGGAGACGGTGTTGACGGTCACACCCTTGGCCGCGCCCTCCTGGGCCAGGGCCATGGTGAAGCCGTGCATGCCCGCCTTGGCCGCGGAGTAGTTGGCCTGGCCGAACTGGCCGCGCTGGCCGTTGACCGACGAGATGTTGATGATCCGTCCGAATCCGCGCTCCAGCATGCCTTCCCACACCGGGCGGGTGGCGTTGAAGACGCTGTTCAGATTGACGTTGATCACCGCCTCCCACTGGGCGGGCTCCATCTTCTTGAAGGTCTTGTCGCGAGTGATCCCGGCGCAGTTCACCAGGATGTCCACCGGGCCGTGCTTGGCGGCGATCTCCGCGACCATGCGGGCGCTGTCCTCGAAGGAGGCGACGTCGGCGGCGATGGTGTCGACCGTCACGCCCTCGGCGGCACGCTCGGCCTTCCAGGCCTCCGCGGCCGCGGCCTCGGAGGGGTGATGGTTGGCGACGACGGTGCAGCCGTCCTTCGCCAGCCGGGTGCAGATCGCGGTGCCGATGCCGCCGATGCCGCCGGTAACCAGTGCAACTCGTGCCATTGTCTATTCCTCCAGATCTTTGGTTTTCATGTGGCTTTTTGCGTTTTTCCCGCACCTAGACGGGATCTCGTTGGGGATGCCTTCTCCCCCTGTTTCGACCGCCGTCCGAACGGACGGGCGGTTGAAGCTGGCGGTCCGTCCCTGGACCCATCGGTAGTGCCGGATCTTAGATGGCGCTGGGCGCCGCCTTGCGCAGGTCGGCGCTGACCTCGGCCATATTCCGCTCGAACCAGTTGCGGTAGTCGTCGCGGACTTCGCCGACCACGGCCATGGTGCTCTTGGTCTCGTTCATCAGGCGCTCGCTGAGCTCCTTGGTGGCCTCGACCTGGCCCTTGAAGAGCTCGTTGTAGCCCTTGGCCTCGGTCGCCAGCTTCATCACGCGCATGCCGTGCTCCATGTACAGGTTCACGGTGTCCATCTGACGGGCGACCAGGCGCTCGAAGATGCGCAGGTTCAGCTCACCGAGGCTGGTCATGCGCTCGATGCCCTTGTTGGTGATCTCGTTGACGGTGTTCATGGTCTCGTTGGCAGTCATTTCATCTCTCCGCGAGGTTTGTTGCAATGCAGCATTTGTTGCAGTGCACAATATCCAGGGCGATGCCTTCTGTCAATCCGAAAAATCCAATTCTTAGAATTTTCCCGCGACCACCGCCCTCAGCGCGGCTTGTCGGTCTTTTCTTTCTCCTTGCCCGCCGCGCCTGGAGCAAAGCCAGTGGCGCGCAACAGCTCCGCCTGCATGTCAGACCACAGCTCCATGTTGCGCTGGGTGACGCGCGAGACCGCCTCGAAGGGCGTCTCGCCCCAGGTCTCGGCAACTTGTTGCTGCTGCTTGGCGAACAGGTCCAGAGAGCCCTCCAGATAACGGGCGAAGAGCCCGTGCAGCGTACCCCCGTAGAAGCGGATGATCTGGGCCAGCATGTTGGCGCTGAACAGGGGCTCACCGCCGCTCTCCTCCTCGAGCATGATCTGCAGCAGGATGGAGCGGGTGATGTCGGTGTCGTTGGCCGAATCCAGGACCTTGAAGGGGGTGCAGCTCATTACCAGGGCGCGGACGTCGGCCAGGGTGATGTAACGACTGACCTGGGTATCGTACAGGCGCCGGTTGGGATACTTCTTGATGATCCGTTCGCTCGTCATGTCACCTCCCGGTGGTCGATCGATTCCCGTCGAAGTCCTGCCGCACGCCGCTGCCGCATCGATTCAGGAGCGCCGAGCGGCGGACCGGCAGGTGACGAGCGACGGACCGGTCTGATCGGCCCGCCACCCGCCGCCTCCTAACGCTCGAGCGCGAGGGCCACGCCCATACCGCCGCCGATGCACAGGGTCGCCAGACCCTTCTTGGCGTCGCGCTTCTGCATCTCATGGAGCAGGGTGACCAGCACGCGCGCCCCGGAGGCGCCGATGGGGTGACCGATCGAGATGGCCCCGCCGTTCACGTTGACCTTCGACAGGTCCCAGCCCATGTCCTGATTGACCGACATCGCCTGGGCGGCGAAGGCCTCGTTGGCCTCGATCAGGTCCAGGTCCGCCGGGTTCCAGCCCGCCTTTTTGAGACAGTCGGTCGAGGCCGGGATGGGACCCGTCCCCATGATGGCCGGGTCCACGCCGGCGGAAGAGAAGGCGACGATCCTGGCCATGGGCGTCAGTCCCAGCTCCTTGGCCCTGGACTCCTTCATCACCATCACCATCGCCGCCCCGTCGTTGAGGCCGGAGGCGTTACCGGCGGTGACGGTACCCTCCTTATCGAAGGCCGGGCGCAGCTTGGCCAGGGACTCGGCCGTGGTTCCGGCACGGGGAAACTCGTCCTGTGCGAACACCACCGGGTCGCCCTTGCGCTGGGGGATGCTGACCGGGACGATCTCGTCGCTGAAGCGCCCGGACTTGATGGCCGCCTCTGCCTTCTGCTGGGAGGCGGCGGCAAAGGCATCCTGGGCCTCGCGGGTGAAGCTGTACTTCTTGGCGATGTTCTCCGCCGTGGTGCCCATGTGGATCTGGTTGAAGGCATCCCAGAGTCCGTCGACGATCATGGAATCGACCAGCTTCCAGTCGCCCATGCGCTGGCCCTCGCGCGAGCGCGGCAGCACGTGCGGGGACTGGCTCATGCTCTCCTGGCCGCCGGCGATCACGATATCGGCATCGCCGCAGGCGACGGCCTGCATCGCCAGATGCACCGCCTTGAGCCCGCTGCCGCAGACCTTGTTGATCGTCATGGCCGGCACCTGATGGGGCAGACCCGACTTGATGACCGTCTGGCGCGCCGGGTTCTGGCCCGCTCCTGCCGTGAGGACCTGTCCGAGGATAACCTCGTCGATCTGGTCGGGCTTCACGCCGGTCCGCTCCAGGAGCCCCTTGAGGACGATGGCCCCGAGCTCGGTTGCCGGGAGCGACGCGAGACTGCCGCCGAAGCTGCCGACCGCGGTGCGCGCCGCGGCAACGATCACGATGTTTTCGCTCATGGTGAGTCTGCCCTTTGGCTGAGAAACAAGTGGTTGTTACGAAAGGCAGGATGCAGGCGCCGTCACGGCCCCGGGGGCCGGCGCATGCCGGCGAGGCCTAAGCTAAAGGTCTATCCGCGGGGTGAAACGCCCCGTCTGATCCTCCTCCGCGGGGAATCATAGCGGAGTTTGTTGCAGTGCACAATTTTACGTGCTAGCTTTTTCACACCATCACTCGAGGAGGGCCCGGGGAGGGCAGCACATGAATAAAGACGCTTCGTTCTCAAACGACTGGCTGGATGTCCAACGCAAGTATTGGGACAGCTGGACCGAGATAAGCCGCAAGGCCATGGGCGGCGCCGACGGTAATGACCTGACCAAGCCCTGGGAGGCGGCACTGGACCATTGGTGGCAGGCATTCGCCCCGGCGGCGCCCGCGGCCTCCAAGGACTTCATGGAAAAGATGATGGATCAGGGCAAGGTGTTCTTCCGCATGGCGGAGATGTTCATGCCCGGAGCGACGGGCAGCGCCAGCTCCGACGGCTGGGGGGCGCTGTCGAAGACCCTGGAGGACATGCAGGGGAGTTTCTCGGGTGGGCTCAACGACGGTGGCGACGCCCTGCACCGCATGATGGCCTTCTGGGAGCTGCCTTACGACAACTGGCAGCGCATGATGTCCTCCATGTCACCCATGCCCGGCGATTTCCTGCGCAACATGCCCCACGATCCAGTGCGCGGACACGTGGAGCGAGTCCTCTCGGCCCCCGGCCTGGGATACACCCGCGAGGAGCAGTCCCAATACCAGGATCTGATGCGCCGCACCCTGGACTACCAGAAGGCCCTGCAGGAATACCTGGGCTTCTATAACAAGCTCGGCATCAAAGCAGTCGAGCGCATGCGCAGCTACATGCAGGGCGTCATCGACAGCGGCAAGAGCATCGACTCCGCCCGCGCCATCTACGACAACTGGGTAAGCTGCTGCGAAGCGGTCTACGCCGAAGAGGTCATCACCCCCGAGTACGCCCGCATCCACGGCCACCTGGTGAACGCCCAGATGGCCCTGAAGCAACGCCTGGCGTTCATGGTGGACGAGACGCTCGGGGCCATGAACATGCCCTCGCGCAGCGAGCTGCGCACCCTGCAGGACCGCCTGCAGGAGACCCGCCGGGAGAACAAGCAGTTGCGCCGCGACGTCCAGGCCCTGACCAGAAAGGTGGCGTCCGTGGTCAACGGTGGTGGCGCGGCGGCGCGGGCGACCGCCGCACCTACCCCGGCACCCACCCCGGCACCTGCTTCGACGACCGCTCCGGCGCGCAAGAAGACGACGGCGAAACCCTCCACCACCAGGTAATGCGAGCGCGCGGCGGGCGGCCAGGGGCCCCTTGCCGTCGCGACTATGACCCAATCAAGCGAGGAGAGATCACGTGATCCCGATCGACATCAGGCCGGACAAGCTCACCCAGGAGATGCTGGAATACACACGCAAGCTGGGTCAGGGGATGGAGAACCTGCTCAACGCGGAGAAGATCGACACCGGCGTGACCGCCAAGCACGCCGTCTATTCGGAGGACAAGCTGGTCCTCTACCGCTACCAGGCGCCTGAGGGCGTGACGCCTCAGCCGGTCCCGCTACTCATCGTCTATGCGCTGGTGAACCGACCCTACATGACCGACATCCAGGAGGACCGCTCCACCATCAAGGGATTGCTCGCCACCGGTCAGGACGTCTATTTGATCGACTGGGGCTATCCCGATCAGGCCGACCGGGCGCTGACCCTGGACGACTACATCAACGGCTATATTGACCGCTGCGTGGACCACATCCGCGAAGCCCACGATGTGGACAAGATCAACATACTGGGGATCTGTCAGGGCGGCGCCTTCAGCCTGATGTACACATCACTGCACCAGGACAAGGTGGCGAACCTGGTCACCATGGTCACCCCGGTGGACTTCAAGACCCCGGACAACCTGCTCTCCTCCTGGGTGCAGCACGTGGACATCGATCTCGCCGTCGACACCATGGGCAACATCCCGGGCGAGCTCCTCAACTGGACCTTCCTGTCGCTGAAACCCTTCAGCCTGACGGGCCAGAAGTACATCAACATGGTCGACATGCTGGACGACCCGGACAAGGTCAAGAACTTCCTGCGCATGGAGAAGTGGATCTTCGACAGCCCCGATCAGGCGGGCGAGACCTTCCGCCAGTTCATCAAGGACTTCTACCAGCACAATGGATTCATTAACGGCGGCGTCCTGCTCGGCGACGATCTGGTCAACCTCAAGCACATCACCTGCCCGGTGCTCAACATCTTCGCCATGCAGGACCACCTGGTGCCGCCGGATGCGTCCAAGGCGCTCAAAGGGCTGACCGCGAGCAAGGACTACACCGAGCTCGCCTTTCCCGGCGGTCACATCGGCATCTATGTGAGCGGCAAGGCCCAGAAGGAGGTCACCCCCGCCATCGGCAACTGGCTGAACGAGCGCTCCTGATCGGTTCCACCTCGTCCGCAAGGCCCGCGTCGCGCAAGCGACGCGGGTTTTTTTCGCCCCGCGCTCCAGCCGACTTGCCTGCTGAGGCGCGTGCGGTCGCTTCCCACGGGGACAGCCGCCACCAGAGCGATGCATTGACGTACATCAACGGATTCCCAGTCGCAGCCATCGGCGAACGCCGACCGGCTATAGTGCAGTGGGACAGATGTGCAAGCCACTGAATTAACGAGGCAAACAGGCGACCAAAGAATATCTTATCGCGGTTCCATAAACGGAGATGGCAATGGAACATGCAGAGACACCGGAGCTCACGACGGCCAAGCAATCCGTGGCGATCACGCGATTTTTGTCCTTGGCGAGCCTTGGGGGCATCGTTGCGGCAGCGGTACTGCTGATGCTGACTTACAGACAGGTTGCAATTGCCCATCTGGCTGAGCTCAGCGAAAGAGACGCCTCCACCTTGTCCCTTTCCTTGTTCAATTCGATGCGCCGCGAAATTCTGCTCTACATGAACGACGAGACCGCACACCACCTTCAGCCGCTTCCGGAAGCATTGCAGGCAGCCATCCACGACCTGGCGAAGGACACGCCCGTCTCGGGCGTTCGCATCCTCGATGATGAAGGGATCGTCGTATATGCGACCAGGCCGGAGGAGATTGGCCGTAGTCTGGCCGCCAATCCGGATTCTGCCCGGGCCTTCGAGGGCCGAGTCGTTAGTCGGCTCGCCACCCGCAAAGGGTTCTGGACCCTTGTGGATACTGCAGAGGGCGGACAGCTGAAGAGCTATGTCCCGATCCAGGCACAGCCGGACTGGCCTGTGGTCGGCGTATTCGCCGTCGACACGGACATCACGCCGCTGCTGGCGGAAATCGAGAGGACCCAGTTCGAGGTGTTTGCAGCAAGCACGGTGATCTTGCTCTTTCTCTACGTCTTCCTGGTCGCACTGGCCAAGCAGGCCGAACGGATATCCGAGCGGAGCGCAGATGCGCTGCGTGAGCGATCCCTGGTACTCACGCTACTCTCCAAACAGCTGATCAGCGCCCAGGAGGGCGAAAAACAGCATATCGCCTACGAATTGCACGAGGGAATCCTGCAGACATTGTGCGCGCTCAAGCTACAGATCGAAGGGCTATGCGGTGTTGGGCAGAGATCTGTCCCTTGCACCCGACTCAAGCAGGCGCTTCTGCCCGTCATACAGGACATGGTGCAGGGCACAAGAACACTGGCACAAACGATTCGCCCTTCCACCCTCTCCGACTTTGGAGTCCTGAAAACCCTGGACTGGTATTTTCGGGAGCTCAGAGAGGCCCACCCGTCGTTGCAGGTGGAATGGGTGACCTCGCTAAGAGACGACGAAATTCCGAAGCCCCTTGAGACCGCCATCTTCCGTCTGGTCGAGGACCTCACCAAGTACCTCGCTCTCGAGGACAATGCCCGACGGCTGCGGATAGAGCTTGGCAAGACAGGCGACAGGATCCTGCTGGAGGTCGAGGATGATGGATCAAACACAAACCTGGACACCGCCAGACAAGCGGAAAGGCGGCTGCACATGGCGACCCTGCGGGAACGCATCAAGATCTGCGGAGGGTCTGGCGACACCAGACCAAACAACTTGGGCGGGACGACGTTTCAGGCCGAGTGGACTTTACCGCACACGGGAGCCGCCGCCACGATCTGACCAGGATCGTCATCGCTCGAACAACCCTCCGGCGCTGCCCGACTCCGGCTCTCTGCCATACCGATCTCCGGCTTGCTTCGACACGGCGACAGAGTGCCGCCGTTGGCGGGCGCAGGCTAGGTGGGGTTACCAGAGCAGTTACCATACCTCGAAGTCCCGCATATGGGCGTCCGCCGCGGTCAGGAGCACGCAGCTCTCGGAGGTGAGACCAGCAAGGATCAAGCGACGCACACAGAGATACTTGAGCAAGGTGTCGAGCATCGTCGAGAAGAAGGCCGAATGCTTCGGCTTGAGAACGAAGTAATCGTCCGCGTCCGGTAGCAACATCCGCGCGACGGGCTCCCCACGAACCCCGTCGTTCAAGCAATGGCTGATGACGTCCTGAAAATTTGAGCGCCACCGCCCGAAGTTGTCGTTGGCATAGATGACCGGGATGCGCGCCGCCCTCGCGCGCTTGACCAGCCGCGCCATGTTCGAAGCCGCCTCAAGCGCCGGGGGTCAGCAACCGCTCGCCCCCTCGAACTCGAGATCGTTGACCGCGTCAATGAGCAGCACGGCGACCGATGAGCGATCGGGTTCGTTTCCGTGCAGATCGGGGCTTCTTGCGTCTGCCACATGACGATCTTCATCCGATCCGTACATGCCGGTTGTTTCCTATCGATGTCGACGCCGGGGCGTTCGGGCTCATCCTTTCGGTCCTTCGCGGCGTTGCTCTATGCCAGTCGAAGTCCAGCCCCGACCGGCGCCGTCGATCCTAGACGCGTTGCGGATCCCGGCCAATCCGTGCGATCCCCCTGGCCCCACCGCAACCGCAGGGGTCTCGGCTGGTCGCCGAAGCTTCTGGGTCAGCGCCCGCCCGCGATCCCGCGGCGGCCATCCATTCTCGCTGAAGACCCATCGGCTCCCATGTTAGAGTTTTCGATCCCTATCGCCGCTAGCGGCCGCCGGCCGCCCTCACCTCCAGCCCGATCCCCCCATGACCCGAACAGCCAGCTTCATCAACGTCGGCGAGCGCACCAACGTCACCGGCTCCGCCGTTTTCAAGAAACTGATCCTGAACGGCGATTTCGACGCCGCCCTGGATGTGGCGCGCAACCAGGTGGAGAACGGGGCCCAGGTCATCGACATCAACATGGACGAGGCCATGTTGGACTCCAAGGCGGCCATGATCCGCTTTCTGAACCTGATCGCGGCCGAGCCCGACATCGCCCGGGTGCCGATCATGATCGACTCCTCCAAGTGGGAGGTGATCGAGGCCGGGCTCAAATGCGTCCAGGGCAAGTGCATCGTCAACTCCATCAGCATGAAGGAGGGCGAGGAGGCGTTTCGCGAGCACGCCCGTAAGTGCCTGCGCTACGGGGCGGCGGTGGTGGTGATGGCCTTCGACGAGCAGGGCCAGGCGGACACGCAAGACCGCAAGTTCGCCATCTGCGAGCGCGCCTACCGCATCCTGGTGGACGAGATCGGCTTCCCGCCCGAGGACATCTGCTTCGACCCCAACATCTTCGCCGTCGCCACCGGCATCGAGGAGCACAACAACTACGCGGTGGACTTCATCGAGGCCACCCGGCGCATCAAGGCCCACCTGCCCCACGCCAAGGTCTCGGGGGGCGTGTCCAACGTCTCCTTCTCATTCCGCGGAAACAACCCGGTGCGCGAGGCCATCCACTCGGTCTTTCTCTATCACGCCATCAAGGCGGGGATGGACATGGGGATCGTCAACGCGGGCCAGTTGGCGGTCTATGACGACCTGCCGGCGGAGTTGCGCGACGCGGTGGAGGACGTGATCCTCAACCGCCGCCCGGACGCCACCGAGCGCCTGATCGATCTGGCCCCCAAGTACAAGGGCGATGGTTCGGGGGTCGAGAACAAGCAGGACCTCGTCTGGCGCGATCAGCCGGTGGAGAAGCGCATCGAGCACGCCCTGATCAAGGGCATCACCGACTTCATCGAACTCGACACCGAGGAGGCGCGCCAGAAGCTCGGTCGCCCCATCTCGGTCATCGAGGGCCCGCTCATGGACGGCATGAACGTGGTCGGGGACCTGTTCGGCGAGGGCAAGATGTTCCTGCCCCAGGTGGTCAAGTCCGCCCGCGTGATGAAGAAGGCGGTGGCCTATCTGGAGCCCTATCTGGACGCCGAGAAGTGCGAGGGCGACACCCAGGGGCGCATCCTGCTCGCCACCGTCAAGGGCGACGTGCACGACATCGGCAAGAACATCGTCGGGGTCGTACTCCAGTGCAACAACTATGACGTTGTGGACATGGGCGTCATGGTCCCGGCGGACAGGATCCTGGCCAAGGCACTGGAGGTGAACGCCGACATCGTCGGGCTCTCCGGTCTCATCACCCCGTCGCTCGACGAGATGGTCCATGTGGCGAAGGAGATGCAGCGCCAGGGGTTCAGGGTGCCTCTCCTGATCGGCGGCGCGACCACCTCCAAGCTCCATACCGCGGTCAAGATCGAGCCCCAATACGAGCACCCCGTGGTCCACGTGAAGGATGCCTCCCGCGCCGTGGGCGTGGCGGGCAGCCTGCTCTCCAAGGACCTCAAGGAGGGCTATGTGGCCCGCGTCCGTGCCGACTATGCGGAGGTGCGCGCCCGCCGGGCCGCCCGTGACGAGGCCCGGGACCTGATCCCGCTGGCCGAGGCCCGGGCCAATCCTGTCCCCATCGACTGGGGGCGCTATCAGCCCCCCACGCCGGCGGAGCCGGGGATCCAGGTCCTGCGCGACATCCCGCTCGACGAGATCGCCTCCTACATCGACTGGACCTTCTTCTTTCACGCCTGGCAGCTCAAGGGCCGCTTTCCCCAGATCCTGGACGACCCGGAGAAGGGCGAGGAGGCGCGTAAGCTCCACGACGACGCCATCGCCATGCTGCACCAGATCGTGACCGAGCGCTGGCTGGCGGCCCACGCGGTCATCGGGCTCTTTCCGGCCAATTCGCTGGGTGACGACATCCAGGTCTACACGGACGAGACCCGCGACGAGCCCCTGCTGACGCTGCACTGCCTGCGCAAGCAGGGCCGACAGCCCAAGGGCAGACCCAACGAGTGCCTGGCCGATTTCATCGCGCCGGTCGACACCGGGATCCCGGATTACATCGGGGGCTTCGCCTGCACCGCCGGTGAGGGCATCGACGCCCACGTCCGTCGCTTCGAGGCCGACCACGACGACTACTCGGCCCTGATGCTCAAGGCCCTGGCCGACCGTCTCGCCGAGGCCCTGGCCGAGATGCTTCATCACCGGGTTCGCACCCGTCACTGGCGCTATGCGCAGGACGAGGGCCTGAGCAACCAGGCCCTGATCGAGGAGCAGTACCAGGGCATTCGCCCCGCCATGGGCTATCCTGCCTGCCCGGACCACACGGAGAAGGACCTGCTGTGGCAACTGCTGGACGCGGAGCGCAACACCGGGATCTGGCTCACCGAGTCCAAGGCCATGGTCCCCACGGCGGCGGTCTCGGGACTCTATTTCTCCCACCCGGAGAGCCGCTACTTCGCCCTCGGCAAGATCAATCGGGACCAGGTCGCCGATTATGCCCAGCGCAAGGGCATGACGGTCGCCGAGGTGGAGCGGTGGCTCGGACCCAATCTCGCTTACGAGACCGACTGAGCGGCCTCGCGGCGCCAGCGCCCGCCAACGTCCGGCAGCGCGAGTTCACGGCTCCGACTCCGGACGGACATATTCCTGCAAAGCTCGGCTGGGATCATTGGGATCCCACTTGATCAATTTCAGGAATTACCATGAAGCTCAAATCCATCGCCTTCGCGGTCTCTGCGGCCCTCGGATCCGTGATCCTCATCCAACCCTCCCAAGCGGGCTGGGAGGCCGAGAAGCACGAGCAGCGGGACTGTGATAGGCAGGGGCATCGGGGATGTGACAAGGACCAGCACCGGGCAATCGAGAGGGTCGAATTCATCGGCATGGACGCCCCCGCTTCCGTCGATGAAAAGGCTGACGTGTACACGGCGGCCAAGATGAAGGTCAGCTACCGCAACGGCAAGACCAGGACCTACGACCTCAAGTACCACCAGCTGATGGGGACGACCGACATCGTCGGGGGCGAGCTGGTTGGCGGCCTCCACGACGTCAACGGCGCGCCCCTCACCGACGACGACGGCCAGATGGCATCCGACGCCCCGGACGGAAGCTCGCTCATCGCGGTGCCCGGCCTGCGCGCCACCAAGCCGTGGAGAGACCGCGCCTTGGCCCTGGTCAACCAGTACGAGTACAAGGAGCTGCCTCCCAACGACGGCGTCAGCACCGGAAGCTTCTGGAGCAAGCTGCCCGCCGCCATGAGCCTGTCCATTTTGAGTCAGGACAAGCGCAGCGGCGCGCTCGAGGTCGAGGACTACGACCCGATTGACTTCAGCGGTGTCGATGGAGGCTGGATCCATTGCGGCTCCACCCTGTCCGCCTGGAATACCCATGTCGGATCCGAGGAGTACGAGCCGGACGCCAAGACCCGCGAAGGCCTGTTAAGGTCGAGCGACTCCGACGACGGCACCGATATCGACAGTTTCAGCCAGTATTACTTCGGCGACGCCGAGGCCGCCAACCCCTACCATTATGGGCTGGTTCCCGAGGTCAAGGTGAGCCGCCGCGGCACCGCCTCGGTGGTCAAGCACTACGCGCCCGGCCGCTTTGCGCGGGAAATGATGGAGATGGCCTCCGACAACCGCACCGCCATCGGCGGCGACGATGGCAAGAACACCGGCCTCTTCATGTTCGTGGCCGATCACGCCCGGGACCTCTCCGCCGGCACCCTCTACGCGGCCAAGGTGACCCAGAGGAGCGCGGAGAATGGTGGGGCCTTCGACCTCAACTGGATCAGGCTCGGCCACGCGAGCGACCGCGAGATCGCAAAGCTGGTGGACGACGGCGTCAGGTTCAGTGACATCTTCGACGTCTCCACCACCGACCCGGGCGACCCCACCTACACCATGGTGCGCACCTATATGGGCACCGAGTGGCTGCGGCTGAAGTCGGGCATGGAGAAGGCCGCCGCCTTCCTCGAGACACGCCGCTACGCCGCCCTGCTCGGGGCCACCATCGAGTTCTCCAAGATGGAATACATTGCCTTCAACAAGGAGGACCGGAAGTTCTATCTCACCATCTCGCGCGTCGAGGCCGGCATGTCCGACACCGCCGGCGACATCCAGGTCGCGCGCAACGACGGCGGCATCATCCTGGAGATGAGCACCAGACCGGGACAGCGGGACACCAACGGAGACCGGATCAGGAGCAACTTCGTCGGGGCCACCCTGGCGTCCATCCCCGAGCTGGTCGGGGGTTGGCCGCTGGACCCGACCCTGTATCCAGACGGGAAGGACGAGGAGGGCAACCGCTGCGAGCAGGAGAGGCTATGCGGCCCCGACAACCTGCGCTATGTGGACTCGATCCGAACCCTGTTCCTCGGTGAGGACACCAGCCGCCGCAACAACAACTATGTCTGGGCCTTCAACATCGATACCCGCAAGCTATCCCGTATCCTCTCGGTGCCCATGGCCGCCGAGGCCACCGGCCTGATGGTCGCCCCGGACTACAACGGCCATGCCTATATCCTGAGCAACTTCCAGCACCCGGGCGAGGGCGATCTCGCAAGCTACACCGGGGCCGATCGGCAAGCGGTGCTGGACGCGATCAACCGCAACTGGAACGACAAGAAGAAGGCCGCCATCGGCTACATCGGCACCGAGCACGGCGCCCTGCCGGCCTTCGAATAAACCACCCTAGGGCTGCCCAGCCCCATTGGCGAGGCCTCCCGGCGAGCCGGGAGGCCTTTTCTGAGACCCCCGGCTCGCGGCGTAAGAACCCGATGAGCGGCCTTGGACACTGCCCCGGAATTCTCACATGCGACAACAGGGGGTCCCAAGGGACGCTCAGTCCTTTGGAGACGGCGACCGGTCCGAAGGAGGCAACCGCAGCAAGCGCTCGCCGTGCCAGATTCGCACGATGCGGACGCGCCCCGGATCCAGGCGGTAGACGATCCGGAATGGCGGATGGATCAGCTCGCGCAGGAAGGTCTGACCAAACTCAGGAACGACGCGCCCAATCTCGGGATGCTCCGAGAGGGTCTCGATGCGCTCGAGGATCTCCAACAGGGGTCGCTCGCCAACCTCCGGAACCCCTTGCTCCTCCTACCGTTCCCGAATGCCTTCCAAATCACCGAGAGCTGCTTCGGAGAGCCTGCTTCGAACCTCAGCCATCCGCTCAGGACAAGCCGAGTCGGGATTTCGCCTCGGCAAGCGACAGTTCTCGACCGGCATCAAGGTCGGCGAGGCCGGCGACGACCACCGGCATGAAGTCGCGCTCGTACGTGTCTCGCTCGAAATCTGCCACCGACTGAACGACCGCCACCCCACGGCCTCGACTCGTCAGCAACACGGGCCGATGGGCCTCGGCCGCATGCCGCACGACACGTCCCGGGTTGACCTTGAGATCGGTCAGCGGCACCACGTCCTCGGAAAACTTCACGCTCAGCCGTCTTGATCTCCAGAATTCTTCAACACCATAAGGTAGCACCTGTTTGTGGACCTCCCGACGGGACCATAAAGGCAGAAACGAACCGCAGGGGGCACCGGATGCTGATCCGCCGAAGTTTCTTTCTTGGGAGGCGAAAAATAATCGGGAGGCTGCGCGGCGCCGCGGATCGGCGGCGGACTTTTCGATCCCGAAGGGCATAATGGCCGCTCCGCCGCCAGGACCGCCCCATGCTCGTCTATCTCCACGGACTCAACAGCTCCAGCCGGTCGGCGAAGGCGACGCTGCTCACCGAGCGCCTGGCGCCGCATCCGGTGGTGGCGCCCGACTACCCGGCCCATCGGCCGGAGCAGGCGATCGAGCGGCTGAGCGCCTTCTTCTCCAAGCTCGATGCCGCCCGGCCGGCCGTGATCGGCAGCTCCATGGGCGGCTTCTATGGCCAATGGCTGGCGCGCCGTTTCGCCTTCGCCCATCTCTTCATGATCAATCCGGCGCTCACCCCCTGGGACCTGTTTCCGCCCCATATCGGCGAGGTCATGACGACGGCACAGGGTGAGACCTACAGCGTCACGCCCGAGCTGATCGAGCGCACCCGCCCCTTCGCGGTCGCCAACCCCTGCGATCGCGTGCCCACCACGCTCTTTCTGGATCGCGCCGACGAGGTCATCGATTACCGGATCGCCGAGCGACTCTACCGGGACTGTGCTCGACTGCTGATCTGGGACGGCGGAGACCACGCCTTCCAGCACATGGACGAGGCCATCGCCGTCATCCGCGCGCATCTGGACAACGGGGTCTAGCTCGATCCGATCAGGCGTCCGGCAATATGGAAGCCGCCCACGTAGGTGCCGGTGGCGGCACCCAGGGTGCTCAACAAGAACACGACGAAGACCCGGGCCACCCGGTTGCGCCACCAACCGCCCAGGCTGCCGACGTCTTCGCGCAGGCGGCTGAAATCTCCCACACTCGGCTTGCGCAGGGTGAGCTCCACGGCACCCGTGACCATGCCGGCGCCGATGGCCGGATGGAGCGTCGTCAGCGGAGCGGCCAGGAAGCCCGACAGGATCGTCAGCGGGTGGCCGCCGGCGATCAGCGTGCCCAGGGCGCAGAGTCCGCCGGTGATCAGGATCCAGGAGCCTACCAGGTCCCACCCCAGGGCGGGACTCTGCGCGAAACCGTAGGCGAAGCCGCCGAGTACCAGCACCAAGATGGTCCAGGGCACCACCCCGGGCCAGCGCCTGGATTCCGGGACCTGCTCCAGGGTCTGGAGCACCGAGGCTGGGTTTGACCGATCCTCCTTCAGATTGCGCTCGACACCTTTGAGGTGTCCGACCCCAACGACCGCCAGCACCCGCCGCGCCCTGCTTCTCTCCGTCTCCTGCCGCAGCTTGGCGGCCATATAGCGGTCGCGCTCCTCGATCAAGGGGACATAGAGATCGCCGCGATCCGCGGCGAACTCGGCAAAGGCCGTCTCCAGCACGTCCCCGTCCTTGAGCCGCTCCACCTCCTCCTCGGTGACGTCCTCACGCGACAGCAGGGCCGAAAGAAGTCCGACGAAGAGGCTATAGCGCTTCCACCAGCCGAGCCCGGTCGCGATGCGCTTCAGGGTGATCCCGATCTCCCGGTCGATCAGAAGCACCGGCAGGTTCCGCTCCCGGGCCAGTCGGATCGCCATGCGCTGCTCGGCGCCGGGCTCGATGCCGAATTGATCAGCGAGCCGCTGCTGGTAGGCCGACAGGGCCAGACTGGCGACGACCATGTACACCCGTCCCTTGCGGATTACGGAAAAAAGATCCATCTGAGACAGCGACTTGGGGTCAACAAGCGCACCGTAACGGCCGCGGCAAAGCTCCACGGCGACGGCGTCGTAGTCGCCCCCCTCGATCAACTGGCGCACCTGTTCAGCGCTGGCGCGCGAGACATGGGCGGTGCCGAGCAAGGTGACGGCGGCATCGCCGACAGAGACCTCCCGCTTTGGCTCCTGGTGGGGTACTGGGTGCGAAGCAGAGGATTCTTCCATCGACGTTTCTCATTCGGTCAAGACAGGATGCGACAACAAAGGGCGGGATCATGAACCAACGGGTCAGGGGTCAGCCGGCTCGCGAGCCGGACACTCCTGTCGCCAAAGCAACGGAGGGCGAGGCTGCAAGGCCCGAGCTTTGGCCGGGTCGAGGCCATGCCGTATCATCGCGGCTTCTGCCATTGCGCGACGCCCGGAACCCCGATGAAACCGCCTGCAACTCAAGCCGCCCTTTCCATCCTGATGGTGGCGGCTATCCTGGTATCCGCCATTCTGGTATCAGGCTGTGCAACCGTGGAGAAGGACAAGAGGGCCGTCGCGCTGCAGGCCGCCACCAACGGCTATCAGTCCGCCATCCGCTGGGGCTACTACGAGACGGCCTTCGGCTATCTGCATCCGGACCTGCGGAAAGACAAGCCCTTGCCGGATTCACTCAAGGACCTGCGCCTGACCGGATACGACGTTGTGCAGCCGCCGACGCTCGAGAGCGAGAACAAGGCCTCCCAGATCGTCAACATCGAATATCTGTACGAGGACCGTCAGGTGGTGAAGAAGCTTTCCGACCGGCAGGTCTGGGAGTGGGACCCCAAGCTCGAGTCCTGGTGGCTGCAGTCGGGGCTTCCGGCCTTCCAATAGGGGTACCGGGCTGACCCTGCCGGCAGGGGTCGATCACCCGCCCCAACCCGGCAGCGCGAGATCGTTCAGCAGTGAGCGCAGCTCGTGGCGAGCCGCCACGTGCGACATGCTGAGCTTTGGCCCTTCGTCGAGGTCCTTGAGGTCGCTCAGGGTCAGACCCTTCGGAAACAGCTCACGATAGATGACGCGCTCGGAGAGGCCACGGACGTAACGGAAGGCCAGCCGCTTCTGAAGGCTGCTCAATGCCTGATCCATGCGTTCCCGATTCTTCGAGCGGGTCGGGGAGATGCGGTTGCGCAGCACCACCCAGTCCAGACCAGGCAGCCCGGAGCCGGCCCTGAGCTTGCGGCTTTCCCAGACCGCCTCGGCATAGAAGCTCAGCTTATCAATGGCATAGGTGTCTGGGTTGACCTGCGCCAGCAGATCGAGATCGACGAAGCTGTCGTTGAGCGGGGTGAGCAGTGTATTGGCCGTCGCATGTGCGAGAAAGGACAGGTGGGTGTTGCCGCCCGGACAATCGATGACGATGAACCCGTTGTCGCGGGCGAGCCGTTGCAGGGCCGCGTCGAGCTGCTCCTCGTCCTCCTGCTCGCGCTCGCGCAGCTCCGACCTGGCCGACGGCGCAAGGACCACGGATTCCGGCACCGTCCAGTCGAGCCCGCGCCGTTCGGCGAATGCGGCCCGATTCTCCAGATAGCGAGAGACGGACCTCTGACGGGCATCCAGATCGACCACAGCGACCGCCTTGCCCTGCTTCTGCATGCCGATGGCCAGGTGCACGGCCGTCGTCGACTTGCCGGTGCCCCCCTTCTCGTTCGCGACGACTAGGATGTGGGCGTCATACCGCTTGATGGGTCGCACTGCGCACTCCTACTCGTTCTCCTGACCTGCTGATGACCAAGCACATGCTCCCTGAATGACCGCTTAAAAAAAGTGCGCGACGCCGCAGGCCTCAGCGGAACGCCGCTCCCGCACCGGTCGATGGGGCCGCGGAGGCGCGCGCTCTGGGGTGACATGCCATGGGGGAAGGCGGGGCCAATTTGGCCGATTCAAACGCGATGTCGGCTGGCCTTCAGCGCACGACTTCGGTGTCCAGCTCGAACATGGGTCGACTCTCGGGACCGACCTCGTGCAGGGCCGGGTTGAGGTGGCGAAGACTCAAGGTGGGCTTGACCGTCAGCGACAGGAGCGAGACATCCAGGTATTTCTTGAGCAGACGCCGCGCTTTGCCCGTATTGCTGATGCCTCTCAGTGAACGGACCTTGATCAGCGCCGCCTGGGTGGGCTGGGCACCGCCGGCACGGCGGTAGTTGTTGATGACCGACTCGGTATAGTCGAGCGTCTCGCGGAAGGTGACATTGCTGTTGGTGCGATCCACCACCCCCTCGCCCGCGTTGTACGCCATGATGACCCGGCCGTAATCGTTGTCGTATTTCTTCAGCAGCCGCTTGAGGTGACGGGTACCGGTCTTGAGGTTGGTCTTGGGATCGAACAGGGCCCGAATGGAAGTCACGCCGTAGTCCTCGGCAGTCGCCGGCATCACCTGCATCAGACCCACGGCCCCGGCGGGTGAGACCGCATGGGCGTTGTAGTTGGACTCAGCGGTGACCACCGCCTGGACCAGGGCGCGCTCGACCCCGTGCTGGGCGGCCACCTCGGTGATCATGGCCTGCACCTGATCGCGGCTCGGCCGCGGGCCACCCGGCGGGCTGGGTGCTTCGGCCTGTGCGGCGGTGTTGGCCTCGGACAGGTCACCGGCACGGCCTGGAGCCGGGTCCGCCGCCGCTGCGGCGCAAAGCAGCGGGAGGAGAAACAGCAGGCGGCCCCAGGGGCGCTCGCGATTGGACATGGATCCGGCTGGCCTCCGATTCGGGCTCTCGAGTGGCTCCGGGTTGTCAGCTCCACCCGGTGGGACATCCCCGGTCTGGGTGCCGACGCCTGGCTGTGGATGAGACGACACTCCGGAGGGGATTTCAACCCCAGGGGCCGGGGCATGGGAGGCAGGGGTGACCCGGTTTGGCCGCGGCCGGTGGCGCCGTCACATTAACCGGCGAGCAGGGGCGCGATCAGCTCCGCCGCGGCCTCGACCCCGCTCGCATCCGTCGGGCGCGGGCGGGGCTCGCGCAGCAGTTGCGCAATGGGGCCAGCAAACTCCCCCGATACCAGGTCATCCAGGCCCACCTCCAGTGCCGGCACCTGTCGTGCGATCCATTCGGTCAGGTAGGGCTCCTCCGGCCAATCGCCGCGGCTGACGTAGAGCAGGCGCACGCCGTTGCAGGCCGCCTCCGCAAAGGTCCCATAGCCGGGCTTGGCGAGCAGGAGGTCAAGCGCGCCCAGCACCTGCGGCAACTCGAGTCCCAGGTCAGTGAGCGCGGAGGCATCGCCACGGGGCCTGCCGCTCAGATCCTGCACCAGCCAATGGACCTGATCCTGCTCGGGCCACTCGTCCAATGGATCGAAGCCGCTGAAGCCCCCGAACTGCATCAGGGCCAGTGGCCGGTCGGGGGGTATGCCGATCCGCGTCTTGAGCTCCAATCCCGCTTGAGGGCCCACTGCAACCGGACGCCGGGCGATGGGCCCCACATCCACGGCGTTTGGCAGCCAGTCCATCGGCATGGAGGGTGCCGGTCGGATGAACAGATCCGCCCCCCCATAGGCGGCGCGCATACGTTCCAGCAGCCGGAGCGGAACCCGCTCGCCAACCGGGCTTTCGCGCAGGATATCGTACCAGCTGAGCGAGCACAGCCCGACGGCTGGAATGCCCAGGCGTCGGGCGGCATCGAGGGGCAGCCAGGGCACGTCGGCCAGGACCAGATCCGGTGCCAGCTTGCGAAACAGGCCCATCTGGCGCTCCAGGCGACCCTCATAGACAGCGTCGAACTGGAGATAGGCCTCCAGGCTCTCGGCCCAGAGGGTGCGCAGTGGCCCGTCCATCGCCAGGCCCAGGTCCGCCGGCTCCCGGATGTGGTCGAAGCCGGGCGGCAGCCGGCGGCGCGCAAACCCCGCGTCGATGTCCCCCTGCAGGGTGATCCGAAGCTCCGGGATGCGCTCACGCAAGGCATGGACCACCGGCGAGGACTGGGCCAGGTGACCGTAGCCGTGGGCGGTGACGGCGAGAAACAGGTGAGGCATTTGCGAGCGAGTTGCGAGTTGCGGCTGAGGGCCGAGGGCCGAGGGCCGAGGGCCGAGGGCCGAGGGCCGACAAGGATGCCCCACTGGGTAGGGCCAGGTGCCAGCTATCCAAGCGTATATCCAGCGTCGACCTTGAGGATGGTCCCGGTGATGGTGCGGGCCTCGTCCGAGGCGAGGAAAAGCACCGCCCGGGCCACGTCCTCGGGGCTTACGGGGCGCTGCTGGAGGACGTGGCGCTTCGCGATGGTCGACTCAATCAGCCCCTCGGCGCCGGCTCCCCACATCTCGGAGGGGACCACCCCGGGGGCCACCGCGTTGACGCGGATGCCCTGGGGGCCCAGCCCGAGGGCCAGGCGCCGGGTCAGCATGTCGAGCCCGGCCTTGCTCACTGAATAGCTGGTGGAGGTGCAGGATGCGAAGGGGTGTTGGGCGCAGGCGGAGCTGATGTTGATCACCGTCGCATTGGCGCCGCGCCCGAGCAGGGCGGCGCAGGCCTGGGTGAGCGCAAAGGGCGCGATCAGATTCGTCTCCAGGGTCGCGCGCCAGTCATCCACCGATTCCTCCAGGTAGCCCCAGCCGCGAATGGTACCGGCATTGTTTACCAGCACGTCCAGACGGCCGCACTCGGCGTTCATCTGTTGCGCGAGGGCGGCGCGGAACCCGGCGTCCGTCACGTCACCGGTCAGGGGAACGAGGGCCCCTGGACCGCTGGCATGCGCGGCCTCGAGCTCGGCCACCCGCTCCGACCGGCGCCCAAAGGTGTAGACCCGATCGCCGGCAGCCAGGAAGGCGCCGACCACTCCGGCCCCGATGCCGGAGGTGCCGCCGCTCACGCATACCACCCGGCGCGGTGCTCCGTCCGCGGCCGGGTCTGGTGATAGATCGGCCGCCCGATCCGCGGGACTCATCGCTCCCGCTGACCGAGGTTCGCGTGAATCAGCGCGCCATTGAGCACCGGGGCATGGGCGGCGAAGGCGACGGCATCGGCGATCTCCTCGGGCTCGATCAGCCGGTCGAACGCGGACATCGCGGCGATTGCCGCCAGCGTGGCCGGGTCGTCGCCGATCAGCCCCCGCAGCTGCTCCGTGTCCGTGAAGCCTGGGCAGATCATGCTGGTGTGGATGCCGCGTCCGGCGAGGTCCTGGCAGGTGGCACGCATCATGCCCGCCAGGGCGTGCTTGGCGATCACATAGCTCGCCACCCCGGATACCGCCTTCTCCGCCAGGGTGCTGCCGATATAGAGGATGCTGGAGCCCGGCTGCATGTGCGGGATGACGAGCCGGTTGAGCGCGTTGGTGGCGACCAGGTTGAGCTCGAGGACGGAACGCAGGCGGGCGCTCTGCAGGTCATCGATGCGGTCGCGGTGCATCACCGAGGCGTTGTGGACCAGGCACAGACGCCCGGCGCCCTTGAGCCTGGGCTCCAGCGCCGGGCCCAGGGCGTCCGCCGCCCCGGGCGCGCTCAGATCGCAGGCGACGTTCTCCACCCCCCGCTCCTGGCAGGGGCGTCGGGAAATGTTGACCACCGCGAAGCCCTCGAGCAGGAAGCGGATGGCGATGGCGCGCCCGATTCCGGAGCTGGCGCCGGTGACGATCAGGAGGTCCATGCTTACTCCTTGGGTGGCGAGGTCCAGTGTGAAAAGGCCCACTGGCCGGAACCGGAGGATACCCCAAGCTCCACGGCCCGCAGGTCCCGGTCGCGGAGCTCCGGACGATCACGCAGCCGAGCGAGCAACAGGGCCGCCAGTTCCTCGATGGTGGCGTTGCGGATCGGCAGGGGCAGACAGTCCCGCTCCAGGAAGGGGATGCGCTCCTCGCCGAAGCGCGCCCAGACCATGTCCCCTTCGCGCTCCAGGCGCAAATGGGGGGAGCGCTCCGGCAGCAGCATGCGCTCGTCGAGCTCGTCGCACAGCTCCCTCAGCACGCGCTTGAGCAGGACATAGTCGAAGGCCATGCCGTTTGCGCCCACCGCCGCCGTCACCGAGCAGCGCACCTGGAAGTTGTGCCCGTGCAGGTTTTCGCGCTCGCTGGCGGAGAAGATGGTGAAGTGTCCAGCGCTGAAGTTCAGGTATTCCTTGCTGATATCGATTCGGGTCAGGGTCTCTTCAGGCACTCATCTCTCCGTTCGCTGGCCTTGAGCTCAGCTCCCTCATGTGGGGACGAAGCGGCAGATCCCAGCGGGACGGGCCCCGCAGCCAGCCCGACCTCCTCGCAAAGGACCACCGGAAGCGACGCCACGCCAGGCGGCTTCGCCTGCGTGTGCGCCACGGGTCGACGATGGATCCCAGGAGTCTCTCTAGCCCGGCCAATTGGCAGGTCCTATGCTTGCGCCACAACATGAACGAGGGGAAGGCATGATCAAACCAGACCCGGCTCTCGACGCGGCGGTCCCGGCGCAATCCATCAGCCACATCCAGGAGACCGAGCGGACCCAGGTCTCGGTCGTCTACGTCATCTTTATCTCGGCCGTGGCCGCCATCGGCGGCTTCCTGTTCGGATTCGATTCCGGGGTGATCAATGGCACCATCGGCGCCCTGGAGAAGGCCTTCGGGGCCTCGAACCTCGGCACCGGATTCAGCGTGGCCTCGGTGCTGCTCGGTTGCGCCGTTGGCGCCCTCGTCGCCGGCCCCCTGGCGGATCGCTTTGGGCGCAAGCCCATGATGATGGTGGTCGCCCTGGTCTTCGCCATCAGCGCCTGGGGCTCCGGGGCCGCGAACGGGCTGGTCAGCTTCATTGCCTTTCGCCTGATCGGCGGCTTGGGCGTGGGGGCCGCCTCGGTGCTGGCGCCGGCCTATATCGCGGAGGTGGCCCCGGCCGCTCTGCGCGGTCGGCTCGCCACCCTGCAGCAGCTCGCCATCGTCATCGGACTCTTCGTCGCCTTCCTGAGCAACTTCATCATTGCCACCGCATCGGGCGGCGCCGAGGCGCCCTTCTGGTTTGGCCTCCCCTCCTGGTCGTGGATGTTCTGGGTCGAGCTGATTCCGGCGCTGCTGTTCCTGATCGGGGCCCTGACCATACCGGAATCGCCCCGCTATCTGGTCGCTACCGGACGCAAGGAGGAGGCGCGAGCCGTGTTTAAGCGCATCGCCCCGGGGGCCGAGGACGAGCAGGTCTCGGAGGTCCACCGCTCCCTCCATGGCGAGCGCAAGCCCCGGGTCTCCGACCTCCTGATCGAGGGCACGCGCCAGGTGCGCCCCATCGTGTGGGTCGGCATCCTCTTGAGCGCCTTCCAGCAGTTCGTCGGCATCAACGTGGTCTTCTACTACGGATCCGAGCTGTGGCAGGCGGCCGGTTTCGGTGAGTCCCAGGCCCTCTTCATCAATGTGGTCACGGGCACCACCAACATCCTGGCGACCTTCGTCGCCATCGCTCTGGTGGACCGGATCGGACGCAAGCCCCTGCTGCTCATCGGCAGCGCCGGCATGGCCATCTCCCTCGGTATCCTCGCCTGGGTCTTTGCGAGCGCCGGTGTGGCCCCGGACGGTAAATTGGCGCTCACGGACGAGTCCGGCCGCACGGCGCTGATTGCCGCCAACGCCTACATCGTCTTCTTCGGCATGAGTTGGGGGCCCGTGGTCTGGGTGCTGCTGGGCGAGATGTTCAACAATCGCATACGCGCCGCGGCGCTCGCCGTGTCGGCCAGCGCTCAGTGGCTCGCCAACTTCATGGTCACCATGACCTTCCCCTTGCTGCTGTCCGCCATCGGACTCGGCGGCGCCTACGGCCTCTATGCCACGGCCGCGGTGCTCAGCTTCTTCTTCGTCGCCTCCTTCGTGCGGGAGACCAGGGGTCGACGGCTGGAAGAGATGTAGAAGCGATTGGGGGTCACGGCAGACCCCCTTGCTTATTCCGGCGAAATCCTGAGTCACATGGTCGGGACCGATGGGTCCTCAATCGACCGATCACAAGCGAGTAAATCCGCCGTGAAAAACACGATTTACCAGCGACTCAAATGGGCCCTCTCGGCGGCTTCCGCGGTGGCGGCGTCCACCTTGGTGCTGGAACTGGAAACCAGCTTCTGACGCTTTTGGGAAACGTTGAGTCGAAGCCGGGCAGGGATGCCCGAGAGTCGCCCCGCGCGCGTACTGAGCCTGTCGGTGAATCAGCGTCTGCCGGAATTCACGTTTCGAGTAACAGGTGCCGGAGTGCGAGGGCCAGACCGGACCACGTGCTTCCTACACCCTACAGATCCTGACGGCGCAACCTCGGCGAAACCCCGATCTGTCTTTTTCAGCCGCCCCCAAACAAGGCCCGCGCACGATCGATGAACTGCGCCGCCTCCGCCTCATCCTCGATCTCCTGGGCCAATGTCAGTATGACCTGCTGCCTCCGCGCCTCATCGGCGAGTCCGCCGGCGTCGCGAATGGCGTCGGAGCACAGAACCGGGGCGATGGGTCCAAGAAACTGGGAGAGCAAGTTGCAGAGCTTGGGACCGTCGCCTTCCCGGTGAGGTGCATGCGCGTTGGGCGCTGCTGATACACCGCTGACATCCTCGTGGCTCGCCCAGGGTCTCAACACCAGCATGATCTCCGCGGTGGAGGGCATATCCCGCCCGCCGAGCAGCGTCGCGCTGTCTTCCAGGCGAACGGTCAGCGCGGTGATCTTCCGGATCTCGGGAATCGCGGAGCGTCCCCGTTTCCCGGCACAGATCAGATAGGCGATTTCACCGTCGCGAACACCGATCATGACCGAGTGGTTGCTGTCGGTCTTGCCGAGTATGGTGCCTGTGCGCTTCTTATTGACAAGGTCCGCAAGCAATTGATAGAGGCCCGAATAGTCGAGCAGTTGAGTCATTGGTTTCCACCCCAAGGCGTTTCGAACCTGCCGAGCGCCCCTAGTCTAGCAGCCGATCTTCGCGAACTAGCTTGCTGCACGACACACTTAGGGGTGTTTCAGGGCCCGTGCCCGACAAGACCGGCCATCGGCCCGACAGTCGTTACAGTCGATCGCGACTGAGCCGATTGGGATAGGGTTAGAGGGAAGCCCCCAGTTTGAAGCACCGCTCGGGCCCGGCCGCCGACCCTTCGCGGGTCCGGCCTCAACGCCATCCCGGTATTCGACCAACTGGTGACCCGGAATTGCGGTTTTCCGATGCTCCATTCACTCACTCGGTTGCATCGAACGGGTGGGCCATCCGTGGCCCGCGGCGAAGCGCTCGATCGGCGCTTCCTTAGGTGCGGGTTCGATTGAAGCGCTTCATCACCTGAGCGAAGCTGCGGCGCAGGAGCTCAACGGACCGGGCTAGGTCGCCGATCTCATCGTTGCGCTGGATGTCGAGGGTCTGGTCCAGGTCTCCCTTGACAACGGCCTGGGCGGCGCTCGTGATCTCGAGGATGGGTGAGATGAGGTTGCGGCGCACCAGCACATTGATGGTAACGAAGATCAGACCGAACATGAGGGTCAGCAGACCGATGGCCACCAGGCTGCGCTGGGTGGCGAGCTCATTGACGTCTGCAATGGGAACGCCGACCAGCTCGAGCCCAACGACCTCACCATCCTTATAGTTGTAGCCACTGGCGCGGCCGTATTGCCCGGTGATCTCCGGGTGCACCTTATCGGGTTCGCCGTGACACTGAAGGCAGCCTGGCTGACTCACGATGGGTGCGGAAGACACCATCATTGGCTGGCCGCCCAACTGACCCTGAGTTTGCAGCGTCTTCAGATCCGGGCTGCTGCGGAAGCTCTGAAGCAGCTGGCGCTCCAGGGGCTCCGGACTGTTGGCCGGATTGAGGGGGTTGTCGGAAACATTGCGGATCGCATACCGCCCCTGAAGCTTCTTCAGGTTGTCCGCGACGCGACTGACCGCGACGATGCCCGAGAAACCGGCGGAGTGGAATTGCTTGTTCTTGACAAACCAGGGCCGCATGTCGTTTCCGATGTAGCCCTTGATGGACTTCACCAGGTCGCCGAGCAGCACCAGCTCGGAATTGGCCTGTTGGAAGACCTCGGTGCGCGTGTAGTAGTAGATGCCGGGTGCGCTGATGGCGACGCTCAGCAGATAGAGCAGCAAGAGCGAGACGTTGAATCTGCGGGCAACGCTGCCGGTGGAGGCGGTCGTCGAAGGGGCGGTGGCCATGAAGCTCCTCTCTATCTGGTGGACCCATGCGTTATGCGCTCTCGGTGGCGGCGTCGGGTGGCATCCGGCCGCGGCGCAAGCAGCTGGCCAATCATGGCCGAAGGCCTTGGAAGCCAACCATGGCGGGCTTCGCAGAACGGCAGCAGCAGCCCTCTCCTGCGGGAGGATTCACCGAGTCCGTGACTTGCCGCACGGCGCCGCGGTCCACCGCCGGCGGTCCGGCTCGGATAGAATTCCCGCATGTTGCTCTCCGTCAGGCATCGCTTCCTCTTCGTCCACATCGCCAAGACCGGCGGGACCAGCGTGCGCGCTGCCCTGGAGCGCCGGCGTTGGGCCGATCCCTGGTACTGGCCCATGTTCCTGTGCAGCCGATTCAGCCATCTGAGCGGCCACCGTATCGCCACCAAGCTGCCGCGCCACGCCAAGGTCGTCGCCGCGAAGGAGCTGCTGCCCCGGGAATTCTTCCAGTCGCTCTTCAAGTTCGCGTTCGTACGCAACCCCTGGGATCTGCAGGTGAGCTCCTTCCACCACATCCGCCGCGAGCGCCCCCAATACCTGGGCGGACACGACAGCTTTGAGGGATTTCTACGCTGGAAACTGGACCCCGATCGCCCCTATCAGTACCACGTGGACACCTCCATCGAGCTTCAGAGTGATTACCTGATCGACCTCCAGGGGCGCCTGGTGGTGGATTTCATCGGCCGCTACGAGCGGCTGCAGCAGGATTTTGCAACCGCGTGCACGCGCATCGGCATCCCTCCCCCCCCCCTGCCCCATGCCCGGCAGGCGAGGGATCGGGGCAAGGACTATCGGGTCTATTACACGGACGAGACGGCGGAGCTGGTCGCCCGGCACTTCGCGCGGGATATCGAAATGCTGCGATACGGCTTCGAGCCCCCGACCGACGGCGCTGGCTGATCGGTTCCCGGGCGTCCAGAGCCGCTTGCAGTGGAGAGATCGCTTGTCCTGGCCCGGGATAGGGACCGGGACCGCCCGAGCCGCTGACCGGTTGATTGAACTGCGACCGCGGACACCGACCCCATTGGGATGTCGGCTATCATCAAGACCTTCCCGCCCCTCACGACTGCGGGAAGGTCACCTGGACGGGAGCGGATCCCACGGAGGCGCCATGGCCCTGATCGATGACTTCGACGCCCGATTCGTCCTCGGGGTACCCGCCATGGACCGTTCCCATCGCGAGATGGTGGATCTGGTCAACCAGATGGACCGGGCGAGCGACGCCAGCTTTGCCTATCTGTTCGCAGACCTCGTCAACCACACCCGAGCCCATTTCGCCTCCGAGGAGGCCATGATGCGGCAGTCCGGTTTCCCTGCCATCGCCGAGCACAAGGGTGAGCATGCCCGGGTGCTGGGTGAGCTGGAGCGGCTCGCCGGTCGCCTGCGTGGCGGGCGTCTCGCCCCCGTGCGCGCCTATGTGCGCGAGCAGATCCCCGACTGGTTCGCACTGCACGCCTCCACCATGGACAGCGCGCTGGCCGCGCACCTCAACGGTGGTCGGGTGCGGGTGGCGCCCCCGGCCTGAGGGTCCGCGTCCGACCCGATTAGGCTCACGCTCTACGGCAGGCTGGGGCCCCGCCCGGCCTCGGTGAGCGGTGGCGATCTTGCGTTCGGACCACGCATGGGGCAGCCTTCCCCGTCTCCGCCGGGCCGGCTGGTCCGGCGTCCCCGTCCCGACGACGAGTCCACCGACAGGAGCGACCCAATCGTGGAGCTTTCCTCCCTGACCGCCGTATCTCCCATCGACGGGCGCTACGCATCCAAGACCGCCGACCTGCGCCCGATCTTCAGCGAGTACGGTCTGATCCGTCATCGCGTCGCGGTGGAGATCGGGTGGCTCAAGGCCTTGGCCGCCAACCCTCAGATCCCCGAGGTTCCCGAGCTGTCCGGGCACGCCTCCAACCTGCTCGATGCCATTGCCGACGGCTTCCAGATCGCCGATGCCCAGCGCGTCAAGAACATCGAGCGCACCACCAACCACGACGTCAAGGCAGTGGAGTACTTCCTCAAGGAACGCATCGCGGGCAACGCCGAGCTGGAGGCGGTGAGCGAGTTCATCCATTTCGCCTGCACCTCGGAGGACATCAACAACCTGGCGCATGCCCTGATGATCCGGGAGGGACGCGGCCAGGTGCTGCTGCCGCAGATGGACGAGCTGATCAGCGCCATACGGGACCTGGCGCACGGGTATGCGCAGGTGCCCATGCTCTCGCGCACCCATGGCCAGCCCGCCTCGCCCACCACCCTGGGCAAAGAGATGGCCAACACGGTGCACCGGCTGCGCGCCCAGCGCGAGCGGGTGGCCGCCGTGCAGCTCCTCGGCAAGATCAACGGCGCCGTGGGCAACTACAACGCCCACCTGGTGGCCTACCCGGAGGTGGATTGGCCGGCCTTCGCCCGGTCATTCGTGGAGGACACCCTGCACCTCGCCTGGAACCCCCACACCACCCAGATCGAGCCCCACGACTACATGGCGGAGCTGTTCGATGCCCTGGCGCGGTTCAACAGCGTGCTCATCGACTTCTGCCGCGACGTCTGGGGATACATCTCGCTCGGCTACTTCAGGCAGCGTACGGTGGCTGGGGAAGTCGGCTCCTCCACCATGCCCCACAAGGTGAACCCCATCGATTTCGAGAATGCGGAGGGCAACCTCGGGATTGCCAACGCGATCCTCCGGCACATGGCGGAAAAGCTGCCCATCTCGCGCTGGCAGCGGGATCTGACGGACTCCACCGTGCTGCGCAACCTGGGGGTCGGAATCGGTCACACGAGCATCGCGCTGCAGTCGGCGGTGCGCGGCATCGGCAAACTGGAGGCGGACCCCCAGCGGATGGCCGCGGACCTGGACTCGAACTGGGAGGTCCTGGCGGAGCCCATCCAGACGGTGATGCGACGTCACGGGATCGACCAGCCCTACGAGCGGCTCAAGGAGCTGACCCGCGGTCGGCGTATCGGTCCCGAGGCCCTGGCCGAGCTCATCGAGAGCCTCGCGATCCCAGCCGAGGTGAAGGCCGATCTGAGGGCCCTGACCCCGGCAGTCTATCTGGGAAATGCCGCCGAGCAGGCCAGGTCGACCTGAATCTCGCGCCCGCCGGGCGCTGTTGCCATTGCGGCGACAGCGCGGGCCTCTGGCTAAATTTGCTCTGGCGCAAAAAAAGGCCGATCTCCGGGAAGCCCGGGGATCGGCCGTCCTATAAGCCCCGGTCGGGGGGAATGAGGCTTACGGGAGCCGTTGTTCCCCCGCAATCCGTCACCGACGCGCGCGTCCCATGGCTGCCCAGCCGTCCAGGCCGTTCTCGGCAGCGAAGGGGCGCCTTGTGCTCCGCGACGAACGAGGGGGGTTGGACCGGCGACTCTCGCCGCCGGGCCAGGACTGCCTAATCACATAGCCGGGCTAACTTCGGTCACGACCACGCGGCGACGCAGGGGATTGTTCTCCAACGGGCCGAGGTCAATGATGGTGCCGTCGGCGGCGACATCATCACCACCCTCCCACGACAGGCCTTTGACCTCCTGAATGGCGCTCGCCGGATAGCCTCTCTCGATCATGTAGTCCTTGATGGTCTGCGCGCGGTTCTCGCTCAGCACCACATTGTGCTCCCAGCTGCCCAGCTTATCGGTGTGACCGACGATGGTGACGACCTCTTCACGCGGGGTCTGCTGGAACTCCTTGATCAGGTCGTCAAGCTTTGCGAGCTCTTCAGGATTGCGAATCTCGCTCAGGCGATACTTGTCCAGCTCGAACAGGAGGCGCAACACCAGCGGAGAACGAGGAGTGAAGGCGCAGGGCGGGAGGTTCTCACCGTCGGCGCCCTGCCAGCATTCACCGACGCTGTTGACCCATGCGGTCGTGGTGGGCGCGGACTTCCAGTAGGTATCCATGGCATCGGCGGCATTGACGCCGATGGGGGCAGCCATCACCAGGGCCATCGCCAGAGGCGCGGCAAGGGAGGCGACGCGGAAGCTGTTCTTATCTTTGCGCATCTTTCTGTACCTGTTTCGATTGGTTGAGGGTGTTCTGCCCGGGTCGCCGCTACAAGGTTGGTCGTCTGTCAGCGAAAAGCAACACTCGACGAACCCCCTGCGACCCAACCCGGTCTCCGGACACAGCGGTGGGAAAACTGGACTGAGCGACGTGTGATGACGGAACATTCGGACAGGGACATTTTAGCCCACATGTACAACAAAAGTGCAACTTTTTTTGCCCTGCGATACATATTTGCAACGGGTCCTCGGCGAATACCACTCAAGACGCTCTATTTCAGGGTGTTGAGCCGCGTCTCGAAGCAGTGATTTCATCCACAATGTTGCGAAATTGATACGATACGCGGACGCCGGTGCAGCGGGAGGCCCGGTTTCCCGGCACCACCTTCGCTCCTTAATTTCTTAGCACGAGCAGGACCATGGCAGAGACGCTCCACCTTCCGGACCATCTCACCGTCGAGCGATTTCTGGCTGATCATTGGCAACACAAGCCGCTCCTGATGCGTGGCGCACTGCCAGGATTCCGCTCGCCATTGAGCGCCGATGAGCTGGCGGGGCTGGCGTGCGAGCCGGAGATCGAGTCCCGTCTGGTGCTGGAGCGGGGTGTCGTCCCCTGGGAGGTCCGCAACGGCCCCTTCGATGAGGCGGCGTTCGCGGCCCTGCCGGCGACCCATTGGACCCTCCTGGTCCAGGACGTGGACAAACGGGTGCCGGAGGTGGCCGAGCTGCTCGACGCCTTCGACTTCATCCCCGACTGGCGCCTTGACGACATCATGATCAGCTATGCCGAGGATCAGGGATCGGTGGGTCCGCACGTCGATGAATACGACGTCTTCCTGATCCAGGCCGAGGGGCGACGGCGCTGGCGCATCGATTCCGGCCCCGCACCCGATACCGCCTGCATCCCAGGACTCGACCTGGGCATCCTGGAGCACTTCGAGCCCCGCGAGCAGTGGGTCCTGGAACCTGGAGACATCCTCTACCTGCCCCCTGGCGTGCCGCACTGGGGAATCGCCGAGGGCCCCTGCATGACCTGGTCGGTGGGCATGCGCGCGCCGGATTGGCAGGAGATGGCGACGGCCTGGTGCGACGCCGCCATCGCCCGCTACCTGCCGCGGGCCCGTTACCGGGACCCGGGACTCACCCCGCCCCGCCACCGGGGCGAGATCCCCGCCGATGTCCTCGCACAGGTCCGCGGGCGCATCCAGGGCGCCCTGCTGGAGGCGGATGATGAGAGCTTCGCCTCCTGGTTCGGCACCTATATCTGCGAGCCCAAGGAGCATCTGGAGCCATTTCCGCGCGACGAGGCGCTCGGCCCCAGCGCGTTTCGCGAGGCATTGATGGGCGCCGGCGCCCTGCATCGCGGGACCGCCCGGCTGCTGTTCACCCGCACCAGCGGCGGGGATCTGCTCCTGTTCTCGGGAGGCCAGACCCACAGGCTGCCGGGGGGCTGCATCGAGCTGGCGGCCCTCATCACCGCGCATCGCGTGCTGGACGCCGGGCAGTTGGCGCCCTGGCTCGACGACCAGACCTGTCTGAACCTACTCTGTACCCTCTACAATCAGGGGCACTATGACCTCGGGTGATCACAGCTTCGGCGTGCGTCAGGCCCATTGGGACCTGGATCGGGAGGCCCTGTCGCTGGTGCGGGTGAGGGTCTTCGTGGAGGAACAGGGGGTGCCCCTGGAGCTGGAGTGGGACGGTGCCGACGCGGGGGCTAACCATCTGCTCGCCTGCGACCACAATGAGCGTCCGATCGGAACCGCCCGGGTGCTGCCCAGCGGGCAGATCGGACGAATGGCGGTGCTCCCCGACTGGCGCAAGCAGGGCGTGGGGACGGCGCTGCTGAAGGAGGCGCTGCGGCTCGCCGAGGCGCCGGGGTTGCCGGCGCCCTTCATCCACGCCCAGTCCGATGCCGTGCCCTTCTACCATCGCCACGGATTTCGCGCCCAGGGACCGGAGTTCTGGGAGGCGGGTATCCCTCATCGACTCATGGTCCACCGGAAGCATTCATGACGCACACCCTCGATGACGGCTCCCAGTCACCCGCAACGGCGTCCGACCCGGCACCTGCGGATACGGACGCGGCACCGGATCAGCCCGAGGGTCTCCTTACCCTCACCAGCCGAGGGGCGATCCGCGACATCAGTCTGCGCCTGGCACGACAGGCTCGGCGCGAGATCCTGATCCTCAGCCGTGAGCTGGATCCGGCCTACTACGACCAGCAGCCCTTTCTCGTCGCGATGCGCCGGCTGGCGCTCACGACCCATCAGGATCCGGTGCGGATGCTCGTGTGGGAGCCGCGTTTACCGGTCAATCGCGGCCATCGGCTGGTGGGGCTGGCTCGCCAGCTCAGCTCGCGTATCAGCATCCGTCGGCTCGGCGAGGACTTCCGCGACCGCTCGGACGCCTTTCTGATTGCAGACGGCCGCGGTTACTGCCTGCGGCGCCAGGCGGACACCCAGGAGGCGGTGGCCAATCTGAACGCTCCCCGGGAGGCGCGGCTGCTGCGCGCCGAGTTCCAGCAGTTGTGGGAGAACAGCGAGGAGAGCATCGAGCTGCGGCGGCTCCATCTCTAGCCGAGGGTCCCGAGCGGTCCACTCGCCTCCCGTGCCGGCGCCACCGACGAGCAGGATGGTTAGGAGCCCAAGACCCATGGCGTATCTGCCCCGCGAGATCCCGCCGACCCCCACCCCCCACCGGGCTATCCGGGCCGGTCTCGTGCTCATCGCGGCGGTCTGCTCCTTCTGGCTCTGGGGTCAGTCATTGATCGCCGGAGCCGCCGGTTATCCCCTGGAGATCATCGAGCTCCGGTCCCGCCTGCCCGAGGACCTGATCCCCATTCTCGCCCCTTTGGCGGGGCCAGACGGGACCGTCATCGGCGCCCAGCACTCGCTGTTCGTGCGGGCATCGCCGGAGCGGCTCGCCGATATCCGCCGCGCCCTGGTCGAGCTCGACCGGCCGCCGCGCAGCCTGCTCATCCAGGTACGCCAGGTGGAGGACAGCAACCGGGCCCGCTCCGGCGTGGCGGCACGGATCGACGAGCCAGTCGGCGGCGGAAACACCCGAATCCGGGTCGGTCCCCGAGGGCCGGGCGGCAGCCGGGTCATCGCCTCTGCCGGCGAGCGCGGGCAACAACTGGCACTCTCCCAGGAGGTGCGCGCCCTCGACGGACATCCTGCCTTCATCGCCGTCGGCACCGACTGGCCCCTGCCCTTTCGGGAGCTGGACTGGGGTCCCTACGGACCCGTCGTTCGGGAAGGCGGGGTCTACCGCAGCGCCCGGAGCGGCTTTTCCGTGGTCCCCCGGGTGCTCGGCGATCGGGTCACGCTGGAGATCGAGACCCAGGCCGCCTCGCCGGCAGGCCGCGGCGCCCTGCGCAGCGGCAGCGTCGGCAGTCGCGTGGAGGCTCGCCTCGGTGAATGGGTTTCCATCGGCGTCAGCGCGCAATCGCAGCAGTCCGAGCGGCGCGGCCTCATCTTTGGTGGGAGCGGCCGCCATGAGACAGACAGCCGTGTGGAGATCCGGGTGTTGCCGGCGGACTGAAGCGGGGGCCTTTCTGGACCCAAGAGACACAGGAGCAAAGAAGAATATTTTCTTGACCTTAGTGCAGATTGTTCTATCTTCGTCTGCAATCCGCGCCCGCCATGGCCGGATCGAAGGGCCCGGGGACCCGCCCGGCGCCGGATACGACAATGACCGCCCCGGAGGATCGACTGCCATGGTTTCGAAACCCATCACCCGCCGTCACTGCCGTGCCGCTGCCATCCTGGCAGCGGGAATGCTCTTGATGCTCGCAGAGGGAGCCACCGCTGCACCCGCCGACGGCGAGGGTTATGCGACCCAGACACTGGCGCAGCTCGCCACCGTGCTCAGCGAGCGCGGATGGGGGACCGGTGCGGACTCAGCGGGAAACCTGCTCCTCTTCCCTACCGGAACGGCTGCCCCCGGCCGCACGCCCGAGCCGGTTGGATCGGACCCCGGCACCGTAGCCGCCGAGGCCGCGCTGTCACCCGCCAAGCCCGAGGCGCCAGGCGAGAGACTGGCCGGGCTGCGCCATCGTCTGGAGGCCGCGGGTTGGATGGTGGAGCGCGAGCCCGACGGCGCCCTGCGCTTCCATTCGTGGTCACCCGTCGGCCGGGTTGCGACGGACCAGGCCCGCTCGGCCGGCGAGACCGCGATGGTTTCTGTCCCGCAGTTGCCGCGGTGCGACTGGCTGACGGGGCTCGGGGAGAGGCTCGGTCAGCGGGGCTGGGAGGTCGAGCAGGCCACTGACGGCTCACTCTGGCTTCGGCTGCCGCGGGCACCGGAGACCCGGATTGCCCGGCCCGAACCCGTCGTCTCGACGCCCATCCTGCCGGGGCTCCTGGCAAGCCGCGGGTGGGATGCCCGCTGGATCGATGGCGGCGGCCTGCTCCTGTACCCGCGCGGTTGAAGACCAAGCCCGGAGGCCGGCGGCCGGCTTCTGGCAACGCACTCCATCACCCCGGCCCCTGGACCCCCGCTCGGCGCCGGCCGGGGCCGGTTGGCCGCCCCGGTCCCGACGTTCATCGAGCGCATTCCGACAAGCCTTCCCGCCACTCCTCCACCTCGCGATAATCACCGCCCACCAACCGCCGTGCGTCGCATCGAGCAGGCATCACGTCCGAGGTCGCGCAGAGGGATAACCAACGATGACTGAATCCGAATCCGCCGGTCTCCCCGGCTCAGCACTGCGACCCATCGAGCTGACAGCGGTGGAGGCACGGGTGATCGGTTGTCTGATGGAGAAGCAGCGCACCACTCCCGAGCAATACCCGCTCACCCTGAACGCACTGGTCAGCGCCTGCAACCAGAAGAGCAGCCGCCACCCGGTGATGGCGCTGACCCCGGGCGAGGTGGGGCACACCGTCAATCAATTGCGGGACCAAGGATTGGTCCATGCGAGCTTTTCCGGCCGCACCGAGCGCTACGACCACAAGATGGTCGGCACCTTTCACCTGAGCCGGCAGGAGCAGGCGGCCCTGACGGTCCTGATGTTGCGCGGCCCCCAGACCCTCGGTGAGCTGCGGACCAACAGCGGGCGCATGGCGGAATTTCCGGATCTCGAGTCCGTGGCGGTAACGGTACGGTCCCTGATGGATCGCTCCCCGGCCCTGCTGACGGAGCTGCCCCGCCTGCCGGGCCGCCGCGAGGAGCGCTACGCCCATCTGCTCAGTGGCACGCCCGCAGCGGACGAGGGCCTCGCCGCTGAGCACCGATTGAACGCGGCCCCCGCCTCGGGCCGGGGCGATCGCATCGAGGCCCTGGAGGCGGAAGTGTCACGGCTACGCGCCGAGCTGGACCAACTGTGGGAGCTCACGGGTCTGAGCGATCGGCGAGTACCCTAAAGACCCAATCAATGCGCCACCATCAAGGCACGCCGGTGGGTGCGGCGCAGATGGACCGTTCAGCAAGCCCCCGGCGCCGTGTCCCGCGCCTGATCCACGCGACGGATGTTGGGTCCCACTCAAGCGCGGCTGTAGGAGTCGCGGCGCCGGAACCAGCCGGTGAGGCTGAGGCGCTCGCGCCGCGAGGGGAGCACCTCGTGCTCGAACCGGGCGCTGAGGAAGGTCACCAGGGTACCGCCAAGGGGCAGGATCTCTTGATAGCATCCCGGATTGGCCGGGTCAGTGTAGATTCGCAGCTGACCGCCGTCCGCGGGTGCCCAATCGACGTTCAGATAGAGTACGCAGCTCAGGACGCGCCGCTCCACCCCGCGGAACTGGTCCAGATGGCGCCGGTAGAAGCTGCCCGGCGGATAGAGCGCGAAGTGGCCTTCGAAGTCGAAGAGCCCGAGAAAGAGGTCGCGATTGATGGCTTCCCGCAGGGCCTCGAGCCGACCCAGATAGTGGAGCGCCTCCGAACCGGCGGTTTGGGGATCCACCCAGGCGACCTGGTCGCCACGCACCTCGGGCCTCAGGCTCAGATCCTCGCCGCGTCCGACGCCGGCCGGCCTGAAGCCACCGTCTGCCCTGAGCGCCCGCGCCTCGGCGGCCAGGGATTGGACCTCAGCGCGGCTCAGTAAACCCGGCACCACGGACCAGCCAGGCCCGGCAACCGCATCCACGATGGCCTGATACGGCTGCGACTCGCCCTGTGCGCACTGGAACGTCTCAGGCGCTTCGATCGCCGGCTGCGCGCTGCTCATCGGCTCACCTCGAATCAATCGCTCGGTGCAGCCCCCGCCGGGACCGCACCCGGGACCTGATAGAGCGCCTGGACCAGATCGACGGAGCCGCACTCGAAACCCACCTCGCAGTAGGCCAGGTAGTAGTCCCACATCCGCCGGAACCGCGTATCGTAACCGAGCCGGTCGACCTCTTGCGCCGCGGCCTGGAAGGACTGGCGCCAGCGGCGCAGGGTCTCCGCATAGTCCGCGCCGTAGCGGCGGCTCTCCAGGGACACCAGGCCCGCGTCACGGGCCTCCCGGTCCAGGCGGTGCGGGGAGGGCAGCATACCGCCGGGGAAAATGTAGAGCTGAATGAAATCCGCGGAACGGCGGTACTGGTGGAAATCGTCCTCGTGCATGGTGATGACCTGAAGCGCGATCCGCCCGCCCGGGCGCACCAGCCGACGCAGTGCCTGGAAGTAGGTGGGCCAGTAGGCCTCACCGACCGCCTCCAGCATCTCGATCGAGACCGCGTGATCGAACTGACCGCGGATGTCGCGGTAGTCCTGCAGGCGCAGCTCCACCCGGTCCCCCAGGCCCGCCTCGGCGATGCGGCCGCGCGCGTAACTGAGCTGCTCGGTGGAGAGGGTGACACCGGTGACCTTGAGCCCGCGCCGGGCAGCGGCCTCGGCCAACCCGCCCCAGCCGCAACCGATCTCTAGCAGGGTCTGGCCCGGCGCGGCGTCGATCCAGTTGAGCAGCCGCTCGTATTTCCGCGCCTGGGCCAGCTCCAGGGGCTCCCGGCCCTGGTCCGCGAACAGGGCCGACGAATAGGTCATACCCGGGTCGAGCCACAGCCGATAGAAGTCGTTACCAAGATCGTAGTGACGGGCGATATTGCGGCGGCTGTTGCCGCGATGATTGTCTCGCAACCGATGGACGAGTCGGTCGAGCCGGCGCGACAGGGAGAGCCCCTGGGCAGCGGCCAGATGCTCGGTGTTCAGATGCAGCAGATCGAGCAGAGCCGGGAGGTCCGGGGTCTCCCAGTCGCCCTCCATGTAGCCTTCGGCGAATCCCACATCGCCGCGGGTCAGCAGCCGCAGCAGGAGCCTCAAGGGTCGCCGGATGCAGAGCTCCGCCGCACCGCCCGAAAGGGGCCCGCGAAAGAGCCGGCCATCCCCCTCACCCAGACGCACCAGCAGGGTGCCGAAGGCGAGCCGGCGGAAGAATCCGCCATAGAGCCGAACCCAGACGGCGGCCCGGCGGGAGCGGGCCCCTGCGGACAGATCGAGCACTTCCTCCGCGGACATCACGAAACCTCCTCCCGGGGCGGCGCGGGCTTGGGATGATAGACGGCGCCGCGCAGCCAGATCTTGAGCGCCTGCCAGTGGATCAGGGCGACAACCTTGAGGGTGAGCAGCGGGTAGCTCAGGGCCGCGCGCAGCAGGTTGCTGTCGTTGAGCTCCCGCGACTCACCCCGCTGGACCGCGATCAGCATCAGCCGGTCGTCCTGATATTCGTGGATCACGGTGCTGGACTCGTTGCCGGTGCGGGCGAAGCGAAAGCGGTAGTCCGCCCCCATGCCGACAAAGGGGGAGACGTGGAATCGCTTGACGTGGTCATGGCGCACCACGGGCCAGGTCATGGGATCACCGTCGCGGTGCAGCAGATAGCCGTGGCGCTCGCCGAAGGTGTTGTGCACCTCGGCCAACACCGCGACCAGACGGTCCTTGAGGTCGTGACAGAACCAGAGGCTCAATGGATTGAATCCATGCCCGAGCACCCGGGGAAAGCACTGGATCTGGATACGCCCCAGGGGTACATCGAGACCCAGGCGCCGCGCATGGCCCGTCAGCCATTCGCGCAGGGGCGATCCGTCGCCGGAACCATGGTCACGATCGTAGAAGGCGAAGAGGTTGAAGCCGTTGCGGGAAAACCAGCGGCAGCGACGCGGGATCTCATCGAGCCGGTCCAGATCCACCAGAATGCTGAACACCCGGTAGACGAAGCGGTACTGCACCGGGAAGAAGCGCCGGTGCATCACCTGACCGAAGACGAGCTGTCCGGGGCTGGTCACGGGCGGGCGATGGCAGGAAGCCCAGCGGGCGCGACGACCGGCTGATGCCCGGGCGCGGCTTGAGGTATGGCCCAGGGTGCGGGGACGCCGAGCGCGGCGGCCACCTCCACGGCCGAGCGCAGCCCGTCCTCGTGAAACCCATAGCCCAGGTAGGCGCCGGCGAACCACAGCCGGTCACGGCCCTGGATCTCTCCGATGCGCTGCTGGGCGGCGATGGCCGCGGCGTCGAAGATCGGATGCTCGTAGCCGATCTCGGCGATCACCTTATCGCTCCTCGGCGGCCGCGGCGGGTTCAGGCTGACGAAGATGTCGCGTCCGGGGGGGAGGTCCTGAAGGCTGTTCATCCAGTACGTCAGGGTCACGGGCCCGCTCGAATCGGCCTCGTCGTTGGACAGATAATTCCACGACGACCAGACGCGCCGGCGCCTGGGCATCAGGCCCGGGTCGCTGTGCAGGTAGACCCGGTTGGGCTGATAGCGAAAAGCCCCAAGCAGCTCGTGCTCCAGCGCGGTGGGCGCTTGAATGCTCTTCAGTGCCTCGTCGCCGTGGCAGCCAAGCACCAGGGCGTCGAATCTGAGCCGCTCGCCGTTCTCGATCTGCACCTCCACCCCCTGGCCGAGCCGCCGCACGCGCTGAACTGCGCTTCGGGTGCGCACCTCGCCGCTGAAGCGGTCCAACAGGCGATCGACGTAGACCCGGCTCCCGCCGCGCACCGTGCGCCACTGGGGCCGGTCGACAAGGTCGAGCAGCCCGTGGTTGTGGAAGAAGCGCGCGAAGGTGAGCAGCGGAAAGGCGCGGATCCGCCCGGTCGGGCAGGACCAGATGGCCGCCGCCATCGGCAACAGATAATGATGAACAAAGCCTTGGGAATAACGGCCCTGGTCCAGGAACTCACCCAGGGTCAGCTCGCCCCCCCCGCTTCGGGAGAGAAAGGACTTGGCAGCGGCGTTGAACCGGACGATGTCGGTGAGCATGCGCAGGAAGCCCGGCTTGAAGAGATTCGAGCGTTGGCCGAAGAGTCCGTTGAGATCCGACCCCGCGTACTCTAGCCGGCCCTCGTCCACACTGGCCGAGAAGGACATGGTGGTCGGGTAGCTGTCCACGCCCAGCTCCCCGAACAGGGCGGTGAGATGGGGATAGTTACGGTGATTGAACACCATGAACCCCGTATCCACCGGGAAGGCCCCGCGTGGATCCTCGACCATCAAGGTGTTGGTGTGCCCACCCACGGAGTCGTTGCGCTCGAGCAGGGTCACTCGATACCGACGATCGAGCAGCCATGCTGCCGCCAGGCCGCTGATCCCGCCACCCACCACACCGATGTTCATCCGGTACCGCCCCTCGGTCCGATTCGCGACCGGCCGCGGGATGAAGGTATCCGCGGTCTGTCCAGGTTTCGTCGAATATTGAAACCAGACAGAGTTTCTCAAGGGTCTGAAGGCATCGTGGGAATCTGGACGAGAGGGAACTGCGGCGGGACTCGCGCCGCGCGACGGCCTGGCGATACCGGCGGCTCGCGGGGCGTTGAGCGTGCCTTGGGTGGATGCGCCCCCGGTTATCCGCCCTGCCCTTGTCGAGCGACTCACGCGCGACGGCACTAGCGGTACTGGCGCAGGTACCACCATTCGAAGCCGCGCTTCATCCAGTGGAAGCCGCGCATGGCTGGGAGCACCAGGTTGCGGCTTTCGGTGCGGGCCACCAGCATGCCGCGATCGTTGGAGTCGACGATGCAGACGAGTTCCACCTTGAAGGTCTCGGTGGGCTCGCGACCCATGAGCTCGGCGCTCAGGTTACGGGCGGCGGCACGGGCCTGAAGGTCCGCCATGTGGGCCTGCTTGGGCATCCAGTCCGGACCCGGGAAGCTGCCCGAGTCGCCGGCGACGTAGACGCGCTCGAAACCCGGTACCCGGCACTGGGCGTCGGCCTGGACGAGTCCGCCGGGGGAGCGCGGCAGCTCGCTGTTGTCGAACCAGGCATTGCCCGTCATCCCGGGCATGAAGACGATCAGGTCCGCATCGAAGTCCCCGCCCTCGGTCATGACCCGAGTCGCGGAGAAACCCCTGAGCTTGTTCCCGAGGTGTGTGGTGATCCCGCGCCGGGACATTTCCTTGAGTAGGCCCTCCACGGCCCTGGGTCCGAGCCGGCTGCCCGGCTTTTCCGCCGGGGTGAAGAAGTGCAGGCTGAAGCGCTCGCGCCGGCCCTCCTTGCGCAGTTGACTGTCCATGCCGAACAGGAACTCGAAGATGGGCCCGCCACGCATGGAGCTCGGCTCCTGGGGATTGCCGGCAAATCCCATCGCGATGCTTCCCCCGTCCATGGCCTTGACCCGGTCACGGATCGCCTCCGCCGCGGCGATGCCCTCACAGGGGGTGACCGCATGCTCGATCCCTGGCAGCTTTTTGATGAAGCGCCCGCCGCTGGCGATGATCAGCCCGTCGTTGTCGAGCGGCTGGGCGCTGGTCTCGAGGGTGCGCCCGCCGTTGGACAAGCCGGTGGCCTCGGCGGCCAGGTGGTTGGCGCCCATGCGCTTGAAGAACTTCCGGAGATTGATGCGCAGGTCGTCACCGGTGCGCAGTCCGCAGGGGATCCAGATCAGGCCCGGGTAGTAGATGAACTCGGGCCTCGGGCTCACCACCGTGACCTCCGCGCTCAAGCCCGCTTCACGCAGAGCCGTGACCGCGGTCAGGGCCCCGAATCCAGAGCCGACGATGGTGATGCGCTGCATAGTGGGAAACTCCGTGGGGACGCCGCTCAATCGCGGAGCGGGCCTATTTTAGCGCCGGTCGCTGAGCAGCGGCTCCAGTGCCGGCCAAATGGTGTCCAGGATCCGGGGTTGGGCGGCGGCCGCAGGGTGCAGACCATCCGCCTGCATCAGCGCCCGGTCCTCGGCCACGCCTGCCAGGAGCTGGGGCACGAGCGGCACCCCTTGCTCTGCGGACACCTCATCGAAGACCGCTTGAAAGCCGTTTGTGTAAGCCTCACCGTAGTTCGGCGGCAGACGCACGCCGGCCAGCACGACCCGGCTCCCGGAATCTTTGGCAAGCCGGACCATCGACTCCAGATTCCGACGCAGGGTGCGGAAGGGGAATCCTCGCAGCCCATCATTGGCACCCAGCGCGATGATCAGAATCTCGGGTCGGTGGGTGGAGAGCAGGGCCGGCAGCCGGGTCAGGCCCCCCGCGGTCGTCTCACCCGATACGCTCGCATTGATCACCTCGTACCCCCAGCCCCCTTGGCGCAAGCGCTCCTGAAGCAGGCTGACCCAGCCGTCTTCAGTGGCGATCCCATAGGCCGCGCTGAGGCTGTCTCCGAGCACGAGCAGCCGGGCGTCGTCAGGGTCGCCAGGCGCTCGCGCGGACTCAGCAGTCGTCCCGAGGGATGGGGGCGCCACGATCAGTAGGAGCGACAGCATCGTTATCAAGTTGAAGGGCAAAGGCATCATGTCGGAACCACCTGTGCAACCGGTTAGCCGCGCCATCGGCCTCGCCAAGCATGTTAAGGGCCCGAGCGGGGGTCTGACCATCCTCGAGGATCTGGACCTCAGCGTTCGATCGGGCGAGGCGGTGGCGGTGCTCGGGGCCTCCGGCAGCGGAAAGTCCACCCTGCTCGGGCTGCTCGCGGGGCTGGACGACCCCAGCGCCGGTGAGCTCTGGCTCTGCGGTCAGCGCCTGAACGACCTGGACGAGGACGGCCGGGCAGAGTTGCGGGCCGGCCGGGTGGGCTTCGTCTTCCAGAGCTTTCAGCTCCTGCCCACCCTCACCGCCCGGGAAAACGTGCTTCTGCCCCTGGAGCTCACCGGCAGCACCGAGGCCCAGGCCAGGGCGGATCAGGCGCTCGAGCGGGTGGGGCTCGGCGCACGCGCCGGTCATTACCCGCGCCAGCTTTCGGGCGGCGAGCAGCAGCGGGTCGCCATCGCCCGCGCCTATGCGCCGCGACCCGAGGTCCTGTTCGCCGACGAGCCCACCGGCAACCTGGACCAGGCGACCGGGGAGCACATCATCGAGCTTCTGCTCGATCTGCGGGCCGAGGCGGGGGCCGCCCTGGTGCTGGTGACCCACGACGAGCGCCTCGCGGAACGTTGCGATCGCCGGCTGCGCATGAGCAACGGCGCCCTGGAGGCGATGGAATGAACCCCTGGGCCATCGCCTTGCGGCTGTTGCGCCAGGACTTGCGCAGCGGCGAGCTGGCGCTGCTGGCGGCGTCCCTGGTCCTGACGGTGGCGGCCGTCACCGCCGTCGGCTTCTTCACCGATCGCATCGAATCCGCCATGGCCCGCCAGGGGAGCGAGCTGATCGCCGCGGACCTCGCCGTGGACGGTTCCTCGGCCGTGCCGGACCTCTTCCGGGAACGGGCGGCCGCCCTGGGACTGAGGGTCGCGCAGACCCTGGAGTTTCCGAGCGTGGTGATGGGCGCAGCTGGCTCCGAGTCGGCTCCCCAGCTGGTCCAGGTCAAGGCGGTGGATGACGACTATCCGCTGCGCGGCCAGCTGCGGGTGCGCGATCGGATCGACGGGCCAGAGCGCGCCGTGGAGCGGGGCCCGGACGCGGGCGAGGTGTGGGTGGAGTCGCGTCTGCTGCGCCTACTCGACGCCCGGGTCGGGGACCCGGTGGGGCTGGGAAAGGAGCGGCTGCGCATCGGGGCCATCCTGAGCTACGAGCCCGACCGCTCCGCCAACCTGTTTCAGCTGGCTCCGCGGGTGCTCATGAGCCAGGCCGACCTGGCGGCCACCGGACTGGTGTCGGAGGCGAGTCGGGTCACCCACCGGCTCCTAGTCGCTGGCGAGAGCGGGACGGTCGATGCCTTCTCCGCCTGGCTTAAGCCGCGGCTCCCGCCCAACCTGGAGCTGATCGACGGGCGCAACGCCCGGCCCGAATTTGAATCCGCGGTGGATCGGGCCTCGCGCTTCCTGCATCTGGCGTCCCTGGTGACCCTGTTGGTGGCGGGCAGCGCCATTGCGCTCGCGACCCGCCAGCTGGTGGAGCGCCAGACCGACGCGGTGGCGGTGATGCGGGCCTTGGGGGCGCCCCGTCGCCTGCTGGCACGGGTCTTCCTGCTGCGCCTGCTGCTGTTGGGGCTCGCCGCTGGCCTCATCGGTTGCCTGCTCGGCTGGCTGGGGCAGGTCGCGCTGGTGGCGGCGCTTGGGGACTGGCTCCGGACCGACCTGCCGCCCGCCTCCGCGCTGCCGGTCCTGGTCGGGATCGCCACCGGGCTCATCGCCCTGCTCGGCTTCTCGCTGCCGCCCTTGCTGCAGCTCGCCCGGGTACCGCCCCTGAGGGCGTTGCGCCGCGACCTGGGCCCGCCCCGGGCCTCCGCTGCCCTGGCGATCGCCGGTGCCGGGGGCGCGCTTGCGCTGCTGATCTTCTGGCAGGCGGGCGACCCCGAGCTCGCCTGGAAGCTACTGGCGGGGGTCGTCGGCGCCCTGGCAATCCTGGTCCTCGCGGTGCTGCTGCTGGTGCGCGCGGCGGCGGGGCTCGCGGGACGCACCCGCGGGGTCTGGCGGCTGGGGCTCGCGGCCCTCACCCGCCGCCCCTCCGGGGCCGTGCTGCAGATCGCCGGATTCGGAATCGGGATACTGGCGCTGCTGCTGCTCTCGGTGGTGCGCGTGGACCTGCTGCGCACCTGGCGCGAGAGCCTGCCGGAGGGCACGCCCAATCACTTTCTGATCAACATCCAGCCCCAGGAGGTGCAGCCGATGCGGTCATTCCTGGCGGATCACGGACTCCAGGAGGCGGCCCTCTATCCGATGATCCGCGGTCGGCTCACCCACATCGGTGAGCACGAGGTGCGGCCCTCGGACTACGCCAACCCGCGCGCCGAGCGTCTCGCCTCCCGTGAGTTCAACCTGAGCTTCGCCGACAGTCCCCAGTCGGACAATCGCGTCGTCGCCGGCGCCTGGTGGTCGCCGGGAACCAAGCAGCCCCAGTTCTCGGTGGAGAAAGGGCTGGCCGAAACCCTCGGCATCGAGCTCGGCGACCGCCTCAACTTCTGGGTCTCCGGACACGAGGTGACCGCCCCCGTGACCAGCCTGCGCGAGGTCCAGTGGGACAGCTTCAACGTCAACTTCTTCGTGATCGCCCCCCCGTCCCTGCTCGGTACCGAGCCCGCCACCTACATCACCAGCTTCCATCTGCCGCCCGAGCGTGAGGCCATAGTGCCGGACCTGGTGGAGGCCTTCCCGAGCGTGACCCTGCTCGATATCGGGGCCCTCCTGAAACAGGTCCGCCTGGTGGTGGACCGTGGGGTGCTGGCCGTTGAGTACGTTTTCCTGTTCACCCTGGCGGCCGGGGTACTGGTGATGGCGGCGGGTATCCAGGCGAGCCTGGCGGAGCGGCGCGGCGAGCATGCCATCCTGCGCACCCTGGGGACCGGGCGCCGCGCACTGCTGGGCAGCCTGGCAGTCGAGTTCACGGCGGCAGGTCTGCTCGCGGGGCTGCTGGCGTCTATCTTTGCCGAGCTGACCGGATGGCTGCTGGCGGATCAGCTCTTCGGGCTGGCCTTCCGCTTCAATCCCCTGCTGTGGCTGATCGGTGTCCTGGGCCCGGCGCTCCTGATCGGTCTGTTCGGAACACTGGCCACTTATCCGCTACTGGTGCGACCGCCCCTGCAGACCCTGCGGCGCGCCGGCTGAGCGCCGCGTCTTTCATGAACCGCCGCGAGCGAGCTTGAAATCCTTGAGCCACCAGGACGAGCGCCCGATCGCGGACCTTCGGGCCCCCGCGACGCCGCCGTTGTGCTGGGGCCAGGCCGACCGGGAGGCGGCCGTCTCACTGCTCGCCCGTTTTGGCATCGGGGTGCAGGAGTGCCCGCCCGGCTCCGCGATCCCGGGGAGCTACTGGGGTGAGCCCGAGGCGGGGCTGCTCGGTGATCGTCTTTTTCTGCGCCCGGACACGCCACTGCACTCGGTGCTCCACGAGGCCTGCCACTCGATCTGCATGGATGAGACCCGCCGCGCCGCGCTGGATACGGACGCGGGTGGCGACCATGCGGAGGAGGATGCGGTCTGCTACCTGCAGATCCTGCTCGCCGACGAGATTCCCGGATTCGGCCGCACGCGCATGATGGCGGACATGGACACCTGGGGTTACAGCTTCAGGCTTGGCTCCGCCAGGGCCTGGTTCGAGCAGGACGCGGAGGAGGCTCGTGACTGGCTCGTCGGATACGGGATCATCGACCCGGCGGATCGCCCGACCTGGTCGGTGCGACGCGGCTAGCGGTCTCGGATTTTTTGCCGCAAAGGACGCGAATATCCGCAAACAGGAACACCCGATGATGCGTTCATGTGTGGCGGAGCCTCTTGCTGCCGCGGGCGCCACGGCCGCTGACCCTGGCCCTATACTTGCCGTGATTTTCGGCCTGCACCACCTGCGTCCTGAGGAGTCTATCCATGTCTACGCTGCGCCCACTGATCGTCGCCGCCCTAGTGGCAGTCCCCATGTTCGCGCGCGCCCAGCCAGACCAGGCCGCCGGGCCCCAGCAGCTCCCCGCTTCGCCTTACGGCAACCCTGGCTATGGCTACGGCTACCCGCCCCCGTACCCCGCCGCCCCTCCCGGAAGGATGGCGCCGGGATCTGCACCCTGGGGTCAGGGCCCCTGGGATGGCCCCTCCCGGCCGCAAGGCGCCTATCCGGTGCCGGGGGAGCCCGGTCAGACAAGCCCCCCGGCACTCGAATCTGGTCGCCCCTTTGGCCCGGGCGCCATGACCAGGTCCGCCCCGGGCCAGATGCGCATCGCGCGTGAGATGACGGACAATGGCTATCTCGTGCGGATCACCGTCGACGATGGCAAGACCGCGGAGGTCCAGGTGACCCCCATGGGCGGAGGGCTCGCCATCTCCCGAAGCTCGGAGGCCGAGACCGTCCAGGAGGACACACTGGGAGATGGACGCGGCTACCGGCGCAGCTTCAGCTTCTCGCGGGGATCGTTTAGCCGGCGTCTGCGCCTGCCCCCGGACGCCGACCTCGCCCACATGACCCGCGAGGAGAGCGAAGACACCATCACCCTGCGCATTCCGCGCCTGCCCCTTGGAGGGGCTCCCGGGCCCGACGCGGGTGGAACCGGATCTCCGGCCACCCCTCCCTCACCCGCGCCGCGGCAATAGCCCCGGGGCGTCACCATCCACGCCGAGGACAGCGATCCATGACCTTTGACACCCCCCAGGATGCGGAGGACGCCTTCTACGATGCCCTGGAGAACGGCGACGCCGACGCCATGATGCGGGTCTGGGAGGCATCCGCGGACATCGCCTGCCTGCTCCCCATGAGTCCACTGATCCAGGGGCCAACGGTACTCGATCTGTGGCGCTCGATGTTCGGGCAGGGCGCGGCATTCGACATCCGGGTGCGGCACCTGGGCTGGATCGAGACCGGCGACATGGCGCTGCACCTGATCGAGGAGCGCATGGGCGCCGCGAGCGGAAGCAATCCGGGCGCCGACCAGACCGTCTATGCCAGCAACCTGTTCCGCCGCGGGCCGGACGGCTGGCGACTGGTGGCGCATCAGAACTCTCCCGCACCGCCACCCCCTGGGGCCCTGGGCAGCACACCCGACGGCAGAGGTCAGACCTAGGCGGATGGCGCCATGATCGAGCGCCCCCTGGTCCTGCTGAAGTCGCTCGGCTGCAGGCTCAACGAGGCGGAGCTGGAGGAGTGGGCCCAGGGCTTTCGCGACCTGGGCTTCGAGATCGAGACCGGCCCTGGCCCAACGGGGCGGCCCGTGGACCTGGTGGTGATCAACACCTGCGCCGTCACCGCCGAGGCGGCACGCAAATCACGCCAGATCCTGCGGCGGACGCAGCGGACCAATCCGGCCGCGCGCCTGGTGGTCACGGGCTGCCTCGCCGCCCTGGAGAGCGAGCAACTGGCCCGAGAGCCGGGGCTCGACCTGGTGGTGCCCAACCGCGAAAAGGACCGCCTGGTCGCGCTCGCCGCAAAGCGCCTGTCGCTGCCGGCCATGCCGGAGCTCGCAATCGGCGACCTCGCCGGATCCCTGTTTGCACGCGGGCGCCAGCGCGCCTTCGTCAAGGTCCAGGACGGCTGCCGTCACGCCTGCACCTTCTGCATCACCACGCGCGCCCGCGGCGAGGAGCGCAGCCGCCCGCTGGACCAGGTGGTGGCTCAGGTGAGCCGCCTGGTCGAGTCGGGCATCCAGGAGATCGTGCTCTGCGGGGTCCACCTGGGCGGCTATGGCAGCGACCTCGATACCGATCTTGGCGGCCTCATCCGTGCCCTGCTCGACCGTACCCAGGTGCCCCGTATCCGCCTGGGCTCCCTGGAGCCCTGGGACCTGCCGGCGGGATTCTGGGAGCTGTTCGCGGACCCACGGCTCATGCCCCACCTGCACCTACCCATGCAGAGCGGATCCGACGCGGTGCTGCGGCGCATGGCACGGCGCTGCAAGACCGGTGAATTCGCACGTCTGGCCGAGCAAGGACGGGCGGCGGTGCCCGCACTCAACATTACGACCGACATCATCATCGGCTTCCCGGGAGAGACCGACGCCGAGTGGGCGCAGACGCTGGCCTTCAGCGAGACCATGGGTTTTGGACAGATCCACGCCTTTGCCTTCTCGGCCCGGGCCAGAACCCGTGCATCGACGCTGCCCGGGACCCTGCACCCCGAGACCGTTCGACGTCGCGGCCAGGAGCTCCAGGCACTTGCCCTGCAGCTTCGGCGGAGCCTGCTGAAGGCGCAAACGGGGACGCAGGCGGCGGTTCTGCGGGAGGCCCGATCCCCGTCAGACGATCCCGACGCACCGTACGGGTATACACCCAATTATCTGCCGGTCGTCGTGGATCCTGCCCCGGACGCCCCGGCGGTCGGCCGAATCCTGCAGGTGGAGGTGCTCGGCCCCGACGAAAACCGACCACAGATGCTGCGGGGGCGTCTCGCCCCAGCGACGGCAATGGCGCCTGCGTGATCCGGGGGCCAGTCGAGCGAATCTTTCCGCGGCCTCAACATCCTCCTCGCCAATAGCATCTAATTAGCTATTGCTAATAATCCTTGGCCCCAATGCGCAAAGCGGACACCGATGATCGGAATTTCGCCACCATTTGATCAGAAACAGCCTACAAGAGTGGCGGAAGGGGCAAATCCCCCGTTATGATTCGGTCGCCGTACTGAGCGCGGCGGGTCCGGCCGGCCCAGGAGACGCACGACAGGATGGCCGGCCCAGGCACCTGATCCCGGCGAGCGGTTGAGTGCGGCTTCGGAACGCTTTGATCGACAGCAACCACAAGAGCCAGCGTTCGCAACACACTGCTTTTTTTCCTCAATCCCTTAACCTATCATCGGGATCAACATAAGCCGCAGCCAAACGGCATCTTTGCAGACGCACAAAATCCAGACAGCCATGTCGACCGTTATCGTCATCGACGACCAATCCGTCAGTCTCATGATCCTATCGGAATTGGTACGTTCGATCGCCGATGACATCAAGGTCGAGGCGTTCCCCGACCCGGTGGTCGCCCTGGATTGGATTCGCTCCAACGGAGCCGATCTGGTCCTGACCGACTACAAGATGCCGAATATGGACGGTGTCGAGTTCACCCGATGGCTGCGCCAGGTCCCGACCTGTATCGATGTGCCGCTGGTCATGATCACCTGCTTCAACGACAAGGCGGTCCGCTATCGGGCCCTCGAGGCGGGGGCGACGGATTTCCTGTCCAAGCCAATCGACCACTTCGAATGCCGCGCCCGGTGCACCAACCTGCTGAAGCTGCGCGAGCAGCAGGTCATCGTGCGCGACCGCGCCAGTTGGCTCGAGGAGGAGGTCCGCAAGACCACCAGGACCCTTCAGCTGCGCGAGGAGGAGACCCTGTTCCGCCTCGCCCGCGCCGGCGAGTATCGCGACGAGGACACCGGCAACCACATCCTGCGGGTGGCCCGCTATGCGCGGCTGATCGCAGATAACCTGGGTCTCGAGCGGCAGCGGGCGGAGATTCTGGAACACGCCGCGCCCATGCATGACATCGGCAAGATCGGCATACCTGACCGCATCCTCCTGAAGCCGGATCGGCTCACCCGGGACGAGTGGGAGATCATGAAGACCCACTCACGCATCGGCTATGAGATCCTGCATGACAGCCCCTCGCAGTTCCTGCGCATGGGGGCCACCATCGCCCACGCGCACCACGAGCGTTTCGACGGCTCCGGTTACCCGCTTGGGCTGGCCGGGGATGAGATCCCGCTCGAGGCGCGCATCACCACCGTGGCCGATGTCTTCGACGCCCTGTGCGCGCCCCGCCCATACAAGCGGGCCTGGGCACAGGATGCCGCAATGGACTATCTTTGCCGGGAACGCGGGCGCCAGTTCGATGGCGCCTGCGTCGACGCCTTCCTCTCGAATCAATCGCGCATCGAAGCGATCGCGAGGGAGTACGCCGACGCGAATCTAATCCCGGAGCCTCTGCGCCATGGTCGGTACAACGCCTAGCCCCCCACCCGCCCAATCACAACAGGCCCTTACGGGTAAGCGAGCACTTGTCGTACAGGGAGACGTGCGTGAGCGCACGCGCCTGATCGAGTTCCTCTCTAGCTGGGGGATCGACGTCGAGGTCACGGCAAATCCCTTTCACGGGGTGGCCATGCTGTGGCGGGCCATGGAGGCAGCGCAGCCCTTTGACCTGCTCCTCTTTGGCACCACCGGACACGGCGTCATCAGCGAACAGTTCGCCGCCCTGGTCCGCAGTGAGCCCCGTCTCGCCGAGATTCCCATGCTCCACATCGGCGGCAACCTGGCGGCCGAGGAAAAGCTGGCTCTCAGGCGCTCGGGGTTCTTCGACGCGGTCCCCACACCCCTGGACAAGACCTGGTTGTTCGATTCGCTGCATCGCGCCTGTGGCTCGGCCACAACCGGGGATGGTGTGGCTCGACTCATGGACCGTCACGCCATCGCGGGATCGTCCGTGCCGCGGCTGGAGGTTCTCGTCGCGGAGCCGACTGCCGAGCAGCGCCGAGTCGTGCGCTCCATCCTGGAGCGCGGCGGCCATCAGATCTTCGAAGTCGACAGCGGAGAGCAGGCCCTCGAGGCCCTTGCCAAACACCGTTTCGATCTGGTCATCATCGCGCTCGACCTCCCCGGACTCGGCACCGCGGACGCGCTCAAGCTCTACCGCTTCTCGACCGTTCGTCAGGATTGGCCCGCCTTCATCGGACTCACCCGCGAGCCCACCCTGAGTCAGATGCGGGACTATGCCGACATCGGAGTCACCCTGATCGCGAGCCCAGCCCAGCCCCGGGAGTTGTTGCGAGCCATCGTACAGCTGATTCGCGGAGACGCTGCTGCTGCGCGCACCGCCTCGCCGTCGAGCTTGATCAGTGCGGCAGAGGAATCATCGACGACGTCCTTCCTGGACGAGCGCGTGTTGCGCGAGATCGAACGGCTGGGCTCACACCCGAATTTCCTGTACGAGCTGGTGCAGGAGTTCCTGGCCGAGATTGGCGCCCGCATCGAGGCGCTCGTCGCGATGCGCGGAACGGCCCATTGTCACCTGCGTCTGCGCGAGTTTGGACACGTGCTGCAGGACAACGCCGGCAACGTTGGCGCCCTGCAGCTCTACCGCCTCGGCCTGGTCGCCTCGCAGTATTCCGAGGAGATGTTCAAGCAGGACGAGGGTCAGCTCCTGACGCGAATCGATATCGCTTACCGGCAGACCCGCGCCGCCTTCTGGAGCTACCTGCGTAGCCGCAGCGTGTCGAGTTTCCCGGGCGGGGCAAGGGAGTAAAATTGGTCGGAATCGCTGGAACAGCGACTCGCTGCGCGCAGGGATTTACGGACCCGGATCGCCAGAGCTTGACCGATTCGAATCCGATGTCGCGCGGTTTCTCGGCCGAGAATACGAAGCCCAGGTCGCGCGGCCGACTAACGTGCAGTTGCCCACTGATCGGGGCCCCATGTTGGCTGAGCCCGATGCCTTGATGGCAAGCCACTATGACGCGGATCTATCGCTTTTCGTGGCTTTCTTGGATCCTCGATACATGGCGTACTCTATGGGCTGGTTTGGCGACTCGCCCGACGCAATCCGCGCCTCTTCCGCGTCACTTATCGAGGCGCAGAGAGCGAAGCTGGCATTAATCACCAATCGCGCAGGGATTCTCGGTGGCGAGCGCATCCTAGATCTTGGCTGTGGTTTTGGTCCTCTCGAGACCTTCCTCGCGGAGACTCAACCCGATGTACAAATAACTGCCATCACGGCCAGCGCAACTCAGGCTGCTTACATTCAAGGGCGCCAAGAAAACGCCAATCATCCTCTTGCCCGCAGCGACATCCGGCTACTGCACGGAGAGTTTGGAGCCATGTCCTTGGATCAAATCGGAGCCGCAGCATTCGATAAAGTCGTGGCCATCGCCGTTCTCGAACAGGCCCACAACTTACAAGCCGTATTCTCTAAGATTTCGGCGCTACTGCGCCCGGGGGGTCGAGCGTTTCTGCATTTCATCACCAGCCGCGTAGCCGTTCCACGACTACTAAACGCAGATCGATCCCTTACTGCTCGTTACTTCCCCGGGGGCCGGGTGTGGCCCTTCGACGCTATCATCCAGAATACGGCGCCTCTTGAGCTCGAGGAAAGTTGGTTCAACAACGGAATCAACTACTGGAGAACATTAGAAGCATGGCATAAAGGCTTCTGGCGAAACCTGTGGCACCTGTATCCGAAAACCCTGGATCTCGAGGGGGTTCGACATTGGAACCAATATTTCTCCCTCTGCAAAGCCTGCTTCGCCCCAATAGATGGCGATTGTGTCGGCGTGGGACACTTCCTCCTGCGCAAGGCAAACTAGCTGTTGTATAGGTCACGGATTGCGACGCAATGCCAATACGGCATTGAGCCCTCCAAAGCCAAAGGAATTAGACAGAGCAGACCGAACTTCCCCGAAAACGGCTACGTTCGGAAGATAATTCAAGGTCGCATCCCTGACCCGGTTCTGTGAAAGTTGAGGGTCGGCGGCATTACGCCGTTGCGGATCGCCAAGCGTCGTAGCGACGAGTTCCAAAGCTCCGCTAGCCCCCAGCGCGTGACCGTGGGCCGCTTTGGTCGAAGACACTGACAGCGCGGTCTGCATCGCGACCGAAAACCTCACGAATAGCCTGCGTCTCGCTTGGATCGTTGGCCAGAGTCCCGGTCCCATGCGCATTGATGTAGTCAACCTCTGCTGGCACCAGACCGCAGTCGGCCAAAGCGGCACGCATCGCCGCAGCGGCACCGTCCGACGATGGATTTGTTATGTGCAGACCGCATCGGATGAAAGTCCAAAGCCGGCGAGTTCGGCGTAGATCCTTAGCACCACGGGAGTGGGCGTGAGCCTCGGATTCGAGAACGACAAGACCGGCACCTTCGCCCAGCACGAGTCCATTTCGATCGCGGGAGAAGGGTCGGCATTGATCCGGGGACACGACGCGCAGCGCATCCCAGGCCTTTAGCAAGCCTAGGTCGAAAGGGGCGTCGGTACCACCCGCCAAGGCCAAATCGACACATCCGCCGCGTATGAGCAAGACCGCCTGCGCAACGGCATGGGCGGCCGAGGCACATGCGTCGGTTACGCTGAAGGGTCGGGACCACGGATGCCCAGGTCGATGCTGACCTGACTGGCGGCGGCGCTTGGGCATGCCACGAGGAATGGTAAGAGGGTGAACGCGATTTTTACCGTCCCGGTAGAGTCGTAGGTAGGTCTGTTCGTCGGTCTCTTTGCCCCCGCATCCAGTACCGAGGACCAGACCGGCTCGATGGATATCGGATTCCATAAGGCCTGAATCTGCTGACGGCTTCCCGCGCGGCCAAAAGGCCAGTTGACTGAATCTGTCAAGAAGCGAGAGCCGATCGGATGGAAAACCAGTCGCTTGGCTCGTAGCCGATCAATTGGGCACCGACTGCAACTCTTGGCGCTCCTGCTTCACCGGCCAATGCAGAGGTCTGATTCCCGTAGCACCGGCCACCAACCGCGGACCAGAAGGGTGCAACTCCCAGGCCTAGGGCACTGACGCACCCAATCCCGGTGATGAGGACGCGCATTTTTATTGTTTCGCGAGCGATCAAGTCGGCCTAATTCATCGATTAGGTCTTGGACAGTCCGCAACGATTCGATGTCTGCGATTTGGGATTTCCACACCCAAGATCTTCCTCAAGTTCGTACGCCAAGGTTATGGCGTCTAGCGAGTGTGACACCCAAACTTGCCAAATCGGCGCTGGACTCAACGGTGGCGGGATCAAGCCCTTATGTCGGGCGATGAGGCCGACAACAAGTTCTTCTATGCTTTCGCGTCATGATGAGGGTGTCAGTTCGGGTAATTAGGCAAGAGGTGACGCTCTCTACGAGCGGCATCGCGGCGATACAATGCGCGGTCGAGCACGGGCACTAACGACGATCAGTGTCTGAACGCTTGGTCACAGGCTTACAGCGGCCTGGTAATGCAGGATGCGGCAATGTCAGTCCAGGTGAAGGCCAACGTGTAGCACTGACCCGAATTGTCTGCCAGCGATCTGATAGCGAGTTCGAACAGGCGCTGATCCGCGTCTGCTTCTCCTTGCTCATTCTCGCTTATCTCGCCTGGCGCCGACCGAGGACGAGCTTTGAAGATGCCACACACCACCTATGGCCGATTGGCTGATCGGGAGCTTTTTGTCTTCTCCGATTATCCTGGCGTAGCACCGATTGTCATTCGCCAAAAATGTCTCGGGTCCGCCGGACAGTAGGGCGCCTCGGGGACATCGGAATTGTGTCCGTTGCCTTGGCAACATTCGGGGAGTTTGCCGCCCCTGGTGGTGGATATACCTCTGGGTGACGTTCGGTAACGGATTCCGTTTCGGGCTGTCGTACCTGTATACCTCGGCCGGACTCTCATGTGTCGGCTTTGGCGTTGCCGCTGTTATCAACCCTTTTTGGGCCGGTCACCTGGCCTGACCGTAGGCCTTACTGGCCTCCCTCATGTACTCCCCGGTTACGCCGCTATCCTGCTCAAACGCCTAAACGCGGAAACCCGAAGGGCTGAGGCCGCCAGCCGGGCGAAGGGCGAATTCCTGGCCAACATGAGCCATGAAATCCGCACCCCGCTCAACGGCATCATCGGACTGAGCGAGCTGCTCAGCTCCTGCCAACTCGGCCCCCGCGAGCGCGAGTATGCGGACTCCATCCGTGCGTCAGGCGGAAGTCTACTGGAGTTGGTCGAGGGAGTCTTGGACTTCTCCAAGATCGAGGCCGGCAAGCTTACGATTCTGCAAACACCGTTCGATCTGCACGCGATCCTTGGGACCGTCATACAGATGTTCGGGCCCCAGGCCAAGACCAAGGGCTTGCGTCTGTTGAGCCAGGTCGCCCCCGAAACCCCCTATACGCTGATCGGGGACCCGGGTCATCTGCGCCAGATCCTCATCAATCTTATTGGCAACGCCGTAAAGTTTACCGAATCGGGCTCCGTGAGTCTGCACTGCCACCCACTGCGTGACGCCTCCGGCCGGGTTCTGATCCGGTTCCAGGTGGTGGATACCGGGATCGGCATCCCCCTGGAGGCTCAGCCCCACATCTTCGACAAGTTCACCCAAGCGGATCAGGGGCCAACCCGGCGCTACGGCGGCACCGGGCTGGGGACGGCGATCGCCAAGAATCTCGTGGAGTTGATGGGGGGACGCATCGGCGTCGACAGCACCCCCGGGGTCGGGACCAACTTCTGGTTCGACCTCGAGTTCGCCCGGCAGGAAGAGACGCGGGCCGTGCAGGTTGCGCAGGGTCTGACCGGTTGTCGGGTCCTGCACCTGTCGCCCCTCGGCGTTTCGGCGGGAGAGCTCGGTCAGTGTCTGCAGGGATGGGGGATTGTCAGCGAGTCAGTCGACAGCCTCGGTGACGCCAGCCGCCGCCTCTTGGCCGCGAGCGGGCGTGACATCCCCTATGAGGTCCTGCTCGTCGACCGCTTCCCGCTGGACCGGGAGGTCCGGAGCTTCCTGGCGGCCATCGAGGAGCACCCGCAGCTCAGCCAACTGACGCTGATCGTGCTGCCGGTGAAGGCGGATCTGCACAACGCGCGCTCGCTGGTTCCCGCCCGCGTCCAGGTCCTGTCTCTGCCGCTTGACAAGGCGCACCTGTTCAACGCGCTGCACGCCTCGCAGCAGGCGGATCAGGGCGGCACCGTGGTGCGCTTCGTCGATCACCTGGAACGGCGGGTGGGTGCTTCCGCGGCGACGGGCTTGAACGTGCTGGTGGCGGAGGACAATGCGACCAATCGCCTGGTCATCTCACACCTGCTGGAGCGGGCCGGGATTCGCTACACCCTGGTTAGCGACGGTCAAGAGGCACTCGAGGCCCTGGACGCCGCTGCCTTCGACGTGGCGATCCTGGACATGCACATGCCTGTGCTCGGGGGGATCGACGCCTTTCAGCTTTATCGGTTTGCCCACCTCGGTGAGGCGAAGCAAGTGCCTTTCATCCTGCTTACGGCCAATGCGACCGTCGAGGCGCGTGCAGAGGCCGAGGCCGCCGGCGTCGATTACTTTCTGACCAAGCCGATCTCTTCAGTGCAATTGCTCAAGACCATCGGGGAGGCAACGCGAAGCCCGGAGCCGGTGATGGATCCCGCCAAGGACGCGGCCCGGGTTCCAGACGAGTCGGTGTTGGACGCTGCGCAGCTTGGAGACATCTTCGCCTATGTCTCCACGCCGGATTTCGGGGTGCGCCTGATGAGCAACTTCGAGACCGACAGCGAGAAGCTGCTCGCCAATCTGCAGCAGGCCGTCAGCGGCGGGGACTGGTGCGAAGTTCGCGACCTCGCCCACGCCCTCAAGGGCACAGCGGCCAACCTGGGGCTGGTCGCGCTGAGCGAGAAGGCCGCGCAGCTGCAGGACAGTGGCGACGCCGACCTGCGCGCCTCGGGAGAACAGCAGCTGCGCCAGCTCTCAATCGCCCTGGAAACGGCCATCCGCGCGCTACGAGCTGAAATGGCCAGCCATGGCATAGCCAGCGGCGGGATAACCAGGAACTGACTGCATCCCGCGCCCGAAAACGGGCGGTGCCTCTGATGCCACTGCCGGCGCCACGTCCGCGTCTCCAGCCTCCCAACGCCGCTCCTGGGCCGACACCAGGTAGGACATGAGGCGTCGATTGCGGGGGGAGAGCGCCATGGCCGTATCGACCCAGATCTCGACGACGTCCACCATCTCCTCATAGGAGAGAGCATGGATCCTTGCCGCGGCCTGATCGAGCGCGTGGAAGCCGGACTCCCGGTTGCGCCGCTCGGCGATGAGTTCATGGACCGCGCGCTCTCCGGCACCGTCCGGGACCAGGACATCCACCACCCCCAGCTCGTGGAGCTCGCGCGCCGAATAGGTGCGGCTGCTGGCGATGATGCGCCGCGCGAGCCCAGGCGAGGTGCGCCGCGTCAGCAGGCTGAGCGCGCCCATCCCGGGGAACATGCCAAACAGGTTCTCGGGGAAGCCAAAGGTGGCCCCCTCTTCCGCGATCAGGACCGAGCTCGCCAGTGCGGCCTCGAATCCGCCGCCCAGGGCCTGCCCCTGAACCAGTGAGATGGTCGTGAACGGCAGCCCGTAGCCCGTCACCGAGCGATACATCACGTCGATGCAGCGCCTCGCATAGGAGTCCAGGGCATTGCGATCGCCACGCTCCATCTGCGCGAGGAAGAACTGGAGGTCCCCGCCGACACAGAAGACACCGGGGGTCGCCGATGCCAGCACCTGATAGGAGAGCCGGTTGGGATCCTTCGCCTCATGGCCGGAGCGCGCCAAGTTGTTGATTGTCTGTTGCGCCCGGACGAATTCGTCCAGCAGGCTCGAGGTCATGCATGGCCGCCCCTGCGGCTGCATGCGCACCCATACCGAGCGCTCCGTCGGCTCGAATTGGATGTCCAACTCGCCGAAGCTGCCTGACAGAATGGCGGTCGCGTTGATCTGATTGGTGCTCATGGCGCTGCTCCTATCGGTGAGAGAGAACATGTTGAAAGACCGAATCCGCGGCCGCGGACCGGTCAGGACGATCTGTTAGCAGCCCCCGGAGGTCCCAATTTGAGGGCTTTGCTTACTGGATTCGGGCGAGAGGTACCGGCGTCCCGGGGGACGATAAGCCCCCGCAGATCCGGGCAACGCCTCCGCCAGTCGGAAAGATACCGCGACTATCGTTCTCGTGTTCCGATTTTTGCGATCGGTCACAGATCGGAGCGCCTTTTGGCCTCGCCGACAATGGAGCGACTGGCCTTTGCGCCTGATCTCATAGGACTCGAGTCGGTATGACCTGCGGTTTTCCCCCATCACGTCTTGATAGTAGTTGACCAATGGAGAAGGAGCGGGAAACGGCGAGCGCCTTTCCAGGCCACGGCGCAAGCCTTGATCTTTATCCAAACCGTGTCTGTGATCACGGACAAGAAACCACGATTCGTATAGGCGCAATGGGTCAGATCCGGCAGACGCCGACCCCGTGGATGGCAAGAAGCGGCTCAAGCCTCTACTATTGCAGGCATCCGTGAGGGATGCAGAGAAAGCCATTAGCAGAACGGCGATTTAAGGCCAGAAATAGCTGACTTCGTCGTCGCCTATAGCGGATCGCATCCTTTTCACACCCTGGCACCTCAATCCCTTTCCAGCGCAATACCCGCAGCGGCCAATTAACCAACCCGATCTGCCGGTCAGCCGGGACGACAGCGAACATTCTGATCGGCCCCGCAGCGGCAGCGTCGCGTGCCGCTCGGCTCGGACGGGGGTATACTTGGTCGGCTTTGCCCCGCGCCAAGCCCTCCACCCATGAGCGACATCCTCGACCAACTGCGCAAGCGCCGTACCTTCGCGATCATCTCCCACCCGGACGCCGGCAAGACGACCCTGACCGAGAAGCTCCTGCTGTTCGGCGGGGCCATCCAGATGGCCGGGACGGTCAAGGGACGCAAGGCCGCGCGCCATGCCACCTCGGACTGGATGGAGCTGGAGAAGCAGCGCGGCATCTCCGTGACCTCGTCGGTCATGCAGTTCCCCTACGGCGATTCCATCGTCAACCTGCTGGACACCCCGGGCCACGAGGACTTCTCCGAGGACACCTACCGGACGCTGACCGCGGTCGACTCGGCGCTGATGGTGATCGACGCGGCCAAGGGTGTGGAGGACCGGACCATCAAGCTGATGGAGGTCTGCCGGCTGCGCGACACGCCCATCCTGACCTTCGTCAACAAGCTGGACCGGGAGGGCCGCGACGCCGTCGAGATCCTCGACGAGGTGGAGTCGGTGCTCGGGATCCAGTGTGCGCCCGTCACCTGGCCCATCGGCATGGGCAAGCGCTTCAAAGGCGTCTACGACCTCCGCCACGACCGCACCCATCTCTTCAGCGCCCAGCACGGCGGACGTATCGCCGAGGGCGAGATCATCGAAGGGATCGACAATCCGCGCATGGACCAACTACTCGGTGATCAGGCCCAGGAGCTGCGCGATGAGATGGAACTGGTGCGCGGCGCCAGCCACCCACTGGATCTGGACGCCTATCGGGCGGGGCGGCAGACGCCGGTCTTCTTCGGCTCCGCGATCAACAACTTCGGGGTTCGCGAGCTACTCGACGCCTTCGTGGACTATGCGCCGCCGCCGCGCCCGCGGGCGGCACGCGAGCGCCTGGTTGACCCGGCCGAGCCACGCTTCACCGGCTTCGTCTTCAAGATCCAGGCGAACATGGACCCGGCACACCGGGACCGGGTGGCCTTCCTGCGGATCTGCTCCGGGAGCTATATAAAAGGGATGAAGATGCGCCACGTGCGCACCGGAAAGTCCCTCCAGGTGGCCAACGCCATCACCTTTCAGGCCGACGAGCGCCGGCAGGTGGAGGAGGCATTTCCGGGTGACATCATCGGTCTACACAACCACGGCACCATCCAGATCGGCGACACCTTCAGCGAGGGCGAGGATCTCAAATACGAGGGGGTGCCCTATTTCGCCCCGGAGCTGTTCCGCCGCATCGTGCTCAAGGACCCTCTGCGCACCAAGGCGCTCCAGAAGGGCGTGATCCAGCTGGCTGAGGAAGGCGCGACCCAGGTCTTTCGGCCGCTGAAGAACAACGATCTGATCCTGGGTGCCGTCGGTATCCTGCAGTTCGATGTGGCCGCCTTCCGCCTCAAGGACGAATACGGGGTCGACGCCCTGGTCGAGCCCGTGTCTGTGCATACCGCCCGCTGGGTCGACTGCGACGATGCCAAGATGCTGGAGCGCTTCAAGGAGAAGGCCTATGAAAATCTGGCCCTGGACGGCGACGATCAGCTGGTCTATCTAGCCCCCACCCGAATCAACCTCAATCTCACCGAAGAGCGCTGGCCCGAGATCCGCTTCCTGGCCACTCGAGAGCTGTAGATCGGGCTTAAGCCCGAAAGCAACGGCGGGGCATGCCCGCGAGGCCTCAGTCAGACTGAAGTCCGACCCACAACCCAACCAGAGGAGAGTCGTATGGAGACCTCAGCCATCGAGCAACTGATCAAGGCCGGCCTCCCGGACGCCCGGGTCCAGGTCACCGGCGACGGCAGTCACTTCGACGCCGTAGTCGTAAGCGACGCGTTCACCGGCCTCACCCCCATCAAGAAGCAACGCCTGGTCATGGACACGGTCAAGGCACAGATCGCGAGCGGCGAGCTGCACGCCCTCTCGATCAAGACCTTCACCCCCGAGCAGTGGTCCGAGCAGGCGGGCTGACCGGGTTTCCGGTTCCCTGCAATCTCGGCTGTCCGTCGATCCCTAGCCCCTGCGCTTGAGACCTCGGACTCCGATGCCATACTGAAAGTGACAGACAAGCGCAAATCAACAACGGAGGCATCGCCATGTTTCTCAAGCACACCACAACCGGCAAGATGGTCGAGGTCTTAAGCCTGCGGGATCTCTTCAACCCCATGCACGGGACCGTGATCGGGCGCTACCACTACGGGGAAGAGGCCCAGGATCCGGAGAGCTTCGACAAGAGCGAGCTGGCCTTCTGCTCGGATGAGCCGATGCCCAGGTGCTGGACCGACGTGCACTACCGCGACGCAGAGGCCATGCATCACTACAAAGAGGCCTCCTGACCAGAAGCGGCCGTCTGTGAACCCGGCGGCGGACGGGAGTCCGCCGCCGGGTTTTCTTTGACGCCGGCTCCTGGGCGGCTTCAGCACCCCGTACGATGCCGTAGCCGGCGGCCGGGCGGCTCGGTATGATCCGGCACCACGATGAGTCACCCTTCCGCCCAGTCCGGCGCAACCGGCCCCATCGGGGTCTTCGATTCCGGCGTGGGCGGGCTCTCGGTGCTGCGTGAGATCCGGCGGGAGCTGCCACAGGATGACCTGCTCTATGTGGCGGATTCGGGCCATGCACCCTATGGCGACAAGCCCGTCGAGCATATCGAGGCGCGGGCTCTGGCGATCACCGAGTTCCTGATCGCACGGGGCGCCAAGGCGGTGGTCGTGGCCTGCAACACCGCCACGGGAGCGGCGGCGCGGCTGCTCCGTTGCCGCTACCCGGTGCCCATCGTGGCCATGGAGCCCGCGGTGAAGCCGGCCCTGGAGCTGACGCGCTCGGGCGTCGTCGGCGTCCTGGCCACACGCCAGACCCTGGTCAGCCATAACTTCTCCCGGCTGCTCGAGCGCCTGGGTGGGACTGGCGAGGTGCTGCTCCAGCCCTGTCCGGGCCTGGTGGAGCGGGTGGAGGCGGGAGATCTGTGCGGTGAGCACACCCGCTCGCTGCTCGCCGGCTATTTGACCCCCCTGCTCGATCGCGGTGCCGACGCGATCGTGCTCGGCTGCACTCACTATCCCCATCTCCGCCCGCTGATCCGTGAGTTGGCCGGACCCGGCGTGGCGGTGCTGGACTCCGGTGCGGCGGTCGCGCGCCAGGTGCGCCGGCGTCTCGAGGCCGCTGGGCTGGCCGTGCCGGCCGGGCCGCCGGGGCGGGAGTCCTTCTGGACCAGCGGGGAGCCCGGGCATTCCCACGCGTTGATGAGCAGGCTCTGGCACAGTGAGGTCCGGCTGGAGCGGCTTCCCGCGGGCTCTGCCGCGACGCCCCAGGTCCTATCTGACTGGCCCATCCCCGATCTTGCGCTGCAATGGGACTGAGGCTGGCCCCGACGCGCGGGCAGGGTGCCGTCGCTCGCGTGTCCGATCGGTTATCCTGTCGCCCATCCTGAGCAAGAGACGGGGAATCATGGGACCGAGACCGCACCGGCGGGCCGCTGCACCCTTACTGGCGTCTCTGGCGCTGGGTCTGGTGCTCGCCTCCCTTGGCGCCTTCGCCACCGAGCCCTGCCTCAAGCTCGTGTTCGGGCGCTACTGCCTGGGCGGGGACGTCAATCCGCTCCTTCAGACGCAGCCGCCCCCGCTGGCCAGGGAGACCGAGGACAACAGTCTGGCGCTGGTGTTCGCCGAGGACATCGACCAGGTCTATGTACTCGCCTTCAGCGGGCGTATCTATAAGGTGTTGCGCTCCTACCGGGTGGCGACGCAGTTGCGCTACGACGAGATGTACGCCCTGCTGCGGGAGAAATATGGCCCCGGCGAGGACCGTAGCCGCTTCCCCGACTATGCCAGCACCGCCGGCCGGCGCCTGGCCTCGATCCGCCGTGGCGAAGGCCGCGCCCTGCACCTCTGGAAACCCGCCGACAACTGGCACATCGAGCTCACCTGGACGCGCGAGATGGGTCTTTCGGTGGCCTACATCGCCGACGCCATCGAGGCCGAGCGCCAGGCCCAGGTCGCCCGCGGCCTATAGGTCGGGCTTCGGCCCGACTGCGGCCTCACTGGCGCCACAACTGCCACTGCCGGGCTGAAGCCCGACCTACCTACGACCCCATGTCCGATCCACCCCCCACACACCGCGCCCGCGTCCTCGGCTATGCCGCCACCGTCTTCCTGAGCTCCGCCATCCTGCTGGTGCTGGAGATCGTGGCCGGGCGCCTGATCGCCCCCTATGTGGGGGTTTCGCTCTATACCTGGACCTCCATCATCGGAGTCATATTGGCGGGGCTATCGCTCGGCAACTGGCTGGGTGGGGTCTGGGCGGACCGAGGCGCCACCAGCCGCACCGCCGGTCTGGTGATCGCGGGGGGCGGCGTCTACTGCATCTTCAGTCTGGCGCTCGTGAGCTGGGCCGGGACCCTGGTCCAGGCGCGGGACATGAGCCTGCTGGGGGCGAGCTTCACTTTGGCGGCCGTCCTCTTCCTGGTGCCGGCGCTGCTGATCGGTGTCGTCACCCCACTGCTCACGACCCTGGCCCTGCGCCTCGACCCCCGGCCGGGCCACGTGGTGGGACGCATGAACGCCCTGGCGGCGGTCGGCAGCATCCTGGGCACCTTCGCCGCCGGCTACGTGCTGGTGCAGGCCCTCGGCAGCCGTAACCTGGTGCTCGGCTGCGGCCTGGCTCTGCTGCTGCTGGCACTGCCCTACCTGCGCGGCGTGCGCCCGGTGGGCGCCCTCGCGCTGACCCTCGCCGCGCTGGGCTCGGGCGCCCTGATGTGGAAGACCAACGGGCTGACGAGCAGTTGTCAGCGCGAGAGCGCCTACTTCTGCATCCGCGTGGACGATCAAAGCGCCGAGGCACCCTTTGGGGAGGCCAGGGGCCTGGTCCTCGATCACCTGCTCCACGGCATCAACCACGTGGAGATGCCTGAGCTCCTGATCGCCCCCTATGTCCACGGCCTCGACGAGCTCGCCCACACCCAGTTCGCCCGGCGCTACGAGCAGGGGCTCGACTGGTTCTTCCTCGGCGGGGGCGCCTACACCCAGCCCCGGGCGGTGCGGGCGCTGAGCCCCGCCTCGCGGGTGACGGTCGCCGAGCTGGACCCCGCGGTCACCGAGACCGCCCGCGATGAGCTCGCCGTGAGCCTCGATGGCATCCGGGTGCTCCACCAGGACGCACGGCTCGCCCTGGCCCGTCAGCCCAAGGGGAGTCTGGACCTGGTGATCGGCGACGTCTTTCATGACGTGGCGGTGCCCTACCACCTCACCACCCGGGAGTTCGCGGCACAGATCCACGAGCGCCTGCGCCCCGGCGGCCTCTATGCCATGAACATTGTGGATGCCTTTCCGGACCCGCGCCTGCTCAAGTCCATCGTGGCGACCCTGCGGACGGTCTTCCAGCAGGTCGACGTGTGGATGGACGGCCCGCCGCTCGCCAACCGGATCACCTTCATCGTCACCGCCAGTGATGCCCCGCCGCTGCCCAATGAGATTGGGGCACGCACCGGCCCCGCGCGCACCTGGGTCCGGGTCACCGACATGCTCGATCGCTTCGGCATGCCGATGGACAAGGTGCCCGTTCTGACGGACGATTACGCACCCGTGGAGCAGCTCATCGCCGATCTCCTGACCGGCAGCGGAGGCTGATCCACCATCGACGCACGGATCCCGCCGCGGATCCAACCAAGGACCCCCATGAGCGCCGTTGTATCCATTGCGCCGGAGGCACCCTCCATCAGCGCCCGTGCCCTCCTGATCGGGCGTCACCTGGACCTGCGGCGGCTGACCCACGTCGAGCCACTCGGACACAGCCCTCTGACCATCCGGGTCGGCAAGAGCGGCCGCGCGGTGCTGCTGCGCTACGGCGCCCTGGTGCTGTTCGACGTGGATCCGATGGCCGAGGCGGCCTTCATCGAGCAGCTGCGCCCTTTCGTGAAGGAGCCGCTCGAGACCCCCGAGACGGAGGAGCTGACCATCGTCGTGGACCCGACCCGGGGTGACGTCATGGTCCGCGACCGGCTGGTGCTGGCGGACCTCGATGTCACCCGGTTGCAGGTGGTCGCGGACGTGCTGGGAAAGAGCGTGCTGCTGGGGGACGAGGAGACCCAGGTGGGCCGCGCCTTCGATCGCATCGAGCCCCTGGGCGAGGAGCTCCAGCGCACCGGGCGCGGCGCACGCAATGCCCGCCAGCTGGTCCGCTATATCGGCGAGACCCTGCAGATCCAGCACCGTCTGGTCGGCCGCGGCGAGGTGGGCGACAAGCCGGAGGGCATCTGGGATCGCCCCGATCTGGAGCGGCTCTTCCTTAACCTGGAATCCGAGTTCGAGATCCGCGAGCGTCAGGTCGCCCTGGAGCGCAAGCTCACCCTTATCAACGACACGGCGGGCACCCTGCTCGACCTGCTGCAGAGCAAGCGCAGCCTGCGCGTCGAGTGGTACATCACCATCCTGATCGTGGTGGAGATTCTGCTCACCCTCTACGAGCTCTACTGGCACCGCGGCTGATCCCGCGGATTCCCCCCTCGCGGGCCGAGCCGTTCCAGCGGCGGGCTAGCCTGCTCCTGATGCCTGGCCCAGGTCGGTGTCCACGAGGAGCGCCGAGTGGTCGGAGCAGCCGGCGTCGCGGACCTCGTGATCGTAGCTGACCGAGAGGATGCGCCGATCCAGGGCCGGCGACGCGAGCGCGTGATCGTAGCGGAAGCCGTTGCCCTGATGGCTGACCCAGCTGAACTCGCGGGCGAGGCGGTGGCGGCTGCGCCAGGCATCGACCCAGCCCCGACGCAGCAGCTGCTGAAACAGGTGGGTTGCGTAGAAGGTCCGGGTATCAGAATCCTCGAAGGGGATGCCACAGTTGAAGTCGCCGATCAGCAGGGCAGCCCCTCGCCGGTATCCCGCCGGGAGGTCCAGCAGGGCGTCGAACAGGGGGACCTGGGCCTCCTTCTGGGGAAAGCGCACCGCGATCAGATCGAGCGCAGCATCCGGGCTGAGCTCGAGCTCGGCCTGGATGCAATGCACTGTGCCTGTCGAGCCGCCCGGAAAGGGCCGCGCCTGGAAGGGCAGACACGCGGCGATCATCAGGCCGTTTTCTCGCGGGGCCTGGGTCGGCGAAACGTACTGGTGGGCCAGCCCCAGACGTCCCAGGCCTTTCAGGAGCTCATCCTGATCACCCGCGGGCCGGAATTCCTGGAGGGTGACAAGATCGGGTCTATGGCCCTCGATGGCCTCGAGGATGCGGCGGCGCCGGCTACCGCCTCCGTGCAGGATGTTCCAGCTCAGGACCCGCATCAGACCTCGGTCCAGCCGCCCACGAAGTACTTCTTCCGCCACTCCTGGTAGATGGAGCGGATCTGCTCCTCGGAGCTGCTCACGCGGATCTCGTGGCTCAGCGGGTTCGCCCGATTCGGGCTGTAGTCCGTGAGGTGCAGGACGTAGGCCGGGTGATCGCGCGCGGCGTCCTCCTTGTTGGTCTTCCAGACCAGGAGCTTGCGCACCATGGTGGCCCCCTTGAGGACCTTGGTGGCGACCGCCCGCTCCAGCACGCGGCTCGCCGGGAGCCGGATCTCGGTGGCATTGCGCTCGATCTCCGGGATCTCGGCGATGTCGGAGAGCTGAGACAGGCGCACCTCGCCCGGGGTCGGCTTCTTGTCGTCGCGCAGGCGGATGAACTGGGGCGAGAGGATGCTGCACAGGGGCAGGCGACGCACCCCTTCCCAGCGGCGGTGCCTGGCATTCCAGTCGAGCACCATGCGGTCGATGGTGCCGCCCTGGGAGGTGCGCGAGATGATGTCCAGACAGGAGATCTCGACCACGGGTCCCGGCTCGATCATGCGATAGGCGACCTGGTCCGAGTTGACCTCCATGTAATCGCTCTCCACGGCCAGCCCCTTGAGGTCAGCCAGCAGGCTGGCGCGCTGCTCGTCGCTGAAGCCGCCGCCCACGCGCCCCACGATCTGGAAGCTGTCCTCGTCGCGAGGCACGGCCAGCAGCAGGCTGTGGAGCAGACCCGCGCGATCGTCCACACCCTCCGAGAGACCGATCACCGCCAGGTCCAGGTTGTGTCGCGGCTTGATCTTGAAGATACCGGTGGCGTCGCTGCGCGCCACCACACCCTCCGCCTGCCCCTTCTCGACCCACTGCTGGTACTGCTTGAAGACCCGCTTGCGATCACCGGTGACGGTCTCGACCAGGTGGACGCGATCGCCCTCCCCAAAGATCCGTTGGGCCTCCTTGAAGGCCTCCCCGTAGCGCATGGAGAGGTCTTCGCCGTCCAGCTCATAGAGGTTGAACACGGCGAAGCAGAGGCTCGCGACCTCGTCGACGTCCGCCGGGTTTCGCGCCACGCGGACCACGTCGTGGACACGCGGCCGCTTGCCGTCGCTCCGGCGCACATAGAGCTCGCCGCCCAGGAAGGCGGACTTCACCCCCGCCCGTGACAGCAGCTCGCTCGCCTCGGCGTGAAAGGGCGCCCCGGCGCGCACGGTTCCGCCGGGGTTGAAGGTGATGCAGTCGCCGTCCCGATACAGCAGGCAGGTGAATTCACCGTCGATCTTTCGGCTGATGAAGTAGTCATCGGCGGCGGGAAGGCGCTGCTTGGCCGTCGCCAGGTCGAAGGCACGCATCATCTCGCCGAGCTGGCGGCGCCGCATGCGCGCCGCCCGCAGCCAGCTCTGATCCGCGAGTGCCTCGGGACCCCCAATACGATAGTCTCCAACCTTCGCCTTCAGTGACTCGAGGTCGGCGAGTGGCTTGGCCTTCATGCCGAGTCCTCCCTGTCAGACTCGGTAGCCTCCGGGCGCTTGAGCTCCGAGTTGGAAAGGTGTAACAGGAGCAGGTAGCGCTCGCCGTCGACCCGGCCCTCCAGGAAGCCGCGATAGGGGACACTGCCGCGCCGGAACACCAGGGGCTCGCGCCCGCCCTTGCCTCCGCCGATCAGCATCAGGCTGTTGGTCTGCGCCAACTCCTTGGCCATCCCGTGGAGGAAATCGTAGGTGAGGCCGTTGATGTGCACGATCTGCAGCAGATCGTGGAATACATAGCGGCGCGCGGCCTCGGCCTTGTCGATGCGACGCCCTGACCACGCCAGCGGGATCTCGGCGTTCACGTTCGCCTCGACCCGTTGCCGCGGCCGCCGATCGATCACCTTGCCCTGGGGATCGCGCAGTATCTCGTTCTGCTGGACCTGAAAGACGGGTTTTTCGTCGCCGCCGATATAGACCCGGGAGATGAACCAGAGAAACTGCCCGAACCGCTCGAGATCGACCTCGGGATCGCCCTCCACCAGTCCACGGGCGATTGCGTCCGGCTCACCCAGGAGCGCCTGCAGCGCGTCCAGGTCGTGATCGACGGTGGACTTGAGAATCCGATGGGTCCTGGGGTAGCCGCCGTCCGGCCCGAGGTAACGAATCCGGTCGCGGATGCGCAGGCTCTCCGCCTTGACCACGGCATCGCGCTTGCGGTTGTCGGAGAGGTTGATCTCTGGCATGGGTCCACCTCACAGCATGCTGAAGTCGAGCTCGGCCTGATCCTCGTCCACGTCGTCGTCCTCTTGACCTGGACCGCAGGCGGCGCATTGCTCGAGCTTTAGGTATTCGATCTCGTTGGGGTCTCCGATCAGGAGCCAGGCGGTGCCGTCCTCGCCACGCAGGATGAAGGCGGGGTCGGTGTCGACGCCCCCCCGGTAACTGAACTCGAAGCCGTAGATGGCGCCCTTGTCGAGCTCGCGGGAGAAGGCGGCGTCCAACCCTTCCACCGGGTCGAGGGCATAGGTGAGCCGGATGCTGTGCTCGAGGAAGGAGTCCACCGTGACCTTCTTCGAGAGCTTGATGGTCTGGTCGAAGCTCGCGGGTACCGCGGGCAGTGGCTTACCGTCGCGGTCGACGGCGGTGAGCTCATCACTCGCCACCCAGCGGCCGTCGGCACCGATATACCCGATGGCCGTGCCCCCCTGCGGGATCAGGGTGTGACCGTCTCCCGCCAGCGTGGCAAGATTGCAACGGCCGCCGTCCGCATCCAGTGTCTCCACCTCGCGGCTGCCGTAGAGCTTGGAGCGATCCACCTTCGAAATGGCGCACCCAAAGCGCTTCTTGCGGAACTCGAATTCGAGGACGCGCGGCATGGACTTCTCCTGTGCCAGGGCTCAGTCGCCGCAGAGTCGCCTGACGGCGGCCAGTGTCTGATCGAAGGCCTGCGCGCCCTCCTGAATGGGCCGGCAGCCGAGCCCCCGGTCGTCGATGAAGGCGCAGGCGACGGGCCCGGGGTCGATGACGGCGACGTCGGCATAGGCAAAGCCGTGAGTATCGAGCCAGTCGCGTACCCGGGACTCGGCCTTGCGGATCTCGGCCTTTGGGGCCGCGGTTGGGTGTGGGGCGTCTGCCCCCGGGGGAGCGGTGAGGATCAGGATGTCGGCGAATTCCGCCATGGCTCTGGTGAAGGCGACGGCCCCCTCGATCGGGTCCCCCAGGTCGGCGGTATCGCGCTCATCCGTGCGCTCGGCCAGGACGCCGATCAAGTCGATGCAGACTCGCGGCCGCTTTCGGTTGACCCGGGGATTGCGCGAAGCCGCGGAGCGTGCCGGCTTGGGTTCCAGCGTCGTGAGCGGATCAGCGGAGTCCGACCTGGTCTCGGGCGGGGCTGGCCCAGGCAGGTTCCGCAGCATCACGTCGATGGCCGCGTCACCGTCGAGCCAGGGGTCGCTCAGCCACTCGTCCCCGCTCCAGAGTCGCGAGTAATGGGGAAGCGTGTGGTGCATCCCGGGCAGCCGGAACCAGGCACCGAGGCTCCCCGGCTTGGGCTTCTTGGGGAAGATCTCCGGCTCCTCCTCCAGGTGGTTCCGTTCCCAGGTGGAGGCAACGGACTTGGCAAACGCATAGACGTCGGCGGTCGGGGCAGGCTCGGCGAACAGGACCCACAGGTGATAGCCGCCCGCTCCGCTGGAGTCGAACAGGAGCGGGTCATAGCCCATCCGCTCGAACTCGCGCCACCAGTTGAGGGCGCCGGCAAGGTTGCGTCGCGCCCGATCTTCCGCCCCGACGGCGCCCAGATCGTGGTTGTCGATATCGATCCCGAGCCAGCGGCTGGTGCCTTCCTTGCTCGCCGCATGCAGGCCGATCAACTGGGGCCTGTGGTGACGCCGGCTGGCGAAATGGCGGGTCAGCTTGTCGAGTGTGACCATGTCCTCGCCACGCATCGAGGGGATGGGTAGGGTCATGGCCTTGTAGGTTCGCCCGAGTTGACGGGCCTCCTGGGGGCTGAGCAGGGAATATTGGCCCCACACGTCCTTGCGATTGACCAGCCGCTCCATGGCCCATTCGGCCAGCTCAGAGGCCCGTCGGCGCCACTCCTCGCCGATGATCTCGTGGCGTGCGGTCACGTCGGGCGTTTCGGCCGATCGCAACACGGGAAGGACCCCGCGCCCGTTCGCACGGACGCGGGCCCTGCCCGCCATCCTCAGGGATTTAGCATTGCGGAGATCTGGGCGAGCATGGGCTTGATCACCGGGCCCAATACGGAGCCGACTCCGGGTAGGTTCAGGACGGTATTGGCCAGGGACTCGAGCTTGGCGAACCCTGGTCCGACGAGGCCGGCGAGTGCCTGACGCCCGGCGCTCGGGAGCTGCTCGACCATGGACGCGACCTCGCCGAGATTGTCGCTCTGGGCGTTGAGGTCAGCAATGGCCGCCTCGGCGCTGGGGACGTCGTTGATCCCGGTGAGCGTCGAGCCGATGTTGCCGATCAGGCCGCTCAAGCGCTGACCCAGATCCACGCCGCCCACCGTCAGGGTCTGGGGGGCGACCGCCGCCGGGGCTTGCTCCGTGACCGGTGGCGCGGTCGTGGTCCGCTCCCGTGTCACCGGCTCGCGGGTGACCGGCGGGGCCGTGGTGACCGGCGGGGCCGTGGTCACGACCGCCGGCTTGGGTGCCAGGAGCCATTGCCAGGCTAGCCAGAGAAGCGCGCCCAGGATGAGCAAGGGGATCAGCCAACGCCAGATGGAGCCGCCGGATTCAGCCCTTGGCGCAACTGCATGGCTTGGCGCCGCGGCGGGGCGGGCGGTGGGAGCAGCGGTGTCGAACAGCCCCAAGGCCTTGAGCTGGTTGCCGAGATCCGCGGGCAGTGCCGCATTGATGTTCTGCTTCTGACCCTGAAGCATGCTCGCCAGTCCCTTGATGTCCAGGCCCTTGGACTGCTGCTCCGTCTTGAGCATGCCCATCACGGCGGGCGCCGCCATTGCGAGCAGCGACTTGGCGATGCCGCCCTGAAGTCCGGTGGAGCCGGACAGGGCGCTGACGAGGCCGGCGAGCTTGTTGTCCCCGAAGAGCGAGCCGAGCATGCCGACACCCTTCTCGATCATGGAGGTCTGGTTACCGCCCTGAAGGGCCGACGACAGGTTGCCCATCACCCCCGTATCGGCCTGGTTCAGGATGTTCGACAAGGTGTTGGTGCCCTCCGGCTTGTGGGTGAGGCCGACCAGACCGGCAAGGATGGCGGGGATACTCGCGGCGATGCCCGACTGGGCCTTGCGCTGGTCGATTCCCAGGGCACTCGCGATGCCACTCATGATCTGGGAGCCGAACTGGGAGATGATCATTTCAACGATATTCATTATTTAGCCCTCCTCGGGCGGTGGTGTGTGTTAGAAGCGATGTAATCCCCAATGCGACCCCGTCCATTGAGCCGGCGGCCAAGGATCTCGCCTCGATGATCCGATTATTCTGATACTCAACGTTAACTGCTGGCTTAAGAAGACGCTGATCGAATGTCGTCCTGGCACCTGATCAGCTCGCGATTCGAAAACGAATCGCTCCGTTTTCAGTCAGTTAAAGTGACTGAACCTGGCGCGCCATCCAGGGCCCGCGGAGAAAACACACAAGGCAAGCGCTTCCCGAAGAGGAGATTGCGGTCATAACGTCGTTCGCAAGATGCCTGCAGTGGGTGGGCTTGTGCCTTTTCCGATCGAGGGGTTCCCATCGAAGGGTTCCGATCAAACGGCTGTCATCGAATGCGGACCGAGCGCCGCAGGGGGCTGGTCCATTTCGCGGAAGCGCATCAGCGCGGACCGCGGCCCGGCAGGCGGCGCATCCACGGCGGCGGGGGCATTCCGGGGCCCATGGGTCCGCCCGGCGGCATCCCGGGCGGCATGGGCCCCGCGGGTGCCACGCCGGAAGGCAGGGTGAACGGCGGCGGCGGAACCGGCCTTCCGGACTTCACCGCCTCCTGGTACTGGTGCCAGACATTGAGCTTCCATTGCTGGTGCTGGCGAAACATCGCCTCTTCCTGCTGCTGGTGGGCGGCGAAACGCTGCTTTTCCTGGGCCTGGAAGGCGGCCAGCTTGGCCCGATCCTGCTCCTGCTTCGTTTCGAAGCCGCGCATCTCCTGCGACTGATGGTCCTTGAAGGCACCCCAGTCGCGCCGCCACCACTCCTCCGAGAGCGCCGTATCACTGAGATCGGGCGCCGCGGGCGCCATCTGTTCCGGGACTTGCGGCGCACCCGGCGCCGGGGCTGGGGCTGGGGCAACTGGTTCAGGCGCCACTGGGGATTGAGGCGACGCGGAAGGCTGAACTTGGGGCTCAGCCGCCACCTCAGCCGCCTGAGCGGCGCCCGGCGCGCCCCCGTGGGCCACGGTAGTGCCCGGGAGCGGCGCGTTCAGGATGTCGCGTATCCGCTCCAACAGACCGTCATCGCTCCCGTCGCTCGCGGTTGATGCCGGCGTTGGCCCCGGGGTCATGGTCCCCCGCAAGGGGGTGTTGAGGATCTCGCCCAGCCGGTCGAAGAACCCCTTGTCTTCGGTATCGCCCATTGCAGCAACTCCAGTGTCAGGGGGACTTGGTCTTGATGCGGTTCGAGAGCCAGATCAAGAGCACGGCGCCGATCAGGGCGGTGATCAGGGTGCCGATGAGGCCGCCGACGGTGGCCTCGATACCGCTCGCGGCGAGCAGGAAACCCCCCACCACGCCGCCGGCGATACCCAGGACCATATCCCCTGCCCTCCCGAATGGCGGCGTCCCCCCAATGAAGCCGCGGGCGAACAGCCCGGAAACGGCGCCGATGACGAGCCAGGCGATCAGTGACCAGGCGGGCATAAGCTTGTCTCCTTCGCAACAATCCGGCGACAGGGCGCGGGACTCAAACTCTAGCAGACCGGTATGGCGCCTGGATGTCGGGGTATGCCGGCGTTCGCCGTCCGCATCTTTGTGCTAGCGTTTCTTGCGCATTGAGCCAGCGCAGCAACACTTTCATTTGGGGGAGGACACCATGGGCCTATTCGATTTCGCCAGAGACATCGGCAAGAAGCTGTTCGGAGATGAGGCCGAAGCGAGCGACAGGATCAGGGAGGAGATCGAACAGGACAATCCCGGCATCAAGGACTTGCAGGTCAGCTACGATAAGGGGGTCGTGTCACTCGCCGGGGAGGCCGAGACCCCGGAGGCACTGGAGAAGGCGGTGCTCATGGCCGGAAACGTGCGCGGTGTGGGCGAGGTGAAGGTGGATGCCCTGAAGGCCCCACCTCAAGGGGCAGAGGTGCAGTTCCACGTCATCGAGAAGGGTGACACCCTGTGGGGACTTGCCAAGCGGTTCTACGGCGAGGGCAGTGCCTATCCGCGCATCTTCGAGGCCAACCGCGAGGTCATCAAGGACCCGGATCTGATCTTCGTCGGCCAGAAGATCCGCATTCCGAAGGACGTCTGAGGCCGCGACTGGGCCGCCGGCTTGCGGGACGCAGCGGCGGTCCGCACCTGGGAGAGATCGCCGTTTCCATTCAGCACGCGATCCCGACGCATTATCAACTGCCTCCCGACCCGACTCGGAGACCTCGCCATGATCACGCTGCGCCTCAACGGCACCGAGCATCAACTGGACCTGGACCCGGCCATGCCGCTGCTGTGGGCCATCCGCGAGCACCTGGGGGTGACCGGCACCAAATATGGTTGCGGCATCGCCCAGTGCGGGGCCTGCACCGTCCACCTCAATGGTGCCCCGGTGCGCTCCTGCTCCACGCCCCTGTCGCTGGCGAACGGCGGCGAGGTGGTCACCATCGAGGGACTTTCTAGCCCGGCGGGTAAGGCGGTACAGGCCGCCTGGAACGAACTGGACGTGGTCCAGTGCGGCTTCTGTCAGTCCGGTCAGATCCTCTCCGCCGCGGCCCTATTGGCCGCCAACCCGGACCCGACGGACGCGGAGATCGACACCGCCATGACGGGCAACATCTGCCGCTGTGCGACCTATGCCCGGATCCGCGCCGCCATCCGGCGCGCCGCCGAGAGCCTGGCCTGAGCGCACGAAGGAGGACAGCGACCATGAAGACCGACGCCATCGTCAATCTCAGCCGCCGCGCCTTCCTCCAGGGCGGTGTCGGCGCCGGGGCCGGACTCTTGCTCGGCCTACGCCTGACGCCCGCGGGGGCCCGAATGCTGGACGCGGGCCCGGGCATCGCGGGAGGCGAAGAGCGGGCCGCCGGCACCTTCGAGCCGAACGCCTTCGTGCGCATCGGCACCGACGACAGCGTCACCGTGATCTGCAAGCACCTGGAGATGGGTCAGGGCACCTACACGGGTCTGCCCACCCTGGTGGCCGAGGAGCTGGACGCGGATTGGGAGCAGGTGCGGGCCGAGGGCGCGCCCGCGGACGCGAAACGCTACAACAACCTGTTCTGGGGCTCGGCCCAGGGCACCGGGGGCAGCACCGCCATCGCCAACTCGTTCGAGCAGATGCGCAAGGCCGGCGCCGCTGCCCGGCAGATGCTGGTGGCCGCGGCGGCCGACCGCTGGCAGGTGCCGGCCGCGGAGATCGAGATTGTGAGCGGAGTCCTGAGCCATCCCGACGGTCACAGGGCCCGCTTCGGCGTCTTGGCGCAGGCCGCCGCGGCGCAGCCCGTACCGGGCGAGGTGCCGCTCAAGGACCCGTCCCAGTTCCGACTGATCGGCAACCCGGACCTGCGCCGCAAGGACGGGCCCGGTAAGACCGACGGCAGCGCCCGCTTCACCCAGGATCTTCACCTGCCTGGGATGCTCACCGCCCTAGTCGCCCACCCGCCTCGCTTCGACGCCCGGGTCGCGTCCTTCGACGCAACGGCCGCCAAGGCCGTCCCCGGGGTGGTCGCCGTGGCTCAGATCCCGAGCGGCGTCGCCGTCTTGGGCCGGGACTTCTGGTCTGCCCGCCAGGGGCGCGAGGCCCTGCGGATCCAGTGGGACGAGACCGCCGCCATGAGCGAGGGTTCGGACGAGATCCTCAAGAGCTACCGGGAGCTCGCTCAGACACCGGGCGCCATCGCGCGCAACGACGGCGATGCCGAGTCCGCGCTGGCCGGTGCGGCCGGCGTGATCGAGGCCGAATTCACGGTCCCCTATCTCGCCCATGCGGCCATGGAGCCCATGGACTGCGTGATCGAGCCGCTCGAGTCAGGGGTGCGGGTCTACAACGGCGAGCAGTTCCAGACCGCGGATCAGGCCGCGGTGGCCGGAGTCCTGGGGCTCAAGCCCGACCAGGTCCAGATCCAGATGCTCTACGCCGGGGGCTCCTTTGGACGGCGCGCCAACCCGGCCTCGGATTATCCGGTCGAGGCCGCCCATTGCTTCAAGGCCGCGGGCGGCAAGGTGCCGGTCAAGCTCCAGTGGACCCGGGAGGACGACATGCGGGCCGGCTGGTATCGGCCGCTCTATCTGCACCGCATCCGCGCCGCGCTGGACGCCGAGGGGCGCCCGCTGGCCTGGGATCAGCGCATCATCGGCCAATCCATCATGGCCGGGACCGCCTTCGAGCCGATCATGATCAAGGACGGGGTGGACCAGACCTCGGTGGAGGGGGCGGTCAACCTCCCCTATGCCATCCCCAACCTACGGGTCGAGCTGCACTCGCCCAAGCTCCCGGTGCCCGTCCAGTGGTGGCGCTCCGTCGGCTCCACTCACACCGCATTCGCCGGCGAGTGCCTGATCGACGAGCTCTCCAGCGCCGCGGGCCAGGACCCGGTGGCCTTCCGGCTGGCCCTGCTCGCCGAGCATCCCCGCCACGCGGCGGTGCTGCGGCTCGCCACGGAGAAGGCCGGTTGGGGGGAGCCGCTCGGTCCCGGGCGCGCCCGCGGGGTCGCGGTGCACGAGTCGTTCGGGAGCTTTGTCGCCCAGGTGGCGGAGGTCAGCGTGCGCAAGGGCGGCCGCTTCCGGGTCGACCGGGTGGTGATCGCCGTGGACTGCGGCATCGCCGTGAACCCGGACGTGATCCGCGCCCAGATGGAGGGCGGCATGGGGTTCGGCCTTTCGGCGGCCCTCTCCGGTGAGATCCGCATCGATCGGGGCGCGCCGGTGCAGTCCAACTTCCACGACTATACCGTACTGCGCATCGACCAGATGCCGGCGGTGGAGGTTCATATCCTCCCGTCCGCCGAGCCGCCCACCGGCGTCGGCGAGCCGGCGACGCCGGTCATAGCCCCGGCGGTGGCCAATGCGTTGTTCGCGGCCACCGGCCAGCGGCTGCGCTCCCTGCCCTTGCGTCTCGCCGGTTAGATCCGAATCCGTGCGGATCGCCCCTTGGGCATCCGCCCTGCGACGTATCGCACGGGCGATGTCGCGGGTAGGCTCGGGCGGGCTCGATCAGCCGAGACCGCTGACGGCCAGGCGGCGGCTCGATGCGTTCTTGGATCCCACCGGCCCGGTCAGGAATGCCGGGTTGGCGCCGTCCTTGAGCAGGGCGGCAAGTCGCTTACGCAGCTTCGGGACCTCGATCAGCATGTGGAAGCTGCGCTTGCGGCAGTCCTTGACCAGCGACGAGGGATCGAAATAGGCCTTGGCGTTCTCCACCGACAGGACGAAGGGCGGCTTACCCGCCTTGGCCAGCACGTAGCTCATCACCAGTGAGCCGGTGCGGTGGTTGCCCTCGATGAAGAGCTGGGGCTGGGAGAGGATACGGATGTAGGTACCGGCGGCCCGCTTCCACACGTTGTCGTCCTTGTGGCTCGCCAGATAGCCCATCAGCGCCCGCACCCCGCCCGGGTTGGTGTCGTCGTAGAAGCGCCGCTCCGTCTCCTTCACGTGCGGCAGGCAGTCCTCGTAGACCAGCTCGTCGGTGCCGCACAGCACCAGGTTGTTGAGCTGGAGGAGATGACTGGAGTTGCCCCTGACCAGCGGATTCGTGTCGGTCGCGAGCAGGGCGTTCAGGTACTCGTAGCCTGCCATCAGATTGTCTAGGACCTGATCGCTCAGCGGGTCGCGGGGGGTGTCGAGGGTGGCGTTGATCCGGTCGAAGTCCTGCTGAACCGCCCGCAGGGTCGCCTCGATGCCGGTCAGGTCGAGACCGCATGCACTCAATTCAGCTTCTCCTTCAGTCGTGCGGGGTCCCGAGTGGGCCGCGAATGAATCTCGAATCAGGGCCTGCCGGGCGCCGCTCCCGCCTCTGACCGTCTCAGTCGCCGTTTCTCTCCCGCGCGGCCCGACAGTGCGCGGAGGGTGACGCGGATTCGAAGCCGCCGTCGCCTTTCGACTGAGAGCCGACAAAAAAGGGGGCGACCGGATCGCCCCCTCCATTCAAACCGATTTCCGGCTACTGAACCTGCGATAGCACCTCGCTTGCCCTTGCGATCATGGTCGTGGGGAGCGGGATGTAGCCCATCTCGGTCGCGATCGGCTGACCCTGGGTCAGACCCCAGCCCAGCGCGTCCTTCAGCGCTTGCCCCTTGGCGGGATCGGCATAGTGTCTGTCGAGCAGCACCCAGGAATAGCTCACCATGGGATAGGAGTCGGCTCCATCCGGGTCGGGCACGAAGACCCGCAGGTCTGCCGGCACCGCGGGGGCGGAGTCGAGTGCCGCCTGACCGGCTTGGGGACTGGCCGCGACCAGCTCGCCTGCCTTGTTCTGGAGCGACGCCACCGGCAGACCCAGCCGCTCGGCGAATTCATACTCCATGTAACCGATGGCCCCGTCGGTGATCCTGACCCGCTGGGCGACGCCTTCGTTGCCGATCACGCTCATGGCGTTGCCGGGCCAGTCGATCAGCTTGCCGACCCCCGGACCCTGCTCGGGCCCACCACGGACTGACCGCCGCCAGGTGATTGGTGACGACGAACGTGGTGCCGCTCGAGTCACGGCGCACCACGGTCACGATGTCGAGGGCGGGGAGCTTGAGACCGGGGTTGGCCTCGCGGACGCGCGGGTCATTCCAGCGGCGGATCTTGCCCGCAAAGATGTCCAGGTAGACGTCGCGCTTCAGGGTCAGGCCCTCCTCCACGCCCGGGATGTGGTAGGCGAGCACCACGATGACCGGCGGTCATGGGAATCATGACGGCGCCGCGGCCGGGTCGACCTTCGCCAGGTCCGCGTCGGACATGGCCGCGTCACTGGCACCGAAATCCACTGTCCCGGCCAGGAAGCGCTTGATGCCCTCACCGCTCCCCACCCCCTGGTAGCGGTCAAGGGACGTCCGGGCGCTGCTTGCGGTATTCCTCGATCCAGCGCGCATAGAGCGGCTGAGGGAAGGTGGCACCCGGCCCCCTCGACGACCAGGCCGTGCTCAGCAGTGCCGCCGGTCTCGGCCGGCTTGTCCCTGCAGGATGCCAGGAGCGCGGCAAGCAGTGCCGCGGCGGCGACCGCACCGATCGGCTGGGTGCGCTTCATGATGACCCCCGTCGCGGTGTCGTCAGCTGAACTCGCCGGAGATGTATTCCTTGGTGAGCTGCTCCCTGGGATCCTGGAAGATTTGACCGGTGGGGCCCATCTCAACCAGGTAGCCGGTGCGCCCGCCCTTGGAGATGTCCACCGAGAAGAAGGCGGTGGTGTCGGCCACCCGGGTGGCCTGCTGCATGTTGTGGGTGACCAGCGCCAGGGTGTAGCGCTCCTTGAGCTCCAGCATCAGCTCCTCCACCTGGCGGGTGGCGATGGGGTCGAGCGCCGAGCAGGGCTCGTCCATCAGCAGCACGTCGGGTTCGGTGGCGATGGCGCGGGCGATACACAGGCGCTGCTGCTGCCCGCCGGAGAGCGAGAGTCCGCTGTTCTTGAGCTTGTCCTTGACCTCCTTCCACAGGGCGGCGCGCTCCAGGGCCTTCTGCACCTTCTCCTCGATGTCACCGCGGAAGCGGTTGAGCTTGAGGCCGAAGGCCACGTTGTCGTAGATGCTCATGGAGAAGGGGTTGGGCTGCTGGAACACCATGCCGATGTAGCGGCGCACCACCACCGGGTCCACGTTCTTGGCGTAGACGTCCTGGCCGTGGTAGATGACGCTGCCCTGGAAACGGAACACCGGGATCAGGTCGTTCATGCGGTTGAGGCTGCGCAGCACCGTGGACTTGCCGCAGCCGGAGGGGCCGATGAAGCCGGTGATCTTGTTCTTCTCGATCGGCACCAGGCTGTCGCGCACCGCCAGGAAGTCGCCGTAAAAGATCTTCTCCACATTGCAATCGATGACGACATTGTCTGCCGCGGCCTGGAAGGGCTCCGCGACGAAGATCGCCTCTGCTGCTGCACTCATGGTTGGGATACCTCGGTGGTGAAATCAGACCTTGGGCTGGCCGACCAGACGCGCCAGGATGTTGAACACCAGCACGATCAGCACCAGGGCCAGGGACGCCGTCCAGGCCAGCTCGATCTGGTTCTGGAAGGGCATGCCGGAGAAGTTGTAGATCAGGATGGAGAGTGACGCGGTCGGCTCGGTCAACTGGGAGATGTAGTAGTTGCTGAAGAGCGCCGTGAACAGGAGCGGCGCGGACTCACCGGCGGCGCCGGCGATGGCGAGCATGACGCCGGTGAGGATGCCGGGCAGCCCCGTGGGCAGCACCACCTTCCAGATCACCTGGGTGCGGGTGCAGCCCATGCCGTAGGCGGCGTCCTTCATGCGCTGGGGCACCTGGGCCATGGCCTCCTCGGCGGCCAGCACCACCGTGGGCAGCATCAGCACCGCGAGCGCCACACCACCGGCCCAGGCGGAGTAGCCGTAGCGGATCACCAGCACCGCATAGACGAAGACGCCGGCGAGGATGGACGGGAAGCCGGTGAGCACCTTGGCGAGGAAGCGCGAGGTGGTGGCCGTCTTGCTCTGGGGATCGAGCACGCCGAGATAGATGGCGGCCAGGATACCGAGCGGGATGCTGAGCACCGAGGCGATGGCGACCATCACCAGGGTGCCGACGATGGCCGGGCCTATGCCCCCGCCCTGCTCGAAACCGGCGGGCGGGAGCCCCGTCAAGACCTCGACCACATCGGCGCCGAAGAGCCGGGTCCCGCCCTGCACCAGCAGCATGTAGATGACGGAGATGAGCGGCACCGAGGCCAGGATGGCGGCCAGCCAGGTCAGTGCCGTCAGGATGCCGCTCTTGAGGGCCCGGGGCTCGAGCGCCCGCCGGCCCAGATGGGGGATGGGACGCGGCTGCTCGGCGAGCGCCAATTCGATCTCGCTCATTGCTTACCCTCGAACTTGCGGATGGTGTGCTGCTGCACCGCGAGACCCGCGACGTTCACCAGGAAGGTGATGGCGAGCAGCACCAGGGCCGCGTACATCAATGCCTGGACCTCGATCTGCCCGGCCTCGGGGAAGGTCGAGGCCAGCAGCGAGGCCAGGGTGTTGGCCGGCGCGAAGATCGACAGGCTGATCTGATTGGAGTTGCCGATCAGCATGGCCAGCGCCATGGTCTCTCCCAGGGCGCGGCCGAATCCCAGCACCAAGGCCGCCAGGATGCCGGAGGATGCGGTCGGCAGCATGACCTTGAGGATCGCCTCCCAACGGGTGGTACCCATGCCGTAGGCGGCCTCTTTCACCTTGTAGGGGATGCGCCGGAAGGCATCCACGGAGATGGCCGCGACCGTGGGCAGGATCATGATCGCCAGCACCAGGGCGGCAGGGGCCATGCCGGGCCCGGACAGATCGGTCCCGAACAGGGGGAACCAGCCGAGGTGCTCATGGAGCCACTCGGCGCCGGGTTTGAGCAGCGGGATCAGGACATAGATGCCCCAGAGGCCGAACACCACCGAGGGGATGGCGGCCAGCATCTCGACCACGGCGCGGAACACGGTCGCAACTCCGTGATGGATGAAGTCCTGGGTCAGAAAGATGGCGATGGCGACGCCAAAGATGCCGCCCAGGATCAGTGCCAGCACCGAGCTGTAGAGGGTGCCCCAGATCTCGGGGAGCACGCCGAACTCGCCCTTGTTGACGTTCCAGGTGGTCCCGGTGATGAAGCCCAAACCGTGCTCCTGGAAGGCCGGGGCCGCCTTCTGCCCGATCTCCCACAGGATGTAGGCGGTGAGGACGATGATGAGGGAGGCGCAGATCCAGGCAATCCCGCGAAAGAGGCGGTCCCTCGCATATTCACCGCTCGATGGCGGCCCCGAGATCGAGCCCGTGGAACCCGCGGCTTGAAACAGTTTGGACATGGTCGTGGCGATCGATGGAGGGCTGGCACGGCTCGCCCACTGAGCTCGGGACGGCCGCCGCGCCTGCGGGTCCTTTCGTGGAGGCGCCGCCGGCCGAAACTGCGGATAGCGTCACACTAACAGCTCATTGTTACGATATGACGAACGAATCATGACCGGCGGTGAGCGGCCCACAAAGAAGCGGGGGCGGGCCGCTCGGCCCGCCCCCCGCTGGTTTCGCGTCGCGGGTCGAAGCGCCGAGGGCCTACTGGATGAACTTCGCGGCGGACAGCACCTTCTCCTGGACGTTCTCGGGCAGAGGGATGTAGCCCATGGAGTCGGCGATCTTCTGACCTTCCTTGACGCCGTACTCCACCATCTTGCGCAGGGCCTCGGCCTTGGCGTCGTCCTGGTCCTTGTAGAACAGCATCCAGGTGAAGGTCGCGATGGGATAGGCGTCGGCACCGGCGGGGTCCCACACCCAGGCGATCAGATTGGGCACATCGCTTCCAGGCAGGGTGCCGGCGGGGAATTCGGCCGACGCCAGGGCGGCGGCGCCGCTCTCGGGACCGGGCGCCATGAACTTGCCGGACTTGTTCTCGAGCTTGGCGACCTGCTTCCAACCGGTCAGCTTGGCATAACCGTACTCGACATACCCGATGGCGCCCTCGTTCTGCTGGACCTGGGCGGTCACACCGTCATTCTTGGGTGCCGCAATGAAGTTGCCGGTCTTGGGCCAGGCCGGTGACTTGGACTGACCCACCGCCTCCTTGAACTCCGGGCTGATCGCGGAGAGATGGCCGGTGAATACATAGGAGGTACCCGAGGAATCCGAGCGGGTCACCACGGTGATCTTCTTGTCGGGCAGGTCGACCCCGGGGTTGGCCTTGGCGATGGCCGGATCGTTCCATTGGGTGATCTTGCCCGAGAAGATGGCGGGATAAACATCGCGAGGCAGGTTCAGCGACTTCACGCCCTTGAGGTTGTAGATCAGAACGACTTCGCCGGCGGTCATGGGCAGCAGCACCACGCCCTGCTTCACCTTCGACATCTCCTCGTCATTCATGGCCGCGTCAGAGGCGGCGAAGTCGACGGTGCCGTTGATCAGGTCCTGGATGCCCGCGCCCGAGCCCTTGGACTGGTAGTCGATGCGGATGTCCTTGTGGGCGGCGCTGAAGTCCTTGAACCACTTGGAGTAGATCGGGAAGGGGAAGCTGGCGCCGGAGCCGTTGAGCTTCACATCGGCACTGACGTTGGCGGAGACGGCAAACAGGGCGGCGAAACCGGTGGCGACCGCGGTTTTCAGGTAAGAGGCCTTCTTCATGTAGGAGCTCCCGAGCATGACATTGGGTTCGGAAAAAACGGGAAGTGCGTCGCGTATTCTGCGCACCCAATGCGATCCTTTCGTGAAAGTTCGATGACGGTCTTATGACAGCCGCGCGCCCGCGCAGGGTGGATCAGCGCGGCGCATCGAGCACCCCGCCGCCGCCCTAAAAGAGAAAATAACGCTGGGTAAAGGGCAGAACCGCCGCCGGCTCGCAGGTGAGGAGCTGACCGTCGGCGCGCACCTCGTAGGTCTGTGCGTCCACCTCGATCGTTGGCTGCCAGTCGTTGTGGACCATGTCGGACTTGCGCACCCGGCGGGCGTCGCGCACCACGCCGATCAGGCGTTTGAGACCCAGCTTCTGGGGAACCCCTGCCTCCATACCCCACTGGGACAGGAAGGTCATGGAGGTGGCACCGAGCGCCCGGCCGAAGCCCCCGAACATGGGCCTGTAGTGCACCGGCTGGGGGGTGGGGATGGAGGCGTTTGCATCACCCATCAGCGCGGCGGCAATCAGGCCGCCCTTGAGGATCAGGCTCGGTTTGGTCCCGAAGAAGGCGGGCCGCCACAGCACCAGGTCGGCGAGCTTGCCGACCTCCACCGAGCCCACCTCATGGGCGATGCCGTGGGCGATGGCCGGGTTGATGGTGTACTTGGCCACGTAGCGCTTGGCGCGGCCGTTGTCGTGCCCGGCCGGGTCACCGGCGAGCGAGCCCCGCTGGACCTTCATCTTGTGGGCGGACTGCCAGGTGCGGGTGATCACCTCCCCCACGCGGCCCATGGCCTGGGAGTCCGATGAGATCATCGAGAAGGCGCCGAGGTCATGGAGTATGTCCTCGGCGGCGATGGTCTCGCGGCGGATGCGCGACTCGGCGAAGGCGACGTCCTCCGGGATCGACGGGGACAGATGGTGGCAGACCATCAGCATGTCCAGGTGCTCGTCCACCGTGTTGATCGTGTATGGCCGGGTCGGGTTGGTCGAGCTCGGCAGCACATTGGGCAGCCCCGCCGCCTTGATGATGTCGGGGGCGTGACCGCCGCCGGCGCCCTCGGTGTGGTAGGTGTGGATGGTGCGGTCCTTGAACGCGGCGATGGTGTCCTCGACGAATCCGGACTCGTTCAGGGTGTCGGTGTGGATCGCCACCTGGACGTCATAACGCTCGGCCACGTCCAGGCAACAGTCGATGGCGGCCGGGGTGGTGCCCCAGTCCTCATGGAGCTTGAGCCCCATGGCCCCGGCGCGGACCTGCTCCTCCAGCGGACTGGGGAGGCTGCCGTTGCCCTTGCCCAGGAACCCCAGGTTGACCGGCAGCCCCTCGGCCGCCTGGAGCATGCGCTGGATGTTCCAGGGCCCGGGGGTGCAGGTGGTGGCGTTGGTGCCGGTCGCGGGACCGGTGCCGCCGCCCAGCAGGGTGGTGACCCCGGACATTAGGGCCTCCTCCACCTGCTGGGGACAGATGAAGTGGATATGGGCGTCGACGGCCCCGGCGGTGAGGATCCGACCCTCGCCGGCGATGATCTCGGTGCCCGCACCGATCAGGATGTCTACTCCCGCCTGGGTGTCCGGATTGCCGGCCTTGCCGATCCCGGAGATGCGCCCGTCCTTGACCCCGATGTCGGCCTTGACGATGCCCCAATGATCCAGGATCAGGGCATTGGTAATCACCAGATCGGCCACTTCGGCCCCGTGCCGCTGGCACTGACCCATGCCGTCGCGGATCACCTTGCCCCCGCCGAAGCAGACCTCGTCGCCATAGACGGTGCGGTCCGATTCCACCTGGATGATCAACTCCGAATCCCCGAGCCGGACCCGGTCACCAACGGTCGGGCCATAGAGCGATGCGTAGGCTGTGCGGTCGATGCGGCTCATGGTTGGGCCTCCTGGGATCCGGGCGCGGCCTGGGGGTTGGCTGGCTCCTCGGGTTGCGCCTCGGCGGGCGGATCGAGCGCGCCCATCACCCGGGCGTTGAAGCCGTAGACCTGACGGGCCCCGGCATAGGGGACCAGGCTGACCAATCGGGTCTGACCGGGCTCGAAGCGCACGGCGGTGCCCGCCGGTATATCGAGGCGCCAGCCACGGGTCGGCTCCCGATCGAACGCCAGCGCCCCATTGGTCTCATAGAAGTGATAGTGGGAACCCACCTGGATGGGCCGATCGCCGGTATTGGCGATCTCGACTGTCAGCACCGGTCTGCCGGCGTTGAGCTCGATCTCGCCGGGGGCGACGAGAATTTCGCCTGGGTTCATGCCTGGACCTCCGAGAGTCTGAGGTAGAGTTCTGGGAATCGGGTCGCCGCAGGACGGCGACCACCGGGACCGCCGTGGGTCGGACTTCAGTCCGACGCCCGTCTCAGGATCGCCGCCCTCCTCACCCGACATCGGCGAAACAACGGACTCAGATGATGGGATCGTGCACCGTCACCAGCTTGGTGCCGTCGGGGAAGGTCGCCTCCACCTGGACGTCGTGGATCATCTCCGGGATTCCGTCCATCACATCCTCCCGGCCCAGCAGGGTGCGGCCATAGTCCATCAGCTCCGCGACGGTCCTGCCGTCGCGCGCGCCCTCGAGGATGGCGCAGCTGATGTATGCGATCGCCTCTGGGTAGTTGAGCTTGAGGCCGCGGGCCTTGCGCCGCTCGGCGAGCAGCCCGGCGGTGAAGAGCAGGAGCTTGTCTTTTTCTCTGGGCGTGAGGTCCATGGGGGGGCTCCGAGAGGATCAGCCGAAGGGGATCAGCCGAATGAGATCAAGTCGCCCAGATCCGGGGTGGGCAGACGGGCGCGCCGAAGAGTCTGGGCCGCAGTATGCCCCAAATGGACCGGAAAAGACGATGGACGGGCTCGACACCCCCGGCGAGACAGCGAGCAACCAGCAGATCATCCAACAGGGTCGCACCCCATAGCACTACTGCGTCCGGGTGCCGACCGTCGCGCAGCGCGTCCAGGTCGGCTTTCGCGGCTCCGCTCGCCACCAGGGTCCCGCTCACCGGATGACCCCGCAACCCGCTGGCGGCGTCGAGGCCCGCGCCGTCGGACAGACGCAGCCGCTCCACGAGCAGCGGCACCCCGGCGCGCCGAACGCTCAGGCCCAGGTCCGCGAATCCGGTGTGGAAACGCTCGCCGACGGCCGGGCGGCCCAGGCTCAGGACCTCCCAGCCCATGAATCGGGAACCGGGCTCCAGGTCCACCTCGGTGGTCAGGCGCAGCCGCGCTCCCGGGAACAGGATGGTCTCCTGAGGAAACCATTCGAGCACCCCGCCCGCCTCCACCCTCAAGCGCTGCGACTGCTCTGCACTGGGCCCGGCGCTGCGGTAGAACTTGGCCGCACCCGGCGTGGTCACCAGGGCATGGGCTCCCGCGCCAGCCTGCACCGCGATCTCCAGCCGGTCGCCGCCGACCACGCCGCCGGGGGGGTGCAAGAGATAGCAATGACAGGGGCCGCCCTCGGGGTAGAAGGGACGCTGCACCGTCAGGGGACCGCGCTGTTGCTTGTGCGCGAGCAGGGTGCGCCCGGCGCGTTCCGCGAAGGTCAGATCGAGCCGCGCCTGCCAGCCGGCGGATTGATCGATGGGTCCAGATTCAGTACCAGCGACACTCACAAGGCGACCGGAATCCCCTGCCCCGCCACATGACACTGGCGGCCCGGGACCTGGGTCCAGCCCACCTGGTGGGTCGGCAGACGCTGGCGATCCAGCTCCCGCGCGATCTCCGCGAGCGGGCCCACCCGTCCCCAGGAGCCCCGCCACATGGTGAGGAGACGCTCCAGGACCGGGAGCATCCGCAGCCCCTCGATCTCCGCGGAGGCGCTGAAGACATGACCCTCGGGCGCCACGTACTGGCTCTCGGCGAAGACGAACTGGTGGATGTTGTCCAGCGTCACCCCGTCGCGCCCGATCAGCTCACCCAGGGTCGGCAAGGTGGTCGGGACCTGAGGGCAGCTGCCGTGGACCCCCTGGAGCAGGGGCAGGAAGGGGCCGCGGCCCCGGGTGTCGCTGGCATAGCCGAGGCCCAGGCGGGACTCCTCGGCGAACAGGTGTGGATTGACCTGCCAGCCCGGGGCGGCGAACAGTGCGGGGCTCTCGCCAAGCAGGGACTCGAACGCCGACAGGGACCGCCCCAGCTCGGCGCGGGTCCAGTCCAGATCGCCGTGGGCCGCCCGGCGCTCCCAGGTCACGGGGTCCTGGGCCAGGCAACCCAGCTCGTGGCCCGCCGCCTGGCAGGAGCGCATCAGCGCCTGGGCCCGGGCGCCGATCAGCGGCGCGGGTGGGAAGAGACCCCGCAGCCGCCCGCGCCTGTCCGGCGCGCGCAGGACCTGGGTGCGGCGCCGCTCCGCCAGAGACTCGGGACCCATGGGCCAACAGGTCCAGGCAGAGCGATCCGGACCCAACGCGAACAGGAAACTGGCCTGGACCTTGTACTCGTCGAGCAGGCGCAGGAGCGCCGGCACGCCGTTGAGGACGCCGGGAAGGGTCCGAACCTCGATACGCAGGGCGACGAACATGGGGCACCAGACTAGCGGGCGGGCGCCTGGGCGTCCATGGTTAGGAAGTGGCGAGGGCCGAAAAGTATATCCCGATGATGTATGGGGATATGTCGATCAAGAGTGGGCGGTCGTCGCGCGAGGCGAGGCCGCACGGGGATGCGCACCCGTCGTGGCGGTCGCCTCCCGAGCAACTAGGCCGGACGGCCTTGCAACCTCCGGGGGATGCCTCATAATTTCGCCATGATTGAGGTGATTTAGAGAGGCACGACCATGGCCGCCCAACCCGAGCTCCTCGAGACCGTCATCGACGCCGATGGGCAGGTGCTCACCGACCGACTGGCCGGCGTGCTGCACATCTCCAAGGCCGAGCTCGCCGCCGCCACCGGCCTGTCGCGGGATGCCGTCTCGAAGCGGGCGCGCGCCGCGAGCCGGTCGACCCAGACCCGCCTGCGCGACACCACCGAAATCATCAACCGGGTCACCCGCTGGTCCGGCTCGGTCGGGCGCGCCTTTGCCTGGTTCCGCTCCGAGCCCCTGCCGTCCTTCGGCGACAAGACCGCCGAGGACCTGGTCAAGGAGGGCCGGGCCCAGGCCGTGAAGGACTACCTGGCGCGCATCGCCGAGGGCGGCTACGCGTGAGCCGGGCGGCCCTGGCGCAACCCTTCGCCGGGACCGTCTTCCGCGCCCATCACCCGCGCTGGGCCTATGCCCCGACCTCCGGTGAGGGTGCGGCCCGTTTCGGCGGGCGCTTCAATCGCCCGGGCCGGCGGGCCCTGTACACGTCGCTCGACCCGACCACCGCCTGGATGGAGGCGCAGCAGGGGTTTCCCTTCAAGGCCCAGCCCATGACCCTGGTCGCCTACCGCATCGACTGCGCGGGGGTCATCGACCTGACCGACCCGGCGCTGACGGCCGCACTGGCCATCGAGCCGGCGACCCTGGCCTGCCCCTGGGAGGATCTCGCCGCTCGCGGCCAGGTGCCGCCGACCTGGGACCTGGCGGAGGACCTGATCGCCGGCGGCTGCCAGGGGGCCCTGGTCCCGTCGTTCGCCCCGGGAATCGGCCTCGGGGATCGCAACCTGGTCCTGTGGACCTGGTCCGACACCGCACCCTGCGAGGTCAGGGTGATGGACGACTTCGCCCGCCTGCCGCGGGACGACGACTCCTGGCGGTGAGTACGTACCTGCAACCGGGGCCGATGGACCGGCGAACCCAGGGCCGGGACAAGGGACAGTCGAATGGCGCGCCCGCTCCAGCCGAGTCCCTGCGGCGCGGGGCGGGATGAAGATCCGGATCCACTGGCGGACGCGCCGATGAGACCGACCCCGGCCGACGCGTCGGCCTCCGGCTAACCGAGATCCAGACGGCGAGTCAGGCCCCGTCGGTCGCGCTTGGCCAGCAGCCTGGTGAGGCGCTGCTCCCGATCCGCGCCTGGGGGCAGGGTCCGGGTCAAGGACAGGGCCAGGTCCAGGTCCCGGGAGTGGTGCTCGTGATAGCGTGCCAGTGCCGCACGGGCCTCCGGGATGCCGGCGGCGTCCAGCGACGACCAGATCGCCGCCGCCCGACCCCATTGACCGGTGCGGCGATAGAGCCGCGCCAGATCGAGCAGCCCGGGCGGGTCGAGCCGGCCACGGTTGGCCGCCAGGATCTCCAGGGCCAGGCCGGCATTGCCGCCGGCCAGGTGGGCGGCGGCGACCGCGCGCGGGTCCGCGCCGCGGGCGCCCGGGTCCCCATAGACGGCATCCAGGGCCGGGAGCAGACCCGCGAGCGAGAGCAGATCGAGCCGGTTGTGCCGGATCACCCCGGCCAGTGGGCCGGTCTCCCCCCGCCTCAGCCAGCCCAGCCAGGCCTGGGGCGCGGCGGCGCCGGGCAGATCGTCCCGCCGCGCGAAGCCGAGCAGCCGGGACTCGGCGGTCGCCAGCCGGCAGTCGGGCCAGACCGCGGTGAAGGCGCGCCGCATCGGGGCCAGCAGGTCCAGGTGAGGGAGCCCGGCGAGCGGATCCGGGCGGCCGGCGAGCCGGAAGCGGGTGGCGAGCAGGGGGGCGTCGAAGCCGCGGCCGTTGTAGCTCAGAAGCCGGGCGGGCCCGCCTCCGGATCCGTCCAGCTCACCCGCCACCCGCTCCAGATAGGCGGCCTCCGCGTCGAGCCGGGTGAGCAGCAACTGACAGAGCCGCCAGCCATCGATGTCCTGTCGCAGGAACCCGGTGAGGAAGGCCCAGGTGCCGGTGCCCCCGGCGAGCCCGCTGGTCTCGGTGTCGAGACAGAGCCAGGGGGTCGCGGGACCGGATACTCCGACCCCATCGGTCCAGCCGGGGAGGAATCGGGGCTCGATGCCGGCACCCAACAGGACCCGTCCGTGGCGCAGACGCGCGGCGAGCCGCCGCTCGATGCGCAGCACCCCGGGCTCGAGCCGATCCGCGCCGAGTGCCGCGGCCAGGGCGGGCTCGTCCGGCACTCGGGGTTGCCAGGCGCGCCGGTCCGGCGCGAGCCGCCTCAGCCGCTCGGCGAGGCTGGGGACGGCGGGCACGGGCCCCTCGGGATCCGGTCGAGGCGCGGCCCCCTGATTCGGACCCTGGGCACCGCTCTGAGGCCGCAGCCGACGCAGCCGCTCCTCAAGCCCCATGGTCCCTGACCCCATCGCGGTCCCTGGTCCCGCCGGCCGCCACGGCCTCTCGTATGCCCGGGGCCGCGCCAAGCAGCCCCAGCACCGCGAGCGCGGCGGACCTGGGCGTGACGGGGCGCTGCGCGTCCCCCGGCAGCACGGGCCCGACGCAGGCGGGACAGCCGGCAGCGCACGCACAGGCGGCGACCAGATCCAGGGCATCCCGCACCAGTGCATCGGCGGCATCGAAGAGCGGCGCCGAGAGCCCGATCCCGCCCGGGTAGTTGTCGTAGAGGAAGAGGGTGGGCTCGAAGCGGGCGACGCAGCCGCCGTCCAACGGACCATTGTCCGGCCCGCGGATCTGACCCCGCCCGTCCGCCCCGGTCACCGCGAACCAGGTCCCCTGGCCGTCGCCGACCGCCCGCCCGAGATCGCGGATCTCGGCCATGGAGCGCAGGGCCGCCACGTGGTGCAGGGCATAGGCGGCGCCGAGGAAGCCCTCGATGGCCTGCTGGCGATCGGGCAGCAGGGATTGGAGGACCTCCGGGTCCGCCTGCCACCAGACGGCGGTGGTATGCAGCTCCTGATCCGGCAGGTCGATGTTTCCGTAGCCGATGTTGTCGTGGCTGTAGTAACGGATCTTCTTGTAGCCGGGGAAGCGGCGCACCAGGTGGACCTCGCCGTTCGCCACCACGGCCCGGGCCTGGCTGAACCCGGCGATCTGGCGCGCCTCGAAGCGATCGAGGATCTTGAGCCGGGTGTAGTCGATGGCGTCGGTGTAATAGTCGGCCCGGGTGCGGGTGACGAAGGCCTTGCGCCCGGTCCAGTCCAGTCGCTCCACCTGATAGGGCTGGGACTGGATCATGTAGATGGCGCCCGGGTAGAGGGTGGACGGGGCGCTGGTCCAGTCCACCTCGGCGATGATGGTCTGGGCGCCGCCGGTGGTGTCGATGACCACGAAGTTGCCCTCGGCCACCGAGCGCAGCGACACGGCGTTGGCGGGATAGCTGTCCGCCACCCAGAACCACTGCTCCCCCTGACGCTGGAGGACCCCCTCGTCGCGCAGAAGCCCAAGCATCTCCGGCAGGTCCCCGTCTGCCTCTGGACCGGCAAAGGTCTCGCCATCACGGAAGGGCAGCTCGAAGGCGGCGCAGCGCACATGATCGAGCAGGATCAGGAGCTGGTCCGGATGGATGCGGGCCTGCTCGGGGGATGCGCCAAAGAAGAACTCGGGGTGGCGCATCAGATATTGATCGAGCGGGTCGCTGGTGGCCACCAGCACCCCGAGGCTCGGGCGCTGGCGCCGTCCGGCCCGCCCCAGCCGCTGCCAGGTGGCGGCGACCGTGCCCGGGTAGCCATTGAGGATCGCCACGTCCAGGGCACCGATGTCCACCCCCAGCTCCAGGGCCGAGGTGCTCACCACCAGGTCCACCCGCCCGGCGCGCATGGCCTGCTCGGCGGCCCGCCGCTCGCTCGGCAGATAGCCGCCCCGGTAGGCCAGCACCCGCGGCAGGCGGCGCGGGTCGCGGTCGAAGACATCCTTCAGGTACTTGGTGATGACCTCCACCATGAGCCGGGAGCGCGCGAAACAGATCGTCTTCAAGCCCGACTTGGCCGCCATCCGGGCGATGCGCGTGGTCTGGGAGCGTGCGGAGGCGCGGATGCCAAGGTCCGGGTTGATCACCGGCGGATTCCACAGGAGCAGGTGCCGCTCGCCCTGGGGCGCACCGCTCCGGGTGACGGCCGTGACCGGTTCACCGCACAGCCGCGAGGCCAGCTCGGACGGGTTGGCGATGGTGGCGGAGGTGAAGATAAAGGTTGGCGAGACCCCATAGAAGCGGCAGATGCGACGCAGCCGCCGAAAGACATTGGCCACATGAGAGCCGAAGACCCCGCGGTAGCTGTGCAGCTCGTCCACCACCACGTACGCCAGCCCCTCGAAGAACTGAGCCCATTTGGTGTGATGGGGCAGGATCGCCTGGTGGAGCATGTCCGGGTTGCTGACCACGATGTCGCCGCGGGTGCGCACCGCCTTGCGGGCATCGCCCGGTGTATCGCCGTCGAAGGTATAGGCACGCATCCCAAGGTCGGCGGCGCGATTGAGCTCGGTCAGCTCCGCCACCTGATCCTGGGCCAATGCCTTGGTGGGGAAGAGATAGAGGGCCTTGACCCCGGACCTGAGGACCGCGTCCAGCACCGGCAGGTTGTAGCAGAGCGTCTTGCCCGACGCGGTGGGGGTGCCGATGACCAGGTGCTCGCCGGACCGCGCCAGATCGAACGCCTCGCGCTGATGGCTGTAGAGACCGCCGACCCCGCGCGAGATCAGGGCCGCGCGCAGCCGCGGGTCCAGATCGGGAGGGAGCTCGCAGAGCCGGGCCGGGGTGGCGGCCTGGGCCAGGGCACCGGCGATCCGGCCATGGAAATGGACAAGCAGCCGATCCTTCAGATGGACGGCGGGCTCGCGCGCGGCGGTGGCGGTTGCGGGCGATGACATGAGCGGGATCCCCGGGGCTTGAGGTCCCGCCGATTCTGCGCCAGCCGGTGGCTCAGAACCTGAGCCCGCCAGATCGACCCCCTTTGCCCGGTGAGATCTCCAGGCGGCCATCCACCGCGGCCTCGGCGAGTGCAGGGCCATGTCTGGGCGACAATAAGCCTGGGCTCATGGGTACAATGCCGGCCTTCCGCGACCCGACCCCGGAGGACAGATGGCCCGTTATCACGTGTATGGCATCGGCAATGCGCTGGTGGACATGGAATACGAGGTGAGCTTCGAGGACCTCGAGATCCTCGGCATCGAGAAGGGCGTCATGACGCTGGTGGACGAGGCCAAGCAGCTCGAGATCATGCTCCACCTGGCCGGACATCATCACCAGCGGGGCTCCGGTGGCTCCGCCGCCAACACGGTGATCGGGCTCTCCCAGTTTGGCGGCAAGGGCTTCTACTCGTGCAAGGTGGCGGACGACGAGCTGGGCCACTTCTACATGCGCGACCTGCTCGATGGCGGGGTCGATACCAACCACCATACCGTCAAGGATCGAGGCCACACCGGGCGCTGCGTGGTGCTGGTGACCCCGGACAGCGACCGCACGATGTGCACCTTCCTCGGGGTGAGCGGCAACCTCTCCGCCAACGAGCTGGTCGAGGATGCACTGCGCGACTCCGACTGGTTCTACACCGAGGGCTATCTGGTGACCTCCCCCCCCGCCCGCGCCCTGTCCGTCGCGGCCAAGGGCATCGCCGACGCCGCCGGTGTGCGCAGCGCGCTCTCGCTCTCCGATCCCAACATGGTGAAGTTCTTCAAGGAGGGGCTGCTGGAGATGATCGGGACGGGCGTGGACCTGATCTTCGCCAATGAGTCCGAGGCCATGGGGATGGCCGGCACCGGTGACCTGGGCGCCGCGCTGGAGTATCTGAAGACCATCAGCCGGGAATTCGCCGTCACCCGCGGGCCCAGGGGGGCCCTGGTGTGGGACGGCGAGCGGCTGATCGAGATCGCGGGCCACAGGGTGGAGGCGGTGGACACCGTGGGCGCCGGCGACATGTTCGCAGGCGCCTTCCTCTACGGCCTGACCCAGGGATGGAGCCACCAGCGTGCCGGGGATCTGGCCTCCGCCGCCTCGGCCAAGCTGGTCACCAGCCTGGGGCCCCGGATCTCGCGGGAGACGAGCGAGGACATCCTGAGGCGCTTCCTCTGAAGCGGTGCCCGCGGCCCGCCGTCCGGGCAGGCCGCGCACCACGCGGGGATGGGGCGACCTCAGCGGCCGGACACCCGCCGCCCCGGCAGCAGCAGGGCGACAAAGCAGAGCAGATAGAAGAGGAAGCTGAGCCGCGGCGCGTCGAACATGCTGTCGAAGAGCCCAATGGTGAGGAATCCGGCGAGTCCGGCGGCGAATCCGGTCGCGATCAGGTCCCCGCTCCAGAGCGCCTTTCCGATCCGGTGGAACACGAATCCGACGAAGACCAGAAAGGCCCCGAGACCGAGCAGGCCCTGGTCGAACAGGATCGCGACCCCGAGCTGTTTGGCGTGCCAGGGCAGATGGTTGTCGGTCGAGAAGAACCAATGGTCATTGGCCCGCTGCGAAATCCCCGTTGCGTAGGATCTCGCCCTGTGCCGGTGAGGTCAGACTGATATTGTCCACGTCGAGCCCCGGCCCGGTTGCGGCATCGTAGAGGGCGAGCTTGGTGGGACGGCGCGAATACCAGGGGCCCGCGCCCAGATCGCCGGAGTCGAAGTCGAGCCCGTACCGATGCCAGGCGCCGTCACCCCGGATGTCGCGCACCTCCAGCCGCCGACACGTGTAGGAATAGAGCAGGGACTTGGCGCAGACGGGCACGGAAAGCCCCGGGGCCGGATTGCGCGTTCGCAGATCGAGCTCCAGCCGGTACGTCTGATGCGGCCGCATCTGGACGATCTGCTCGAAGTACAGCGGGTCCCCCGCGGTCAGGGTCAGGAACCGATTGCCCCCCTCCTCGCCGAACTGATAGGTCGCCAGCGGGTTGTCCCGCGCATGGCTGACCAGATAGGCGGCAGGGAAGCGGCCGAACCCCATCCCGAACAGTGTGGTGGCCACGCCGCTGTCCATCTGCTCGATGCCGTCCCGCCAGTGGGCGGCGTGGGTCGGAAGATCTCGCCCCGTCTCGGCCAGGCGCGACTTGAAGAATCCTCCCTGGACGATGGGCAGGACCGCCGCGGCGAGCGCGATCGCCCCGAGCCCGAACAGGGCCCCATGACGTGCCCAGCGCCTGGGGGATGAGGCGCGCAGGGCCAGCGCCAACCCCAGGGTGGCGACCAGCAGGCCCACCCCCAGACCGATCAGAGACGCCCGCGAGAAGGTGACGGCCAGGCCGTAACCCGCGAGCCCCAGCAGCACGACGCCCGCCGCGGACACCCAGACGCCACGCCTTTCGAGCAGCAAGACGAGGATGAAGGGCCACACCAGGCTCAGGTAGGCCTCGATGTGACCGCCCCCCGTGTGCATGGACGAAAAGCTCGCGGTCACCCGAAACCCGTCGGTGAAGTCGAGGAGCCCCGGGAACACCTGACGCTCGTAGAGCAAGGCGCCCATCACCCCCAGGAAGCCGAGAATCAGCCCGGGAATCAGGAAATCGCGGTAGGCCACGCGGTCGTTCAGGGTGACGCGCGCCAGGGGCACCAGGGCCAGCGCCCAGAAGAACCCCTTGGCGACGCGCAGCGCATTGTAAGGACTGTAATAGCTGGAGAAGGCGTTGGCATCGATGGCCGCCGGCGGCAGCAGACCGATGACAGTGGAAACCGCCTGGGACAGGGCAAGCAGCAGGATCAGGGCCGTGCCGGGAAGGACCGACGGCGTCGTGGCCCGCCAGGGTCTCGCCAGTACCACCATCAGGGTCACGGCGAGGAAGAAATCGACACTCTCCCAGTAGAACCAGCCGGACCAGGGGACCAGGTCCAGGGCGGGCACCAGGGCCGGGATGACCAGCAGCCAGGCCCGCGGCCACCGCCACAGGGCCGTCCCATAGAGCGCCAGCGCAGCGGCGAGGGCCAGGGGCGCCACCGGGTACTGCACCAGCAACCAGAGGACCAGTACCCCGATCGCTGCCGCCGCGGCCCGCTGGAGCCAGATTGCCAGATCCCGGTCCGCGCTCCCCCAGGGCTGCACAGAGGGAAGGGTCCCGCGCCTGCCGGCCACGATGGCGCTCGCCTCCGGGAGTGCCGCCGCCCAGGGATCGGGCCGTGACGCCCGGGCCGCCGGTGCGCCTTCTGGCACCACCGCCGCCACCAGGGAGGCGGCTGCAGGACCAGCGACACGCGCTGGCGACTGCGCCGCGATCCCTCGATCGAATCCTCCGCGGGAGCGGGAGCGCCGCCCGGAACCTGGGCGAGTCGTTTCGGACGGGGCTGGAGGTTCCTTCTGCCGCGGCCCTTCCCCGCCGGCAAATATCCGCTCGAGCCAAAGCGCCAGCCCGTAGGCCACCAGTGCGCCCGCCACGGCGAGCCCCCAGTTGGTCGGATCGGGGTGCATGGGGGGAAAGAACAGCTTGCCGCCCTCGATGACGAGCGAGACCGTCAAGGCCGCCGCCACGGCCGTCCAGGGTCCGCCACGATCGCGTGACCCGCCAGAGGCGACCCTCGCCCAGGCCCAGATCCCCAGGGGTGCATAGATCGCAAGCTGCGCCAGGGCGCTGGCCATGGCGACCGGCTCGCTGGTGTAGTAGTGGTAGTAGAGGGGCAGCCAGTGGACCTCCGACAGGCGCGTGAGTGCTTGGCGCAGCGGCAGTGCGGGGACCGAGAACCACCCGGAAACCAGGGCGAGCCCGGCCAGATAGGGCAGGAACAGGAGCGGCGCCGCAAGCTCGAGCAGCCGGGCGACCGATTGGGGACCGATCCGGCGCAGCCATCTGCCCGCCAGGGCACCGGCGACCAGCCCGAGGCCCCGCATCAGGACCGACATCCCCTGGCTGGTCCCCGACACCAGCAGCAGTTGCAGGGTCTCGAACACCAGCCCTATCAGGATGCCGGCGGCGAAGAAGGCTCGCAGCGGGCGCCGCGGCCACAGGAGAGCGGCGAAGAGGCCGAAGGGGGCGCTCGCGAGGAGATCCAGCGTGAGGCGGGCGCCACATCGAAGCGGCCCGCCGCATGCCGAGGACAAGAGCCACCCCTGATTGCCCGATTGCAGCTTCCAGCTCAGCTCATCCGCCGAGAGTATGAAGTCGAATGGAAAGAGCGACAGGGCCAGGTAGACCAGGGCATAGCCCGCCAGGGCCGCCACCAGGGAGGGCCGCCCGCCGCGCACGAAGGCATCCGCCAGCCGGGAGATCCCGGTGCGCCCGAAGACCCAGAGCAGGAGCCCGATGAGGGTGCCGATGGACTCGGCGATGAGGTCGTTGATCGAGACGGTCCGCGGGGCGAACCACTGCTGCACGAACTCGATGGCGGCGGCGGTAGCGAGACAGAAGAGGCCCACCAGGGCGACGCCCGCCGCCTTCGGTCGGCCGGCGCGGCCCATCCCGAGCAGCGCCGAGCAGCCCAGGAAGGCGAGCGGGATGTAGAGGAGGATATTGGCGATCCAGTCCGCCCGGCTGACGACCCCCAGGTGCAGGAATCGGATGTGACGAAAGCCCTCGAGCGCCTGGCCCCAGGAAAGCGCCCGATAATCGAAGGGGATCAGGCTGCCGTAGATAACGAAGGCCAGATAGAGCACAAAGGCGACCTGGAAGCGCCAGCGGCTGAGGCCATCGAAGCGGGATTGGGCAAGGATCATGGGCTCGCACCGGTCCGGGACGCGCCGCCGGCGTCTGGCGGTCAAGGGCCGCTCGATTGTAGTCCCAAGAATGGAGGGCAGTTCCGCTCGGCCGCCGCCCCGGCTTGGCTAAAATTGCCCCGAGCCAGTGCCGGACCAGGAGGCCGTCATGCCCGTCTACGAATTCTACTGCCCCGACTGCCACATCATCTTCAGCTTCTTCTCCCGGCGGGTGGATACCCAGACCAGGCCCGCCTGCCCCCGCTGCAGCCGACCCGATCTGAGCCGTCAGGCGAGCCTGTTCGCCATCAGTCGCGCCCGCGGCGAGTCGGACGCCGCTGGCGAGGGGGAGGCGGACCTGCCCGCCGGGCTCGACGAGGAGCGATTGATGCGCGCGTTCGCCGCCATGGAGGGGGAGATGGAGGGGCTCGACGACTCGGACCCCAAGCAGGCGGCACGACTGATGCGGCGGCTCTTCGACGCCACTGGGCTGCGGCTCGGGGACGGCATGGCCGAGGCGATCCGGCGCATGGAGGCGGGCGAGGACCCGGACGCAATCGATTCCGATCTGGGCGACGTCCTGGCCGACGAGGATCCCTTCGCGCCGGGCGGCGCGGCCCCGGGATCTGAGCGAGTCCCTGCGCAAGCTCCGCCGCGAGCTCCTGCCCGCCGCCCGGGACGACCACTGGTACCCGCTGAGGCCCCAAATCGGCCCGCCCGCCGACTGAGCGCGCGGCACCGGAAGGGCCCCAGCGGTCGCACCGGCAGCCTGTACGAGGGCCCGAATCACCATGTTACACTCGCAAGCGATTTACCTGTGTTCGCCATCCCCCCTCCGCGACCCCTCGACCCCTTGGCAAGGACATGACAACCCAGAAGACCTACCTCGTGATCTCGGCCCTGGGGGAGGATCACCCCGGCATCGTCAACCAGCTCTCGCGCACCATCCTCGAGCACGGCTGCAACATCGAGGACAGCCGCATGGCGGTGCTCGGCGGCGAGTTTGCGGCCATGCTCCTGGTCGAGGGCAAATGGAACACCCTGGCCAAGATCGAGAACAGCCTTCCCGAGCTCGAGCGCCAGCTTGGAATGACCATCATCGCCAAGCGCACGGGCGAGCGCACCGGCGGCCGCAACCTGCTTCCCTATGCCGTGGACGTGGTCTCCATGGACCACCCCGGCATCGTCAACAACCTGGCGGGATTCTTCGCCGACCGCAACATCAATATCGAGGACATGAGCACGGCCACCTATGCGGCCGCGCACACCGGCACCCCTATGTTCTCGGTGCACATGACGGTCGGCATCCCCGCCGACATGCACATCGGCGGGCTGCGCGAGGAGTTCATGGACTATTGCGACGGGCTCAATCTCGACGCCGTGCTGGAACCACTCAAGGGCTGAGCCGCCCGGGCGCGAACCACCCGCCCCCTATCCATCCACCGGGACCACTCGGAGCCGCGCCCATGAGCCTCGCAATCGGCGAACCCATCCCCGACCTCGAGCTGACCGCGACCGGCGGGCGCACCTTCAAGCTCTCCGACTACCGGGGCCGCAACCTGGTGCTCTATTTCTATCCCAAGGCCAGCACCCCCGGATGCACCCAGGAGGGTCAGGACTTTCGCGACGCCGCTCAGTCATTCGCGGCCGCCGGGACCGAGATCCTCGGCGCCTCCCGGGACGGGCTCAAGGCCCAGGAGGGCTTCAAGGCCAAGCAGGGCTTTCCATTCGATCTGATCGCGGATACGGACGAGACCCTGTGCCGGGCCTTTGACGTGATCAAGCTCAAGAAGATGTACGGCCGTGAAAGCCTGGGCGTGGAGCGCAGCACCTTCCTGATCGACGCCGAGGGGCGCCTGCGTCGGGAATGGCGCGCGGTCAAGGTGAAGGGCCACGTGCAAGAGGTCCTGGCCGCGGCCCGGGAGCTGGGCGGCGCCTGATCGGCGAGTCGTCCAGGGTCGCACAGGTCTTAGCCGCGCGTCGTCCGGCGGCGCTTCTGATCCAATCCCCGACCGCGTCAACCGCGGCGCCACCGATCCTAGAGACGCCATGATCAAGCGCGAAAACGACAAGACCTGCCTTTTCGTCCTCGACACCAACGTGCTGATGCACGATCCCACCTCGATCTTCCGCTTTCAAGAGCACGACATCTTCCTGCCCATGGTGGTGCTCGAGGAGCTCGACCGGGGCAAGAAGGGCATCTCGGAGGTGGCGCGCAACGTGCGCCAGGTGACGCGCTTCCTGGACCAGCTCATGTCCGGTGCGGACAAGGACGAGATCGACGCCGGCCTGCCCATCGGGCCCATCTCCGCCAACGGCGGGGGAATCGTCCTGCCGGCCACCGGCCGCCTCTTCTTCCAGACCGAGCACCTGGACCTCGAGCTCCCGGACTCGCTGCCCGGCACGGTTCCGGACAACAACATCCTCGGCACCGCCCAGGCCCTGCGCGGCCTGCGCCCGGACCGCCAGGTGATCATCGTCTCCAAGGACATCAACCTGCGCATCAAGGCCGCGGTGCTGGGCATCCCCGCGGAGGACTACTCCAACGACCAGGTCCTCGACGACGTCACTCTGCTCTACACGGGCATGGCGGAGCTTCCGGCCGACTTCTGGGACCACCACGAGAAGTCGGTGGACGCGTGGAAGGAGGAGGGCCGCACCTTCTACCGCATCCAGGGACCGGACGTGGCGGAGTGGTATCCCGGCCAGTGCCTGTTCATGGCGGACGGCAGCCTCGAGGCCATGGTGCGCGAGAAGCGCACCGACACCGAGGCGGTGATCGAGCTGGTGGAGGACTTCCGTCTGCCCCGCCACAACTGCTGGGGCATCAATGCCCGCAATCGGGAGCAGAACTTCGCGCTCAACATGCTGATGGACCCCGAGCTGGACTTCGTCAGCCTGCTCGGCGCCGCCGGCACCGGCAAGACCCTGCTGGCCCTGGCCGCCGGGCTCACCCAGGTGCTGGATCGCAGCCTCTACAAGGAGATCATCATGACCCGGGTGACGGTGCCCGTGGGCGAGGACATCGGCTTCCTCCCCGGTACCGAGGAGGAGAAGATGACCCCCTGGATGGGTGCCCTGATGGACAACCTGGAGGTGCTGACCCAGACCGAGGGCGGCGAGTGGGGGCGCGCCGCCACCAATGACCTGATCCGCAACCGCATCCGCATCCATTCGCTCAACTTCATGCGCGGGCGCACCTTTCTCAACAAGTACATCATCCTGGACGAGGCCCAGAACCTCACCGCCAAGCAGATGAAGACCCTGATCACCCGCGCCGGCCCCGGGACCAAGATCGTCTGTCTCGGCAACATCAGCCAGATCGACACCCCCTACTTGACGGAGACGACCTCCGGCTTGACCTACGTGGTGGACCGCTTCAAGAACTGGCCCCACAGCGGACACATCACCCTGATCAGGGGCGAGCGCTCGCGGCTGGCGGACTTCGCCTCCGAGGAGCTGTGATTCGCCGGTGAAGCGGCAAACCGATCGAAACCACCCTAGGAGAGAAAACCCCCATGAAGATCAAGCTCGTTGCCTCCCTGCTCTTCCTGCTCGCCGCGCTGCCCGCCCTGGCGGCGGAGAAGCTCGATGTGGTCTACCACGTCTCCGAGGCGGAGAAGGTCCCCTTCGTGCTCGGCAACATCCAGAACCACATCGACGGCATGGGCGGCCCGGAGAATGTCCACATCGCCCTCGTGGCCCACGGGCCGGCGATCAACGCCTTCAATGACATCGAGGCCACGGATAGGGTGCGCAACACCCTGGCCAAGCTCAAGGACGAGAACGTGGACCTCTACATGTGCGGAAATACACTCAAAGGCTTCAATCTCACCCTCGACGAGCTGCTGCCGGGCTTCGTGGAGGTCCCCGAGGGCGGCGTCACCAAGATCGCCGAGCTCCAGTCGAAGGGGTACCTCTATATCCGCCCCTGATCCATCGCCCCGGGTGCGCCGCGCAACGCCCGCGCTCGAGCGCTTCGCCCGTGAGACCCTCGGCTGCGGCTGCGCACCCGAGGTGTTCTCCCGGGTGGAGGACGACGCCACCCCGCCGCCGGGCTGCCCCGAGATCCGCCGCCGAATCGCCATCGGTGGCCGTCTGCTGATCTACGTGGCCCAGCCGGCGGACGCCGGTGTCGCCCTAGAGCGGATGCCTTGCTGGGTCGCCGCCGGGCGGGCCGAGCGCGACGAGCGGGCAATGAACCGGCTGCGGCTGGTGGTGGCCCTGGATGGGCTGACGCCGGAGATCCTCGACCTCCTGCAGACCCGTTTGCGCCGATTGCCCGAGTTGATCGGGTCCGGCACCGATGGAGCGGACCCACGAATCCATCTGCACTGTGTGCCGTGCGGCGCACTGGCGGCCATCTGAAGGCCGGGCTCCCAAGGAGGCTTCCGCTGACCCGATCCCACACCAGTCCGGAGCAGCCGGCAGGCGCCGGTCGACTGCGCGGCTGGCTGGTCAATGTCGTCCTGATCCTCGCGATCTTCACCGCCGTGCAGTGGTGGAAGGCCAGGCCCCTGGCGAGTGGCGAGGCCCCGCCATTGACCGGCACGACGCTCACGGGGTCCGCACTGCACCTCGCGAGCTACCGGGGCGAGCCGGTCCTGGTGCACTTCTGGGCCAGCTGGTGTCCGGTCTGCCGGGCGATGGACGGGGTCGTCGACGCCATCGCCGGGGACCATCGGGTCATCACGGTCGCCCTGCAGTCGGGGGAGGCCGACGAAATCCGTCGGTACATGGCCGAGGGCGACCTCGGATTCACCGTGATCCCCGATCCCGATGGGAGCATCGCCGGCCGCTGGGGGGTGCCGGGCGTTCCGGCCAGCTTCGTGCTGGACCCCGAGGGTCGCATCGCCTATTCGACCATCGGATTCAGCACGGAGACCGGGCTGCGTGCGCGTCTCTGGGGTGCGGCCGCGAACCGCTGAGCGGCAGCACCCGAGGCTATTCGTCCTTCCAGCCCTGGAGGCTGGCCCGGCGGCTCCAGACCCAGACGTATTGGACCCCGCTCACGATCACGGTCGCCAGACAGGCCCAGATGAGCGTCTGGATCAGTGGTCCCGGCAGCGGGTAGGGTCCCGCGTCCGTGATCACCAGCACCACGAGCACGAGCTGGACCACCGTGTTCAGCTTGCTGGCGAGGGTCGGGGCGGCATCCACCTCGGCGACCCGGAAGTGATAGAGCAGGGCGCCCCCGACGATCACCAGGTCGCGGAACACCACCGCGAGCACCAACCAGATCGGGATCAGACCCATGGACCCCAGGACCAGGAAGCAGCTCACCAGCAGGGCCTTGTCGGCGAGCGGATCGAGTATCCCGCCGAGCCGGCTCTGCCAGCCGAAGCTCTTGGCGAGCAGGCCGTCCACCCCGTCGGAGAGCCCGGCGACTGCGAACAGCAGTAGGGCCCAGCCGAAGCGGTGCTCCAGCAGCAGCCAGACCACCGGGATGACGGCGATCAGGCGTGCGGCACTGATGATGTTCGGCAGGTCTCTGAGCTTCATCCGTCGAGCCTTGGATCCGGGAAAGGGGCGCTTGGCGTCGCCCGGGAATGCTAGCCCCAGTGCAGCGAAGTGTCCAAGCAGTTGCGGTCCCAGGCTGGTGTTGCGGCGCCTCGGCTCCATCTGGGTCGGAGAGCTGGACGACCACCCGGGACCCCGACCCATGACCTCTCTCCGATCCCTGACCCTGGCCCTGGCCGCCCTTTGGCTCTCGATGGGCGCGACCCTGGCCCAGGAGTCAGGCCCGGCTCCGACCCCTGTGATCGCGGCCCAGGCGCGGCTGGAGCCCTTCGCCGACCGGGTCGAGGCCCTTGGCACCCTCAAGGCCAACGAGTCGGTCTCGCTCACCGCCAATGTCACCGAGACCGTCTCCATCATCCGGTTCGACGATGGCCAGCGGGTGAAGCGGGGCGAGGTGCTGGTGGAGATGACCAGCGCCGAGGAGCACGCCCTGCTCGAGGAGGCCCAGGCCCGGGTCGCTGAGGCGGAGCGCCAGTTCAACCGGGTGAAGTCGCTCACCACCCAGAGGTCCGCCTCCGAATCGCTGCTCGACGAGCGCCGGCGCGACCTGGACACGGCGCGGGCCCTGCTGGTGGCAATCGAGTCCCGGCTCGCGGACCGGCTCATCAAGGCCCCCTTCGACGGCATCCTGGGGCTGCGCAACATCAGTGCCGGCGCCCTGGTGGAGCCCGGAGACCTGATCACCACCCTGGACGACGACAGCGTCATGAAGCTGGACTTCGCGGTGCCCAGTGTCTACATCCAGGACCTGGCCCCCGGCCTCGCCATCGAGGCGCGCGCCCGGGACTACGGCGACACCCTCTTCCAGGGCACCATCAAGAGCATCGACAGCCGCGTGGACCCCGTCACCCGCTCGGTCCAGGTCCGCGCCCTGATCCCCAACCCAGACCAGGCCCTGAGGCCCGGAGTCTTGATGCAGGTGGAGCTGCTGCGCAACCCGCGCGAGGCCCTGGTGATCCCCGAGTCCGCCCTGGTCAGCCAGGGTGAGGATCAGCTCGCCATGCGTGTGGGCGCCGGCGATCAGGTGGAGCGGGTCCAGGTGCGGATCGGCGCCCGCCGCCCCGGAGAGGTGGAGGTGACCGAGGGCCTGGCCGCGGGGGACCTGGTCATCACCCACGGAACAGACAAGGTGCGACCCGGTCAACGGGTGCGGGTCCAGGCCGTTGATGACGGCACCCGGACGCTCCGCGAGCTGCTGGGGTCCAGTCAGTGATCCTCTCCGACATCTCGGTCAAGCGCCCGGTCCTGGCGGCGGTCCTGTCGCTGCTGCTGATCGCCTTCGGGCTGGTGGCCTTCGAGCGGCTGCCCCTGCGCGAATACCCGGACATAGACCCGCCGGTGGTCTCGGTGGAGACCCGCTACCCCGGGGCCTCGGCCAACGTGGTGGAGACGCGCATTACCCAGCTCATCGAGGACCGCATCGCCGGGGTGGAGGGGATCCGCACCATCGAGTCGGTGAGCGAGGACGGGCGCTCCGCCATCACCATCGAATTCGCCATCGACCGCGACATCGACGGGGCCGCCAACGACGTGCGCGACCGCGTCTCCGGCATCCTCGACCAGCTGCCGGTGGAGGCCGATCCGCCTGACATCCAGAAGGTGGACAGCAACGAGGACGTGATCATGTGGCTCAACCTGGTGAGCGATCGCATGACGGTCCCCGAGCTGACCGACTATGCCCGGCGCTATCTGGTGGACCGCTTCTCGGTCCTGGACGGTGTCGCCCGGGTGCGGGTGGGCGGCGACCAGACCTTCGCCATGCGCATCTGGCTGGACCGCAACGCACTCGCCGCGCGGGGCCTCACGGTGGCGGACGTGGAGTCGGCCCTGCGCGCCGAGAACCTGGAGCTGCCGGCGGGGAGCGTGGAGTCGCGAAGCCGCCAGTTCAGCGTGCGGCTGGACCGGGCCTTCGGCACGCCCGAGCAGTTCGCCCGGATGGTCCTGGGCCAGGGGGCGGACGGCTATCTGGTGCGCCTGGGCGACGTGGCGCGGGTGGAGCGAGGCACCGAGGAGGACCGCACCTTCTTCCGCGGCAACGGCGTGCCTATGGTCGGGCTGGGGATCATCAAGCAGTCCACCGCCAACACCATCGCGGTGGCGGATGCGGCCAAGGCCGAGATGGCCCGGCTCAACCCCACCCTGCCCGAGGGCATGGAGATCAAGCAGAGCTACGACACCTCGGTGTTCGTGAAGGGGGCAATCCGCGAGGTCTACAAGACGCTCGGCATCGCCATCGGCCTGGTGGTCCTGGTGATCTTCCTGTTCCTGGGCTCGGTGCGGGCCATGCTGGTGCCGGCGGTGACGGTCCCCGTCTCCCTCATCGCCACCTTCACCGTCCTGCTGGCCCTGGGCTTCTCCATTAACATCCTGACCCTGCTGGCCCTGGTGCTGGCCATCGGACTCGTGGTGGACGACGCCATCGTGGTGCTGGAGAACGTGCACCGGCGTATGGAGGAGTACGGCGAGACCCGGCTGGTGGCCGCCTATCGGGGCACCCGCCAGGTCGGCTTCGCCGTGGTGGCCACCTCGGTGGTCCTGGTGGCCGTGTTCGTCCCCATCGCCTTCCTGCAGGGGGACGTGGGGCGGCTCTTCTCCGAGTTCGCGCTGACCATGGCGGCGGCGGTGGCCTTCTCGACCCTGGTCGCACTGACACTCTCGCCCATGCTGGCCTCCAAGATCCTGCCCCAGGACCACCACCAAGCGGGGTTGAGCCGGGCGGTGGACTGGGTCTTCGGCCGGGTGCGCCGCGGCTATCTGGCCCTGCTGCGGCTGCTGCTCGGCGCCCGCTGGCTGGTCGCGCTGCTGTTCGCCGGGACCCTCGCCGGGGCCTGGTGGCTGTTCCAGCAGATCCCCCAGGAGTACGCCCCCAAGGAGGACCGGGGGGCCTTCTTCGTCCTGGTGGACGGGCCCGAGGGGGCCTCCTACGCCTACATGAAGGAGTACATGGACGAGATCGAGCGCCGTCTCATGCCCTACACCGAGAGCGGCGAGGCGATCCGGCTGCTGGTGCGGGCGCCACGGACCTTCGGCAGCGGCCAGATCTTCAATTCCGGCATCGTCATTCTGGTGCTCAACGACTTCGGCCAGCGCCGCTCGGCCTGGGCCATCATCGACGAGATCAAGGGCAAGCTCGCCGACCTCTCGGGGGTCAAGGCCTTCCCGGTGATGCGCCAGGGTTTCGGGGCGCGCATCCAGAAGCCGGTGCAGTTTGTCCTGGGGGGCGGCAGCTACCAGGAGCTGGCCGAATGGCGCGATAACCTGCTCGCCGCCATCGAGAAGGACAACCCGGGGCTCACCGGCATCGACTGGGACTACAAAGAGACCAAGCCGCAGCTGCGGGTGCAGATCGACTACGACCGCGCCGCGGATCTCGGAGTCAAGGTGGGCACCATCGGGCGCACACTCGAGACCATGCTGGGCTCGCGCCAGGTGACCACCTACCTCGATGCCGGGGAGGAATACGACGTCATCCTGGAGGGCGAGCGCGAGGCCCAGCGCACCCCGGCGAGTCTGACCAACCTCTATGTGCGCTCGGAGCGCAGCGGCCAGCTGATTCCGCTCTCCAACCTGGTCTCGGTCTCGGAGATCGCGGACTCCAAGAGCCTCAACCGCTACAACCGGGTGCGCGCCATCACCATCCAGGCCAACCTGGCGGAGGGCCTAGTGCTTGGCGACGCCCTGGCCTTTCTGGAGCAGGTCGCGCGGGAGACCCTGCCCGAGCAGGCCCAGATCGACTTCAAGGGCCAGTCCCAGGACTTCAAGGAATCGAGCGGCGGCATCCTGTTCGTCTTTGCCCTGGGGGTGGTGGTGGTCTTCCTGGTGCTCGCCGCCCAGTTCGAGAGCTGGATCCATCCGCTGGTGATCATGCTGACGGTCCCGCTGGCCATGGCCGGTGCCCTGCTCGGCCTCTGGCTTCAGGGCCACACCCTCAACATCTACAGCCAGATCGGGCTCATCATGCTGGTCGGGCTGGCGGCCAAGAACGGCATCCTGATCGTGGAGTTCGCCAACCAGCTCAGGGACCAGGGCATGGCCTTCCGGGACGCGCTGCTGGAGGCCTCCGCGGTTCGCCTGCGCCCCATTGTCATGACCGGCATCACCACCGCCGCCGGCTCGGTGCCGCTCCTGCTCTCATCCGGCGCCGGGGCCGAGACCCGCGCCGTCATCGGCACCGTGATCCTGTTCGGCGTGCTGGCCGCCACCTTCTTCACCCTCTTTGTCGTCCCCGCGGCTTACGACCTGCTCGCCCGGCGCACCGGCAGCCCAGGCGACGTGGCACGGCAGTTGGAGCGGGAGACCGGCGCAAGTCCCGCTCCCGCCTCGGACTGAGGAACGATCGGAAAGTTGTTGGCCCCGATGGCCGAACCGGTGAAGATGATCTCGCCGGGGCGGGTGCACTACTCCTTCTTCGAGCCCGATCAGCGTGTTCAATATCTTGAAGGTCGAGGCCGCCGAGAATCGACTCGCCGCTCGCGAATCGTCATGTACGAATGTCTGGCCGCTTCGCGACGACAAGATCACCAGGGTGCCTTCAATCGCGTGCCTGGCAAAGAGCCCGGAAATCAGCGGGTCCTCGGCGGGCGACCGGCCCGCGAAGAGAATTCGGAACGCAATGAAAAGGGCCAGTGCCACCTTATCGGAAAACCCCGCGCAGGAGGGCGCGTCTGGCACCCGGCCCCCCAAACGAAGCGAAGCGAAGACGGTGTCTTCGCTTCGCGATGGGGCCGAAGGGGGCCGATGCTAATAGTCGCGCGTGAAGCCGGTGATATCGACGACCAGGTGTGCCGAGGCGTTCGGACCGTTGTTGAAGGTCAGATCGAAGTTGGTGCAGGGAAAGGGACTACCCGTGAAGGCTCCAGAGATCCACTGTCCCCAGCAGGTGCTGACGATCTGGGAGTTACCAATACTGCCTGAGGTGGGGCTGTAGTTGATGGCGGTCGAGGGGTTGGCGATGCCATAGGGCGCGACGCCGAACCAATTTGCTGACGTGCCCTGAGGGGCCGCCGCCTGGACGTTGATAAAGACGCCGGTCGCATCCTGAGGCACGTCGGGACAACCGGAGGACGAGCCGCCCTGGTTGGGGATACTGCCGCCCTCGTTCCAGGTCCTGATACTTCTCGTCTCATTCGGTTGAAGCATTCCGGCGAAGATGCCACCCGCGCTGCGCGAATCGAAGATACGACAGGGCGTGATCGTATAGACGAAATCCGGGCCCGCCTGGGCGGCTTGGACCTGCTGGGGGAAAAGCGGCAGTGCGAGTGCGATGGAACCCATTGCACCCAGTGCACCCAATGCGCGAACGCCGTATCGATTGAACATGTTGACACCTCCGGACTACGTTTTTGAACAAGTAAGCTGAATATGACCAACGGCTCGCATAGAACATTGTTGAGCCAGCACCGCTGGCCATCCAGAAATGTTCGTCCGCGTCAATCCTAGCATCTCCAGTTCGAGATGCAACGCACAGTGGAAGCGAGCGCGCACGACCTTCGCGCACGCATCACACAAGCCGCCGGACCCTTCCCCGCGGCCATGCATCAGCCGGGCTGGATGGGGAAGCCGGCTCTCGGACCCATGTCGTAACGGTCTCGCGCATAGAGCAGCGGGCCCTGCATGTAGACGCCCACCAGGCGCGCCAGGCTCTCTAACGCGTCCAGGTGGATGCGCTCATAGCCGTGGGAGGCATCGACACCGAAGGTCACCAGCGCCGTGCGCACGTCATTTCCGGCCTCCAGGGCCGCGGCGCTGTCGGAGCGGTAGTAGCGAAAGACGTCGCGCTGGTGGGGGATCTGAAACTCCTGGCAGAGCTGGATGAGGCGGTGGGTCAGATGGTAGTCGAAGGGCCCGCTCTGGTCCGCCATGGCGATGGTGACGCCGAATTCGCTGGAGTTCTGGCCGGGGGCCGTGGTGCCGTTATCGATGGTGAGCATCTCGGCCACGTCCTGATGGAGCGCCGCCGAGGCCCCGGAGCCGACCTCCTCCGAGATGGTAAAGAGCGGATGGCAGTCGAGCGGGAGTTCCAGGTCCTCGCGGCGAAGGGCCTCAATGGCGGCAAGGAGCACGGCGGCACCGGCCTTGTCATCGAGATGGCGGGCGTTGATGAAGCCGTTTTGCGTGATCTCCGGGGTGGTGTCGATGGCGAGGAAATCGCCCACGTGCACCCCCAGGCGCAGCAGATCCTGAAGGTTGTGGCTGACGGCGTCTATGCGGAATTCCACGTGGTCCCAGCCGCCCGGCTGGTTGTCGATCTCGGGGGCGAAGGTGTGACCGGAGGCCTTGAGCGGCAAGATGGTCCCCCTGAGCTGGCCGGTGTCCAGGAACAGGGTCCCGCGCGCACCCTCGGCGAAGCGGGCATTCCAGTGCCCCACCGCCACCAGCTGCAGCCGGCCATTGTCCTTGAGCCCCTTGACCATGGCCCCAAGGGTGTCGATGTGGGCCACGATGGCGCGATCGGGTTGGGACACCTTCCCCGCCAGCGTGGCCCGGATGGCGCCGCGGCGGGTCAGCTCGAAGGGGACTCCCAGGCGCTCCAGCTCCTCGGACACCAGATGGACCACCCGATCCGTGTAGCCGGACGGGCTCGGCGTGAACAGGAGCTTGAGTAGGGTCTCGACCAGATAATCGGAATCGATGGCGGGCAGCTTCAACGGGGATACTCCCGGGCGACGGTCATGGGGAACAGCAGATCCACGAAGCACCTGGCGGTCGGCTGGGGCTCGTGGTTGGCGAGCCCAGGGCGCTCGTTGGCCTCGATGATGACATAGTCAGGACCCGCGACCGCCGGCACCAGGAAGTCGAGCCCGGTCACCGGGATGTCCAGGGCACGGGCCGCGGCTACCGCGTCCTCGGCAAGCCTGGGGTGCAGATCGGCGGTGACGTCGTGGATGGTCCCGCCGGTGTGCAGGTTCGCCGTCTTGCGCACCTGCAGGACCTGGCCCTCGGGCAGCACGGCGTCCCAGCCGAGGCCCGCCGCGGCGATACAACGCGCGGTCTCTCCATCCATGGGGATGGCGCTCTCGCCCCCGGTGGCGGCCCGGCGGCGGCGGCTCTGGGCCCGCACCAGCTCGCGCACGGACTGTTTGCCGTCGCCCACCACCTGGGCGGGACGGCGGATGGCGGCGGCGACCACCTGGAAGTCGATGACCACGATACGCAGGTCCTCGCCCTGGACATACTCCTCGAGGAGGACGCCGTCGCAGATGCGCCGGGCGGATTCGATGGCCCGCTCCAGGGCCTGGGGATCGCGCACGTCGACGCTGATCCCGGCCCCCTGCTCCCCGCGCACCGGCTTGACCACCACCGATCCCAGCCGCGACAGGAAGGCCTCGGCCTGGTCCAGGGATTCGACCCGCGTCTGCTCCGGCACCCGCAGGCCGGCGCGCTTGAGCACCCGATGAGTCACCGCCTTGTCGTCGCAGCGGCTCATGGCGATGGCGGTGGTCAGCTCGCTCAGCGACTCGCGGCAGACAATCCGCCGGCCCCCGAGCACCAGGGCGAAATAGCCAGCGGCGGCGTCGAGCACCTCGATGCCAATGCCGCGCCGGCGTGCCTCGTTGACGATGATGGCCGCGTAGGGGTTGAGCTCTGCCTCGGGCGTGGGCCCGATGAACAGAGGCTCGTTGTAGGCGTTCTTGTTCTTGAGGGCGAAGGCCGGGATGCGCTCGAACCCGAGGCGCTCATAGATGGCGATGGCCTTGCTGTTGTCATGGATCACGGACAGGTCCAGGAAGGAGCGTCCGCGGGTCTGGTAGAACTCGATGACCTGGCGCACCAGGCTCTGGCCCACCCCGGGGTAGGGGGACTGACCGTCCACCGCCAGGGCCCAGAGACTGGCGCCGTTCTCCGGGTCGTCGAAGGCGGCGACGTGGTCCACGCCGTTCACCACCCCGAGGATGGCCCCATCCTGCTCGTCCTCCGCCACCCAATAGGTGAGCACGCGGGAGGTGCGCTGACCCCAGATGAAATCGGCCCCGGGCGGTACCATGCGCCGGCTGACATAGAGTCGCTGGATGGCGTTGGCGTCCTCGCGGCTGTTGAGCAGACGCACCACGAATCCCTTGGGCCTGCGCGGGGGCGCCTGGTAACGCTCGAGCCACAGCCGAAAGGTATGGGAGGGATCGAGAAACAGATCCTGAGGCGCGTAGGACAGCACCACCTGTGGATCGCTGAGATAGAGGGCCACGTCGCGCTTGCCCGCACGCTCCTCCTGGAGCGCCTCGGCGAGACGACGCGCGTCGGTGAAGGTCTGGCCGAACAGCAGCCGGCCCCAGCCGCAGTCCACGGTCGCGGCATCGCCCGGGTCCTGATCGGCCCTGGGCTTGCGGTCCCAGTTCTTGACCGACGGGGCACGGCTGCGCTCCAGTCGGTGATGGATGCGCTCTTTCATGGTCGTGGTCCTGCTCGTCTATCCGCTGCTGGCGTGCCCGTTGCCGGCGGGCCGGGTCGAGTGATGGGCGCGAGTGCCAGTTTCCCGTGGTCAGAGCCCATGCTCTTGCAGCCACAGCTCCAGCAGAGCCAGCTGCCACAGCTTGGAGCCCCGCAGCGGCGTGATGTGGTCATCGGGGGCCGCCAGCAGCTCGTCCACGTAAGCGGACTGGAAGATCCCACGGGCCCTGGCCCGCTCCCCCGTCACCAGGTCGCGGACCATCTCCAGCACCTCGCCGCGCAGATACTTGAGGGCCGGAACGGGGAAATAGCCCTTGGGCCGATCGATGACCTCGGACGGGATCACCCGCCGGCCGACCGCCTTGAGCACGCACTTGCCCCCATCGCATAGCTTGAAGCGGTCGGGGATGCGGGCCGCCAGCTCCACCAGCTCGTGGTCGAGGAAGGGCACCCGGGCCTCCAGCCCCCAGGCCATGGTCATGTTGTCCACCCGCTTGACCGGGTCATCGACCAGCATGATCAACTGGTCCAACCGCAGTGCCTTGTCCACCGGGGCCTCGGCGCCGGGTCGGGCGAAGTGACCGGCAACAAAGGCGCGGCTGTAGTCCTCGCTATGGAAGCGGGGGTTCACCACGCGCCGGAATTCGTCATGGTCGCGATCGCAGAAGGCGCGTGCATAGTCGGCGACCGGATCCAGGCTCCCGACCATGGGCGGATACCAGTGGTAGCCGGCGAAGACCTCGTCCGCCCCCTGGCCGCTCTGCACCACCTTGACGTGCCGGCTTACCTCCTGGGCGAGCAGGTAGAAGCCGATGGCGTCATGACTGACCATGGGCTCGGCCATGGCCCGCACGCAGTTGGGCAGCTCCGGCAGCAGGCGCTCGGCGGAGCTGACTCGGATCTTGTGATGCCGGGTGCCATAGTGGCGGGCAATCAGATCGGAGTATTGGAACTCGTCGCCCAACTCGCTTCCAACCGTCTCGAAGCCGACCGAGAAGGTGTTGAGCCCGCGCTGACCCTGCTCGGCCAGCAGACCCACGATGAGGCTGGAATCGAGTCCGCCGGAGAGCAGCACCCCCACGTCCACGTCCGCCACCAGGCGCCGCTGCACGGCCCGGCGCAGGGCCGCGAGGACCCGGTCCTGCCAGTCCTCGAAGCTCAGGTCCAGTTCGTCGGCGGGCGTGGCGAAGAGCGGCTCCCAATAGGTCCGCTCGCGCCAGGCCCCACCGGGCTCGAGGGTGCGGATGGTCGCGGGCGGGAGCTTGCGCACCCCGCGCAGTATGGTGTGGGGGGCTGGCACCACGGCGTGGAAATGCATGTAATGATGCAGCGCCACGGGGTCCAGATCGGTGTCGATTCCGCCCCCCGCCAGCAGGGCCGGCAGGGCGGAGGCGAAGCGCAGGCCCCCGCGAATCTCCGCCAGATAGAGCGGCTTGATCCCAAGGCGGTCCCGCACCAGGGTCAGACGGCCGCTGTCGCGCTCGGCGAGGGCGAAGGCGAACATGCCGTGGAAGCGGTCCACACAGGCATCACCCCAGGCGTGAAAGGCCTTGAGCACCACCTCGGTATCCCCATGGGAGAAGAAGCGATAGCCCTCAGACTCGAGCTCGGCACGCAGCTCCTGGTAGTTGTAGATGCAGCCGTTGAAGGCGATGCTGAGCCCCAGGGCGCTGTCCACCATGGGCTGGGCGGCGTGGTTGCTGAGGTCGATGATGGAGAGCCGTCGGTGGGCCAGTGCCGTGCGCCCCTGCTGCCAGACCCCCTGTCCGTCGGGTCCGCGGGGGATCATGGACTCGCTCATGGCGCTGAGGGCGCCCAGATCTACCGGGCTGTCGTCGAAACGGATCTCACCGCAGATTCCACACATGTAGGCACTCCTCGACTAGTGGGGTCGGCGGCCGACGGACCCGCCAGCGCCGATTCGATCGGTCCGGGCGGGACCCTGGAAATCGAGTGCTAGTGGCAGCGGTCCGCGTAGCGCTGAGGGGCCCAGTGCCTGCGGACACGGGGACTGGCATGTACGGCGGCGGGGAGAGCAGGATCGATCGGCTGTTGGTGCATGGCCTTTCGTCTGCGAACGAGCGAACGGATGAGACGGCCGAGGCACCGGATTCTTTGGCGTCCCGCCCGCGGAAGGCCAGTTTAGCCCATCAACCTGCAGGCATCCAGGCGAGGACCTGCTCCGAACGGAGCCGATGATGAACCCCATCCACGAGTTGACGGGCTATCTGGCGGCGTCCCTGACCACCTTGTCCTTCGTCCCCCAGGTGCTGCATACCTTGCGCACACGCGATACCCGCGCCATCTCCCTCGGCATGTATTTGTTGTTCAGCGCCGGCGTGGGCCTGTGGCTGGTCTACGGGGTATTTATCAGGGCCTGGCCGATCATCCTCGCCAACGCCGTGACCCTGGTGCTCGCCTCGACCGTGCTCTGGCACAAGCTGCGGGAGGCCCCCGAGCTCGACGCTGCCGACCGGGCTCCCGGCGCCGACGCCCACTAGGCTGCGCCCGGGTCCGCACCCGGGTACTCATGGTCCTGACCGCGCGATGTCGCCGCCGTTTTGCCTCCCGTCCAGGCAAACCCTAGACTGCGCGCTTTTCCCCCGGCTCTCCTCCATGTCCGATCAACCACAGCACACCCCGGTGATGCAGCAGTATCTGCGCCTCAAGGCGGAGCACCCGGGGATGCTGCTCTTCTACCGAATGGGGGACTTCTATGAGCTGTTCTTCGAGGACGCGGAGCGGGCGGCGGCCCTGCTGGACATCACCCTGACCAAGCGGGGCCAGTCCGCGGGCCGTCCCATCCCCATGGCCGGGGTGCCCTACCACGCCGCCGAGGCCTACCTTGCCAAGCTGGTGCGCAAGGGGGTCTCGGTGGCCATCTGCGAACAGATCGGCGACCCGGCGAGGTCCAAGGGCCCGGTGGAGCGGCAGGTGGTGCGTATCCTGACCCCCGGCACGCTCACCGACGAGTCCCTGCTCGAGGAACGCCGGGAGAACCTGCTCCTGGCCGTCGCGGAGGGAGCGACAGGCTTCGGAGTCGCCATGCTGGAGCTCTCCAGTGGCCGCTTCAGCGTCCTGGAGGTCGAGACCCGGGAGGCGCTGACGAGCGAGCTCGAGCGCCTCAGACCGGCGGAGACCCTGCTCGACGAGGACGGCCAGCTCTCCCAGGCCCTGGGTTCCGGGCCGGGGCTGACCCGTCGGCCCCCCTGGCACTTCGATCCGGACAGCGGGGCCCGTCTGCTCACGGAGCAGTTCGGCACCCGGGATCTGACCGGCTTCGGCTGCGCCGGGATGCACCTGGCCATCGGGGCCGCCGGCTGTCTGCTTCAGTACGTGCGCGACACCCAGAAGGCCGCCCTGCCCCACCTGCGCGGTCTCACCACCGAGCGGCGTGACGACGCCCTGATCCTGGACGCCGCCACCCGCCGCAATCTGGAGATCACCGAGAGCCTGGCGGGGCGTCCGGAGCACACCCTGGCCGGGCTCCTGGACCGCACCGCCACCCCCATGGGCGGCCGGCTGCTGCGCCGTTGGCTGTCGCGGCCCCTGCGCGACCAGGCGGCGGTGCGCGCCCGCCACTGGGCCGTCGCCGACCTCATCGACCGGGCCCGGGCCGAGCCCCTGCGCGATGTGCTGGCGGGTGTCGGCGACCTGGAGCGCATCCTGGCGCGGATCGCCCTGGGGTCCGCCCGGCCCCGGGATCTGGCCGTGCTTCGGGATTCACTCGGTCTCTGCGGCGGCCTGCGCGAATCGCTCGCGGAGTCGGACGCCCCCCTGCTGGGACGCCTGAGCGACGGGATCGGGGAGCACCCGCAGACCCTGGCCCTGCTCGCCAGCGCCCTGATCGCCCAGCCGCCGGTGCTGATCCGCGACGGCGGCGTCATCGCCCCTGGCTATGATGCAGAGCTGGACCAGCTCCGTTCCCTGGCGACCGACGCCGATCAGTTTCTGCTGGCGCTGGAGACCCGGGAGCGGGAGCGCTCCGGCATCCCCACCCTGAAGGTCGGCTACAACCGGGTCCACGGTTATTACATCGAGCTGGGTCGGGCGCGCGCGGACCAGGTCCCGGCGGACTATGTGCGGCGCCAGACCCTAAAGGGGGCGGAGCGCTACATCACGCCGGAGCTCAAGCGCTTCGAGGAGGAGGTGCTCGGCAGCCGGGAGCGCGCCCTGGCACGGGAAAAGGCGCTCTATGAGGCCCTGGTCGCCAACCTGGCGGAGTCCCTGGAGCCGCTGCAACGCGGCGCCGAGTCGATCGCCGAGTTGGACGTGCTGGTCAACCTGGCCTTGCGCGCCCAGGCCCTGGGCTGGTCCCGGCCCCTGCTCACGGACGAGGACCGGATCGAGATCGAGGACGGACGCCACCCGGTGGTCGAGCAGGTGATCGACACCCCCTTCGTCGCCAACGGACTCAAGCTCGATGCCGCCCGGCGCATGCTCGTCATCACCGGACCCAACATGGGCGGCAAGTCCACCTATATGCGCCAGTGCGCCCTGATCGTGCTGCTGGCCTATGCGGGGAGCTTCGTGCCCGCGCGCTCGGCCCTGATCGGGCCGGTGGACCGGGTCTTCTCGCGCATCGGGGCCTCGGACGACCTCGCCGGTGGCCGCTCCACCTTCATGGTGGAGATGGAGGAGACCGCCAACATCCTGAATAACGCGAGCGACCGCAGCCTGGTGCTGATGGATGAGGTGGGCCGCGGGACCAGCACCTTCGACGGGCTCTCACTCGCCTGGTCCTGCGGGGTGGAGCTGGCCCAACGCATTCGCGCCTTCACCCTCTTCGCCACCCACTATTTCGAGCTCACCACCCTGCCCGACGAGTATCCGGGCATCGTCAACGTTCACCTGGACGCTCTGGAGCACGGCTCCAGCATCCGTTTCATGCACGCCCTGAGCGAGGGGCCGGCGAACCAGAGCTACGGGCTCGCGGTGGCCGCGCTCGCCGGGGTCCCGGACGCCGTGATCAACCGCGCCAAAGGGCGCCTGCATGAGCTGGAGGAGGCGGCCCTGCGGCATGCCCGCTCGGGCGCCGGGCCCGGCGCCGTTCAACTCTCCCTGTTTCCGCCCCCACCCCCGGAGACGCCGGTGTGTGAGGCACTGCGGGCGCTGGACCCCGACGCCCTGACCCCCAGGGCGGCGCTCGATGCGCTCTATGAGCTCAGACAGATGATCGACTCGGACAAGGGGGGTCGGCCTAAGAAAGCCGCTCTCCCACGCGCATGAGGGCGAGGGTGATGTTGTCCTTGCCGCCGCGCTCGTTGGCCAGATGCACCAGGGCCTCGGCGGCCACTCCGAGCGGGCTGTTCCTGGCCGCGCTCAGCACCTGACGCAGCCATTCGAAGGGCACCATGCCGGTGAGGCCGTCCGTGCAGAAGAGAAACAGGTCTCCTGTCTGCAGATCCACCACGTCGGCGGCGACCCGCACCTCGGGTCCCGACCCGAGCGCGCGGGTGAGGATGTTGTCACCGATACCGTAGCGGCGCGCGTCCTCCAGGGACCGGAAGAAGCCCTGGTCGACCACCTCCTGAATAAAGGAGTGGTCGTGCGAGAGCTGCACCAGGTCGTCGTCGCGCAGCCGATAGAGCCGCGAGTCCCCCACGTTTGCATAGGTCAGCCAGTCGGCGCCGGCGAAACCCAGGACCACGGTGGTGCCCATTCCGCCACAGTCCGACTGGCTCTGGGCCAGATTCCAGACCGCCCGGTTGGCCTCCTCGACCGCGGCCTCGGCGAGCCGCCGCGCCAGGTCGGGGTCGGCCCGGGGCAGATCCTGGCTGGTCAGGCAGTCGGCGACCGTCTCAGCGGCCAGCTTGCTCGCCACGTCACCCGCGCTGGCGCCGCCCACCCCGTCGGCCACCACCACCAGCCCGAGGCCTTCGTGCACCGCCACCGAGTCCTCATTGCGGCGGCGCACGCGCCCGGGATCGGTGCGGCAGTCCAACTCGAGCCTAAAGGCGCACATGATGGGTTTCCATTGAGCGCCCGCCACACCGATTCGACTTGCGTGGCGCCGGTCGGGCCTTAGCGCACGGTGGCCGCGTTGAGCTGGGCGGCCAGGCGCTTGGGCTCCACATAGCCGGGGATCAGCTCGCCGGTCTCGGTGACGATACCGGGGGTGCCTCGCAGTCCGAGCTCCTCGCCAACGGCCATGTGCTCGTCGATCGGGTTCTCACAGGTCTGCTCCTTGATCGCTTGACCGGCCTTGGCGGCCGTCAATGCGCTACGCCGGGCCTCGCTATCGCCCGCGCACCAGACCGAGATCGCCTCGTTATAGGCGGGGCTGCCCTTGCCGGCGCGGGGGAAGAACATATAGCGCACGCGGATACCCTCCTTGCCGTATTCCGCGATCTGGCTGTGGAGCTTGCGGCAATAACCGCACTCGATATCGGTAAACACCGTCACCGTGTGCTGCGCCTTTGCGGATGGCTCGAAGACCACCATCTCCGACTCTCCCACCCCATCGACCAGCTTCTTGCGCGCACCGGAGAGGCGCGGCTCGGTCAGGTCCTCGCGAGTCTTGAGGTCGACGATGCGCCCGTCGACGTAGTAGCGGCCGTCACCCGTGACGTACATGAGCTGGGTTCCGACCAGCACCTCGTAGAGCCCGTCCACTGGTGAGGGTGAGATCTTGTCGATCTGGATGTTGGGCACCACGCGGGTCAGGGCGGCGCGGATGTCATCCTCGGGGGCGGCCCAGACAGAAGCGGCCGTCGTAACGAGGGCGGCGGCGAAGAGTCGTTTGAATAGCATGAATGGGTTTCCGTTTAGTCTCTGAAGTTGGTGAACTGCAGCGGCAGGCCCCAGTCCTCGGCGCGCAGCAGCGCGATGGCGTCCTGGAGGTCGTCGCGCTTCTTGCCGGTGACGCGCAGCTGGTCGCCCTGGATCTGGGCCTGGACCTTGAGCTTGTTGGCCTTGATGAACTTGACCATGCGCTTGGCCGTGTCGCTGTCCAGGCCCTGCTTGAGCGCGATCTCCTGGCGCGCGGCATTGAGGCTCGTGATCGGGTCTTTCGGGTCGAGCGCCTTGAGATCGACCGAGCGTTTGACCAGTTTCTGACGCAGAATGTCCATCATCTGCTCGAGCTGGAATTCCTGCTCCGCGGTCATCAGGATCTTTCCGTCCGCAAGCTCGAAGCTGGCCTTGACGCCCTTGAAGTCGAATCGGGTGCCAATCTCGCGACTGGCCTGATCCACGCCGTTGCGGACCTCCTGTAGCTCGATCTCGGAGACGATGTCGAATGTTGGCATACCGGTCCTCGTGCGGGCCTCGCGGGCTCCTGTGCGGTCGATCGCGAAGGTTGGGAAGCGCGCGGGACAGGCCCAAGGGTCGAACGATAAAACAACGGCGGCCTTGCCGCCACAGAAACGCACCCGCCGCCCGTCCACCCCTGGCCGCGCTGCGCAGTGATCAACCCCGCGGGTGGTGGCGCGCGTGGAGCTGCTTGAGCCGCTCCCGCGCCACATGGGTGTAGATCTGGGTGGTCGAGAGGTCGCTGTGCCCGAGCAGCATCTGCACCACCCGCAGATCGGCGCCGTGATTGAGCAGATGGGTGGCGAAGGCGTGTCGCAAGGTGTGGGGCGAGAGTGGCTTGGCAACCCCCGCCTGGATGGCATAACGCTTGATCAACTGCCAGAAGGCCTGGCGGGTCATGCAGTCACTTCGGTTGGTGGGAAACAGGAAGTCGCTCACCCGCCCGCCCAGCAGGTCCATCCGCGCGCCCCTGACATAGTCCAGGAGCCAGCTCACCGCGTCCTCGCCCAAGGGCACCAGCCGCTCCTTGCTGCCCTTGCCCATCACCCGCACCACGCCCTGGGTCAGACTCACCTGGCCCGGCGTCAGGGTGACCAGCTCGGTGACGCGCAGGCCGCTGGCATAGAGCACCTCCAGCATGGTGCGGTCGCGGTGGCCGCGGGGATCCTGGGTATCGGGCGCGCCCAGCAGGGACTCCACCTCGGACTCGGTGAGGCTCTGGGGCAGCGGCCGACCCAGCCTGGGGGCCTCCACCCGGGCGCTCGGGTCCTCCTCGATCAACCCCTGGCGCACCAGGTGCTGGTAGAACTGCCGCAGGCAGGACAGGAGCCGCGCGGAGGACCGGGGCTTGCGGCCCTGGACGGAAAGCACCGCCAGGTAATCGAGCAGATCGAGGCGCTGCGCCTCCATCAGTCGGCGCCCCCGCTCGCGATCGATCCAGAGGGCGAAGGCGCGAAGATCCGACTGATAGGCCGCCAGCGTGTTCGCGCTCAAGCCCCGCTCCATCCAGAGGATGTCCGCAAAGCCCTCGATCACCGCGCGCTCATCGGACATCGGGGGCGGGCCCTTGCAGATGACGGATCACGGGACCGCGACGCCCTCGTGCTCCAGCAGCCAGCGCTTGACCGCCAGCTTGCGCCCGCTGGTGTCGCCCGCAAAGCCCCCAAGCCCCTGGACCCCCACCACCCGATGACAGGGCACCAGGATCGGACAGGGATTTGCGCGACAGGCCTGGCCCACGGCGCGCGGGGCGCTGCCAAGTTGCCGGGCGATTGCCCCGTAGGTGCGCGTCTCACCGGGCGGAATGGCCCGCAGTGCGGCCCAGACCCGACGCTGGAACGCGGTTCCGCCCGGCTCGAAGGGCAGATCGACGGCCGAGCGGCCGTCGGAGAAATAGCCGGCGAGCTGCCGTCTGACCGCCTCGGGCGGCTCGTCGCCGGCGACGCCCTCGTCCGGCTCCGGCTCCAGATCCACGCCGGTCAGAGTCTCCCCCGCCCAGCGCAGCCCGATGGGGCCCAGCGGGCTGTCGATCAGTCCATGGCTCATGGCACCCCTCCCGTGTTCGTTCGCGCACATGGGCTTCATTCAAACCGACCGCAGCCGCCCGGCGATGTCCGCCCGCGCCTGGGCCAGGATGGAGTCGCGATCGATACTGTCCAGGATGTCACGGATCACCTGTTTCGGTCCGAGCTCGCCCCAGGACTTGCCGTGGGCGAGAAACTCCTCCGCCGCCTGGCCCACCACATAAGTGCTGTAGTAGGCGACCGCCCCCTGGGCGGTCCCGGTCAGCACGGTGGAGAGTCCCCCGGTCCCGAGCTTCATGGCGGACGAGATCAGGTTGACGGTCCAGACCGTCCCCATCAGCAGCGCCAGCTGGGTGGCGATGGTCTTGACCAGGTCCCCCGCCTCGGAGCGTGAGAGGGGCAGTCCATAGAGCTTGGAGAGGTGCATCACCATGCCCGCATCGATCGCCGCGGCGGCCAGGAGGTCCGCCACTGGTATGGGATTAAAGGCCACGGCCACGCCTTTTGCGATGCAGTAGCTGCGGATCAGCTTGGCACCGAGCACGCGCTTGACCTTGAGGATGCGCCGTCCCACCTGGTCACTGAGATCGATGGCGAACATGGAGGCGTTGAGCGCCGCCAGCGTCTTGCCTTCCGCCTCCAACAGGGTCCAGAGGCGCTCCTTGAGGGTGCCGATATCGGGATTGGGCTGTCGCCAGGTCTCGGTCTCGTTGCCCTGCTCGTCCACCAGCACCACCAGACGCTCGGCGGGCCTGGCGCTGATCGCCACCACGTTGCGCGGGTCCACGAAGCCGGCGGTGTGACGGATGATCGACTGGGTCACCACGGCGCGCTCGTCGCGGGTATAGCGGTCGATCTTGTTGAACACCAGGATGATGGGACGGTGGTGCTGGGAGAGCACACGCAGCGCCCGGATCTCGGTCTCGGTGAGGTCCCCGTCGCAGATGAACAGCACCAGGTCGGAACGGCGCGCCACCGCATGGGCCAGGGCCTCGCGGGCCTCACCGGCCACCTCGTTGAGCCCGGGGGTGTCGATGAGGAAGACGCCGCCCGCGTCGTACTCATCCCACTGACCCATCTGGGCGGCCTTGGTCTCCCCGTGCAATGGGCTGGTGCTGAAGCGCTGGGCGCCGAGCAGGGCATTGAGGGTGGCGGACTTGCCGACGCTCACGCGCCCGAAGGCGGCGATGTGGATATGGCCCTGCTCCAGCTTGTCGAGCATGGCCTGCACCTGTTCGTAGTCCTCCGACAGGGCGGAACGCACCTCGGGCGGGATGCGCTCGTCGTGGACCAGCTCCCGCAGGCTCTCCCGGGCGAGGCTCAGGTGGTCGTCACCGTCAGCCGGTTTTGGCCTCGCCCCCTTGCCGCCCTTCGCGGCGGAGCTCCAGGGCAAGTCTTGCAAAACGCCGGGCAGACGCTTCGAGATCTTCACTGAGCTGTTCCTCGAATATTTGGGCCGCCTGGGCCGGCCGCAGGTCGCCGCGGGACTCGAGCGTCTGGGCCAGCGCGCGGCCAAGCGCGTCGAAGATCATACCGTAGGCCGCCGCATGGGCAATGCCTCCGGCGAGCGTCCCAATTCCCGGAAAGGACTTGAGCGCATTCCCCGCCACCGCCAGCATGATGGCGGTGGTGCGGGCCACCTTCTTCTGGATCAGCTTGAGCAGCAGGTCGCTGTCCATCTGCCGCACCGGCACCTCATAGAGCGCCGAGAGCTCCTTGACCATGGCGACCCCCAGGTAGCCCTGAATAATCAGATCGGACCCCGGCGTCACGGCCGCCATGGCCCCGATCATGGCCTTGCGCGAATAGCTCCGGGTGATGATCGCGGCGCGCTCGCGGCGATAGCTTTCCTTGGCCTCATCGAGCCGCCGGTTCACCAACACGAAGACACTGGTATCGCGCAGCTGTTCCAGGACCTGGGGATCGGTATCCAGCTGGCGCTGCAGCGCCTGGGTCAACTGGTCGACCCGGGGCGGCAGATCGCGCTCGACGGTCTCCTCGCGCCCGTCGGGATGCACCAGCAGCACCTCCCGCCGACAGCCGGCCTGGACCGCGGCCAGTTGAACCCGCTCCCTGCCCTGGAGACGCCCGCGGATCCGCTCCAGGATCTGGGAAACCTCGTCCTGGCGGTAGCGATCCGTCTTGTTTAGGACCACGATACAGGGTTTTCCAAGATCGACCAGGGCCTGGAGGTCATCGAGTTGACTGCGCGTCAGGTCCCCCTCGCAGACATAGACGACCACATGGGAGCGCAGCGCCTCCTCCCTGGCCATGGCATCCAGACCGGCGCCCACCTCGTTGGTCCCGGGCATGTCGGTCAGGATGAGCTCGTCGCCGCCGGGGCTCTGCCAGCGGTAGTCGTGCACCTCGCGGGTGGTGCCGCCCCGCACGCTGATCTCCATCTCGGCGGCAGGCAGCAGGGCCTTGATCAGGGACGACTTGCCGCTACTGATCTCGCCGAAGAAGCTGACCTGGATCTTCCCCCCTTCCTTGCGCTTCTGGAGCAGGGCCAGCTCGCGGCGGGCCTCCGCCAGGTCCAGCCCCTGGGACTCCGCCTCCCGGATGCGACTGTCGATGGCCTCCCGGGTGAGGGCCTCTGCCGCTGGACGGCCAGGCGCCTTGGCGCCACGACGGAAGGGCCGCAGCAGCTTCAGCAACAGGTAGCCGCCGGTGCCGCTGATGGCCAGGAAGCCGGCCGCATAGAGCCAGAAGAACCAGTCGGGTCCACGGTGCAGCTTGGCCCAGACATCGAGCCCGGTATCGGTAAGGATCAGCATGCCCCACAGCAGGAGCAGCACAAGCAGTCCGAGCCCCAGGGCCAGGATGAGTCGGATCAGACGGGAGGTGGAAATCGGCTGACTCACGGCGGTACCCGGAAGACTTGGGCGAGCAGGACCGCCCGGATCATGGCGGCCGAGGGCGACGGGAGCCCGGATTATAGCCCTGCCGGGGCCGAGTCCCGGCGCCGCGGGGCCCCATCGGGCCTTGAACCAACCTGTGGATAAGTCTGTGAGTGAATCACGGATCCTCGGCCGCGGATTGCCCGCGCGATGGTGCACTCAGCCGCTCGCCGCCAAAAAAATGCTTATTTTCTTCTTTTTTCACAGCAGGTTGATCGAGATCCATGGAGTCCGAGTCAGAGATGGGGTCATAGCGCCGCCACGGAATCACGGAACGGCGGCCTGTGTAGAACTCTCAAATCGCGGACGCTGTCAAGTGATCCGACGGAGAAGTCTGAGCGCGGTCACAAAATGAATCCGGGGAGCCTAGAGCCGCTCCACGACCGCGGTCACCAGCCGCGTCTGTAGGGCATCGGTGAGCGGGATCAACAGCAACCGGTCGTTGGGGATGGCGGCGGCGGCGATGGCGACGTCGGCGTCGATCCCCATCTCACGCAGATAGAGAAAGGAGTCCGCCACATAGATCTGCCCGCCCTCGTGACTGCTGTAGCGCTTGGGCACCTTGCTCTGGTGGACACCGAGCTGGGCGCTACGGGTCGCGTAACGCTCGGTTCCCCCGGCCAGCACGTCGATGCAGGCCGAGACACAGGCCTGATCCACCGCTGACCTGAGCCCATTGGCACGCAGATAGTGGCCGAGCTTGCGGGCCTCCGCGACCGATCCGCCGGGGCTGTTGATGATCAGCCCAACGGCCTTCTTGTCGCGCAGCTCACGGATGACGCGATCGGCGAAGCCCGGGGTGATCTCGGCCCCGTCGACGCGAAGCCACACGGCGCGCGGCCGCCCGCTGTCCTCCAGGCGCACCAGCGCAGGCGTCACCTGGGTCAGGGTCGCGAGCTCATCGCACGCCTCGACGGCGCGCTCGGCCAGCGCCGGACCCTGATACTGGTAGCTGCGTACCAGCTCGTTGGCCCGCCGGATCATCACCGCGTAGTCGTACTGGTATTTCTGTACGGCGGCGAGCACGGTGGCGTCGGTCACGCGGGGGTCCAGGGTCTGACCCACGCGCAACAGGTGACAGGAGGAGATCAGCGACAGGAGCTGGTCGCGGGTCAAACCCGGCGGCGACGGTGGGCTCGCGGCGAGGATCGGGCGCCCCGGCTGTGAGGTGCAGCCGACAAGGCCCGCGCCCAGGCAGACGAACAGAGGCGCCAGGACGCACCAGCGCCTGACCTGACGAAAGGCGCTGGTTGTCTGTCCCGGGGATGACTCGGATTGACGCAGAATCCTCACCTGCAACTCACACCAGATGACGGCAAGGCGACGACCGGGCTCAGATGCGGATCTCGATCCCCCGCGCCCGCAGAAACGCCTTCACCGCCTGAATCGGGACCTCGCGCCGGTGGAAGATCCCTGCCGCCAGGGCGGCCTCCACACCGGTGGCCTCGAAGACCTCCGCGAAGTGCTCCACGCGCCCGGCGCCGCTGGAGGCGATCACCGGGATGCTCACCGCTGCGCGCACCGCCTGGATCAGCTCCAGATCGAATCCGGCGCCGGTGCCGTCACGGTCGATGCTGTTGACCAGGATCTCACCGGCACCTAAGTCCTCGCAGACCCGCGCCAGTTGCACCACGTCCAGGTCCCGGCCTTCGCGACCGCCCTTGACCGTGCACTGGAACCAGCACAACTGCTCGCCATTGGGGCCCGGCAGTGCGGTCTTCACCGTAAAGTGGGGGGTGGCCTCGGGCGAATCCACATAGACCCGGCGCGGGTCGATGGAGATCACCACCGCCTGGTTGCCATAGACCTCGGCGATCTGCTCGATGGAGCTCCGCCCGTGCGCAGGGCGCCCCTTGCCCCCCCGGGCGAGGTGGGCCTCGACCGCCTCGACCGCGTCCGATCCGATGGACACCTTGTCGGCACCCGAGCGGAAGTATTCGTCCGCCACGTCGAGGGCCGAATAGCGCCGCCCGTCCGCATCGGTGAAGGCGCGAATGCCGCCGCCGATGGTCAGGGGCACGAACACCCGCTCCGAGGTCCGCCGCAGGACCTCGAGCATGGGCTGGTCCGCCAGCGGGAAGTCGCGGAAGGCGGTGATATTGAGGAAGGTGATCTCATCCGCCCCCTCCTCGTAGTAGCGCTGGGCAAGCTCCACGGGTTTGCCGAGGTTGCGGACCTCGCCCGCCTCACGCACGTCGTATTGGTCGCCCTTGGTGACGACCAGGTCCCCCGCGTCGTTGGTGCGCACGTCCAGGCAGGCGATGATGCGCTTGGCGAAGCGGGTGGGGCCCTCGGAGGCGTCCGCGGGCGGCGCCGTCGCCACTAGGTCCTCGCCCGAGAGGAAGTGACGCAGAAGCCTGAGCCCGGCAGCCCCGCTCTTCTCCGGGTGGAACTGCACCGCCGCCACCCGGCCCCGCTGTACGGCGCTGAGGAAGCGTGTGCCGTAATCGGTGGTGGCGAGGTGCCACTGGGCATTCTCCGGACCCGGGGCGGCATGATAGGAGTGGACGAAATAGAGCTTCTCGCCGCGGTAATCGGCGAACAGGGGTGATGGGCACTCCACCCTGACCCCGTTCCAGCCCATGTGCGGGACCGATAGCTTACCCTGCGCGAAACGCCGCACCAGCCCGGGAATGAGACCCAGACCCGACACGCCCGGGGATTCCTCGCTCCCCTCGAAAAGGGTCTGCAGCCCGATACAGATTCCCAGATAGGGCCGCCCCGCGGCCAGATAGGCCTTCAACGGCTCCACGTAGCCGAGGCGGTGCAGTCGCTCCATGGCCGCCCCGAAGGCGCCGACGCCCGGAAAGATCAGGCGCTCGGCCTTCAGGATATCCTCGGGGCGCTCGATTTCCGTGAGCGAGAAGCCGAGGGCTTGAATGGCGTTGCGCAGGCTGCGAACGTTGCCGGCGCCATAGTCCAGGAGCGAGATCATGCATTGGGTCCAGGGCTTGGTTGGATTGAAGGGACGGCGGCGACTAGTGTAACCCCGCCGCCGCGGCCGATGCCGTATCCTCCTGACCGACCGGGTGCCGCCGGGCCACGGCACCGCGGACGGTGGCATTCACCAAGGGCCCACCCAAGATGGCGAGCCGCGTGCCTGAAATGATCGACCCGATCGCCCGAGCCCGGCGTTTCGCCACCGAGGCGCATCAGCGCATCGACCAGCGCCGCAAATACACCCAACAGCCCTATCAGGTGCACCTCAAGGCGGTGGCCCAGCTGGTCGCGGAGGTCACCGACGACCCCGAGACCATCGCCGCCGCCTGGCTGCACGATACGGTCGAGGACACACCGGCGACCTTCGGGGACCTCGAACGCGAGCTCGGCGCTGGGGTGAGCCGGCTGGTGGCCGAGCTGACGGATGTCAGCAAGACCAGTGACGGCAACCGCGCGACCCGCAAGACCATCGATCTGCTGCACACGGCCGACGCCTCACCCCGTGCCAAGACCGTCAAGCTCGCCGACCTGGTCGACAATTGCCGGGATATCTGCCGCCACGATCCGGCCTCCGCGCGGGTCTATCTGGGGGAGGCCGCCGTCCTGCTCGAGGTCCTGGACGAGGGCAACCCCGGCCTCTATCGGCGAGCCCAGCGGGCGATCGCCGATTGCGCCCGGCGCCTCGGCCTGCCGACGCCGCGCCAGACCCTGGCACCCAGCGATAGCGGCCATCCCCTCGCGGAGATGAGCCTTGCGGAGCGCCGCGCCGCCCGGCTCTTCACCGAGGACTTTACCGCCCGTGACATCGCCGAGCCGCTGCGCTCGTTCGACGCCGGGGCATGCGCCTCGGCGGCGGCCGGCACCCTGAGCCGCAAGGATCTCGGCGTCGTCGGGGTGCGCCGTGACGGCATCACGGTCGGCTACGCGTTGTCCGGCGATCTGGGCCGGGGGACTTTCGGGGATGACCTGCGCCCCTTCGCCCGCGGCCAGGTCGTGCAGGGCGATGCGCCCCTGTCGGATGTGATTGCCATCCTCACCCGCTACGACTTCTGTTTCGTCACCGCCATGGGACAGGTCTCCGGCCTTATCCTGAGTGGCGACATTCAGAAGCCGATCGTGCGCATGTGGCTGTTCGGAATCATCACCCTGGTCGAGATGGAGCTGGTCAGCCGCATCCGTGCACTCTGGCCCGACGGCGGGTGGACGCGCCTGCTCTCGGCCGGGCGCCTGGACAAGGCCCAGGCCCTGCTCGAGGAGCGCCGCCGGCGCGGCCAGCACCCCGATCTGCTGGATTGTCTCCAACTGGCGGACAAGGCGCGGGTGCTGATGGAGGACGAGCAGCAGCGCGCCGAGCTCGGCTTCGCCACCAAGGGGGCGGCCCAGCGGGTCATCAATGACCTGGAATCCCTGCGCAACAACCTGGCCCATGCCCGGGATATCGTGACCCACGACTGGCCCCAGATCGCCAGATTGGCCCACCGGCTCGAGGATACCCTCGCCGGCGCCCCCTGATTGGCCACACAGTCCGGATTCAACCATGGACCTTCTGTCGGCGGCCATCCTGCTCGCGATCATCATGGACCCCCTGGGGAACATCCCGATCTTCCACGCCCTGGTGGGTCAATACCCGCGGCGCCAGCGGCTGTGGATCATCGCCCGAGAGCTCCTGATCGCCTACGCGGTCCTGGTCGGATTCCTGTTGGCCGGCAATGCTGTCCTCGGCTACCTGGGGCTCAAGCAGCCGGCCCTGGGGATTGCCGGCGGGGTCATGCTCTTTGTCATCGCGCTACGCATGGTGTTGCCCCCAACCAGCTCGGTGGAGCCGGAGCGGCTCCAGGAGGAGCCCTTCATCGTGCCACTGGCCGTCCCGATGATTGCCGGGCCATCGGCGATCGCGGCGATCCTGCTGCTGGTGAGCCGGGATCCCGATAGGCTGCTGACCTGGTACGGGGCGGTGACCCTGGCCTGGATCCTGTGCGCGGCGATCCTGATGGCCTCGGGGCTCCTGGTCGAGCGCCTGGGACCCCGCACACTGCGGGCGCTGGCGCGCCTGACCGGCATGTTGCTGATCCTGATGGCCGTGCAGATGTTCATGGACGGCCTGACCAGCTATGTCGAGAGCCTGCGTCACGATCCAGCGCCAGGCGCCGGATCAGTCACCCGGGTCCGCGCCCGCCCCGTCGCCGAGCGCGATGCCCTCCGCCTCGACCAGCCTGGCCAGCGCTGACTCCATGAGGGAACGGGCCTGGGCGGTGGATGCCAGCAGGAAGGCGTGCAGGGCGGCATCGTCGGCGTGACGGTTCTCGCACTCCTCGCTGTAGGCCTCGAACGCCGCCAGGTCGGTCACCAGGTCGACCAGATGGCGCGGACATTCACAATGCACGGCCGAGGGGGCCGCGGCGATCTGAGCGAGCTCCGTCTCCGCGAAACGCCGTGGCGGCAGGGGCGACGCGATATCGATCTCGGCACGCTCGCCGGCGCGTCCTGCACCCTTGGACGCGGGCCCTTGCAGTGGACGATGCAGGGTCAGGCACCAGTGTTGCAGCTCCGCCGGGTCCAGGGGGGCGCGCCTGGTCAGGATGCGGCGGGCCTCCAGCCGCCGCAGGGTTCCGCGGGTGGCGAAGCCGTAGATCAGGATCGCCCTTGAGGCGCCGCAGTGGGCGAGCAGATTTGCGACCTCGCGCACCTGATCCCCGTGCACCGTCGGGTAATCGAACAGGACCAGGTCCGGAGAAAGGCCGGCCGCGCCGGCCAGAAAGAGGTCAGGTCGGTCGAACAGACCCACCAGCTCCAATCCCTCCAGCGCCCCTTCGCCGCGCAGGCGACTCGATAGGGCCTCCCCCAGCACGGCAATCCGACAGGGCCTCCCAAGCTCCCGTTCCGGCTCCACCAGATCGGCGCCACTCACCCGCTCACGCAGTTGCGTCAGGCTCAGGTTGGCGACACTGCTGATGGCGTCCCCGCGATCGACGAGCCGCTTGATCAGGGTCAGGCGTCCCACGTCCTCGGGTCCGTAGAGCCGCGTCCCAGAGTCCGCCCGGAACGGGGTCACCACCGAATAGCGGCGCTCCCACACCCTCAAGGTGTCTGCCGGCACCCCGGTCAGGCGTGACACGGCACCGATGCGATAGGTCGGGGTGTTCCCTGATCCGCTGTCGCTCACGCGGCTGGCCTCCGGCTCTTCAGGTCCTTGTTCATGATTTGGACGGCGTTTGGATTAAAGAAAGCGATGATATCGCGTTCCTGTCCAGAGTTTTCGCCGCGATATTAAGGGATCTATGGTCCGCGCGCCGCGCGCACGCTCAGGCGCCGCCATCCGCGGCCAAGGATCTGGCTAGGAGCCTCCGGGCCAATTCGAGCCCTGGGCCGCAGGGCTCCAAGGCCCCCGTTAGTCCCACGGGATCAAGCCACCAGCAACGGGCCCGGCGCGGTGACGCGGCATATTCGCCACTGCCTTTTTGCAGTAGGATCGCGCTCCTGACGCCCGCCCGCGCGTTGGCGTCCGGATCGCGTCGATTTCAACCTCGCCCATGGGAGATCCATCGTTGTCGAAACTCGCTGCCCTTCGCGCCGCCGTTCCCGCCCTCTGCGCCGTCCTGCTCTCCAGCGCCGCCAGCGTGCGGGCCGAGGACACGGTGCATCTCTATAACTGGAACGACTACTTTGCCGAGGACACGCTCGCCAAGTTCCAGGAGCGCACGGGCATCCGCCCGGTGCTTGACCTCTACGACGCCAACGACGTCCTGGAGGCCAAGCTCTTCGCCGGCAGCAGCGGCTATGATCTGGTCTTTCCAACCGCCCGCCCCTTCGCGGCCCGCCACATCAGCGCCGGTCTCTATCAGCCCCTGGACAAGTCCAAGCTGCCGGGTCTCGACAAGCTGGACCCCGCCATCATGGAGAGCCTGAGCGACGTCGATCCGGGCAATCAGTACCTGGTGCCCTACATGTGGGGAACCACGGGTCTCGGGCTGAACCTGGGCAAGGTGAAGGAGGCGCTGGGAACCGATGAGGGGCTGGATACCTGGGCCCTGATCTTCGATCCCGAGAAGGCGTCGAAACTCGCGGGCTGCGGCATCAGCATGCTGGATGACCCCACCGAGGCCTTCTCCGCCGCCCTGGCCTATCTGGGCAAGGACCCCAATAGCCGCAGCAACACGGACCTGGAGGCCGCGACGGAGCTGCTGAACAAGGCGCGCCCGCACATCCGTTACTTCCATTCCTCGCAGTACATCAGTGACCTGGCCAATGGCGACCTGTGCGTCGCCCATGGCTACTCCGGCGACATCCTGCAGGCCAAGAGCCGCGCCGAGGAGGCGGGCAAGGGCGTGGAGATCGGTTATCGGATCCCGCGCGAGGGGGCCGTTCTGTGGACCGATGTGATGGCCATCCCCAAGGACGCCCCGAACCCGGATGCCGCCCATGCCTTCATCGCCTTCATCCTGGACCCGGCGGTGGTCGCCGACATCTCCAACTTCGTGTTCTACGCCAACCCCAATCCCGCCTCCACGCCCATGCTCGACGAGTCCCTGCGGACCGACCCGGGGATTTATCCCAGCGATGAGGTCAAGCAGAAGCTCTTCGTACTGAAGACGCCCGACGACAAGGTCATGCGCAACCTCAATCGTCTCTGGACCCGCATCAAGGCCCAGCGCTAGGCAGCACCCCCCGATCGCGACGCCCGCGGACCCTCCGGTGCCGCGGGCGTCGGCGCGTCGAGGCGTCGACCCTGGATGTCGTTGGCAGCAGTCACCGCCGACAAGCACCGGCACGAGTCACCGGTGAGGATCACGCAATGGCCAACACCGCAGAGCGCCGTAACCTGGAGCCGTGGCAGGACCCCAAGGCCGCGCCCTATGTCCGCATCGATCATGTCACCAAGAAGTTCGATGACGTCTATGCCGTCGACGACGTGACCCTCGATATCTTCCAGGGGGAGTTTTTCTCCCTCCTGGGCAGTTCCGGCTGCGGCAAGTCGACCCTGCTGCGCATGCTCGCCGGCCTAGAGCGACCCACGTCGGGACGCATCTACATCGACGGGGCCGACGTGACCGATATACCGGCCTACTCCCGCCCCGTGAACATGATGTTCCAGTCCTACGCCCTGTTCCCGCACATGACGGTGGAGCAGAACGTGGAGTTCGGACTCAAGCAGGACCGGATGCCCCGCAAGGAGCGCGCCGAGCGGGTCAGCGAGATGCTGGCCCTGCTGCAGATCTCGGCCCTGCGCAAACGCCGCCCCGACCAGCTCTCGGGCGGACAGCGCCAGCGTGCCGCCCTGGCCCGGACCCTGGCGAAGCATCCCAAGCTTCTGCTCCTCGACGAGCCCCTGGGGGCACTGGACAAGCGGCTTCGCGAGAGCGCCCAGTTCGAGCTCGTGAACCTCCAGGAGCGGATCGGCATCACCTTCGTGACCGTGACCCACGATCAGGAGGAGGCCATGACCATGTCCACCCGCATCGCCGTGATGAACGCCGGCCAGATCCTGCAGGTGGATACCCCCACTGCCATCTACGAGTACCCGGAGTACCGCTTCGTGGCCGAGTTCATCGGCCTGGTGAACCTGTTCGAGGGCAAGGTGATCGAGTCCCAGGGCGACCAGGTCCTGATCGAGTCCCAGGTGGGGCGCAAGCTGCGCCTGCGCAGCCTCCATCCCCATGCGATCGGCACCCCGGTCACGGTGGCCATCCGACCCGAGAAGATCCGGCTGTGCCAGGACTATCGCGAGGACGGGGTCAACCAGATCAAGGGGGTCGTGGAGGACATCGCCTATCTGGGTGACGTCTCCATCTATCGGGTGCGGGTGAGCCCGGAGCGGCTGGTCGAAATGACGCTCACCAATGTACAGCCGCGCACCGAGCAGGCCCTGACCTGGGAGCAGGAGGTCGCCATGGAGTGGTCACCCAACAGCGGCGTCGTGCTGACGGAGTAGGGTCCGGACATGGCCTGGCTGCAACGACTGCGCGCCCCCAGCGACCACCAGCTCGCACGCCTGCTGAACATCGGCGCGCCCTACCTGTGGCTGGGGATCTTCTTCCTCCTGCCCTTCGTCATCGTCTTCCAGATCAGCCTGGCGGAGACGGCGCTGGCCCAGCCCCCCTATACCAGCCTGTGGGAATGGGCAGAGCAGGGGGTGCTGCAGATCCGACTCAACTTTGAGAACTTCGTCTTGGTATTCGGGGACGAGCTCTATCTCGCCGCCTTCCTGAACTCACTCTGGGTGGCCCTGGTCTGCACGCTGCTGTGCCTCCTGATCGGCTATCCCATGGCCTATGCCATCGCCACGGCACCGGAGCGGGCGCGGATCCTGCTGCTGATGCTGATTATCCTGCCCTTCTGGACCTCCTTCCTGATCCGCGTCTATGCCTGGATCGGCATCCTCAAGCCCAACGGTCTGCTCAACAACTTCCTGATGTCCCTGGGGCTGATCGACACACCGCTGACCATCCTGCACACCCAGGCGGCGGTCTATATCGGGGTCGTCTATTCCTATCTGCCATTCATGATATTGCCGCTCTACGCGAACCTCACACGGCTCGACATGGGCCTGTTGGAGGCCGCGGCGGATCTGGGTTGCCGGCCCTTCAAGGCCTTTCTCAAGGTGACGCTGCCCCTGTCCCTGCCCGGGGTGGTGGCCGGATGTATGCTGGTCTTCATCCCGGTGGTCGGCGAGTTCGTGATCCCCGATCTACTCGGCGGACCCGACAGCCTGATGGTCGGCAAGATGCTGTGGACCGAGTTCTTCGGCAACAAGGACTGGCCACTTGCCGCAGCGGTGGCCATCTGCCTGCTCGCACTGCTGGTGGTGCCCTTCGTGATGATGCAGCGGCTGCAGAGGCGGATGGAGGATGCGGAGTCATGAGGCGGCGACGCTGGCAACTCTACACGGCCCTGGCGCTGGGTCTGGCCTTCCTGTACGTCCCGGTGCTACTGCTGATCGTCTACTCCTTCAATGAATCCCGATTGGTAACGGTCTGGTCGGGATTTTCCACCAAGTGGTACGGCGAGCTCCTGCACAACCGCCAGCTCCTGGACGCCGCCTGGCTCAGCGTACGCATCGCCGCCACCAACGCCACCTGCGCCATGATCCTCGGCACCCTGGCCGCCAATGCACTGGTGCGCCATGGGCGTTTTCGAGCTCGCGCGGCCTTCGAGCTGTTGCTGACCGCCCCGCTGGTCATGCCGGAGGTCATCATTGGCCTCTCCCTCCTGCTCCTCTTCGTCGCCATGGAGAACGCCATCGGATGGCCAAACGGACGCGGCTTCACCACCATCACCATCGCCCACATCACCTTCAGCATGGCCTATGTGGCCGTCGTGGTGCGCTCGCGCCTCTCGCAGATGGACCGCTCGCTGGAGGAGGCGGCCATGGATCTCGGGGCCAGGCCGCTCAAGGTCTACCTGACCATCACCCTGCCCCTGATCGCCCCGGCCCTGCTCTCCGGCTGGCTGCTTGCCTTCACCCTGTCGCTCGACGACCTGGTGATCGCGAGCTTCGTCTCCGGCCCCGGCTCAACCACCTTGCCGATGGTGGTGTACTCGAGCGTGCGCATGGGGGTCTCACCCCAGATCAACGCCCTGGCGTCGATCATCGTGCTCATCGTCTCCCTCGGGGTGATCATTGCCAGCCTGGCGATGCGCCCGCGCCCGATGCAAAAACGCGCTGACCCCCATCCGGGTCGAGCCCGGCGAGAATCGAGCGCCGGGCGTCTCTAATTGGAGGCGGGCGTGCGCCGACCGACGGCCCGCTCGCGCAACTGTTTGAACCATCGGCTGTCCGGGATCAATACGAGATACACCAGAGCGAGCACCAGCCACTGGTACCAGAGGCTGCCGAGCCAGGGGGGCGTGGCCCCGCTGGAGAGCCAGCTCTCCGCCAGGCGCTGCAGGTTGAAGAAGGTGAAATAGGCGAGAAACGCCAGGAAGAGGCGTCCGGCGGCGCGCTGGCGCGGAGAGATCGCGACCAGGGGCACGGCGATCACCGCGAGCACGAAGATCGCCAGGGGCGCCGAGAGACGATGCTCCAGCTCGGCCTGGTCTGCCGAATCGCCCGTCCCCAGCAGATCGAGCGTCGCCGTGGTCGAGCGCTTGGACATCACGGGACGGCTGTCGTTGGTGCGGATCCGCACCTGATACTCTCCAAAGCGGCCGATCAGGAAGGCCCCTTCCCCGGGATTGCCGTCGAAGCGGTGACCGTCGACCAGGGTAATCAGGTGGTCCCCGCTCGGCTCTTCCCGGCGGTGATAGCCCGCCTGACTGACCACGACCCGGGAGACATCCTCGCGGCGGTCCAGGATGAAGACCCGCTCCAGGGCCTGACGCCGCTCGATGGCCCCGATGTAGACCACCAGGCGTCCATCCTCTTCCACATAAAAACGCCCCGCCTGCAGCCCCGCCACCTGCGCCGCCTGCTCGCGCTGCTGGAGCCGGATCTCGGCGATGCCGGCAGCCGCGGCCGGCTGCTTGACCAGGGCCAGCCAGCCCGTCAGCAGGGCCACCGGCAGCGCCAGGACGAGAAGCGCCCGGTAGACCCGGCCCGGACCGATTCCGCAGGCATTCAGGGCGATCAGCTCGCTGTCGCGGGCGAGCCGCCCCAGGGACGCGAGCACGGCGATGAGGAAGGACGGGGGAATCAGGCTCGAGCTGTCGCGCAGAAGCTGCAGGCCAAGGAAGCGCAGCACCAGGTCCGCGCTCAGGCCGCCCAGGCTGACCTCCTCGAGGGTGCGCAGGAAGAGCATGCTGGCCACGATCATCATCAGCGCGAAGAGGATCGCGAGAAAGGTCTTTAGGACCTCGGTGATCAGATAGCGATCGACGATATGGAGCATGGCGGCCGCGTCTGGACTCTCGCACCCATTGTCTCACGAGCCCCCGCGAGACGCGGTTCTCCGACCGCAGTGGGAGCCAGCCATCCGGGGAGTGAGCGGCGACGAGCGCCCAGAGACGAAAAAGCCGGGCCCCAAGCCCGGCTTTCACGCACCACCCAAGTCGCTCCTGCTCAATCCGCCTCGTCTTCGGCGGCCTGAGTCTGCTCCGGCCGGCCCACCAGCTCCACATAGGCCATGGGAGCGGCGTCTCCAGCACGAAATCCGCACTTGAGGATGCGCAGATAGCCCCCTGGACGCGATTCGTAACGGGGCCCCAACTCGAGGAACAGCTTTCCGACGGCCTCCGGGTCGCGCAGCCGGGCGAAGGCGAGCCGACGCTTGTGCACCGAATCGCTCTTGGCCAGGGTGATCAGGGGCTCCGCCACCCGCCTCAGCTCCTTCGCCTTGGGAAGTGTGGTCTTGATCAGCTCGTGACGGAACAGCGAGGCCGCCATGTTGCGAAACATGGCCTCCCGATGTGAGCTGGTACGATTGAGGTGCCTTCCGGCTTTGCGGTGACGCATGGTCCTATCCCGGCGAATGATTTTTCGAGTGGGTTATCGAATGCTGAGCTCTTCGATGTTCTCAGGCGGCCAGTTCTCGAGCCGCATCCCCAGCGACAGGCCGCGCGTGGCCAGGACGTCCTTGATCTCGGTCAGTGACTTCTTGCCCAGGTTCGGCGTCTTCAACAGCTCCACCTCGGTGCGCTGGATCAGGTCGCCGATCAGATAGATGTTCTCGGCCTTGAGGCAATTGGCAGACCGCACCGTGAGCTCCAGGTCGTCGACCGGACGCAACAGGATGGGGTCGAAGGTGGGCTCGCGCACCGGCTCCGGGGCCCCGCCTTCCTGCACCGGCGTCCCCTCGAGCGCAACGAAGCTCGAGAGCTGATCGCGCAGGATCTGGGCCGAGCGCTGGATGGCCGCCTTGGGGTCGATGGTGCCGTTGGTCTCCAGATCGATCACCAGCCGGTCCAGATCGGTGCGCTGCTCCACACGGGCCGACTGCACCTCGACCGCGACCCGCCGCACCGGGCTGAAGGAGGCATCGAGCGGAAGCTTGCCGATGGGCCTGTCCTCCGCCCCCTCGACGTCACGCTGAGTCGCCGGCTCATAGCCGAGACCGCGGCGCACCGTCAGGGTCATGCTCAGCTCGGTATCCGTCGTCAGCTTAGCCAGCACCAGATCGGGGTTGGCGATGATCCCGGAGTGGCCGAGGTCGATATCGGACGCGTAAACCGTTCCCGGGCCCTTCTTACTCAATGTGAAGGTGGCCTCGTCCTTGCCGCTCAGGGAGATCGCCAGATTCTTCAGGTTGAGAAGGATCTCCAGCACGTCTTCCTGCACGCCGGCGAGGGTGGTGTACTCATGAAGTACCCCCTGAATCTCCACCTCGGTGACCGCGCATCCGCTCATGGAAGACAGGAGCACGCGCCGCAGCGCGTTGCCTAGGGTGTGACCGAAGCCGCGCTCCAGGGGCTCCATGGAGACCCGGGCTCGATGCGGACTGCCGTCGACCTGCTCGACCTTGACGATGCGCGGACGCAAAAACTCGCCAATTTCACTCATTCGTACCCCCTCGTGCTCCTTACTTGGAGTACAGCTCGACGATCAGCGATTCGTTGATATCAGCCGGCAGATCGGAACGGTCCGGGACGCGCTTGAACACGCCCTTGTACCCTTTGGTATCGACCTCGACCCAGTCCGGGAAGCCGTACTGCTCCGCTAACGCCAGGGCGTTCTGCACGCGCACCTGCTTCTTTGCGGCCTCGCGGACTTCGACCACATCTTCGGCGCCCACCGCGTAGGAGGGCACACTGACGATCTGGCCGTTGACCAGGATGCCCTTGTGGCTCACCAGCTGACGGGACTCAGCCCGCGTAGAGCCGAAGCCCATGCGGTAGACCACATTATCCAGTCGCCGCTCCAGCATCTGCAGCAGGTTCTCGCCCGTGGCGCCCTTGCCCTGGGCGGCCCGCTTGTAATAGTTGCGGAACTGCTTCTCCATGACGCCGTAGATGCGCCGCACCTTCTGCTTCTCGCGCAGCTGCACGCCGTAATCAGACAGACGGCGACGGCGATCGCTGGACTGGCCGGGTTGCTTCTCGAGGTTGCACTTGGTGTCGAGCGCCCGCGCGCGGCTCTTGAGCGAGAGATCAGTCCCCTCGCGACGCGCCAGCTTGCAGGTCGGGCCTAAATAACGTGCCATTGCTTCGTTGCTCCCCTAAACGCGCCGCTTCTTCGGCGGACGGCACCCGTTGTGTGGGATTGGAGTCACGTCGGTGATGCTGGTGATCTTGAATCCCGCATTGTTCAATGCGCGGACGGCGGATTCGCGCCCCGGCCCCGGACCCTTGACGTTCACGTCCAGGTTGCGCAGACCGTATTCCTTGGCGATCTGTCCGGCCTTGTCGGCCGCAACCTGAGCGGCGAAGGGCGTGCTCTTACGGGAGCCGCGGAATCCGGAGCCGCCCGAGGTCGCCCACGCCAGCGCATTGCCCTGGCGATCGGTGATCGTGATGATGGTGTTGTTGAATGAGGCGTGAACATGGGCCACGCCATCCGCGATCTGCTTGTGGATCTTTTTCTTGACGGTACGAGTCGGTTTAGCCATTCGGTTTTTACCAGCCTATGCGCAGCGCCTGCGCGGCCTCAACGCTTGATCGGACGACGCGGGCCCTTGCGGGTACGCGCATTGGTACGGGTGCGCTGGCCGCGCAGCGGCAGTCCCCGCCGGTGACGGATGCCGCGGTTACAGCCGAGGTCCATCAATCGCTTGATGTTCATGGAGACCTCGCGCCGCAGATCACCCTCGACGATGTACTTGGACACCTCGCCGCGCAATTTCTCGACCTCCTCCTCCGTGAGGCGTTGGACCTTGGCATCCCGCGGCACTCCGACCGCGTCGCAGATCTCGCCGGCACGCGCCCGGCCGATACCGTAGATCGCGGTCAACGCGATGACGGCATGCTTCTTATCGGGGATGTTGACGCCGGCGATACGGGCCATTATTCGGAACCCTCTGTCCTATTTGCTCAGCGGTAAACCGCGCATTATATCAGACCGTCATCGACGGTCAACCAAACTGGCCTCAGCCCTGGCGCTGCTTGTGCCGCGGGTCCTTACAGATGACCCGCACCGTGCCGTTGCGCCGAATGATCTTGCAATTGCGACACAGCTTCTTGACCGATGCACGTACTTTCATGGTTGTCTCCTAACGAATCCCGCGCCATTTCAGCGCAGCAGACCGGCGCCAGGCGCCTTCAAATTGGCCTTTTTCATGAGTCCCTCGTATTGGTGGGACATCAGGTGCGCCTGGATCTGGGCCATGAAGTCCATGACCACCACCACCACGATCAGAAGCGAGGTGCCGCCAAAATAGAACGGGACGTTATAGCTCACGATCAGGAACTCGGGCAGCAGACAGACGGCCGTGATGTAGACCGCGCCGGCCGCGGTGAGGCGCGTCATGACCCCGTCGATATAGCGGGCGGTCTGCTCGCCCGGGCGGATGCCCGGAATGAAGGCCCCCGAGCGCTTGAGGTTGTCAGCGGTCTCCCGCGCGTTGAATACGAGCGCCGTATAGAAAAAACAAAAGAAGACGATCGCCGCGGCATACAGGATCACGTAGATCGGCTCCCCGGGGGAGAGCTTCGCCGTGATGTCCGCCAGCCAGCGAAACCGCTCATCGGTCCCGAACCACTGCCCCAGTGTCCCCGGGAACAGGATGATGCTCGAGGCGAAGATGGGCGGGATCACGCCCGCCATGTTGAGCTTGAGGGGCAGGTGCGTGCTCTGGGCCTGCATCATCCGCCGGCCCTGCTGGCGCCGCGCGTAGTTCACCGTGATCCGCCGCTGACCGCGCTCGACGAACACCACGAAGGCGGTGACCGCTAGCACCAGGGCGAACAGGGCCAGGACCGCCAGCGCGTTCATCTCACCCGTGCGCACCAGCTCCAGGGTGCCGCCGACCGCCTTGGGCAGACCCGCGACGATCCCGGAGAAGATGATCATGGAGATACCGTTGCCGATACCGCGCTCGGTGATCTGCTCACCCAGCCACATCAGGAACATGGTCCCGGTCACCAGAGAGACGGTGGCGGTGAAGACGAAGCCGATGCCGGCGTGGCTGACCAGCGCCGAGCCGCCGGCCGTCTGCCCCTGCAGCGCCATGGAGATGCCCAGTGCCTGAAAGGTCGCCAGGAACACCGTTCCGTAGCGGGTGTACTGGGTGATCTTCCTTCGGCCCTGCTCGCCCTCCTTCTTGAGCTGCTCGAGTTGGGGGATCACCGAGGACATCAGCTGAACGATGATCGAGGCGGAGATATAGGGCATGACACCCAGGGCGAACAGGCTCGCCCGCTCCAGGGCACCGCCCGAGAACATGTTGAACATGTCCAGGATCGAGCCCTGATTCTGCTCGAACAGGACGGCCAGGGCCTCCGGGTTCACCCCGGGGACTGGAATGAAGGTCCCGATGCGATAGACCAGGAGTGCCCCGACCAGGAACAGAAGGCGCTGACGCAACTCCGTCAGACGCCCCATGCCTCCCAGGGTTTGACCCATCGATGAGACGTTCTTAGCCATCGCAGGAGTCCCGTTGTTATTCGACCGTGCCGCCGGCGGCCTCGATCGCGGCCCGTGCGCCCTTGGTGGTGCCAATACCGCGAACGATCAGGGCACGCGAGACCTCGCCGGACGCGATGATCTTCGCTGTCTTGGTGGAGCGGTTCACGACGCCGGCCTGGATCAGCGCCGCCAGGTCGACCACGTCACCCTCGATGCGGTTCAGCTCGTTGAGGCGCACCTCGGCCCGGGTCAACCCCGAACGCGACGCGAAGCCCATCTTCGGCAGACGCCGCTGCAAGGGCATCTGACCGCCCTCGAAGCCGACCTTGTGGAAGCCGCCGGCGCGTGACTTCTGTCCCTTGTGGCCGCGCCCGCAGGTCTTGCCCAGACCGCTGCCGATGCCGCGCCCGACGCGCTTGGAGGGCTGCTTGCTGCCCTCGGCAGGCTTGAGCTCGTTCAGTCTCATCTCAGGATTCCTCCACGACCTTGACCATGTAGGGCACGGCATTGACCATGCCCCGGGTGCAAGGGGTGTCTTCAACTTCCACCACCTGGTGCATGCGCCTCAGGCCCAACCCGCGCACCGACGCCTGGTGGGTCTTGAGGCGGCCGTTGAGACTGCGCACCAGGGTGACCTTCATTGTCTTCTTGTCAGCCATGGCTTACCCCAGGATCTCTTCGACCGTCTTGCCGCGCTTGGCGGCGATGGCCTCCGGATCGGTCATCCGGCCCAGACCCTCAACGGTCGCGCGCACCACATTGATGGGATTGTTTGTGCCGATGCACTTGGCCAGGACGTTTTGCACCCCCAGCACCTCGAACACGGCGCGCATGGCCCCTCCGGCGATGATGCCAGTACCGTCCGAAGCGGGCTGCATGAACACCTTAGCGGCCCCGTGGCGCCCCTGCAGCGGATACTGGAGGGTGGTGCCATTGAGCTTCACGTCGATCATGTTCTTGCGTGCGCTCTCCATCGCCTTCTGAATGGCGACCGGCACCTCGCGTGCTTTACCGCGCCCGTAACCCACTCGGCCCTTGCCATCGCCGACCACGGTCAAGGCGGCGAAGCCGAATTGACGTCCGCCCTTGACCACCTTGGCCACGCGATTGACGTTGACCAGTTTTTCCAGGAGATCGTCGCCGCTCTCCGGCTTGGGATTGAAGTTCGACATAGCAGTGCCCCTAGAATTTCAGTCCGTTCTCACGGGCGGCATCGGCGAGTGCCTTCATGCGCCCGTGATAACGGAAGCCGGAACGGTCGAATGCAACGCTCTCCACACCGGCGGAGCGCGCCCGCTCGGCGATCAGCTTGCCGATGACCGCCGCGGCGCTCGTGTTTCCCCTGTGCCCCTCGATCGATTGGCGCAGATCCTTGTCCAGGGTCGAGGCGCTGGCCACGACGGTGTCGCCGGTGGGCGCGATGATCTGGGCGTAGATGTGCTGCGGCGTGCGGTGCACGCACAGCCGATAGGCGCCAAGCTCTCGGATCTTGGCCCGCGCCCGGGCGGCGCGGCGCAGACGTGCTTGCTTCTTATCCATTGCTTGAACCCCTTACTTCTTCTTGGCTTCCTTACGCAGGACCTGCTCGTCCGCGTAACGAACGCCCTTACCCTTGTAGGGCTCCGGCGGCCGGTAGGCGCGAATCTCCGACGCCACCTGCCCCACCCGTTGACGGTCGGACCCGCTGACCAGGATCTCGGTCTGGGTGGGGGTCTCGATACTGATACCCTCCGGGACCGGATAGTCGACCGGGTGGGAGAACCCCAGGCTCAGCGTGAGTACCTTGCCCTTGGCCTGGGCCCGATAACCAACACCCACCAGGTTGAGCTTGCGCTGAAATCCGGTGCCGCAGCCGACCACCATGTTATTGATCAGTGCGCGCGTGGTCCCGGCCATGGCCCAGGCGGACTCCTGCCCCTCTGCCGGCTCGATCTTGACCGTACCGTCCGCCTGGCTGACCGAGACGGTGGGGTGCACGGTCCATTCCATGCTCCCCTTGGGCCCCTTGACCTTAACCGCCTGACCGGCGATCTCGACGCTCACCCCCTTGGGGATGGCGATCGGTGCCTTTGCAACTCGTGACATGACTCTTCCCCTCTAGGCGACGTAGGCGATGATCTCGCCGCCGTGACCGGCCTGACGGGCCGCACGGTCGGTCATCATCCCCCGAGAGGTGGAGACGATCGCCACGCCGAGCCCGCCCCAGACCTTGGGCAGTTCGTCATGGCGGCGATAGATCCGCAGTCCCGGTCGGGACACGCGCTTGAGAAACTCGATCACCGGCTTGCCGCGGAAGTACTTGAGCTTGATGGCAAGCTCGGACTTGCTGCCGTTCATCTCGACCGTGGCGTCGGCGATATAGCCCTCGTCCTTGAGGAGGGCCGCCAGCGCGACCTTCTGCTTGGACGACGGCATCACGATGGTGACCTTGCCGCGTTGCTGTCCGTTACGGATACGCGTGAGCATATCCGCAATGGGATCCGACATACTCATTTGCTGATCTCCGGGTCAGGCCACCAATTTGGTGCGATACCCTCAGGTTGATTGTGAGGCCCGCGGTCTAACCATCCGCGTGCGACTTCATTCCCGTGTCCGGGGGCTCCAGTCCGCCCCAACAGGGTGATTTCAGAGTTGAAACACGCCGATCCGTGCTTTCCGACGGCGCGTCCTACCAACTCGCCTTGACCACGCCAGGCACGTCCCCGCGCATCACCGCCTCGCGCAGCTTGTTGCGCGAGAGACCGAACTTCCGATAGACGCCGTGAGGCCGACCGGTCACCCGACAGCGACGGCGCTGACGCGTGGGGCTGGCATCACGCGGGAGCTTCTGGAGCTTCCTCAGCGCCTCGTCGATCTGCTCGCCGCTCGCCTTGCGGTCATTGATGATCGCCTTGAGCGCGGTGCGCTTGGCCGCGTACTTGGCGACCGCCTCGGTTCGCCGACGGTCGCGCTCAATCATACTGGTCTTGGCCATATCTCGACTGTCCCAATTAGGTCCGGAAGGGGAAGTTGAACGCCTCGAGGAGGGCTCGACCTTCCTCGTCCGTGCGGGCCGACGTGGTGATGGTGATGTCGAGTCCGCGCAGGGCATCGATCTTGTCGTAATCGATCTCGGGGAACATGATCTGTTCCTTCACGCCCATGGAATAATTGCCGCGCCCGTCGAACGACTTCCCGCTCAAGCCGCGGAAGTCCCGGATACGCGGGATGGCCACATTGACCAGCCGATCCAGGAACTCGTACATCCGCTCCCGGCGCAGGGTCACCTTGCAGCCGATGGGCCAGCCATCACGAATCTTGAATGCGGCGACCGAGAGACGCGCCTTGGTCACGATCGGCTGCTGTCCGCCGATGGCGCGCATGTCGGCGACGGCGTGATCCATCACCTTTTTGTCCGCGATCGCCTCGCCCACACCCATGTTGAGCGTGATCTTCTCGATGCGCGGTACCTGCATGACACTGCGGTAGCCGAACTTCTCCTTCAGCTCGCCCACGATGCGGTCCCGGTAAATCGTTTGTAATCTGGCCATTTCGCTTAACTCGCTGTCACCTGGCACCAACCCCGCGCACTCAAAGATCGATCACTTCGCCGTTCGACTTGAACACGCGAACCTTGCGACCGTCTTCCAGTATCTTGATCCCCACACGGTCGGCCCCGCCCTTCTGGGGGTTGTAGAGCGCGACGTTGGATCGATCGAGCGGCATTTCCTTGTCGAGGATGCCCCCCGGCTGTCCCTTCTGGGGATTGGGCTTCTGGTGTTTCTTCACCATGTTGACGTTCTCGACCACCAGATGGCCGTCGTCGAGCACGCGCAGCACGGTCCCACGCTTGCCTTTGTCCTTTCCGGTGATAACGATGACGTCATCACCCTTTCTGATCTTTCGCATGGCAGGCTCCTTACAGCACTTCGGGTGCGAGCGAGATGATCTTCATGAACCGCTCGCCGCGCAGCTCGCGGGTCACGGGTCCGAAGATGCGGGTGCCGATGGGCTGCAACTGGTTGTTGAGCAGCACAGCGGCATTGCCGTCGAACCGGATCAGGGACCCATCGGGCCGGCGCACGCCCTTGCGGGTGCGCACCACGACCGCGTTGAAGACCTCGCCCTTCTTGACCTTGCCCCGTGGGATGGCGTCCTTGACCGTCACCTTGATCACATCGCCGATGCCCGCGTAGCGCCGATGCGACCCGCCGAGCACCTTGATGCACATTACTCTCCGAGCGCCGCTGTTGTCGGCGACACTCAGATTGGTCTGCATCTGGATCATTGTTCTCTACCTAAAGTTGTGTTCGCGGTGTCCGCGCCCCTTCGACGAGCGGCGCGGGCCCATCGGCTGCAGGGCCTATAGGGCCTTTTCCAGGATCTCGAGCAGACGCCAGGACTTGGTCTTGGAGAGCGGTCTGCACTGCTCGACGCGAACCAGATCACCCTCGCCGCAGGCGTTGGCCTCGTCGTGGGCGTGGATCTTGGTCGAGCGACTCATGAACTTGCCGTACAAGGGATGCTTGACCCGGCGGTCGATGAGCACCGTGACCGTCTTGTCCATCGCGCTGCTGACCACCCGCCCGGTCAGGGTGCGGTTGAGCTTGCTCTCTGCGCTCGGGGTGTCGCTCATGACGTCGCTCATGGTTTGGTGCCCGCCTTCAATTCCGCCATCACTGTCTTGATCCGGGCGACGTCACGGCGGACCGTCTTCATCCGGGAGGGACGGGCCAGCTGCCCGACGCCGCGCTGCATGCGCAGGTTGAACTGTTCGCGAAGCAGGTCTTCGAGCTGCTTCTGCAACGCGTCGACACTGCTGGAACGGAGCTCTTTGGCCTTCATCACAAAATCGTCCGTCGCTCAAAGGTGGTCTGAATCGGCAGCTTGGCCGCTGCCAGCTGGAAGGCCTCGCGGGCCAACTCCTCACTGACGCCCTCGATCTCGTAGAGCACCTTGCCCGGCTGGATCAGGGCCACCCAGTACTCCACGTTGCCCTTCCCCTTACCCATGCGGACCTCCAAGGGCTTCTTGGAGACCGGCTTGTCGGGGAAGACGCGAATCCACAGCTTCCCGCCGCGCTTAACCCGACGGTTGATGGCCCGGCGCGCCGCCTCGATCTGCCGTGCGGTCAGGCGGCCGCGGCCGATGGCCTTGAGCCCGAACTCGCCGAAGCTCACCCGATTGCCGCTCTGGGCAAGGCCACGGTTGCGCCCCGTCTGCTGCTTGCGGAATTTCGTGCGTTTCGGTTGCAGCATGACTTAGCCCCTTGCTCCAGCGGACCTGGGGGCCGATCGGGGGGCGGGCTTGGCGACCGCCTCCTCGGTGACCTGGTCACCGAACACCTCGCCCTTGAAGATCCAGACCTTGACGCCGAGCACCCCGTAGGTGGTACGCGCCTCGGCAAAGCCGTAGTCGATGTCGGCCCGCAGCGTATGCAACGGGACCCGACCCTCACGCGCCCACTCGGTCCGCGCGATCTCAGCGCCGTTCAACCGACCCGAGACGCTCACCCGGATGCCGCCGGCGCCCAGGCGCATGGTGTTCTGGATGGCGCGCTTGACGGCGCGGCGGAACATGATGCGCCGCTCAAGCTGCTGGGCGATACCCTCGGCCACCAACTGGGCGTCCAGCTCGGGCTTGCGGATCTCCTCGATGCTGATGTGCACCGGGATGCCGAGCATGGCCGAGACCTTGGCACGAAGCTTGTCGATGTCCTCGCCCTTCTTGCCGATCACGACTCCCGGACGGGCGGTGTGAATGGTGATATGGGCGTTCTTGGCCGGACGGTCGATCTGGATGCGGCTCACGGAGGCGTTCGCCAACTCCTTCTTCAGGAAGGTCCGCACCGCCAGATCCTTGTTGAGCAGATCCGCGTAGTCACGGGTGTTGGCGTACCACTTCGACGTCCAGTCCTTGACGATGCCAAGCCGGATGCCGTTCGGATGAACTTTCTGTCCCATGCTGGTCCCCTTACGCCTCTGCCACGGTCAGGGTGATGTGGCTGGTGCGCTTCATGATGCGATTGGCGCGACCCTTGGCGCGCGGCATGATGCGCTTCATGGTCGGACCCTCATTGACCTGGATTGACTCGACCTTCAGCTCGTCGATGTCCGCGCCCTCATTGTGCTCGGCATTGGCGATCGCGGACTCAAGCACCTTTTTGATCAGGCCCGCACCCTTCTTGGTGCTGAATGCCAGGGTGTTGAGCGCCTGCTCGACGCGCTGACCGCGGATCTGGTCCGCGACCAGACGCGCCTTCTGCGCCGAGATCCGCGCATTCTTCAACTTTGCTTCGGCTCGCATCGATTGATCCCGCCTACTTCTTCTTGGCCTTGCGGTCGGCGGCGTGACCCCGGTAGGTACGGGTCAGCGCGAACTCGCCGAGCTTGTGGCCGATCATGTTTTCGTTGACGAGCACCGGCACGTGCGCACGCCCGTTATGGACCGCGATGGTCAGCCCAACCATGTCGGGCAACACCATGGAGCGGCGCGACCAGGTCTTGATGGGTCGCTTACTGTTCTGTGCGACCGCCTCTTCCACCTTCTTTGCCAGATGGTGGTCAATAAAGGGTCCCTTTCGAATCGAACGTGGCACTTGCTCAACCTCGTCTTGATTACTTACGGCCGCGACGGCGAACGATCATGGGGTCGGTCCGCTTGTTCTTACGCGTCTTGTGGCCCTTGGTGGGAACGCCCCAGGGGGTGACCGGATGACGTCCGCCCGAGGTACGCCCCTCGCCGCCGCCGTGTGGGTGATCGACCGGGTTCATGACGACGCCGCGCACGGTCGGACGCACCCCGCGCCAGCGGGTGGCCCCGGCCTTGCCCAGCTTGCGCAGGTTGTTCTCGGCGTTACCTACCTCGCCGATCACCGCCCGGCAGTCTGAATGGACCTTGCGCATCTCGCCGGAGCGCAGCCGCAGGGTCGCGTAGTCCCCCTCGCGGGCCACCAGCTGGACCGAGCTGCCGGCGGCGCGCGCGATCTGCGCACCCTTGCCGGGGCGCATCTCCACGCAGTGCACCTGGGCGCCGACCGGCACCTGGCGCAGGGCCATGCAGTTGCCCACGCTGATGGGGGACTCCAGGCCCGACATCACCTGATCACCCGCCTTCAGCCCCTTGGCCGCGATGATGTAGGCGCGCTCGCCGTCGGCGTACTTGAGCAGGGCTAGGTGGGCGCTGCGATTGGGGTCGTATTCCAAGCGCTCGACCAGGGCGGGGATGCCGTCCTTCTTGCGCTTGAAGTCCACCTGGCGGTAGTGCTGCTTGTGGCCACCGCCCTGATGGCGAACCGTGATCCGGCCCAGATTGTTGCGTCCGCCGTGCTTGGACTTCTTCTCCAGCAGGGGCGCGTAGGGGGCGCCCTTGTGCAGCTCGGGGGACACCACCCTGACGACGAAGCGCCGCCCGGCGGAGGTCGGTTTGGACTTTACGATTGCCATCTTCGCTGATTCCTAAAGGACCGGCCGCGGTGCTCAGGCGCCGCCGCCAAAGTCGATGTTGTGGCCGGGCTTGAGGCGCACATAGGCCTTTCGCCAGTCCTGCCGCCTGCCCGGCAGCTTGCCGAAGCGCTTGTTCTTGCCCTTGACGTTCACCACCTGCACGCCCGCGACTTCCACCTCGAACAGCAGCTCGACCGCATGACCGATCTCGCGCTTGGTGGCGTCACGCACCACCCGGAAGGCATACTGGCTGGCGTTCTCCGCGGCCATTGCCGTCTTCTCGGAGATGACCGGCCCGAGCAGGACTCTCATCAGGCGCTCTTTGTTCATGCCAGCCGTTCCTCCAGCTTCTTCACCGCCGCTTGCGTGGCGACCACCGTCTCAAAGGCGATCAGGCTGACCGGATCCACCTCCTGAGCGGACATCAGGTCCACGCCGGGGAGGTTGCGGGCGGCCAGATAGAGCGTCTCATCCAGACCGTCGGTCAGCACCAGACAATCCGTCACGCCCAGCCCGTTGAGCAGGGCGACCAGCTCTTTGGTCTTGGGCGCCGACAGGCTCAGCTCCGAAACCACCATCAGCCGCTCCTGGCGGGCCAGCTCCGAGAGGATGGAGCGCACAGCGCCCCGGTACATCTTGCGGTTGACCTTCTGGGCGAAGTCGCGGGGGCGAGCCGCGAAGGTCACACCACCGCCCCGCCACAGGGGGCCGCGGCTGGTCCCGGCGCGCGCGCGGCCGGTGCCCTTCTGGCGCCACGGCTTCTGTCCGCCGCCCGAGACGTCGGAGCGCCGCTTCTGGGCCTTGGTGCCGGCACGGCCACCGGCCAGATAGGCGGTGACCACCTGATGGATCAGGCCGGTCTTGAGCTCGGCGCCGAAGACCTCGTCGGAGACCTGGAGGCTGGCGCCGCCGGATGCATTTCGAATCGCGAGATCCATGACTAGTTGCCCTTATTCGTGCTCTTCACGGACGTTCTTGTGCTTCACGGAGGGCAGCACCTCGAGGCGCCCGCCGGCGGGGCCCGGGACGCCGCCGCGCACCAGAAGCAGGTTACGCTCCAGGTCCACGCGCACCACCTCCAGGCTCTGCTGGCAACGGTTCACGTCGCCCATGTGCCCGGCCATGCGCTTGCCCTTCCAGACCCGACCGGGGGTCTGATTCTGTCCGATGGAGCCGGGTGCGCGATGGGACACCGAGTTGCCGTGGGTGGCATCCTGGGTGCGGAAGTTGTGCCGGCGCACCGCGCCCGCGAATCCACGGCCCTTAGTGACACCGCGCACGTCCACCTTCTGCCCGGGCTCGAAGATCGCGATGGAGATCTCCTGGCCGACCGCTAAGTCGGCGCCCTCGCCGTCATCGAGACGGAACTCGCGCAGCGACTCGGCGGCCTCGATCCCGGCCTTGGAGAAATGACCAGCCATGGGCTTGGTCACCCGCGATGCACGGCGGCTGCCGAAGGCGAGCTGAACGGCACGGTAGCCGTCGGTCTCGGTCGACTTCACCTGGCTTACTCGGTTCGGCGGAACCTCGATCACCGTCACCGGGATGGTTTCTCCGGCGTCGGTGAAGATGCGGGTCATGCCGGCCTTGCGCCCAATCACTCCGATGGTCATAGCGGCGTCCTCAGCTCAGCTTGATCTGGACGTCCACACCGGCGGCCAGGTCCAGTTTCATCAGGGCGTCGACCGTCTTGTCGGTCGGATCGACGATGTCCATCAGGCGCTTGTGGGTGCGCAGCTCGTATTGGTCACGCGCGTCCTTGTTGACGTGCGGCGAGACCAGCACGGTCCAGCGCTCCTTCTTGGACGGCAGCGGGACCGGCCCACGCACCTGGGCGCCCGTGCGCTTGGCGGTGTCCACGATCTCGCGCGCGGACTGATCGATCAGGCGATGATCGAAGGCCTTGAGGCGAATGCGAATTCTCTGGTTGTTCATTGAATCACTCGATGATCTTCGCGACCACGCCGGCGCCGACGGTGCGTCCGCCCTCGCGGATGGCGAAGCGCAGGCCGTCTTCCATGGCGATCGGGGCGATCAGCTTGACCACCATTTTGACGTTGTCCCCGGGCATCACCATCTCGATGCCCTCGGGCAGGGTGCAGGCGCCCGTCACATCGGTGGTGCGGAAGTAGAACTGCGGCCGGTAGCCGTTGAAGAAGGGGGTGTGTCGCCCGCCCTCTTCTTTGCTCAGCACGTACACCTCGGCCTCAAAATGGGTGTGCGGGGTGATCGACTTGGGCTTGGCCAGCACCTGGCCGCGCTCGACGTCCTCGCGCTTGATGCCGCGCAGCAGCACGCCGATGTTGTCCCCCGCCTGCCCCTGGTCGAGCAGCTTGCGGAACATCTCCACGCCGGTGCAGATGGTCTTGATGGTGTCTTTGATGCCGACGATCTCGACCTCTTCACCAACCTTGACGATGCCCCGCTCTACCCGTCCAGTCACCACCGTGCCGCGCCCGGAGATGGAGAAGACGTCTTCGATCGGCATCAGGAAGGCGCCGTCGATCGCTCGCTCGGGCTCGGGGATGTAGCTGTCGAGCGCGTCCATCAACTTGTCGATGGATGGGGTGCCGATCTCGCTGGTGTCGCCTTCCAGGGCGAGCTTGGCCGAGCCGGTGACGATCGGGGTGTCGTCGCCCGGAAAGTCGTATTTGGACAGCAGCTCGCGCACTTCCATCTCGACCAGCTCCAGGAGCTCGGCGTCGTCGACCATGTCGGCCTTGTTGAGATAGACGATGATGTAGGGCACCCCGACCTGGCGCGACAGCAGGATGTGCTCGCGCGTCTGCGGCATCGGGCCGTCCGCGGCCGACACCACCAGGATGGCCCCGTCCATCTGCGCCGCGCCGGTGATCATGTTCTTCACATAGTCGGCGTGTCCGGGGCAGTCGACGTGGGCGTAGTGACGCTTGGCCGATTCGTACTCCACGTGCGCGGTGGCAATGGTGATGCCGCGCTCGCGCTCCTCGGGGGCGTTGTCGATCTGGTCGTAGGCCCGCGCCTCGCCACCATACTTCTTCGCCTGGTGCATGGTGATCGCCGCCGTCAGCGTGGTCTTGCCATGGTCGACGTGCCCAATCGTGCCAACGTTTACGTGGGGCTTGCTACGACTGAATTTTTCTTTGGACATCCCGGTAATCCTTTGTCAATCGTTACTGTTTCTTGGCGACCGCCTCGGCGATGCTGGCGGGCACCTCGTTGTACTTGGCGAACTCCATGCTGTAGGTCGCGCGGCCCTGGGTGGCGGAGCGCAGATCGGTGGCATAACCGAACATCTGGGCCAGCGGCACCTCGGCGCGGATAATCTTGCCGGACGGGGAGTCCTCCATGCCCTGAATCATGCCGCGGCGGCTGTTGAGGTCGCCCATGACGTCGCCCATGTTCTCCTCGGGCGTCACCACCTCGACCTTCATGATGGGCTCGAGCAGCATCGGCTTGCCCTTTTGGCAGGCCTCCTTGAAGGCCATGGAGCCGGCGATCTTGAACGCCATCTCGCTCGAATCAACCTCGTGATAGGAGCCGTCGTACAGGGTGGCCTTGACGTCCACGACCGGGAATCCCGCCATTACGCCATTGCGCATCGCCTCCTGGATCCCCTTGTCCACCGCCGGGATGTACTCCTTGGGGACGACGCCGCCCACGATGGCGTTGACGAATTCGTAGCCTTTGCCGGCCTCCTGAGGCTCCAGCTTGATATAGACGTGGCCATACTGGCCGCGACCGCCGGACTGCCGGGCGAACTTGGTCTCCTGCTGCACCGCGTTGCGGATGGTCTCGCGGTAGCTGACCTGGGGGGCGCCCACGTTGGCCTCGACCTTGAACTCGCGGCGCATGCGATCGACGATGATCTCCAGATGGAGCTCGCCCATGCCGGAGATGATGGTCTGGCCGGACTCCTCGTCGGTGCGCACCCGGAAGGACGGGTCCTCCTGGGCGAGCTTCTGCAGGGCGATGCCCATCTTCTCCTGGTCGCTCTTGGTCTTGGGCTCCACCGCCACCGAGATGACGGGCTCCGGGAACTCCATACGTTCCAGGGTGATGATCTGGTGTAAGTCACACAGGGTCTCGCCGGTGGTGACGTCCTTCAGGCCCACCGCCGCGGCGATGTCGCCGGCGCGGACCTCCTTGATCTCCTGGCGATCATTGGCGTGCATTTGCAGGATGCGGCCGATACGCTCCTTGCGGCTCTTCACCGGGTTGTAGACGCTGTCGCCTGAATTGAGCACACCCGAGTACACCCGGAAGAAGGTCAGGGTGCCGACGAAGGGGTCGGTCGCGATCTTGAATGCCAGGGCGGCGAAAGGCGCGCTGTCGTCCGCCGGACGCTCGGCCTCGGTCTCGTCCTTGTCGTCCAGGATGCCCTTGATGGGGGGCACGTCGATGGGCGAGGGCATGTAGTCGAGCACGGCGTCGAGCATGGCCTGAACGCCCTTGTTCTTGAAGGCCGAGCCGCACAGCATCGGGGTGATCTCGCTCTTCAGGGTGCGCGCCCGGATGCCGGCCTTGATCTCCTCCTCCGACAGGGCCTCGCCCTCGAGGTACTTTTCCATGAGGGCCTCGCTGCCCTCGGCCGCGGCCTCGACCAGCTTCTCGCGCCATTCCTCGCACTCGGCGAGCATCTCCGCCGGGATCTCCCCGTACTCGAAGGTCATGCCCTTGGACTCCTCGTCCCACAGGATGGCCTTCATCTTGACCAGGTCGACCACGCCCTTGAAGTGCTCCTCGGCCCCGATCGGGAGCTGCAGGGGCACCGGGGTCGCGCCCAGGCGGTCCTTCAGTTGCTGGACCACGCGCAGGAAGTTTGCGCCCATGCGGTCCATCTTGTTGACGAAGCCCAGACGCGGCACGCCGTACTTATTGGCCTGACGCCACACGGTCTCCGACTGGGGCTCCACGCCGCCCACGGCGCAGAACAGCGCGCAGGCCCCGTCCAGCACCCGCAGGGAGCGCTCCACCTCGATGGTGAAGTCGACATGCCCGGGGGTGTCGATGATGTTGATCCGGTGTTCCGGGCGGGCCATGTCCATGCCCTTCCAGAAACAGGTGGTCGCCGCCGAGGTGATGGTAATACCGCGCTCCTGCTCCTGCTCCATCCAGTCCATGGTGGCAGCGCCGTCGTGCACCTCGCCGATCTTGTGCGACACGCCCGTGTAATAAAGGACGCGCTCGGTCGTGGTGGTCTTGCCGGCGTCGATGTGCGCCATGATGCCGAGATTGCGATAGCGCTCGATGGGGGTGCTGCGTGCCACGACTGTGTCCGTCCTGAAGTTTGAGGCGTCCGAAGTGCGCCATTACCAGCGGTAATGGGAGAAGGCCTTGTTGGCCTCCGCCATGCGGTGGGTGTCTTCCTTCTTCTTGACGGCCGTGCCACGGGAATCCGAGGCGTCCATCAGCTCTCCCGCAAGGCGCAGCGCCATCGACTTCTCGGAGCGCTTGCGCGCCGCATCGATCAGCCAGCGCATAGCGAGCGAGTTGCGACGCGACGGACGCACCTCGACCGGCACCTGATAGGTGGCACCACCGACGCGGCGAGACTTGACCTCCACCGCCGGTCGCACGTTCTCCATCGCCTGCTCCAGGAGCCCGACCGGCTCGGCGCCCTTCTTGGCGGCGACCTGATCGAGAGCCGTATACATGATCCGCTCGGCGACGGCCTTCTTGCCGTCCTCCATGAGCATGTTGATGAACTTGGTGAGCAGCTCGCTTCCATGCTTGGGATCCGGCAGGATCTGGCGGCGTGCGGCAACGCGTCTTCTGGGCATCTCTGGTGCTCCGAACGTATGACTCGGTTCTTGCGCATCGACGGGCAACCGCGAAGCCCTGCCGGCCTCGCGCCCCCACCTGTGCGGACGGGCGAATTACTTCTTGGGACGCTTGGCGCCGTACTTGGAGCGGCCCTGGCGGCGCTTCTCCACGCCCGAGGTGTCCAGGGTGCCGCGCACCGTGTGGTAGCGCACGCCCGGCAGGTCCTTGACGCGACCGCCGCGGATCAGGACCACCGAGTGCTCCTGCAGGTTATGCCCCTCGCCGCCGATGTAGGAGGCGACCTCAAAGCCGTTGGTGAGGCGCACGCGGGCGACCTTCCGCAGGGCCGAGTTCGGCTTTTTCGGCGTCGTCGTATAGACCCGGGTGCAGACGCCGCGGCGCTGCGGACACGCCTCGAGGGCGGGCACGTTACTCTTGGCAACCACGCGCTTGCGGGGCTTGCGCACCAGTTGATTGATCGTGGCCATGCGAACGGTCTCCAGGGGCGCCCTCGCGCCCATCTCGACTACCTTAATCTCGACATAAGCGCCTTCGCTTCATCAGAACGGACGCGTGTGCTCACCGCTCGGCCGCCAGACCCGGGGGCTGCGGCAGCGGATTCGCCCTGGGGCGATCATTCGACTCGGGAACCTGGCCGGATCCGGACCGGAACCGGCCCTGGAAACCAGCCCGGGAACCGGACTGATGAAAACGGCAAGCCGGCAAAAACGCCGGCTAGCTGAGACCGCGCAGTATAGGGTTGAGGTTTCCCTGTGTCAACCAAGCCGGTTGCCGAGTGGGCACCGGCGGGTCCCGAGCTGCGGGTCCGACCCGCCGGTCGCGAGGCCCTCGCTCGGCCCCGCCTCAGTCGGCCTCGGAGGTGTTGAGCGCCTTCTTGATCGCCTCTTCCACGTCCTCTACGGCCATGCCGACCTTGCCCGCCGCCACCTCTTCCTCGTAACGCCGGCGCTTGCGGTCCTTGTGGTAGGAGAGGCCGGTGCCCGCCGGAATCAGGCGCCCGACGATAACGTTCTCCTTGAGGCCATTGAGGTGGTCCACCGAGCCGCGGACCGAGGCCTCCGTCAGCACCCGTGTCGTCTCTTGGAAGGAGGCCGCCGAGATGAAGGACTCGGTGGCGAGCGACGCCTTGGTGATACCGAGTAGCAGAGGCTCGTAGAGGGCCGGCTGCTTGCCGTCGGCGGTGACGCGCTCGTTTTCCGCCATCAGGGTGGTGTACTCCACCTGCTCCCCGCGCAGCAGCCGTGTGTCGCCGGGGGAGCTGATCTCCACCTTGCGCAGCATCTGCCGGACGATGACCTCAATGTGCTTGTCGTTGATCTTCACACCCTGGAGGCGATAGACGTCCTGGATCTCCTTGACCAGGTATTCGGCCAGGGCGGTCACACCCTTGAGTCGCAGGATATCGTGGGGGGCCATCTCGCCATCGGCGATCATCTCACCCCGCTCCACGCGCTCACCCTCGAAGACGTTGACGTGGCGCCATTTGGGGATCAGCTCCTCCACCACCTCGCCGTCGTCCTTCGTGATGATGAGGCGCTGCTTACCCTTGGTGTCCTTGCCGAAGCCGATGGTGCCGCTGGCCTCGGCCAGCAGGGCCTGCTCCTTGGGCTTGCGCGCCTCAAACAGATCGGCCACGCGGGGCAGACCGCCGGTGATGTCGCGGGTCTTGCTCGACTCCTGCGGGATACGGGCGAGGATGTCGCCAACGCCCACCTGGGCGCCGTCCTCGACACTGACGATGGCGCCGGACGGCAGGGCATAGCGGGCGGGGAGGTCTGTGCCGATGATATTGAGCTCCTGACCCTGTTCATCGAGCAGCTTCACCATGGGTCTCAGGTCCTTGCCGGCCGCCGGGCGCTGCTTGGGATCCGTGACCACCAGCGAGGTGAGCCCGGTGACTTCATCGACCTTGCGCTCAACCGTCACGCCCTCGATGAAGTCCTCGAAGGCGAGCTTGCCCGCCACCTCGGTGACCACCGGATGGGTATGGGGATCCCAGTTCGCGACCACCTGGCCGCCGGTCACGGTGTCGCCGTCGTTGGCGCGCACGGTGGCACCATAGGGGACCTTGTAGCGCTCCTTCTCGAGCCCCTTCTCGTCCACCACCGTCAGCTCGCCAGAACGCGACACGGCCACCAGATGACCGGACTGGTGCTCCACGGTCTTGATGTTGTGCAGACGGATGGTGCCGCCGTTCTTGATCTCGATGCTGTTGACGGCCGCCGCCCGTGAGGCCGCGCCGCCGATGTGGAAGGTCCGCATGGTGAGCTGGGTGCCGGGCTCGCCAATGGACTGGGCGGCGATGACCCCGACCGCCTCGCCCATGTTCACCACGTGGCCACGGGCCAGGTCGCGCCCGTAGCACTGGCCACAGACACCGATCCGGGACTCGCAGGTGATGGGGGAGCGCACCCGCACCTGATCGATGCCGGCCACCTCGAAGCGCTCCACCAGGGCCTCGTCCAGCATGGTGCCGGCGCTGCAGATCAGATCCTGGGTGCCGGGGACATAGATGTCGGTCGCGATCACCCGCCCGAGGATGCGCTCGCGCAAGGGCTCGACCACGTCGCCGCCCTCGATGATGGGAGACATCAGGAGGCCCCGCTCGGTGCCGCAATCGGGCTCGAGCACCACCATGTCCTGGGCGACGTCGACCAGGCGGCGGGTGAGATAGCCCGAGTTGGCAGTCTTGAGCGCCGTGTCCGCCAAGCCCTTGCGGGCCCCGTGGGTGGAAATAAAGTACTGGATGACGTTCAGCCCCTCGCGGAAGTTCGCGGTGATGGGCGTCTCGATGATCGAGCCGTCCGGCTTGGCCATGAGGCCGCGCATGCCCGCCAGCTGCCGGATCTGGGCCGCGGAGCCGCGGGCGCCGGAGTCGGCCATCATGTAGATGGAGTTGAAGGAGTCCTGCTTGACCTGGTTGCCGTCACGGTCGGTCACAGTCTCCTTACCCAGCTTGCTCATCATCGATTTGGCCACCTGGTCATTGGTATGGGACCAGATGTCGACGACCTTGTTGTAGCGCTCGCCGTTAGTGACCAGACCCGAGGAGTACTGCTCCTCAATCTCCTTCACCTGGCGCTCGGCCTCCGCCAGGATGCCCGCCTTCTCCTCCGGAACCGCCATGTCCTCGAGGCCGATGGATGCACCGGCGCGGGTGGCCATGCGGAAACCCAGATACATCACCTGATCGGCGAAGACCACCGTCTCCTTGAGGCCGAGCTGGCGGTAGCAGGTGTTGATGAGCTTGGAGATGGCCTTCTTGCCCAGGGGCCGGTCCACCAGGTCGAAGGGCAGGCCCTGCGGGATGATGGCAAACACCAGGGCACGGCCCAGCGTCGTCTGTTTGACGCTCACCACCTCACGCAGGGTGCCGTCCTCGCCTTTGATCACCTCACGGATGCGCACCTTGCAACGGGCATGCAGATCCGCATGGCCGGTCTCGTAGGCGCGGCGCGCCTCGTCGATGTCGGCGAAGGCACTGCCCTCGCCCTTGGCCCCGACGCGCTCGCGGGTCATGTAATAGAGGCCGAGCACCACGTCCTGTGAGGGCACGATGATGGGCTCGCCGTTTGCGGGCGAGAGGATGTTGTTGGAGGCCATCATCAGGGCCCGGGCCTCGAGCTGGGCCTCGAGCGACAGCGGCACGTGCACCGCCATCTGGTCGCCGTCGAAGTCCGCGTTGAAGGCGGTGCAGACCAACGGGTGCAGCTGGATCGCCTTGCCCTCGATCAGCACCGGCTCGAAGGCCTGGATGCCCAGCCGGTGCAGGGTCGGGGCGCGGTTGAGCATCACCGGGTGCTCGCGGATGACCTCCTCCAGGATGTCCCAGACCTCAGGGGTGCCGCGCTCCACCATCTTCTTCGCCGCCTTGATGGTCGCGGCCGTGCCGCGCAGCTGCAGCTTGCTGAAGATGAAGGGCTTGAAGAGCTCCAGGGCCATGCGCTTGGGCAGTCCGCACTGGTGCAGCTTGAGCGTCGGACCGACGACGATGACTGACCGGCCCGAGTAGTCCACCCGCTTGCCGAGCAGGTTCTGACGGAAGCGGCCCTGCTTGCCCTTGATCATGTCTGCCAGGGACTTGAGCGGTCGCTTGTTGGTGCCGGTGATGGCGCGGCCGCGCCGCCCGTTGTCCAGCAGGGCATCCACCGCCTCCTGGAGCATGCGCTTCTCGTTACGCACGATGATGTCCGGTGCCACCAGATCCAGCAGCCGCTTGAGACGGTTGTTCCGGTTGATGACCCGGCGGTACAGGTCGTTCAAATCGGAGGTCGCGAAGCGCCCGCCGTCCAGCGGCACCAGGGGGCGCAGCTCGGGCGGCAGCACCGGCAGCACCGTGAGGATCATCCACTCGGGGCGGTTGCCCGAGCCGATCAGTGACTCCATGAGCTTCAGGCGCTTGGAGAGCTTCTTGATCTTGGTCTCGGAATTGGTGGACTCGATCTCCTCGCGCATGCGCCGCACCTCCGCCGGGAGATCGAGGGTGCGCAGCAACTCGAAGACCGCCTCGGCGCCCATGCGGGCGTCGAACTCGTCGCCGTTCTCCTCCAGGGCGTCCAGATACTGCTCGTCGGTCAGGAGCTGTCCGCGCTCCAGGTTGGCCACTAGATTAGGGTCGATGACCACGAAGGACTCGAAATAGAGCACCCGCTCGATGTCGCGGAGCGTCATGTCGAGCAGCAGACCGATGCGCGATGGCAGGGACTTGAGGAACCAGATGTGGGCCACCGGGCTCGCCAGATCGATGTGGCCCATGCGCTCGCGACGCACCTTGGCGAGCGTCACCTCCACGCCGCACTTCTCACACACCACGCCGCGGTGCTTGAGGCGCTTGTACTTGCCGCACACGCACTCGTAGTCGCTGATGGGGCCGAAGATCTTCGCGCAGAAGAGCCCGTCACGCTCCGGCTTGAAGGTGCGGTAGTTGATGGTCTCCGGCTTCTTCACCTCGCCGTACGACCAGGAACGGATCATCTCAGGCGAGGCGAGTCCGATCTTGATGGCATCGAACTCCAGGGCCTGACCCTGCTGCTTAATAATCTTGAGGAGGTCTTTCAATTCAATCTCCTGCGTAAGTTGCGAGTAGCGAGTTGCGAGGGCCGAGGTCGGGCACCAAGGACTTGTTGTCTTCCTCGGCGCTCGCTACTCGTCACTCGCTACTCTCCTAGTCCTGCTCCAGCTCGATATTGATACCCAGGGAACGGATCTCCTTGACCAGCACGTTGAAGGACTCGGGCATGCCGGCCTCCATGCGGTGGTCTCCATCGACGATGTTCTTGTACATCTTGGTGCGACCGTTCACGTCGTCCGATTTGACCGTCAGCATCTCCTGGAGGGTGTAGGCGGCGCCGTAGGCCTCGAGCGCCCAGACCTCCATCTCGCCGAAGCGCTGGCCGCCAAACTGGGCCTTTCCGCCCAGGGGCTGCTGGGTCACCAGGCTGTAAGGCCCGGTGGAGCGCGCGTGCATCTTGTCGTCCACCAGGTGGTTGAGCTTGAGCATGTACATGTAGCCCACGGTGACCGGCCGCTCGAAGGGGTCGCCGGTGCGCCCGTCGTAGAGGAGCGTCTGCCCGCTCGGGATGCCCTGCTCGCTGTTGTCGCGCTCGGCGAGCTTGAGCATGGTCCGGATCTCGTCCTCGGTGGCGCCGTCGAACACGGGGGTGGCGAGGGGGACGCCCTTGATCAGGTTGCGCGCCAGATCCAGGATCTCGTCGTCGGAGAAGCTCGCGAGGTCCTCCTTGCGGCCGCTGCCGTTGTAGACCTGATCCAGGAAGCCGCGGATCTCCGCGACCGCTGCCTGGGCGCGCAGCATGCGCTCGATCTTCACCCCGAGCCCGTTGGCGGCCCAGCCCAGGTGCGTCTCGAGCACCTGGCCCACGTTCATGCGCGAGGGCACGCCGAGCGGGTTCAGCACGATGTCGACCGGCTCACCGTCGGCGGAGAAGGGCATGTCCTCCACCGGCACCACCTTGGAGATGACACCCTTGTTGCCATGACGGCCGGCCATCTTGTCGCCCGGCTGGATGCGACGCTTCACCGCCACATAGACCTTGACCATCTTGAGCACGCCGGGGGCGAGGTCGTCGCCGCTCGCGATCTTGCGCTTCTTGACCTCGTAGCGGTCGCGGAACTCCTCGCGCTGCTGCTTGATCTGGTTGGCCACGGCCTCGAGCTGCAGGGCGGTCTCCTCGCTCTTGAGCCGGATCTCGAACCAGCGGTCCTTGGACCCCTTCTCGGTGATCTCGTTCAGGTAGGCCTTGGTGATCTTGGCGCCCGGCTTGAGGGTGCCGGGTCCGCCGTCGGCCACCTTGCCGAGCAGCATGCGCTCGACGCGCTGGAAGGTGTCGTTCTCCATGATACGCTGCTGGTCGGCCAGGTCCTTACGCACCCGATCCAGCTCCTGCTCCTGGATCTGCAGGGCGCGCTTGTCGCGCTCCACCCCGTCGCGGGTGAAGACCTGGACGTCGACCACGGTGCCGGTCATGCCCGAGGGCAGGCGCAGCGACGTGTCCTTCACGTCCGAGGCCTTCTCCCCGAAGATGGCGCGCAGCAGCTTTTCCTCCGGGGTGAGCTGGGTCTCGCCCTTGGGAGTGACCTTGCCCACCAGGATGTCGCCGTCGTGGACCTCGGCGCCGACATAGACGATGCCCGACTCGTCGAGTTTCGACAGGGCCGACTCACCCACGTTGGGGATGTCGCTGGTGATCTCCTCCGGACCCAGCTTGGTGTCGCGGGCCAGACAGGTCAGCTCCTCGATGTGGATGCTGGTGAAACGGTCCTCCTGGACCACCCGCTCGGAGATCAGGATCGAGTCCTCGAAGTTGTAGCCGTTCCACGGCATGAAGGCGACGCGCAGGTTCTGACCCAGGGCCAGCTCGCCCATGTCGGTGGAGGGCCCGTCGGCGAGCACATCGTCCAGGGCGATGACGTCACCGACCCGCACCAGGGGGCGCTGATTGATACAGGTGTTCTGGTTGGAGCGGGTGTATTTGGTCAGGGTGTAGATATCCACACCCGGCACCCCCGGCTCTGCCTCGTCGTCATTGACGCGCACCACGATGCGCGCGGCATCCACCGACTCGATGACACCCCCGCGGCGCGCCCGCACCACGACCCCCGAATCCTTGGCCACCGCGCGCTCCATCCCGGTGCCCACCAGGGGCTTCTCGGCGCGAAGGGTCGGCACCGCCTGTCGCTGCATGTTGGAGCCCATGAGGGCTCGGTTGGCGTCGTCGTGCTCCAGGAAGGGGATCAGCGAGGCCGCAACCGATACGATCTGGCGCGGCGAGACGTCCATGTATTGGACCTCTTCGGGCGCCTTCATCGTGAACTCGTTGAGGTGCCGGCAGGACACCAGGGCGTCGGTGAGACGTCCATCTGGATCCAGGGTCGCGTTGGCCTGGGCGATGACGAAGTTGCCCTCCTCGATGGCCGAGAGGTACTCGATCTCGGCTGTCGCCTGGCCATCCACCACCTTGCGGTAGGGCGTCTCGAGAAAGCCGTACTTGTTGGTGCGGGCATAGACGGCGAGTGAGTTGATCAGCCCGATGTTCGGACCCTCAGGGGTCTCGATGGGACAGACCCGGCCATAGTGGGTGGGGTGGACATCGCGCACCTCGAATCCGGCGCGCTCCCGCGCGAGCCCGCCGGGGCCCAGGGCCGACACGCGGCGCTTGTGGGTGACCTCGGAGAGCGGGTTGTTCTGGTCCATGAACTGGGAGAGTTGGCTGGAGCCGAAGAACTCCTTGATGGCCGCCGACACCGGCTTGGCGTTGATCAGCTCCTGGGGCATGAGCCCCTCGGACTCGGCGAGCGAAAGGCGCTCCTTCACGGCGCGCTCCACCCGCACCAGCCCGACGCGGAACTGGTTCTCCGCCATCTCCCCGACACAGCGGATGCGCCGGTTGCCAAGGTGATCGATGTCGTCCACGGTACCGCGACCGTTGCGCAGCTCAACCAGCACCTTCAGTGCATCGATGATGTCGGAGGTGTCGCCCTGATCGGCGTGCAGGGCCTGGGAGAAGGCATCGTTGCGACCGCCGAAATAGCGCCCGTCATAGAGCACGCCGGGCCCCAGCTCGGAGTCGCGGCCGAGCCGGCGGTTGAACTTCATCCGGCCCACGGCCGAGAGGTCGTAGCGGTCCGGCGTGAAGAACAGGTTGTGAAACAGGTTCTGGGCCGCTTCCTTGGTGGGCGGCTCGCCCGGGCGCATCATGCGGTAGATCTCGACCTGGGCCTCCAGATCGGTGGTGGTCGGGTCGATGCGCAGGGTCTCGGAGATGTAGGGCCCCTGGTCGAGATCGTTGACGAACAGGGTATCGATGTGGCGGATCCCCTTAGCCATCAGATCGGACACCAGCTCCCCGGTGAGCTCGGTATTGGCCTCGGCGATCACCTCGCCCGTGTCCGTGTCCACCTGGGCTCGGGCCAGCACGCGGCCGACCAGGAATTCCGCCGGAACCGCCAGACGCTCGACCCCCGCCTTCTGTAGCTCCCTAATATGTTTGGCGGTCACGCGTCGGCCCGCCTCCACCAGGACCTCGTCGCCGATCTTGACGTCGAAATCCACGGTCTCGCCGCGCAGACGCTCGGGGACCAGGTCCAGGGAGACGTCCTCACCCTCGAAATGGAAGCTGTCGGTCTCGAAGAAGCGCGCGAGGATGTCCTCGACGCCGTAGCCCAGGGCGCGCAGGAGGATGGTCGCGGGCAGCTTGCGGCGCCGGTCGATGCGCACGAAGACGTTGTCCTTGGGATCGAACTCGAAATCGAGCCAGGACCCGCGGTAGGGGATCACCCGGGCGGAGAACAGCAGCTTGCCCGAGGAATGGGTCTTGCCCTTGTCGTGGTCGAAGAAGACACCGGGCGAGCGGTGCAGCTGGGAGACGATGACGCGCTCGGTGCCGTTGATGATGAAGGTGCCGGTCTCGGTCATGAGCGGCAGCTCGCCCATGTAGACCTCCTGCTCCTTGATGTCCTTGACCACCTTGGCGCTGCCCGCCGCCTCCTTGTCATAGATGACGAGGCGCAGCAGCACCCGCAGGGGCGCCGCGTAGGTGGCGCCGCGCAGATGACACTCGCGCACGTCGAAGGCCGGCTCGCCGAGCCGGTAGCTCACGTACTCCAGCACCGCGTATCCAGAGTAGCTCTCGATGGGGAACACGGTCTTGAAGGCCGCGTGCAGCCCCACATCGCCCCGCTTCTGAGGCGGCAGCTCCGCCTGCAGGAACTCGCGATAGGACTCGATCTGGGTCGCCAGAAGAAAGGGCACGTCGAGGATCGACGGACGCTTGCCGAAGTCTTTGCGGATTCGCTTTTTTTCAGTGAACGAATAGGCCATGATTTCGTCCCTCTAGCAACTGGTGGGGGTCCGCGACGGAAGGGCGTCGAGGTTTGGGTGATGAGCCCGAGTCGGTGCGCCGGTGGGCTCGGCAAACGCCGAAAGGCCGGCGGCCCGAAGCCGCCAGCCAATGGGTCCCGCGATTGAAGTCGCGACGCAAAGCGCCGTTACTTGATTTCCACGGTGGCGCCAGCCTCTTCGAGCTGCTTCTTGGCCTCTTCGGCCTCGGCCTTGGAGATGCCCTCCTTGAGCGTGTTGGGCGCGCCTTCCACGGCGTCCTTCGCCTCCTTCAGCCCCAGCCCAGTGAGCGCACGCACGGCCTTGATGACGGCCACCTTGTTGGCGCCGAACGAGGTCAGGATGAGATTGAACTCAGTCTGCTCCTCGACCGGAGCGGCCTCGGCGGCGCCGGCTGCCGGACCGGCCATCACCGCCGCGGCAGCGGTCACACCGAACTTCTCTTCCATCGCACTGATGAGGTCAACGACCTCGAGGACGGTCATGTTGCCGATCGCCTCGAGGATCTCTTCTTTCGAAACGGCCATTGCCTAGTCTCCTTAGAATCAAACTGCTGTCGAACGAGGCGCGTAATTACGCGGCCTCCTTGGCATCGCGAATCGCGGCGAGGGTCCGGACAAGCTTGCCTGGGACCTCGTTGATCGTCGCTGCGAGCTTTTGCACCGGGGCCTTCATGGTGGCCATGAGCATGCTGAGGGCCTGATCCCGGGTCGGCATCTTGGCAAGATCACCGAGCTTCGAGGGGTCCAGCAGCTTGCCGCCGACGGCCACCAGGCGAACCTGGAACTTGTCGTGCTCCTTGGCAAAGGCCTCCGCGACGCGTGCGGCGGCACCCGGGTCCTCCTGCGAGAATGCGAGGATCAAAGGGCCGATCAGCCCCTCCTGCATGCAAGCGAAGTCCGTGTCCTGCAGCGCGCGCCGGGCCAGGGAATTCTTGATGACCCGGACATAGACACCGGCACCGCGCGCTTGCACGCGTAGCTTGGTGAGCTGTCCGACGGTCAATCCCCGGTACTCGGCCCCGACGGCCGAGAAGGCACCCTTAGCGACTTCCGCGACTTCGGCGACGATCGCTTCTTTCTGCGCAAAATTCAGCGCCATCTTCGTCACCTGGTTACGTGTGTCCACCCGGCTCGCGCCGGGCTGGGCCCGCGACCGCCGCATCCAGCGGGGTTCGGACACCGGTCATGTGCACCGTCCTCGGCCAGCAGCCTGATTCGGGAGCACCGTCTGCGCAGGCACCTGCTCGGCATTAAGTCGTCCGCGTGCGATTCCCTCGCCGTCCGGACGGCACCTGCGGTCTTTGACGGTCCCCGGCCAGTGCCGGGGCCCCAAAGTCCTATGTGGCGACCTGTGCTAGAAGCTCAGCGCCTGATGGTCCACCGTCAGGCCCGGTCCCATGGTGGTGGAGACCGTGACCTTTCGCATGTAGATGCCCTTGGAGGTGCTGGGCTTGGCCTTCATCAGGTTGCCCAGCAGGGTCTCAAGGTTCTCGCGCAGCTTGGCGGGCTCGAAATCGGCCCGGCCCAGCGGGCAATGAATGATGCCGGCCTTGTCGGTGCGGTAGCGCACCTGGCCCGCCTTGGCGTTGCGCACCGCCTCCGCCACGTCCGCGGTCACAGTCCCGACCTTGGGGTTCGGCATCAGGCCCCGCGGACCCAGGATCTTGCCGAGCTGGCCGACCACACGCATGGCGTCCGGCGACGCGATGACCACGTCGAAGTCCAGCTTGCCGGCCTTGACGTCCTCGGCCAGATCGTCGAAGCCCACACGATCCGCCCCGGCGGCGGTCGCCGCCTCGGCATTGGCGCCTTGGGCGAACACCGCCACCCGCACGGTCTTGCCGATGCCGTGTGGCAGAACGGTCGAGCCGCGCACCACCTGGTCGGACTTTCGGGGATCCACGCCGAGGTTGACTGCCACGTCCACGCTCTCGTTGAACTTGACGTTCGACAGCTCTTTGAGCAGGGAAAATGCCTCGTCGGCCAGGTAGGCCCGACCGCGCTCGACCCGCTCACGGATCGCCTTCTGACGCTTGCTCAGCTTGGCCATGATCACACCCCCTCCACGATCAGACCCATCGCCCGGGCGCTGCCCGCGATGGTGCGAACCGCCGCGTCCATGTCCGCCGCGGTCAGATCGGGCATCTTGGCCGTCGCGATCTGCTCGAGCTGCTCGCGGGTCACGGTACCGACCTTGGCCGCATGCGGGGTAGCACTCCCCTTCTGGAGACCGGCAGCCTTCTTCAGCAGGATGGAGGCCGGCGGCGTCTTAGTGATGAAGGTGAAGCTGCGGTCCGAGTAGACGGTGATGACCACCGGGATCGGCATCCCCTGCTCCAGCTCCTGGGTGCGGGCATTGAACGCCTTGCAGAACTCCATGATGTTGACGCCGTGTTGACCAAGCGCTGGACCGACCGGCGGGCTCGGGTTGGCCTGCCCGGCCTTGACCTGCAGCTTGATGTAGGCATTGATCTTTTTCGCCATTGCTACGCTCCTGTTGGGTGCAAGCGCCAGGGATCGGGACCCTGGCTCCCCGTATCAGGCCCCGGGATGGGGCTCAAAAGTAAATCGGTTGGCTCGGGCCGCCGGCGTCCGCCGATCAACCCTTCTCGACCTGCGAGAACTCCAGATCCACCGGGGTCGAGCGGCCGAAGATCAGAACCGAGACCTTGACCCGGCTCTTGTCGTAGTCGACCTCCTCGACCACGCCGTTGAAATCGGTGAAGGGTCCATCGACCACCCGCACGACCTCGCCGGGCTCATAGAGCACCTTGGGCCGCGGCTTCTCGACCCCCTCCTGCATGCGCTGCAGGATGGCGTCGGCCTGCTTGTCCGGGATGGGGGCGGGCCTGTCCCCCGTACCCCCGATAAAACCCATGACCTTGGGGACGCTCTTGACCAGGTGCCAGGTCTCGTCGGTCAACTCCATGTTGACCAGGACGTATCCGGGAAAGAACTTGCGCTCGCTCTTGCGCTGCTGGCCATTGCGCATCTCGACCACTTCTTCCGTGGGAACCAGGACCTCGGCAAAGAAATCCTCCAGGCCGGCACGCCGCACGCGCTCCTCGAGGGAGCGCTTGACCTGCCCCTCGAAGCCCGAATAGGCATGGATGACGTACCAACGCTTGGACATCGTCAGCCTCCCTGGCCCGTGAGAAAGCGCAGAATCGACAGCAGCACCATGTCGAACAGCCACAGCACGATACCGACGATCAGCACCATGACGACGACGATCAGGGTGGTCTGCAAGGTCTCCTGACGGGTCGGCCAGACCACCTTGCGCACCTCTTGGCGCACGTCGAAGAAGAACTGCCAGAGCCTGCGACCGGGGGTCGTCTGCAAAGCGACCGCCGCGGCCAGCCCGCCGATGGCGAGCAGCCCCAACACCCGCAGCAGCACCGAGTAGGCGGCGAAGTAATAGAAGGCGAAGATGCCGCCAACCAGCAATAATACGGCCGCCGCCAGCTTGGCAGTGTCCAAGCCGGCGCCACCAGCCTCAGCGGGTGAATTCATTGGATCGCGTGTCGCCTAAGCGCTGATATGTATGGCAGGCCAGGAGGGACTCGAACCCCCAACCTGCGGTTTTGGAGACCGCTGCTCTGCCAATTGAGCTACTGGCCTAAGAACGAAGGGCCGAGGGCCGAGTGGCGGGGGCCAAGGAAGAGGACCCACATGCCACCCGACCGGACGACCGGACTACTCGATGATCTTCGCGACCACGCCGGCGCCGACGGTGCGTCCGCCCTCGCGGATGGCGAAGCGCAGGCCGTCTTCCATGGCGATCGGGGCGATCAGCTTGACCACCATTTTGACGTTGTCCCCGGGCATCACCATCTCGATGCCCTCGGGCAGGGTGCAGGCGCCCGTCACATCGGTGGTGCGGAAGTAGAACTGCGGCCGGTAGCCGTTGAAGAAGGGGGTGTGTCGCCCGCCCTCTTCTTTGCTCAGCACGTACACCTCGGCCTCAAAATGGGTGTGCGGGGTGATCGACTTGGGCTTGGCCAGCACCTGGCCGCGCTCGACGTCCTCGCGCTTGATGCCGCGCAGCAGCACGCCGATGTTGTCCCCCGCCTGCCCCTGGTCGAGCAGCTTGCGGAACATCTCCACGCCGGTGCAGATGGTCTTGATGGTGTCTTTGATGCCGACGATCTCGACCTCTTCACCAACCTTGACGATGCCCCGCTCTACCCGTCCAGTCACCACCGTGCCGCGCCCGGAGATGGAGAAGACGTCTTCGATCGGCATCAGGAAGGCGCCGTCGATCGCTCGCTCGGGCTCGGGGATGTAGCTGTCGAGCGCGTCCATCAACTTGTCGATGGATGGGGTGCCGATCTCGCTGGTGTCGCCTTCCAGGGCGAGCTTGGCCGAGCCGGTGACGATCGGGGTGTCGTCGCCCGGAAAGTCGTATTTGGACAGCAGCTCGCGCACTTCCATCTCGACCAGCTCCAGGAGCTCGGCGTCGTCGACCATGTCGGCCTTGTTGAGATAGACGATGATGTAGGGCACCCCGACCTGGCGCGACAGCAGGATGTGCTCGCGCGTCTGCGGCATCGGGCCGTCCGCGGCCGACACCACCAGGATGGCCCCGTCCATCTGCGCCGCGCCGGTGATCATGTTCTTCACATAGTCGGCGTGTCCGGGGCAGTCGACGTGGGCGTAGTGACGCTTGGCCGATTCGTACTCCACGTGCGCGGTGGCAATGGTGATGCCGCGCTCGCGCTCCTCGGGGGCGTTGTCGATCTGGTCGTAGGCCCGCGCCTCGCCACCATACTTCTTCGCCTGGTGCATGGTGATCGCCGCCGTCAGCGTGGTCTTGCCATGGTCGACGTGCCCAATCGTGCCAACGTTTACGTGGGGCTTGCTACGACTGAATTTTTCTTTGGACATGAACGGCTCCCCGCAAGGTTCAATACGCCATGGTTCTTGACGATCCAGCCGACCCGCCGCCGGGGCCAAATCGCCGCCCGCGAGCAGTCACCTACACCGCCGCCTACTGGAGCCCATGACCGGAGTCGAACCGGTGACCTCACCCTTACCAAGGGTGTGCTCTACCAACTGAGCTACATGGGCGTAACTGCTTCTCTCGCCGCCTCGACCCCGCTCCACGGCTGGACGGCGGCCCGCGACCCTAAGGGCGCCAGCCATCGGCGCGCCTTCAGCTTGGAGCGGGTGATGGGAATCGAACCCACACCATCAGCTTGGAAGGCTGAGGTTCTACCATTGAACTACACCCGCGAAGGCCCGAAGCCGAGGATCGCCGACCGAGCCGACAGACGCCAATATTCCGCACTCACGATTGCGTGTCGCGGCGATGGTTCGATGCCTTTTGGTGGAGGGGGGAGGATTCGAACCTCCGAAGGCTGAGCCGTCAGATTTACAGTCTGATCCCTTTGACCGCTCGGGAACCCCTCCGAATCGAGCGGCGCAGTATAAGTGGCCCCCGTCGAGGGCGTCAACCGTGTCGCACCCTCTGGCGCCCTGCCCCAATCGATCCGAATCCATTCGAACGCGCACAAGCTGGTATATTCGTCGCCCGCCAGGCCAGAACCCCCTGGCCGACATCAAGAATCACGAACGGGAGCTCGGTAATGGACGTCACCATTTTTGGCAGCGGGTACGTGGGCCTGGTGACGGGGGCCTGCCTCGCCGAGGTCGGTAACAATGTGCTCTGCATCGACGTAGATCCTCATAAGATCGACCTGCTCAACGGTGGCGGCGTGCCCATCTACGAGCCGGGGCTCGATGAGCTGATCCAGCGCAACCGCGAGGCCGGGCGCCTGAGCTTCTCCACCGATCCCGAGGCGGGGGTGCGGCACGGCCTCTTCCAATTCATCGCGGTCGGCACCCCTCCGGACGAGGATGGCTCCGCCGATCTGCGTTATGTGCTGGCGGTCGCGCAGACCATCGGCGAGCACATGGAGACCTACCGCATCATCGTCGACAAATCGACGGTCCCCGTTGGCACCGCCGACAAGGTCGCGGCCCAGGTGCGCAAGAGCCTGGCAGGGCGCGGGACCAACATCGACTTCGACGTGGTATCCAACCCCGAGTTTTTGAAGGAGGGAGCGGCCATCGAGGACTTCATGCGCCCGGACCGGATCATAGTGGGCACCGACAACCCACGCACCGCCGAGCTGCTGCGGGTGCTCTACGCGCCCTTCAACCGCAGCCACGAGCGGGTCATGCTCATGGACGTGCGCTCCGCGGAGCTGACAAAATATGCGGCCAACGCCATGCTGGCCACCAAGATCAGCTTCATGAACGAGCTGTCGAACATCGCCGAGGCGGTCGGCGCGGACATCGAAAAGGTTCGGGTCGGCATTGGCTCGGACCCGCGGATCGGCTATCAGTTCATCTACCCGGGTTGCGGCTACGGCGGCTCCTGTTTCCCCAAGGACGTGCGGGCCCTGGAGCAGACCGCCCAGACCCTCGGCTACGAGGCGCAACTCCTCAAGGCAGTCGAGGCGGTCAACTTCCGCCAGAAGGACCTGCTATTCGAGAAGATCTCCCGCCACTTCGAGGGCGACCTGGCGGGTCGCACCCTGGCCCTGTGGGGGCTCGCCTTCAAACCCAACACCGATGACATGCGCGAGGCCTCGAGCCGCGTCCTGATGGAATCCCTGTGGAAGGCGGGAGCCAGGGTACGCGCCTATGACCCGGTCGCGGGCGACGAGGCCCGCCGCCTCTACGGCGAGCGCGCCGATCTCGAGCTGGCGAAGGATGCCATGTCGGCGCTTGAGGGCGCCGATGCCCTGGCCATCGTCACCGAATGGAGCCAGTTCCGCAGCCCGAGCTTCGCCGCCCTCAAGTCCAAGCTCAAGCACCCGGTGGTCTTCGACGGCAGGAATGTGCTCGACGCGCGACTGGCCACCGCCGCGGGGCTGACCTACGTATCGATCGGGCGCCCGGCCGCCCGTCCGCACTGAGACGGAATTTCGCCTTCCGTCCCCACGGCCGGGGACGTCAACCACTTGTTCACCGGGGAAAGCGGCGGCTATGATGCCGCGGCAACGATAGAAGAAAACCAGAGGGCCGCCTCCAGCGGCTCCACCACCGAGAGGACCATTCGATGAACCTGCGTCTCGCTTCTGCCCTGGCGGCCCTGGCCTGCACATCCGCCGTCTCCGCCGTTTCCGCCTCGACCTTCATGGACGCCGATTGGGCGTCCGCCGCCTGTTCCGCCTGGAACAGCACCCCTGCACTCACCAACGGCCTGTCGGGCAAGGCCTGGGCGGCCAACAACGCCGGGCGCGGCTACAAGATCATTCAGCTCTACCGGACCAAGTGCGGCCCGGCCACCAAGGTCGAGCTCGAGATCGCCGACAAGGACGGCAAGGCCCACTGTGTGCGCGGCGGGGCGGTCCAGCATGCGAAGCTCGATCCCAAGGTGGATTATCTGATGAACGCCTCCGACGAGGATTGGGCCTGCATGGGCAAGGGCAGCTTCGGCTGCGGAGCCATGGGCGCGATGATGACCGGAAAGCTCAAGTTCCAGGGCCCGAAGGGCGAGGCCATGGGGGTCATGGGGCCCTTCGACAGCTTCCTGCTCCTGACCGGGAAGGTGCCCGGCGACACGTCCGCCTGCCCGAAATGATCTGAGGCACTCCGCCCTGGGGCGCCGCGCGGATCGAGCCCCCCGATCCGCCGGCGCTTGCAGACTCCTCGCGACGCTGGGTAGATCGCGAGCCTGGGATCCGGAACCGCACCAACGTTCTTGGTGACGGGGCCGCTGCCGACGGCAGCGCCGTTTGCACCTGTGCTTTTCCCGCCTTTCTTTTCGCCATCTCCACACACCCCTCAGGCCTGTTGTTCGAGCGCAACAGACCAGGGATTCGGCGTTATCCGAGTTTTTTCTGTCTTTTGATTGACATCTATCAAAGGTCGTTGGATCATTCTTGCCAGTTTGTAATAAATTTACCACGTCGATTACGACCAACACCGAAACCGCCTTGCCGCGGTGATCGTCACCCAGGAGGACCTCATGTTGCATTCCAGATACGCCGCCTTTGTGCTCGGACTGGCTTCCGTCGTCGCCATGCAGGCGGCCCAGGCCACCAACGGCTACATGTCCCACGGCTACTCGCCCGCGGCCAAGGGCATGGCCGGCGCCGGCGAGGCCGCCCTGCCTCAGGACTCCCTGAGCATCGTCGGCAATCCTGCTGGACTGACGCGAATCGGACGCCGGGCCGATATCGGCGCGGCCTGGTTCAGCCCCAAGAGAAAGTACGAGGGTTTGAGCCCGAACCCGGCGACTGGCGCATTTGCGCCCATCGGCGGCGGTCTGGACGGCACCGGAAGGGTCGATAGCGAGAACAACGACTTCCTCATCCCCAACTTCGGCTACACGCACAAGATCGATGCCGTGAGCTCGTTCGGCGTCGCCGTGTTCGGTAACGGCGGCATGAACTCCGATTGGCGGGCCACCGACACCCTGATGAACCTGGGGACCTTTGGTGGCAACAATTCAATGGCCAACCCCCCGCACTATCAGCCGCCGGACCCACGCGCGGGGATGCAGATCCCCGGGACTACCGCATACGGCGGCGGCAACGCCGGCGTGAACCTGGAGCAGCTCGGAATCTCACTCGGCTATGCCCGGAATCTGGCCGACAACTTCACCCTCGGCGCCAGCTTCCTGGTCGGCTATCAGACCATCGAGGTCCGGGGTGTCGGCGCCTTCCAAGGATTCACCGAGACCTTCACCCAGAGCATGATCGCGAGCCAGACCATGAGCGCGACGTCGCCACCGAACCTCTCAGATCAGGGCAAAGACAGCTCCTGGGGTTACGGCTTCCAGATCGGCGCCCTCTGGGACATCAACCCCCAGTGGACCCTGGGCGCCTCGCTGCGCTCCAAGATGTACATGGATGAGTTCAACAAGTACAAGGACCTGTTTGCCGAGCAGGGCGACTTTGACATGCCGGCGGTCGGCTCCATCGGCCTGGCCTTCAAGCCCAACGACCGCCTGGCCCTGGCCCTGGACGTCCAGCAGATCTGGTACGGCGACGTCAAGTCCATCGCCAACAACAACGAGCTGGCTCAGAAATGCAACCTCAACGCCGCCTTCGGCATGGGGGCGCCCGGCACCAGCTACATCCCCAGCTACTGTCTCGGTGGCGACAACGGCGCTGGCTTCGGGTGGCGTGACATGACCGTCATCAAGCTCGGTGTCCAGTACGCGATCAATGATGCGCTGACCCTGCGCGCCGGCTACAGCCACGGCAATTCCCCGATCGTCGGACAGGAGGTCGCCTTCAACACCCTGGCACCCGCCGTCATACAGGACCACTACACCCTCGGCGCCACTTACCGGATGGCTCCCAACTACGAGCTGACCTTCTGGGGCATGTATGCACCGGAGGAGACGGTGAGCGGGCCGGGTGCCTTCACCGGCGGCCAGTCCCCCTCGATCTCCATGTACCAGTACGAGCTGGGCGTGAACTTCGGCTGGCTGTTCAACTGATCGGTTTTCCGATCCATGCCAGAAAAGGCCGCCCGAGGGCGGCCTTTTTTGTTGCCGGGGCAGCCGTTGCCATGCCTTCAGAGGCCAGCCGAATCTTTCGGCAGCGCAGGCAACAGCTCGCCGGTCGCCCGATCCAGCTCCCGCCGGCGCCACAGCAGATAGATGGCCGGAATCACGAACAGACTGAGCAGAGGGGCCGTGATCATGCCGCCCACCATGGGCGCGGCGATGCGTCGCATCACCTCGGAGCCGACACCCGGACCCCAGCATGATGGGCAGCAGGCCCGCGAAGATGGTGGCCACCGTCATGGCCTTGGGCCGCACCCGCTGCACCGCGCCCTCCATGATCGCGGCGTACACGTCGGCTGCGTCGCGCAGCCGCCCCGCCTCGCGCCTGTCCTTGAGCGCATTGTCCAGGTAGACCAGCATGACGACGCCGAACTCGGCGGCGACACCCGCCAGGGCGATGAATCCGACCGCCACGGCCACCGACAGGTTGTAGCCCAGGAGCCAGATCAGCCAGAAGCCGCCCACCAGGGCAAAGGGCAGAGACAGCATCACCAGCAGGGCCTCGCCGACCCGCCGGAAGGTGAGATAGAGCAGGAGAAAGATGATGACCAGGGTCACCGGCACCACCTCAACGAGCTTTTTCTGGGCGCGGAGCATGTACTCATACTGGCCCGACCAGGCGACGGTATAGCCTGGCGGCAACCGCACCGCGTCCCTGACCGCCTGCTCCGCCTCGGCCACATAACCCCCGAGGTCACGCCCGCGGATGTCGACGAAGGTCCAGCCGTTGGGTCGGGCGTCCTCGCTCTTGAGCATGGGCGGGCCGTCCACGATGGCGATCTGGGCGATCTGGCCCAGCGGGATCTGGGCCCCGGTGGGGGTCACGATCGGGAGCTCCTTGAGCTTCTCCGGGTCATCGCGCTCCTCGCGGGGGAAGCGCAGATTCACCGGGTAGCGCTCCAGTCCCTCGACCGTCTGGGTGATGTTGAGGCCGCCGATGGCCGCGGCCACCAGCTCGTTGATGTCGTTGATGTTGAGGCCGACGCGCGCGGCGGCCAGCCGGTCCGGTCGGATCTCCACATAGCGCCCCCCCGCCACCCGCTCCGAAAAGGCCGAGGTGGTCCCGGGCACCTGCAGCAGCACCCGCTCGATCTCCCGGCCGATGCGCTCGATCTCCGTAAGATCCGGCCCCGACACCTTGACCCCCACCGGGGTCTTGATGCCGGTCGCCAGCATGTCGAGCCGGGTCCGGATAGGCATGACCCAAGCATTGGTGACCCCCGGCAGGTCCAGGGTACGGTCCAGCTCCTCGATCAGCCCTTCCAGCGTCAGGCCAGGGCGCCATTCGGACTTGGGCGCGAGCTGTATGGTGGTCTCGATCATGGTGAGTGGCGCTGGGTCCGTGGCCGTGTCCGCCCGCCCGACCTTGCCGAACACCCGCTCCACCTCCGGCAGCGTTCGGATCAGCCGGTCGGTCTGTTGCAAGAGCTCCTGTGCCTTGCCGATGGAGAGCCCCGGCAATGTGGTCGGCATGTACATCAGGTCACCCTCATCGAGCGCCGGCATGAACTCGGAGCCGAGACCCTGGCCCCAGCGGGCCAGCGCCGGAATCCCCTCGAAGGTCTCCTGCCAGCCCTCGGAGAGGGCGCGCTGCCAGGCATCGACGCGCTCCAGCACCGCCTCACCCCCCTGCCCGCCCGCCAGGGTCCAGCCCTGGGCGGGCCACTTTAGAGGGGCCAGCAGACCGGCTATGCCCTGGAGCGGGATCAGGGTGGTGCAGAGGATCAGGACGGTCACCAGCAGGGTGAGCCGCGGCCAGCGCAGGACCAAGCGCAGGCTGGGCCGATAGAGCCAGATCAGGATGCGGCTGAGGGGATTGGACTCCTCCCTCGGGATATGGCCGCGGATCAGGTAGCCCATGAGCACCGGGACCAGGGTCACCGACAGCCCGGCGGAGGCCGCCATGGCATAGGTCTTGGTAAAGGCGAGCGGGGCGAAGAGCCGCCCCTCCTGGGCCTCCAGGGTGAAGACCGGGAGGAAGCTCAGGGTGATGATCAGGAGCGAGTAGAAGAGCGCCGGCCCCACCTCCGCCGCGGCCCGTCCGATGACTGCCCAATGCTGGTCCCGACTGAGGTTGGGCCCCGCCCGCTCCAGGTGCTTGTGGGCGTTCTCGATCATGACGATGGCCGCGTCCACCATGGCGCCGATGGCGATGGCGATGCCGCCCAGCGACATGATGTTGGCGTTGATGCCCTGATGACGCATGACGACGAAGGCGGCGAGGATCCCCAGTGGCAGGGACAGGATCGCCACCAGTCCGGAGCGCACATGGAAGAGGAACACCAGACACACCAGGGCGACGACGATGAGCTCCTCGATCAGCTTCCTTTTCAGGTTGTCCACCGCCGCCAGGATCAGCTCCGAGCGGTCGTAGGTCGGGACGATCTCGACACCCTCCGGAAGACCGACGCGCAGCTGATCGAGCTTGACCTTGACCGCATCGATGGTGGCCAGCGCATTCTCGCCGTAGCGCATCACCACGATGCCCCCGGTCACCTCACCCTCGCCATCCAGGTCCGCCACCACCCGGCGCATCTCGGGTCCCACCTGCACCCTGGCCAGGTCGCGCAGAAGCACAGGGATGCCCTCGGCGTTCACGTCGATGGGGATGGTCTCGATGTCCCCCACTCCGGCGATGTAGCCGCGGGTGCGGACCATGTATTCCGCCTCCGACAGCTCCAGCACCGAGCCCCCGACCTCCTGGTTGGCCCCGCGGATGGCGGCCGAGACCCGCCCCAGCGGGATGCCGTAGGCCCTGAGCTTGTCCGGATCCACCACCACCTGGTACTGGCGCACCATGCCGCCCACCGTGGCCACCTCGGCGACCCCCGGGACCGTCTGCAGCTCGAGCTTGAGGAACCAGTCCTGGAGGCTGCGCAGCTGCGCCAGGTCATGGCGCCCGGTGCGATCCACCAGGGCATAGCTGAAGACCCAGCCCACGCCGGTGGCGTCGGGCCCCAGTCGCGGCTCCACTCCGGCGGGGAGCCGCGACGCCGCCTGATTGAGGTATTCCAGTACCCGCGAGCGCGCCCAGTAGAGGTCGGTCCCGTCCTGGAAGATCACGTAGACGAAGGAGTCGCCAAACATGGAAAAGCCGCGCACGGTGCGCGCCCCCGGCACCGCCAGCAGGGTGGTGGCGATGGGATAGGTCACCTGGTCTTCCACCACCCGGGGGGACTGACCGGGAAAGGTTGTGCGCACGATCACCTGCACGTCCGACAGGTCGGGAATGGCGTCCAGGGGGGTCTGGCGCAGGGAAGCGAGGCCCCAGCCCGCCAGCAGCACCGTCGCGATCAGGACGAGGAAACGGTTTTGAATGGACCAGTAGATGACCTGTTTCATGGGACTTCAGGCCCATGCCCGGATTCGGTGGGGGCCGGGTCCGCTTCCTCCATCCGCCGGAAGCTGGCCTGCAGGCTCGACTCGGAGTCGATCAGGAACTGACCCGAGACCACCACCTGGTCGCCCTCCTCCAGACCCGACAGGATCTCCACCATTCCCTGGCGACGCATGCCGCTTTCCACGTCCACCGGAGCGAATCGACCTTTCCCCAAGGCCTTGACCACCGCCTCGCGCTCGCCCGTGACGATCAGGGCCTCATCCGGAACCATCAGCACGTCGTGCTTGGGGCCGCCGTGGATCACCACATCGGCGAACATATTTGGCTTGAGCACCAGATCCGGGTTGGGAAAGACCAGTCGCACCTTGAGGGTGCGGGTGCGCGGGTCGAGCTCCGGATAGAGATAGTCGACCTTCCCCTCCCAGTTTCGCCCCGGGCGGGCGGGGATGGTGATCTCCGCGGGCTGGCCCGCGGCCAGCCAATCGAGCTGGCTCTCGAAGACATCCACCAGGACCCAGACCCGGCTCAGATCGGCGACCGTGAACATTTCGGTCGACTCGCTCACATACATGCCGTCGCGCGCCTTGAGCCCCGTCACCACGCCGTCCAATGGGGCCCGGATGGGGACCGTATTGCGAGTCTCGCGCCGCTGCTCGATATCGCGGATCACATCATCGGGCAGATCGAGCAGACGCAGAATGTTGCGCGCCTTGTCCACCTTGACCTGGGCCACGCCCTTGGGCTGCGGCTCCAGGGCCAGCAGAAAGTCCACCTGGGCGTTGAGGATCTTCGGCGAATAGAGGCGCGCCAACTCCTGGCCCTTGGAGACAGGCTCCCCCTCGGCCCGCACCACCAGCTCCTCGATCCAGCCATCCGCCCGCGGGTGGACATGCACCAGGCGGGTCTCGTCATAGGCGACCCGACCCACGGCGCGCACGTGCATCCAGAGGTCCCCGCGCTGCGCCGTCGCGGTGCGCACGCCCAGGTTCTGGACCACCGCGGGGCTCAGGCTGACCTGCGGATGACCGGCGCCATCGGTATCCTCATCCAGCCGCGTCTCCACCAGGGTCATGCCGCAGATCGGGCAGCTTCCGGGTTGATCGCGCACGATCTGCGGGTGCATGGGACAGACATACTTGGGATCGAGGTGCTTCTTCGCGTGCTCCAGGGGGGCATCGTCCAGGACCGCCGCCAGCGGCTCGCTCGCGATCTGGATCCCACTCTCGCTTCCAGTCTGACCGCCGGCGGGAGAGTCGCAGCCGGTTGGAAGCAGGGCCAGTACCGCCAGCGCGACAACGCCCAATAGAGGCCGGATCCATGGGTGGACGGGTCTGATGGATCGGAGCCTGAGTGGTGGCATCGAGTGGTCCTCGAGGTTAGAAATCAAAGAAGCGACGTCGCCACCGGCCTTCGGCCATGCCACGGCGGCGGATTGCCCGGCTTGAATGGGCGGCGGCGCACGACATCGCTCGCCGTGGGAAAGCAACCAGGGGCCGAATATTCGTCGGCGCGCGTCGAGGGCACTGCCGTCGTGTCGCCTTTCCCTGGCAGGAAAGACCGGAGCGCCGCCCATCCCGCTTCGCTCGCCCTCAACCTCGCGGCCGCCGCACTGGCATCCGCTCACGGTTCCGGGGAGAATTCGGCGAGAACCCTGTCCCATGCCTCGGGAGGCCCTGTGCCCAGCACCTATGTGGAAAAGCCCGGCCTCGCAGCGCTCACCCTCTATGTGGTAGCGGCCGCCGTACTCGCGGCGGGCATCAACGCCCTCATCGTCTTTTCCGAGTCCGCCGAGTGGACCGAGTCACTCAAGAAGCCGGATTTTGCCCTGACCGGCTTGCAGATCGGCCTGGTCTGGGAGTTCCTGTTCGCCTGCACGGCGGTCTCCTATTGGTTCATCCGTTCCACCCCGCCCCTGCCGGACCGGCGCGCCGCATCGGTCGCCATCTGGGCCCTCTTCCTGGCCGTACTCGCCTTTCCCTTCTACGCGATCCTGCCCCAGGATCTCCTGAAAAGCTTCGTCGGCACCCTGGGCTCCGCCTTCATTGCCTGGATCGTCACCGGGGTGGTCTTCCACAACAGCAGGAAGGCGGGGGTCATGCTGCTTCCGTTGGCCCTGTGGCTGAGCTTCGCCTCCCTGATCGCCTATCGCGTCTATCAGCTCAATCCACCGCCGAGCCTGCTGGGAGGCTGAAGGACCGGACTCACATCAGCTTCACGACCTGCTCGCGCTGCAGGCCCAGAACCTGGGAGCCGAGCTTGAGCCCCTGTTCGGCGAAGGCCTCCAGGTCGCCCCAGCGGTCGGCGCTGTCCACCACCTCGGACAATTCGTCGCTCACCAGCCGCAGCCGGTAGACCCCCTCTGCCCTGTCCTTCGGCGGCGCCGGCTCGGCGCAGACGTAGAGTTCCGGCTCCTGCCGACCCATCGCCACGAAGGCTAGGATGTAGCGGTACTGGCGGGCATCCGCGCTCTCGATCTCACCGAGCAGTGAGACGGAGTAGTCCCCCAACTGGTAGCGGTGCCTGGGGATCGCGGTCTTGATCAGGGGGCGATCTTTCATGGTGTCTCTCCGAGGCCAATCGATGAATTCGGGCGCGGGGACTCAAAGCACCTTGGTCACCAGCTTGATGGCGTGATCCGCGGGATCGCTCTCAATGCGGAACCCTAGCGACTTCACCAGCGCCAGCATGCGGGTATTGGCCGTCAGCACCTCGCCGTCCATGACCCGGAAGCCGCGCAGCCGGGCATTGGCCATCAGTGAGCGCATGAGCCGGGCCCCAATCCCGAGGTTGCGCCAGGAGTCCGACACCACAATGGCGAACTCGCAGGACTCACCGCCGGGGCGGGAGATGTAGCGCGCGACGCCCACCTCCACCTCCTCGCCCTCGTGCTCGATGACACCGATGAGCGCCATTTCCCGGTCATAGTCGATCTGGGTGAAGCGCACCAGCATCTCGGGCGTGAGCTCCCGGATCGCCTGCATGTAGCGGAAGTACTTGGTCTGCTCCGAGAGCCCGCGCACGAACTCCTGGGTGAGCAGGGCATCCTCGGGACGGATGGGGCGGATGATCAGGTCGTTGCCATCCGGCAGGGGGACCCGCTCGATCAGATGGCTCGGATAGGGATGTATGGCCATGTGGCCATAGGTGGTCTGCTGGGGCGGGCGGTAGTTGACCTGGATCCGTGCATCCACCGCAATCACCTCCTTGTCGTTGCCGATCAGCGGGTTGATCTCCATGCCGATGATCTCCGGCACCTCGCAGACCATCTCAGAGACGCGCTGCAGGATGCGCGCAAGGGCCACCCGGTTCATCGGCGGCATGTTGTGAAAGGCCCCCATCAGGCGCGCTACCCGGGTGTGGTCGATCATGGTCTGGACGATGAAGGCGTTGAGCGGCGGCAGCCCCAGGGCCCGGTCCTCCAGCACCTCCACCTCGGTTCCACCGGCGCCGAAGCCGATCACCGGGCCGAAGATGGGGTCGCGGGTGACGCCGATCATGAGCTCGCGGGCGGCCCGCTTGGAGACCATGTGCTCGACCGTAATCCCTTCGATACGGGCGTCCGGGCGCATGCGCTTGGCGCGCTCGACGATCTCGGTGAAGGTGCGGCGAACGGACTGGGCGTCGGCGATGTTGAGGCAGACCCCGTCCACGTCCGACTTGTGCTCCAAGTCCGGCGAGTGGATCTTGAGGACCACGGGAAACCCCAGCGCCTCGGCGGCCATCAGGGCCTCGTTGGGGGTGCGCGCCAGCACCGCCTGCATGGTCGGGATACGGAACGCGGCCAGGATCGCCTTGGCCTCGATGGTGCCGAGCGTCTTGCGACCCTCGGCCATGACGCCCTCGATGATCAGCCGCGCCCCCTCGACGTCCGGGGCGTCCTGATGGGACAGGGGCCCTGGCGACTGCATCAGGAGTTGCTGGTTGCGCTGGTGCACGGCGAGGAAGGAGAAGGCCTCCACCGCCATCTCGGGGGTCTCAAAATGGGGCACGTGGTGCTCGGCGAAGAGCGTGTGGGCGGCGGCCACGCGGCTGCCGCCCATCCAGCAGGCGAGCACCGGCTTGCGCGACGTCTTGAGCGCCTCGATCACCTGCTCCGCGGTGCCGATTGGATCTCCCGAGGCCAGGGGTGCCAGGATGCACAGGACCCCGTCCACCTCGGGATCGGCGAGGCAGGCGTCGAGTGCCAGCCGATAGCGCCCCGGTGGCGCGTCGCCGATGATGTCGATCGGGTTGCCGTGGGACCAGTGCCCGGGCAGGGCCTTCTCCAGCGTCTGGCGGGTGGTGTCCGAGAGCGCGGCCAGGGTGAGGCCGAGATCCTGGGCCCGGTCCGCCGCCAGGACGCCCGGCCCTCCCCCATTGGTGATGATGGCGATGCGCTCGCCGGCGAGCCGGCGACCGATCCCGAACACCTGGGCCGCGGCGAACAGCTCCTCCAGGTGTGCCACCTGAACCACACCCGCCCGCTCGGTCACCGCCCGAAAGACGTCCGGGGAGCCCACCCAGGCCCCGGTATGCGACTTGATGGCGCGGCTGCCGGCCGGATGCCGGCCCGCCTTCACCACCACCACCGGTTTGAGGCGCGCGGCGGCCCTCAGGCCGCTCATGAACCGGCGGGCGTTTCGGATCCCTTCGACATACAGGAGGATGCATTGGGTCTGACTGTCCAGCGCCAGGTAATCCAGGATGTCGCCGAAGTCCACGTCCGCGGCCGCACCCAGTGAGACGACCGCGGAGAGGCCGAGATGGCGCCGCTCCGACCAGTCGATCATGGCGGTGCAGATGGCCCCCGACTGGGATACCAGGGCCACATTGCCGCGGCGGGGCATGTCTTCACCGACGCTGGCGTTGAGCCCGTGCTGAGGGCGCATCACGCCCAGACAGTTGGGGCCCAGCACGCGAATACGATTGCGGCGCGCCGCCTCCACCAGTTGCTCCTGCAAGGCCACACCGCGGTCTCCATGCTCACCGAATCCGGCCGAGTAGACCACCGCGGCCCGCACCCCATAGGTGCCGCACTGATCGAGGATTCCGGCGACCTGCTTGGCCGGTGTGGCAATCAGTGCCAGGTCCACGTGCTTGTCGAGGGCGCTCAGGTCCTTGTAGCAAGGCTGACCGCCGACCTGCTCGTATTTGGGATTGATCGCGTAGCTGTGCCCCTTGAACCCGTCCGCCCTCAGGTTGCGGAACACCTGACCACCAAGGGAGCCCTCACTGTCGCTGGCACCGAACACGGCAACGGCGCCGGGCGTGAACAACTGGTCGACATCGGAGAGTCGCATGGGGGTCTGCCTCCTCGGCACGATTGGGTTTAAGCTTCGGTCACACCGCGCTCGCGCGAGACCACTGACACGCTAGAAGAACGCCGCCCCGCGGAACTCCACCGCGGTCACGAATCGAGGACCCGTTCCATGAACCTCGCCTTCATCTCCCACGAGGCATGTAGAGACCACAAGATGGGCGCCCACCACCCCGAGTGCCCGGAGCGGCTGAACGCGATCCAGGACCGTATGATTGCCTCGGGCATGGAGATGCTGGTCACCCATTATGACTCCCCGCAGGCCACCGTCGAGCAGTTGGCCCTGGTGCACGACCGAGATTACATCCAGGGCATCTTCGATGCGGCGCCTAAGGCGCACGACGTCCTCGCCTGGGTGGACGGCGACACCGCCATGAACAGCCACAGCCTGCGCGCCGCCCTGCATTCGGCTGGGGCCGCCGTGCTCGGTGTCGACCTGGTGATGAGCGACAAGCACCACGCGGCCTTCTGCTGCGTGCGCCCCCCGGGCCACCACGCGGGGCGCCGCTCCGCCGGCGGCTTCTGCTTCTTCAACAACGTCGCTGTGGGTGCGGCCCACGCCCTCGCCCACCGGGGTCTGGAACGGGTGGCGATCATCGATTTCGACGTCCATCACGGCAACGGCACCGAGGACATCTTTGCTGGGGACGAGCGGGTGCTCTTCTGCTCCAGCTTCCAGCACCCCTTCTACCCTGGGAGCGGCGCGGACACGGACGTGCCGAACATCTGCAACCTGCCCCTGCCCCGGCTCACCGGCGGGACCGAGTACCGGGCGGCGGTGGAGCGGGCCTGGCTGCCGCGGTTGGATGCCTTCGCTCCCCAGCTGATCCTGATCTCCGCCGGCTTCGACGGCCACGCCGAAGACGACATGGCCCACTTCAACCTCGTGGAGGCCGACTACGCCTGGATTACCCGCCAGATTCACAACATCGCCCGGAGGCACGCCAACGAGCGCGTGGTCTCGTGCCTGGAGGGCGGCTACACCCTCTCGGCCCTGGGGCGCTGCGTGAGCACTCACATCGATGAGCTGATCGGCCACGCCTGATCGCCCGGAGGGTGCGCCCGTCGCGCGAGGCGGAGAATCCACTGGGCCTGGCTCCCTGAGACCCCGGCATTGTTTTTGCCGGCACAGGCACAACTCACCAGCCCAGGCCTCCTTGACGAACGTTCCGGTAGGCCTCGTTGCCGACCGCCGAACCCGATCGAGTCGGCAACGCCAAAATAGCCCTCTTTCGTTGCAATTTTGATCCTTTGGAGGCCCCATGAAGCGTATCCAACCCGCCGCCGCCCGCATTCTGACACTGGCGCTCGTGCTTGGAAGCCCAGCGGCATTTGCCGAAATCAAGACCCAGGCCGTTCAGTACCAGGATGGCGATCAGGTGCTCAATGGCTATCTCGCGTGGGACGACGCCGTCTCTGGCAAGCGACCTGGGGTGCTGGTGATCCACGAGTGGTGGGGGCTCAACGACTATGCCAAGCACCGCGCCGAGATGCTGGCCGAGCTCGGCTATGTCGCCTTCGCCGCGGACATGTACGGTGACAACAAGGTGACCCGGCACGCGGCCGATGCCAAGGGATGGATGATGCAGATCACGGAGAATCAGGACGCCTGGCAGCGGCGGGCGCTCGCCGGGCTGAATGCGCTCAAGGCCAGCGACAAGGTGGATCCAGACCGGCTCGCGGCCATCGGCTACTGCTTCGGCGGGGCCACGGTCATGCAGCTCGCCTATGCGGGCGCCGACCTCGACGGCGTGGTGAGCTTCCACGGCTCCCTGCCCCCGGCGACGCCCGAGCAGCAGAAGGCGATTAAGGCCAGCGTGCTGGTCGCCCATGGAGATCAGGATCCCATGGTCCCGCCGGAGCGCGTGGCCGCCTTCCGGCAGGCGCTCGATGCGGCAGGCGCGGACTGGGAGATGGCGATCTACGCCGGGGCCAAGCACGGTTTCACCAACCCCGGTGCGGGCGACTATGACATCGACGGCATCGCGTATGACCCCAAAGCGGATGCCCGGTCCTGGGCGCTGATGCAGGACTTCCTCACCGAGGTGCTGGCGACCAAGGACTGATTCGGGCTCAACCATCCGGCACCGAGCAGCTCAGGCAAGCGGCTCGCGCCCGCCGCTGGCGGGGTTCTGAGGGTCGCTCTGAGGAAGACGCGCCGCAGCTCCCCGAGCCCGTCCTGCACCATGCCGAAAACCGCCATCCTCTGGCTGCGCCGCGATCTGCGGCTGTCGGACAATCCGGCCCTCGCCGCGGCGACGGCTCGATGCGAGCGGGTGCTGCCGCTCTACATCCACGCCCCGGAGGAGGAGTCGCCCTGGGCGCCCGGTGGGGCGTCGCGCTGGTGGCTGCACCATAGCCTCGCCGCGCTCGACGCCCAGTTGCGCGGGCGCGGGAGCCGTCTCGCCATCGCCCAAGGCCCTGCACTGGACAGCCTGCTGCGCATTGCCGCGGCCGCCGGCGCCACCGAGATCTTCTGGAACCGGCTCTATGGCCCCGCGACCCGTGAGCGCGACAGCCGCATCAAGGCAACACTGCGCGACAGGGGTCTGGGCTGCGAGAGTCATAATGCTCTGCTGCTGCGCGAGCCCTGGGATCTGCTCACGGGCTCGCGGGAGCCCTACCGGGTCTACAGCGCCTTCTGGCGCAAGCTTGTCGCGTCGGGGCTGACCTTGAGCACCACCCGGGTGCCCGAGGGCCTCCCGCCGGCCCCGGACGTTCACGGCGAGCCCCTCGCTGCCCTCGGACTCTTGCCCCGGATCGCTTGGGACCAGGGGCTGGCCGAGCGTTGGCAACCCGGGGAGCTCGCGGCCTTGAAACGGGCGGGCGACTTCGTCGACAGGGACCTCGCCGAGTACGAGCAGCGTCGCAACCTGCCCGCGATCGCCGGAACCTCCAGCCTCTCTCCCCACCTGCACTTCGGTGAGATCGGTCCCCGCCAGGTCCTGGAGCTGATCGCGCTGCGCCATGGCCCGGTGGATGGCCCCGTCGCCGAGCCATACGTGCGGGAAATCGTCTGGCGCGAGTTTGCCCATCACCTGCTCTATCACTTTCCGGACACCCCAGACGCGCCGCTGGACCCCCGCTTCGCCCGCTTCGGGTGGCGCAGGGACGACGCCGACGGGCTGCTGCGCGCCTGGCAACAGGGCCGAACGGGGATCCCTCTGGTCGATGCGGGGATGCGCGAGCTCTGGCACAGCGGCTGGATGCACAACCGGGTGCGCATGGTGGTCGCCTCGTTCCTCACCAAGAATCTGCGCCTGCCCTGGCA
>CAVOUZ010000007.1:532500-538034 GCA_963699735.1 uncultured Gammaproteobacteria bacterium
CGGATAAAAGGTACTCCGGGGATAACAGGCTGATACCGCCCAAGAGTTCATATCGACGGCGGTGTTTGGCACCTCGATGTCGGCTCATCACATCCTGGGGCTGAAGTCGGTCCCAAGGGTATGGCTGTTCGCCATTTAAAGTGGTACGCGAGCTGGGTTTAGAACGTCGTGAGACAGTTCGGTCCCTATCTGCCGTGGGCGTTGGAGACTTGAGGGAAGCTGCTCCTAGTACGAGAGGACCGGAGTGGACGTACCCCTGGTGTTCCGGTTGTCACGCCAGTGGCACTGCCGGGTAGCTATGTACGGACGGGATAACCGCTGAAAGCATCTAAGCGGGAAGCCCCTCCCAAGATGAGGTCTCCCTGGGCACTCGATGCCCCTGAAGGTCCGTCGAAGACCACGACGTTGATAGGCAGGATGTGGAAGCGCGGTAACGTGTGAAGCTAACCTGTACTAATTGACCGTGCGGCTTGACCATATAACACCCAAGCATTCTGGGTGCACTGAGCAACGCACCGCCCCCGCGATCCCCCCGAATCCGGCCCCCGCGCACCCCGCGCCCGGGCCACCCCTTTTCCTGGCGGCCACAGAGCACTGGAACCACCTGATCCCATCCCGAACTCAGAAGTGAAACGGTGTATCGCCGATGATAGTGTGGGGCTTCCCCATGCGAAAGTAGGTCACCGCCAGGACCCTACACCCCAACCCCTCGTCGCTTGCGATCGAGGGGTTTTTTTTGCCCGGCACTGGGAGCAGGATAGCCGCGTAATCGTGCCGATTCTCCGACCGGCGCGGCAACATCCTTCGAAAGCAGGCGTAATCATGCAATTCATCGATTTGAAGGCCCAGTACCAGCGCATCGAGGCGAACGTTCGCTCACGTATCGATCGCGTCCTGGCCCACGGCCAGTACGTCATGGGACCCGAGATCGCGGAGCTTGAGGAGGCGCTCGCGAGCTTCGTTGGTGTGAAGCACTGTATCGGCCTCTCGAGCGGTACCGACGCCCTGCTCGCCGCCATGATGGCCCTGGAGATTGGCCCGGGCGACGAGGTGATCACGAGTCCCTTCACCTTCATAGCCACCGGCGAGATGATCGCATTGCTCGGGGCGCGCCCGGTCTTCATCGACATCGACCCCGCCACCTATAACCTGGATCCATCACTGATCGAGGCGGCGATTACGGAGCGAACCCGGGCGATCATGCCGGTGTCGCTCTACGGTCAGTGCGCGGACATGGACGCCATCAATGCCATTGGCGCCCGTCACCGCATCCCGGTCATCGAGGACGGTGCCCAAAGCTTCGGTGCGACCTACCGGGGCCGCAGGTCGTGCGGCCTCACCCTGATCGGCTGTACCTCTTTCTTTCCGGCGAAACCGCTCGGGGCCTACGGCGACGCGGGCGCCTGCTTTACGGACGACGATGGATTGGCAAAGCGGATCAGCGAGATCCGCAATCACGGGCAGGACCGCCGCTACCACCATCCCCGACTCGGGCTCAACGGACGGCTGGACACCCTGCAGGCGGCGATCCTGTTGGCAAAGCTCGCGATCTTTCCCCAGGAGGTCGAGCAGCGCGCTGCGCTCGGGGCCACGTACAGCGAGCTGTTTCAGGCCCGGGGCGCCCAATCCTCCAGGGATGGTGGGACCGCGGTGCTGACGCCCTATGTGGCGGACGGGAACCAGTCGGTCTATGCCCAATACACCCTACAGGTGGTGGATCGCGATTCGGTCGCATCGGCCTTGCAGGCGGTTGGAGTTCCCACGGCGATCCACTACCCCATCCCGCTCAATCAACAGCCGGTTTTCGCGGATCGGGACACCGGGATGCCGACCCCGGTGAGCAAGGCCATTGCCGCCAGGGTTCTGAGCCTCCCCATGCACCCGTACTTGTCCCAAGCGCAGGTCAGCGAGGTGGTGGAAAAGGTCGCCACGGCCTCGGGCCTGCGCTGGTAACCTTCCGCCATTCACGAGGTCTGGCGCGCGGCGGCGGGCCCGCGAAGCACCTGGGGCAGGGGCTAGTCGGCCGCTGCACCCGAGGTCAGACGGTTGCGTACGGGCCGCGCTCCGTAGACACGCCACGAGGAGCGCCGGGAGCGGCGCACTGGTACCCTTGCGGCAACCTCGTCACAGTCTGCGGAGGAACCACATGCAGATCCGTCTCGGCTACGAGTTAGTCTACGGGTGCCCCCAGCGCACGCCCATGATCCTGACCTTGAACGTGCACTACAGCCGCGTCTCAGATCTGGTCCACCCCGATCACATCGTCTTTCACCCCGCCGTGCCGAGCACCGCCTATCGCGACGGCTTCGGTAACTGGTGCACCCGCATCGTGGCACCGCCAGGCGACATCACCATCTCGAGCGATGCGCTCATCAACGACAGCGGCCGACCCGACCCGACCGACTTCCTGGCCATCCAGCATGCCGTGGAGGATCTGCCGAGCGAGACCCTGGTGTATCTGCAGGGCAGCCGCTACTGCGAGACCGACCGGCTGTCTGAGATCGCATGGTCCCTGTTTGGCCAATCTCCACCCGGGTGGTGGCGCGTCCAGGCGATCAGCGACTTCGTCCACCACCACATCAGCTTCGGCTATCAGCACGCCCGCGCCACCAAGACGGCGCTGGAGGCCTTTCATGAGAAGACGGGGGTGTGCCGCGACTACACCCACCTCGCCATCGCCTTCTGCCGCTGTATGAACATCCCCGCGCGCTACTGCACCGGGTATCTGGGAGACATCGGCGTTCCGCCATCCGCCGACCCGATGGACTTCTCGGCCTGGTTCGAGGCCTATCTCGGCGGACACTGGCACACCTTCGATCCGCGCAACCGGGTGCCCCGAATCGGCCGCGTGCTGATCGCCCAGGGGCGAGACGCCGCGGACGTGCCGCTGAGCAACTCCTTTGGCCCCAACACGCTGAAGGGCTTCAAGGTGTGGACCGACGAGGTGCCGGCCGCAGGTCCATGACTCGGCGCACGCCCCCTGGCGGTGCCGCGATCCCGGCACCAGAGACGGGCCACGGGGACCGGCTCCTCGACCCCGGCGACCCACCCCCCTACGAGCTGGTGAATCCCGCGGGCTCGGCTTGCGCGCTCCTCGTCTGCGACCACGCATCCAATCGCATCCCGCGACGACTCGGTAGCCTTGGGCTCGCGCCCCATGAGCTCGCCCAACACATCGCCTGGGACCCAGGAGCGGCCGGGGTCGCCCGGGGATTGGCGGCCCGGCTCGACGCACCGCTGCTCCTGGGCGGCTATTCGCGCCTGGTGATCGACCTGAACCGCCCGCTGGTGAGCCCCGAGTCGATTGCGGAGCAGAGTGCCCGGATTGCCGTTCCTGGCAATCGTGGTCTCAACAGGGAGGCCCGTGCGCAGCGCGTCACCGAGCTCTTTGAGCCCTATCACCGGGCCCTGGCTGCGCTGCTCGATGAGCGAATGGAGCAGTTGCCCCTGCTGATCAGCATCCACAGCTTCACCCCCGAGCTCCATGGGGAGCCTCGCCCCTGGCACGCCGGGGTCGCCTATGGGCGCGACCCCCGCCTCGCCCACCGCCTGTTCCGCGCGCTGGGCCTGGACGGGGACCTGACGCTCGGACTCAACCAACCCTACGGGGTGGACGACGAGCACGACTACACCCTGCCCAGCCACGGGGAGTCGCGCGGCATCCTTCACGTCATGATCGAGATGCGCCAGGACTGCATCGCCTTGCCCGCGGGCGTCGACGCCTGGAGCGAGCGCCTCGCCCGGGCCTATAAGCGTCTGTAAGTAGGACCGGCCTCGTCGTCTCCGACTAAGGACGCGCTCCTGACCCGCCGCCGGCTGGTTCGGCCGCCCTGCCCTTGCGCGGGCTTGAGCGGCGCGCCGACCGGGACGGCCGCCGTCTTGCCCCATCCCGGGAACCAGGCCCCTGCGTAAGCTGCGGCCGCTTGGGCGCCGCCGCCGGTAGCCCGTCCGACATCGCCAGCAGCAGTCCCAGCGCCACGAAGGCGGTCAGCAGGCTAGCCCCGCCGTGACTGATCAGCGGCAGGGTGATGCCCGTGAGCGGGATCAGCTTGGTCACGCCCCCCAGGTTGAGGAAGGCCTGGGCGGCGAGCACCGCCGTGAGCCCCGTCGCCAGCAGCCGACCGAAGGATGACCGGCAGCGCCGGGCGATCTCGATGCAGCGCTGAAACAGGATGAGGAAGAAAAGGATCACCACGACGCAGCCCACGAAGCCCAGCTCCTCGCCGATCACCGAATAGATGAAGTCCGACTCGGCGATGGGCGTGTAACCGGGGCTCCCCTGACCGAATCCCTCGCCCCAGAGCCCACCGGCGTACATGCCCGACAAACCCTGCAGGATCTGCCAGCCGTCTCCCGTGGGGTCCTGGAAGGGGTCCAGCCAGGCGTCGATGCGGCGGCGCCCATGCTGGAACACCTCGAGCATCAGGTAGGCGAGGCCCCCGGCGCCGGCCAGACCGTATCCCAGATAGCCCCAACGGCCGCTGCCGGTCACCAGGACGGCCATCAGGGCGACACCGAGCATGACCAGCATGCCCAGATCGCGCTGGAGCGACAGCAGGATCGCCAGCACCAGCCAGAAAGCGAGCAGCCGCCACAGGGGCTCCAGGCTCGGGACCATAGGGTAGCGGGGATGCCACCGAGCCAGCGCCCGGGCGTGCTGATCCACGAAGCCGGCAAGAAAGAGCACCACCGAGACCTTGAGCAATTCGGTCGGCGTGATGAGTCCGGCCCCATAGACGGCACCGCGAAAGCGCTGTCCCGTGGCTAGCAGCAGGACCACCAGCGCGAGCGACAGCCCCCCCCAAACCCAGTAGCCGGAGGCCAGCACCCGATAGCGTCCGCCCATAAAGGCCGCGGCCGCTGCAAACATCATGAGCAGGCCCGTCGGGAAGACGGCATATCCGGGGAGCAGGGGACCGGCGCCATCCAAGGCCCCCATCCGGGTCTGGGCAAGCAGGCCCAATCCCCCCAGGAAGGCGACCGCGGCGACCAGCGCCTGATCCCCCCGGTGCCCCAGCGCCACCAACCCCAGATGCAGCCCGGCGAGCCCGGCCCCATAGCCCAGGAGCGGAAGCAGATCCGCCGCCGAGAGCGGCCGACCGGCGGCGTGACCCGAACCCCACACCAGCAGGAAGCCGATCGCGACGCAGCCGAGGCTCGCGAGCAGCAGGTGACGCTCCGGGCGGCGCTGACCCCAGCCGGCCGCGAAACCCGTTGACCTGGCGGCGCTCAGGGTCCCGTCCCCAGTGCGATGCCCATCAGCAGCAGGTCGCGGGCGATCGGTGCAGCGGCGCTCGAGCCGTATCCGCCGTGCTCCACCAGCACCGCGACCGCCAGCTCCGGCGACTGGGCCGGCGCGAATCCGATGAACCAGCTGTGGGCCTTGCCGCGCGGGTTCTCGGCGGTACCGGTCTTGCCGGCGATGGTGAGATCCGGGGACTCGATGCCCCGGCCCGTTCCCTCCGTGACCACCCGGCGCATCATCGAGGCCAGGCGCCCCGCCGTGGCCGCGGACATGAACTGACCCAGCGGCT
>CAVOUZ010000008.1:0-30095 GCA_963699735.1 uncultured Gammaproteobacteria bacterium
GCCGGATCTTCGGGAGACGGGTCCCTGGGAGACGAATGGGTCGTCCCGCGCCGCTGTTCCAGCTCCGCTTCCTTGCGGGTTTGACGCCATCAGGGCAGGACCGCCCCGAAGAAATCCTCAAAGCGCGCGGCGAGCAGCTTGCGGTCGATCTTGCCGTTGGGGTTGCGGGGAAGGGAGTCCTCGAAGATGACGTGTTGAGGGACCATGAAACCTGGAAGGGCGGCGCGGCAATGCTCGAGCAGCCGGCCCTCGAGATCCGGCTGCGCATCGGCGGCCTTCGCGACCGCGATAATGGCCTGTCCCAGGGTCTCGTGAGGGACTCCGATGGCGGCTGCCTCGCTCACCAGGCCGCTCGCATAGAGCACCTCTTCCACTTCCGTGGGGCTCACGCGGTAGCCGGAGGTCTTGATCATCTCGTCCTTACGGCTGATGAAGTAGAGAAAGCCTTCTTCGTCCTGGCGAACCTGATCCCCGGACCAGACGGCGAGCTCGGGGTTAGGAATCCCCTGAGGCTGACCCGGCGCTGGGCGGAAGCGCGCCCGGGTGCGCTCGGGGTCGTTCCAGTAGCCGAGCGAGACCAGGGCGCCACGGTGAACCAGCTCCCCCGGCTCGCCCGGCCCACAGTGGCTGCCATCCTCACGGACGACCAGAATCTCGGCGTTGGGGATTGCCTTGCCCATGGAGTCGGGTCGGATGTCGACCTGCTCCGGGGCCAGGTAAGTCGAGCGGAAGGCCTCGGTCAGGCCGTACATCAGATAGACGCGTGTTTTTGGCAGCTGCTCGCGCAGTGCCCGGGTCACGGTCTGGGGCATGGCCCCTCCGGAATTGGTGATGTAGCGTAGAGACTCGCGCGCGGCATCCGGCCAGACGAGCTTAGCCAGCTGAATCCACAAAGGCGGCACGGCGGCGAGGCCCGTGATCCCATGCTTCTGGACTGCATTGATGACGTCGTTTGGCAGCAGGTAGTCCATCAGCACGACTTGGGCCCCGACCGAAAAGGCCGTGGTCATCTGGCTCAACCCGTAATCGAAGCTGAATGGAAGCGCCGCGAGAATCCGGTCCGCCGGGTGGTTTTCCAGATACTCGGCAACGCTCTGGGCGCCGGCAATCAGATTGCGGTGAGAGAGCACGACCCCCTTGGGCTGCCCGGTGCTCCCCGAGGTGTAGAGAATTGCCGCCATGTCGGCGTCGATGCGCCGATGGGGTCGGACAGAGGACGAGGGCGCCTGCGTCAGTTGGGTCCAGGAGACGCATCGGGTGCTGATTCGCGGGTCGGCATCTGCCGGGTCACCGTCTGTGACCACGACCCCGTGCAGGTCTGGGCAATGGACCAACTCATCGGCGAGCAGGTTCGCCCGATCCAGGGAGGTCACCAGGGTTCGGACATTGCAGTCCTTGAGGATATAGGCGATCTGAAACGGCTTGAGGAGCGGGTTCAGAGGGACGAAGACGCCTCCAGCGGCCGAGGCACCGAACAACGCGGCGACCGTATGGATCGTCTTGGGAAGGTAGACGCCGATCCGGTCGCCCGCCTCTGTACCCAGACCGAGAAGACCCCGGGCGACCGACTCGATGACCGCCCAAAGGGCCCCGTAGTCGAGTGTCTCTGTCTTGCAGGTCAGGGCCTGGGAGTCGGGGTGGGTGCGAGCGGTGCTCTGCACGAGCTCGTGCACCAGCTTGATGTTCTTCATGATGGATGCGGGTCGGGTGGCTGCCGCGGAGCGGACGCTGTCGCGCTGACCGGGAAATCCTAAACCATATGGCGCATGTTCAGAAGCAGGCGCACGGCGAAGCGGGTCGGAGTCCGGTCCCAAGGGGTGAAGCGAGGCAGCAGGAATGGGTCGGTGCCGGCCGTGGAAACACCAGGCCGCGTGGTGAGCGCCCCGCGATAGCCAGCGCGCTTCACCATGTCGGAGTGGATCGGCGCAAAGTCCTGACCCGGCTTGCCATTGGGATAGGCGAAGAATCGCAGCCGCTCCCCGAGGAGCCCCTCCAGGTCTTCCTTGTTCTCGGCGATCTCTTGGAACGCGCGATCGTCATCCGTGCGCGCCAGGATGGGATGAGTAACGGTATGGCCGCCGATCTCGATCCCCTCGGCACGCAATTGACGCACCTGATCACGGGTCATCATGGGCGAGCGCATGTTTGGTGCGTAGCGAGCGGCAAGCTCACCGGCAATCTGCTCCCGCTCCTCGGACGGGCGGTACTTGAGCTGGCGGATCAGAAAACTCGCCAACTGGGCGCGCTGCGCCAGGTCGCCGACCGGGTGCTCCCCGCAGTCGAATTCATTGAGATCGATGTGTTCGCCCGGTGCCTGGCGGATGGCCGCGGAGAGGCGGTCGTTCCACATGGACCGGCCATCGAGGTAGCCGGTTGCGACGAACACGGTCGCCGGGATCTGCAGATCCTTGAGGATGGGAGCGGCGACCTCGAGGTTGTCGGCATAACCGTCGTCGAAAGTGACGCACACGGACCTCTGCGGCAAGGTGCCGTCCTGCAGCCGTCGCACACCCTCGGCGAGTCGGATCGGATGAAAGCGCTCGCGCACCACCGCCATGACCGCGGAGAACTCGTCCGCCGTAGGATCGCCGGCCAGAAAGCGATCCGTCTCCGGCAGGATGCGATGAAAGATCATGACCGAGAGCCGCTGGGGCGAGTCGGTGCTCAGGAGCTGCTCAGCGGCGCCGAGAACCGTCTGATGGGCGAGGCGTCCCCAGCGAAGGGGGGGGTGTCCGGAGGGTTCAGCCGGTCCCCAGTGACTCGGTTTCACGTCCATGGGTGTGTCTGCCGGCGGGTCAACGGGGCACCCTGGGGCCCGGATCCGACGCCACCCGATCCGTTCGTCTCGGTGGGGAGCGAGCGACTGGCGTGGCAGTTCGTCATCACTGAATTGCGGCGGCTCTTGGGTTGTACCTGGGGCCGAGTTGCCCTGGATGAAGGACTCGAAACCCCCTCTGATCCCGTCAGTGCGGGCGCTCGTGCGACAGAACAACCCCGAGCGCCGACGAACGATACCAAAGTTTCCCCGACAAATGGATCCTGTCGCGGCGGTGGGCGCAGCGACGTAAGACTAAGCAGTACCCGGCGTGGACCGCGTTCAGGCTCGCGCCGCCAAAGGTGGGGATCGAGCCAGCCCCCGGCTCGGGGGCCTGCGCAAGGTATAGCGCATTTGCGAAACCGGGTCCGGGCAACTTGCTCTCCAGCCGGGGTTGGCCCCGGCCGGTTTGTCGGGGGGAACTGGAGGGGGGTCCGCGCCGTGGGAGCGGCACCGCAAAAGTTAAGAGGCCGGCACTTGTGCCGGCCTCCATACCTGTGCGGACTCTTGGGCTCAGTATCCGCCCTTGCGATGTACCTCGGGGAGCCCGGCGATCTTGGTCCCCTGTTTGGTCGGGGCGAGTGGGAACAGGGTGTAGAGGTCCTTGCTCGAAGGCTTGGAGCCCCACTTTTTCCCCATATCCTTGAGCACGACGCGCTCCATGGGTTGGTTCTGACCGTTGTTGATGTACTCGTCACGCAGATAGTTGATGACGTCCCAGTGCTTGTCGGTCAGCTCGATGCCCTCGCCCGCGGCGAGCTTGCGCGCCACGTCCTCGCTCCAGTCCATGTGATTGACCAGGTAGCCATGGTCGGTCGTCTCGATGCTCTTGCCATTTACTTCGATGGCCATGTCGTTCTCCTCATCGTTTGAATCCAAGGTGTGGATGGGGCCGCTTGCGCCGGCCAAGGACGCGGGCGCCGATCACAGCTTGGGAATTTTATGATTTTATGATTCGCGCGTCACGATCCATCGGATACGCAGATCCATCCGGCGCTCTGGCCCGGGTCGGCAGGTGCTCTGGCGTGAGCAGGTGGCACTGGGCGGCTTCAGAGGCGGCGGGACAGGCCTTGCCCGAGGCAGGACAGGCGCCTGATCGCCTTGTCGGTGCAAGCACCGCCACCCGGCGGCCTGTCAGCGGTTCTTGCTGACCGCGTCTATGCCCTTGTGGGGGATGAAGACGCCGCAGCCGAGCCGGCGCTGGGGTCCCAGGCCGAGCTGCTGCAGGCGAACCGACTCATCGGTGGTCAGGTCGGCGAGCATCAGGCTACGGGTGTGGATGGCGCCATCGGGGGTGGCGAGGGTCGTCGCCTTGCCGCACAGGGCCTTGCGAATCCGAATGTCCATCTCGGCAAGGCCCTGGGCCGCGGTGCCCAAAAACGCCTCCTCGTCCTGGGCGGGGTCGGCCACCACATAGCGGGCGAAGAGCGTGGTCTCCTTGCTCAGTGGCTTGATCTTGCCGGCGCCAACCCTCAGCGGGCAGCCGTCGACCTCGATCCTTTTCCCTGGCAGGGTCTCCAGTAGCTCATGGGCGCGCTCCTTGGGTGCCCGTATGGTGAGCTTGGTGCGGTGTGAGAGTAGCAAGCGGCTGTCGGTGCCATGGGGCGGACGCTCCCAGCCGTTCTGAGAGCCGGCCACATGCACAGTGTGCACGGCCAGCAGCGGCTCGTCGCGCATCCAGGGCAGTGCGCAACAGAGCGCGTCACTCAATGCGTAGGCATGGTCAACCGGTAGCTGCCGGCAGTCGAGTGCGAACAGGATGTCGACGATGTCATCGGGGACGATGACGGTGTCGGGGTTCTCGTCTTGATTCCAGTACATCGGGATCTCGCAGTGGGGGGACCGGTCCTGGCTCGGCGCTGTCGCCATCAGGCGAAGGGCAGGCGGTCCTGGAGTGCCTCGCGATCGAACCACCAATCGTCCTGGACCAGCACGTCCACCACGTTCCGCAGCCGCACCAGAAACTTCTCGGGCTCCTTCAGCTCGAGGCGATCCATCCAGAGATCCAGCTGCTCTGGCGTCTCGACGGCGCTGTGGCGCCGCGCCACGGTGCCGAGAAGCTGGGTCGCAAAGAACATCAGGTCGTCGCGGTGTTTTCCCTGAGCGCGCACGTCGGCCAGGAACAGTGCCGTGGTGGCCGCGACCGCGGCGCCGTCCGCGTCGTCCGGCGTCTCGTCGATCACATGGCTCAGGAGTTCGATGGTGAGCTCGGGGTCGATCGGGCAGGTCACCGCCAGCCAGATGCCCTGTCCCAAGGCCGAGATCGACTGCGGCTGCTCGGTTTGAAACAAGACGTCGCAGGCGTCCGCCGCCAACTCGAACTCGTCCCTGGCCAAAAACGCGTCCAAGGCCGCCCGGCCCAGCGGCCACGCCTCGGCACCGCGACCCAGTCCCACCAGGGCGCGCGCCATCTGCAGACGCGTGTCAGCGAGGTCCTTGGGACCTCCGGCACCTGCCTCGACGTCACGGAGACGATCGGTCAGCGCCTGCAAATGGGACTCCAGCGCCGCTTCTTCCACTCCGCGGTTCATGATGGAATCCGCCGCCGTGTCGGCCAGGCGCGTCGCGAGCATCTCGAACTGCTTCATATTGCTTACCTTAATCAGACTCCGCTAGCGGACCAGACCGCTGAAGGCGGCCTCCAGCCGGTCTTCCCAATTCTCCGGTGTGTCCGGGTAGGGGGGCTTGACGTCCATCCGGAAGAAGCGCTCGCCCGATCGTGCCACCGCCTGAACGATGGGAACGAGCTCATCGAATGATTCCAACTCTTGATGTCCTACGAGAATTTCACTGAGCTTGAGCATGGATCACTGAAACCGCTGATTGTAACGTTTCGATTAAAAACCGGGCGGCCTCGACAACGGTTGCGCCGGCGCCGATACACGGTGTTGCCGCGAGGAACCCGGCCGGGAGCCACCTATTCCACACGTTCCAGATAGCGCGCTCGGTAGAGCAGCCGTCCGCCCTCGTCCGCGGGGTCGTGGTCAAAGCCGCTGCGGTTGTGCAAGACGTTGTTGCTGATCAACCCCTCGCCGGACTTCAGACTGTGGGTAAATGTGTAGATGGGGTGGGCCGAAAACAAGCGACTCAGTGCCGCCCGCGCGGCTTCAGTCTCGGGGGCGTCGCGCCACGCGACGTTGCGTCTCCGCGCCGTATAGCGCATGTGCAGCCTCGCGTTGCGCACCGAAAAAACAGGCCCGGTGCTTTCCGGGCGCAGGGTTCGACCATCCTGTAGATTCGCCGGAATGGTGAGCGCCTGGGGGTGGGACAGGGCGCGGATGTGCTCGATGGATTCATCCCGCAACAGGATGTAGGCGATCTCGTGGTCGAGCAGGTCATTGGTGCCTCCCGCGGGCGCGGGGCGGGCGCAAAACAGGGTCCAGGCCCCGACCTGGCGGTGCTCCGGGTTGTAGTAGCCGTCGGTGTGCCAGCTCAGCGGCTTGGCGGTATATGGAATGTATTCGGAGCGGTCGTCGGCGCCGCCCGGGGCAATGGTGCTCACCGCCCGATGATCGGCGAAGAGGTTGGAGTCCGCCGTTTTGAGTCCGAGCGCCCGTCCGAACGCCAGGATGGCCACCGGTTCGACCTGATGGGGTGGTGCCTGGATCAGCGCCAGGTTGTAGGCCTGGAGACGATGCCTGATCTGGGCCGTCTCCGGCGCCGTCGGCTCCGCCAGAGAGGCCACCTCCACACTCAGGGTGCGGGCATCCGCGGGATAGGCCGCCAGTCTTCCGGCGCGCCAGCGCCGATAGGCCGAGGAATCGTCAAGATCGAAGGGGTGGGACACGATGGAATCCTACAATTCAGGAACTGCTTATATTAGTAACCGTTGACTGATGCGTCACCCATGCGTAACATCGCGGCCCACTTGAAGAACGCACGCGGCGGCCCATCGCGGCGGAGAATCAAAGCGAAGGCCGATGAGTCTATATCCCGGATGGGATAGGCATGCAAAAATGGGTCCCTCCCGAAGGTGGAATGGACCCGCGCCGACCGATCGCTACAGTAGGAGCGATGCCGGGTCCGGGACAGGTCGCGAGCGACAGCGGCTGCCGGGCCTTGCGTCCCTGATTTGAAACTTGTGTCACCGTAGCGGCTTGCGCTTGTCGCAACGTCCACAAAGGCGGTGTCACGCGGGTCAACCGATCCCTTTATTCTGAGCTACCAGATAGGAGATACAGCGCCATGGCGATCGATAAATACAGCACCCCGATGCTCGATCAGCTGGAGACCGGCCCCTGGCCGAGCTTCATCTCGGGCATCAAACGTCTGCGTGATCAGCACCCGGACGAGCGCATCAATAAGGTGACCAACAGCCTGCTCGGCCAGTTGGAGCACTCGTACGAGACCCGCAAGGGCTACTGGAAGGGCGGCACCATTTCCGTCTTTGGCTATGGCGGCGGCATCATCCCGCGCTTCTCCGAGGTCGGTAGCGCCTTCCCGGAATCCAAGGAGTTCCACACCCTTCGGGTGCAGCCCCCGGCCGGAAACCATTACAGCACCGCGATGCTGCGACAGATGGCCGATAGTTGGGAGAAGTTCGGCTCCGGGCTGGTGACCTTCCACGGTCAGACCGGCAACATCATGTTTATCGGAAGTGACTCGGCCAACGTCCAGCACTTCTTCGACGAGATCAACGAATACGGTTGGGACCTGGGTGGTGCTGGTCCCTGCGTTCGCACCGCCATGTCCTGTGTCGGCGCGGCCCGCTGCGAGATGTCCTGCACCAACGAGCTCAAGGCCCATCGCCTGCTGGTGAACAACTTCACCGACGACGTGCACCGTCCGGCGCTGCCTTACAAGTTCAAGTTCAAGGTCTCCGGCTGTGCCAACGACTGCCAGAATGCCATCGAGCGAGCCGACTTCGCCGTGCTCGGCACCTGGCGCGACGACATGAAGGTCGATCAGGCCGAGGTCAAGAATTACATCGCTGACAAGGGCCGTCAGTACTACATCGACAACGTCATCACGCGCTGCCCGACCCAGGCCCTGTCGCTGAACGACGACGACACCCTGGCCGTGAACAACCGCGACTGCGTGCGCTGCATGCACTGCCTGAACGTGATGCCGAAGGCCCTGCACCCCGGTGACGACAAGGGGGTGACCATCCTGATCGGGGGCAAGCGTACGCTGAAGATCGGCGACCTGATGGGTACCGTGTTGGTCCCATTCAAGAAGCTGGATACCGAAGAGGACTACGAGTCCCTGGTGGAGCTGGCCGAGACCATCATCGAATTCTGGGCCGAGAACGGCCTGGAGCACGAGCGCTGCGGCGAGATGATCGAGCGCATCGGCTTGGCGAACTTCCTGGACGGTATCGGTATCGAGCCCGACCCGAACATGCTGAGCCACCCGCGTCAGTCCTCCTACATCCGCCTGGATGGATGGGACGAGGCGGCGGAGGCCTGGTTCGAGCGTCAGGCCGAGGCTGGCAAGTAACCTGAGGTCACTGTTGCGACCGGGTCGGCGCTGCCGCCCCGGCCAAATCCCGACTTGATTAATTTGCCTATTTGTTGGAGGAAAGGCGATGGCAGACATGCGTGAGCCGATCGAATCCGGCTGCCCGGACCCGTGGCAGTACATGCATCCCACGATGCGCAAGAATTTTGGGCAGTGGAAGTATCACGATCACCCCCGCCCGGGGGTTCTCCGGCACGTTGCGTATAGTGGTGACGAAATCTGGACCGTCAAGGCTGGCACCCAGCGCATCCTCGACGTCTTCACCCTGCGCAAGCTGTGCGACATTGGCGATCAGTTTGCCGACGGCTTCGTCCATTTCACCCTGCGCTCCAACATCGAGTACATGGTCAAGGACGGCTCCAAGGTCGAGCCCCTGATCCAGGCCCTCGAGGGCGCCGGCTTCATCGTCGGCGGCACCCAAAACTCGGTGGCCATGATCTCCCACACCCAGGGCTGGCTGCACTGCGACATCCCCGGCACCGACGCCTCCGGCGTGGTGAAGTCGATGATGGACGAGCTCATCGACGAGTTTCGCAACGCCAACATGCCCAACCGGGTGCATATCACCACCTCCTGCTGCCAGATCAACTGCGGCGGGCAGGGTGATATCGCGATAAACATCCAGCACACCAAGCCGCCGAAGATCAATCACGACCTGGTGGCCAACGTCTGCGAGCGTCCGTCCGTCGTCGCCCGCTGCCCGGTGGCGGCCATTCGCCCGGCCATGGTCAACGGCAAGCCGTCCCTCGAGGTCGACGAGCGCAAGTGCATCTGCTGCGGTGCCTGCTTCCCGCCTTGCCCGCCCATGCAGATCAACGACGCCGAGCACTCGAAGCTGGCGATCTGGGTCGGGGGCAACCATTCCAACGCCCGGGGCAAGCCGACCTTCCAAAAGCTGGTCGCCGCAGGTATCCCCAACAACCCGCCGCGCTGGCCCGAGGCGACCGCCATCGTCAAGCGCATCCTCAAGGCTTATAAGGAGGGTGCCCGGGATTGGGAGCGGGTGAACGAGTGGATCGAGCGCATCGGCTGGCCGCGCTTCTTCGAAGAGGTCGAGCTGCCGTTCACCAAGTATCACATCGATACCTGGCGCGGCGCCCGCGCAAGCTTCAACAGCTCGTCCTACATCCGCTTCTGATGCGGAAGGCCGCCGCCCTTTCTTCGTGAGGGCGGCGCTGGCGCGCAAGGGCAGGGCGGACGATGAGCCCCCTGTCGGCGCAAGACAACATTCGAGGTCGACATGAAGTTCGCGCTCCAGATCAACGAGGGACCCTACCAGCACCAGGCGTCCGACTCGGCCTACATGTTTGCCAAGGCGGCCCTGGAGAAGGGGCACGAGATCTTCCGGATCTTTTTCTACCACGACGGCGTGTACAACTCGAGCCGTCTCACCACCCCGCCCCAGGACGACCGGCACATCGTTAATCGGTGGGCGGAGCTCGCCGAGCAGCACGATCTCGACATGGTGGTGTGCGTGGCGGCGGCCCAGCGCCGCGGCATCGTGGACGAGGGCGAGGCGAGCCGCAACGGTAAGGACGCCACCAACATCCATCCCCGGTTCCGGATCTCGGGTCTGGGTCAGCTAGTCGAGGCGGCCATCCAAGCCGACCGTCTCGTCGTGTTCGGCGATTAAGGGGTCTCGCCATGTCAGAAATCGTGAAGAAATTCATGTACCTGAACCGGAAGGCTCCGTACGGTACCATCTACGCCTGGGAGTCCCTCGAGGTCGTCCTCATCGGCGCCGCCTTCGATCAGGAGGTGACTGTGATGTTCCTCGACGATGGGGTCTATCAGCTCACCAAGGGCCAGGACACCAAGGCCATCGGGATGAAGAACTTCTCCCCGACCTACCGGACCCTGGGCGACTACGAGGTCAAGAACATCTTCGTTGACCGCGACTCCCTGGAGGCGCGCGGCCTCACCCAGGACGACCTGGTGCAGATCGCCTGGGAGGACTTCGAGACCGAGGAAGAGGTGGAGAACATCGTCGAGGTGGTCGATTCGGAGCGCGTGCGCGAGCTCATGGAAGCCGCCGACGTGGTCTTCAGCTTCTAAGGGGAACCTCATGAGCATCCTGCACACCGTCAACAAGTCTCCGTTCGAGCGGGATTCACTGGAGTCCTGCCTGAAGTACGCCCAGCCGGGCGCGGCCGTTCTGCTGATCGAGGACGGCATTTATGCGGCCCTGTCGGGCACCAGCGTCGAGGCCCAGGTAAAGGGCGCACTCGATACGGTGAAATTTTACGTGCTTGGTCCGGACCTCAAGGCCCGCGGCTTTGCGGAAGGGCGCGTGATCAGTGGTATCAGCGTCGTGGACTATGCGGGGTTCGTCGACCTCGCGGCGGAAAACGCCAAGGTTCAGGCCTGGTTGTAGTTCTCAACTCACTCGAGAAAAACGGGAGATTCAAATGGCAGACACGATCGAAGTCGATGGCAAGCAATACGCAGTGGACGAAGAGGGCTACCTCGCCAACCTGAACGACTGGGTCCCCGGCATCGCCGGCGTCATGGCCGCCCAGGACGGGCTGGAGCTGACCGACGAGCATTGGGACATCATCAACTTCCTGCGCGAGTACTACGAGGAGTATCAGATCGCTCCAGCGGTCCGTGTTCTGACCAAGGCGGTCGGCAAGAAGCTGGGCAAGGACAAGGGCAACAGCAAGTATCTGTACAGCCTGTTTCCCTACGGCCCGGCCAAGCAGGCGTGCCGCTTCGCCGGCCTGCCCAAGCCGACGGGCTGCGTCTGATCGTTCAGCCGCACCGGTAGCCTGGCTGCGTCCGGTGACGCAGCCCCCCGGGGACCGGCCGTGAAGGCGCGGCCGGCGTCCGGGTTCCCAACAAGATCCACCGAGGTATCGGAAACATGTCGTTTCTGACGGGTCTCTACGCATTCCTCTTCTATTTCGCGGCTCTCGTGCTGCTGGCCGGACTCACCTACAAGGTGGTCCAGTACGCCCGCACGCCCGCTCCACTGAAGATCCCCACCACACCGGCCCCGACGACCCAGAGTGGCGTCGCGTTTCGCATGGTGCGGGAGGTGGTGCTGTTCGAGAGCCTGTTTCGCGGCAACAAGTGGACCTGGATCTTCGGCTGGATGTTCCATTTCGGTCTCTTCCTCGTCACCCTGCGTCACTTGCGCTATTTCCTGGAGCCGGTCCCGTTGCCGATCCAGATGATTCAGCCCTTCGGCATCTACGCCGGATTTGCGATGGTCGCCGGGCTCGCCGGACTCTGGGCGCGGCGCTTCCTGGTGGATCGGGTTCGCTACATCTCCGCGCCCTCCGATCACCTGATTCTCGGGCTGCTGATCCTGATTGGCCTCAGCGGGCTCACCATGAGCTTCCTGGTGCATACGGACGTGGTGTCCGTGAAGTCCTTTTTCATCGGCCTCTACACCTTCAGCCCGAAGCCCTTGCCGGCGGACCCGCTGCTGCTGGTGCATCTGCTGTTGGTCGCCGGGCTCATGATCATCTTCCCGTTCAGCAAGCTGCTGCATGCCCCGGGACTCTTCTTCAGCCCGTCCCGCAACCAGGTCGACAATCCGCGCGAGCGCCGGCACCTTGCCCCTTGGGCCCAGCAACTCGAGCGGCAGTGAGACGCGCGTCGATCGCCGCGGGAACCAGAGCCCGAACACGAGGTTGAATCATGGCCAAGGCCGTTTTCGAAGTCCCAGAGCTCAAGCCTTATCTCGAGGTGCCGGCGCTCGAGCCGGGCACCATGGCCCACAGCGCGCCCTTTATCTCGAAGCCCGAGTTCCAGGAGCCCCTCGGGTTCCCGGGCGAGCTGATGGACGACTGGCAGGGTAAGGCCCTGGCGAAGATGGGCGACCTGCTGGGCCGATATCGCTCGCTGCGGGTCTATCTGGACTCCTGCGTCAAGTGCGGCTCCTGCACCGACAAGTGCCACTACTACCTCGGGACCCAGGACCCGAAGAACATGCCGGTGGGTCGCCAGGACCTGATGCGCAAGGTCTATCGGCGTTACTTCACCCTGGCCGGACGCTTCTTCCCGAAGCTGGTGGGTGCCGCGGATCTGACCAAGGAGGTGCTGGATGAGTGGTACAGCTATTTCCACCAGTGCTCCCAGTGCCGCCGCTGCTCGGTGTTCTGTCCCTATGGGATCGACACCGCCGAGATCTCGATGGCGGCCCGCGAGATCATGGATTCGATCGGCGTCGGTCAGAAGTACTGCAACGAGATCATCGCCAAGGTCTACAAGATCGGCAACAACCTGGGTCTCCCGGGGCCGGCCCTCATCGATACCCTCGAGGGCCTGGAAGAGGACGTCTACGACGACACCGGCGTCAAGGTGAAGTACCCCATCGACGAGGTGGGGGCCGAGATCCTGCTGGTCACCCCCTCCGCCGACTTCTTCGCCGAGCCCCACGTGGACGGCCTGATCGGCTACGGCAAGGTCTTCCACGAGGCCGGCGTCTCCTGGACCCTGAGCTCCCACGCCTCCGAGGCCGCCAACTTCGGCATGTTCATCGGCTCCTACGAGAACATGCGCCGGATCGCCCAGCGTATCCGTGAGGCCGCCATCCAGCTCAAGGTCAAGCGGATCGTGTTCGGCGAATGCGGCCATGCGTGGCGGGTGGCCTACAGCTTCCTGAACACCCTGGCGGGCCCCTGGGACTTCCTGGATCCGCGCTATCCGGTGCCGCAGCACATCTGCGAGTTCACCTACGACCTGATCCAAAAGGGCAAGCTCAACTTCGACAAGAGCGAGAACGACGACAAGGTCCTCACCTACCACGACTCCTGCAACGTGGCACGAGCCTCGCGGATGGGCGACACCCCCGGCGGCCAGTTCGAAATTCCGCGCGCCATCATCCGGTCAGTGTGTAACCACTACTACGACATGGACGAGGAGACGATCCGCGACCGGACCTTCTGTTGCGGCGGCGGCGGCGGCCTGCTCACCGACGACCTCATGGAGTTGCGGGTCAAAGGGGCCAAGCCGCGCGTCGAGGCACTGAACAACGTCATGCAGGAGAAGGGCGTCACGCACATGGCCGCGATCTGCGCCATCTGCAAGAGCCAGTTCACCAAGGTCCTGCCTTACTACGGCATGGAGATGGACCAGATCGTCAGCCTGCACCAACTGGTGTCAAACGCCATCGTGCTGACCCCCGGGCCCGACGATGAGGAGCCGGACGAGGACGACGACGCGTCGGAGTCCGACGACGATTAGCCGATCCCGACGAGCCCCTGCGCTTGTGCGCTGCTGCGGGGGCCCGTCTGAAAACTGATACGAACCAAGGGTTCAACTGGTAAGGAGAGTAATCCGATGGCAGCTTCCGACAACGAGATGAAGACCAAGCTTTCCTGGCGCCGTTACGAGGACGGCCAACACGAGTGGGAGGCCTGGACCGACAAGATCTTCAACCAGGACACCTCGCACAAGTGCCCGACCTATGTGCACAAGACCCCACCCTGCCAGGGCAGCTGTCCCTCCGGCGAGGATATCCGAGGCTGGCTGCAGATCGTTCGGCAGATGGAGAAGCCGCCGGCGGGCGTGGAATGGCAGGAGTATGCGTTCCGCCGCTCCACCGACGCCAATCCCTTCCCCTCGATGATGGGACGGGTCTGTCCGGCACCCTGCCAGGACGGCTGCAACCGCAACGAGCTCGAGGACTTCGTCGGCATCAACGCGGTCGAGCAGTTCATCGGTGACACCGCCATCGAGAAGGGCTACAAGTTCGAGGCCGCCCCGGCCGACACCGGCAAGCGCGTCGCCGTAATCGGCGGCGGTCCGGCCGGTCTCGCCGCGGCCTATCAGCTGCGGCGCAAGGGCCACGCCTGCACCATCTTCGAGGCCAACGAGACGCTGGGGGGTATGTTCAAGTACGGCATCCCCGGCTACCGGGTGCCGCGCGACAAGCTCGACGCCGAGATCCAGCGCATCCTCGACCTGGGCAAGATCGACGTCCGCTTCAAGACCAAGGTCGGGGTCGACGTCCAGGTGGCCGACCTGGAGAAGGACTTCGACGCCATCCTGTGGGCAATCGGCTGCCAGAGTGGCCGCGGCCTGCCGGTCCCCGGCTGGCAGGACATCCCCAACTGCGTGTCCGGCGTCGCCTTCCTCAAGGCCTTCAACGAGGGCCGTATGAAGGTCACCGCCGACAAGGTGGTGTGTGTGGGCGGTGGTGACACCTCCATCGACGTGGTCTCGGTGGCCCGTCGCCTGGGTCATATCAGTGGCTCTGGTCACAACCAGCCGCCCGAGGCGGTCGTGCGCGACGGCTATGTGGCGCACGATACGGCCGTGACCGCCGCCGCCCAGGGGGCGGAGGTGACCCTGACCTCTCTCTTCACCCGAGACAAGATGACGGCAGCCGAGCATGAGGTCCACGACGCCACTTACGAGGGCGTGACCATTCTTGACGGTGTCATGCCCCTTGAGGTCATCAAGGGCGCGGACGGCCGTGCGATTGGACTCAAGGTGGCCGACTGCTCCATGGTCGACGGGCGTCCGACCCCGGTCGAGGGAACCGAGCGCGTGCTGGCGGCGGATCTCATCGTATCGGCCATCGGTCAGGGCGGCGATCTCACCGGTCTGGAGGATCTGGACAACGGGCGCGGTCTGATGAATGCAGACAAGTTCTACCAGGTGCCGAACAAGCCGGGCCATTTCGTCGCCGGTGACATCATCCGGCCCCATCTCCTGACCACCGCCATCGGTCAGGCGTGGATCGCGGCGGATTCCATCGACGATTACCTCAAGCAGGCCGAGCACCGCCGCCGCCCCAAGGTCGACGTCCATCACTTCAATCTGCTGGAGAAGATGGAGGAAGCCAACCTGGCGCCTGAGCATTTCGATCCCGAGAAGCAGGGCGATATGCGCGGTACCTCCGACGGCAACTGGGCGATCCACAACTATGAGGACCGCTCCGGCGCCGAGGTCATCCCGCACGACGAGCTGTTCCTCGGCCATTTCAACTACCACGCGCGCAACCTTCGCAAGGAAGAGGTGCCGAGTGCCGAGGAGGTGCTGGGCCACTTCAAGGAGCGCGTGATCGGGCTCACCGAGGCCGAGGCCATCGACGAGGGCAAGCGCTGCATGAGCTGCGGCATGTGCTTCGAGTGCGACAACTGCGTGATTTTCTGTCCCCAGACGGCGGTCTATCGGGTGGATAAGTCCCAGCGCACCACCGGCCGCTACGTGGCGACCGATTACGCGAAATGTATCGGCTGTCATATCTGCGCGGACGTCTGCCCCACCGGCTACATCAAGATGGGCCTCGGTGAGTAAATGTCGTTGAGAGTGTCATTGGAGGCGTCGATGGCTAAAGCTGTTGTAAGGGCAAGCCTCGTCGCCGTTAGCCTGGTCTGGGCCCTGTGCGCCCAGACCGTCCTGGCGGTCGACCTGGGGAGTTTTGTGAAGGAGGGCTCGAAGGCCGCGAGTCTCGACTCCTGTGTCGAGCCCACCGACGACATGCGTCGCAACCATATGGAGCTGATCAAGCACCAGCGCGATGCGACCGTCCACGGGGGCATTCGCGGGACCAAATACAGCCTCACCGGCTGCATCGAGTGCCATGTCAGCGCGGCCCCCGACGGCCATCTCCTGCCGGTCAATGGGGAGCATCAATTCTGCAACGCCTGCCACAGCTTCGCCGCCGTCGATGTCAACTGCTTTGGCTGCCACGCCAGCGTCCCCAATGGGGGGCCGGTCAGCGCGGCCGCACTGGCGCCGCAGGGGGCCGCGGCACTTGTGGTGCCCCAGGCCGGCACCCGACAGGAGGGCCCGTGATCATGAATCGCCAGAAGGAGTCGATCGATGGCGGTCGCCGCAGCTTCATCGGCGCGGCGGCTGGGGTCACGGCGGTGGCACTTGCCCCTGGTGTCGTCCTCCATTCGGTCAGCGCGGGACCTCGCTCCGAGCCCGTCACCGACGCGGTGCGCTGGGGGATGCTGGTCGACACCAGCAAGTGTGCCGACGGCTGCCGTGCCTGTGTGGAGGCCTGCGAGCGGGAGAATGGACTCGACCTGCAGACGAAACCGGAGGGCCTGTCCGAGAACAAGTGGCAGCACCAGAAGGCGGTGTGGATCCGCAAGGTCCAGCTCCAGGACAACCTGACGGGACGGGTGACCAATCTGCCCCTCATGTGCCAGCACTGCGAGCATCCGCCCTGCGTCGACGTCTGCCCGACCGGCGCCTCGTTCAAGCGGGCTGACGGCATCGTCATGGTCGATCGGCACACCTGTATCGGTTGCCGTTACTGCATGATGGCCTGTCCCTACAAGGCGCGCAGCTTCATCCACGAGCGGGTGCAGAACCAGCTCAGCCGGGTCCCCCGCGGCAAAGGCTGTGTGGAGAGCTGTAATCTGTGTGTGAGCCGGCGCGACTACGGGCTCGATTCCACCGCCTGTGCGGAGGCCTGCACGGCGGCGGGTCACGGCGCCATCGTGTTCGGCGATCTGAACGATCCGGCGAGCCCGATCAGCCAGGCCCTTGAGTCCATCCCGAGCCGACAGATCCGGGAGGACCTGGCGCTCAACACCGGCGTGCGCTACTCAGGCGTCTAGGGAAGCGCTGATCCATCGCGCTTCCCGTTCGGGCCACGGACGGCCCGGAGCGAATCCGAAACCGCGTTTTCGATTCGTGAGCTGATCAATGCCAGGATGGCAGTCGATCAGCGTCTCCTTAGCCCAGGCGGAAGTAACAGACCATGAAGCGAATCGTCTATCGAGAGTGGCGTATCCCGCCCGCACGCTATTGGGGCATCCTCGGGATACTCGCCGTCATCGCGGGTATCGGCGGCCTCGCGGCCCTCTACATGGAGCACGAGGGTCACTGGGTAACCGGCATGACCAACTCGGTCGTCTGGGGCACGCCACACGTCTTTGCGGTGTTCCTGATCGTGGCCGCCTCGGGCGCGCTGAACGTGGCCTCCATCGGCACCGTCTTCGGCAAGGGGTCCTATAAGCCCCTCGGTCGGCTTTCGGGTCTGCTCGCGGTGGCGCTGCTGATCGGGGGCCTGCTGGTCCTGGTGCTCGACCTGGGCCGTCCCGACCGCTTGCTGGTCGCCATGACCCACTACAACTTCCGGTCGATCTTTGCCTGGAATATCTTCCTCTACACTGGGTTCATGGCCATCGTGGTCGCCTACCTGTGGAGCATGGTGGACCGCCAGGGGGCGCCGTTCTACAAGCCCATTGGCGTCTTTGCCTTCGCCTGGCGCCTGGCACTGACCACCGGTACCGGCTCCATCTTCGGTTTTCTCGTGGCGCGGCAGGCCTTCGACACGGCCTTTCTCGCGCCCATGTTCGTAATCCTGTCTTTTGCCTATGGGCTCGCCATCTACATCCTGGTGCTGATGTTCAGCTTTGATCAGGAGGGCAGGGCGCTGGGGGACAGACTGCTGGGCCGGCTCAAGAATCTGCTCGGCACCTTCGTGGCGGCGATGCTCTACTTTACGGTCGTGTACTTCCTGACCAAGGTCTATGGGGCGAAGAACTATGACTTGGTCGGCTGGATGCTGCTGCACGGGGGCGTCTACACGGCGGTGTTCTGGATCGGTTGGGTCCTGATCGGGGGCCTGATTCCCATGGGGATCCTCTTCCATCCCGAGTTGGGCAAGGACCGATCCTGGATCGCGGCGGCCTGCGGCTTGGTCGTGTTGGGCGGGCTGGCGACCATGTATGTGGTCATCATTGGCGGTCAGGCCTACCCGCTGCAGATCTTCCCGGGGCAGACGATCCTGGAGTCCGGTACCTCGGTGGGCCTGGGCTCCGGCGCGGCGTCCTATAGCCCCTCACTGCCCGAGTTCCTCCTGGGGATCGGTGGCCTGGCCGTGGCCATGCTCATCACCGCGGTCGGTGTCAGGGTGTTGCAGTTCCTGCCGGAGTCTCTCTCCGATGCGGCGGTGCCGGTCGATGAGGAGCAGACCCCCGCGCTCGCCGAGGCGTGATCCCTCGCCGCCGCCTCCGGGGCGGCGGCGTGTCACTTGTCCATCATCGGTCTTCCCGGCCCGGAGGCGCCGAGGCGGGGAAGCCCCGACCCACAGGGGCCCGGATCCAGGCTGGACCAGGGCGCAGACTGCCGCTGACGGGGCAGCACTAGGCCATGGCCCACATCTATCTCTCCGCGGCCCACAAGTCATCGGGAAAGACGACCCTGTCGATCGGGTTGTGTCGCGCCCTGCGCGATCGGGGATTGGTGATCCAGCCATTCAAGAAGGGCCCCGACTACATCGATCCGCTGTGGCTCACCCAGGCCGCCGGGCGATCCTGCTTCAACCTCGACTTCAACACCATGACACCCGGGGAGCTGGCGGAGTCATTCGCCCGGGAGTTGGCGGGAGCGGACCTGGGTCTGCTCGAGGGCAACGTCGGCCTCTATGACAGCACCGATCTGGAGGGCGCCCACAGCAATGCGGGGCTCGCCAAGCTGCTCGGCGCACCGGTGGTCCTGGTACTGGATTGCCAGGGTATGGCGCGGGGGGTCGCGCCCCTGCTGCTGGGCTACCAGGCGTTCGACCCGGGTCTGCGGATCGCGGGTGTGATCCTGAACAAGGTGGGCGGCGGGCGGCACGGTCGCAACCTGGTCCGGGCCGTTGAGCACTATACGGACATCCCAGTCCTGGGCACCGTGCAGCGGGATCCATCCATGGCGATCGCGGAGCGCCACCTCGGCCTGATGCCGAGCAATGAGACGGCCGAGGCGGAGTCGCGGATCCGGCACATCGCCGGGCTGGTGACCGCTCAGGTGGATCTCGAACGGATCATCGAGATCGCGGATCGCACGCCACCACCCCCGGTGCCGGCTCCGAAGCCACCCCTGGTCCGCTCGCCGATCCCGGTGCGCATTGGCATCGCCCGTGACGCCGCCTTCGGCTTCTACTATCCCGACGACCTGCGGGCCCTCGCCGAGGGGGGCGCGGAGCTGATCGAATTCAGCCCCATCGCCGATCCGGCCCTGCCCGAGGTGGATGGTCTCTTTCTCGGGGGCGGCTTCCCCGAGTACCGCATGACGGAGTTGGAGGCGAACGGCCTCATGCGCGCATCCATCGCCGACTTCATTGCGACCGGTGGCCCCGTCTACGCGGAGTGCGGGGGCCTCATGTATCTGTGCAAGGGGCTGCGCTGGGGCGAGGAGCGCCGCGCCATGGTGGGCGCCCTCGATGCCGAGGTGGAGATGCGCCCGCGGCCGCAGGGGCGGGGCCTGGTGCGTCTGCGTGAGACTGCCGACTTTCCCTGGCCTCCCGCGCGGGGAGGGTGGGCTGACGGGGCTCGGCCGGAGATCCGTGCCCACGAGTTTCACCATTCCGCAATCATCACACCGGATCCGAGGTGGACCTACGCCTATGAGGTGCTGCGCGGGACGGGGGTCGACGGCCGTCATGACGGCATCGTTCAGGGCAATCTGCTGGCGAGCTACTGCCATCTGCGCAACCTGGGATCCGGCGGCTGGACCGCCCGTTTTCTCGCCCAGGTCCGGCGCACCCGAGGGCTCTAACGACCGCCGAGGGTACCTGAGCGAAAAACACCCATTAAACGGCCCGCGCCCTGGGGTTAAACTGGCACCGGTGACAAGCCGATAGCCAAACCATAGGTCCAAGATGTTCAAGTTGACGACAGCGGCGGCCGACCAGGTGCTCGCGGCCGCGAAACAGAGTGGAACCGAGGGCATGTCCCTACGTCTGGCCGCCCAGCGCAAGCCTGACGGCGCCATCGATTATCGAATGGGGTTCGATGAGGCCACCGAGGACGACATCCGCATGAGCTGCGACGGTATCGACGTGGTGATGACCCCCGAGCAGGTCCCACTGCTCGACCAGGCCATCATGGATTACGTGGAGATCGAGCCGGGTCAGTTCCATTTCATCTTCCTCAATCCGAAGGATCCCAACTTCAAGCCACCCACCGAGGGTTAGCGGCAGGAAGTCCAATTGGAGCTCAGCAGCGAAGACAGCTTTCGACTCAATGTCCTGCTGGCGAGTAAGCCCCAGGCGATCCGCATCGACGAGAGCAGGATGACGGTTCATGGGCTGGTCGCCCAGGGTGAGTCCATCGTGCGCCTGCACCCCAACGCCCGCCCGGACCAGTACCTGCGGCGGGTCCGCGAGCTGATCTCCGGCCATGTGCTGGGCTCGCCCGGGGGCTATCCTGTCTATCTCCAGCGCTGGACCCGCATGGGGCAGATGCGTGACGAGAGCCTGGCGCAACTGCTGTTGCTGGGGGAGCCGGAGGCGGTGGTGGCGGCGGTGTGCTCGCCCGGACTCACCGACGAGCTGGCGCGCCGCGCCTGGTGGGCGATGGAGGACGCGGAGAACGCCCGGCGCATGCTGTGCAGCCCGGCCATCGTCGCCGGTCAGATGGGACCGGTGCTCGCGGCCTACCTGATCGATTACTTGCCGTTCGAGACCGAAAGTGAGCGCATCATGGAGTCGGTGCGCCTGGTTCTCCAGCCCGGGCTCATCCAAGCCGACCAGCGCGAGGATCTGTGGCGAAAGTCCGCGCGCAAGCAGGCCTATCTGGTGGGTTTTCTGCAGGCCCTCCCGGATGCCCTGCCCGATCCGGACCCCCCGCGGGTGCGCCCGCCGGGGCTTGCCGCCGGCATCGAGTCGCTGGTCGAAACAGGCAATGAATGTGCCCGACTGCTCCATCGGGTGAGCTCGGGGTCGGGCCAGACCTGGCTCAAGACGGTCGCCGCCGTGCTGGCCAAGCCGCCCAGTCAGGACGTCGTCACCACCAGCTTCGACTGCCTCCGGGACTATTTTTCCGCCCTGCGTCCCGAGGGTGATCCGAACCTGTCCATGGAGGATCTGAGCGCCGAGGCCGAGACCTTTGCGAGTCCCGAGGGTCCGGACGCCGCGGTGGTCGAATGCCTGGCGCAATGGCCCGAGCTGGCCCGGGAGGTTGCCGCCATGCGCATCCTGTCTGGACTGGGTTATGGGGTGATCCGTCCGGTGCTGTCAGACCCCACGGCCCTGGGGACCTTGATGCGGCGCAAGCTCGCGCCGGTCATCGATCCCATCCAGGAGCAGATCCGCGCCCTGCGTCCCTCGGGCTAGATCGGGCGGAAGCCAGGCCCCGGCGCGGACAGTGTCGGGTCAGAACCCTTCGGTGGAGGTGAAGAGGCCCACCCGCAGATCCTTGGCCGTGTAAATGGTCCGTCCATCCACCTGCACGACCCCGTCGGCGATGCCGAGCACCAGCTTGCGGGTGATGATCCGTTTCAGGTCGATGTGATAGGTGACGGTGCGGGCGCTGGGCAGGACCTGTCCCGTAAACTTGACCTCGCCCACCCCCAGGGCGCGACCGTGTCCGGGGTTGCCGATCCAGGCCAGATGGAAGCCGACAAGCTGCCACAGGGCGTCGAGCCCGAGGCAGCCGGGCATCACCGGGTCCCCTGGGAAGTGGCACTGGAAGAACCAGAGGCCCGGGTGGATGTCGAGCTCGGCCAGGATCTCGCCCTTGCCGTTGGCGCCACCGAAGTCCGCGATCCGCACGATGCGGTCCATCATCAACATGTTGGGGACCGGGAGCTGGGCGTTTCCCGGGCCGAACATCTCGCCGCGGCCGCAGGCCAGCAGCTGTTCCCGATTGAAGGAGGCTTCGTTGTGCATGGGTTTGCGATGAGCTCAAAAAAGGAAATTCGGCCGCCAATGAACGCAGAATGAACGCGTATCAGGAAGTTGTCCGGGTCGGCCGCGCGAGCTCGGTCCCCGGCAGGTTCCTATTTATTCGCGTTCATGTGCGTTTTTCGCGGCTGAACCCGTTCAGGCGCCGGGCCTCAGCCGCTCGACGAGATAGCCGACGATCTGGTCGATGGGGATGAGCCGCATCTCGGCGTCGCGCCGTCCCTTGTATTCCACCACGCCCTCGTCGAGTCCCTTGTCGCCCACCACCACCCGGTGCGGGATTCCGATCAGCTCCATGTCGGCGAACATGAAGCCCGGCCGGGCATCACGATCATCGAGCAGGACCTCGATCCCGACCGCGCCCAGGTCGGCGTAGAGCTTCTCGGTCGCCTCGCGCACCCGATAGGACTTACCGAGCTTCATGGGCAGCAGGGCGACCTCGAAGGGGGCAATGGGTGCGGGCCAGCAGATGCCGCGCTCGTCGTGGTGCTGCTCGATGGCGGCCGCCACCACGCGCGAGACGCCGATGCCGTAACAGCCCATGGTCGGGGTCAGGGCCCGGCCATCCTCGCCCAGCACCGTGGCCTTCATGGCGTCGCTGTATTTGCGACCGAGCTGGAAGATGTGACCTACCTCGATGCCGCGGGCAATGGTCAGGGTACCCTGACCGTCCGGGCTCGGGTCCCCGTCGACCACGTTTCGCAGATCCGCGACCTCGGGCAGGGGCAGGTCGCGTCCCCAGTTGAGCCCGAACCAATGCTTATTGTCCTGGTTGGCGCCGGCACTGAAGTCAGCAGTCACGGCGACGGTGCGGTCCGCGATCAAGTGGATCGGCAGGTCCTTGGGGCCGAGTGAGCCCGGTCCGGCGCCGACGGCGGCGCGGATCTCGGCCTCGCCGGCCATGCGCAGGGGGCTCGCGACCTGGGGCAGCTTCTCGGCCTTGATGGCGTTGAGCTCGTGGTCGCCGCGCACCAGCAGGGCAACCAGCGGGGAGGGACCGCCCTCGGCGGCGGCGACGACCAGGGTCTTGACGGTGCGCTCGATGGGCTGGGCGAACTGGGTCACCAGGTCGGCGATGGTCCGGGCATCGGGGGTGTCCACCAGCCGCGGTTCCTCGCTCGGGGCGGGCAGCACATCGGCCAGTGGCAGCGCCTCGGCTAGCTCTACGTTGGCGGCGTAGTCGCTCTGATCGGAGAAGGCGATGGCGTCCTCGCCGGAGGAAGCGAGCACGTGGAACTCGTGGGAGGCGTTGCCGCCGATGCTCCCGGTGTCGGCTTGGACCGGACGGAAATCCAGTCCGCAACGGCTGAAGATGCGGGAGTAGGTCTGGTGCATGACCCTGTAGGTCTCCGCCAGGGAGGCGTCGTCCGCGTGGAAGGAGTAGGCGTCCTTCATCAGGAACTCCCGCGCCCGCATGACGCCGAAGCGCGGCCGGATCTCGTCGCGAAACTTGGTCTGGATCTGGTAGAAGTTGACCGGTAGCTGCTTGTAGCTCCTGAGCTCGTTGCGGGCCAGCTCGGTGATGATCTCCTCATGGGTGGGGCCGAAGCAGAACTCGCGCTGGTGGCGGTCCCTGAAGCGCAGCAGCTCGGGCCCGTACTTCTCCCAGCGACCGGACTCCTGCCACAGCTCCGCCGGCTGCACCGCCGGCATCAGCACCTCCAGGGCACCGGAGCGGTCCATCTCCTCGCGTACGATGCGCTCCACCTTGCGCAGCACCCGCAGCCCCAGGGGCAGCCAGGTGTAGAGCCCGGCGGCGAGCTTGCGTATCAGCCCGGCGCGCAGCATCAACTGGTGGCTCACGACCTCGGCGTCGGCCGGGGTCTCCTTGAGGGTCTGGAGTGGAAACAGCGAGGTGCGCATGTGCCGGGGTCGGTGGGCTAAAGGGCGGCTAGTCTATTGCCCGCGGACGCCCCGCACAATCTTGCAGCGCCCGGGCGACGTCGACATCGGGCGCCCGCCAGGGATGGACCCTCTATTTGCAGTTTTCCTCGATCTGCGCGCGGGCCTCGGCCGCGAGCTTGTCGCGCTCGGCATCGGACAGATAGCGATATTCACCGTCGGGGGTGCGCAGCCGCCGCGCGCCCAGGTTTTGGATCGTCTCCAGGTTCCCCCGCGCGGCCTTGCAGTTGGCGCTGCGCTTCGCCTGGTCCTCGGCATCCTTGCGGGCCGCCTCGGCCTGGCGTGCGGCCTCGTCGCGCTTGTCGAAGTCGCTCTCGATGGCGGTATTGATGCGCTCCCGGGCGCGCGCGGCTTCCTCGGCGGAAGGGGCCGGGTCCGCTCGGATCTGAGTCGCGGCCCCCTGCGGCGGCGGCTGCTGGGAGTAGACGGTGGCGCCGGTCTCATCGACCCAGCGGTACATCCGGGCCTGGGCCCCGGGTGCCGCCAGGCTCAGGGCGATGAGGGCAAGGACGAGGCCGCGCGGTAGCGAAGGCGACCGGGAGCGGCGGCGGCCGGGTCCCCGTACTCGGTGGTCCAGTTGGGTTCGCTTGTGCATGGCGCCATTATGGTCTGGGCCCGCGTTAATCGGCTAGCTGGGCGCGTCACGTCGTCGAGCCAGATCGCATATTGGCTCGTGGCCGGAGGCGATGCGGACCGCGGGGCGCAGAGCATCTTGACCCTCATGGCGGATCTCCTGTACCGTCGAACCCTTTTCACAATTTCTAATCTTCTTCTCCAGCCGGGTCCCGGACGCGGGGACCGAGGCCCCGGTCGGGGCCGCTGCTCATCGCTGTCTTGGGAGTGTGCCGTTCCGCGCCGCGCCTCCCTCGGCGGCCGCTGGGCCTGCCCTGGGGAGTCGCTCAATCGGAGGTCGCCGGAGTGGATTCAAATGGGCTGAATTCGAAGGGGGTGGAGCTCTCCGGGTCAGAAATCGTCGTCCAGGCCCTGGTCGATGAGGGCGTCGACTACGTCTTCGGCTATCCGGGCGGCGCCGTGCTCCACATCTACGACGCCCTCTTCAAGCAGGAGCGGGTCAAGCACATCCTGGTGCGCCACGAGCAGGCGGCGGCCCATGCCGCGGACGGCTATGCCCGCGCCACCGGCAAGTGCGGCGTCTGCCTGGTCACCTCCGGACCGGGCGCCACCAACGCCGTCACCGGCATCGCCACCGCCTACATGGACTCGATCCCTATGGTGGTGCTCTCGGGTCAGGTGCCCACACCAGTGATCGGCTCCGACGCCTTCCAGGAGGTGGACACGGTCGGCATCACCCGTCCCTGCGTGAAGCACAACTTCCTGGTCAAAGACGTCAACAAGTTGGCGGAGACCATCCGCAAGGCCTTCTATATCGCCACCACGGGCCGCCCCGGCCCCGTGGTGGTCGACATCCCCAAGGACATCACCGACCCGAACATCAAGATTCCTTACCACTATCCGCGCGAGATCCGCATGCGCTCCTATCACCCCACCGAGCGGGGGCATTCGGGTCAGATCAGGCGGGCGGTGGATCTCATGCTCCAGGCCAAGCGGCCAGTGTTCTACACCGGCGGGGGCGTGGTGCTCGGCGAGGCCTCGGTCGAGCTCACCGAGCTGGTGCGGCTCATGGGTTTTCCGATCACCAGCACCCTCATGGGGCTTGGCGCCTATCCCATGACCGACCGGCAGTTCATCGGCATGTTGGGCATGCACGGGACCTACGAGGCCAATATGGCCATGCACGAGACCGATGTGCTGATCGCCATCGGTGCCCGCTTCGACGACCGGGTCACCGGCAAGATCGAGCACTTCTGCCCTCACGCCAAGATCATCCATATCGATGTGGACCCCTCTTCCATCTCCAAGAATGTGCGGGTGGACGTGCCCATCGTGGGTCAGGTGGCGAGCGTGCTGGCGGAGATGCTCAGGCTGGTTCGCGATCATTCGGTCGCGCCCCAGGAGAAGCCCGTGGCGGACTGGTGGGCCAAGATCGATGAATGGCGGCGCATGGACTGTCTGCACTACGACCGCAACAGCGACAAGATCAAGCCCCAGTTCGCCGTCGAGACCCTCTATAAGGTCAGCGGCGGCGATCTCTATCTGACCTCCGACGTGGGTCAGCACCAGATGTTCGCTGCCCAGTTCTACCCCTTTGACAAACCGCGTCGCTGGATCAACTCGGGCGGTCTCGGCACCATGGGATTCGGGCTGCCGGCGGCTATGGGGGTGCAGCTCGCCTTTCCCGATGCCCAAGTGGCCTGCATCTCGGGCGAGGCCAGCATCCTGATGTGCATCCAGGAGATGGCAACCTGCCTGCAATACAACCTGCCGATCAAGGTGGTGCTGCTCAATAACGGCTACATGGGGATGGTGCGCCAATGGCAGGAGTTCTTTTACGAGAGCCGCTACTCCCATTCGTATGTGGACGCCCTGCCGGATTTCGTGAAGCTTGCCGAGAGCTTCGGCCACGTGGGCATGCGCGTGGAGCGCCCCGGTGAGCTGGAAGGCGCCTTGCAGGAGGCCTTCGGCCTGAAGGACCGCTTTGTCTTTCTGGATGTGATCGTCGATCCCACCGAGAACGTCTATCCGATGATCGCGGCCGGGAAGGGGCAGCACGAGATGCACCTGCCGCCCAGCCTGTCCGACCGGGAGCTGGCCTAGATGAGACGCGGAAAGAGGAGAAGAACGGGATGAGACACATCATTGCGGTGCTGCTCGAGAATGAGGCGGGGGCCCTCTCAAGGGTCGCCGGGCTCTTCTCGGCCCGCGGCTATAACATCGAGTCGCTAACCGTGGCGCCAACCGATGACCCGACCCTGTCGCGTATGACCCTGGTCACCACCGGCAACGAGGAGATCGTCGAACAGATCAAGAAGCAGCTCAACAAGCTCATCGACACGGTGAAGCTCCTGGATCTCACCGAGGGTCCGCACATCGAGCGCGAGATGATGCTGATCAAGGTCCGGGCCGATCGTCAGGATCGGGAGGAATTGAAGCGTCTGGCGGACATCTTCCGCGCCAAGATCATCGACGTGACTGACACCAGCTATGTGGTGGAGCTCACGGGCGCTTCCAAAAAGCTCGACGCCTTCATCGACGCCGTCCCCGAGGGGCTGATCGTCGAGGTGGTGCGCTCCGGACCCACCGGCATCGCCCGCGGCGACAAGGGGCTATCCCTTTAGCAGGTTGAGTCCGCCAATGAACGCGAATAAAGACGGGGTGTTCAGTCGCGTTCTGCTTGTCGTGCATTAAACAGCAATCCGGCGCAACGAGATCGTTTTCCGGGCCATGAACGGGAGTGGCCAGCGGCCGGCGAATCTGATTCGCGCACCATTTCATAGCTGCGTTCATTCGCGTTCATTTGCGGACACTCTCTTTTTCTAATACCAAGGCAATGACAATGAGCATCAATGTTTATTACGACAAAGACGCCGACCTCTCTCTCATCCAGGGCAAGAAGGTGGCGATTATCGGCTACGGCTCCCAGGGTCACGCCCACGCCAACAACCTCAAGGACTCGGGCGTGTCGGTGACGGTCGGGCTGCGCCCGGGCTCTGCCTCCGCCGCCAAGGCGCAGAATGCCGGCCTGGACGTGAAGCCCATCGAGGAGGCGGTCGCCGGTGCGGACGTGGTCATGGTCCTGGCCCCGGACGAGCACCAGGCCCGGCTCTACCGAGAGCACATCGCCCCCAACATCAAGGAGGGAGCGGCCCTCGCCTTCGCCCACGGCTTCAACATCCATTTCGGTCAGATCGAGCCGCGCGAGGACCTGGACGTGATCATGGTCGCCCCCAAAGGACCTGGCCACCTGGTGCGCTCCACCTACACTCAGGGCGGCGGCGTGCCGTCACTCATCGCCGTCTATCAGGACGCCACGGGTCAGGCCCGCGACATCGCCCTGGCCTACGCGAGCGCCAACGGCGGCGGGCGGGCCGGAGTCATCGAGACGACCTTCCGTGAGGAGTGCGAGACCGACCTCTTCGGTGAGCAGGTGGTCCTGTGCGGGGGTCTCACCTCGCTGATCCAGAAGGGCTTCGAGACCCTGGTGGAGGCCGGCTATGCGCCTGAGATGGCGTATTTCGAGTGCCTGCACGAGGTCAAGCTGATCGTCGACCTGATCTATGAGGGGGGCATCGCCAACATGCGCTATTCCATCTCGAATACCGCCGAGTACGGTGACCTGACGCGCGGCCCGCGCATCGTCACCGATGAGACCAAGGCCGAGATGAAGCGCATCCTGAAGGAGATCCAGAGCGGCGCCTTCGCCAAGGAGTTCATCTTGGAGAATCAGGCCGGGGCGGCCAACATGAAGGCTATGCGCCGCCTGGGCGAGGAGCACCAGATCGAGGAGGTGGGCGAGCGCCTGCGTGAGATGATGCCCTGGATCAAGGAGAAGAAGCTGGTCGACAAGACCCGCAACTGATCGGCCGCTCGCCCTTCGATGCAGAGGGCCGTGGAGCGATGGAAGCGCTGAATCTTGCGCTTCCTGTCACGGTCACGGCGGGCCCGGCAGTTTCAGTCATTCAACCGATGATTCGCGAGCTGATCAACGGCCAGGATGGCGTTTGGTCAGCGTCTCCCAAGGGCCGCGGCCCCTGCTTGCCCCGGCCTCTGGTCGCGGCAAGCAGGCGCCAAGCCTCAGATATGTGCCCCGACATCGACCAGGTCGGCGTCCGCCATCAGCGCTCGAAAGCTGTCTCCGCTGACCTTCACCAGCGACCGGTGGTCGCCCGACTCGAAATAGACCTCCGTCTCGTCGAGGAGCTTGCGATCGAGCAGGGTCTTCAAGCCGTAGGCCTGCCCGAGTGACGGAATGGCGCCTCGCTCGCAGTCGGGAAAGAGCCCGGCGAGCTCGTCCTCCGTCACCAGCCCGACCTGTTGGCCCAGATGGGCATGCAGCAGGCCCAGGTGGACGTGGTAGTCCGACGGTACCACCACCATGAGGTGGGCCCCGTCCGCCGCGACGATCACCGCCTTGGCCAACTGGTCGCCCGGTACGTGGGCCGCGGCGGCGGTGTCCATGCTGGACAGGGTGTGCGGGTGGGGCACCAGCGAATAGTCGATGGCGCGCTCCTCAAGATAAGATCTCACAGCGCTCGCGACGCTCATGGCGATTCCTCCTCTCGATGGTGATCACATGGCCGCGCGGCCATGGCCTGTAGCGAGTGTAGCGCAGAGGAAAGATGCTTCCGCGAAGGCCTGATCCTGACTCGCCCAGCCGACGCCCGGGGGGCCCATGTCGCTGTGCTCAATCGTCCCGGCGCAGCAGGCTGATGGCCCCGTTGCGCTCGAGATAGGCCGCCTCGATCTGGTCGAGGCGCTTGATTCCCGAGCAGCGCATTGCCTCCAGCAGGTCGTCCTCCGCGATACCGTGACGCTCCATGACGACCCTGTCGATCTCGCCGTTATGAACGAGTTGGTATTTGCGCCCTTTAACGCTGACGGAGATCCAGCCCGAATAGACGGCGGCATGAATGATGACCCAGTAAAGCGCCACGACCGCCGCCGTGGCGATCAGGGTCGGAACAAAGGCCGCGTTGGCGGTAAAGGCGCGACTGAGGTTCGAGCCGATGAGGACCCCCACGACGATATCGATGGGCGCGGACCGCTCGAACGCACGCCTCCCAATTCGCACCAGCAGCAGGGCGAAGACGAAGATTAACAGACCGTGGATGGTCATCTGCCACCAGTGAATGCGATGCGGCTCGGTGCCGATCCACTGGTCGAGCCAGTCAGAGACCCCAACCCGTGCCCTGTCCGTGACGACCGCGGCTCCCGCGACGTGGCCTTCTGGAAGCGGCTGTCCGGCGATGGCACCGCAAAGGGGAATGCACAGGCCCAGGAGCAGGACGGCGATCCGGATCATTCGTCAGCGCATCCCGATCCGTAAGGAACTACTGGTACTGACCGTCAACGCCTGTGCAGCGGTAGGATGGGCAAAGCGAAGCGTGCCCTTCCCGCGGGTCGGCCGAGGCTCGATGACGCGCTGCCGGGGGCATCACATCTTCTCCTTGATGCCCTTGCGGATGAGCCACCAGTTGACCGGATAGCTGGTGGCGAAGCCAAAAAGCATCGCGATCTGCATCATGAACCAGAATTCAGGCATGTTTGGCTCGATTGGATGCTTCCAGATGTGGGTGAAGATGTAGAAATGGGCGAGGGCCATGAAGCCGTACATGCCGATCTGCCAAGCGGTCAGCGAGAGCGTATCCGCCTTCACCGCCTGAACCAGCCCCTGCATCGGGGTGAGATTGCGCATTGGCGTGATGGTGAAGTACTGGAAGGCGATGCCGAATAGGAAGGCAAAGAGAT
>CAVOUZ010000009.1:0-23446 GCA_963699735.1 uncultured Gammaproteobacteria bacterium
AGACCGGGGAGGGCATCCCCGAACTGCTGGAGACCCTGGTGGCCCGTATCCCGCCGCCCAAGGGGGACCGGGCGGGGCCGCTTCAGGCCCTGATCATTGACTCCTGGTTCGACCCCTACGTGGGCGTCGTCTCCCTGGTGCGGGTGATGAACGGCGAGGTCCGCAAGCGTGACAAGATCACCATGCTCGCCACCGGGCGGGTCCATCAGGTGGACTCCGTCGGGGTCTTCACGCCCAAGAAGTCCGAGCGCCCCGGCCTGAGCGCCGGTGAGGTCGGCTATCTGATCGCCTCGATCAAGGAGATCGATGGGGCGCCGGTCGGTGACACCATCACCAGGCCTGAGAATCCTGCCGAAAAGCTTCCTGGGTTCAAGGAGATGCGTCCGCGGGTCTTCGCCGGCCTTTACCCGGTGGATTCGGATGCCTATGAGGATCTGCGCGACGCGCTGGCCAAGCTCCGGCTCAATGATGCAGCCTTGTTCTATGAGCCCGAGGTCTCCCAGGCCCTGGGATTCGGCTTCCGCTGCGGCTTCCTCGGCATGCTCCACATGGAGATCATCCAGGAGCGGCTGGAGCGGGAGTACGACCTCGATCTGATCACGACGGCGCCGACGGTCGTCTACGAGGTGGTGCGCAACGACGGGGAGGTGATCCGGATCGACAATCCGGCGGACCTGCCGGAGCCGAACAAGATCCGCGAGGTCCGCGAGCCGATCATCGAGGCCCATATCCTGACGCCCCAGGATTATCTGGGAGCGGTCATCAATCTGTGCATCGAGAAGCGGGGCGTCCAGAAGCAGATCCAGTACCTGGGCGGACAGGTTCAGGTCACCTATGAGCTGCCGCTCGCCGAGGTGGTCCTGGACTTCTTCGATCGCCTGAAGTCCGCGAGCCGCGGATTCGCCTCCTTCGAATACGAGCTCAAGCGCTTTCAGGCATCGGACCTGGTCAAGCTCGATGTGCTGATCAACGGCGATAAGGTGGATTCACTCTCAGTGATCGTGCACCGCTCGGTCTCCCAGGGCCGTGGTCACGAGATTACGGTTCGCATGAAGGATCTGATCCCCCGACAGATGTTCGAGGTGGCCATCCAGGCCGCCATCGGCAGCAAGATCATTGCCCGGACCACGGTCAAGGCCCTGCGTAAGAACGTCATCGCCAAGTGTTACGGCGGTGACGTGACGCGCAAGCGCAAGCTCCTGGAGAAGCAGAAGGCGGGCAAGCGGCGCATGAAGATGGTGGGCAAGGTGGAGATCCCTCAGGAGGCGTTTCTTGCCGTGCTTCAGGTGGGCAAGGATAATTGAGCGTTTATTCGCTTGAGTGGGCCTCTGGACATACCTACTGCGCCTCGACTTGACTCACCGGGAGCCCATCCCTTCGGCCCCGACACCGAGACCCCAACGATGAATTTTGATTTCCCCGCCTTTCTGGTGCTGGCCTCCGCCGTTACGGGCGGCATCTGGCTGATCGATGCCGTGGTCTTCGCGCCGCGCCGTCACCGGTTGGTGGCGCAGTCAGCCGCGGCCCCGGGCTCCGCCTCGGGTGCGGCGAGCGCGTACAAGGAGCCGGTCCTGGTCGAGTATGCCAGGTCCTTCTTCCCGGTGATCTTCGCCGTGCTGCTGCTGCGCTCCTTTCTGGTGGAGCCATTTCGGATTCCATCCAATTCCATGATGCCGACCCTGCTGACCGGCGACTTCATCCTGGTCAACAAGTTCGCTTACGGCCTGCGCCTGCCGGTGCTGAACACCAAGTTCCTGGCGGTGGGCGAGCCCCAGCACGGCGACGTCGTGGTTTTCAAATACCCTCAGGACGGCAGGACCGACTACATCAAGCGCGTGATCGGCGTGCCCGGTGACGAGATCTGGTACGAGAACAAGACCGTCTTCATCAACGGGGTCCCGGAGGGCCAACTGCCCATCGGCAGCTATACCGGGGTGGGCTCGGGTGCGGTCATGACGGGGGCGCGGGAGTCCCTGGAAAACCTCGATGGAGTGGAGCACCGGATACTGGTGCGCCATGGGGTCCCCGATCTGCCGCCCGGTTGCAGGGTGCTGGCGGGTGGTCCGATCAAGGTCCCGGAGGGCCATTACTTCGTCATGGGGGACAACCGGGACAACAGCAACGACAGTCGCTGCTGGGGCTTCGTCCCGGAAGACAACCTGGTGGGCAAGGCCTTCGCCATCTGGATGCACTGGGACGGGGCACGTGAGGGCTTTCCGCCTGTGGCCTGGGACCGGCTCGGCAACGTGATTCACTGACGGAGGGTTTGCGCCATGGTCAAGCCGCGGAGACGGCAGCGCGGGATCGGTATGGGTGGGATCTTCCTGACCATATTGCTCGCCGCCTTTGTTGGTACGGTGTTGGTCAGACTCGGGCCCGCCTACATGAGCTTCTGGACCCTGAGGTCCGTCATGAACGGCGTGGCGGCCTCCCCCGAGCCCGTCACCGGGGGCAAGCGGGGTATCCTGGATCTGATCGGCCGGCGCCTGGACATCAACGACGTCGAAGGCATCGATCCAAAGGCATTCAAGATCGAGAAGACGGGTGAGAACAGCTACGACGTCACCGTAGCCTACGAGCGTCGCGAGCATCTTTTCTTCAATATCGACGCTGTCATAGCATTCAAACATGCGGTGAAGGTTCAGGCGCAGGCGCAGTGAACGCCGACCCCGAGCGGCTCGCCCGTGTCCTGGGACACGGCTTCGGGCGCGCCGAGCTGTTGCAGCAGGCCCTGACCCATCGCAGCGCCGGGCCCCTGAACAACGAGCGACTCGAGTTCCTGGGAGATGCCCTGATCGGGTTTGTGGTGGCCGAGGCCCTGGTGGAGGCCTTTGCCGATGCCGATGAGGGGAGCCTGAGCCGCATGCGCGCCGCCCTGGTCAAACGCGAGTCCCTGGCGGATCTGGCTCGCCATCTGCACCTCGGCGATTACCTGCTGCTCGGGGCCGGGGAGCTGCGCACCGGGGGCCATACCCGCGACTCCATCCTGGCCGATGCCCTGGAGGCCGTGCTCGGTGCCATCTATCTGGATGGGGGTTTCCAGACCGCGCGCGCCGCGGCACTGAGGCTCTTCGCCGGACCGCTCGCCCGGATCAGCACGGCCCACGCCGGCAAGGACCCCAAGACGCGGCTCCAGGAGCACCTGCAGGCCCAGCGCCGGCCCATCCCCGATTACGCGGTGGTCGATGTGGCCGGCACTCAGCACGCCCAGCGCTTCAGCGTTCAATGCACCCTGAGCGACGAGGGCCTGGTGAGCCGGGGCGAGGGAAGCAGCCGGCGGCGCGCCGAGCAGGCGGCGGCGGAGGCCATGCTCGGGGCGATCGCGCGCACGGGGTCGGCAACCGCCGCCGAAAACGAACGGGGCCGGGACAGTGGCGGATCGTCGGAACATGTCTGACCCCGGGGAGCAGCGTTGCGGGAGCGTAGGTATCGTCGGACGCCCGAACGTGGGCAAGTCGACCCTGCTCAACCGCCTGCTGGGCCAGAAGCTGGCCATCACCTCCCATAAGGCCCAGACCACGCGCCACGCCATTCTCGGCATCAAGACCAGGCCGGATGGCCAGATCCTGTTCGTCGACACGCCCGGCATCCATCGCCGCGGCGGCGATGCTCTGAACCGTTATCTCAACCGTGCCGCACGCGGGGCCATCGTCGATGCGGACCTGGCGCTGTTCGTCACGGAGGCGCTGCGCTGGAACGAGGAGGATGCGTTGGCGCTCGAGGCCGTCGCGGCCGCCGAGGTTCCGGTGATCGCCGTCGTCAACAAGGTGGATGCGGTCGCGGACAAGGGGGCCTTGCTCCCCTACCTCCAGTCCCTGGCCGAGAGGCACGGGTTCCTCGAGCTGATTCCCGTGTCGGCGGTTCGGGGGGACGGGATCGAGGCTCTCGAGCGGGCCGTGATCGCCGCCCTGCCGGAGGGTCCACCCGCCTTTCCCGAGGATCAGGTTACCGACCGGTCCGAGCGCTTCTTCGCCGCCGAGCTCCTGCGCGAGCAGTTGGTGCAGCGTTACGGGGAGGAGCTCCCCTACCGCACCACCGTGGAGATCGAGCGCTTCGAGGACGAGGGGGGGCGGTATCGCATCCACGCCCTGGTATGGGTGGAGCGGCCTGGTCAGAAGGCCATCGTGATCGGCAGAGGGGGCTCGGCCCTCAAGGCCACGGCGACCCAGGCCCGACTGGAGATGCAGAAGCTGTTCGGCTGCCCGGTCCATCTGCAGGTCTGGGTCAAGGTCAAGAAGAGCTGGTCGAGCGATGAGTCCGCGCTCGCCAGCTTGGGATACCGCGATCCCTGACGGGTGTGCCAGACGGCTAAGGGTAGACGGGTGATCGGGAGGTCGATCCGGTCATGACCGACAGGGGCGGCCTCCTTCAGGCCTTCGTCCTGCACCGGCGCGACTATGGCAACACCAGTCTGCTGGTGGAGATCTTCGCCGGTGGCCGCGGACGCTTTCCCGCGATCGCCAAGGGCGCCCGGCGGCGGGGTAATCCCGCGAGTGCCTTGCTGCAGCCCTTCCAGCCACTCTGGCTGGGGGTCGCGGGGCGCGGGGAGGTCCGCACCCTGACCCGGGTGGAGGCGGCCGGGCGGCCCCTGCCGCTCGCCGGGCGGGCGCTGCCCTGCGGCTTCTACCTCAACGAGCTGCTGATTCGGCTGCTGGGCCGCCAGGATCCGCATGATGCCCTGTTCGCCTTCTATCACAGCGCCCTGAGCGGGCTCGGGAACGCGGACGGGGGGCTCGAGACCAGCCTGCGGCAATTCGAGCTGCGGCTACTCGAAGAGCTGGGCTATGCCCCCGGCCTGGACCGGTGCGCGACCAGCGGCGAGCCGGTGGAGGCGGGGCGTCGCTACCTGGTCGAGGCGGGGGCCGGCCCGAGGATCGCCGGTGCGCACGAGGACCGGATCAGCGTCTCGGGTTCGACCCTGTTGGCCCTCTACCAGGGTCGCGCGATCGCCCCCGCCGACCAGCGCGAGGCCCGTGACCTGTTACGCCGGCTCCTCGAGCCCCATCTTGGCCCCAAGCCGCTGAAGAGCCGCGAGTTGTTTCGCCACTGGCAGAGGGGCGCCTGACCGGCCCAAGGGCCGTCGCGTCCTCACCGAACTGATCGCCTCGAATCGACCACTCCAGTCACCGTCGGAGCCCCCATGAACCCATCGATCACACCCGAGGTCCTGCTCGGGGTCAACATCGACCACATCGCGACCATCCGCCAGGCTCGCGGCACCCGTTACCCGGATCCCATACAGGCGGCCCTGGTGGCGGAACAGTCGGGGGCCGACCTGATCACCCTGCATCTGCGGGAGGACCGCCGGCACATACAGCCTCGCGACGTCGAGCTCCTGTGCGGCATCCTGCAGACCCGGATGAACCTCGAAATGGCCGCCACACCCGAGATGGGCGAGATCGCCGCCCGCATCCGACCAGCCGACTGCTGCCTGGTGCCGGAGCGTCGCGCCGAACTGACCACAGAGGGTGGACTCGATGTGGCCGGCCAGCGTGCCCACCTCAAGTCCTTCTGTGCCAGGCTGGCCGACGCCGGTGTTCGGGTGTCGCTCTTCATCGACCCCGAGCCGGAACAGATCGAGGCGGCGCGCGCGGTCGGGGCACCGGTGGTGGAGATACACACCGGACGCTACGCGGACGCCAGGGACCCCGGTGAGCGGGCGACAGAGCTCGAGCGTATCCGTCGCGGAGTGGATCTCGGTCGGTCACTGGGCCTTCAGGTCAACGCGGGCCACGGGCTGGACTACCACAACGTCAAGGCGATCGCGGCGATCCGCGGGGTGCGGGAGCTCAACATCGGCCACTCGATCGTGGCGCGCGCCCTGTTCTCCGGCCTGGACCGGGCCGTCCGGGACATGAAGCGGGTGATCCAGGAGGCGAGCGGCCGTCCTGAATGATCGCAGTTAGCGCCGAAAGCCCGGTTCCGCAGACCCTTTTGCACCACGCTTGGGCGCCGTCATCGCGAGCGGGCCCAGACTGGGGGCAACGATTGGGGGCCCAGCCTCGGGTTCCAGTGGAGGTATCCAACTTGCATGACATCAGTATCGACAACGTGCCCGAGGTCCGTCATGACTGAACGAGGCAAGGTCCCGCGCCGGCCGGTGGTCCTGGTGATCCTGGACGGAGTCGGCATCAATCCCAGCAAGATCAACAATGCCGTGGCACAGGCGCGGACCCCGCGGCTGGACGAGTATTTCTTCCGCTACTCCTTCTCCGTGCTCAATGCTTCGGGCCCGGGCGTGGGGCTTCCGGAGGGGCAGATGGGCAACTCGGAGGTGGGCCATCTGACCCTGGGGAGTGGCTGCGTGGTCCGCCAGGACCTGGTGCTGATCGACGACGCCATTGCCGACGGCAGCTTCTTCACCAATCCGGTCCTGGTACGCGCGGTCGAGACGGCCAAGTCGCTCGGCCGACCCCTGCACCTGCTCGGGCTGGTGTCGGATGGTGGCGTGCACAGCCACCTCAACCACCTGTTGGCCCTGATCGAGCTCTGTTCCCGCCATGGTGTCGTGCCCGTCGTGCACATGGTCACGGACGGCCGCGATACCGCCCCCCGGTCCGCCCTGCAGTACCTGCCGCCCCTGGAACAGGCCCTCGAGCCGGCCGGCGGGCGCATCGCCACGCTGTCGGGGCGTTTCTTCAGCATGGATCGGGACCGGCGCTGGGAGCGGGTGGAGCGCGCCTGGCGGGCGCTGGTCCTTGGCCAGGGCCGGGCGGCGGCGTCCGCGCGCGACGCCATCAACGCCGCCTACGCGGCGGGCGAGGGTGACGAGTTTATCCACCCGAGCGTGATCGGCGGTTACTCCGGGCTTGATGACGACGACGTGATCATCTCCTTCAACTTCCGCAAGGATCGCCCGCGCCAGATGGTCTCGGCACTCCTGAGCCCCGATTTTGAGGGCTTCGATCGAGGTCGCTATCCGCGCCTCGATCTGAGCTGCATGATGGAGTACGACCCCGCGCTCGGGGCCCCCTGGGCCTTTGACCCCGAGGCCCCGCGGATCTCGCTGAACCGGCTCTTCGGGGACCTGGGAATCCACCAGCTCCACTGCGCCGAGACCGAGAAGTACGCCCACGTGACCTTTTTCTTCAACGGCGGCAGTCACGACAAGGCCACGGGGGAGGAGCACCGGCTGATCCCGTCGCCCAAGGTCGCGACTTATGATCTCAAGCCAGAGATGAGTGCGCACGAGGTCGCCACTTCGGTGGTGGAGGGCATCGGCTCTGGCCAATACGGATTCATCGTGGTCAACTTTGCCAATGGGGACATGGTGGGCCACACGGGGGACCGCACCGCCGCGATCCGGGCGGTCGAGGCCCTCGACCGGGAGGTCGGGCGGGTGTTGGACGCGGCCGTGGCCAACGGCTGGTCGGCCATCCTCACGGCCGACCACGGCAACTGTGACCTGATGGTGGATCCGGAGACCGACGAGCCCCACACCCAGCACACCACCCACCCGGTGCCCTTTCTGGTGGTTGACGAGCGGCGCTGGACACTGGTGCCGGCGGGCTCCCTGGCCGACGTGGCCCCATCGGTGCTGGCGCTCATGGGGCTGCCGGTACCCGAGGAAATGACCGGGAGGTCCATGCTGATCGAGGCACTGACAGCCAAACTCGTTCCCGCCCTCGAGCGATTGGACGCGGCTTGACTCGGGGATGGGCAGAAACAGACCCGATCATGGTAACCATGGCGGCCGGTGTGCTCACGCCGCCTTCCGCTGAGGCGCCGCGGCGCCCAAGAGACCCATGCCAGACCAGACCCTGACCCTGATCCTCGCCACCGACCGTGGCGTCGGACCCGATCCGCTGACCCTGCATCGGCCCAAGGCCGCGGTGCCTTTCGGCGGCAAGTACCGGGTCATCGACTTCAGCCTCGCCAACTGCCTGCACTCGGGTCTACGCCAGGTGCTGGTGCTGACCCAGTACAAGAGCCATTCACTGCATAAGCACCTGCGCGACGGTTGGTTCATCTTCAACCCCGAGATCGGCGAATTCATCACCGCCGTGCCGCCCCAGCAGCGGGAAGGCCTCCACTGGTACGGTGGGCCCTTCGACGCGATCCGCCAGAACCGCTACCTGCTCGAGCGCAGTGCCGCCAGCCAGGTGCTGGTGCTGGAGGGCGGGGCCGTCTACCGCATGGACTACGCCGAGTTGATCCGCGCGCATCGTGAGTCCGGCGCGCGGGTTAGCCTGGCGCTGCGCGGGCCGGCCGACCCCGGCGGTGGGGTCCAACCCGCGGTGCGGACGGATACGCAGGGGCGGGTGCTCCAGATCGGCCGCGCCGGAACCCTGGCCCCCTTGGACGGGCATGCGGAGCTCTCGACCATGGGGGTCTATTGCTTCGACAAGCCCTGGCTGCTCGCGGCCATGGAGGCAGCAGACCCCGAGGGGGGGTCCGATGAGGATCTGGCCCTCGACCGGATTGGTCCCATCGTTGCCTCCGAGCCGGTGTTCGGCTACCGCTTCGGCCAGCAGCGGGGGCGTGTGACCCCCGACCGTTACTGGTGCAACCTCGGATCGATCGACGCCTATTTCCAGGCCAACATGGCCCTGCTGCTGGCCGACCCGCCCATCGACCTCTACCAGGACGACTGGAACATCCGCACCTATCAGGGCCAATACCCGCCCGCGCGCACCGTCCCCGGCGCGGCGAGCGGAACGGAAGGGATCTTCGTCAACTCCATGCTCGCCGCGGGCACCGTGATCAGCGGGGGCGGAGTCAATCACTCCATCCTTTATCCGCGGGTGCGGGTTCGCGATGGCGCCATCGTGGATACCTCGATCCTGTTCGACGGGGTGCGGGTGGGGGAGGGGGCCCACCTGCGCAACTGCATCATCGAAAAGGACGTGGAGGTCCCTCCCAGGGAGCAGATCGGTATGGACCTCTCCCGCGACCGCGAGCGCTTCACCGTCTCGGAGCAGGGGGTCGTGGTCGTTCCCAAGGGACAACGCTTCTAGCGAAAGGCGCCAGCGCCCGCAGACCACTCCCGTTCGAGCCCGATACCCGCCCCGAGGCCGCGAGATTCGGGAAGATGGTCGCCTGCGTATCTCCGAAAAACGACGCCTTGGGCGGCGGTGGCAGCCTACAGGGTCAGCTCCGATCCGCCCGCTGCAGCGGCCTTACAGCCTGATCGCCGGACGCGCGCCCTCGCCTGCGAAGCGCGGCCAGGCCCGCGATCAGCAAGAGCGCGCTCGACGGTTCGGGGACCTGGGACACGAAGGTCTTGAAGTGAAAGTCGAAATTCTCGGGCACGAGTGCGCTCGCGGAGGCCCCAAAAAAGGCGGTTCCGCCCGAATAGCCCGCGTTCACGTCACCGTTCCAGCTCCCGGCAAAAAGACTGGGTGCAAAGCCCTCGATCCCTTGGGGATACAAGACGATGGCGAACTCATCACCGACCTCGAAAAACACCGGAGATGAAAGGTCAACCAGGAGCTTAGGATCGGAACCTTCGATCAGCGTAAAGTCGTCCGCGTCGACGAGGGTGCTGGAAAAAACCCTCCCCGTCGGGACCCCTGAGACCACCTCCTGAATATCGAGAAGCCAGGGGATGACGAAATCCGCTCTGTGGCTGGCCGCCAACTCCACCCGGACGAGATCGCCCCGGGCTCCGGCCGTGACGGATTGCCCCGCGTGGGAGTAAGCCTCCGCCAGGATGCCTGTCAGGCAGCAACCGGAGCTAAAGTCCTGGTCGAGGATGGGCACCGCCTGGGCGTGCGACCCGGCGAGGAGAAGTCCTGCCGTGAGGGCGACGGACGTAATAGCTCTCAGGGTTATTCTCCTTGCGTTTGGCCGATTCAATTGCATTGGATCGAGGCGTATGCGTGCTCGGACCGCGGCGAAGTGGATCAGGTTATCGGCATGTCGTCAATACGTGGGACCTGTCGGCCTGCGCGCCCGAACTGGGATTGAGCAGGCGGGCACTTTCCGAATCTCAGGGTGGGTCCGGGAAGAGTCCCGGCCTCCAGGCAGAGGCGAGCCGGGCCGGGGAGGCGAGGTGGCCTAGACAGCGTCTCCTTGGGGAGCCGTCTTGCCGGCTCGCCCCAGCCAATCGCGCAGGGCGCCTGGTGTAGGCAGGTACCCGCCCCTCTCGGCGATCCGCTCCGGGCTGCCCTCGGCGACGATCTCGCCGCCGGCGTCGCCGGCCCCGGGGCCCAGGTCGATCACCCAGTCCGCCTCGGCGATGAGGCTCAGGTCGTGCTCGATGGCCAGCACCGTATGGCCGGCGTCCACCAGTCGCTGGAGCACCCGCACCAGACGTTCCACGTCCGCCATGTGCAGGCCGACCGTGGGCTCGTCCAGGACATAGAGGGTCGGCCTGGGGTTGGTGCCGTCCAGGGTCGGGCGGGCCTTGGCGAGCTCGGTGACCAGCTTGATCCGCTGGGCCTCGCCGCCGGAGAGGGTGGGGCTCGGCTGGCCCAGCCTGAGGTATCCCAGGCCCACGTCCTGCAAGAGACCGAGCGGGTGGGCGATGGCGCGGTGGGCGGCGAAGAGCTCCACCGCCCGGTCCACGTCCAGGTCCAGCACCTGACCAATATCCAGCCCCTTGTAGTGGACCTCACGGGTCTCGCGCTCGAAGCGGCTGCCCCCGCACACCTCGCAGGGCAGCTGCACGTCCGGCAGGAAGCTCATCTCCAGGCGCTGGACCCCCTGGCCGTCGCAGGCGGGACAGCGCCCGCCCGCCGTGTTGAAGGAGAAGCGGGTCGCACTCCAGCCGAGGATGCGTGCCTCGGGGGTGGCCGCGAAGAGCCGGCGGATCGGGTCCCAGAAGCCCACATAGGTGGCGGGACAGGAGCGTGGGGTCTTGCCGATGGGCGTCTGGTCCACCTCGAGCACGCGGGTTAAGCCCTTCCAGCCAATGAGCCCGTCGCAGCCGTGCAGGGCGCCCGTCGGCATGCCCGACGCCGGGGCTTCGACACCGGAGCGGCGGCGCCTGGTGAGCGGCCTCTCGTTGTCGGGTCCGGCCAGCAGCCCCTTGAGGCTCCGCACCAGCACGTCCCGCACCAGGGTGGACTTGCCGGAGCCCGAGACCCCGGTGACGCACACCAGCCGCCGCTGGGGCAGGCGCACCCTGAGACCCTTGAGATTGTTGAGCCGCGCGCCGCGCACCACCAGCCAGTCCACCGCGTCCTCGGGTGCCGGGCGCGGGGGCCGGGAGCGAACCGGGGCCCGCCCCAGATAGCGTCCGGTGACCGAGTCGGGGTCGGCGATGAGCTGCGCCGCGGTGCCCTGGGCCACCACCCGGCCGCCCTGGACACCGGCGCCCGGACCCAGGTCGATCACATGCTCGGCGCGGCGGATGGTCTCCTCGTCGTGCTCCACCACCACGATGGTGTTTCCCTTGCCCTCCAGCCGCTTGAGTGTATCGAGGAGGCGCCCGTTGTCGGTGGGATGCAGGCCGATGCTGGGCTCGTCCAGGCAGTAGCAGACGCCCCGCAGGTTGGAACCGAGCTGGGCGGCGAGCCGGATACGCTGGGCCTCGCCCCCGGAGAGAGTGGGGGCACCGCGGTCCAGGCTAAGGTAGCCGAGACCCACCTCGCAGAGGAAGGAGAGCCGCTCCCGCACCTCGGCGAGCAGGTCCCTGGAGATGGCGGCCTCCCGGGCGTCGAGCACCAGGTCGGCGATCTCGGTCCGTGCCTGGTCGACCCTGAGTGCGGCCAGCTCCGCGATGGAGCGGCCCCGGAAGCGCACCGCCAGGGCCTGCGGATTCAGCCGGCCGCCCCCGCAGTCGGGGCAGGCGCGGTGCTCGCCCTCGGGGGCGTCCAGCCACTGTTCCTCCTCGCCGCTCTGCTCCAGATCGAGCCCGAGGTCCTGGCGCCCGGTGCCGAGACAGCTTGGGCACCAGCCGTGCCTGGAGTTGTAGCTGAAGAGCCTGGGATCCGGCTCCTCGAAGGCGCGGCCGCAACCGGGGCAGGCCCTGTGGGTGGAGTAGGGGGTCTCCGCCCCCCAGACCCCGCGGCTCACCCGGACCAGGCGCAGCAGGCCCTTGCCCAGGTCCAGGGCCTGATCGAGCAGGGCGCGCAGGTCGTTCTCGGAGTCGCGCCCGACCTCGATCTCGCCGACCGGGAGGTCGATGGAATGCTCGCGGAACCGATCCAGACGGGGCCAGTTGGCGGTCTCGACGGGCTCGCCGTCCACCCGCAGCAGGAACCACCCCTTGCGCGCGGCCCAGGCGGCCAGCTCGTTGTAGAGGCCCTTGCGGGCAACCACCATGGGCGCCATGAGCGCGATCCGCTGGCCCCGGTGGTCCTTGAGGATGCGCTCCAGGATGGCGTCAGGGCCCATGGGCTCGATGGGGCAGCCGCACCCCGGGCAGTGCTGGATGCCGAGTTTCACATAGAGCAGGCGCAGGAAGTGGTGGATCTCGGTCAGGGTGCCGACGGTGCTCTTGGCCCCGCCCCGGCTCACCCGCTGCTCGATGGCCACCGTCGGCGGGATGCCGCGGATCGCCTCCACGTCGGCCCGCGCCGCCGGCTGAACGAACTGGCGGGCATAGGCGTTGAGCGACTCCAGATAGCGCCGCTGACCCTCCGCGAACAGGATGTCGAAGGCCAGGGTGCTCTTGCCGCTGCCCGAAACCCCCGTGACGACGGTGAAACGACCCCGCGGGATCGAGAGGGTCAGATCTTTCAGGTTGTGCTCGCGGGCGTGGTAGATGTCGATGGAGGGGGGCCGATTCGGCCTGCCGACGCGGTCCTTGACGGCGCCGCGCCCCGGCGCCTCCGCGACGGCGTCTTGTCGGCCGGACTTCAGATCGATCGGTAGATAGGGCTTGATCCCGGGCGCCGTCGCCGGGCTCAAGCCCGACCGACGGAGCGCCCGGCCGGTGTGGCTGCCCCCGTGGCGCGCGACCTCCGCCGGCGTTCCCGTGCACACGAGCTCCCCGCCCGCGTCGCCGCCCTCGGGCCCGAGGTCGATGATCCAGTCGGCGGCGGCGATCAGGTCCAGGTTGTGCTCGATCACCACCAGCGAGTGTCCCTGCTGGATGAGCCGGCGCAGCGACTGGATCAGCACCGCGATGTCCGCGAAGTGCAGCCCGGTCGTGGGCTCGTCCATCAGAAACAACAGGCCCCCCGGGGCGGTGCCGGCCCCTTTCCCCTGGGCCCTCGGGCCCCGGCCCTTCTTCCCCAGATGCCCGGCCAGCTTGAGGCGCTGGGCCTCGCCCCCGGAGAGGGTGGGCACCGGCTGCCCGAGACGCAGATACCCGAGCCCCACGGCGGTCAGGGGCTCCAGTGCGCGCCTGAGCTCCTGGTTGTCGGCGAACAGGGTCAGTGCCTCGCTGGCGGTGAGATCGAGCACCTCGGCGATGGAGAGCCCCTCCAGCGTCGGCCCTCCCGGCAGCCGCACCTCGAGCACCGAGGAGCGGTAGCGCCGGCCGTTGCAGTCCGGGCAGCGCAGATAGACATCGGAGAGGAACTGCATCTCCAGGTGCTCGAAGCCGTTGCCCCCGCAGGTCGGGCAGCGCCCGTTTCCGGAGTTGAAGCTGAAGGTGCCGGCCGTGTAGCCCCGTTCCTTCGCCAGCGGCAGCCTGGCGAATCGCTGACGAATCAGATCGAAGGCGCCCACATAGCTTGCGGGGGTCGAGCGGGAGGTGCGCCCGATAGGAGACTGGTCCAGCAGTGAGACATCGATGATGAGCCCCTCGCCCTCGATGGCGTCGTGGTCCCCGGGGGTCTCCTCCGGGTGACCCTTGAGCTGGCACAGGGCCCGGTAGAGCAGGTCCTGGATCAGGGTGGATTTGCCCGAGCCGGAGACGCCGGTCACCACGACCAGGCGGCCGAGCGGGAGCTCCACGTCGATCCCCTTGAGATTGTGTGCGCGGGCGCCGCGGACGCGGATGCGCGGGGTCCCGGCCGTCACGGGCAGCGGGGCCCGTGGCTCCTCCACCCGGCGGCGCCCCGCCAGATAGTCCCCGGTCATCGAGTCCGCCGCCAGCAGCAGCTCGGCTGGCGGGCCCTGGAAGATCACTCTGCCCCCATGCTCGCCAGGGCCTGGGCCGATGTCGATGATGCGGTCCGCCGCGCGCATCACCTCGGGGTCGTGCTCGACCACCAGCAGCGAATTGCCCTCGTCGCGCAGCCGATGCAGGACGGCGATCACCCGGCCCATGTCCCTGGGGTGCAGACCGATGCTGGGCTCGTCGAGAACGAACAGGGTGTTGACCAGCGAGGTGCCCAGCGCCGTGGTGAGATTGATGCGCTGGACCTCGCCCCCCGAGAGGGTCCGGGACTGGCGATCGAGCGTGAGATAATCGAGCCCGACGGCGCCGAGATAGCGCAGCCGCGAGCGGATCTCCGTGAGCACCAAGTCCATGGCCTGATCCAGCGTGCCGGGGAGTTGCAAGGTGTCGAACAGGTCACGGACCCTGCCCAACGGCAGGCGCATCAGATCGTGGTAATTGAGGCCGGGCAGGGCGGCCCAGGCCCCATCGTCCATGGTCACCCGGGCGTGTCGGAAGCGACCCGGGCCTGGGCTCGCGGTCGCGCCGTCACCGCACAGGCGCCAGTCCAGGGCCTCGTCCTTGAGCCTGGCCCCGTGGCAGGCGGGGCATTCGTCATAGGAGCGGTAGCGCGAGAGCAGCACCCGCACGTGCATCTTGTAGGCGCGCCCCTCCAGCCAGTCGAAGAAGCGGCGGATGCCGTACCAGACCCCGGTCTCCCACTCGCCCTCGCCCTCCAGAACCCAGGTCCGGTCCGCCTCCGAGAGGCTGCGCCAGGGGATGTCGGTTGGGACCCCGCGGCGGTGGGCGAACCCCATCAGGTCCTCCTGGACCTCGGAATAGCTGTCGGACTGGATGGGCTTGATGGCCCCTTCGATCAGCGACTTTGAGGGGTCCGGGATCACCAGGCCCCAATCCACCCCGATGGTGCGGCCGAAGCCCCGGCAGGTCTCGCAGGCACCCATCGGAGAGTTGAACGAAAACAGATTGGGCAGGGGCTCCCGGTAGCCGATGTCGCAGTCCGGGCAGTGCAGGTGCGCTGAGAAGCGCCTGGGCTCGCCTGGCTCCCGATCCTCGCCGAGCGGATGCACCAGGACCTGTCCGTGCCCCCTGGCGAGCGCGGTCTCCAGTGCCTCTATCGCACGCCCGCGGTTCGCCTCCGTCAGCCGCAGCCGGTCCTGGACCACGGTGATCACCGGGCCCTGCTCGTTCAGCAGCCGCACGTATCCCTGTTGGGCGAGCATCTCCCGGACCTGGTCGGCACTCAACAACGGGGGCACGGGCACCGGAAAGGCGATGAGTACCGCGGGCGGATTCCCAAGCGTTCCGCCCCCGAGCTGGTCCCAGACGGATTCGGGGGTGTCGCGCCGGACCTCGCGTCCGCAGCCACGGCAGAAGAGCCGCGCGGCCCGGGCGAACAGGAGCTTGAGATGATCGTTGAGCTCCGTCATGGTCCCGACGGTGGAACGGGAGCTGCGCACCGGATTGGACTGGTCGATGGCGATCGCCGGGGGGATGCCGTCGATGCGGTCCGCCGCCGGCCTGTCCATGCGATCCAGGAACTGGCGGGCGTAGGGGGAGAAGGTCTCCACGTAGCGCCGCTGGCCCTCGGCGTAGACGGTGTCGAAGGCCAGCGACGACTTGCCGGAGCCCGATACACCGGTGACGACGATCAGCTGACCCAGGGGCAGATCCAGGTCCAGGTTCTTCAGATTGTTCTGGCGCACCCCGCGCAGTGAGATGCGGTCCTGATCCGGAGTCTGGGTTGGCATAACCTGGAGGAGGATCTCTGCGATGGCAACCTGGGATAGATGGGGGCGAGCGGCGGAATTTGGGCGGGGTCGGGCAGACGCGGTCCGGTCGCTCCGGGGCTAGACTCTGGGCAGGTTTCAATGACACCGGTCCGTCTACGTCGGCGGTCCCCGGAGGCCAGAGCATGTTGAGTCGAATCGCCCGTTGGATCGAGGGCCGCCCGGCGATCCACCGGCAGGTGCTGCGCCTGTGGCGGCGCTTTCCGCGCCGACTCGCCGGCTTTCTCAAGGGCCGCTTCGCCCGCCGCTGGGTGGTTGGGGCGGTTGCGGTGATGATCGACACGGAAGCGGTGCCGCCGGAGGTGCTCCTGGTCGAGCACAGCTATCGGAGTCGGGGCGCCTGGGGCCTTCCCGGCGGCTCCGTGGAGGCGGCCCCGCCGGATTCCGCCGCTCAGGGCGGGCCATCGGAGGTCATCGACAGCGCCCTCAGACGCGAGATGCGCGAGGAACTGGGGCTCGCGATCGAATCGATCCAGGTCCTGCGGATCGATGCCGTGCCCTATGTTCCGGAGGAGCCGGGGCCCCAGCGGCTCCACTTCTACTGCGCTTGCACACCAGCGGGCGGCTATGCCGCCCTGCGGGCACGCCTCGGCCGCGGGCCTATGAACGGCGCCTCTCCTGAGATCCTGCAGGCGCGACTGGTGCCGCTGCCCGAGATCGACGGCTACGACCTCTTTTCAACCGACGCCCGGTTCCTGCAACGGGAGCTGCCAACACTGCTGCCGAGGCTTGCCCCCACCAGGTCGTGACATCGCGGAGAGCGGACAGAGATCCAAACCCGAGCCCGACGCCGAGTGGTCCGGCGAGCTCTCCACAAGGGGCACGACGATCACGCTTCCGAGGGACAGGATGCTGTCGACATTGACGTCCGGGTTGTACTGGCGCAGCAGCCAAAGCGGGATCCTGTAGTGTTCCACCGCGAGCAACCAAAGGTTGTCTCCGGCACTGACCGGATGCTCGATGACCGCCCTGATGCGATGGCGGCTGAAATACTCGAGTTGTCGCGACTCGTGGTGGGCGATTCTCCGTTTCTCGAACACGGGCGCGCTCGCGGCCGAGAGGTCCAGTTTGAGGCGGCGGCCCACGATCAGTGGCGTGCCCTTGCTCAACCCGTTCAGCCTCCTGATGCGCTCGGACGAGAGCTGTAGCCAGTCGGCGTAATGACCCAGGGTCTCGCCAATCTGGATCTCGATGGTGCCGTCCCTGGCCACCCCATAGTCGAGGGGATCGGCCGCAAGGTCCGGCTGGACCTCGGCGAGCGGCTCGGATTGATCGGCGTCGCTCCCGGCGACCAAGTCCGGAACGGCGACCGAGGCGTCGGAATCGCTGGCCTGGATGATGTCGGGCTCGGGCCGCTCCGGAACTGAGGATAGGCTGCCCGCCTGGTCGGTCAGGCCGTCTCGTCCCACGAGTGTCGCGATCAGGCCGGAGAGTTCCACGGAATCGCCGTCGATCCCGCCGCTCAGGCGTTGCGCTTCGAGGAGGGCGGCGCTGCCCGCACCCAATGGATCGGGGTCCGGCATCCTCGGCACGCGCAGCGTCTGTCCGGCATGGATCTCGTCCATGTTCTCCAGGCTGTTCAGGGCGAGGAGCGTCTGAGGGGTGGTGCCGTGGCGTTCTGCGATCTCCGAGAGCGAATCCCCGAGGCGAGCCTCGTAGTAGGGGCTCGGTCTCTGCGAGGAAAAGCCAAAGTGCTCCGCCAGCCTGGTCAGCCGCTCTTCGGCCCAGGCGGCGTCCAAGGTCGCAGGGAGCTGCAGCACGTAGCCCCCGGGGACGAACTGCCTCCCGTTCCAGACCTCATGGTGGAGCAAGGGGTTGAATGAGCGCAGCCAATCCTTGTCGATACCAAGACCTGCGACGAGCACGTCGACGGGAAGGTAGGTTGGGGTGACAAGCTCTATCGGGTCAGGTGGGTCCTGCTGATAGTCGCTGAAGTACCGCCTGGGATGGCTCGACACCTCCACGGCGGCAAGGAAGGCCGCGTAGAAGTTACGCGAGGCGAAACCAAAGCGTTCGGTCTCGTAGCGCTCGGCTATCTCACCCAGATCCTCGGTGCCGGTCTCGCGTACGGCGCGCCGCACCCCGGAGAGGCCATGATTGTAAGCGGTGATCGCCAGGGGCCAGCTCTTCAGCACGGCGTAATTTTGCTGCAGGAGTTGAGCGGCGGCCACGGATGACTTCACGGGGTCTAGCCGTTCATCGATCCCTTGATCCACACGCAGGTATCGCCGCGCCGTCGCGGGCATGAACTGCCACAGGCCCAGCGCGCCGGCCTTGGATACCGCGCGCGGATTGTAGGACGACTCCACCAGGGGCAGCGCGGCCAGCTCGATGGGCAGGCCCTGGCCGCGGAGAATCTTCTGGATCTTCCCTTTCCAGCGGGCATACCCGTCCAAGCCGTTGAGAATACGATCCGACTGGCCTCGTTGGAACCGCAGGCGCTCCGCTGCCTCCTCGAGCTCGGCCGCCCCGGCCTCTTGTCCCCAGGCGCGGCCGGCCCGTTTCTCGATCGAAGTACCCGCGTCGTGGCCGCCGGATGCCAAGGCCAGCAGCGCCCTGCGGTACTCGCCCAGCACCTTATCGATCGCCAGGTTTTGCGCCTGGGGCGGGGCAGCGGGATTGAGGTAGAGGATCCCGTAGACCACATCCAGATTGCGGTTGTCATGGATGAAGCCGCTGGCGGAATCCACCTCGGTGTACACACGCGTCCAGAACCGCACCGCCGGCGCAAGGGCGTCTGGAACGGGAAAGGCGACCTGCACTGAATCCTCGGCGAGCGGTCCGTTATGGTTGATTGCCGCGATCAGAGCGAGGAAGAGGATCAGCAGTATCGCTAGGCGCGCTCGCATGGAACTCGTGTAAAGGCCAGCGGAGGACGGTGTTGATCTTAACGCCGAAGATCCGGTGAGGGGGTCAGGGGTCGGTGTATAGCCCCGCCCTGTGGCCCCGCGACTCGCTCGGTGGGACATTCCAGCCTCCGTTGAGACCCAGGAAGTGGCGCTGTCGCGCTGCATCGGGGGACCGCAGGCCATCGGTTCGTGACAAGGCGGGTTGTCGACCATTTTTCACGCAAATCGACAACCTTGCTCGTGGTTATCCGGTGAGCGACAACGACGATACACGCAAGTCTAGAGCGGCAGGCTATTGTTCGGGCAAGTTGTGGCGATAAACCCACCGGAGCAACCGCGGCGGCCTCGCCGAGGAGCCTGCGCACCGCCACCGACACAACCCGGTCTGGGGGGAGGAAGTATGGGCATGTTCGATTCCTTCTACATCGAGCTGGACGGACGGGAGCTCGAGATCCAAACCAAGCGTTTCGACTGCGCGCTTGACCAGTATCGCGTTGGTGACTGGATTGGCGGGGCCCCGCCGGGGATCCGTGTCTACTTCGACGTCCTGAACCTCGACGCGAAGGGCGCCCCCGTATACACCCCCCTGGCCGAGCGCAGGCGCACACTGACGCTCTTTTTCATCCTCGCCCACGGCGTTTTCGTGGAGTTTCAGATCGAGGAAGGAGAGCTTGCGGCGCAGGCCATCGAGGGAGTCCTGAAGGATCTGCGAAAACGCTGGAGCGATTCCGCGCGTCTGGTCGGTTTTCTGGTAGAAGCCCTGCGCGCAAAGCGGCAGGAGTGCGCAAGGCTCAGGACGCGAATCGCCCGGGTGTCGTCGGTCATCGAGAGCGTCCGCCGGCTAAGGGCCGGGGAGACGCTCGGGGGTGTGCTTGGCTCGATCCACGAAGAGGATCGGAGATTGGCCGACGGCGATGATCCGCTGGAGGTCGTGGCTTGGTTGCTGCACGATGACACACCGGGCTGGGGTGCCGCTGGTGAGGGCGCTAGGGCAGACCCGCTGGACGAGTATCGGCTGTGATGTTCGAGCGCGCGGGCAGCGGTCAGTGGCCGGCAAGCGACACGGCGACCCTATACGCCGGCCTCTGACCACGTCTCCCAGGTTCTTCGCCTGGTTATAGTTGGCCGCGGACTTGGGCTATCCGGCCGAACGACCAGCGGGCATGGCAATGGATCCTCAAAGGCTCGACCAATTGATCTGGCACGCGCTCCATCCGGCCGATGCCGCCGAGGCGCTCGGCGTGGACCCGCGAAGAGGGCTTCAAGCCGGCGAGGTCGCGCACCGGATCGGGATCTTCGGGGCGAATGCGCTTCCCGAGGAGCAGCGGCAGTCTTCCCTTGGCCTCTTCCTGCGACAGTTCCAGAGCCCGTTGATCTACATCCTGTTCGTGGCCGCCGTCCTTGCGTTCGCGCTGGGGCACCGGGGAGACGCGGGTGTCATCCTGGTGGTCGTCGCCATCAATGCCCTGATCGGGTGGATACAGGAGGGACGCGCCGCACGCTCCATGGAGGCGCTGCGCCGGCTCTCGACCCTGCAGGTACGGGTACTGCGCGACGAGCGGGAACACCTGATCGACGCAGGCGCGCTGGTCCCTGGCGACGTCCTGCTCCTCACGGCCGGAGACGCGGTCGGCGCCGACGCACGGCTGCTCGAGGCGCGGGCGCTCCAGACGGCCGAGGCCGCGCTCACCGGCGAATCCCTGCCGGTGGACAAGGTGGTCGATGGGCTGCCGCGCGAGACCCTGCTCGCCGACCGCATCAACATGGTCTATGCCGGCACCCAGGTCACGTCGGGACGGGGCAGGGCGCTGGTGGTAGCCACCGGTGGAGCCACGGAGGTGGGCCGCATCGCCGAGATGACCGAGGCGGCCGAAACCCCCAAGACGCCGCTGGAGTTGCGCATCGCCCAGTTCGGCCGCTATCTGGTCGCAGCGGCCGTCGCGCTGTTCGTCGCGGTAGTGGCCGCCGGTCTGCTGCGTGGCATCCCGCTCGTGGACATCTTCATGGTCGCCATCAGCCAGATGGTGTCGATGGTGCCGGAAGGGCTGCCGGTGGCCATGACCATCGCCCTGGCGGTCGGCATGCAGCGCATGGCTGCGCGGGGCGCGATCGTGCGCCGGCTGGCGGCAGTAGAGACCTTGGGCTCGACCACCGTCATCTGCTCGGACAAGACCGGCACCTTGACGCGCAACGAGATGACCGTGGTGGCGCTGTGGCTGCCGGACGGGCGCGAGATCGCGGTGGAGGGCGCCGGTTACGGGCCCGAAGGGTCGCTCAACGGTGGGGACATGCCGGGCGACGGCCCCGCGATGCGACTTCTGGAGGCCGCCGCCCTGTGCAACGATGCCCAACTCCTTGCGCCGGACGCCGAGGACTCGCGTTGGCGCGCCCTTGGTGATCCCACCGAGGCGGCGCTGCTGACGCTGGCCCGCAAGGCCGGTCTCGACGTTGAGGCCTTACGCGTTCGGTGGCCACGGCGCGCCGAGATCCCCTTCTCCGCGGCCACCAAGATGATGGCGACCCAGCAGGGTCGGCCCGACGGCCAGGGCCCGGTCCTGCTCAAGGGGGCGCCAGAGGCCATCCTCGGCCTGTGCGCCCCCAACGGGAAGGCCGATGGTTCCCCCTGTCGGCGCGCGATGGAGGCGGCCGAAGGTTTTGCCGATCGGGCGTTGCGGGTGTTGGCCGTGGCCGAGGTCACGGGCGCCGTCATCGACGAGCATGCGGATTTCCGGCAATTTTCCGGCAAGGCCGTCCTGCTCGGGCTCATTGCGCAGACGGATCCGCCGCGCGAAGAGGTCCGAGCGGCGGTATCGGAGTGCCGGGTCGCGGGGGTGCGCCCGGTGATGGTCACCGGCGATCACAAGGCCACGGGTCTCGCCATCGCACAGTCCCTGGGCATTGCGGGCCCGGGGGATAGGGCGGTCGATGGATTGGAGCTGGAGCGGATGGCCGAGCCGGATCTGCGCGCCGGCCTCGATCACATCGCCGTGTTCGCGCGCGTGCACCCGAGTCAGAAGCTGCGCATCGTCGAGGCCTTCCAGTCGCGCGGCGACGTGGTCGCCATGACGGGTGACGGCGTCAACGATGCGCCGGCGCTGGCGCGGGCAGATGTCGGCGTCGCGATGGGCATGACCGGGACAGAGGTGGCCAAGGGCGCGTCGGCGATCGTCATCACGGACGACAATTTCGCGACCATCGTCAAGGCGGTCGAGGAGGGGCGGCGCGTCTATCGCAACCTGAAAAAGGTGATCCTCTATCTCTTTGCGACCTCCATGGCGGAGATCGCCTTGCTGTTGGCGGCGCTGCTGCTCGGTTATCCGCTACCGCTGGCGGCGGTTCAGATCCTTTGGATCAACATCGTGACCGAGGGCACCGTGACCGTGAACCTGATCATGGATCCGCTGGAGGGCGACGAGATGCGCATTGCGCCGATCCCGCCAGGGGAGCCCTTGCTGAACGCGGCCCTGCTCAAGCGCGTCGCACTCATGACCCCGGTCATGGCCCTGACCACCTTCGGTTATTTCGCCTGGCGCCTGGCGCAGGGCGTTCCCTACCCGCAGGTGCAGACGGAGACCTTCACGCTCCTGGCGGCCTGCCAATGGTTCAACGTGCTGAATTGCCAGTCCGCGACGCGCTCGGCGCTGGGTCTCAGGCTGTTCAGGAACCCGTGGCTGCTGGGAGGGCTGGTACTCGCCGTGCTGTTGCAGCTGGCGGTGATCTATTGGCCGGCGCTCAACGCGCTCTTCCACACGGTGCCGCTCCCCGCCGCCGATTTTGCCGTGATCATTGCCGCGGCAAGCACCGTTCTTTGGGCGGAGGAGATCCGCAAGCTGCTGGCCCGCCGCCAGGGTTCGCCCCCGTCTTGATGTGCAGTTCCCTTGTGATTGCCGGCGGCTGCGGCCGGCGGCGCGTCAACCCCCTTCTGCAAGCCGCACCGGCGTCACGAAACCGCGGGGCTTGATCGCCAGCACATCGCAACGCACGCGATCCAGCGTCGTCTCTGCCGTGTTGCCGATAAAGAGCCCAGGAATCCCGACCCGCCCGACGGTTCCCATCACGATCAGATCGATCCCCTCGCGCTCCGCCACCGCGGCAATGAGGTCGCCGGCTCGCCCTTCCTCCATGTGCACCTGCCCTTCACCGAGTGGATATCCGGCCAACAGCGCATCCAGCCGCTCGCGATGCAGGCCGACGATGGCGTTTCTACGGATCTCGGCATCGCCGCCCGGCGAAAAGACGATCGGGCTGATGGGGCCATAGGCGTGGACCACGTGAAGCTCGGCACCGCTTCGCGCCGACTGCGAGCTGGCCAGCTCCAGGATTCGTCGGTTGAGATCTCTGTTGATCTCGTCCTCGGCAAACCCGTCGACCGCGGCCAGAATGCGCTGGTAAGCGGCGCGATGCTCGGGGCGAATCATCCAGACAGGGCAGGGGCACTTGCGCAGCAGATGGCGATCGGTTGGATGAAACAGCATGGCGCGGGGCCCGGTGACCTTGTGCGCCTCCTTGATCAGCAGATCGTGCCCGTTGACGCAGCACCTGCTGGATGATGGCCAGGAAGGGCGTGTGGCTCGACGCCACGCAGGCGCTCACATCGACATCGTCGATCGAGAGCGCCGAGAGTTGGCTCCGCAGACGCGCTCGATGCCGCTGCTCGACCATCTCGCGCACCTGGTCACGATCGAGCAGGCCGACTAGGGTGCGGGTCCCCAGCGGTAGCTCGTCGAGGGGCGGGTGCTCGATGACGGTGAGCACGCCCAGGTTCGCCCCGTTCTCCCGCGCCAGTGTGAGCGCCTGCACCAGGGTCGTCAGCGCGTCGCTTTCCGGGTCCCGGGCCAGCAGGATGTTCT